>NZ_JBFAKL010000015.1:0-198506 GCF_040655715.1 Nonomuraea cavernae | reverse complement strand
GACCAGTTGTTGCTGAAGGCCTCGCCGGTGCCTGACTGGAAACCGCCGGTGCCGCTGCCACGGTAGAGGTGCAGGTCCTTGGTGGTGGCGTTGCGGGCGATCACGTCGGCCTTGCCGTCACCGCTGAAGTCACGGCCAGCGCCGCCCGCCACGTACGGCCAGATGGTGTTGACGATGATCTGGGCGTCACCTGCCTGCGGCTGATAACGATCGGGATATGCCGATACCTGGACGGCCTGACATATCTGGCCGATCTGCGCCGTCATCCAGGTGTTGTTCGGATACTTCGACAGCATCTTGTTGAGGAACGCGTTCGTTGCCCAGACGGGATTGAGCCGCTGTGACACGCTGCCCCACGACGCGCGCTGCTGGAACAGGCCGAGGCTGTCGTGATCGAGTTCCTCGGCGATGTTGTCGATGCTCGACTCGATGATCGTCGTCGTGATGGCGATGACCGCGGCCCGCGAGTGCAACCCCCGGTCGTGCACCGCCTCGATCACTTTTCGCGCGCAGGAGACCCGGTAGGCCGACATGTACCCCCGCATCTTGGCCCTCAGCTTGCCGTTGAGCTGCGTCGCGAGCGCGGAATCGGTCGGGGTCGTGCCCGAGGAGTCACAGGCCGCGAGGGCGCGGGCCGTGGAGACGTCGCCGGCCCTCCTGGTGACGTCCGGGTCGGGGTCGGCCATGGCGGCGGTCGGTGCGATCAGGGACGTCAACGCGGTGACGGCTAAGGCCAGACCGGCGAGCCGCACCGCGCCCGCCCGTGAGCCCGGTTGAACAACGCGCATCGGAGTTCCTTGTCTCGAGAACCATTAATGGCTGAGACAGGACCCTCCTGGATGGTGGTCCAAAACGCCTTCAGAAACTCTGTAAAAGGCATCTCGTCAACGGATGCTCCCGCCGGCGAAGGTCGGCGAAGGTCGGCGAAGGTCGGCGAAGGCCGGCAAGGCCGGCAAGGCGACGGGGATGATCAGGGCAGGTGGCGTTCCAGGGACTCGAGCTTGCTCGTCATCCCGTCGGTGACCCCCTCGCGGAGGTCGGCCTTGAGCACGAGGCTGACCCGGGGCGCCACCACCGCCACCGCGTCGACGGCCCGCTTGACGACCGCCATCACCTCGTCCCACTCACCTTCGACGGTGGTGAACATGGCGTCGGTCCGGTTGGGCAGACCGCTGTCGCGCACGACCTGGACGGCGCGGGCCACCGGCTCGGCGACCCCCTCGCCGACGCCCAGCGGAGTGATGGAGAATGCGACGATCATGGGTGCCCCCTCGCGGCTCGGGGCACGGCCCATCCGCGCCCGCGGACTTGGCCGGGCACCGCTCGCGGCCCGAGCTCAGCAGGGGAGGGCGGCGCTCACCGGCGTCAATGATCCTAGCGAGCGCCTAGGCAGCGAAAAGCCACGGCACCCTGCAGCGCCGTGGCTACCGCGGAAAGTCAGACGTGTTCATGCTCCTCTTCGTCCTCGTCACTAGGACCGTCGGAGGGCTCGACACCCAGCACTGCCTCCCGTGGCTCGATCTCGTCGATGTGGTCCACCAACTGCAGCACGTGGTCGGGCTCGATCAGCCACTGCAGCGCGGACGCGCCGGTCTCATCGGAGGCGACGAGCTCGGCCTGCTCGGCCCGCTCCTCCTCCGTGAGGTCGGCATCGGGATGCCGGATCTCGGCCAGCGCGGCGGCCTGCAGCGCATCGACGTCGAGCACCTCGACGGTCAGTTCGACCGTCAGGCGTAGGAATTTCTCGTTATCGCTCATGGCGACGATGCTAGGGCAGCTTCCACTCGACAGGAGCCGCGCCCTGCTGAACGAGCAGCTCATTGGCCCTGCTGAACGGCCGGGAGCCGAAGAAGCCGTTGCGCGCCGAGAGGGGGGACGGGTGCGCCGACTCGACGCGCGGCACGCGGCCCAGCATCGGGGCGAGGTTGCGGGCGTCGCGGCCCCACAGGATGGCGACCATCGGCTTGTCGCGGGCCACCAGTGCGCGGATGGCCTGCTCGGTGACCTCTTCCCAGCCCTTGCCCCGGTGTGAGGCGGGCTTGCCGGGCATGACGGTCAGCACCCTGTTGAGCAGCAGCACGCCCTGATCGGCCCACGGAGTCAGGTCGCCGTTGGCGGGCCGCGGCAGGCCGAGGTCGGTCTCCATCTCCTTGTAGATGTTGACCAGGCTGCCGGGCAGCGGCCGCACGTCGGCGGCGACCGAGAAGGACAGCCCGATGGGGTGCCCGGGCGTCGGGTAGGGGTCCTGCCCGACGATCAGCACCTTGACGTCGTCGAAGGGCTGGCTGAAGGCGCGCAGCACGTGAGCTCCGGCGGGGAGGTAGTGCCTGCCTTCGGCGATCTCCTTGCGGAGGAACTCGCCCATCTGGGAGATCCGCTCGGCGACGGGCTCCAGCGCGTGGGCCCAGCCGGCTTCGACGACTTCGTTCAGGGGAAGACCTGCCATGGCTGTTGAGCTTATCCAGGTCCGGTACGGCCTGCGCCCGAAACCTCGACGCTGGGCCGTACCAGAATGATCACGACGGGCGCCCGCGCCCCCGCGGGTTAGCGGGCGCCCACATCGGGAGTTACTTCACTGAGCCGGCCATCATGCCCTGCACGAAGTAGCGCTGGAAGGCGAAGAAGAGGACCAGCGGGATGATCAGCGACATGAAGGCGCCGGAGGACAGGATGTCCACGTTGGAGCCGAACTGCCGCATCTGAGACTGGAGTGCCTTGGTCATCGGCTGGCTCTCCGGGTTGGCGAAGACCAGCGCGATGAGCATGTCGTTCCATACCCAGAGAAACTGGAAGATGCCGAGCGACGCGATCGCCGGCTTACCCAGCGGGAACACCACGGAGGCGAAGATCTTCCACTCCGAGGCGCCGTCCATCCGCGCGGCCTCCAGCAGCGAGGCTGGGATGCCGACGAAGAAGTTACGGAGCAGGAAGATCGCGAAGGGGAGTCCGAACGCCACGTGGAACAGGACCACGCCGGGGATGGAGCCGAAGATTCCGACGCCGCCGTAGAAGCTCGCGATCGGGATCAACGCGATCTGGATCGGCACGATCAGCAGCCCGACCACGACGAGGAAGAGCGTGTCACGCCCCGGGAACTCCATCCACGCGAACGCGTAGGCGGCCATGGCGGCGATGCCGATCACCAGGATCGTGGTCGGCACCGTGATGGCCACGGTGTTCCAGAAGGACGCGGTGAAGCCGCTGGCCAGCAGGTTGGAGTAGTTCTCGAGGGTGAGCTCGGCCGGCTTGGTGAAGATCGTCCACCAGCCCTCGGCGCTGTTGACCTGCACGGTGCGCATCGACACGACCAGCAGGCCGAGCGTCGGCACCAGCCAGAACAACCCGAGCAGGACCATCACGAACTGAACCACGCCGCTGCCGAGACGATCGACGATCCGGCCGGCCACACTCCTGGGCGGAGCTCCCGCCTCCACGTCGGCGGGCGCCGTGGCGCTTGCGGTCGTCATGCGTTCTCCCTCCTGAACCGGCGGATGTTCATGATCATGAAGGGAAGCACCAGGATCAGCAGGAAGATCGCCAGGGCGCTGCCGAGGCCCTGGTTGTTCCCGCCGCCGAACGACACCCGCCACATCTCCAGCGCGACCACGTTCGCCTCCGGCTGGACGGACGACGGCGCGATGATGAAGACCAGGTCGAAGACCTTCAAGGTATTAATGATCATCGTCACGAAGACGACGAGCAGCACCGGTGACAGCAAGGGCACGGTGATCCGCCTGAACACCTGCCACTCCGTGGCACCGTCGATGCGGGCCGCCTCCAGGGCGTCACGCGGGATCGCCGCGAGCCCGGCCGCGATCAGCACCATGGCGAACCCGGCCCACACCCAGACGAACGCGCCGATGATCGCCGGTGTGATCAGCGTCGGGCCGAGCCAGGTCAGGCCGTTGTACGAGGCCTGGAAGTTCGACGCCGGCAACTGGACGACGTAGGAGCCGGCGGGCAGCCCGGCGAAGCGGAACGAGCCGTCCTCGGTCGTCGTGGCGGTGCCGGCCACCTGGCCGTCCTTGACCGCCTCCACGGTCATGCCGGGCAGCCCCTTCTCGCCGCTGTCGATGGCGTTGCTGGTGCCGCCACCTCCCGCGGTGAAGTCGAACCACACCGTTCCGGACAGCGCGTCGCCGCCGGCCGGGGGCTTGGCGGGCTGGGCGTTGCTCGGCATGATCGCCGGCTTGATGCCGACGATGGGGATCAGCACGGGCTGGCCCGGCTGCGCGGCCTGCTTGGTGATGGCCGCGCCGCCCTGTGCCGCGACGGGTGACTCGTCGCCCTCACGGGGACGGGCCTCCGGGTAGCCCTGGGAGGAGGAGAACGTGTCGTGCACGGTGGTCAGGACGGCGTTCGCGATGCCCTTGTCGGGGTCCTCCTCGTAGACGAGGCGGAAGATCACGCCGGCGGCCATCAGCGAGACCGCCATCGGCATGAACACGATCAGCTTGAACGCGGTCGACCACCTGATGCGCTCGGTCAGCACCGCGAAGATCAGGCCCAGCGTGGTGACCACGATGGGCGCCGCCACCACCCAGATCAGGTTGTTGCGGATCGTGGTGAGCATGCCTTCGTCGGAGAAGATGGTGGCGTAGTTGCCGAGTCCGACGAATCCGCTGCCGGCGGAGTCGAAGAGGCTTCGGTAGATCGAGTAGACGATCGGGTAGACCACCCAGACTCCCAGCAACACCGCCGCCGGGAGAAGGAAGGCGATGGCGAGCGCCGGGGAGGGGCCGAGGCGTCGTTTCTTGGTGCGGGGGGTGTCAGCCGGTCCGGCGGGAGACCCGCCCGAGACTCGCTCGGACGGGTCCTGCGGGCCGTTGAACCGTTCGGTCACGGCCATCCCTCTTACTTCCAGGCCTTCTTGGCCTCGGCCTCGAGCGCGTCCTGCGCGCCCTTGATGTCGCTCGGGTCGCGCAGGAAGTCCTGCAGGACCTTCCACTCGCCCTTGCCGTCGGTGCCGCCGAAGGCGCTCGGCGCGAGGTCGGACATGTCGTAGCGGACGGCGTCACCGGCCGAGACGATCGTCTGGCCGAGCGCCTTGGTCAGCGGGTCGGGGTAGTTGTCGGGGGAGACGTTCTTGTTCGGGGACAGGTAGCCGGGGAGCTTGGCCCAGATCTCGCCGCCCTCCTTGGAGGCGAGGAACTGCAGCAGCTCCATCGCGCCGGGGGAGTCCTTCATCGCCACCGCGACGTCGCCGCCGAGCACGACCGGAGAGGTGTCACCGGCCTTGGGGAACGGGAAGTACTTGGCCTCCTCGCCGACCTTGGCGCCTTCCTGGACGGCGGTGACCGCCACGAAGTCGGCCTCGATGACCATGGCCGCCTTCTTCTGGCCGTAGACCTTGCTCACACAGGTCGGGAAGTCCGTCTGCAGCGCGCCGTCGGCGACGAACTCCTTCTTGCCCGCGATCTGCGCGATCTTCTCCAGCGCGGTGGTCACGCTGGGGTCCGTCCACGGGATCTCGTGCTTGGAGAGCTGGTCGTACTTCTCCGGGCCGGCCGTCGAGAGGTAGACGTTCTCGAACAGGTCGGTCAGGGTCCAGCCGGAGGCGCCACAGAAGGAGAAGGGCGGGGTGCCGGAGTCGGCGACGGTCTGAGCGGCCTTGAGCAGTTCGTCCCAGTTGGTCGGCGGCTGCACGCCGGCGTCCTCGAACGCCTGCGAGCGGTACCAGACCAGCGACTTGTGCGCCGCCTTGATGAGCACGCCGTACACCTGGCCGCCGGCGGAGCCGAGCTCCTTCCAGTAGGGGGTGTAGTTGGTGTCGATCTCCTTGGTCACGCCCTCGGTCAGCGGCTTGAGCGCCTTCTGGTCGGCGTACTGCTGGACCAGGCCGGGCTGGGGCAGGATCGCCACGTCGGGCGGGCTGCCGGCCTGGATGCGCGGGCCGAGGTAGGCGCCGGTGTCCTCACCGGTGGAGGCGTAGGTCACCTGCGCGCCGGTCTTGTCGGAGAAGGCCTTGAGCACCTGCTCGAAGTTCGCCTGCTCGTCACCGGTCCACTTGGCCGCCACTTCGAGCTTGACACCCTCTAACGTCTTGGCGCCGCCCGCCGGGGCGGAGCTCGACGCGGTGGGCTCGCTCGCTGTCGGCGCGTTGCCGCACGCGGCGACGGCTACCGCGAGCCCCGCAAGGATGGCTGCTGCTCTGACGTTTCGCATTGCTGCCTCACTGGGTTCTGATGATCTCTTCGAGTTCGGATTTCAGCGAGACCGCCATGTCATCGGCGGACTCGCTGTAGGGAGGGCTGAGCGCCTTGGTGACCGAGCTGGCGATGACCAGGCTCAGTTGGTTGTAGTTGGCGCTCACCGGCCGCGGTTTGGCGGCGAGGATGCTCTCCTTGAGCACGGGCAGGTAGGGGAAGCGCTTGATCAGCTCAGGATCGTCGTAGAGCTCGGTCCACACCGGAGGAAAGGAACCCTCGGTGAGGACCCGGCGCTCGTTCTCCAGGCCCGTGAAGTAGCGGATGAACTCCTGTGCGGAGTGCTGGTGCTTGGAGGAGGCGCTGACGGCCAGGTTGATCCCGCCCAGCGAGCTGGAGCCGGGACCGTCGAGGCCGGGCAGCCTCGTGACCGCGAACTTGTCGCCGAGTTTGGCCTTGGCCGGGCCGTACGCGTGCGGCCAGTTGCGGGCGAACGCCAGCCGGCCCTCCTGGAAGGCCAGGCGTGACTCCTCCTCCTTGTAACTCAGCGACGCTTTGGGAATCCAGCCTTCGCGCAGCCCTTGCTGCAGGAAGGCCAGCGCCGTCGCCGCCTTGGCGGGGTCGAGGGTCACTCGCGTGCCGTCGGGGCTGACGACCTGTCCGCCCGCTGACTGCACGGCTTCGGAGAAGTTGACCGTCAACCCCTCGTAGGCGAGGAACTGCCCGGCGTACCCGTCAATGTCGTGCTTTTTCGTTACCTCTTGTGCTGCCTTGCGAAGTTCCGCCCAGGTGCGCGGCGGCTTCTTGATGAGGTCGGTGCGGTAGTACAACAGGCCCGCGTTGCTCGTGTACGGCACCGCCCACAGCTTGCCCTTGTAGACCGCGGTGTCCACGACGGGCGGCAGGAACCTGTCGAGCGGGAAGAGCCCGCGCTCCAGGGGGATGATCCAGCCGTTCTCCGCGAACTCCGCCGTCTGCACCACGTCAAGCCCGAGCACGTCGTAGCGACTGCTGCGAGCCTGAAGATTGGCCACCATCTGCGCGCGCTGCTCGTCGGCGGCCTCGGGCAGTTCCAGGAGCGTCACCTTCTCGGCCGGGTGGGCCTGGTTCCAGCGATCCAGCAGGGGTTGCAGATACGCCGTGGTGTCGCGCCCGGTGGCGAACGTGATCGGGCCTGTCCCGCCCGTCCCCGTGGTGCCACCGCCCTCGTCGCCCGTACCCGCGCAACCGGCCGCCAGCAAGACGGACAGCACGATCGGCAGCGAGCGACGCACGCTGTTACCTCCATGTTTAAAGTGATTACATACGTGTTAGGTAGATGCATTCATGTTATGCACAGATGTAATCTTGGGGTCAACGGATTGCTTCGTAACGCATACGTAACAGAACGGGGAGGTGAGGCGTGCGGCCGCACCTGCTGGCGCTCCTGGCGAAGGAGCCTGCCCATGGATATGAGCTGAAACAGGCGCTCGAACAGACCTTCGGCAGCGCCTATCCCTCTCCCAACATCGGCCAGATCTACGTGACGCTCGGCAGGCTGGAGAAGGACGGACTGATCAGAGCCGTCGACGTCGAGCAGTCCAACCGGCCCAACAAGAAGGTTTACTACCTGACCGCCAAGGGGCGTGACGCGCTCACCGCGTGGGTCGACGAGCCCACCGAGGGCCCGAGGGTCCGCGATGAGTTCTTCATGAAGCTCGTGCTGGCCCCGCTCACCGGCATCGCCGACCGCATGGCGCTGATCAGCCGGCAGCGCCGACATTATCTTTCGCTCATGCGCGACCTGAATGACCTCCTGGTTCACATCGAACCCGGCGATCGGGTGGCGATTCTGCTCATCGAAGGTGCCATGCTGCATCTGCAAGCCGATCTCGACTGGCTGGAGCGGTGTCAGGAGGATCTCGCATGAACCCTGTAGTGAAGACGGTCAGCCTGGTCAAGATCTACTCCGGCGGAGCCGTCCCCGTGCCGGCCGTGCGCGGGGTGGATCTGCAGGTGGAGCCGGGAGAGTTCGTCGCGATCATGGGTCCGTCAGGGTCGGGCAAGTCGACCCTCGTGCACATGCTCGGTGGCCTCGACGCCCGCACCAGCGGCGAGATCTGGCTCGACGGCCAGCGCGCCGACACGCTCTCCGAGAGCGCCTGGGCGCTGCTGCGGCGCAAGAAGATCGGGTTCATGTTCCAGTTCTTCAATCTGGTCGCCAACATGACGGTGGCCGACAACGTGGAGCTGCCCGCGCTGCTGGCCGGCGTCTCGCCCAAGGACGCCCGCGAGCGCCGCGAGCACCTGCTGGGCGCGCTCAACCTCGCCGAACGCGCCGACGCCGCTCCCGGCCAGTTGTCGGGCGGCGAGCAGCAACGGGTCGCGCTGGCCCGCGCGCTGGCCAACCAGCCGAGCGTGCTACTGGCCGACGAGCCTACGGGCAATCTCGACAGCCGCAACACCCGCGACGTGCTCCGCCTGCTCAGCGACGTGCACAAGGAAGGCCAGACGATCATCATGGTCACCCACGACGCCCGGGTGGCGAGCCTGGCCGACCGCCTGGTGTCCCTCTTCGACGGCGAGATCGTCGACGACGGCCGCATCGCGCGCCGGCGCACGGGCACGGCCGGCGCGGTGATCGATCTCAGATGAGTCGTGGCGAGATGAGTCGTGGCGAGATGAGCTGTGGCGAGATGAGCTGTGGCGAGATGAGCAGGGTGAGATGAGCACAGCGCTGGCCGGTGGCCGGTGGATCAGGGCCGACCTGCGGGCCAGGAAGGGCCAGGCGGCCCTCACCGTGTTCGCCGTGGCCGGGATCGTGGCCGCCCTCATCACCGCCGTCACCCTGCTCGAAGACGGCACCAACCCGTGGCGCAACCTGTCGGCCCAGACCGACGGCGCCCACGTGTGGTTCTACACCAAGGACAGCCCCCAGGCCGCGGTGGGCGAGATCGACGGCGTGACCGACACCGCGGGGCCCTACCGCTCGGCGCCCGTCACCGTCGCCCAGGACGGCAAGAAGGAGCCCGCGTCGCTGCGCGCGATGTCCGCCGCGCGCCCGGCGGTGGCCCACCCGGTGGTGACCGAGGGTCGCTGGCTCAACTCCTCCCAGCTCGACGGCGTGGTGGTCGAGCGGTCGTTCGCCACCTCGCTGCGGTTGAAGGTCGGCGCGCCGTTCACGATCATCGCGCTCAGCGGAGAGCGCCACACGCTGTACGTGCGCGGCATCGCCCACTCCGCCGAGCAGGGCTTCTATCCCGAGTGGACGCCCGGCCTGGCCTGGGTGCTGCCGACCATGCTGGAGCGGATCGAGCCCATGCTCGGCCGCAGCGAGTGGGTGACCGGCCTGCGCCTGGCCGACCCCGACTCGGCCCAGCTCGTCTCGCAGCGCGTGGTCGTCATGCTGGAGGACCAACTGCAGCGGGTCTACACCTGGCGCGAGGTCCGGGCCGCGATGGAGCTGGACAACCGGCTGCTCGGCACGCTGCTGGCGCTGTTCGGCGTGGTCGGCATGGTGGCCGCCGGGCTCGCGCTGGCCAACGCCGCCGGCGGGCGGGTGCTCGGTCAGTTACGCGATCTGGCCACGCTCAAGTCCCTGGGATTCACCAGGGGCCAGGTCGCCCTGCTGCTCCTGGTCGAGCACGGCGCGCTCGGCCTGCTCGGCGTCGGGATCGGCACGCTGGCCGGCTGGGGGGTCACGGTGGCCTTCCTGGGCGTCTCAGCCCCGCCGATGCCCATGCTCGCCATCGTCGCGGGCACCGCGCTGGTCGTGCTGGCCGCGGTGGGCGTGCCCGCGTGGCGCGGCGGCCGCACCCCGCCCATCCCGGACATCCCAGCGGCGCCGCCCCGGGGCCACCTGTCCAGGATGGCCCGGCTCGCCCTCCTCGTACGCCTCCCGCCCGCGCTGATCCTCGGCACCCGCGACGCCTTCACCAGGCGGGTGCCCGCGTTTCTGACCGTCTTCGGGCTGGCCGTGCCGATGATGATGATCACGATCGGCCTGGGCGTCTGGTCCACGCTCGACGGCTTCCTCAGCCATCCCGAGCAGGTCGGCCAGCACGCGTCGCTCTACGTCAAGCCGGGGCTGGATCCGGTCGAGGCCAGGCGCATCGCCGTGGAGGATCCCCACGTGCGCGCCATCTACCCGGGCACCGATGTCAACGCGCTGGCTCCCGGCGAGGCCCGTTCGGTACGGGTGCGGGCGCTCGGCACCACGGGCGAGCCCTACCCGTTCCCGGTGGTCGAGGGCCGGATGTACGCCCGGCCGGGGGAGGCGGTCGCCGGTCAGGGGCTGCTCGATCTGCTCGGCCTGAAGATCGGCGACCGGGTGCGGCTGACCGTGGGCGGCTCGCCGCTGATCGTGCGCATCGTCGGCCGGACCGTCGAGCCCGACCTCGACGGCGAGGTGCTGTCCGTGGGCCTCGACAGCCTGGCGGCCAAGGACTCGGTGCCCCCCGAGCACTACGCGCTGGCGCTGCGCCCCGGCGCCGACCCCGACGAGGTGCGGGCCAGGCTGCTGGCCGAGTCGGCCGAGAGCCTGGAGGTGCAGCGGGTGGTCAATCCCGCCGACCGGCTGGCGGTGATCCGGGTGGTGATCGTGGCGCTGATCGTGGTGCTGGCGCTGATCGGCCTGGCCAACCTGCTCACGGCCAGTGCCCTGGGGCTGCGCGACCACGCGCTGGACCTGGCGGTGCTCAAGGCGATGGGGCTGACGCCGCGGCAGGTGATGGCGACGCTCGTGACCGGCACCGGGCTGCTCGTCGTGCTGGGCGTCGCGGCGGGTACGGCCGCCGGGGTCTCCATGGTGACCGGCCTGATCGACCTGCAGGGGCACACGAGTGGGGTGGGCGCCGGCATCGGCCGGGCGCCCTCGGCGCTGACGCTGACGCTCGCCGTGCTGGCGGCGGTGGGCGCGGCACTCGCGGTGGCGCTCATCCCGGCCCGCCGCGCCGCCCGCGCCCAGGTGCCCGTCACGGCCCGCTGAACCGGGCGTACGTCAGGGCCCGCTGAACCAGGCATAGGTCAGGGCCCGCTGAGCCGGGCATAGGTCACTGTGCGTTGAGCCGGGCATAGGTCACCGCATGGCGAAAGACGTCCGGCACGGTGTCGCCGTGCCGGACGCGTGACGCTCAGGGCCTGAGCGCGAACCAGTAGAAGCCGTGACCCGGCAACGTGAGCAGATAGGGCAGCTCACCGACCACCGGGAACCGCACCCCGCCCCGGGCCTCGACCGGCGTCATGCCGGTGAACCGGCGCAGGTCGAGCTCCACCGGCTGGGGATACTTCGACAGGTTGTTGACGCAGAGCATCACGTCGTCGCCCTCCTCACGGATGTAGGTGAGGACCGAGGAGTTGGACGACCACATCTCGGTGTAGGCGCCGGTGCCGAACACCGGGTGGTTGCGGCGGATCTCCAGCATGCGGCGGGTGAAGTGCAGCAGCGAGCCGCTGTTGCGCTGCTGGGCCTCGACGTTGACCGCCTGGTAGCCGTAGATCGGGTCCATGACGACGGGCAGGTAGAGGCGACCGGGGTCGGCGGCCGAGAAGCCGGCGTTGCGGTCGGGGCTCCACTGCATCGGCGTGCGCACCGCGTCACGGTCTTCGAGCCAGATGTTGTCGCCCATGCCGATCTCGTCGCCGTAGTACATGACGGGCGAGCCCGGCAGACTCAGCAACAGGGCGGTGAACAGCTCGATCCGGTCGCGGTCGTTCTCGAGCAGGGGCGCGAGGCGGCGGCGGATGCCCAGGTAGGCGCGCATCCGCGGGTCCTGGGCGTACTCGTTGTGCATGTAGTCGCGCTCTTCCTCGGTCACCGTCTCGAGCGTGAGCTCGTCGTGGTTGCGGAGGAAGATGCCCCACTGCGCGGTGTCGGGCAGCTTGGGAGTGCGCGACATGATCTCCGAGATGGGCTCGCGCGTCTCCTTCTTGACCGCCATGTAGATGCGTGGCATCAGCGGGAAGTGGAAGGCCATGTGGCACTCGTCGCCGCCCACGGTGGGGTCGCCGAAGTACTCGACCACGTCCTCGGGCCACCCGTTGGCCTCCGCCAGGAGCACCCGGTCGGGGTAGAGGCGATCGACCTCGGCGCGGATCTTCTTCAGGTAGGCGTGCGTCTCGGGCAGGCCGGAACAGGCCGTGCCCTCCCGCTCGAACAGGTAGGGCACCGCGTCCAGCCGGAACCCGTCGATGCCGAGGTCGAGCCAGAATTTCAGGACCTCCAGCATCGCCTCCTGCACGGCCGGGTTGTCGTAGTTGAGGTCGGGCTGGTGGTGGAAGAAGCGATGCCAGTAGTACTGCTTGCGCACCGGGTCGTAGGTCCAGTTGGACTCCTCCGCCCCGATGAAGATGATCGGCGCGTCCGGGTAGCCGGTGGGCTCGTCGGCCCACACGTAGAAGTCGCCGTACGGCCCCTCGGGGTCGTGCCGGGAGGCCTGGAACCAGGGATGCCGGTCGCTTGTGTGGTTCATCACCAGGTCGGTGATGATCCGCAGGCCTCGCTCATGGGCGGCTTCGATCAGCTGGACGAAATCTCCGAGATCTCCGAAGTCAGGAAGGATCTTCATGTAATCGGAGATGTCGTAGCCGCCGTCGCGCAGCGGAGACTCGTACAACGGGAGCAGCCACAGGCAGTCGACGCCGAGCCACTCCAGATAGCCGAGCTTTTCGATGAGACCGCGAAGGTCTCCGGTGCCGTCGCCGTTGGAGTCCTTGAACCCTCGGACGAGAACCTCGTAAAACACCGCCCGCTTGTACCAGGAGGGATCCTCCGAGACGAATGCCTCGGAAATCGGCTCCGGCGATGGGGATGCGTTGATCATATGTCGCTCACAGAAGGAGATGTGGGCAGGACGAAGTCACCGGTTCCCCGGCGTTTGCTTTCTGGTGACCGCGCCGCCTGAGGTCGTCATCCCTGCGAACCTCATGCCCTTGACGAGACCGGATTTGTGATCCAGTGCCCGCTTGTGCGGCGCTTACGGGCCGAACACTACCAGCCCGTCGGCTTTCCGGAACCGCTATTGCTGTGCAGCCATTAATACCCAGGAGATCACTGCGTAACCGCGATGTTACCCGCAGTTCATTTTAGAACGGCGGAGACAGCTCATCTAGGTCGTTCTCGAAGTCATTCAGCCACAACCCGAACAACACCAGCCCACGCACCCAGAAACGGTCGTTCCAGCCATGGAAACGCGTGAGCGCGTCGGGGCCGCCGCCGATGACCTCGTGCAGCTCCTCGGACAGCAGCGACGGCACCCGTTCGGCCACGGTGCTCAGCATGCGGTGCGAGTAGGCGCGCGCGGGAGCGGCGGCCGAGCGCAGCGGGACCCGCCGCAGCGGCTGCTTGACCACGTTCGTGGACGGCAGCGCGGCGACCCGCGGGTTGGCGGCGTGGAGCAGCTCGCGGTAGAAGCGGCCCTGGTCCTTGCGGCTCACGCCCACCGACAGCGCCGCGTCGAAGAAGTCGGGGTGGATGAACGGCGCCGCGAACGACGCCTCGGGACCGACCAGGTTGACCGCCGAGCGGGCGATGCCGCGCACGGTGCGGGTGTGCAGGACCGACAGCGGCAGCTCGGCCCGGTGGCCGTGCAGCATCGAGGTGGCGGCGCCGAACTGCTCCCTGACGGCCTCCTCGATCCAGGCCCCCGCCCGGGGCGACAGGAACGGCTGCGATGGGGCGCCGAGGCTCAGCGAGCCGAGCACGGCCGCCGACCGCTCGGCCTGCGACGTGGCCTCCAGCGCGGCGCCGCTGACCATGAAGTTCTTCAGCAGCGGCCCGCCCGCGAGCCCGTCGATCAGCATCCGGCCCGAGCCGTGCACCTCCTGGGCGAACGGCGCGTACCAGGCGTGGTGCGGCGTCAGGTATTCGAGCCTGCGCGCCACCTCCATGGCGTCGCCGGGATAGGCGGCCGCATCCTGCGTGATCACCCGGTGCTCGACGCCCAGCTCGTGGGTGATCGCCCTGGCGAACGCGATGTCGGTGTCGGTGCCGTCGTCGGGGCTGGTGGTCCACGACTCGACGTCGGCGCCCCGGGCCACGGCGACCGAGCAGAGCAGCCGGGAGTCGTAGCCGCCGCTGACCGGCACGAGCAGCCGCCGCCCGTCGTAGTCCTTGTAGACGTCGTGCAGGATCTCCAGCAGCTCGCCGGCTGTGGTCCACGCCTCGTAGGGCTCGCGCCGCAGCCAGCGCGGCAGCCTGCGCTCCGTGGCCAGCGCCCCCCGCTCGAACGTCAGCGCGCTCGACCCCGGCAGCCGTTTGACCTGGGAGTAGGGGGTGGCGTCGCCGAGGGGGAAGGTCACCTGGATGATCGAGGCCCAGGCCGCCCAGTCGAGCTCGATCGGGACCAGCGACAGCAGCGGCTGGATCAGGGACGAGAAGTAGACCGCGTCACCCAGGCGTACGTAATAGACGTCGACCAGGCCGAGCGCGCCGGCGTGCAGCGTGACGCGCTCGCCGTCGCCGATCAGCCCCGGGGTCTCGTAGGTCTCGGCGACCGACATCCAGTCGCCGAGCGCCGGCGGCCGGCGCTCACCCCAGGAGAACGCGAACGCCCCGTCGGCGCGGTGGTAGGGCGGCAGCGGCGCCGAGCTGAACAGCGCGGCCTCGGCCGTCTGCAGGGCGGGACGGACCCGAGGCCCCGCCCCTGTCAGCTTGCCGAGGACGACGGAGTCGACCCGGCCGAAAGCGCCACAGACGTAGGGCCGCACGTTGAACTGCACCGGAATCTCATCCCTTCGAGACGCTTCCTGCAGAAGAGTATCCTTTGCCGGGCTAGGAATCGGAGGTCTCGGTGAGCACTGAGCTGGAGAGCACGAGGCGCGCGCTGCGTGATGCGATCGCCCAGGCGGAGCACGCGGCCGAGCTGGCCAGGCTGCTGGAGGCCGCGCAGTCGCGGCTGGCCGGCGCCGAGAGCGACGCCGAGGAGGCCAGAGCGCTCGCCGAGCGGCTGGTCGAGACCGAGGAGCGGCTGGAGGCCGAGCAGGCCGCTGCCGAGAAGCTGCGTAAGGAGCTGGCCGAGCAGCGCTACCAGGCCGAGGTGGCCAACTGGAAGCTCTCCTCGATCAAGGTGGCCCGCTGGAACCGTCTCGGCGACGCCATCAAGAGCGGCAAGAACAACCCGGTGCGCCTGGCCAAGGGCCTCAAGGGCGCCGCCAAGCCGGTCAAGCGGCCCTCGGCGCCCAAGCGCGCTCCGGTCGCGGGCGGCCGGCGGGCCAAGGACGAGCGGCCCGGCGCCGCCTTCCAGGCCACCACCTCGATCAGGAAGCTCGACGGCGCCTCCTTCCGGCTGAAGCCGTTCCGGGTGCCCACCGGGCCCAACACGCGCCCGCATCTGACGGCCGCGGTGATCGCCGACCCGCACGCCGAGGCGCTGCTGCGTTACGAGTGGCGGCAGACGACCGGCTTCACGCCGCGCGACTTCGCCCGCGTGCTGCCCCTGGAGGTGCCCCACCTGCTCGTGGTCGAGTCGGTCACGCAGGGGCCGTGGGCCGAGGAGATCATCGGTGCGCCGGGCGACGGGCTCAGGGCGCTGCTGGCCTGGTGCGCCGAGCGCGGCATCCGCACGGTGTTCTGGCACACGCAGGGCGACATCGCCGACTACGCCGCCGCGGCCGAGCTGTTCGAGCACCGCTTCGCCACGCATCCCGCCGAGGGCTGGCCGCGCCTGTCGTTCGGCGTCCAGCCGCGGGTGCACAACCCGCTGCCGCTGTCCGGTGGCCGGGTCGACCGGGTGCTCACGCTGGACCAGCTGCTGCCCGGCCACCTGACCTATCCCGACGTGCTGACCTCCTACCGCTGGCCCGCCGCCGTCGACTGCCCGCCCGGCACCCCGCAGTGGCGGCTGGCCGAGATCGCGGCCTGTGGCACCCCCATCGGTGACGAGCCCGACTCCCGCAGGGCGCACGCCGCCCTGCGCCGCGCCTACGCCACCGGCACGATGACCGAACGGGTCGACGACCTGCTGGAGGCGATCGGCCTGCCCAGCCACCGCGCCACGCTCGACATCTCGGTGATGCTGCCGGTGCTCGACCGCTCGCTGCTGGAGCACGCGCTGGCCCAGGTGGCGCGTCAGTCCGCGACGGTGTCGCAGCTGGTCGTGTTCGGCCCGCCGGAGTCCGAGCTGCGCGCCCGCGACGTGCTGCCCGGCGTCGAGGTGGTCTTCCGCGACCTCGACCCGGGGCTGTCGGCCGGGGCGATGCTCAACCGGGGGCTCGACCTGTGCGAGTCCGACCTGGTCTCGGTGATGGACCCGCGCGACGTCTACGGCCCCCACTACCTGTCCGATCTCAGCCGGGCCTTCCTGTTCGGCACGGCCGACATCGTCGGCAAGGCCGCCTTCTACGCCCACCTGCGCAAGCCGCAGGCCACGCTGCTCAAGCAGCCCGACGCCGAATACTCCTACCTGCCGGAGGTAGCTGGGGCCACGTTGCTGGCCCGCCGGGGCGCGCTGCGCGAGCTCGGGTTCGCCGACCTCACCGAGGGGTGGGACGACGTGCTCATGCGTCAGTGCCGCGCCGACGGGGTCAAGGTGTTCTCGGCCGACCGGTTCGGCTACGTCCGGGTGCGCGACGAGGACCGCTGGCTGCTGGGCGCGGCCCACCTGGTCGAGTACGGCTCCGCCGAGCCGCACGCGCTCATCTGACCGGCGGCCTCGCCCAGGAGATCGACCGGTGGCTCGGGCGGCTCCGGCCGCCGTCGCGACGATTCACGGTGTCGCCGTGCCCGGAGGTGGCCGGATGCCCCTAGGGTCGTCGCCATGACGGCGGGGCGGCTCGCCGGGGTGCTGGGCGAGCCCCCGGTGCCGGAGGGAACGTGGCAGCGGGAGGCGGTCTACGTCTCGGCCGCCGCCCTGCGCCGCCGCGTGCCGCCCGGTGAGTTGGCCGCGCGGGTCCGCGAGGTGCCAGGGGTGTCCGGGGCGGAGGCGCTCTCCAACGGGTTCCTGCGGATCATCGTGGCGGTGCCGGGTGCGCTGGTCGAGGAGGTGGAGCCGGTCGCCGGCCTGCCTGATCCGTGGCCCGACCTCCCGCGTACCTGGGACAACCCGGGGTTCGTGGTCCGCTACGCCCGCGCCCGCGCGGCGGCCGTGCGGCGCTGGGCCCGCGATCTCGGGGTGCCGTCCGAGGGCTTCCGCCCGGACCTGCTCGACGACCCGCGCGACCGGGCCGTGCTGCGTGTCCTGGCCGAGCTCCCGAGCAGGCGGGCGAGCGTCTCACCTGGCTGGGAGTCCTTCCTGGTACGGCTCGCGCTCGCCTACCATGACGCCCACGAGCTGGCTCCGGCCGTGCCGGTGGGCGACGAGCCGCCCGGTCCGGTGCACACCGCCCGCGTGCGGCTGGCGGGCGCGGTGCGCGAGGTGCTCGTCGGCCCGGAGCGTTTGTGAATGATCGCAAAATATCCGGCCAAAGGGTCAAAAACCGTTAAAATATCCCTGGTCAGGCCGGATTCCGTCTCGATACGTGGGCAGCCGGTCCAGGAGGAGTGAGGGTTCCGATAGCCTCGTTCGGGTGAGTCGATTCGCCCATCCCGCCGGAGACCGCCACGCCGAGCCGCCGGCCCACGAGCGCCCCCCACTGGCGCCCGCCGACCTCAACCGGATCAATCCCACGATCTGGCCCCGAACGTCCGGCCGCGTCGATGGCGCGCTCACGATCGGCGACGTCGACGTCCGCGACCTGGTCCGCGAGCACGGCACCCCGCTGTACGTGTACGACGAGCACGACGTGCGCTCGCGCATGCGCGACTACGCGACGGCGTTCGCCGGCTCCGAGGTCCACTACGCGGGCAAGGCGTTCCTCTGCAAGGAGGTCGTCCGCTGGTTGCGTGACGAAGGGCTCGGCCTCGACGTGGCCAGCGGCGGTGAGCTGGCCGTCGCGCTCAGCGTCGGCTTCCCGCCCGAGCGCATCACCCTGCACGGCAACAACAAGTCCGTCGCCGAGCTGACCAGGGCCCTGGAGGCCGGCATCGGCCATATCGTGGTCGACTCCTACGAGGAGATCGCCCGCCTCGGCTTCCTCGCCGACCGCCACGGCAAGCGCCCCAAGGTGATGATCCGGGTCACCACCGGGGTCGAGGCGCACACCCACGAGTTCATCGCCACGGCCCACGACGACCAGAAGTTCGGCCTGTCGCTCAGCTCCGGCGCCGCCGCCGAGGCGGTCCGCCGGATCCTCGCCCTGCCGTCGCTGGAGCTCGTCGGCCTCCACTCGCACATCGGCTCGCAGATCGTCGACACGGCCGGGTTCGAGGTGGCCGCGCGCCGCCTGGCCACGCTGCTCGTGCAGATCAAGGCCGAGCACGACGTGCTGCTGCCCGAGCTCGACCTCGGCGGCGGCTACGGCATCGCCTACATCGAGGGCGACGAGGCCCCCGACATCAAGCGGATCGCCGACGGCCTGCGCGAGATCGTCGCCAAGGTCTGCACCGACGCCGGGCTGCCGGTGCCGAGGCTGACCGTCGAGCCGGGCCGCACCATCGTCGGGCCCGGCGGGATCACCCTCTACGAGGTCGGCACCGTCAAGGACGTCGAGGGGCTGCGCACCTACGTGAGCGTCGACGGCGGCATGAGCGACAACCTGCGCACCGCCCTCTACGGCGCCGACTACACCGCGGTGCTGGCCAGCCGAGAGAGCTCGGCGGAGCCCATGCTCAGCCGCGTCGTCGGCAAGCACTGCGAGAGCGGCGACATCGTCGTCCGCGACTGCTTCCTGCCCGCCGACCTCGCTCCCGGCGACCTGATCGCCGTGGCCGCCACGGGCGCCTACTGCCGTTCGATGGCGCACAACTACAACTACCTGCCCAAGCCCGCAGTGGTCGCCGTCGCCGACGGCGAGGCGCGGGTGATCGTGCGGGGCGAGACCGAGGACGACCTGTTGAGGGGACAGCTGTGAAACCGCTGAAGGTTGCGTTGCTGGGCTGCGGGGTCGTCGGCTCCCAGGTCATCCGCCTGATCCACGAGCAGGGCGACGACCTGGCCGCGCGCATCGGCGCGCCGCTGGAGCTGGCCGGCGTCGCGGTGCGCCGCCTGGGCCGCAAGCGCGACGTCGAGATCGACCCCGAGCTGCTGACCACCGACGCCGAGTCGCTGGTCGCCCGCGACGACGTCGACATCGTGATCGAGGTCATCGGCGGCATCGAGCCGGCCCGGTCGCTGATCGTGGCCGCCCTCTCGCGGGGCAAGTCGGTCGTCACCGCCAACAAGGCGCTGCTGGCCGAGGACGGGGCGACCCTGCACGAGGCGGCCCGCGCCGGCGAGGGCGACCTCTACTTCGAGGCCAGCGTGGCCGGGGCCATCCCGCTGCTGCGGCCGCTGCGCGAGTCGCTGGCCGGCGACCACGTCCAGCGGGTGCTGGGCATCGTCAACGGCACCACCAACTACATCCTCGACAAGATGGACTCCACCGGAGCGTCGTTCACCGACGCCCTGGAGGAGGCGCAGACCCTGGGCTACGCCGAGGCCGACCCCACGGCCGACATCGAGGGCTTCGACGCCGCCGCCAAGGCCGCGATCGTGGCCGGTCTGGCCTTCCACAGCCGGGTGACCGCCGCCGAGGTGCACCGCGAGGGCATCACCGAGATCACCGCCACCGACGTGGCCTCGGCCAAGGCCATGGGCTACGTGATCAAGCTGCTGGCCATCTGCGCCCGGTCCGACGACGGCCGGTCGATCGGGGTGCGCGTGCATCCGGCGATGATCCCGCGCTCCCATCCGCTGGCCGGCGTGCGCGAGGCGTACAACGCGGTGTTCGTGGAGGCGGAGTCGGCGGGACAGCTGATGTTCTACGGCAAGGGCGCGGGCGGCGCGCCGACCGCGTCCGCGGTGCTGGGCGACCTGGTGGCGGTGGCCCGCAACCGGCTCGCGGGCACTCGCGGCCCCGAGGAGTCGACCTACGCGTCCCTGGCCGTGCATCCGATGGGCGAGACGGTCACCCGCTGCCACGTGGCGCTCGACGTGGCCGACAAGCCCGGAGTGCTGGCCACGGTGGCCGACTTGTTCGCCAAGCACGACGTGTCGATCCAGACCGTCCGCCAGGAGGGGCGCGGTGACGACGCGAAGCTCGTCATCGTCACCCACCGGGCGACCGACGCGGCGCTCACGGCCACCATGGAAGGGCTGCGCGACCTGGACATCGTCCGCGCCGTGGCGAGCGTGATGCGCGTCGAGGGCGACGAGTAGCAGGCGTCAGGCGTCCGGGAAGGCGAGGGAGCGGATCCGGCGGACCGCCTTTCTGAGCACCGTACGGTCCTGGGTGCGGGAGAGCCGGACCGCCTCCCGCCGCCAGGTCTCGGCTTTGTCCCGCCACCGGGCGGCGTCCCGTTCCCTCTTGCCCACCTCCTTGCGGAGCCGGGCCAGCTCGGCGCGCAGGGCCGCCGTACGGTCGCGGAGCTGCGCGAGCTCCTTCTCCCGCCGCACGGCCAGCCGCTCGGCCTCCGGGACGGGGCGCCGGCGCGGCGGGTAGACCAGCGGCCTGCGGGTGACGTCCCACGACGCGCCGTCCAGCCATTCGAGGCCGAACACCTCGTCGAGGACGTCGTCCAGCCGCTCGCCGGGCTCGGCTACCAGGGCGGCGCGGGCCAGGGCCGACACGCGCTCCAGCCGGGCGACCAGCACCCCTTCGCCCGTCTCGTCCAGCGCCAGGCACACGGCGCCGCTGTCGTGCGCCTCCAGGTGGCCGACGAGCCGCTCCACGGAGTCACGGGCCGGAACCCAGCCAGGAGGGATCAGCAGCCGGAAGGGAGGCATGACGTCCAGTGCCGCGCCGGCCGCGGGCTCGGCGCCCGGCCACGCGGACTCGCCCGCCAGGCGGACCCGCGGGTCGTGCTCGAACGTGGCGTGGACGAGCCGCAGGTCCAGGTCCGCGTCACGCAGCGGTGAACGGCGGCCGCTGCCCAGAGACGCCCACGGACCCGTGATGGTGACCCGGATGTCCGGAAGGCTGCTCGCCAGGAGGGCGTCGACCGTGGCGCGTACGTCCTCGTAGGCCCCGGCCGGGACGTAGGCGTCGACGTACGGCACGAGCCACTGGCGGCCGGGGTCCGTACGGAGATGGCGGCGGTACGGCACCCGGTCCGCCACGTACGGGTCGTTGTGGCGCTTGAGGGTGGCGAAGTCCCGCATGGCGGTGGGCAGCCCGAGATGCCAGGCCCGCGCCTCGGGGTCGGGCACGAAGACCGCGCCCGCCTGGGTCAGCCGGTAGCCCAGCTCGGTGTCCTCGGCCAGCACCAGGGAGGTGTCCAGGCCGCCGATCGAGCGCAGCAGCGCGGCAGGGTAGGACGCCGTGGCGCCCACATGGATCCTGGTGGCCAGCGAGCTGGGCGCGGTGCGCAGGCCGTCGTGCTCGTGGATGATCTGCTCGGCCCAGTCGTGGCGGTGCGGCGAGAGCGGGAACAGGCTCTCCTCCGTGCCCGCCCGCACGGACGCGCGGACCTGCTCCGGCGTGGGCAGGCGTTCGGCCGGGGTGAAGTCGATCCAGCCCAGGACCACCAGGTACGGGGCGAGATGGTGCCAGCGGAGCTGCGCCTCGACGTGTTCGCGGTGGGGGACCATGTCGGCGTCCAGGACGAGGACGACGTCGCCGGTGGCCGCGTCGAGGCCGGTCTGGACGGCCCAGGCACGTCCCCAGCCGCCTGGCCGGGCGGGGATCAGCCGGGTCCTGGGCGGGACGAGCTCCGGCAGGCGCAGGGGAGGGGTGCTGCCGTCGTCCACGACGACGATGTCCGTGAGATCGGCCGGGTAGCTCTGCGCCGAGAGCGCCGCCAGGGTGAGGTCCAGGGTCTCCTGCCGGTCGTGGGCGGGGATGACGACCGTCACGGTCAGCGTGGGCTCTCCGTCGCCGAGCCGCGGCGGGGTCAGCACGCCGAAGTCCTGACGCCGGATGCGCGGCACGGACGTGTGCCCCGCCCGCCGGTCGAGGGTCACGGCAGGTCGCTCCCGTCCAGCTCCATCAGGGCGCTGGGGCGGAAGCCACGCCACTGGTCCCTGTTGCGACGCAGGAACGTGCCGATCGGCTCCTGCCAGGTGTGGTTGGCGGCGGGGCCACGGCGCAGGATGTAACCGAGGCCGTGGGTGCGGTAGATCTGGCCGCCCGCGGCCTGCATGGCCTCCTGGAACTGGGTGTCGACCGAGCGGCGCAGCGGCCGGAACCCGCCGACCGCCTGGAAGGCCGACCGTTCGACCAGGATCGTGCCGCCCGCGACGAAGCTGGTGATCTGCTCGGTGATCTGGCTGCGGTGCACGGTGACGTCGATCGACGACAGGTAGACGAACTCGGGCACGGTCCCCACCACCTGCGCGCCGGAGTAGGAGTGGGCGAGCAGCAGGTCGGACAGGAAGTCGGGACCATACCAGTCGTCGTCGTCCATCTTGAGCAGGAACGAGCCCGAGGCCCGGGCGGCCGCGTTGTTCAGCACCTGGCCGAAGATCTCGTCGTGGCCGGCCTCGTAGACGGTCAGCGGCCCGTCGAAGGCGGCGATCGCCGGGGCCACGTCGGGGTGTCCCCGGGGCACGCCGTGCAGGGCGAGGACGACCTCGGCCCGCGCGCCGCGCTGGCGGGCGATCTGGTCGAGGGCGAAGCCCACCATGTCGGTCCGGCGGGTGGCGAGCAACACGGAGGTCAGCGGTGGGGCCGGGGCGGGCGCGCCGAGCTGCTCCCAGCGGGCGGCCACACCGTGCGTGCGCAGCGCCGCGCGGCGCAACCGGACGCTGTGTTCCTCCCGCCGGAGATCATTGGAGATGTCGGGATCTGTCGTTACCAACGTGATCAGTTCGGCTCCGAGAGCGCCCGCCCAGCGCGGCACGCTCTCCGCGACCAGCGGGATCCCCGCCGCCGCCAGCCCCGCGAGCAGCCGCACGGCGGCCAGCGGCCCGCTGTGCGCGTGCCGCCAGTCGACCGTGAGGCCCCGGATCTGCCTCAGCCTGGACACGTCCGCGTCGGTCACCCCGCCCGACTCGGCGAACGCCGTCACCAGGCGTCCGTCCAGCACCACCGACCAGCGCCCCTCGCGCTCCTCCAGCGACGCCATGCCGCGTGACGGCGTGGTGACGAACCCCTGCGGGTTCACCAGGCGCTCGTCGACCGGCGGGACCATCGACGGCTCGCCCAGCACGTCCGGATCGGCCAGCGGCAGCCCGGCGCCGCCGGGTCGTCCGAGCCGCTCCCAACTGGCGGCCCGCAACGTCGGCCGCTCGACGGGCGTCTCCTCGCCGGTCCACGCGACGGATGCCTCTTCGCCCGCCCACTCGGCAGCTGTCCGGCCACCGGTCCTCTCGACAGGTTTCCGGTCGCCGGTGGAGGCCCGGGGGGCGGTGCTCTCGACAGATTTCCGGTCGCCGGGCGGGTCGGCAGGGGCAGGGGTGGGCGAGGTGGGCTCGCCCGCTCCCAGCGTGCGCAGCACCACGTCACTGCCCGGCGCGCCGATCCGGTCGGGCACCGGGCCGCCGACCTCGGCAGGGGTCGCGTTGGGGTCGCCGGGCCGCCAGTCGGCTGAGCCGACGCCCGCGATCGCCGCCGCCGGTGCCGCGATCACGTCCAGCCGGTGCCCCGCGAAGGCGCGCGCCGTCGCCGCCACGGTACGGCCCGCCGGCGTGGAGGCCGAGAATCGGGCGTCCACCACCCACACCCGGTCCTTGGGCCGGTGCACCCGCAGATCCGTCAGGGAGCGCCACCGGTGCGCGGGCGTCGGCGTCGGCACCGGAGCCGGATGCGCGGCCGGGGTGTCGAGCACGGCCACGACCACGCGCCGCGCCTCCGGCAGCAGCTTGTGCAGGGTGGACGCGCGCCGCAGGTCGGCGGGCGTGCCGGCGATCACGAGGACCTCGTGCACCTTCGCTGTCGCCGGCGGTGGCTCCAGCAGATCCCGGTCCAGATCGACCCCGCCGACCCCGCCCGGCAGCGTCTCCGCGCCGACCCCGACCAGGAACACCCGAGCCTTCGGCAGGTCCGCCAGCAACTCGCGGATCACCCCGCGCTCCTCAGGTGCCGCAGCAGCGAGCTGAGCCGGCGCCTCTCGGCGATGGGCTCGGCGGACAGCCGTTCCACCTCCGCCGACAGTCGCTCGACCTCCGCCCGCAACGCCTTCGCCTCGTCCCGCCGCTGAGCGGCCACCGCGCGCCACTTGACCGCGTCGCCCGACGCCGGCTCGGCCTCGGCCGCGGGAACGATCCCGTACTCGTCGCCGCTCACCCATATCGAGCCGAACAACTCGTCCACCAGCTCGTCGGCGGCTCCGGGGAAGAACGCGGCCCGGGAGAAGGCCGCGGTGCGTTCGAGCCGGGCCGTCACCACGCCGTCCGCCGACTCGGCAAGGACGGCGCAGACCAGGCCCAGCGGGCCGGGCTCGGCGAGGCGTACCAGCCGGGAGAGCGTGTCGGCGCCCGGCGCCCAGCCGGGCGGGAGCGTGAGCAGGAACGGGGAGGGAGCCGCGGAGACGGGCGCGGCCTCGGCGAAGGTGACGCGCGGCTCGTGGCGGTAGAGGTTGTGGATGAGGCGCAGGTCCAGCAGGGGTTCGTCGAGGCTGGAGCGGCGCTCGCCGGTCAGCCGCCCCCAGGGCCCGACGATCGTGACGCCGATGTCGCTGAGGGCGCCCGCGAGCGCCGCGTCCACGCAGGCCCGCGTCTCCTCGTAGCCGGTGGCCGCCACGACGACCCGCACGTAGGGCACGAGCCAGTGCCGTCGCGGGTGTTTGCGCAGCCAGCGCAGGTCGGGGACGAGGTCACCGAGGAACGACCAGTTGTGCCGGTGGACGTCCTTCTCCCGGCGCATGACCGTGGACGGGCCGACGTGCCGGGCCCGGGCCTGGGGGTCGGGGATGAACACCGCTCCGGCCTGCGCCAGCCGGTAGCCCAGCTCGGTGTCCTCGGCCATGTCGAGGCGCGGGTCGACGCCGCCCGCCGCGCGCAGCAGGCCGGCGCGCACCGACGTGGAGGCCCCGGTGTGCAGGAGGTAGGCGCCGGTCCCGGCGTCCTTCAGCATCCGGGTCGATTCGAGCGTCCTGCGGGTGTAGTCGGTCTGGGCGCCCTGCTCGTCCAGGGTCTCGACGAAGCGGGTCTCACCGATCACGACCGCGTGGTCGATCAGGTGGTGCCAGCGCATGTGGGCTTCGAGGTGGTCCTCGTCCAGGATCATGTCCGCGTCGAGCCAGTGGATCACGTCACCGGTGGCGGCGAGTTGTCCGGCCTGCCGGGCGGCGCCGCGGCCCCAGCCGTCCCGCACCCGTACGACCCGCGCGCCGGGCACGTCGCGGACCTCGATCGGCGGCTCGCTGCCGTCGTCGGCCACGACCACCTCGGTCAGCGCGGCGGGGTAGGTCTGGCGGGAGAGCGCGGCCAGGGTGCGGTCGAGCCCCGCCTGACAGTCGTAGGCGGGGATGACCACAGAAAGGGTCAAGATCGGATTCCAGCTCCCGATCGCGGGCGGCCGGAGCGAACCGTAATCGTTGTGTCTGACCTTGCTCATGTCCTGCCCTTGGCCAGGGCACGGACCTCCTGGCGCAGTTCGTCCACCTCGCGCGCGCGGGTGATGGCGTTCACCCGGTCCTCGCCGAGGGAGGCGAGGATCGCGCCAAGGTCGTCGTCGCGCCGCGTGGCCGACTGCTCGACGGCGGCGGCCAGACGGTCCAGTCTCGACTCGATCCGGCCGAGCGCGGTGGTGACCTTGGCGAGCCCGGCTTCGTGCTTCTTGATCCGCTGATCCATGCGCTGCGCCTTGCCGTCGAGCCGGCGCACGATGAGCACGAGCACGGCGAGGACGGCCAGAGCGATCAGGAACGCCCCGATGACCCCCGCCGCGGCCAGTGTGATCGAACCTCCGAGCAGCAGCACCACGAGTGCGGCCACGACAGCGACACCGAGGATCGCGGCGGCCGCTGCCAGCCGGCGGGGCGAGAGCATCCGCGCATACCTTCCATAGACATGACTAAAACGGCGTCAGGGGATATTGACACCTTAAGCAACATTCGCCACTACCGTGCCATAAGTTCCTGGGTGATAACTGGGAATTGCCTCGGCCGCGACCTGCACCGCTTTCCCGCACGAGGGTGGACTCGCGGCATACGTCCCAGTAAAACCGGCGTAGGGTAGGCGCCGATTGAGTCCCGCCGGTCGAGGAGCCCCACACGTATGTCCGTCACCCCTTGCGGCTTCACGCGTACGCCGGAGAAGGGGCTGGCCCGCCTGCACTGGAGCGAGGCCGGTTGGCAGGTCGACGGGCAGAGCCCCGACCCCGCCGCGCTCCGCCCGCTGCGCGGCCTCGAGATCGAGTGGCCCGGCGACGCGGTGCCCCTCGACGGGCTCACCCGGCTCGCCGCCGCCGGCGTGCCCCTCACCAGCCCCACCGCGCCCGCCTGGGTGCCCGCCGACCTGGCCGATCTGCTCACCGACCGCGCCTGGCTCGGCCACGTCGCCGACGGCACCGCGCGCTCGCTGGCCGACCTGCGGCGCGAGGAGCACAGCGTGCGCCTGCGCCGCCTCGCCCACCGCTCCGGCCACATCCCCTCGATCAGCGTCGTCATGTCGACCAGACGCCCCGCGATGGTCGGCGCCGCCCTGGCCCAGATGGCCCGCCAGCGCGACGTCGAGGTCGAGGTCCTGCTCGGGCTGCACGGGGTGCCCTTCGAGCGGGTACGCCAGGCCGTCGAGGACTGCCCGCTGCCCGTGGCCTGGATCGAGGCCTCCGCCGAGGTGCCGTTCGGCCGGGTGCTCAACCAGGCGGCCGCCCTGGCCAGCGGCGACTACCTGGCCAAGTGGGACGACGACGACTGGTACGGCCCCCGCCACCTCGCCGACCTGGTCATGGCGGCCGGCTACTCGGGGGCCGACATCGTGGGCACCGCAGGGGAGTTCTTCTACCTGGAGCCGCTGCACGCCACGATCAGGCGCACCAGGTTCGCCAGCGGCGCCGCCTACCCGAGCGAGGTCTGGTCCGACCACGTGGCGGGCGGCACGATCCTGCTCTCCCGGGCCAGGTTCGGCGACACCGGCGGATTCCCGGCCCAGCCCCGCGCGGTCGACCGCGACTTCCTGAAGGCCGCCTCCGAGGCCGGCGCCCGCGTCTACCGCACCCACGGCCTCGGCTATGTGCTGCGGCGCACGCTCAGCGACGAGCACACCTGGCAGCTCCCGCTCGCCCACTTCCTCAAGGTGGCCACCAACCAGTGGCGGGGTTTCCGCCCGAGCCGCCTGCTGGAAGCCGCATGAGAGTTCGCGGCAACGACTACCGCGTCCTGCGGCCTCCGGAGCGCTACGACCCCACGCTGCGCGTCAGCGTGATCGTGCCCGCCTACGGCGGCCAGGACAAGCTCGACCTGGTGCTGGCCGCGCTGGCCCGCCAGACCTACTCGGAGGCCCTGACCGAGGTCATCGTCGTGGACAACGGCAGCACGCCGCCGCTGCGGCTGCCCGGCGAGCGCCCGGCCGGCACCCGGCTGATCGTCTGCGAGACACCCGGCCGGGCCAGCGCCCGCAACGCCGGCCTGGCCGCGGCCACCGGCGACGTCATCCACTGGCTCGACTCCGACGTGGTGCTCACCCCGGGCGCGGTCGAGGCCCACATGCGCTGGCACCACACCGCCCCCTACCTGGTCGTGACCGGCTACATCAGGTTCACCGAGGCCCCCGTGCCGGCCGAGTTGCCCGACGACCTGGAGCGGGCGTTCGAGCCCGCCGAGCCGCACGCCTGGATCATCGACCTGGTGGAGCGCACCAACGGGCTCACCGACAACCCGCAGCGCCCGTTCAGCCTGCACGTCGGCGGCGCCACCTCGGTCAACGCCCGGCTGGTCGAGGCCGCGGGGCCGATGGACGACGAGCTCATCCTCGGCCAGGACACCGAGATGGGCTACCGGCTGTCGCAGGCCGGGGCGGTGTTCGTGCCCGAGCCGGCGGCCCGCGCCTACCACCTCGGGCCCACCATGCGGATGCGCGACAAGCAGCCCATCGACCGCGTGAGCCACGCCTTCGTGGCCGACCGCATCCCCTCCTACCGGTGGCTGCGCTCCAACCCCGGGCGCCAGTGGAAGGTCCCCTACGTCACCGTCGTGCTCGACGGCACCGCCGGCTACGAGACCGTACGCGCCACGGTCGACGCCCTGCTGGCCGGCACCGTGCCGGACATCTCGATCGTCCTCGTCGGCCCGTGGGACTCGGCCGGCCGTGAGCGCCGCGCCCCGCTGACCGACCCCGGCCTCGACCTGCTCCTGGTCCACGGCCACTACCAGTACGAAGGCCGGGTGCGGTTCGCGTCCACCGGCGAGGCCGACCCCGCCGTTCCCTTCGTGCTGCGCCTTCCCTCCGGCTGGGTTCCGGGCGAGGACACCCTGGCCAAACTCCTCGATCTGGCCCGTGACGAGGGCCTCGGCCTGGTCAACGTGCTGCTGCACGAGTCGGCCGACGGCGTGCGGACGGCCCGGCTGGAGCGCGCCTCCGCCTTCGCCAGGGCCCGGATCGTGCTCCGGCCGGAGGAGTGTCTCGACGACGCGGTCGACGACGTGTCCGGCGTGTCGTGGGTGGAGACCGAGAGCTATCCGTTCACCACGGAGCCCCCCGTCGTCCTCGGCCGACGTGGCGCCCTGCGCGCCAGAACCGAGGCCCAGGACGAGGCCGCGCGGCTGGCCAAGGAGGCCGCCAAGGAGGCCGAACGGCTGCGCGGCCAGGTCGCCAGGTGGCGCGACGAGGCGGCCAAGTGGCGCAAGAGCGCCGTCGAGCTCCGCCGTGAGGTCGGCTCCCTGCGCCGGCAGCTCGCCGCGGCCAAGCGCGCCCAGCAGGGGCTGCGCGTCGTCCTGTCCACCACGGTGAAACGCGCGCTCGGCAAGGGGCGCCGCTGAGCCGTCAGCCGGTTCGCAGCGCCGACTTCAGCCGGCCCAGGAGGGTCCGCTCGACCGGCTCCTCCGGTGAGACCGCCGCCGGGACCGCGGCGGCCGAGGTCGGGGCCGGGGCCGGGGTCGCCGGGGGCCAGTAGCGCTCCGGTGACACGTGCCGTACACCGTGGGTGGTGGCGATGACGGCGTCGAGATCGTCGAGGTCGGCGCCCGGCGCGGCGAGCAGCCGCGCGCGCCCCAGGGCGGAGGTGCGTTCGAGACGGGCGGTGCGGCCGTCGGGCAGGTCCACGACGAGTACGCCCGTCAGGTCCTTCTGCACGGTCTCCACCATGCGTTCGAGAGTCGCGCGGTGCAGCGGCACATCCACCGGCCCCCGATAGCGGAACGGCGTCGGCGCGGGCGTGGGCGCGGCCTCGTCGATCAGCCTGATCCGCTCGTCGTGGGCGAACAGGTCGCGCATCAGCCTCAGCTCGAAGCACGGGTCGCCGAGGACCGAGCGCCGTCCCTCGCGCAACCGCGACCACGGCCCCACCAGCGTCACCGCGACGTCCTGCAGCTTGCCGTCGAGCGCCGCCGCCACCGCCCGCCGCACGACCGCCTCGGAGGTGTCGGTGACGTCCAGCACGATCTCCACGTACGGCACCAGCCACCGCCGCCCGCGATCCTTGCGCAGGTCGCGCCGGAGCGGCACGCGGTGCGCGAGATAGGGCTCCACGACCCGCACGGCCCGCTCCCGGTCGAGGTGCTGCGCCGGCAACCCGAGATGTACGGCCCGCGCCTCCAGATCGGGGACGAACACCACCCCGTGCATGGCCAGCCGGTAGGCGAACTCGGTGTCCTCGCCCCGGGCCACCGTCGGGTCGAGACCCCCCACGGCGTGGAAGACCTCCCGGGGCAGCGCGAACGTCGGCCCCGTGCACACGTGGTAGGGATTGCGGCTCCGGCGCAGCCCGTCGGTCTTGGCGATCGTCGCCTCGGTGGAGCTCGCCACCGCCCGGTCCAGGTCGAACAGCTCGTCCAGCCGCCGCGCCCGGAACACCTCGCCCGCGGTGAGCGACGGCACCTCGACGAACCTCTTCATGCCGATCGTGACCAGATAGTCGGTCAAATGGTGCCATCGGGCGAGCGCCTCGATGTGCTCCCGGCAGGCCACCATGTCGGCGTCGAGCCGCTGGATGATCTCGCCGTCGGCGGCATTGGCGCCGGTGTTGACGGCGTTGGAGATGCCCCAGCCGCTTCCGGCCCTGACGACGCGGGTGTTGTCGGGCCTGATCTCCGGCAGCCGAATCGGCGGCTCGCTGCCGTCGTCGACGACCAGGACCTCCAGCAGGTGGCCCGGATAGGTCTGGGCGGCCAGCGCGGCCAGCGTCAGCTCCAGGTGCGGCCCGCCGTGCGCCGGAATCACCACGCTCACCGACAGGGCAGGCGACCAGGCGCCGAGCTCGGGCGGCTGCAGTGGAGAAAAGTCGTTCTGCGTCATCGCGGGACGCGCGCTCATGATGGTGACCCCCTGGCGCGACCTTATCGACAGTTGCTGAGAATTTCCTCAATTGCGGCATGTCCGGCCCCGGCCACGCCGTCCCGGCCGTCCGGGGCCCTCCGGCCGCTCGTCCCCTCCCAGGCACCCCGTACACTTTGTGCCGGACAACGCAGGTAGGGAGTCATCATGAGCAGGTCATGGCGTGGCCTCATCGAGGAGTACCGTGAGCGTCTTCCGGTCACCACGAAGACGCCCGTCGTCACGCTGCTGGAGGGCGGCACACCGCTGGTGCCCGCGCACCGCGTCTCGGCCCTCACCGGATGTGACGTCTACCTCAAGGTCGAGGGCGCCAACCCGACGGGCAGTTTCAAGGACCGCGGCATGACCATGGCCATCAGCAAGGCCGTGGAAGAGGGCGCCAAGGCGGTCATCTGCGCCTCCACCGGCAACACCTCGGCCTCGGCCGCGGCCTACGCGGTGCGCGCCGGGCTCACCTGCGCCGTCCTGGTGCCGCGCGGCAAGATCGCGATGGGCAAGCTGGCCCAGGCGCTCGTTCACGGAGCCACGCTGCTGCAGGTCGAGGGGTCGTTCGACGACTGCCTGGAGATGACCCGCAAGCTGTCCTCCAGCTACCCGATCGCGCTGGTCAACTCGGTCAACCCGTTCCGGCTCCAGGGCCAGAAGACCGCCGCCTTCGAGATCGTCGACACGCTGGGCGACGCGCCCGACATCCACTGCATTCCCGTGGGCAACGCGGGCAACATCTCGGCCTACTGGATGGGCTACCGCGAATATCTCACCGACGGGGTGTCGTCGAAGGCCCCCCGGATGTTCGGATTCCAGGCCAGCGGGTCCGCGCCCATCGTCAACGGCGCCCCGGTCGCCCATCCCCACACGATCGCCACCGCCATCCGCATCGGCAATCCGGCCTCCTGGCAGCTCGCCATCGCCGCGCGCGACGAGTCGGGCGGCGACATCCAGTCGGTGACCGACCGCCAGATCGCCGCCGCGTACAAGCTGCTGGCCCAGGAGGAGGGCGTGTTCGTCGAGCTCGCCTCGGCGGCCAGCGTGGCCGGCCTGCTGCAGGCGCACGCGCGGGGCCTGATCGAGCCCGGCCGGCGCATCGTCTGCACGGTCACCGGCAACGGTCTCAAGGACCCCGACTGGGCCATCGCGGGCGCTCCGGCCCCGGTCACGATCCCCATCGACGTCCAGGCCGCGGCAGGCGCGCTCAACCTCGCCTAGCGCCGCACACCTGCGCGGCGACAGTCGTCCGGACAGTCATCCGGACGTTCATCTGTACGATCCCGGCGTGGCTCGGCCGCGCGCGGGGTCGCGGACCGAGAGGTAAGTCTGACCGATGAGCACCGTGGTGATCCACGTGCCGGCGACGTCGGCCAATCTGGGGCCCGGGTTCGACTCCCTGGGCCTGGCGCTGGGCCTGCACGACGAAGTCGAGGCGACGCTCACCGGTGAGCCGGGCGTCCAGGTGACCGTCGAAGGCGAGGGCGCCGGCGAGGTCGAGCTCGGAGAGGGCCATCTGGTCGTCAAGGCCATGCGCAAGGCGTTCGACCGGATGGGCATGGCGCAGCCCGCCGGGATCCGCCTGCACTGCCGCAACCGGATCCCCCACGCCAGGGGGCTCGGCTCGTCGTCCGCGGCGATCTGCGCGGGCCTGCTCGCCGCGCGCGCGCTGGCCGGCGAGGGCGAACTGTCCGACGACGAGCTGCTCGCGCTCGCCACCGAGATGGAGGGCCACCCCGACAACGTGGCTCCGTGCCTGGCCGGAGGGCTGACCATCGCCTGGACCGAGCACTCCGGCGCACCGCGTATGGTGAAACTAATCCCCGATGCGCGCATCCGGCCCGTCGTGATCGTTCCGGCGACTCGACTGGCCACCGAGACCGCTCGGGGGCTTCTTCCGAAGGACGTGCCCCACAAGGACGCCTCCTTCAACGCCGGCCGGACCGCGCTGCTGATCGCGGCGTTGCTCCAGTCACCGGATCGCGAGCTACTGCTGGCCGCGACGGAAGATCGGCTCCATCAGAAATACCGCGCGCCTGCGATGCCGCGGAGTGCGGATCTGGTAGAACGTCTCCGTGCAGTGGGCGTGCCCGCGGTCGTCTCGGGGGCGGGTCCCACGGTTCTTGCGTTTTCGACACCGGATTCGCAGGATTTGATCGCGCCAGAAGTGGGTAATGACTGGCACATCCAGCTAATGGACGTCGACCCAGTTGGTGCGAACGTTCAGTTCCCCGAGACACGCTGATGACACTTAGACCTTCAGGGAATAGTCGTGTGCGCTGGTGATGTTAGGCTGATAGCCGCACCAGATGCCCCCTTGGTGGGTGCGTGCTTGTCAGCCATGCATTGCTGCATTGTGCTTCACGCCGTGAGGCGTGGGCGGCGCGGCTGTCTCCCCGGAATCCGTTACCTCCGGTTGGCCCACACCCGGTTGGCCCAAAGTGAGGCGGCGACGACGGGGGCTTGCGCGTTCGAATCACCTCGACATCTGGCTGGCGACGGCAATCTGGGGGGTGTCTTCCACGCGTCACCGTCCTGTGACGGCCTGGACGAGCCCCTCCCCAAGAGTGGCGGCCGTCCCCAGCGACGGCCGAAGATCGCAAAGTGCACCCCGACCCGGTCTGCGCCGGATCGCAAGCACCTCCGGGACGCCCGGCAGAACAAAACCGGGGCCCGACCCCTGGGAAGGACCTTTTAGTTGAGCGACACCACCGAACTCCTCTCCGACGCACCAGGCTCGCCTGCGCAGCCGGCGTCCGGCGACACCCCCACCCGCGCCGCGGCCAAGCCCCGTGCGCGTCGCTCCGGCACCGGCCTCTCCGCCAAGGTGCTGCCCGAGCTGCAGAAGATGGCCGCCGAGCTGGGCATCAGCGGCACCGGACGGATGCGGAAGAGCCAGCTCATCGCGGCCATCCAGGAGAAGCAGGGCGTCAGTCCCGGAGACAGCGCACCTGCTCCCGTGGCCGAGGCGCCGGCAGTGGCCGCGGTCACCGCCGAGGCGGCGCCCGTGACCGAGCGTCCGGCCCGTGCCCGCAGGGAACGCTCCCGCGCCAAGACCGTCGAGGAGCCCGCTCCGCAGGCCGCCGAGCCGGTCGTCACGGCGCCCGAGCCCGCGGTCGCACCGGCCGAGCCGGTCGTCGAGCAGACCTCTCAGCCCGCCGACACCGGTCACGGTGACCCGCGCGGCGACCGTGGCGAGAGCCGGCGTGAGCGCCGCAGCCGTGGCGAGCGCCGCGACCGCGGCGACCGTTCCGGCAACGACCGCGGTGAAGGCGGCCGTGAAAGCGGTCGTGACGCCGGTCGTGATGGTGGCCGCGACAGCGGTCGTGACGCCGGTCGTGATGGTGGCCGCGACAGCGGTCGTGACGCCGGTCGTGACAGTGGCCGCGACGGCGGTCGTGACGGCGGTCGTGACGCCGGTCGTGACAGTGGCCGCGACGGTGGCCGTGACGGCTCCCGTGGCGAGGGCGGACGCTCCGACCAGCGGGTCGACACCGGCAGCCGCTCCGACCAGCGGGGCGACCAGCGTACTGACCAGCGGGGCGACGACGACGGCGGCGGCCGTGGCCGCCGGGGCCGCTTCAGGGAGCGCAACCGTGGCCGTGGCCGCGACCGCTTCGACAGCACCGAGCCCGTGATCGGCGACGACGACGTTCTCATCCCGATCGCCGGCATCCTCGACATTCTCGACAACTACGCGTTCGTCAGGACGAGCGGCTACCTGCCGGGCAGCAACGACGTCTACGTCTCGCTCGCCCAGATCCGCCGCAATGGCCTGCGCAAGGGCGACGTCATCACCGGCGCCGTCCGCCAGCCTCGCGACGGCGAGCGCCGCGAGAAGTTCAACGCCCTGGTCCGCCTCGACACCGTCAACGGCATGGACCCGGAGCAGGCCCGCAACCGGCCCGACTTCAACAAGCTCACGCCGCTCTACCCGCAGGAGCGCCTGCGCCTGGAGACCGAGCACAACGTCCTCACCACGCGGATCATCGACCTCGTCTCGCCGATCGGCAAGGGCCAGCGCGGTCTCATCGTCTCGCCGCCCAAGGCCGGTAAGACGATGGTGCTGCAGTCGATCGCCAACGCGATCACCCGCAACAACCCCGAGTGCCACCTGATGGTCGTGCTCGTGGACGAGCGGCCCGAAGAGGTCACCGACATGCAGCGGTCGGTCAAGGGCGAGGTCATCCACTCGACCTTCGACCGTCCCGCCGAGGACCACACCACGGTCGCCGAGCTCGCCATCGAGCGGGCCAAGCGCCTGGTGGAGCTGGGCCACGACGTGGTCGTCCTGCTCGACTCGATCACCCGCCTCGGCCGCGCCTACAACCTGGCGGCCCCGGCGTCCGGTCGCATCCTGTCGGGTGGTGTCGACTCCACGGCCCTCTACCCGCCCAAGCGCTTCTTCGGCGCCGCCCGCAACATCGAGAACGGCGGCTCGCTGACGATCCTCGCCACGGCCCTGGTCGAGACCGGGTCCAAGATGGACGAGGTCATCTTCGAGGAGTTCAAGGGCACCGGCAACATGGAGCTCAAGCTCAACCGCTCCCTGGCCGACAAGCGCATCTTCCCCGCGGTGGACGTCGACGCGTCCGGCACCCGTAAGGAAGAGATCCTGATGCCCAAGGACGAGCTTCAGATCGTCTGGAAGCTCCGCAGGGTCCTCCACGCGCTGGACATGCAACAGGCTCTGGAGCTTCTTCTGGAGAAGATGAAGGAGACCAAGTCCAACGCCGAGTTCCTCCTGCAGGTCCAGAAGACCATAGTGAGCAACGACCGCGACTGACGCACCACCTGGAAGGGGCGGCCCGGGTCACCGGCCGCCCCTTTCGCATGACGTCAACCCGCGAGGGAATGCATCGTGGCCTGGGATGGTTTCAGTGTCTGGCACACTGGTAGCTGACCCGTAGCGGTTCCGGTTCCCGCCCACGCGTGAGCGCGTCACATGGCGACCCGGCGACCGCACCCCGAAAGGACAGCGATGAAGCGCGACATTCACCCTGACTACAACGTGACCCAGGTCACCTGCACCTGTGGCAATACGTTCACCACCCGCAGCACTGCCAAGAACGGCAACATCCACGCCGACGTCTGCTCGGCCTGCCACCCGTTCTACACGGGCAAGCAGAAGATCCTCGACACCGGCGGCCGGGTGGCCCGCTTCGAGAAGCGCTTCGGCAAGAAGTCCGCGGACAAGTAGCTTCATCGACGCCGGCCCGGACGCACCCACGGTGCGCCGGGTCGGCGTTGTTGGTGAACGGCCCGCCCGTACCCAGACAGAAGGATCCACGGTGAACCTCGACGAGTTGCTCAAGGAGTACTCCGGGCTCGAGCTGCAGCTTGCCGACCCCGCCGTGCACGCCGACCAGAACAAGGCACGCACCCTCGGCAGGCGCTACTCCCAGCTCACCCCGATCATTCACACCTACCGCGAGCTCGAGTCCGTCCGCGACGACCTGAGCGCCGCCAAGGAGCTGAGCGGCGAGGACGAGGGGTTCGCGGCCGAGGCGGCCGAGCTGGAGGAGCGCGTCCCGAAGCTGGAAGAGCGCCTCAAGCACCTGCTGATCCCGCGTGATCCCAATGATGACAAGGACATCATCATGGAGATCAAGGCAGGCGAGGGCGGCGAGGAGTCCGCGCTGTTCTCGGGCGACCTGCTGCGCATGTATCTCCGCTACGCCGAGCGGCTCGGCTGGAAGGCCGAGATCATCGACAGCCAGCCCTCCGACCTCGGCGGCTTCAAGGACGTCACGGTCGCGATCAAGGCCAAGGGCGACGAGGGCGTGTGGTCCAGGCTCAAGTTCGAGGGCGGCGTCCACCGCGTGCAGCGGGTGCCCGTCACCGAGTCGCAGGGCCGCATCCACACCAGCGCCGCCGGCGTGCTCGTCTATCCGGAGGCCGAGGAGGTCGACGTCCAGGTCGACCCCAACGACCTGCGCATCGACGTCTACCGTTCCAGCGGCCCCGGCGGGCAGAGCGTCAACACCACCGACTCGGCGGTCCGCATCACCCACCTGCCGACGGGCACCGTGGTCTCCTGCCAGAACGAGAAGAGCCAGTTGCAGAACAAGGAGTCGGCGCTGCGCATCCTGCGGGCCCGGCTGCTGGCCATCGCCCAGGAGCAGGCCGACGCCGCCGCGCAGGCCGAGCGCAAGTCGCAGGTCCGCACCGTCGACCGTTCCGAGCGGGTCCGCACGTACAACTTCCCCGAAAACCGCATCTCCGACCACCGGGTCGGCTTCAAGGCGTATAACCTCGACCAAGTCCTCGACGGTGAGCTCAACGCCGTCACCCAGGCACTCATCGACGCCGAGATGGCGGAGAAGCTCGCACAACACTCATGACATTTCTGCTGGACGAGATCGCCCTCGCCACCGCTCGGCTCGCCGAGGCAGGTGTGCCGTCGCCGCGCACCGACGCCGAGGAGATCGCGGCCTTCGTCCACGGCGTGCGCAGGGGCGAGCTCCACACGGTCAAGGACGCCGACTTCGACGCGCTGTTCTGGGAGGGCGTCGCCAGGCGCGCGGCCCGCGAGCCGCTGCAGCACATCACCGGCCACGCCTACTTCCGCTACCTTGAGCTGAAGGTGGGGCCGGGAGTGTTCGTGCCACGCCCCGAGACCGAGGTCATGGCGGGCTGGGCCATCGAGACGCTGCGCGTGATGGACGTCGCCGCCCCGCTCGTCGTCGACCTCGGCACCGGCTCCGGAGCGATCGCGCTCTCGATCGCCCAGGAGGTCGCCCTCGCCGAGGTGCACGCCGTCGAGGTCGACCCCGACGCCTACGGCTGGGCCAAGCGCAACATCTCGGAGCACGGCCAGGGCCGTGTCCACCTGCACCCCGAAGACCTGGCCGAGGCGTTGCCCGAGCTCAACGGCAAGGTCGACCTGGTCATCTCCAACCCTCCCTACATCCCGCCCGGCGCGATCCCGCGCGATCCCGAGGTGCGCGACTACGACCCGTCCCGGGCGCTCTACGGCACCGGCGACGACGGGCTCGGCGAGGTACGCGCGGTCGAGCGCACCGCCCGGCGCCTGCTGCGCCCCGGCGGCTGGGTCGCCGTCGAGCACGCTGACGAGCAGGGCCGGTCGGTCTATCTCACGTTCCCCGAGGACAACGGCTGGCGCGACGTACGCCTGCGCCAGGATCTGACCCGCAGGGACCGCTTCGTCACCGCACGGCTCGGCCAGGACTAGGATGCACGGCGTGGGCAAACGCTATGACTGCACCGACCTCGAGCAGCGCGCCGAGGGCCTGACCGAGGCCGCCGCCGCGGTGCGCCGCGGCGAGCTGGTCGTGCTGCCGACCGACACCGTCTACGGCATCGGCGCCGACGCCTTCACTCCTGCGGCGGTCACCGCGCTACTCGACACCAAGGGGCGCGGCCGTGACATGCCGCCGCCCGTCCTCGTCGGCACCGTGCGCGCCGCCGGCGCCCTCGTCGAGGACCTGGGCCCCTACGGCCAGGACCTCATCGACGCCTTCTGGCCCGGCCCGCTCACGCTGGTGTGGAAGGCCAACCGGGCGCTCTCCTGGGATCTGGGTGACACCAAGGGCACCGTGGCCATCCGCATGCCGCTCCACCCGGTCGCCCTCGACCTGCTCAAGGAGACCGGGCCGATGGCCGTCTCCAGCGCCAACCGCTCCGGCGCGCCCGCGGCCGTCACCGCCGACGAGGCCAAGGAGCAGCTGGGCGACGCGGTCGCCGTCTACCTCGACGGCGGCAAGACCACCGACAACACCCCGTCCACGATCCTCGACCTGACCTCGGCCGTGCCACGGCTGTTGCGGCGCGGGACGATCCCCGTCGAGAAGCTGCGCGGCATCATCGGCTACGTCGCGACAGACGACTGACATATACCGTCTGCTTATCCCGGCTGCGCTGGTGCCCGCCGGATGCCTACGGTGATTTCCGGAGCGGCCACGACGTCCGGGAGTAGCCCATGGGCAAGTTCGACGGCATGGATCCCCAACTGGTCCGCGAACTGCTGGCCGAGGTGAAGCAGGCGGCCACCCAGCTGCGCACCACCGAGGCCCGGGTCGCGCAGGTCATGACCCGGGCGGGCCTGGCCACCCAGACCACACACCGCCCCGTCCAGGTCGCCGAGGCCGCCGACACCATGGTCAAGGACGTCAACGACCGGCTGGGGCTGCTGGAGAAGAAGGCCGACCGGCCCCGGGGCGACTCCGCCCCCACGGTCGGGGCCGACGGCAAGCCCGCCGACGAGCCCAAGGAACAACGAGACGGCCGTTCCCACGACGACAACCCCCGCACCGACCCCGCCAAACCGGCAGAGGACACTCCGAAGACCAGGGACGATGCCAAGACGGGCGATCAGGCTAAGCGGTCGGATGATGTGCCGAAGTCTGGTGATGATGCGAAGTCGGATAAGCCGTCTGAGGATGCGAAGACGGGCGATCAGGCTAAGCGGTCGGATGATGTGCCGAAGTCTGGTGATGATGCGAAGTCGGATAAGCCGTCTGAGGATGCGAAGACGGGGGATCAGGCCAAGCGGTCGGATGATGTGCCGAAGACCGGGGACGATGCCAAGTCCCGGGATGGGAAGCCGTCTGAGGACGGTTCGAAGGCGTGTGACGACGCGAAAACCGGTGACCAGACCAAGCCGTCTGAGGACGCGAGGACGGGCGACCAGACCAAGCCGTCTGACGATGTTCCGAAGACCGGGGATGATGCGGCGGTTGGTGACGAGCCGAAGGATGACGATCGGGACAGCAGGCGGGACCGTGGCGCTGAGTCCGACGGACAGCGGGTGGACACTCCGGCCAAGGATCATCCGGACGACTCCGACCCGCACAAACCGCAGGTCATCGAGGTCGATGGGGTCAAGGTGCTCCAGGTCCCGATCGATCCGCCCACGGCCGAGCAACTGCGCGAGCTTCTGGAGAACATCGACAACGTCCAGCCGATCGACATGCCGTCCCCGGGCGGCGACGGCCAGTCGCCCGATGCCAGCAACGGCACCGGCACCTCGGACGTCAGCAAGTGGGCCAACGACGGCAGCGACGTGGTCTCGGCCGAGGCCGGCCCTCTGGACATGGACGGGCTGAGAACGGTCGTCGACCACGCCCGCGACATTCAGCCGCTCGACCTGCCCGGCGTGGAGGTCCCGTCAGGGGAGTACGGCAAGGGCGAGTGGGCGGCCAGGGAAATCCGGCCGGACGGCCCAGCCGGCACGATCGCGCCCGCGACCCCGGCGGACGCCTCACCGGCTCCTCCAGTCACCGACACCTCAGGTGGCGCCACCGCAGTCACCGACACGTCCGGCGGCGCCACTCCAGTCACCGACACGTCCGGCGGCTCCACCGCAATACCCAATCCGGGTGACTCCGCTCCCGCGACCGACACCTCAGGTGGCGACAACTGCTCACCGGCCGACCCCACGCCCGGCCGCGATTCTCCCGCCGACGCAAAGCCGGATCGGGATGCGGGTGTTCCGCCGGATCGGGGTTCTGATGCGGATGGTGATGGTGTGCCGGATCGTGGTGCGGATGCGCGGGCGGATCGGGAGGTCGGTGTTCAGCCCGATCGTGGGTCCGATGCGGATGGTGATGGTGTGCCGGAGCGCGGCAGCGATGGTGAGGGAGGGACTGGACAAGGGGAGCCGGTGGTGATCGACCCGACTCCGCCGGCCGGAACCGGGGACGCGCCGGTCGCCGGGGGCGAGGCGGCAGGACAGAGCGACGGGGATGGGCGGGGAGCCGGGGTGGAGAGCGATGCCACGAGGTGGGCGAACGACGGGAGCGACGTGGTGTCCGCCGAGGCGGCGCCGCTCGACCTCGACGGGTTGAGGACGTTGATGACCCACGCCAGGGACGTGGAGCCGCTGGACATGCCCGGGGTCGAGGTCCCGGCCGGCGAGTACGGCAGGGGCGAATGGGCGCCCAGGCACGTCGAGCCGGACGGTCCGCCCGGCGCGGTCGATCCGGGCCCGCGCGAGAGGAGCGAGTGATGTACGTGGACCCGCCCGCGCCCCAGCCGATGCGACCGGGGGAGAGACCTCCGGTCACGGCCGGCAACGATCCGCTCAGCGTGCAGCCCAGGGCCTGGGAGTTCAATCCCGAGTACCAACGCCTGGTCAACGCCTGGCAGACCGCCCTGCCGCTGCTGGAGGGCCTCACGACGGCCCTCGACAAGGCGTACCGGCTGGCCAGGAGCCCGCAGACGTGGGATGCCCCGGTGGGGAGCCGCTACGTCGAGGACATCGGCGAGTGGCGTAAGAGGCTCGCCCTCTACCGTCAGGCGGTGCTGACCTCGATCAGCGACGAGGCCGCCGACACTCCTCGCTGGATCCCCAGCGCCGCGGGCGCGCCTCACGCCTTCTCCTGACCGAGGCGCGCCGAGAGTGCCGAGGTGTACGGGGATGTGACGCCGGGCGAACGATGCGTCCTCATGGGCCTGTGGGAAAACCGGACACTCGGTCGTACAGTGGAGAAATGGGTGGACAACCCTATTACGGCCCGGACTTCGGCCTGCTCCAGCGGGAGGACCCCGAACTGGCCCAGGTGCTGCTCGACGAGCTCGAGCGCGAACGCGATGGGCTGCAGCTGATCGCGAGCGAGAACTTCACCTCGCCCGCCGTTCTCGCGGCGCTCGGCTCCACCCTCACCAACAAGTACGCCGAGGGCTACCCGGGCAGGCGCTACTACGGCGGCTGCGAGGTCGTCGACCGGGCCGAGCGGCTGGCGATCGACCGGGCCCGGCGGCTGTTCGGCGCCGACCACGCCAACGTGCAGCCGCACTCCGGAGCCTCCGCCAACCTGGCGGCGTACGCGGCGTTGCTGCGGCCGGGCGACACGATGCTGGCGATGGCGCTGCCGCACGGCGGCCACCTCACCCACGGCTCCAGGGTGAACTTCTCGGGAAGATGGTTCGACGTGGTGTCGTACGGCGTCCGTCGCGACACCGAACTCATCGACTACGACGAGGTCCGGGACCTGGCGGTGCGTCACCAGCCGAAACTGATCGTCTGCGGCGCGACCGCCTACCCGCGGCTGATCGACTTCTCCGCCTTCCGCGGCATCGCCGACGAGGTGGGCGCCTGGCTGCTGGCTGACATGGCGCACCCGATCGGGCTGATGGCCGGTGGGGCGATCCCGTCCGCGGTGCCGTACGCGGACGTCGTGACGTTCACCACGCACAAGGCGCTGCGCGGACCGCGCGGCGGGGGCATCCTGTGCACGGCGGAGCTGGCCGCGCGGATCGACCGGGCGGTGTTCCCGTTCATCCAGGGCGGCCCGCTGATGCACGTCATCGCGGCGAAGGCGGTGGCGTTCGGTGAGGCGATGCGGCCCGAGTTCGCCGAGTACGCCCGGCGGGTGGTCGCCAACGCGCAGGCGCTGTGCGACGCGGTGGCGGCGGAGGACATGCGGCCGGTCAGCGGCGGCACCGACACCCACCTGGCGCTGATCGACCTGCGCGAGCTGGGCGTGTCCGGAGTCGAGGCCGAAAGACGCTGCGCCGCGGCGGGAATCACACTGAACCGCAACGCGATCCCGTATGATCCGGAGCCTCCGGCCGTCACTTCGGGGATCCGGGTGGGCACCCCGTGCGTCTCAACACAGGGGATGGGGCCCCAGGAGCTCAAGGAGGTGGGGACGTTGGTGGCGCAGGCGGTGCTCCGGCCCGGCTCAGCGGCCGACGTCAGGGAGAGGGTGTCGGCGCTTCTGTCCATCCATCAGCCATATCTCAGCGAATATTAAGCTGGTCTGTGTCGTTTTCCGGTCACAGTTGGCCGGAGCATCCGGGAAACTAGGTCCGTGCGCGAATACCTGTTCATGGCGCTCGTAGCGGCGGCGGTGACGTATCTCCTCGTCCCGCTCGTGCGCCGCTTCGCGATCCGCATCGGGGCCGCTCCGGAGATCCGCGAGCGCGACGTGCACACCACGCCCACGCCTCGGCTGGGCGGGCTGGCGATGTTCGGCGGGCTGGTGGCGGGTCTGCTGGTGGCGAGCGAGCTGACCCATACCGGCAAGGCGCTCAGCGAAGGCGGCGACCCGGTGACGGCGCTGCTCATCGCCGGCGGCATCATCACCCTGACGGGGTTCCTGGACGACTGGTGGGGCATGGACCCCTTCATCAAGCTGGCCGGTCAGGTCGCGGCGGCCGGGGTGCTGGTCTACTACGACCTTAGGCTGGTCTACCTTCCGCTGCCCAAGGACTGGGGCGGCTCCACCAGCCTCGACTACACGCTCAGCACCATCATCACCATCCTGGTCGTGGTCGTCACCATCAACGCCGTCAACTTCGTCGACGGGCTCGACGGGCTGGCGGCCGGGATCGTGTGCATCGCGGCCATGTCGACCTGGGCCTACTCGATCCTGCTGTCGCAGAGCATCAGCGGCAACAACATCACCACCACGGCGGGCATCGCGGCCGTCCTCATCGGCACCTGCCTGGGCTTCCTGCCGCACAACTTCCATCCCGCCAAGATCTTCATGGGCGACACGGGCGCGATGCTGATCGGCCTGGTCCTCGCCTCCTCGATCGTCACCGTCACGCCGCTCGACCCGGCGGTCATCGAGGACATGAACAAGTTCGCGGTCCTGCTCCCGCTGCTGCTGCCTGCGGCCGTGCTGGTGCTACCGCTGGTCGACCTCATCACCGCCGTGGTGCGGCGCACGTCCTACGGCATGTCGCCGTTCGCGCCCGACCGCGGCCACCTGCACCACCGGCTGATGGACATCGGGCACTCGCACCGGCGTTCGGTCCTCATCATGTACGCCTGGGCACTCCTGTTCTCGTTCGGCATCGTCGCGATGTCCTGGCGGGGAGTGCCGGTCCTGCTGTTCCCCGTGGTCATCCTGCTCGCGATCGGCGTGCTGGTGCTGATGGCCGCCCCGCGCTGGCGCGGTCGCGGCGGGGCGCACACCCGCGGCAAGGAGCCGACCGACGACGACGGCCCGCCCACCGGGCCGATGCCGCCCGTCCTGCCGACGACCGACGTCACGCGGCCGGTTCGCCGGGCGGACGATCCTCGTCAGGAACGCGCCAGCGCCGAGGGCAAACCGGTCATTCCCGCCTTCCCGGGTAGTTCATGATCGTGAACTAGAAACGGCAGGTAAAAGCGGTCTTCTGTGAGCTTGTGATATCTTTCACGAGCAGGGGCTCCCATTGCATACACTCTGGGAGTAGCAAACGCTCGCTTGACAATCGTTTCTGGAGCATCGATGCAGGCCAACGACGTGCGCGTCCTCAAGAGCGCCGCGATCCCCACCTTCGCGGCGGGAGTGGTCGCCGTGGTCGTGGCCCTCGTGCTCGCCGGAGGCAAGGGAGCGCTCGGCGCGACTCTGGGCACGCTGCTCGTCGGAGTCTTCTTCAGCATCAGCGTGGTGGCCATCAGCTACGCCGCACGGGTGTCCCCGCAGATCATGGCCATCGCCGCCATGGGCAGTTATCTCGTCAAAGTCATCGTCATCATGGTGATGTTGGCCACTTTCGGTGACACCACGGCGTGGAACACGAAGGCTTTCGCCTGGTCCGTCGTGGTCTGCACCATCGTCTGGACTGCCTTCGAGGTCCGCGCTTTCATCAAAACGAAGATGCTGTACGTCGACCCCGAAGCCAAGGTCCCCGGAAAGGGCGACTGATGTCGCTGGTAAAAGGCTGGGGTCCGATATGACTAGTCCTCCTCGCTCCTGCTATCGTCAGGCCCGCGATGAGCGAACAGGAACGCCGACCGGAAGACGACGGTCAGGACTTCGCCAACGCCGCTTGGTCGATCCCCAGCTCCCTGCTCGCCGGGATGGCGATCTATGGCGGTGGCGGCTGGTTGCTGGACCGTTGGCTCGACACGTCCGCGTTCTTCCCCATAGGCGTCGTCCTGGGGGTCGTGCTATCCGTCTATCTGGTCTACCGGAAGTACGGTCGCTAGCCCCACGTAGCGATCGCTTCGCTGAGGAAACCCTTGTGATCCACTACGACGTTGAAGGGAACGCCGCGTGACTGCGCTGACGGTCCTCGCCGACGATCAGTTCGGGGCGCCGATGCCCGACGAGCTGTTCAACTTGCCCCCCATCATTGCCGGGGTCGACTGGTTCACCAAGCCGGTTCTGCTCGCACTCCTCAGCTCGGTCCTCGTGATCGGTTTCTGCTGGGCGGCCTTCGCCAATCCGAAGATCGTCCCCAGGGGCGTGCAGAACGTCGCCGAATACGGCTACATGTTCGTCCGCGACCAGGTCGCCCGGCCCTTCCTGGGCAAGGACGCCGACCGGTGGATGGGCCTGCTGCTGAGCGTTTTCTTCCTGGTGCTGATCTGGAACGTCATGGGCGTCATCCCGCTCGCGCAGTTCCCGGTGGCCTCGCACATCGCCTTCCCGGCCGTGCTCGCCCTCTCGATCTACGTGCTCAAGGTCTACCTGGGCGTCAAGCACCAGGGTGCGGGCGGCTATTTCAAGAACATGATGTTCCCCCCGGGGCTGCCTAAGCCGATCTACCTGCTGCTGGCCCCGATCGAGTTCCTGTCGAACATGATCATCGCGCCGTTCACCCACGCCGTGCGACTGTTCGCCAACATGTTCGCGGGTCACATGCTCCTCGCGTTCTTCAGCATGGTGGGCTTCTGGTTCCTCTTCGAGAAGCTGACCCCGATGGGCGCCGGTGTCGGCGTCATCGGCGTCGTCATGACGATCATCCTGACTGGGTTCGAGATGTTCATCCAGTTCCTGCAGGCATTCCTGTTCGCGATGCTGGCCGCGATGTACATCGGCGGCTCGCTGCATCCCGAGCACTGATAACCACAGACCGGAATAGTCCAGACCGGTGGAGACTCCGCTTCACCGGCCGTCCAGTAAAGGAAAACAGCAATGAGCGTTCTCGCTGAGGTCTCCGGCAACGTCACCGCCATCGGTTACGGTCTCGCCGCCATCGGCCCCGGCATCGGCGTCGGCATCATCTTCGGTCAGGGCGTGCAGGCCATCGCGCGCCAGCCGGAGGCGTACGGCCTGATCCGGCAGAACATGCTCCTCGGCTTCGTCCTCACCGAGGCCCTCGCCCTGATCGGTCTGGTCGCGCCGTTCATCTTCCAGGCCATCTGACGACCAGAAGAATCCCCTGACGAAAGGCTGCATCCATGACTATGGCAGCTACGCTCCTCGCGGCGGAGGAGGGCGCCAACCCTCTCATCCCGCACGTCTACGAGCTCGTCGTCGGTATTTTCGCGTTCTTCGTCGTCGTCCTCGTCGTCGGCAGGATGCTCGTCCCGCGTATCCAGAAGACGCTGGCCGAGCGGACCGACGCCATCGAGGGCGGCATCAAGAGGGCGGAAGAGGCCCAGGCCGAGGCGCAGGCCCTGCAGCAGCAGTACCGAGACCAGCTCGCCGAGGCGCGGCACGAGGCCTCGCGTCTTCGTGAGTCGGCTCGCGAGCAGGCCGCGCAGATCAAGGCGGAGCTCCGCGAGGAGGCGCAGGCAGAGGCCCGGCGCCTCATCGAGGCCGCGCACGCCCAGATCGAGGCCGACCGTCAGCAGGCGTTCGCCCAGCTCCGCACGGAGATCGGCCGCCTGTCGACCGACCTGGCCGGCCGCATCGTCGGTGAGTCCCTCGAGGACGAGGTCAGGCAGCGTCGCACCGTCGACCGGTTCCTCGACGAGCTCGAAGGCTCCGGCGCGCAGGCGGTGCGTTAATGAGAGGCCTGAGCAGAAGCTCGCTGGCAGAGGTCGAGGAGCGCTTCAACGCGGTCGCCGGCAGTGCCGACCTCGGCACGCTCTCCGACGAGCTGTTCGCGATCGCGGATCTGCTCGACCGTGAGCACGGCCTGCGTCGCGCGCTGTCCGACCCGGCCAGGGCCGGTGAGCAGAAGGCGCGGACCGTGCGCGCGCTGCTCGACGGCAAGGTCGGCGAGGCCGCCGTCGCCACCACCGAGGCCGCCGTCGCGGCCAGGTGGTCGCGCGCCGGTGACCTGGCCGACGTGCTGGAGCGGCTCGGAGTCGTGGCCGCGGCCGCCGAGGCCGAAGGCCAGGGCACGCTCGACGAGGTCGAGGACGAGATCTTCCGCTTCGGCCGCGTCGTCGCCGCCAACCCCGACCTCCGTCGCGCGCTCACCGACGCGGCGGCCCCCGAAGAGGGCAAGCGGCAGCTGCTGCGCGACCTGCTCGGTGGCAAGGTCGCGCCGACCAGCCTGCGTCTCATCACGCAGCTGGCAGTGCACCCCAGAGGACGTAGCCTGGAGACAGGACTGCAGGAGGTCGGCCAGTTGGTGGCGCAGCAGCGCCAGCGCCTTGTCGCGGTGGTGCGCAGCGCCGTCGACCTGACCCAGGAGCAGAAGCTACGCCTGGCGGCGTGGCTGCGGTCCTCCTACGGTCGTGACGTGCACCTGAACGTCGAGGTGGATCCGCGAGTGCTCGGTGGCTTCTCGGTCCGCATCGGCGACGAGATCATCGACACCACCATTGTGGGACGAATCGAAGAAGTCCGCCGCCGGTTGGCCGGCTAGGCGAATAGGGAGACAGAGTAGAGATGGCGGAGCTTACGATCCGGCCGGACGAGATCCGGGACGCGCTTGAGCGCTTCGTCCAGGCGTACGAACCGGAAGGCGCCGCGCGCGAGGAGATCGGGACCGTCGTCGACTGTGGCGACGGCATCGCCCATGTCTCCGGCCTTCCCTCGGCGATGGCGAACGAACTGCTCGAGTTCGAGGACGGCACGCGCGGCCTGGCACTGAACCTCGACACCCGCGAGATCGGTGTCGTCATCCTGGGTGACTTCAGCCACATCGAGGAGGGCCAGACGGTCCGGCGGACGGGCGAGGTCCTGTCCGTGCCCGTCGGCGACGCCTTCCTCGGCCGTGTGGTCGACCCCCTGGGCAAGCCGCTCGACGGCAAGGGCGCCATCGAGTCCGAGGGCCTGCGCGCCCTTGAGCTCCAGGCCCCCTCGGTCGTCCAGCGCCAGCCGGTGAAGCAGCCGCTGCAGACCGGCATCAAGGCGATCGACGCCATGACGCCGATCGGCCGCGGCCAGCGCCAGCTGATCATCGGTGACCGTGGCACCGGCAAGACCGCGATCGCCGTGGACACCATCCTCAACCAGCGCGACAACTGGGTCTCCGGTGACCCGGAGAAGCAGGTGCGCTGCGTCTACGTCGCGGTCGGCCAGAAGGGCTCGACGATCGCGCAGGTGCGGGCTCGCCTGGAAGAGGCGGGCGCGCTCGAATACACCACGATCGTGGCCGCCCCGGCCTCCGACTCGGCTGGTTACAAGTACATCGCCCCCTACACCGGTTCGGCCATCGGCCAGCACTGGATGTACCAGGGCAAGCACGTCCTCATCGTCTTCGACGACCTGACCAAGCAGGCCGACGCCTACCGCGCCGTGTCGCTGCTGCTGCGCCGCCCGCCGGGCCGTGAGGCCTTCCCGGGTGACGTGTTCTACCTCCACTCCCGTCTGCTGGAGCGCTGCGCCAAGCTCTCCGACGACATGGGTGCCGGCTCGATGACCGGTCTGCCGATCATCGAGACCAAGGGCAACGACGTCTCGGCGTTCATCCCGACCAACGTCATCTCCATCACCGACGGTCAGTGCTTCCTGGAGACCGACTACTTCAACGCCGGTATCCGCCCTGCCATCAACGTCGGTATCTCGGTCTCCCGAGTCGGTGGCTCGGCGCAGATCAAGGCGATGCGGAAGGTCGCGGGCACGCTGCGCCTGTCGCTGTCGCAGTATCGCGACCTGGAGGCCTTCGCGGCCTTCGCCTCCGACCTGGACGCGGCGTCCAAGGCCCAGCTGGAGCGCGGTCAGCGTCTGACCGAGCTGCTCAAGCAGGCCCAGTACTCCCCGTTCTCGGTCGAGCGTGAGGTCGTGTCGGTCTGGGCCGGCACCACCGGCGAGCTCGACGAGGTGCCGGTGGAGGACGTCCGCCGCTTCGAGACGGAGTTCCTCGACTACCTGCAGGCGAGCCACAAGGGCGTCTTCGACAGCATCCGCGAGACCAACGATCTGTCGGACGACACGGTGACCACCCTCAAGGACGCCGTCACGGAGTTCAAGAAGGGCTTCACCACCTCCTCCGGCGAGCTGCTGGTCAAGGACGAGCCGGTCGCGCCGCTCGAAGCCGAAGAGGTCGGCCAGGAGAAGATCCGCAGGGTCGTCCGCTCGGCGGAGAAGAAGTAGGCCATGGGTGCCCAGCTAAGGCTGCTGCGGCGGCGGATCAAGTCGGTCAAGTCGACGGCCAAGATCACGCGCGCCCAGGAGCTCATCGCCTCCTCGCGGATCGTGAAGGCGCAGATGCGGATGCAGGCGGCGCTGCCGTACGAGCGTGAGATCACTCGCGCCGTCACCGGCGTCGTCAGCAACGCGGCCAGCGTCGACCATCCGCTGACCGTGGCGAAGGAGAACCCGAGCAAGGCGGGCGTACTCGTCGTCACCAGCGACAGCGGCTTCTGCGGCGGCTTCAACGCCAACGTGCTGCGTGAGGCCGAGGCCCTGCGCGGGCTGCTGGAGAGCCGCGGCCTTTCCGTGGTGCCGTTCGTCACCGGGCGCAAGGGTGTCACCTGGCACTCCTTCCGCAACCGGGAGATGGGCGGGCAGTGGGTCGGGTTCTCCCGGGCGCCCTCCTACCGCGACGCCAAGCAGATCGCCGAGACGCTGATCGAGTCGTTCAAGGACGACAACGGGATCGACGAGATCCACATCGTCTCGACCGAGTTCGTCTCGATGCTCACGCAGAACGTCGTGGTCAAGCGCATCCTGCCGCTGGAGGTCGAGGAGACCGAGGCGTCCGAGAGCGACGCGATCCCGCCGTACTTCGAGTTCGAGCCGACCGCGGCGGACGTGCTGGAGTCGCTGCTGCCGCGTTACGTGGAGTCCCGCATCTTCACGGCACTGCTCGAGTCGGCGGCTTCCGAGGAGGCCGCCCGCCGTCGCGCGATGAAGTCCGCCACGGACAACGCCAACGAGCTGATCCGCGTGTTCACCATGCAGATGAACCAGGCTCGCCAGGCCGAGATCACCCAGGAAATCAGCGAGATCGTCGGTGGGGCCAGCGCCCTCGCTGACGCCGCAGCGGGGAAAGAGTGAAATGACTGCAGAGGCTGTTGAGACTGTTGAGACCCAGGCGGCCGGTGTCGGCCGCGTGGCTCGCGTCACAGGGGCCGTCGTCGACGTGGAGTTCCCCGTCGAGGCGATGCCCGAGATCTACAACGCGCTGAACGTCGATGTGACGCTCGGCGAGGACAACAAGGTGCTGACCCTCGAGGTCGCCCAGCACCTGGGCGACAACCTCGTCCGGGCCATCTCCATGCAGCCGACCGACGGACTGGTCCGCGGTGCGGCCGTCACCGACTCCGGCGCGCCGATCTCGGTGCCCGTCGGTGACGTGGTCAAGGGCCACGTGTGGAACACGCTGGGCGAGTCGCTCGACGTTCCCACCGCTTCCCTCAAGATCGAGGAGAAGTGGGGCATCCACCGGCCGTCGCCGGCCTTCGACCAGCTCGAGTCGCGCACCGAGATGCTCGTCACGGGCATCAAGGTCATCGACCTGCTCACGCCGTACGTACTGGGCGGCAAGATCGGCCTGTTCGGCGGCGCGGGTGTGGGCAAGACCGTCCTCATCCAGGAGATGATCCGTCGAGTCGCCCGCAACTTCGGTGGCACCTCGGTGTTCGCCGGCGTCGGCGAGCGCACCCGTGAGGGCAACGACCTCTGGCTGGAGATGGAGGAGGCCGACGTCCTCAAGGACACGGCGCTCGTCTTCGGTCAGATGGACGAGCCGCCGGGCACCCGTCTGCGGGTCGCCCTGTCCGCCCTGACGATGGCGGAGTACTTCCGCGACGTGCAGAAGCAGGACGTGCTGCTCTTCATCGACAACATCTTCCGCTTCACCCAGGCCGGCTCCGAGGTGTCCACGCTCCTCGGCCGGATGCCGTCCGCCGTGGGTTACCAGCCCACGCTGGCCGACGAGATGGGTGTGCTCCAGGAGCGCATCACCTCGACGCGTGGTCACTCGATCACCTCGATGCAGGCGATCTACGTGCCCGCCGACGACATCACCGACCCGGCGCCGCACAACGCGTTCGCGCACCTCGACGCGCAGACCGTGCTCTCGCGGCCGGTCTCGGAGAAGGGCATCTACCCCGCGGTGGACCCGCTCGACTCCACCTCCCGGATCCTCGACCCGCAGATCGTCGGCGAGGAGCACTACCGGGTGGCCCAGGAGACCAAGCGGATCCTGCAGAAGTACCGCGAGCTCCAGGACATCATCGCGATTCTCGGCATCGACGAGCTCTCCGAAGAGGACAAGGTCACCGTCCAGCGCGCGCGCCGGATCGAGCGGTTCCTGTCCCACCCGATGTACGCCGCCGAGGCGTTCACCGGTCAGCCCGGCGAGAACGTGCCGCTGGACGAGACGATCGCCTCCTTCAAGGGCCTCTGCGCGGGCGAGTACGACCACCTGCCCGAGCAGGCGTTCTTCATGGTCGGTGGCATCGACCAGGCCATCGCCAAGGCCAAGGAACTCGAGCGTCGCTAGATCGCCCAGCCAGAGGGCGTCGCGAGCCCGGAGCTACGGTGGTGGTGCGGCCATGGTCGCGCCACCACCTGATCGGAAAGGAACCTACACAAGTGGCGAAGCTACGCGTAGGGGTTGTCTCACCCGAGCGTGAGATCTGGTCGGGCGAGGCCGACATGGTGATTGCCAAGACCGTGGACGGCGAGATCGGTATTATGCCGCAACACGCACCCGTGCTCGGCGTCCTTGTCGAGGGCGGCGTGCTGCGCGTGAAGCGGGAAGGCGAGGGCGACCTGGTCGCGGCCGTGCACGGGGGGTTCATCTCCGTGGCCGACGACGAGGTGTCCGTGCTCGCCGAGGTGGCCGAGCTCGGTTCCGAGGTCGACGTCGCCGCTGCCCGTGACGCTCTCGACCGGGCTCAGGCTTCGATCGAGGCCAACCAGGAGGACGCCGACGCGGCGATCGAGGCCAAGCGGGCCAAGGCCCGGTTGCGCGCGGCGGGCGAAGAGGTCTGATTTTCATCGAGCCTAGGGGGCGGCTTTGGTAGCGACGGTTCTGATCTGTGTGCTGCTGGCCGCCGCCCTGGTGGCCCTTCGGGGTCTGACGCTGGCCCGTTCGCGGGGCAGTGTGCCGTGTCGCCTGCAACAGGCCGGCAACGGCTGGCGAAGCGGGGTAGCCCGCTATGCCGACGGGGAGCTTCATTGGATTCCCCTCATGGGTCTGCGACTGAGGCCGCGCCACGCGATCGCGAGGCGCGGCCTCGTCGTTTCGGGCCGGCGCGTGCTGGACAACGGCCTCTACGCGATCGACTGCGGCGGCACGACGCGTGACATCTCCCTCGCCATGAGCGCCGACGCCCTGACGGGCTTCCTCGCCTGGCTTGAGTCCGCTCCGCCGAGCGCCTACCTTGACGTCGCCTGAGCCCCTCGGCGGTCGCCCAGTGGGTGCCGCCGGGCTTCCAGAAGACCGTTCAGCGGTGCCGTCCGGTTTCCAAGAGTGCCGTTCAGCGGGTGCCGCCGGGCTTCCAGAAGACCGTTCAGCGGTGCCGTCCGGTTTCCAAGAGTGCCGTTCAGCGGGTGCCGCCGGGCTTCCAGAGGATCTCGTCGCCGGCGTGCGCCACCCGGCAGAGGATGAAGAGCAGGTCTGACAGGCGGTTGAGATAGGTGGCCGTCAGCGGGTTCATGTCGTCGTGGGCCTGCAGGGCCGCCCAGGTCGTACGTTCGGCGCGGCGGACCGTGACCCTGGCCAGGTGCAGCGCGGCCGTCGCGGGGTCGCCGCCGGGCAGGATGAAGCTGCGCAGCGGCTTGAGCGGCTCGTTGAAGCGGTCGCACTGGGCTTCGAGCCACTCGACGTAGGACGGCTCCACGCGCAAGGGCGGGAACTCCGGCTCCGCCACCACCGGCGTCGCCAGGTCGGCGCCCAGGTCGAACAGCTCGTTCTGGACGCGTACGAGCACGGCGGCGAGGTCGGCGGGCAGCGTGCCGTGAGACAGGGCGATGCCGAGGTGGGCGTTGGCCTCCTCGACGTCGGCATAGGCGGCCAGCCGCGGGTCGGTCTTGGAGGTGCGGCTCATGTCACTCAGCGCGGTAGTGCCGTCATCGCCGGTGCGGGTGTAGATCCGGGAAAGAACGACAGGCTTGTCCTTGTCTGAGCGCGTCATGGGCCCAGCGTAATGACAAATGTCATCCGGAGCGGACGCGGGATGCACCTCTGGCTCATGATTTCAACGACTACCTGGACGAATGCCGTACAAGCCACGATGTATCCATGACGAAGGAGATGACCTGATGTTGGAGATCAGCGAGCTGCGTAAGCGCTTCGCGGGCGGGCCGGAGGCGCCGGAGGGCAAGGTGGCGCTGGACGGGATCGGGTTCGCGGTGCGGCCGGGCGAGATGTTCGGCTTCGTGGGAGCGAACGGCGCGGGCAAGACCACGACGATGCGCATTGTGATGGGTGTCCTGCAGGCCGACTCCGGCTCGGTGAGCTGGCAGGGCAAGCCGCTGTCGTACGCCGACCGACGCGGGTTCGGCTACATGCCGGAGGAGCGCGGGCTCTACCAGAAGATGCGGGTGGCCGAGCAGATCGAGTACTTCGGCCGGTTGCACGGGCTGAGCCCGGCGGCGGCGGGCAAGGCCACCGCTGATCTGATCGAGCGCCTCGGGCTGGGCGAGCGCAAGGGAGACGCGGTCGAGTCGCTGTCCCTGGGCAACCAGCAGCGGGTGCAGCTCGCGGTGGCGCTGGTGCACGACCCGGAGGTGCTCGTCCTGGACGAGCCGTTCTCCGGGCTGGACCCGCTGGCGGTCGACACCTTGGCCACGGCGCTGCAGGAGCGGTGCAGGGGCGGCGTGCCGGTGATCTTCTCCAGCCACCAGCTGGACCTGGTGGAGCGGCTGTGCGACTCGGTCGGCATCGTCTCCGCCGGCCGGATGGTGGCCACCGGAACGGTCGAGGAACTGCGGGCCACCGAGGGCGGCACGCTTCGCGTGGTGGTGCGCGATCCCCAGCCCGGCTGGGCCGACGGCCTGCCGGGAGAGGTGACCGTCAACGGCGACCGGCACGTGCTGCGCGCACAGGACGGCGACGGCCAGGAGATCCTGCGCCGGGCCGCGAAGGCCGGCCACGTCGAGCACTTCGGCATGGAGCGGCCGTCCCTCACCCAGATCTTCAAGGAGGCCGTGGCATGAACGGGTTGTTGCTGGTGGCGCGACGGGAGATCGCCACACATATCCGGACCAAGGCGTTCATCATCAGCCTGCTCATCACGGCGGCGCTGGTGGGCGCCGCCGCGTTCGCGCCGAAGGTCTTCGGCGGCCCCGACTCCTACACGCTGGGGACCGTCAACTCCCAGCAACTGCCGCTCCAGGCGGCCCTGCCGGACGCGGAGATCGAGTGGCGGGCGTTCCCCGACGAGGCGGCCGCGAAGCGGGCGGTGCTGGACGGCGACGTGGACGCGGTGCTCGTCGACGGCGTCAAGGTGATCAGCGACGGCGAGATCGACTCGGAGCTGGGCATCCTGCTGCAGAGCACGAACAGGGAGGTGAAGCTGGGCGCCGCGGGCGTGAACATCCCGCCGCTGCAGATGGAGTCGGTGGGCGCCGACACCCGCTACCAGGCGGCGCGCACCGGGATCGCCGTGGTGCTGGTCCTCGTGCTCTTCATGCTCGTCATCGGCCAGACGATGACGGTGGCCATGGGCGTGGTGGAGGAGAAGGGCAGCCGGATCGTGGAGATCCTGCTCACCTCGATCCGGCCGTGGCAGCTGCTCGGCGGCAAGATCCTCGGCCTGGGCGCGCTCGGGATGATCAACCTGGTGGCGATCCTCGGGGTGGGCGTCGCCGCCGCGATGGTCTCGGGGGTCGCGATGGACTTCCCACCCGGGATGCCGGGCATCGTGGCGGGGGTGCTGATCTGGTTCGTGCTGGGCTACGCCTTCTTCGCGACGATGGCGGCCGCGCTGGGCTCGCTGGTCTCGCGTCAGGAGGAGGTCGGCAACGTGATGTCCCCGCTGACGATGCTGATCATGGCGGCCTACTTCGTCGCCTTCTACGCCACCACCGAGCCGACCAGCACGCTGGCCAGCGTCATGGCGATGGTCCCGCCGTTCTCCTCGATGGTGATGCCGGTGCGGATGGCCGCCGCCGAGGTGCCGATCTGGCAGGTCGGCCTGTCGATGGCGCTCATGGTGCTGGCCGTGCTGGCGGTGCTCTCGGTCGCCGCGAAGGTGTACGAGCGGGCCGTGCTGCGCACCGGCGCCAGGGTCAGGCTCGGCGACGTCCTGCGCGGCAAGTAGACGGAAGCGCTCTGGATGGACGCGATCAAGCGGGCGCGCCTGCTCAGCAAGTGGGTGCTGCTCTCGTTGCTGGGGATGATGTGGCTCTGCCTCGCTCTGGCTCTCCTCACCGAGGTCGCCATGGGCACGGCGCAGTGGCTGCGCGTCGCGCCCGCCCTGGTCGCCACTGTCTGCTTCTCCCGGCTCTACCTGCGCATCGTGGACGCGTTGCTCGACTCCCGGTACGCCTCCAGGCAGATCATGGTGGCCGGGGCGCTGGCCCTGTTCGCGACGGTCGTGGGCGGGGGCAATCCGTTCGGCTGGGGCTTCACGCTGATGGTCTGGCTCTCGGTCGCGACGGTGGGGATCAGCGGCCGACGGGCTGTCGCGCTGTCGGCGGCGACGTTCGCCGTGGCGGTCCTGGTGGGCGTGGCGAATGCCGCGGCCGACCGGAGCCTGACGACTCTGGAGGCCGGTGACGTGGGCGCGAACATCGTCGCCGTCATCGCCTACGCGGTGATGGCCGTGAGCTTCCCGGCGTCCAACCGGCTGTGGATCTGGATCTATGAGCTGGCCAGGCAGGCGCACGAGGGCAAGGAGGCCCACGCCCGGCTGGCCGTGACCGAGGAACGACTGCGCTTCGCCCGGGATCTGCACGATCTCGTGGGTCATCAGCTGTCCCTCATCGCGGTCAAGTCCGGGCTGGCCGTGCGCCTGTCCGGCGCCGACGAGAGCCCTGCCAGGACCGAGATGGCCGAGGTCCACACGCTGACCAGGAAGGCGCTGCGCGAGCTGAGACAGGCGGTGCGTGGCTACCGCGAGCTCGATCTGCCCGCCGAGCTGGACAGCGTGAAGAGCGTGCTGGAGGCGGCGGGTGTCCGCTGCGAGCTCCACCTGCCCTATCGCGAGCTGCCCGACGGTGTGGCCCCGGTGTTCGCCTATGCCGTGCGCGAGGCGGTGACGAACGTGCTGAAGCACAGCTCGGCCACCTTCTGTGACATCACGCTGAGTTTCACCGCTGAGCGGGCGGAGCTCCGGGTGCGCAACGACGGAGTGGTCCGGTACCAGGTCGACGAGCTGGGCAGCGGGTTGAGCGGCATGGGCGAGCGCCTCGCCGCCGTAGGCGGGGAACTGACCGCCCGGCCGACGGGCGACGGGGAGTTCACGTTGAGCGCGGTCGTGTCGCTCCCGATTCGTGGGTAGGGGGAAAGTGTCGGAGACGACCCTTGCCAGCACCCTGTGACAGGGTATGGCTACGCCGCGTGAATCTGGACGCGGGGTGACTGAGGAGGTGGCATGCGGGTCCGGGGCAATCCGAAGGCCCAGGTGGTGCGGATCGGTGCTCGGCTCGACGCCGGCACGTCGGCCGGCGTGCGGTCCCACCTGCACGACGCGGTCGACCGCGGCGCGGGCGACCTGATCCTCGACGTCTCCGAGCTGGAGATGATCGATGCCACCGGGCTGGGGGTTCTCGTAGGCACGCATCGGCGCGCGCTCAGCGTGCAACGCCGTCTCGTACTTCGGGGGGTGCCACCGCGGATCATGCGGGTGCTCGCGGTGACCCGGCTGAATCGGATCCTGCACGTCGAGGCGTCCGCGGCCGCGGTGGCCTGACGGGATGCCGGCGGGCTCCAGAGCCCGCCGGAGACCGCGCCATATCGGAGCGGGCAGCGATCAGCCGTTGCCCGCTCTCGCGTGTCCGCGGGTGGTCAATCTCCTTTCCCGAACGCGATCCGATTGCGCGGGAACGGCAGCCGTTACAGCGGTTGTGCTGAAAAATCCGCCCGATATGTGGATAGCGGGCGGATTTTCGTCATGTCATTCCCTCAAAAATCACCATGAGTGATCGCCGTCTCACGATTGCCCGAGCGACCGCCCGAAGATGTGCACGGCCACGCCGACCAGATCCTCGATCTCCGGCGGATCGTCCGACAGTATCCATTCGATGAGCAACTCCTGAAGTGCCCCAATTGCCCCGAGAGCTACCAGCCGTGGGTTCACCGTGCCTGCGGATGGGAAATCGGCTGAGGCGTCCTGCACGAGTTGGGCGAAGGACTTGATCGCACGCTGTCTGGAGTGCGCCAGGACGTCACCGGACCTGCGCACCTCCAGGTGCATGATGCGGGCGCGACGCCAGTCGGCCGTCGTGAATCCGATATAGGCTCGGATGCCCGCTTCGACGCGCCCGGCCAGGGTGCCGGGCGCCTCCTCCAATGCCTTGGCCACCACGGAGAGACTTTCCTCGACGCACCGCTCGTGCAGTGCCTGAAGGAGTTCCTCCCGGCCGCCGAAACATTCGTAGAAGGCGCGGTTGGAGATCCGCGCCTCGGAGCACAACCTTTCGATCGTCGTAGCCGCGAAACCTGGCTTCGCGTATAGCGTGTAGGCGGCTGTCATCAGCCGCTCCCGTCTGTCCGCCAGCCTTTGCTCAGCCGACATTCCCCGGTAAGACCGGTTCACATTCCACCCGTCCAACATGATCGTGGCCCCCAGAGCACACAATTATGGACGGATGATCCGTTTTGGGAAAGGGCGTACAGTTTATCTCTTGCGTCGTCCATGCAAGAAGGTGATAAGGCTGATCAGTCGCTCAATCTCGTCGGCCCCCCGGGCGAACGAAGTGAGATTCATTCCCGGCATCGCGAAGCGCTGACGGGAGATGGCCTTGGGCCTGGCGAACTCCCTGAGACCGTCCGCTCCGTGAATGCGCCCGAAGCCCGAGTCGCCGACGCCGCCGAACGGCAGTGAGGGCACTCCGGCGAACGAGATGACCGAGTTGACGGCCGTCATCCCCGATCGCATCATCCGGGCCAGTTCCATCGCCCGGCGCGTGTTGCGGGAGAAGATGGTGCCCGCCAGCCCGTAGGCCGAGGCGTTGGCCAGCTCCAGCGCCTCCTGGGCGTCGCGGGTGCGGCGCACGGTGATGGTCGGGCCGAACGTCTCCTCGCGCACTGCGGGGGAGTCCTCGGGCACGTCCTCGACGATCACCGGGTCGACGTACGGTGGCCGGACCGAGTCGGGGCCACCAGTCACGATTTTTCCGGACTTGGTGGCGTCGTCGATGTGCCGCTTGATGATGTCCAGTTGCCCCGGCATGGTGATGGGCCCGTACTGGTCGCCGGCCTTGATCGTGGCGGCCCGGTCCGACAGCTCGCGCATGAAGCCGTCGTAGACCGCGTCGACCACGTAGACCCGCTCCACGCCCACACAGGTCTGCCCGGCGTTGGACAACGCGCCCCACAGGCAGGCGTCGGCGGCGGCCCGCAGATCGGCGTCGGCGTCGACGATGAACGCGTCCTTGCCGCCGCACTCGGCCACGATCGGGGTGAGGTTCTCCGCGCAGGCCGCCATCACCCGCTTGGCCGTCGCGGTAGACCCGGTGAACGCCACCTTCTTGACGCGGGGATCGGCGGCGAGGGCCGCGCCCGTCTCACCGAGCCCGGTCACCGTCTGGAACACCGGCTGCTCCGGCACCGCCTCGTCGAACAGCTCCGCCAGCCGTACGCCGACCCCGGGCGTGAGCTCGGACGGCTTGAACACGACCGCGTTGCCCGCGGCGAGCGCGTAGGCGATCGAGCCCATCGGCGTGAAGACGGGATAGTTCCACGGCCCGATCACACCGACGACGCCCAGCGGGAGGTATTCGAGCGTGGCCGACAGGTTGAGCCCGATCATGCCGGTCGACACCTTGCGCCGGCCCAGGACCTTCTGCGCGTTGCGGGCAGCCCAGTCGAGGTGCGTGATCGCCAGCACGATCTCGAGCGTGGCGTCGCCCACCGGCTTGCCCGTCTCCTTGTGCACCAGGGCGGCCAGCTCCCTGATGTGCTGGGCGATGATCGCCTTGTAGTCGAGCAGCCGCCGCCTGCGCTCGGCCGGGGACAGCCCCGACCACCAGGTGGCGGCGTGCTCGGCCCGGCCGACCGCCTCGTGCACCGCGTCGGCCGTCTGCTTCGGGTGGCTGCCGACGATCTCGCCGGTCGCCGGATTGAGTGAGTCGAAGGTCAGCGTCGTCATGGCGTCACGATAGACCTGTAAGCCGACGCTTACTAGTGGGCGGTCGGGTCCTCGAACCACGATCCGTGGAAGCCGGCCGGGACGCGGCGCGGCAGCAGCACCGAGGCCACCTCCGACAGGTCGCTCGCGTCGAGCACCAGCAGCTTGGAGGCGTCGCCGGCGGTGACCACGGACAGGAGCCAGCCGTCGTCCTCGCCCTCGGCCCCGGGCGCCGGCGCGAAGACCGCCTCGCCCGTGTGGCCGCCGGTCGGGTGCACGCGGCGAGCGCCGGAACGCTGGTCGTACTTGACCACCGCCTGGTCGCCCACCATGTAGAGGTAGCGGCTGGTGCGGCCCAGCAGGCCGTCGTTGAACGTGGGGAACTCGACCGGCTGGTCGTCCAGCGACTCGTCCACGACCTTGCCCGTCGCCGGGTCGAGCGTCCAGCGGTGCAGCACGCTGCCGAACATGGTGGCCGCCTGCCCGGCGGGGTCCGGCGTGCCGCTGATGCGATCCCACAGCGAGCTGAAGACGTCGCCGGCGTAGCGGGCGGCGTTCAGCACGATCCGCCCCTCCGCGTCCTCCCATGCGTTGCCGACGTGGAAGACGTAGCACGGGTCGATCTCGAACCAGCGCGTCGGCCCGCCCGCCTTGGGCGTCACGCCGATGCGCGCGCCGTAGGACTCGCGCCAGCCGTAGGGCATCGCGCCGCGCTGGAGGTCGAAGACCACGGGCAGGTCCAGCCAGATCAGGTAGTGCTCGGTGACCGCGAAGTCGTGCATCATCGTCGACTCGGCGACCTCGATCTCCCGGCTCTCCACCAGCTCGCCGTCGGCGGACACGCGATGGTAGGTGACGAAGGGCGGGAAGAAGCCGTAGCCGAAGAAGTGCAGCTCACCGGTGACCGGATCCTGCTTGGGGTGCGCGGTCATGGCCGTGGTCAGCCGCCCGCCGAAGTCGCACGGGCCCACCGTGGCGAGCTCCGGCGTCACCTCGTACGGCAGGCCGTTCTCGACCATGGCGAGGATGCGCTCGCCATGCCTGATGACGTGGGTGTTGGCCGTGACGGCCGCCAGGTCGAGACCCTGGTCGCCGAGGAACGGGGCGTTGTCGGTGAACTTCTTGGTGCGGATCCAGCGGTTGCGGTACCACTCGGCGCGGCCCTCGTTGAGCCGGACCCCGTGGATCATGCCGTGCCCGGCGAACCAGTGGCCCGGGTCCTCGCCCGGCCTCGGGTTGGGACCGTTGCGGAAGTAGCGGCCGGCCAGCTCGGGCGGGAGGGCGCCGGTGACGGGCAGGTCGTGGGCGTCGGTCTCGTCGGGGACGGGAGCCAGGTTGTCGCTCAGGTAGTAGGGGGTGCTCATGGCAACACTCCAATCTTGATAGGTCGAACGTAGAACTTCTACGCAAGACCTGTCAATGTTGGAATATCGGGCAGGGCTGGCCGTACGGACTGGAAGGTCAGAAGAGGGTGGGGTTCTCCGGCTCGATGCCGCGCAGCGCGGCGTAGTCGAGGGTGACGCAGTCGATGCCGCGGTCGGCGGCGAGCACCCGGGCCTGGGGCTTGATCTCCTGGGCGGCGAACACCCCGCGCACCGGGGAGAGCAGCGGATCGCGGTTGAGCAGCTCCAGATAGCGGGTGAGCTGCTCGACCCCATCGATCTCACCGCGCCGCTTGATCTCGACCGCCACGGTAGCGCCGCCCGCGTCGCGGCACAGGATGTCGACCGGGCCGATCGCCGTCATGAACTCGCGGCGGATCAGGGAGTAGCCGGGACCGAGCGTGGTGATGTGCTCGGCCAGCAGCTCCTGCAGGTGGGCCTCGACGCCGTCCTTGATCAGGCCGGGGTCGACCCCCAGCTCGTGGCTGGAGTCGTGCAGGATCTCGTCCATGGTCAGCACGAGCTTCTCGCCCGTCTTTCCGTGGGTGACCGTCCAGGTCTCGCCGTCCTCCTTGAGCTTGCATGGAGGGTTCATCCAGTTGAGCGGTTTGAAGGCGCGGTCGTCGGCGTGGATCGACACGCTGCCGTCGGCCTTGATGAGGACCAGCCTTGGCGCCATCGGCAGATGTGCCGTGAGCCGTCCGATGTAATCCACGCTGCATCGCGCAATGACCAACCGCATGACGGTCCACCCTACCGGCTCTGGAAAACTGGACACATGGTGTTTGAAATGGTGGGAGTGGTCGGGCTCGGCACGATGGGCGCCGGCATCGCGGAGGTCTTCGCGCGGGCGGGCTTGCGGGTGATCGGCGTGGAGGCCGATCCTGAGGCGCTGGCCAGGGGGCGCGGCCACCTCGAACGCTCCACCGGCCGCGCGGTCGACCGGGGCAAGCTGACCGGCGGCGAGCGCGACGAGATCCTCGGCCGCATCACGCTCACCACCTCGCGCGACGACCTGCGCGACGCCGACCTCGTGGTGGAGGCGATCCCCGAGATCCTCGACTACAAGGTGTCGCTGCTGGAGGACCTCGACCGCATCTGCAAGCCGGAGACCGTGCTGGCCACCAACACCTCCTCGCTGTCGGTCACCGCCGTCGCCGCCGCGACGGGGCGGCCCGGCCGGGTGATCGGCCTGCACTTCTTCAACCCGGCGCCCGTGATGAGGCTGGTCGAGGTCGTGGGCACCGTGGTGACCGAGCCCTCGGTGGTCGCCGGCATCACCGAGCTGTCCGTACGGCTCGGCAAGACGCCGGTGACGGTGGGCGACCGGGCCGGGTTCGTGGTCAACCGGCTGCTCCTGCCCTACCTCAACCAGGCCGCGGTGCTGCTCGACCTGGGCCTGGCCGGGCGCGACGAGATCGACGCGGCCATGAGACTCGGCGTGGGCCTGCCCATGGGGCCGTTCGCGCTGCTCGACCTGATCGGGCTGGACACCGCCTACGAGATCATGGGTGTGCTGTTCGACGAGACCCGCGACCGCCGCCACGCGCCGGCGCCGGTGCTGCGCGAGCTGGTCACCGCCGGGTTGCTCGGCCGCAAGACCGGCCGCGGCTTCCACGGCGACGAGACCGCGCCGCGCGAGCCGGAGCAGGTCGCCGGTGTCACCTTCGGCGTCGCCGGCGACGACCCCTCCTCGATCGCCGAGGCGCTGACCAAGGCGGGGTTCGCCGGGTCGGACGATCCCGACGTGCTGCTCCGGTTCTCCGACCGGCCGGTGGTCGAGCACGCCGTACGCCTGCGCCGCCCCTCCTCGCTGGTGGGCGTTCACCTCGTCGGCGACCGGGTGGCCGAGCTGGCCGCTACGGTGCTCACCTCGCCCGAGGCCGCCCGCGCCGCCGCCGGCCTGATGACGGCCATCGGCCGCACCCCGGTGCCGTGCAAGGACCGGGCCGGATTCGTCGTCGACGCGCTGCTCTACCCCTACCTGAACGACGCGGTCCGGATGTACGACTCGGGCTATGCCTCGATCGCGGACATCGACGCCGCCATGCGCCTCGGCTGCGGCTACCCGGCCGGGCCGTTCGAGATGCTCGAGTCGCTGGGCCTGGCCCGGGTCCGCGACGGGCTGCGCGCGCTCTACGCCGAACACCGCGAGCCCGCCTACGCTCCGGCCCCGTTGCTCGACCACCTGGTCACGGCCGGCATGACGGCCTTGCCTCGGCCATGAGCCCTCGTCGCGCCCGTCGCAGGGAGCCCTCCCGCCCTGTCGCCTTCTCCCGGAGCACCGACCAGGTCGAGCAATGGCCGGACGGCGACTGGAAGGTGCGCATGCTTACGGGCTCGGCCTCGGGCAAGAGCTACCGGTGTCCCGGTTGTGACCAGGAGATCACGGCCGGCCAGCCGCATCTGGTCTGCTGGCCCGACTGGCCCGGCGGCGACGAGGAGCGACGCCACTGGCACGGGGCCTGCTGGCGCAAGAGACTTGACCGCGGCCCCGGCCGCAGCCGTTACTGACGACCGAAAGGACCCCCGTGGAGATTCGCGCGGCGACGGAGCTGCCCTCCCGGCGCGAGCCGATCGAGCTGCACACCGGCGACGGCCTGACCCTGGTCGGCGAGCTGGCTCGTCCCCTCGACCGGCCGCCGGTGGCCACCCTGGTCACCCTGCATCCGCTGCCCACCCACGGCGGCTTCATGGACAGCCACGTCTACAAGAAGGCCGCCAACCGGCTGCCCGCGCTCGCGGACCTGGCGGTGCTCCGCTTCAACACCCGGGGCACGTCGTCCGACCGGGGCACGTCGCAGGGCGCGTTCGACAAGGGGGAGGGCGAGCGCTTCGACGTGGCGGCCGCCCTGGAGTACGCCGAGTTCCACGATCTGCCGCACATCTGGGTGGTGGGCTGGTCCTTCGGCACCGAGCTGGCCCTGAAGTGGGCGCACGACCCGGTGGTGCAGGGGGCCATCCTGCTGTCGCCGCCGTTGCATCGCGCCACCGACGACGACCTCGACGCCTGGGCCCGCTTCGGCCGGCCGCTGGTCGCGCTGGTGCCGGAGTTCGACGACTACCTGCGGCCCGAGGAGGCCCGGCAGCGGTTCGCGCGGGTGCCGCAGGCGGAGGTCATCGGGGTCGACGGGGCCAAGCATCTGTGGGTGGGGGAGCCGTCCGTGCGCGTGGTCCTGAACGAGATCGTCAAGCGGGTCAACCCGGCCGCGTACCCACTGCCGACCGAGGTCTGAGCCGGCGGGTGGAAATCTTCTCCTGACCGGTACGCGGACCGCCGGCAATTTCTTCCAGACTGACCCCATTCCTGATGAAATCTGCCATTCGGATATGGACGGATGGCTTTGCCGCAGTCACAATCCGAGTGTCAAGTGAAGATCGTGGAGACGCCGGAGCGGTCGCTGACCCGTACGGCATCCCGAGCTCGGCAGGGGTGTGTGGCGCATGCGGGTCGTTCGCGGACTGATGGCCGTGGTGCTGGCGTGCGCGTTAGCGGCGGCGCCCGGCGATCGTCCGGGCGCCGCCGCCGCAGACACGGGACCACACGACACCGCCGGTCGGCGGGGCGACAGCCCGTCCCCCGAGGAGTCCGCCCTCACCCGGGCCCGCAGGACCGGGCAGCGGGTCGAGATCGAGGCGATGCGCGGCGAGACGCGCCAGGTCTTCGCCGGCCCGGACGGCACCATGGTGCTGGAGCAGCACGCCCGGCCCGTGCGGGTGCGCCAGGCGGGCCGCTGGGTGGCCGTTGACCCGACGCTCCGGCTGCTGCCCGACGGCTCGGTCGCGCCTGTCGCGACGGCGGTCGACCTGACCTTCTCAGGCGGCGGGAGCGCGCCGCTGGCCCGGATGGCACGCGGCGGCAAGGCGCTGGAGCTCGGCTGGCGGGGCGGGCTGCCGAAACCGTCACTGAACGGCGACACCGCGACCTACCCCGAGGTGTTTCCGGGAGTGGACCTGCGGGTGCGCGCCGACGTCGACGGGTTCTCCCACGTCCTGGTGGTCAAGTCACGGGAGGCGGCCCGCGGCGAGGCCCTGGCCGAGGTGAGCTTCCCGCTCTCGACCAGCGGGCTGAACATGAAGTCCACCGACGGCGGCAACCTCGAGGCCGTCGACGCGAACGGTGGCACGATCTTCACCGCGTCGCCGCCGATGATGTGGGACTCCTCGGGCACGACCGCCACCGCGCGCACGTCGGTCACCGAGACGGGGCCGCCCTCGGACGCCCGGCACGAGGTGATGGACGTCGAACTCGACGGCAGGCGGATGGTGCTCAGGCCGCACCGGGGCATGATGGAGGATCCGAAGACCCGCTATCCCGTCTACCTGGACCCGTTCTTCTCGGCGGCCCGTGGCGCGTGGACGTCAGTGTGGAGCAACAACCCCACCTCCAACTTCCTCAACGCCAACGACGTCGCCCGAGCCGGACACGTCTCCGGGCAGACCAACCGGTCCTTCTTCCAGATGAACACCGGATCGGCCATCCACGGCAAGCAGATCATCAAGGCGACGCTGCGGACGTACGAGACGTGGTCCTACTCGTGCACCAAGAAGCCGGTCGAGGCCTGGTCGACCAACACGATCAGCAAGAGCACCACCTGGAACAAGCAGCCGACCTGGGTCAAGAAGCTCTCGACGGTGAGCGCGGCCAAGGGCTGGGGCAGCGCCTGCCCGGCCGGCGGGGTGGAGTTCGACGTCACCTCCCAGGCGGCCGACGCCGCGGCGAAGGGCTGGCCCAACATCACCATCGGGCTGCGGGCCTCGAACGAGTCGGACAACTACGGCTGGAAGAAGTTCAAGAACAATCCCAGCCTGGTGATCGAGTACAACTCGCCGCCCGACGCGCCCGTCGCCGCCGACGCCTGGTCCGACCCGGGAGGCGGCTGCGTCACGGGCGACGGGCGGCCGGTGATCAGCAGTACCGTGCCGAAGCTGTGGGCCAAGCTCCGTGACGCCGACAACTCGGTCATGGGCCGGTTCGAGTGGTGGGACGCCGCCGGCACGAAGGTGGGAGAGCGCCTCACGGCGGCGCAGGGGACGGGCAGCGCCTTCTACGCGGTCGTCCCGGCGGGCGCCTTCGCCGACGGTGCGCTGATCCGCTGGCGGGTCCGCGCCGAGGACGGCAAGGCCGACAGCGCGTGGAGCCCCTGGTGCGAGGCGACCGTGGACGCCTCCGCCCCTGGCAGCGAGCCGGGCGTGACCTCGCCGGAGTACGCCGAGGGCGTCTGGAACGACGGCCTGGGCCTGGCCGGCACCTTCACCTTCACCCCCAACGGCGTCACCGACGTCACCGGATATCTCTACGGGCTGGACGTCGCGCCGAAGACCGAGGTCGCGGCCGGGCCGGACGGGTCGGCGACGATCCGGCTCACTCCGCGCCACGACGGCCCCAACGTGCTGTCGGTACGCAGCAAGGACCACGCGGGGCAGCTGGGCCCGATCAACACCTACCTGTTCAACGTCAACGCCGGCGCGGGTCCCGCCGGGCACTGGACGCTGGACGAGGGGCAGGGTCTCGTGGCCGCCGACCGCACGGGGGCGCACGGCGCCGTCCTGTCCGGCCCGGCCACGTGGACGACCGGCAGGACCGGCCTGGGCCTGCGGCTCGACGGCGGCCACGCGCAAACCTCCGGCCCGGTCGTGTCCACCCAGCGCAACTTCACGGTCGCCGCCTGGGTGCGGCTGACCGGCACGGGCGCCACCGCGACCGCCGTCGGCCAGGACGGCGGGCGGACCGGTGGCCTGGCCCTGCAGTACTCCAAGGCCGACGACCGCTGGGCGCTGAGCCGTACCGTCGCGGACGTGGACGGGGCGGCGAGCGTGCGCGCGCTGTCGCGGGCCGCGCCGAGGCTCGGCGAGTGGACCCACCTCACCGGGGTCCACGACACGGCCGCGGGGGAGTTGTCGCTGTACGTCAACGGCCGCCTGGAGTCGTCGGTCCCGTTCAGCCGGCCCTGGGAGGCGACCGGTCCCCTGACCATCGGCCGGGGCCTGGCCGCGGGAGCGGGCGCCGAACTCTGGCCCGGTGACGTGGACGAGGTCCGCGCCTACGGCCGGGCGATGTTCGGCGACGAGGTCGCGGACCTGGTGAACAGCGCCGCGACGCTGGTCGGGCACTGGAAGCTGGACGAGGACACCGGCGTCACCGCCGCCGACTCCTCCGGCCGGGCGTCGGCGGCGACGGTGGGCGGCGGCGCCACCTGGACCGACGGCTGGCTGGACGGCGCGCTGGCCCTCGACGGCGTGGGCGGCCACGCGCAGACCGCCGCACCGGCGGTCAACACCGCCGCCGGGTTCACCGTGGCCGTGTGGACACAGCTCGACTACCTGCCCACCGGCGACGCCGCCGCCGTCTCCCAGGCGGGCGCCCGGGCCAGCGGTCTCCGGCTCGGCTACGACAAGGAGCAGAGGCGCTGGGTTCTCGGCATGGCCGCCGCCGACACCGACACCGCCGCGCTGGTGCGCGCACGGTCCGACGCGGTCCCCGCGCCGCTGGAGTGGACCCATGTCGCCGGGGTCTACGACTCGCTGGCGGGCGAGCTGCGCGTGTACGTCAACGGCCGGCTGTCCGCCGTCACCGGCCACGTGAGTGTGTGGAACGCGGCCGGCCCGTTGCAGGTGGGCCGGTTCAAGAGCGCGGGTGCCTTCACCGGTCACTGGCCGGGGACCGTTGACGACGTCCGCGTGTACGACGGCGTGCTCAGCGCCGGTCAGATCTCCCAGTTAGCAGCCCAGTAACCCCTTCCACTGATCGGGTGAGGTTCGCATGGATGTGCCGACCGAGTTAGACCTGCCGGAATCCCACTGGAATCGTTTTCAGGAGCAGCCGCTGCGCCAGTCGCCGTGGCCCCGGCGGCTGGCCACGCTCCTGGCGGTCGTCGTCGTACTCCCGCTGGCACCCACTGTGCCCGCGAGCGCCGCGCCGGCCGCCGCTCCCGCCGTGCGGAAGGAGACGCCGGTCCGCGGCAAGCCGGTCCCGGTGCTGCCCCGGGAGGCGGATCCGGCCCGGGAACAGGCGTGGAAGGCTCCACCGGGCGTCGGCTGGCCGAAGCCGCAGACGGTCGAGCTCTCGACGGCCGACGGCGCCCGTACCCTGGCGGCCGGCTTCCCGGTCCGCGTCGCCGCGCCGAAGGCTTCGGCGGAGAAGCCGGCGGAGGGGTCGGCTGAGGCATCGGCCGAGGAGTCGGCGAAGGCGCCGGCCGCGACTTCCGCGCCCGAGCGGGTCCGCGTCGAGCTGCTCGACGCCGCGCCGACGGGCCGGCTCGGCCTCGCCCTGCGGCTGACCCCCGGCCAGGGGATCGCGGCCACCAGCGGCAGGACCCGAGTGGAGATCGACTACTCCGGCTTCCGGCACGCCTTCGGCGGCGACTACGGCGCGAGACTCCGGCTGGTGCGGCTCGACGAGTGCGCCCTGAACGCCGCCACGGCGGCCCCCGGGACCTCCTGCCCGCTGCCCGTGCCGGTGCCCGGTGAGAACGACGCGAAGGCGGGCACGCTGACCGCCGACGTCGAGCTGCCCGCGCTGTACGCGCTGGCCGCCGCACCCTCGGGGCCGTCCGGAGACCACGCGGCCACCTCGCTCAGCCCTTCGGCCGACTGGAGCGTCGGCACCCAGTCGGGCGACTTCAGCTGGTCGTACGGCCTGCGCTCGCCGCCCGCGCTGGGTGACGACGAGCCGGAGATGTCGCTCGCCTACTCCGCCCAGAGTGTGGACGGCCGTACCGCGTCCACCAACAACCAGTCGTCCTGGGCCGGAGAGGGCTTCGAGCTGAGCCCCGGCGGCTACATCGAGCGTCGCTACAAGTCGTGCATGCTCGACGGCAAGAAGACCGGCGACCTGTGCTGGGACCAGGAGAACGCGACCCTGGCCCTCGGCAACTCGGCCGTCGAACTGGTCAAGGACGCCACGACCAAGCAGTGGCGGCCCAAGCGTGACGACGGCACCCGGGTCGAGTACCTCAAGGGAGCCGTCAACGGCGACAACGACGGCGAGTACTGGCGGGTCACCGACGAGCAGGGCATCCAGTACACCTTCGGGCTCAACCGCCTGCCCGGCTGGGCCACCGGCAAGCCGGAGACCAAGTCGGTCTGGACGGTGCCGGTGTTCGGCAACAACAGCGGCGAGCCCTGCTACAAGAGCGACCGGACCGCCGCCTGGTGCCAGCAGGCCTACCGGTGGAACCTCGACCTCGCGGTCGACCCCCACGGCAACGCCACCAGCTACTGGTACGCGACCGAGTCCAACTACTACGGCCGCGACATGAAGCCCGCGCAGGGCACCGTGTACGTCCGCGGCGGCTACCTGACCCGGATCGACTACGGCTACCTGCAGGGTGAGCTGTTCACCAGGTCACCCGCCGCCCGTGTCCTGTTCGACACGGCCGAGCGGTGCGTCCCGAGCGGCGCCGTCACCTGCGCGGCCGACCAGCTCAAGAAGGAAACCGCGAGCCACTGGCCGGACGTCCCCTTCGACCAGATCTGCAACTCCGGGGACAAGTGCACCGACCGGCTGTCGCCGACGTTCTTCACCCGCAAGCGGCTGGCCAAGGTCACCACCCAGGTGCTCAACGCCTCCGGCCAGCACTACGCGGTGGACTCGTGGACGCTGACGCACTCGTTCCCCGCGACGGGTGACGGTCTCAGCCCCTCGCTGTGGCTGGCGTCCATCCAGCAGACCGGCCACGTGGGCGGCACCATCTCGCTGCCCGCCATCACGTTCGCCGGGGTTCAGCTGCCCAACCGGGTCGACTCGGACGAGGGCCGCGCGCCGCTGATCAAGTGGCGGGTCCAGGCGGTGAACAACGAGAGCGGCGGGCAGCTCCGGGTCAACTACGCTCCCGCCGAGTGCCAGCCGGGCGCCGTGCCGGCCGCCGACCGCAACACGCGGCGCTGCTTCCCGCAGCGGTGGGCGCCGGCGGACGAGCCCGAGGTCACGGACTGGTTCCACAAGTACGTGGTGGCCCAGACGCTGGAGATCGACCGGGTAGCCGGGTCGCCGACGGTGGTCACCGACTACGAGTATCTCGACGGCGCAGCCTGGCACTACGCGGACAACATCCTGGTCAAGCCCGAGCACCGCACCTGGGCGGACTGGCGCGGCTTCGGCCGGGTCCGGGTCCGCGAGGGCGACGGGCAGGACGGCAGGCGACAGCTCACGGAGTTCAGGTACTTCCGGGGCATGAACGGCGACCGCCTGGCCGACGGCACCAAGCGCAGCGCGCAGGTCGAGGACAGCGAAGGCCGCAAGCTCGACGACCACGACCAGCTGAGCGGCTTCGAACGGGAGGAGATCCTCTACGACGGCGACGGCGGCGCGATCGTGACCGCGACGACCGAGGAGCCGTGGTCGCTCAAGACCGCCGAGTCCACCCAGGGCGGCGTCACCAAGGCCGCGCACATCGTCCAGGCCAAGTCCATGGTCACCCGCACCGCGCTGACCGGCGGCGCGTGGCGGCGCACCGGGGAGGATCGGGCCTTCGACCAGTACGGCCTGCTCACCCAGGTCGACGACAAGGGCGACCTGGCGACCACCGCCGACGACCAGTGCACGCGCTACAGCTACGCCCGTGACGCGGCGAACTGGCTGCTCGACTACACCAGCAGGATCCACAAGGTCGCCACCGGATGCGGCACCGGCGTGGCCACGCTGGCCGCCGATGACGTGCTCTCCGACGAGCGGGTGCACTACGACGGCCGGGCCTACGGGCAGGCGCCGGTCAAGGGCGACGTCACCACCGTCCAGGAGGTCGTCTCCGGAGACGGCGCGACCGTCAACGACGCCGTCCGCACGTACGACGCGTACGGGCGGATGACCAGCGAGACCGACTCGGTCGGCACGAAGGTCACCACCACCTACACGCCGGCGTCCGGCGCCCCGGTGACCGAGGTCAAGGAGACCAACCCCCTCGGCCACGAGGAGCGCACGTTCGTCGAGCCGGCCTGGGGCGAGCCCGTGGCCGAGATCGACGCCGGCAACCGGCGCACCGACATGGAGCACGACGCGCTCGGCCGCCTGGTCAAGGTGTGGCAGAGCGATCGCAGCAAGGCGGCCGGTCAGTCGCCCAGCACGGAGTACTCGTACCTGACCCGCGACGACGGTCCCAGCGTCGTCACCACCAAGACCCTGGGGGCGGACGGCGCCTACACCACCAGCCACGAGCTGTACGACGGCCTGCTGCGCTCCCGCCAGACGCAGGAGCCCGCACCGCGCGACGACCAGACGCAGGATCCGGCGCTGCGCGACGGGCGCACGATCACCGACACCTTCTACAACTCCTTCGGCGAGGTGGCCAAGGCCAACAGCGGCTACTTCAGCACCGGCGTGCCGGGCACCGACCTGCTCGGGGTGAGAGACACCGACGTCCCGAGCCAGTTCGCCTCGGTCTACGACGGGACCGGCGAGCTGAGCGCCCAGGTGCTGCTGGCCAAGGGCGTGGAGAAATGGCGCGCCTCGGCCACCCACAAGGGCGACCGGATCGACGTGACACCCCCGCCCGGAGGCACGGCCACCACCAGCATCGGCGACGCCGAGGACCGGCTGGTCGAGCTGCGCCAGTACAAGGGAGCCACGCCGACCGGCGCGTACGAGGCGACCAAGTACGCCTACGACGCGGCGGGCCGGCTGGCCAGCGTGACCGACCACGCGGGCAACGTGTGGCGCTACCACTACGACATGCGCGGCCGGGAGATCAGGACCGAGGACCCGGACAAGGGCGTCACGACCTTCACCTACAACGACGCCGACGAGATCGCCACCACCACCGACGCCCGGGGCAAGACCCTGGCCTACGTCTACGACGCGCTGGGCCGCAAGCGGGAGCTGCGCGAGGGCTCCACGACCGGCCCGCTGCTGGCGGAGTGGAAGTACGACGCGCTGGCCAAGGGACACCTGAACGCCAGCATCCGCTACGTGGACGGCCAGGCGTACACGGCCGAGATCAACGCGATCGACGTCGAGTACCGCACCCTGCGGCAGACCGTCACCGTGCCGGCGCGCGAGGGCAAGCTGGCCGGCTCGTACGTGCTCAACACCCGCTACACCCTCGACGACCAGGTCCAGTCCATCAGCTTCCCGGCGGCGGGCGGGCTGGAGGCGGAGTCGGTCGTCTACTCCTACGACGGGCTCAGCCAGCCGACCAAGGTGACGGGCCTGTCGTCGTACGTCACGGCCACCCGCTACTCCAAGATGGGCGAGACGCTCCAGCACGAGCTGAGCACCGGCGGCAAGAAGGCCTGGCTCACCTACACCCACGACGAGACCACCCGCAGGCTGACCCGGAGCCGGCTGGACCGCGACGGCGCCGCGTCGAGCGACCTGGATCTCAACTACACCTACGACCCGGCCGGCAACATCAGCAAGATCAGGGACCTGGCCGGCGGGCAGTCCAGGGACACCCAGTGCTTCATCTATGACCACCTGCGCCGCCTGACCTCGGCGTGGACGGCCACCGACGACTGCGCGAGCGGCACGCCGCGGTCGGACAAGATCGGCGGCGTCGCGCCGTACGCGACGAGCTACGCCTACGACTCCACCGGTAACCGGACGAAGGAGACCAAGCACGCGTTCGGCGGGAGCGCGGAGTCCGTCCGCTCCTACACCTATCCCGCGGCCGGCGCCAAGCAGCCGCACGCCGTGCTGTCGGCGGGCACCGACACCTTCGCCTACGACGAGACCGGCAACACCATCCGGCGCAAGGTCGGCGCCACCGACCAGACCCTGGTCTGGGACGCCGAGGGCAACCTCCAGTCGGTGACCGAGGCGGGCAAGGTCACCTCCTTCCTGTACGACGCCGACGGCGACCGGCTGCTCCGCAAGACGCCGACGGACGCCACCCTCTACATCGACGACATGGAACTGCGCCTCGACCTCGCCAAGAACGTCGTCGAGGCCACCCGCTACTACACCATCGGTGGCCAGCCGGTGGCGGTGCGCACGCCGGACAACCAGGTGTACTTCCTGGCCAACGACCACCAGGGCACCGCGCAGGCCGCGGTCAACGCCGGCAACGGAGAGTCGGTCGTACGCCGGACGACGCCGTTCGGCGAGGATCGGGGCGCGCCACCTCCGTGGTGGCCCGGCCAGCGCGGCTTCGTCGGAGGCGGGCAGGACCCGTCGACCGGGCTCGTCCACCTCGGCGCCCGCGAGTACGACGCGAAGAACGGGCGGTTCCTGTCCGTCGACCCCGTGATCGACGAGGACGATCCGCAGCAGCTCAACGGCTACGCCTACGCCAACAACAGCCCGGTCACGATGAGCGACGCCGACGGCCAGCTCGTCTGGTTCGTCGTCGCGATCGGGGTCAGGGTCGCGGCCCAGGTGATCGCCAGGAGGCTCGCGCTGGCCGCGGCCAGGCGCGCCGCCATCGCGCTGGCCAGGAAGCGGGCCCTCGCGCTGGCCAGGAAGAAGGCCGCTGACCTGGCCAAGCGCAGGGCCGCCGCGGCTGCCAAGAAGAAGGCCAAGGAGAAGGCGAAGAAGAAGGCGGCCGAACTGGCCAGGCGGAAGAAGGCGAAGGCCGCGAAGGAGGCGGCAGAGGCGAAGCGCAGGAAGGCCGCCGCCGAGGCGGCCAAGCGCAGGGCGGCCAAGACGCGTCGCCAGATCCAGAAGGCCAGCAAGCGCCAGCGGAAGGCCGCCGAGAGGTCCCGCAACAGACGCGCGAGCAGGGCTCCGGAAAGAGTCGCCCGGCAACGGCCGGCCCACCGGCCGACCAGCCATCGGGCGGCCCAGCGGGAGACGCCGGCCAGGGCCGGTCGCGCACCTGTCAGGCAGGGGCAGGTCTACAACATCAACGGCCAGACCCAGCAGACCAGATCCGTCACCGTCTACCGCGACGGCAAGTTGTACCCCGACGGGAGGCCACCGACCAACCCCAACGGCTCCCACCAACTGCAGAGGCAGGACTACAAGCCGTGGGAGCAGGAGCCGGCCCAGACGAGAACGGGCTCCATCGCCGAAGTGGGGGTCCGCGTCACCCGCTGGATCGACCAGAGCGGGATGGACGACCTCTTCGGGCTCTTCTTCTGACCGCTCGATCTCTGACCGCTCGATCTCTGACCATTCGATCTCTGACCATTCGATCTCTGACCGCTCAAGTCTCTGACCGCTCAAGTCTCTGACCGTTCCACCTCCGACCGGCCCGTCGTCTGACGGGCCCGGGCGGACCGGCGCGGGGCCGTGTGCCCCGCGCCGTTCGTCGTGCTCGGGGCATGGCGCCGCCGGCGCGCGAGTCCATAGAATCTTGTTCGGTTCTAGCCGGAGGAGGCACCGTGGGCGCGTTCGATCTCAGCGGGAAGAAGGCCTTGGTGACCGGGGCGTCGAGGGGGATCGGGCGGGCCATCGCGCTCGCCTACGCCGAGGCGGGAGCCGACGTGGCGCTCGTGTCGCGCTCGGCCGCGAAACTGGCCGAGGTGGCCAAGGAGGTCGAGACCCATGGCCGGGAGGCCGTGGTGATCCCGGCCGACCTCACCGACCGCGACGAGGCCGCCGGCGCCGTGCACGGGGCGATCGACGCGCTGGGGTGGCTCGACATCGTGGTCAACAACGCCGGAGGGTCCAACTTCCTGGTCGAGTTCAAGGATCTGCGCCTGTCGGGGTGGGACAAGCTGATGCGGCTCAACCTCGACTCCGCCATGGCCGTGTGCCACGCGGTCGCCCCGCACCTGCTCGAAAGGGGCTCCGGGTCCGTGATCAACGTCGCTTCGGCGGCGGCGCTGGGCGCGCCGCTGCTGGCCCCCTACGCGGCTGCCAAGGCGGGCGTGGTCGCGCTGACCAAGTCGCTGGCCGTGGAGTGGGCGCGGTCCGGCGTTCGGGTCAACGCGCTGTGCCCCGGATGGACGGCCACCGACCTGAACCGCAACCTCTGGGACGACGAGACGGCCGGCGCGTCGACCATCGTGGGGGTGCCGATGCACCGGTGGGGCACGGCGGAGGAGATGGCTCATCCTGCCGTGTTCCTGGCCGCGCCCGCGTCGGCGTACATGACCGGGCAGGTGCTCTTCGTCGACGGCGGGATGACGGCCACCGCCCAATGACCTCGGGCGGGAGGCGTTTCCCGGAAAACTGGTCGCCGCTATGGGGGTATATCGGCATACGTCGTGGAGTGATTGTCGCGAGGATCAGGGCTACCGTGTGGTGGTGCAGCTTTACACGAGATCAGCCGGGACCGGACTCCCGGTCGTACTGCTCCACGCGTTTCCGCTCTCCTCGGCCATGTGGCTGGCGCAACGGGAGGGGCTGGCCAGATCGTGCCGGGTGATCACCCCTGACCTGCGCGGTTTCGGAGGGTCGCGGCTGGGTGATGACGAGCCGTCCGTCGACCTGATGGCGGACGATGTCGCCAGGCTGCTCGACGACGAGGGCATCGACAGGGCCGTGGTCGGCGGCCTGTCGATGGGCGGCTACGTCACGATGGCGTTCTGCCGTCGCCACCCCGACCGCCTGCTGGGCGTGATCCTGGCCGACACCAAGGCCGGGCCCGATCCAGAGCCCGCCCGTGACAACCGCGAGCGCATCGCGCGGGCCGTTCTGTCCGACGGCAGCGACGTGCTGCTCGCCGAGGTGCTGCCGGCGCTCATCGGGCCGACCACCAAGGAGCGGCGGGCGATGGTGTTCGGACGGGTCAAGGGCCTCGTGCAGTCGGCGCCGCCGGGCGCGGTGGCCTGGGCGCAGCGGGCCATGGCGGGCCGGCCCGACTCCTTCGACACGCTGGCCGCGCTGGGGGTGCCGCTGCTGGTCGTCGTGGGCGAGGAGGACGAGCTCGCGACCCCGGCCGACGCCGAGGCGATGGCGCGGGCCGCGTCCGACGGCAGGCTGGAGATCATCCCGAAGGCCGGTCATCTGAGCGCGGTCGAGCAGCCCGAGGCGTTCAACGCGGCGGTCGCGGAGTTTCTCAGCACCGGGCTTGGCGAGGAAGCACGATCTCCCGGATGACCAGCGCGATGGCGGCCGCCACCGGGATGGCGACCAGAGCGCCCACGATGCCGAGCAGAGCCCCGCCGAAGAGCGCGGCGATGACCGTCACCGCCGGTGTCACGTCCACCGAGCGCTTCATCACCCGCGGGTAGATCAGGTAGTTCTCGATCTGCTGGTAGATCAGGAAGAAGATCGCGCAGGCCACACCCGCCTGCCACGACTGCAGCAGCGCCACGCCTGTGACCAGCACGGCCCCGATGGTCGCGCCCACCAGCGGGATCAGGTCCGTCAGGGCGACCACCAGGGCCAGCGCCAGCGCGTACTTCACGTCGATGATCGACAGGAAGATCCAGGCCAGGACGCCCGCGATGACCGAGATGAGCACGTTGCCGGCGACGTAACCGCCGATGCCGTCGAGCACCTCCTCGGCGATCGCGCCGGTACGCTCGCGCCGCGAGGCCGGGACCAGCCTGAGCAGATAGTCCTTGATCGTGTGCAGCGAGCCGAGGAAGTACAGCATGAGCACCAGCAGCGTCACCGTGGTGAACGCGCCGTCGAGCACCACCAGCCCGGCCCCCACGACGCCCGAGGCCAGCGCCGGCCCGAGCGTGCCGGTGACGAACGCGGCCACCTTCGGCAGGATCTGATACTCGGCGTCCAGCTGGCGGAGCGTCGGATGGTTGCTCAGCTCGGTGACATAGCCCGGCACCGCGGCCACGAACTCAGCCAGCTGCTGGCTCACCGGCGGCACCACGGCCAGCCCGAACAGCACGAACGCCACGATGACCCCGGCGAACACGATCGAGATCGCGCCGCGCCTGCCCAGCCGGCGCCGCTGCAGCGTCTCCACCGCGGGGTTCAGCCCGACGGCCAGGAACATCGCCACCACGACCAGGATGATCACGTGCAGCGAGGCGACGACCATCTGCGCGAGCGCGATCGCGGTCAGCACCCCCAGCCCGCCGACCAGGCCGAACAGGAACGGGCCCCGCACCAGCGGCTTGCCCGGCAGCCCGTACGGCGCGGCGCCGGCACCGCCTCCCGGAGGAGCGGAAGCGGTGGTGTCGCCCGGAGGAGCGGCACCGGTGGTGTCCCTCTGAGCGGCGGCGTCCTGCGACGGAGGCTGGTCCGGCGCAGGGCTCTGGTCCTGAGCGGGCGCAGGGTCGACTTCTGCGGACACGGGGGACTCCTGATGACTCGGGGGGGTGAAACCGCGACGTACTCAGGGGGAGCCGCGACGTAGCCGGAGCAAGGACCGCTACGCGGTCGGGGCTGACACCGCGACGAAAACGCCGTGAGCCGCCGCAACAGAAAGAGAGCCTAGCGACCATCAAGGTCACCAGGCTCTCTTCAGCCGTCTGTCAGCCCCCGTGTAGTGGCTTCCGGACTACTCCTGCCACCACTCCGCGTCGTCCTCGGCCTTGGTCTCCGGCTTGGGCGCGGGCGCCGGCGTGATCGGCCTGTCGTTGGCGGGTGCGGCGATCGCCGGCTTCGGCGGGGCCGCGGCCACGGCCGGCTCGGGCTCCATGCCCGGCAGTGCGGCGCCACCGAGCAGCTGACGCAGCTGCGCGAGGTGACTGGTGATGCTGTCGCGCTGGCGGGTGAGCTCGTCGACCTGGCGCTGCATCGAGGAGCGGGTGCGCTCCGCGTCGTTCTTCGCCTCGGTCACTATGGTCTCCGCGCTCGACTTGGCCTCGGCCACGATCTGCTCGGAGTTCTTGCGTGCGTTGGCGACCAGCTGCTTGGCGTGCAGATCGGCCTCGCGGCGGGTCTGGTCGGCCTGCTGGGTGGCCTTCGTGGCCCGCGACTCGGCGGTCGCGGCGCGCTGCTCGGCCTCGGCGACCAGCTTCTGGGTCGCGGCCTGCGCGCTGGAGTGGCGATCGGCCTCCTGGCGCTCCGCCTCCTCGCGCCGGGACGCCAGCTGGATCTCGAACTCGGCCTCGTCCTGCGCCCGCTTGGCCTCGGACTCCTCCAGCACCCGCTGCGCCTGCGCCCGCATCTCGTCGGCCTGGCGCTTGGCGGTGGTCAGCACCTCGTCGCGCTCGCGCTTGGTCGAGGCCCGCAGCTGGGCGACCTCGCGCTCGGTCGTCGTGCGCAGCTTGGCGATCTCGCGCTCGGCGTCGGCCCGCTTCTCGGCCACCTCGTGGTCGGCGGTGGCACGGAGCTTGGCCACCTCGCGCTCGGTGGTGTTGGTCAGCTCGTCGGCCTCGCGGCGCGCGGTCGAGCGGATCTCCTCGGCGTCACGCTCGGCGCTGGTGCGCATCTCGTCGCTCTCGCGAGTGGCCTGCGCCCGCTTGTCGGCCGCCTCGGCCTCCGCCGCCGCCCGCAGGTCCGCCGCCTCGACCTTGGCCGCGGCCTTGATCTCGTTGGCCTCGGACCTGGCTGCCTGGACGAGCTCGGTGGCTTGCTCCTCGGCGAGCCGTAGCAGCTGCTCGATGCGGGCGCCCAGACCGGAGTAGGTGGGGCGCTCCTGCTCCTGGAGCTGCCGCTGCGAGTCGGACAGGTCGCGCTGCAGGCCCGTGACCTGCTCGCGGGCCGTTCGTAGCTCGCCGTCGAGCTGCTTCAAATGGTCATGGACCTGGTGGCGGTCGTAACCACGGAGCACCACGTCGAACTCGCGTGCGGGGGCGTCCTCGAAGAAGTTGTTGAGTTGGGCGTCGATGTCGGACTGCATGGAGGCTCGATCCTGGGTTGTCGAGACGGCTACACGGGCCGGACGGGGGGTTCGGGGCATCCGAGCCAGGAGCCTGTGCCTCGCGGCAGGCCCCTTGTCCGGTGGAAAGCCAGCGTACTCCGCCGATGCCGACTCCGAGGCCCCGTCCAACTTTCTGCGTGACTAGTTACATATGAACGATTTTTAGGTTTGTGCGGGCCGGGCCGCCTGGACCAGCTCCGTAAGCATTCCTCCCACGTCCTTGGGGTGCAGAAACGCGATCTCCGACCCCATCGACCCGTGCCGCGGGCGCTCGTCGAGTAGCCTTACGCCCTTTGCCCCGATCTGATCCATCGCCGCGGCGACGTCGGGCACCCCGAAGGCCACGTGGTGCACCCCCTCGCCCCGCTTGGCGAGGAACTTGCCCACGGGGGAGTCCTCCGACAGGGGTTCGAGCAACTGGATGTAGGAGCCGCCGCCCTCGCCGTCGGCGATGTGCAGCATGGCCTCCTTGACGCCCTGCTCCTCGTTCACCTCGCGGGCCACCACGGTCAGATCGAACGTTCCAGAGAACAGCTCGATCTTCTCCTCAAGATCGTGGCAAGCGATTCCGATGTGGTCGATACGCATGAACATATGTGGCCTACCTCCACTGCTAACGTCCTTTTCCACGTAGGTATGGTGTCAAAGAATCCCTCGTGGGCACAGGAGGCCGCCATGTCTGGTTCCGTCATCGTCGCAGGGGCACGCACCCCGATCGGCAAACTGCTCGGCGCGCTGTCCGGGCTGCAGGCCGTCGACCTGGGTGGCATCGCCATCAAGGCGGCCTTGGACCGTGCCGGGGTCGCGCCCGAGGCCGTGGAGTACGTGATCATGGGCCAGGTGCTGCAGGCGGGCGCGGGCCAGATCCCCTCGCGCCAGGCGGCGGTCAAGGCCGGCATCCCGATGACGGTCCCCTCGATCACCGTCAACAAGGTGTGCCTGTCCGGCCTCGACGCCATCGCCCTGGCCGACCAGCTCATCCGCGCGGGCGAGTTCGACATCGTGGTGGCCGGCGGCATGGAGTCGATGACCAACGCGCCGCACCTGCTGCCCGGTCTGCGCAAGGGCGTCAAGTACGGCGGCAGCGAGGTGGTCGACTCGATGGCCCACGACGGCCTGTTCTGCGCCTTCGACCAGTGCGCCATGGGCGAGTCGACCGAGCGCTACAACGCCCGCCTGGGCATCGGCCGCGAGGAACAGGACGCCGTGTCGGCCCGCTCCCACCAACTGGCCGCGGCGGCCATCAAGAACGGCGCCTTCGAGGACGAGATCGTGCCGGTGGAGATCCCGCAGCGGCGCGGCGAGCCGCTGGTCGTCAAGGAGGACGAGGGCGTGCGGGGCGACACCACCGTGGAGACCCTCGCCAGGCTGCGGCCCGCGTTCGCGGCCGACGGCACGATCACGGCCGGGTCCGCCTCGCAGATCTCCGACGGCGCCTGCGCGGTCGTCGTCATGTCCAAGGCCAAGGCCGAGGAGCTGGGCCTGCCCTGGCTGGCGGAGATCGGCAGGCACGGCAACGTCGCCGGCCCCGACGCCTCGCTGCAGTCGCAGCCGGCCAACGCCATCAAGCACGCCCTGGGCAAGCAGGGACTGGCGGCCGTTGACCTCGACCTGGTCGAGATCAACGAGGCTTTCGCCAGCGTGGTGGTCCAGTCGGCCAAGGAGCTCGGCCTGCCGCTCGACAAGGTGAACGTCAACGGCGGCGGCATCGCGCTCGGCCACCCGATCGGCGCCTCGGGCGCGCGCATCGTCCTCACGCTGGCCCACGAGCTCAGGCGCCGTGGCGGCGGCCTGGGCGCGGCCGCCCTGTGCGGCGGCGGCGGCCAGGGAGACGCCCTGATCATCTCCGTCCCGGCTGCCTGAGCGGACACCCGGGACCTCTCGGGACCTCTCGGGACCTCGGAACCCCGGGTCCCTGGCGGGATCACAAGGGTCTCGTGGACCTCAGAGACCTCAGAGACCTCGGGGACCTCGCGGGAACCTCGGGGCGTCAGGGCTCGTCGGTGAACTTCACCGTCACCTTGTCGAACCCGAGCGACTTGAGCAGCCCTTCGAGCATGGCCTTGGTGTTGGCGTCGGCCCTCGCCCGCAGGTCGCTGGCGGTGGCCGCCTCGGCGATCTTCTTCTCCGCCAGCACGTACAGCTCCCGCTGGTCACCGGGTGAGGACGACAGGAAGCCCTCCACCCGGTCCAGCAGCCCGCGCTGCTGCGCGAAGACGTAGGAGCGCCGGTTGTCCAGGTTGGGCTTCTCGAGCTGCGCGCGGGGAAGCCGGATGGTGGCCTCGGTGCGCTCGGCGTTGACCGTCACGGCGCCGGCCGCCAGCGTCGAGAAGTCGACATAGGCGTCCACGCCGCCCGCCCCCACGAAGAGGGTGCGGGTGCCCTTGACCGCGTCGGGCAGGAAGGTGGCGTCCTTCTCCAGGTCCACCACGACCTGGAAGTTGCCGGTGGCCGCCTCGAACCGGCTCAGGTCCTTGATCGACTGCAGGAGGACCGGCTGGCTCCGGTCGACCGACTCCTCGCCGAAGGGGTCGAGCCAGCTCCAGGCCAGTCGTCCGCCGACCACCAGCAGGATCGCCACGACGAGGAACCCGGCCAGATATCGCCACGCGCGGCGCCGCCGGGGAGTCTCCGCCGCCGGCTCCGTCTGGGATGTCTTCATGCGGTGTTGACTACCCGAGTATCGATCATCATTGCCAGCCATTTGGTGACATCTGTGGGCCCCAGGTCGGCGAGGGATCGCCGCTGGGAGCCGGATAGACCGGGTAGACCGGTGAGGAGCCGACCGCCGACGGGGGCGTGGCCATCTGGGCGGGGCCGCCGCCGAAGTGGGTGCTCGACAGCTTGCACGACTGGAAGTCGCTGTAGAACATGCGCAGCCACTCGCGCCTCTGGTGCTCGCTCAGCCCGGAGAACCAGGCGGCGGCGTACTGGTGCTCGGCCAGCGGACCGCCTGGCAGCGGCTCGCCGCGCAGCCAGGCCATCACGATCTCGCGGTAGCCGTCGGCCGGGGCGCCGGGGCAGCGGGTGGCCAGCGACTCGACGTACTCATAGGACGCCTGGTCGGCGAAGCCGGCCGACAGATCGCGCACGTGGATCGGCGCCAGGCCGGTGGACGGCTTGAGGCTCTCCTCCAGGGGCCGCTGCTCCACCCGGGTGAACGCGGCGGGGGTGCCCGCCAGCCGGGAGGCGATCTTGGTGAAGGTGGCGCCCAGCTCGGTGAGGCCGCTGCGCATCCCAGGGTGCAGGCAGACCGTGATCGGCCAGTCCTGGCAGCTGTAGGCGATCTCCTGCGCGGCCGCCGGCTTGGGCTCGCCCAGCAGCCGCGCCACCCCGGTGCCCGCCGCCAGCACGGCCAGTAGCGCGCACGCCAGCACCAGCGGCTGCTTGGTCACCAGCGCCGTCCAGCCGAGCAGCAGCGCCGCCGTGACGCCGAGCAGCCAGATCGTCTGGTTGAGGAACGCGGCGCCGCTCAGCCCCTGGAACAGGTCGTACGGCTCGCCCGTGCCCGGAGCCAGCCGGTCGGCCCAGCCACGGCCGTCGGCGAACCAGGTGAACAGTGCGTAGCAGCCGAGCCCCGCGAGCGGCGGCGTGACGGCCCGGGGCGCCAGCCAGCCGGCGACCCACCCGATCACCGAGTAGAGCGCCAGCCCCGCCATGCCGACGCCCAGCCCCGACAGGCTGAGCCGGCCCGACTGGTCGGTGAGCACGGTCTTGACGGCCAGCACCAGCACCGTCGCGGCGAACGAGCCGAGCACCACCAGCACGATGGCCAGCGGCGCCTTGAGCGCGCGCCACGCCGTCAGGCAGCGGTCGCCCAACGCCCTGCGCTTGCGCAGGGCCACCCACGCGGCGAAGGCCGCCGCCACGGGCCCGGTCAGCCGGAGCGATCCGATCACCGCGGCCACGATGTTCTCCCAGGCGTCGACGCCCGGTATCAGGACACTCCACGCTGCGAGCAGGCCGAGAGCCAGGAGCACGGCGACCGTGACGGCCGCGCTCTGTTTCAGCTCCTCGCGAGAAACACTCACGTGTTCAGGCACGCGTTACCCCGTTGACGTTCATCAAGCACCCCCCGTGCCCCGTTGGTAAAGCGGAAACGGTCAGTCCGGGCAGGTCCCCACCGCCGGTGAACTTGGCTTCCGCGTCACCTTTCGATGCGAGAACCATAACTGAGCGTGATGTTTCACGTCCGCATTCTTGGTCAAGCGGCGAATCTGATCGCGCAGAGTAACCAGTCCAAACCGGACGAGCAGCGCGCTACGGTAGCGCTGTGTCGACGCCGAAGCCTCTCAACCTGCCGTTCGATCCCATCGACCGCGCTGCTCAGACCTGGCGTGCCCGCTTCGGACCCGCTTCCGCGATGGCCGCCGTCACCTCGATCATGAGAGCGCATCAGATCCTGCTGTCGCAACTTGACTCGCTCCTGAAGCCGTACGACTTGACCTTCGCCAGGTACGAGGCTCTCGTGTTGTTGACCTTCAGCAGAACCGGGGCGCTCCCACTGTCGAAGATCGGGGAGCGGCTCATGGTGCATCCGACGAGCGTCACCAACACGGTCGACCGGCTCGAACGCTCGGGTCTGGTGCGCCGGTTGCCCAATCCGCGCGACGGACGCGGCGTGCTCGCCGAGATCACCGACGCCGGTCGCGACGCCGTGCGGCAGGCGACTGCCGATCTGATGGCCGCCGATTTCGGGCTCACCATGTACGACGAGGACGAGCTGCGGCGGATGTTCGACCAGTTGCGCACCCTACGGGTGGCGGCGGGCGACTTCGCGATGCGGCAAGATGAGGAGCATGGCGGACTTCTCTAGGCCCGGATCGCTCTACGGAGCGATCGATCTGGGCGCCCGTAAGCAGGCACTGGAGGCGCAGGCCCGGCGCGAGAGCGGAGGGCCGCAGGCGGCCTCCTCGGCCTCGATCGTCGACGTGACCGAGGAGACCTTCACGACCGATGTCATCGACCGGTCGATGACCGTGCCCGTCGTGCTCGACCTGTGGTCGCCGCGGGCGCCGGGCAGCGCCCAGCTCAGCCCCGTGCTCGAGAAGGTGCTCGGTGAGACCGGCGGCAGGGCCGTCCTCGCGAAGGTCAACGTCGACGCCAGCCCGCAGATCGCGCAGGCCCTGCGCGTGCAGGCGGTGCCGACCGTGCTGGCGATCTTCCAGGGGCAGGCCGTCACCGGCTTCCAGCAGGTGCTGCCCGAGCAGGAGGTGCGCCGCTGGCTCGACGAGCTGATGGCCGCGGTCGAGCAGTTCTACCAGGCCAACCCCGACGCCAGGCCGGCTCCCCAGGCCGGAGAGGAGGAGGCTCCCGAGGCGCCTCCGGCCGACCCCGACCTGGTGGCCGCCGAGCAGGCGATCGACCAGGGCGACCTCGACGCCGCCCAGGCCGCCTACGAGCGGCTGCTGGCCCGGGCGCCGGGCGACGAGGACGCCAAGATGGGTCTCGCGGGCGTCGGCCTGATCAAGCGCACCGCCGATGCCGACCCCGACGACGTGCAGAGGCGCCTCGCCGACCCGGCCGACATCGACGCGCAGCTGCTCGCGGCCGACCTCGAGATGCTGTCCGGAGCCGTCGACGAGGCGTTCGACCGGATCGTCGCCGTGGTCAAGCGCACCTCGGGTGACGAGCGTGACAAGGCCAGGCGGCACCTGCTCGGCCTGTTCGACGCGCTTCCCGCCGAAGACCCGTCTCTGGCCAGAGCACGTAGAGCTTTGTCGAGCGCGTTGTTCTAACCTGGGAGCATGCGGGTCGTCACGATCTCCGCGACCTACGGCACGGCGGGCAGCCTCATCGGCCCCGCGGTCGCCGAGCGGCTCGGTGTGCCCTTCGTCGACCGTGCCATCCCGAGCGCCGTGGCCGAGGAGCTCGGCTGCTCGCTTGAGGAGGCGCTGGCCCACGACGACCGGGCCGAGCACGGCCTCGGCAGGCTGTTGTCGGGTGCGGTGCGGCTGCCGACGGTCACCTTCGGCGGCATCGACATGTACGTCCCGGGCGCGTTGCCGCACGCGCCCGAGGACTTCGTCCACCGCACCGAGCGCATCCTCCGGGAGACCGCCCGCGTGCGGGGCGGGGTCTTCCTGGGCCGGGCCGGGGCCATGGTGCTGGCCGGCCATCCCGGCGCGCTGCACGTGCGACTCGACGCGCCGCTGAGACGCCGGGTGCTGCAGACGGCGACCTTGGGAGATCTCGGCGAGCGTGAGGCCCGCCGCCTCATCGAGGACAACGACCGCGCCCGCGCGGCCTATGTGCGCCACTTCTACCGGGCCGATCCGGCCGATCCGTGTCTCTATCACCTGGTCATCGACAGCACCAGCATTCCCGTCCCCACGTGCGTCGAGCTCATCACGACGGCGGCGGCGGCGCTGAGCTGACCGGATTTCCCCCTACGATAGGAGGACTTCTTGGTCAGGCCCGAAGGAGCGATTGACGTGGCGACCGTCCCGAGTGTGTCGTACTCCATCACCGTGCGGCTGGAGGTGTCGGCGGGCGGCAAGGCCGTCAGCCAGCTCACCCACGCCGTAGAGTCGGCAGGCGGCGTGGTCACCGCCCTCGACGTCACCAACGCGGGCCACGAGCGGCTGCGCATCGACGTCACCTGCGCGGCCCGGGACACCGACCACGCCCAGGCGATCGTCGACCAGCTGGAGGGCGTCGACGGCGTCGTCATCCACAAGGTCTCCGACCGCACCTTCCTCATGCACCTCGGCGGCAAGATCGAGATGGTGTCGAAGGTGCCGCTGCGCAACCGCGACGAGCTCTCGATGGCCTACACGCCCGGCGTGGCGCGGGTGTCGATGGCGATCGCCCGCAACAAGGAGGACGCCCGGCGGCTGACCATCAAGCGCAACACGGTCGCCGTCGTCACCGACGGCTCGGCGGTGCTTGGCCTCGGCAACATCGGGCCCGAGGCGGCGCTGCCGGTCATGGAGGGCAAGGCGGCGCTGTTCAAACGCTTCGCGGGCATCGACGCCTGGCCCATCTGCCTCGACTCGCAGGACGTCGACGAGATCGTCCGCACGGTCCAGCTCATCGCGCCCGGCTTCGGCGGCATCAACCTGGAGGACATCTCCGCGCCCCGCTGCTTCGAGGTGGAACGGCGGCTGCGCGAGCTGCTCGACATCCCGGTCTTCCACGACGACCAGCACGGCACCGCCATCTGCGTGGTCGCCGCGCTCACCAACGCGCTGCGGGTGGTCGACAAGCCGCTGGCCGACGTCCGCATCACCATGGCGGGAGCGGGCGCGGCGGGCACGGCGGTGTTGCGGCTGCTGCTCGCGGCCGGCGCGCGCGACGTGATCGTCTGCGACTATCTCGGCGCCGTCCACAAGGGCCGCGACGACCTCGACGACTCGCTGCGGTGGATCGCCGAGCACACCAACTCCGAGGGCTACGCAGGTGATCTGCGGGGCGCGGTCAAGGACGCCGACGTGTTCGTGGGCGTCTCGGCGCCGGGCATCCTGACGGGCGACGACATCGCCATGATGGCCCCCGACGCGGTGGTGTTCGCGCTGGCCAATCCGGAGCCCGAGGTGTCTCCCGACGACGCCCGCGAGCACGCCGCCGTGGTGGCCACGGGGCGCTCCGACTACCCCAACCAGATCAACAACGTGCTGGCGTTCCCCGGCGTCTTCCGCGGCCTCCTCGACGCGCAGGCCACGGAGGTCACCTCGGAGATGCTGCTGGCCGCCGCCGGAGCCCTGGCCGCCGTCGTGACGGCCGAGGAGCTCGGCCCCAACTACATCATCCCGAGCGTCTTCCACCCCGACGTGGCCACCGCGGTCGCCGCGGCCGTCCGCGAGTCGGCCGGTGGCCGCGCCCGGGGCTTCACCGAGGCGTGACCCCAGCCGGATGATCCGCCGGGCCCGGCGGGCTGGAGCCGGGCCAGACGGAGCCGTACCACCACAGGATCCCGCCGGTGAGCAGCAGGGCGACCGCGGTCGCGAGCTTGGCGATGAGCGCGAGCGGCGGGCCGGTGAGGGGCAGTGACCGCTGGCGCCATCCCTGCGGGCAGTCGTTCTCCGCGCGGGCCGAGTCGATCAGGGTGCGTGAGCCGCCCACCGAGTACGCCCTGATCCGCACACTGTCGCCTTGCTCGACGGTGATGTCCTGCCGGACGGTGTCGTGGCCGTCGACGGTCCCGCTGATCACCGTGGACGAGCCGGCCCGCAGGTCGAACCTGGTCGGGTGCCGGGTGCGGTTGCGCAGCGAGACCGAGACCTGCCCGCTGCGGCAGCTGATCCGGTCGACCGACATCGTGATCGGGTCGTCCAGGTCCGGCCACGCTCCTGCCTTGGTGGGCAGCAGGAGCATCGCGGCCAGAGGCAGGACGGCCACGATCAGGGCGACCAGGCTGAGGTGGATGGCGGTGCGCATGAGCGGGCTCCACGACGATGCAGATATTTACTCCGTATAGTGCCCATTTGACTGCATAGCGTAACGTGCGCGGAGTGGGGGAGCGGGATGGGCGGTTGACCCTTCATGATGGACGTATGGCGGAAGCGATCTACGTTGGCGGGTTGTTGGTGGCGACACCGCTTCTCGACGACCCGAACTTCCGGCGTAGCGTCGTACTGATCCTCGAACACGACCTCGACGGGGGCACCCTCGGCGTGGTGCTCAACCGGCCGAGCGAGATCTCGGTGACCCAGGTGCTGCCGGTGTGGGATCCGCTGGTGACCGGCCCTCCGGTGCTGTTCGAGGGCGGCCCGGTGCAGACCGACAGCGCGCTGGCGCTGGCGGCGGTCCCGAGCGGGGCGGAGCCGCTCGGCTGGCGCAGGCTCCACGCGGGCACGCCCGCCGTCTCGCGGCTCGGCACGGTCGACCTCGACGCGCCGCCCGAGATCCTGCAGGGAGAGATCGCGCAGATGCGCATCTTCGCCGGCTACGCCGGCTGGACCTCCGGGCAGTTGCAGAGCGAGATCGCCGAGGGCGCGTGGTACGTCGTCGACTCCGAGTCGGGCGACACCTTCCACACCGATCCCGGCTCGCTGTGGCGCCACGTGCTCCGGCGGCAGGCCGGAGAGCTGGCCTTCGTGGCGACCTGTCCCGAGGACCCGACGCTCAACTAGGCGTCCCTGTGTGAGCCGTCCCGATCCACCGCGTCTCTTTCCGCCGTGTCCCGGTCCACCGTGTCTCTTTCCGGGGTGTTCGAGTCCTCGGGGTTCGAGTCCGCGGGGTCCCAGCCCGGGGTGTTCGGGCCCGCGGGGTCCCAGTCCGGCCGCATGAGGCCCTCGGCGAGCTCGATGGTCTCCCGCATCCTCCGTACGATCTCGTTCAGGTCGGCGACATCGTGCAGGGGGCACTCGAAGCCGACGCGCATGGTCGACATGGCGAACGCCACGATGAGGTGGGAGAGCCGATCGGAGTCGGGATCGACGCCCCTGCGGGCGGCGATCTCGCCGACCAGGGCGTGTTCGGTCTCCGCGACCTTGGCCACCGAGAGCCCCACCAGACGGGGATTGTCGTCGAAGATCCGGCGCAACTTCAGGAATCGGGCGGCGTCTTCGGGTGTTGAGTCCTCCATGTCATGAGCCACCGCGCGCAACGCGTGCGACAGCGACGTGAAGGGAGGCTCATCCGCGGGACGGCTCCGCAGCGTGTCCACCATGATCTCCACGCCCTGGTCGTGCAACCCGAGCACCAGGTGATCCTTCCCGGTGAAGTAGCGGAAGAACGTACGGGGGGAGATCTCGACGGCCCCCGCTATCTGGTCGACCGTGGTCGAGTCGTACCCTTGTTCGAGGAACAGGTCGAGGGCGGCGTCGAGGATCGCGAGCCGCGTCCTGACCTTCTTGCGCTCCCGGAGTCCCATGGCCGTCACTCCCTCGAAACCCGCATGTCACAGTGTGCCATAAGTCATAAGGTGACGAATAAAATCCAGTTGTCATATGTCACCGACTGACATAGATTACCCGGCGGCTTAAGTGACGTCTGCCCCGCTCTGGGGCGTGTGTTGAGGGGGAAATTTTATGGCTCACGCGACGGTAGACGCGCCGTCGTCGCCGGGCCCCGGTAGAACGGGGACCGGCGGCAACCCATGGCTGGTGCTGCTCGCGGTCAGCCTCGGCGTCATCATGGTGATGCTCGACGGCACCGTGGTGGGCATCGCCAACCCGGTCATCCAGAAGGATCTGGGCGCCTCCCTGGCCGACCTCCAGTGGGTCACCAGCGGCTACCTGCTGGCCCTGGCGGTGTTCCTGATCACGGCGGGCAAGCTGGGTGACCTGTTCGGCCACAAGCGGGTCTTTCTGATCGGTGTGGTCGGCTTCGCGCTCACCTCGGTCGGCATCGGTTTCAGCGCCGAGTTGGCCGAGATCGTTCCCGGCGTCACGCCGGTGGGCGCGCTGATCGGCCTGCGGGTGCTCCAGGGCCTGTTCGGCGCGCTGCTCCAGCCCGCCGCCCTGGCGTTGCTGCGCGGCGCGTTCCCCGGTGAGAAGCTCAACCAGGCCATGGGCGCGTGGGGAGCCATCATCGGCCTGTCCAGCGCGGCCGGACCGATCGTCGGCGGCGTGCTGGTCGAGAAGGTGAGCTGGGAGTCCGTCTTCTTCATCAACGCGCCGGTGGGGATCATCGCCCTGGTCATGGGCATCTTCCTGATCAAGGAGCCCCGCACGCAGACGCTGGCCCGCATCGACTGGGCAGGCGTGGTGCTGCTGTCCGGCGCGATGTTCGCGCTGGTCTGGTCGATCATCAAGGCTCCCGAGTGGGGCTGGGGCGACAGCAAGACGATCGGCTTCCTGGCCGGGTTCGCGGTGCTCATCGGGCTGTTCATCTTCTGGCAGAGCCGGGCCAAGCAGCCGCTGGTGCCGCTCTCGCTGTTCAGGAACGCCTCGATCTCGATCGGCGTCGTGCTGATGACGATGGTGACGTTCGCCATGTTCGGCGCGATGTTCTTCCTCGGCTTCTTCTTCCAGGGCGTCCACGGCCTGAGCCCGCTCGACGCCGGCCTGCGCATGCTGCCGATGAGCGCGGGCATGATCGTCGCCTCGCCGCTGGCCGGCTTCCTGCTCGGCCGGCTCGGCCCGAAGATCACGATGACCGCGGGCCTGCTGATCACGGCCCTCTCGATGTTCCTCATGTCGCAGCTCAGCATCGACGCCACCTTCGTGGACACCTCGATCCCGTTCGTGCTGCTGGCGTTCGGCCTGTCGCCGGTCTTCGTCGGCGCCACCGAGATCATCGTGGGCAACGCCCCGATCGAGCTCAGTGGCGTCGCTGGTGGCCTGCAGCAGTCGGCCATGCAGGTCGGCGGCGCGCTCGGCACCGCGATCCTCGGCGCCGTCATGGCGGCTGAGATCTCCACCAAGCTGCCCGGCTACCTCGGCCCGGCGGCCCAGGCGATCCCGCCGGAGCAGATGACGCTGCTGGAGAAGGCCGCCGCCTTCGGCGGGCTCCCCGAGGGCACGCCCGAACAGCTCGTGCAGCTGGTCGGCCCGGCGGCCAACAACGCCTTCATGGATGGCATGCACCTGGCGTTCCTGGTGAGCACGGCAGTCGCGCTGGTGACCGCCGGTCTGGCCCTGCTCGTCAAGTCCGGCCGCAAGACGGAGGGCGCGCCGGTCCACATGGGCTGACCGCTTTCCCGTACGGCTCTCGCCCTGGTGGCGGGAGCCGTACCCCTTTTCCAGGGGAGGGCGTGCCAGCGGGAGCGGTCGCCGGCGGGCATAAAATCGGTGAGGTGAGCACGAAGATCCTCCCTCAGCAGGAGACCACGCCGCAGACGTCACACGGTGACGGCGACCACGAGCGGTTCTCCCACTACGCCGACAAGCACAAGATCACCGAGAGCATGGTGACCGGCACACCCATCCGCGCCCTGTGCGGCAAGATCTGGGTGCCCAGCCGTGACCCGAAGAAATACCCGGTCTGCCCGGAATGCAAGGAGATCTACGAGGGTCTTCCCCCGGGCGGCGGCGAGGGCGACGACCAGAAGCAGTGAGTGTTGCTGCCAGGTGATCGCCCCGGATATGACTACGGTCGGTAATCAGACCTGCTCATATCGTTTACGGGGGATCGTATGGCCAGGCGCGCGACCGCTGTCTCTTTGGCATGCCTGTTCACGGCCACGATCGTGTCGCCGATCCGCATGGACTCACCGGCGTTCGCCGCGTCCGGCTGCGTGGCGCCCAACTCGGCCCACCGGCATCGTGACGACCCGCGCGGGCCTGAGCCGGGGGCGCCAGGCCCCAGCGACGTGGCCAGGGTGCTCACCGACATCGACGCGCGGCTGGGCGGGGCGGCGCCGCCGGCCACGGTGACGGTGCCGGTCTGGGTGCACATCCTCACCGACGGCGTCACCCAGGTCCCCGACCGCTACGTCAGGGCGCAGCTCCAGACCCTCACCGCCGCCTACTCCGGGCGCCTGGGCGGAGCCGCCACCGGCATCGGCTTCCGCCTGGACGGCACCGACGTCACCCAGAACGCCGCCTGGTTCACCGATCCGGTTGCCAACGAGACGCAGATGAAGACGGCCCTGCGCAGGGGCGGGCCCGAGACCCTCAACCTCTATGTCGTCCAGCTCGACTATCGGGTGCTCGGCTTCTCCACCTACCCCTACTGGTATCAGAGCAGCCCCGGCAGCGACGGCGTGGTCATCGACTGGCGCACGATGCCCGGCGGCCCGCTGACCGACTACAGCCTCGGCTACACCGGAGTCCACGAGATCGGCCACTGGCTGGGTCTGTTCCACACCTTCGAGAACGGCTGCGTCCAGCCGGGCGACGGGGTCGACGACACGGCGCCGGAGGCGGCTCCCACCCAGGGCTGCCCGCAGTTCAAGGACACCTGCGAGCGCGGCGGCCCCGACCTGGTCCACAACTTCATGGACTACGCCCACGACCGGTGCATGCGGGAGTTCACCCGGGGTCAGGCGGTCCGGATGCGCCAGATCTGGTCGGTCTACCGCGACCAGGGAGTGCGCGCCGCCATGTGAGCGGGGACCGCGTCTAGGATGTCGGGGTGACAGCAGCGAAGCCTCTCGACACTCCGTACAAACCCCCTGGCGTCTTCGGCCCGGCGTACCGTACGGCGACGCTCGGCATCCTGCTCGTCATGACGCTGGTCGCGTTCGAGGGCATGTCCGTCGGCGTCGTCATGCCGGAGATCTCCGAGCAGCTCGACGCGCTCAACCTGTACGGCGTGAGCTTCTCGGCCTTCCTCATCGCCAGCCTGTTCGCCAACGTGGTGTCCGGTCTCTGGGCCGACCGCCACGGCTACGCGATGCCGTTCCTGATCGGGATGGCGCTCTTCGTGGCCGGCATGGCGCTGGCGGGCGCGGCGACCGGCAAGGAGGTGTTCCTGATGGCGCGGGCCGTCCAGGGGCTGGGGGCCGGATGCACGATCGTGGCGATCTACGTCATGATCGCCCGGGTCTACCCGCCGGACGTGCGGCCCAAGGTCTTCGCGGCGACGTCGGCCGCGTGGGTGGTGCCCGCCATGGTCGGCCCTGCCGTCGCCGGGTTCGTCGCCGACGAGTGGGGCTGGCGCTGGGTGTTCTACGGCATCGTCCCGCTGGTGGTGCCCGCTCTGGTGATGCTGCTCCCGTCGCTCAGGAAGCGGCCGGACGAGGAGGAGCGGACCCGTTCGTCGGGCCCGCGCTCCCAGCCGGAGAGGATGACGCTGGCCGCCACCGCGGCGGCCGGGGGAGCGGGCGTGCTGCTGTACGGCATCGAGGAGCTGCGCTCCTCACCCGTGCCGAGCGCCATCGCGGTGATCGTGGCCGCGGCCTTCCTCGTGTACGGGCTGATCAGGCTGCTTCCGCCAGGCGCGCTCCGGTTCGGCAGGGGCCTGCCCACCACGATCATGATGCGCGGCCTGTTCTCGGCGGCCTTCTTCGGCGTCAACTCGTTCATCCCGCTGGCCCTGCAGTCGGTCAAGGGATTCGGGCCCACGGCCGCCGGCATCGCCCTCACCACCGGCGCCCTCGGCTGGTCGACCGGGTCCTACCTGCAGAGCAGGCGCGAGGTGGAGCCGTACAAACGGATGCGACTGGGCGCGGCCTGCGTCGTGGCCGGCGTCCTGCTGTCGATCCTGTCGGTGATGCCCGGCGTCACGGGGTGGGTCGCGGTGCCCGCCTGGATCGTGGCGGGCCTGGGGATGGGCCTGGGCATGGCCACGGTCAGCGTCACCGCGCTCAAGCAGTCGCCGGTCAACGAGCAGGGGGCCAACAGCGCGGCGCTGTCCGTGACCGACATGCTCGGGGCGGCGCTGGCGCTCGGCATCGGCGGCGCGCTGATCAACGTGATCGGCCACACCCCGGCGGAGATCGCCGTCGGCTTCGTCTTCATCTGCTGCCTCATGGCCGCGGTGGCCCTGGCGGCCACGCTCCTCGCGTCCCGCGCCCGCTGAGTCCCGCGCCGCCGAGTTCCGCGCCGCCGGGTCGCTCGTACGCCGGATCGCTCGTACGCCGAGTCCTCGTACGTCCAGTGTGATTCCGTACCTGGTGTCACAACGATCACGAATTCCCTGATCGCAGCCCTAAGGAGTGATAGGACAGCGGGACAGGGAGGTGCCATGGAGGATGATCGCCGTGTCTGGCCCGTGGGTCCCGGCCCCAGGCATCGCCGTCCTCCCAAGGCGCCGAACCCGGTGTGGGACGACGAGGAGCCAGACGCCGACTGGCTGAGCCGCCTCCCGGACGATGACGACGAGGCGTGGAACCCACAGATCAGGCGGACGGCCGCCCTCGGGATCGAGCGCGACGACACGCGGCCGCCCTGGCAGTCGTTGCCGCCCTCCGCCCGTCTCTACGGCTCACCCGCCGACCCCGGACTCCCAAGGCGGACCAGGGGGCGCGCATGGCGGCGGCGCCTGGCCGTGCTGCTCGCGCTGCTGGCCGCCTCGGCCCTGGTCACCGCACTGGTCGTGACGGTGCTGCGGCTCGCCGAGCCCCGGCCGGAGACCGGGCGGCTGCACGACTCGCTGGCGGGGGTGTCGATCCCGCTGCCCGCCGGATGGCACCAGGACGCGGTGCCGCCGGTGACGGGGTTCACCTCGGTCGCCAGGGACCAGGCCGGCTCGCTGGTGATGGCCAGGCCGGTGCCGGGGGCCGTGGACGACGCCTGGGAGGACGCGGTGGAGGCGGCCGAGCTCTACTCCCGCCTGCTGCTCAAGGGCGACCGGGTCAGCGTCGTGGAGGACAAGGAGCTCGCCCAGGGGCACACCCGGGCGCTGCGCGCCGAGTATCAGGATGTGGTCAACCGGCCGGCGTACCTCCGGGTGATCCTGCTCACGCGCGACGAGCGGGCCGTGCTGCTGGTCGGCCTGCTCCAGCCCGAGGAAAACGCCAGCAGGCAGGTGCTCGACGGACTGATGGCGAGCGTGCGATGAGCCATGTACGGTCATTAGCACGCGACGGTGACCTTGGCCAGGATTCGCGGTGCACGGCACGTCTTGTCGGTGGCCCCGTTTACTCTTGGGTCACTGTGAGAAAGCGAAGCACACCAACCCCAGAGGTGATGCGGTGAGCACCTTCGCCGCGTCCCACCTGTCGCCTTCCTATCCCGACCGTGCCGCGTGGGGCACCGCCCCCAAGTTGCGGGCCTGGCAGCAGGAGGCGTTCGACCTCTACTTCAGCCGTGAGCCGCGTGACTTCCTCACCGTGGCGACGCCCGGCGCGGGCAAGACCACCTACGCGCTGCGCATCGCGAGCGAGCTGATCGCCAATGGGGTGATCCGGGCGATCACCGTCGTCACCCCCACCGAGCACCTCAAGCGCCAGTGGGCCGACGCGGCGGGCAAGGTCGGCATCAGCATCGACCCAGAGTTCAAGAACAGTCAGGGGGCCACCTCCCGCGACTACATCGGGGTCGCGGTGACCTACGCCCAGGTCGCCATGCACCCCGCCCTCCACCGCGCGCGCACCGAGGCGCGCAAGACGCTGGTCATCTTCGACGAGATCCACCACGCGGGCGACGCCAAGTCGTGGGGCGACGGCATCCGCGAGGCCTTCGAGCCGGCCACCCGCCGCCTCCAGCTGACCGGCACGCCGTTCAGGTCCGACGACAACCCGATCCCGTTCGTCGGCTACGAGGAGGACGTCGAGGGCCTCAAGCGCAGCGTCGCCGACTACTCCTACGGCTACGGCCCGGCGCTCGACGACGGCGTGGTCCGGCCGGTCATCTTCCTGGCCTACTCCGGTGAGATGCGCTGGCGCACCCGCGCCGGCGACGAGATCGCCGCCACGCTCGGCACCCCGCTCACCAAGGACCAGCTCTCCCAGGCCTGGCGCGCCGCGCTCGATCCCAAGGGCGACTGGATCCGTCAGGTCATGCAGGCGGCCGATCGGCGGCTCACCGAGGTGCGGCGGGGCGTGCCCGACGCGGGCGGCCTGGTGATCGCGACCGACCACGAGACGGCCCGCGCCTACGCCCGTCACCTCCGGGCCATCAGCGGCGAGGGCGCCACGGTGGTCCTGTCCGACGACCCGGGGGCGTCCAAGAAGATCAAGGGCTTCGCGGCGTCCCAGGATCGCTGGCTGGTGGCGGTCCGCATGGTGTCGGAGGGCGTCGACATCCCACGCCTGTGCGTCGGGGTCTACGCCACCTCGACCTCCACGCCGCTGTTCTTCGCCCAGGCCGTCGGCCGCTTCGTCCGGGCCCGCAAGCGGGGCGAGATGGCCTCGGTCTTCCTGCCCTCGGTGCCGACCCTGATGGGGCTCGCCAACGAGATGGAGGTCGAGCGCGACCACGTCCTCAACCGCAGGCCGCCCGAGGACGGGCTCGACGACAGCCTGCTGGAGCAGGCCAACCGCAAGCAGGACAACCCCGACGTCCTGGGTGACGAGCTGCCGTTCGAGACCATGGAGACGTCGGCGACGTTCGACCGGGTGCTGTTCGACGGCGGCGAGTTCGGCACCGGGGCCGAGGTGGGCTCGGCCGAGGAGGAGGACTTCATCGGGCTGCCGGGCCTGCTGGAGCCCGACCAGGTGGCGACCCTGCTCCGCAAGCGCCAGTCCGACCAGCAGGCCAAGCGCAGGCAGCCGGAGACCCCGGCCGCCACGCTGGCGCCGCACGAGCAGATCGCCGAGCTGCGGCGCGAGCTCAACGGCCTGGTCGGCGCCTGGAACCATCGCACGGGCCAGCCGCACGGCGTCATCCATTCGGAGCTCCGGCGGGCGTGTGGCGGGCCGCCGATCGCCCAGGCCACCGCCGAGCAGATCCAGGAACGGATCGGCAAGATCCGCCAGTGGGCCACCCAGCGGCGCTGACGGCCGCGCCGTCAGCGGGGGACGGCGGCCCGCCGTCCCCGCTCGCCGCCGTCAGCAGGGGACGCGGCGAGCAGGGGCGCCGTCCTCCGATCACGGGGCGGTTCAAAGCGTTCGGTCACACCCCCGTGACGATCTGATTGGGACGGGCCGGAAGCGGTAACAACCACTTTGGCTGTTGCTGAGCGGAAGGGCGTTGCCTATGTCGTTTGGGGCCACGGGCAAACCGACATTGGTCGTCACCTCCGGTCTCGTCCCCAACGCATCGGTTCTCCGTCTCGAAGGCGAGCTCGACGTGTACATGCTGCCGATGCTGCGTGAGCACCTGCGCCGGATCTGGGAGCTCCCCGCGACCCCGTTCATGGTCGTGGATCTGGGCGGCGTCGGCTTCTGCGACTCCATGGGGGTCAACGCGCTGGTCGAGGTGATGCAGGAGTGCGAGGCCCGGGGCACCCGGCTGCTGCTGGGCGGGGTGCGCGGGGTCATGGCGCGGGTGCTGTCGATCACCGGTCTGCGCAACGCGTTCGAGGTGTACGACGACGTCGACGAGGCGCTGGGCTTGGCGATGACGACCTAGCGACCCCGGCCGGGGCCACCTAAGGGACGGCCCCCGAGGACGCCGCTTGACGGGCCGCGACGCTCGGGATGCGGTGCCCGGTGCGGCCGTCGACCGGCACGTAGCGGCTCCCGCCGAGCGGCACCAGCAGCGAGGCGGCGCCGCGCTCGACGCGTACGGGCAGGGTGCGGGGCTCACCCGCCGGCAGGGCCGTCCCACGGCCGAGGTTGTGCTCTCTGCGGCGCTCGCCCTTCTCGGGACCCTCGCGCACCCAGACGCGCAGCTTCCGGCCTTCGGGACGCACCACGACCCTGGCCGTCGCGCACTCACCAGGAGCGGCGGCCCAGGACAAGGTCAGGCCGTCGTGCCGGTCGTCCAGGTGGGCGGTCTCGGGCACCGGTCTGCGCTCCGCGCACACCACCCGTTCGGGCACGTGGGGCATGTCGTGCGCCACGACCTCCAGCGGCGAGGGAGCGTTGGCCGCGACCGTCGCGGCCTCCAGCGCCGCCACCGTCAGGAGAGCGCCGAGCCGGGCCGCATGGCGGCCACGGACGAGAACCCAGAGGCTGAGCGGGCCGAGCACCAGCCAGGCCAGGCCGAGGGAGTAGGCGGGCATGACACCTCACACGAGGACGAGGACAGGTGAGTCTCCGTCCTACTCCGGTGGCGTGGCGGCCCGGCGGCGCCTTGGCCATCATCTGACCGCGCGCCCGCCAGGCGTTTACGCGTCAGCCGACGATGGGCGCCCCGTGCAACGTGACACCGGCGGAGTCGAACTCGGCCACGGCCGCGTCAGAGGTCGCCCGCGACACCCCGGCCGTGAGGTCGAGCAGCACCCGCACGGCCAGCCCGTTCTTGACGGCGTCGAGCGCGGTGGCCCGGACGCAGTAGTCGGTGGCGATGCCGACCACGTCGACCTCGTGCACCTTGCGCTCGTAGAGCCAGATGCCGAGGCTCACCCCCTCACCGGAGAACCCCTCGAAGCCGCTGTAGGCCGCCGAGTCGGCGCCCTTGCTGAACACCTCCTCCACCGCGCCGAGGTCGAACGCCGGGTGGAAGTCGGCGCCCGGTGTGCCCGCGACGCAGTGCGGGGGCCAGCTGGTCACGTAGTCGGGCTGGTCGGAGAAGTGGTGGCCGGGATCGACGTGGTAGTCGCGGGTCGCCACCACGTGGCCGTAGTCGTGCGCCGCCACATGCCGGGTGATCGCGGCCGCCACCTCTGATCCGCCCGTCACGGCGAGGCTGCCGCCCTCGCAGAAGTCGTTCTGAACGTCGACGATGATCAGCGCGGTGCCCATACGCAGCACGATACGTCAGGCGAACTCGGTCGGGACCGCCGCGTAGCCGCGCGCGAGGTGCAACGCGTCGAGGGGGAGCAGCGCGACCGCCTCGGCGTGACGCTCGCGGGCGGCGGAGAGCGGCTCCGCGCCGACGGTCCGGCCGTCGCGCACCAGCTCGCGCAGCAGCGGGATGCCGTCCTCCGGCACCGCGTCCGACGTGGTGATCAGCTCGGTCTCGGCCCGTCCGGCCTGGTCGAGCAGCCGGTACGCGCGCTTGCGGCCGCCGCGCGACGGCTTGCCGACCGAGCGCTTGGCGACGGGCTCCATCCGGCCTCCGGCGGTCTCGCGGGCCACCATCTTGTAGACCAGCGCGGCCGTGGGCACGCCCGACCCGGTCACCAGCGAGGTGCCCACGCCGTAGCCGTCGACGGGGGCCGCGGCCAGGGCCGCGATGGCGTACTCGTCGAGGTCGGAGGTGACCAGGATGCGGGTGTCGAAGGCGCCGACCGCGTCGAGCTGCTCGCGCACCTCCTGCGCGGCGGCGCCGAGGTCGCCCGAGTCGATGCGGACCGCGCCCAGCTTGGCGCCGACCAGCTCGACCGCCGTGCGGACCGCCTCGGCCACGTCGTAGGTGTCGACCAGCAGCGTGGTGCCGGGACCGAGCGAGGCGACCTGGGCCTCGAACGCGGCCTTCTCGGAGTCGTGCAGCAACGTGAACGCGTGCGCCGCCGTACCGGCCGTGGGGATGCCGTAGAGGTGGCCGGCCATCAGATTGGACGTGGAGGTGAAACCGGCGAGGTGGGCGGCGCGGGCGGCGGCGACGGCGGCCCGCTCGTGGGTGCGGCGCGAGCCCATCTCGATGAGCGGGCGCCCGCCCGCCGCGTTGCGCATCCGGGAGGCGGCCGAGGCGATCGCGCAGTCGTGGTTGAGGATCGACAGGATCAACGTCTCCAGCAGCACGGCCTCGGCGAACGTGCCCTCCACCACCATGATCGGGGAGGCGGGGAAGTAGAGATCGCCCTCGGCGTAGCCGTGAATGTCGCCGGAGAACCGGTAGTCGGCGAGGTAGGCCAGGGTGGATTCGTCGACCACCTGGTTGTCCCGCAGAAAAGTAAGCTCTTCGTCACCAAATCGAAATCGTTCCAGCTCGTCGAGCACGCGCCCGGTGCCGGCCACGACGCCGTACCGCCTGCCACCGGGGAGATGCCGGGCGAACACCTCGAAGACCGCACGCCTGGAGGCGGCGCCGCTGCGCAGCGCGGCCTGCAACATTGTCAGCTCATAGTGATCTGTGAGCAACGCAGTGCTCATGGTCGTCGTCACGACTCGAAGACTACGGCCGAGGTAGGGCAGGATGGGGGATGTGGGTAGCACCGCTCCAATCGCCGTCGAGCGTCCGTCAACGGACGTCCGGCCCGATCTGCCATGGGTGACGATCGTCTGGAATGACCCGGTCAACCTCATGTCCTACGTGACCTTCGTCTTCCAGACCGTCTTCGGCTACACCCGCGAAAAGGCCGAGAAGCTGATGATGGACGTCCACCACAAGGGCAAGGCCGTGGTGTCCAGCGGCACCCGTGAAGAGATGGAACGCGATGTGCAGATTCTGCACTCCTACGGCCTGTGGGCGACGCTCCAGCCGGATTCGGTCAAGTGAGGCGGCACGGGTGAGTTCCGGATTCTCTTCAGGTCGCGGCGGGGCCGTCGTCGCCGACTTCGAGGCGGCGGAGGTCTCGATCCTGCGCTCGCTCGTCACGCAGGTGCTCGGGCTCGTGGCGCCGGGCGAGACGGGTGACGATCCGCTTGAGCGCGCGCTCGGCATCGGCGCCGTGGGCGGCAAGGCGCCCGACGACCCGGTGCTGGCGCGGCTGTTCCCCTCGGCCTACCAGGACGCCGACGAGTCGGCGGAGTTCCGCCGCTACACCGAGGCGACACTGCGCGACGGCAAGCGCGCCGACGCGCAGACCATGCTCGACACCGCCCGGCCAGGGCGCAGCGAGCTCACTCCGGAGCAGGCCCAGGCGTGGCTGCGCTCCCTCAACGACGTGCGGCTGGCGCTCGGCACCAAGCTGGAGGTGACCGAGGAGATCCACGACGAGATCGCGATGATGTCCGAGGACGACCCCCGCTACCCGGCCTACGTGACCTACGACTGGCTGACCTACCTCCAGGACACCCTGGTCCGGGCCCTCTGGTAGCTTCCGGGGCATGCTGACGATCCCGCAGGAACTCGTGGACAAGATCGTTGCCCATGCGCGGGCCGACCACCCCGATGAGGCGTGTGGTGTGATCGCCGGACGAGACGGTGTCCCGGAGCGGTTCATCCCGATGGCCAACGCCGAGCGTTCGCCCACCTTCTACCGCTTCGACTCGATGGAGCAGTTCCGCGTCTGGCGCGAGATGGACGAGCGCGACGAGGAACCCGTGGTGATCTATCACTCCCACACGGCCACCGAGGCCTACCCGTCGCGCACCGACGTGGCCTACGCCTCCGAGCCGAACGCCCACTACGTGCTCGTCTCGACCCGTGACGAGGACGAGGTGGAGTTCCGCTCCTACCGGATCGTGGACGGCGAGATCACGGAGGAAGAGGTAGGGTTTGTCCCATGATGGTCCGGCCTGTGCAGAGTTATCGCTTCGCGCACACTCCGGCTGTCGTCCTCTACGACTGTCGTTGAGCTGGAATTTCTTATCCAGCCGTCGGTGTTGCCGCCGATGGACGACGACCTGATCCGAGGAGACTGACCGCGATGGCCATCGAGGTTCGCATTCCGACCATCCTGCGTAACTACACCGACGGCGCCAAGGCCGTCGACGCCGAGGGCGCCACCCTCGACGAGCTCATCAGCAACCTGGAGTCCCGCCACCCGGGTCTCAAGGAGCGTCTCGTCGAGCAGGGCACCCTGCGCCGTTTCGTCAACGTCTACGTCAACGACGAGGACGTCCGGTTCCTCGGCGGGCTCGGCACGCCGGTGTCCGACGGCGACACGGTGACCGTTCTGCCAGCCGTCGCCGGCGGCTGACATGCGTTTCGACTCACTGATCGACTCTGTCGGGCGCACCCCGCTCGTCGGTCTTCCCCGGCTCTCGCCCTCCGCTGACGTGCGGGTCTGGGCCAAGCTGGAGGACCGCAACCCGACCGGGTCGGTCAAGGACCGGCCCGCGCTGTGGATGATCGAGGCGGCCGAGAAGGACGGGCTGCTCACGCCCGGTTGCACGATCCTCGAACCGACCAGCGGCAACACCGGCATCTCACTGGCCATGTCGGCCAAGCTCAAGGGCTACCGGCTCATCTGCGTGATGCCGGAGAACACCTCCGAGGAGCGGCGCCAGCTGCTGCGCATGTGGGGCGCCGAGATCATCTCCTCGCCCGCCGCCGGCGGCTCCAACGAGGCCGTCCGGGTGGCCAAGGAGCTGGCCGCCGAGAACCCGTCCTGGGTGATGCTCTACCAGTACGGCAACCCGGCCAACTGGCGCTCCCACTACGAGACGACCGGGCCGGAGATCCTCGAGGACCTGCCGGGCGTGACCCACTTCGTCGCCGGTCTCGGCACGACGGGCACCCTCATGGGCGTCGGGAGGTTCCTGCGCGAGCGGGTGCCCGGCGTGCGCATCGTGGCCGCCGAGCCGCGCTACGGGGAGCTCGTCTACGGCCTGCGCAACGTGGACGAGGGCTTCATCCCCGAGCTCTACGACGAGTCCGTGCTGACCACGCGCTTCTCGGTCGGCTCCGCCGACGCGCTGCGCCGCACCCGCGAGCTGCTGTCGGCCGAGGGCATCTTCGCGGGCGTCTCCACCGGGGCCGCGCTGCACGCCGCCCTGGGCGAGGCCCGCAAGGAGGTCAAGGCGGGGGAGCGGGCCGACATCGTCTTCGTCGTGGCCGACGGCGGGTGGAAATACCTGTCCACCGGGGCCTACGAGGGCACCCTGGACGAGGCCGAGGAGCGGCTCGAAGGCCAGCTCTGGGCTTAGGGCGGCCGGTGAGAGACCGGCCGCCCGTTTCGTGTGTCAGGACATCAGTTGAACAGCACCCGCAGCGAGAACGTGCCCTCGGTGTCGGTCTGCTTGCCGCTGAGGCCGATGGCGCGCAGGACCTGCGCGTTGGCCTTCTCGTCGCCCTTCATGCTCTCCAGGTAGTACTTCTCCACCTTGTCCAGGTCGACGAACAGGGCGAAGGTCGCCGATTCGGCGTCGGGGACGGCCGTGGTGAAGGTCTCGTTCTCGCCCAGCGTGCCCTCGGCGGACAGCTGCTTGGCGTACTCGTCGGACGTGGCCAGGGTGAACGTGCCGTCACCCGCGACCTTCGCGATCTGCGGCGCGGCCTGGCCGCTGGACGCCATCGCCTGCTGGACCTTGTCGAAGACGGCCTGAGCCTTGGCCGGGTCGGTGACGATGCGGACGCCGCCCTTGACCTGGTCGCTGTCCAGGCCCTCGCTGTCGATCGCGACCGTCAGGTTCTTGCCCAGGAAGGTGGCCAGGTCGTCGGGCAGCTGCAGGCCGTACGTCTGCTTGGCCTGATCCACGAACTGCTTGAACTCCGCGCCGCCGGCGGAGGCGGCCGACTGCTCGATCTCCGCCCACTGCTTGGTGATGATCTGGTCGAGGCCCGAGATGGACAACGCGCCCGCGGTGGTGGCCGGCAGCGTGCTCAGGTTGGCGCTCTGCGGGTCGCCATCGGTGAGGCCCTCCAGGCCGCGGACCGCGCCGGCCAGCTCGACGTAGGCGCTGTCGAAGCGGAGCGCGCCCGTGAACCGGGCGTTCTTGACCTGGCCCAGCATCTTGGTCTGATCCGCCGTCATCCCGCTCTTGGCCAGCTCCCCGAGCTTGCCCAGGTGCCCCCAGAAGGACAGGATTCCCTGCTCGCCGAGGGCGTCCAGGTCATCGCTGAAGTCGCTGTTGTCGGCGAGGCTGCCCTCGGCGATGGCGTACTTGTCGGCCTCCGCCTGGGTGGCGGCGAGCAGCGCGTAGTCGTCGCGGAAGGCGACCCCGATCTTCTCCCCGCTCATCAGCTTGGCGATGCCCGCCTTGGCCAGCGCCTCGTCCTTGACCTGGACGGCGACGGCGACACCTGGTTCCTTGGCGCCCGCCGCCGGAGGCAGCACGGCCATACCGATCCTGCTGCCCAGCCAGGGGTCGACGTCCTTGGCGAAGTCGATGTCGGCGACGCTCTTGTCGCTCTTCTTGATCGCCTCGAACAGCGCCTGGCGCGGGTCCTCGCCGGAGAACGAGTCCTTGGTGACGGCGAACTTCCTGGCCAACTGGAACAACGCCACCTTCTGGTTGGCCGCCGGGTCCAGGTCGAACCGGACGTAGGCAACCGCGGCGGCCGGCAGCACCTCGTGCGGCTGGGTGCCGCCACCGCCGATCGCGCCCACGGCCCAGACGGCACCGCCGCCGAGCAAGACCACGGCGAGCGCGGCCGCGATGGCCATGATCCAGCTCTTGCGGCCCTTCTTCGGCGGGTCGGCGGGGCCGAAGCCCTCCGGGCCCTGCTGCTGCCAACCGGCCTGCGCGTACGGGTCCTGCTGGCCGTACTGCGGTTGCTGCCCGAAGTGCGCCTGCTGTGCGTACGGGGCCTGCTGCGCATAGGGGTCCTGCTGGGTGGGCGGCTGCTGGCCATAGCCCTGCTGCTGCCCGTAATTCTGCGGCTGGCCGTAACCCTGCTGCTGGCCGTAACCCTGCTGCTGCCCGTAACCCTGCTGCTGGCTGTGGCCTTGCTGCCCATAGCCTTGCTGGCCGTGGCCCTGCTGCTCGTGCGGCTGCTGGCCGTACGGCTGCCGGTCGTAGCCGGCCTGCTGCTGGAAGGCGGCCTGCCCGTGGTCGGGCTGGCCGTAGGACGCCTGCTGCCCGTACGGGTCCTGCTGGCCCGAGGACGCCTGCTGCCCGTACGGGTCCTGCTGGCCCGAGGACGCCTGCTGCCCGTACTGCGGCTGCTGGCCATAGGGCTGCTGCGGCGGGTACGGCTGGTTCGGTGAATGCGGCGTCGTCGGCGGGGTCGAGGGCTCCTGGTCCGGGTTCCAACGGTATGCCGTGGTCCGGTCAGGATCCTGGCCGCTAGGGGGATTATTCGCAGACATCACTCAACTCACAATGTGGACTTATGACCACAGTGAAGGTAGCTGATGTTGCTAGATAGGCGCTTGCAATGTGCTGAAGTCAGGATTCATGCCCGAGTGAGCTCTTTACGTCCTGCGCTGAGGTGGACCTCGCCCTCGTCGTACTCCTCTACGGCAGACCAGGGCACGAACGTGCATCCCGCGTAGATCAGGCGCGCGACCAGCCCTGACAGCCGGCCCCGGCGTCCAGGACGGTCACGGGTCAGGCCGAGCATGATCGGCCTCCGGCTGGCCGAGACCATGAGGCCCTGGACGGTCTGGCTGCGTTGCAGCTCGCCGCGGTGACGCACCACGCGGATGTCGACGACGTGACCGATCCAGATTCCGTCCACGTCCCACACCGACTGCCCGATGAGTTCGGAGACACTTGCCATGCTCGAACTGTCCCATCCCGAGTGCATTTTCCCAGGTAGGCGCGCTGATGGACGGATGCCGTAGAGTATGGGGCTACTAGAATAAAGTTCGGATTCAAAGGCAGGGCGGATGACGAAGTTCGACGAGGCCACGCAGGCGATCCGGGTGGACGAGAGCACCTATGACGTCTGCCTCGATCCCGGATACGCGATCGGCGGCCCGCTCAACGGTGGATACCTGATGGCCGTCATCCTGCGCGCGGTGGTGGACTCCTCGCCGTTCGAGCACCCTGTGAGCACCACCTCGCAGTTTCACCGGTCGCCGGCGGCCGGCCCCGCGCGGGTCGTGGTCGAGCAGCTCAAGGCGGGCCGGACCGTGGCCTTCACCAGGGCGACGCTCGTCCAGGACGGCGTGGCGCAGATCGAGAGCCTGGTCACCACGGCCACACTCGGCGACGCCGAGCCCGCGTACGCCGACAAAGCGGGATATGTCATGCCGCCCCCCGAGGAGTGCGTGAAGCTACCCGACCCCAGGCCCGAGTCCAACATGACGCTCAACGCCCGCATGGAGATGCGCTTCGACCCGCCCACCGTCGGCTGGCTGAAGGGCGAGCCGACTGGGCGCCCCGAGTCGCGCGCCTACTTCAGGCTGACCGAGCCCCAGGACCCCGACCCCTACGTGCTGGCCCTCGCGGTCGACGCGCTGCCGCCCGTGGTGTTCTCGGCCGGCGCCCGTGGCTGGGCGCCGACCGTCGACCTGACCTGGCACCTGCGGGCGCTGCCGGCCCCCGGCTGGCTCACGCTGATCGGCGGCGGCCGGCTCATCTCCGACGGCTGGTTCGACGAGGACGTCGAGGTCTGGGACTCGGCGGGGCGGCTCGTCGCGCAGTCACGCCAGTTGGCTCGCGTGGGACGCGGATGACACGAACGAGCACTGTGAGCATTCTTACGCAGTGAGAATCCCGCAGGTCGCCTACCCTCTGAAGGGTGCCGGACGCGAGCATTGGGATCTTCGACAGCGGGGTGGGCGGCCTGACGGTCGCCAGAGCGATCATTGATCAGCTGCCTCATGAGTCCATCACCTACGTGGCCGATACCGCCCGCCAGCCGTACGGCCCCAGACGCCTCGCCGAGGTGCGCGCCTACGCGCTGGAGGTGATGGACCACCTCGTCGAGCACGACGTCAAGATGCTGGTGATCGCGTGCAACAGCGCCAGTGCCGCCGTGTTGCGCGACGCCCGCGAGCGTTACGACGTGCCGGTCGTCGAGGTGATCCAGCCGGCCACCCGGCGCGCGGTGCGCGCCACCCGCACCGGCAGGGTCGGCGTGATCGCGACCAGGGCCACCATCCACTCGATGGCCTACCACGACGCCTTCACCGCCGCTCCCGACGTCCGGCTCACCGGCGTGGCCGCCCCACGCCTGGTGGAGTACGTCGAACGAGGGGAGACGGCGAGCGAGGAGCTCATCGAGGTCGTACGCGAATACCTCCGGCCCGTCCAGGAGGCCGAGTGCGACACGCTCATCCTCGGCTGCACCCACTACCCGCTGCTCACCGGCGCCATCTCCTACGTGGCCGGCGACGGGGTCACTCTGGTCTCCAGCGCCGACGAGACGGCCAAGGACGTCTATCGGATCCTCCACGACCGCGACCTGGCGGCAGGAAGTGAGGCCACCCCCCGGCACCGCTTCCGCGCCACTGGCGATTCCACCCTGTTCGCCCAGCTCGGACGCCGCTTCCTGGGCCCGGAGATCGATGCGGTCGAAGTCACACCGGTGGGGGGTACTACCTCTAACGGAGGCCCACATGAAGGTGACCATCATCGGCTGCTCGGGGAGCTTCCCCGGTCCTGACAGCCCCGCGTCCTGCTACCTGATCGAGGCCGAGGGCTTCCGGCTGCTGCTGGATCTCGGCACAGGAGCGCTGGGCGCGCTCCAACGGCACATCGGCCTCTACGACATCGACGCCATCTGCCTGTCCCACCTGCACGCCGACCACTGCCTCGATCTGTGCGGCTATCACGTGGTGCGTACGTACGGGCCGGGCGCACCACACCCCAGGGTGCCGGTGCACGCGCCGGCCGACGCGCCGCGCCGGTTGGCCGCCGCCTACGGCATGCCGGACGAGCCGGGCCTGGAGACCGCCTTCGACTTCACCCGGCTGGAGCCGGGGACGTTCGGGATCGGGCCGTTCACCGTGACCGCCGGGCTGGTCAACCATCCGGTCGAGGCGTACGGGTTCCGCGTCTCCCACGGCGGCAGGAGCGTCGCCTACTCAGGTGACACGGGCGAGTCGGCCGAGTTGGTGAAGCTGGCCGAGGACGCCGACCTGTTCCTGTGCGAGGCGTCGTTCGTCGACCAGCCGGACCTGCCCACCGGCCTGCACCTGACGGGCCGCCAGGCCGCCGAGCACGCCGCCAAGGCCGCCGCCGGCCGGCTCGTGCTCACCCATCTCGTGCCCTGGAACGACCAGTCCCGGGTCCTCGACGAGGCCTGTTGCGGCTCCTACGGCGGCCCGATCGAGCTGGCCAGAAGCGGCGCCGTCTACGACTTGGGCTGAAGTTGCGTGAAGTCGCGCAACCGCGGCAACGGCGAGAAAAGCAGCGGCACGAACGAGATCAGCCTGCCGCCCATGAACACCCAGAGCGCCTGCCGCACCCCGATCTGCTGGGCCACCAGGCCACCGAGCAGCGCCCCCAGCGGCATCGTGCTCCAGACGACGAATCTCACCGTCGCGTTGACCCTGCCGAGCATGTGCTCCGGGGCGACCGTCTGCCGGTAGGTCAGCTGGCCCACGTTGTAGATGATCGCGCCCCAGGACAGCGCGATCGAGGTGATGCTGAAGAACGACATCCGCCAGTCGGCCTGCGTCATCGGCAGCAACAAGCCGAAGGGAGACGTCACGGAGATGGCCAGCCAGGTCACCCGGGCCGTGCCGTACCTCTTGAACAGCCAGCCGCCGGTGAGGCCGCCCAGCAGGCCGCCCACCGCGCCCGACATGAGCAGCACACCGATCACCCCGGGCGGTAATCGCACCACCTCGGCCAGGAACAGCACCGACAGCCCGAGCACGGCGCTGAGGCAGAGGTTGGTGCCGGCGGTCGTGACGGTGATCGCGCGTAACAGCCGGTCCTCCCAGACGAACGCCAGCCCCTCACGGATGCCGCGCCACATGCCCGGACGCTCCTCGGCGGGCGGCGCCAGGCGGTCGGGCGTCCTGATCGAGCCGAGCAGGAGGGCCGAGCCGAGCGAGGTCAGGGCCGTGGCCAGGATGGTGACGGGCGCGCCGAGCAACTGCACCAGCAAGCCACCCACGCTGGGACCCGCCAGGGAGCCGCCCGCCCGGACGAACTCCAGCTTGGAGTTGCCGTTGCCGAGGTCGTCCTTGCTCACCAGCTCGGGCAGGTAGGTCTGGTCGGCGACGTCGTTGAAGACCTGGGCCGCACCCACCAGCAGCGCCACCGTGAACATCATCCAGATCGACAGCAGCCCCAGCGTGTACGCCAGCGGGATGCTCGCCAGCAGCAGCCCTCTAGCCAGGTCGGCGGCCACCATCACGCGCCGCCTGCGCATCCGGTCGACCCAGACGCCGGCGGGCAGGCCGATCACCAGGAAGGCCACCGTCTGCAGCGCGGACAGCAGGCCCACCTCCAGCGCGCCGGCGTGCAGGACGAGCACGGCGACCAGAGGAAGCGCCACACGTGAGATATTGCCCCCGAGTTCGTTGGCCACGTGCGAGCCGAGAAATCTGCGGAAATCAGGGCTCCGCAACACCCCCGTTGTCATTGCGTAAGGATCCATGTGTCGGACTCGATCGGTCAAGAGTGTGGCGATGCGGAGATAGGGTGATCTGCATGTCTCGACAGGATGGCCGTGGCCCTGACCAGCTTCGCCCGATCACCATCACCAGGCAGTGGATCACCCATGCGGAGGGCTCGGTCCTGGTGGAGTTCGGCGGCACCAGGGTGCTCTGTGCCGCCTCCGTCCAGGACAGCGTGCCGCGCTGGCGCCGAGGCAGCGGCCAGGGCTGGGTGACGGCCGAGTACGCGATGCTGCCGCGCGCCACCAACACGCGCAACGACCGCGAGTCGGTCCGCGGCAAGATCGGCGGCCGCACGCACGAGATCTCCCGGCTGATCGGCCGCTCGCTGCGGGCCTGCGTCGACTACAAGGCCCTCGGCGAAAACTCCGTTCTGCTCGACTGCGACGTCCTGCAGGCCGACGGCGGCACCCGGACCGCCGCCATCACCGGCGCCTACGTCGCCCTGGCCGACGCCATCGCATGGATGCGCGAGCGCAAAATGTGCCCGGGCGACCCGCTCGTCGGCTCCGTGGCGGCCGTGTCGGTCGGCGTGGTCGGCGCGGTGCCGATGCTCGACCTCTGCTACACCGAGGACGTCGCGGCCGAGACCGACATGAACGTCGTCATGACCGGCACGGGCAGCTTCGTCGAGGTGCAGGGCACCGCCGAGGGCGCGCCGTTCGACCGGGGCGCGCTCGACCAGCTGCTCGACCTCGCCGTGGCCGGCTGCGAGGAGCTGACGCTGATCCAGCAGGAGGCGCTGGGCCGGTGAAGATCGTGCTGGCGACCCGCAACCCGGGCAAGATCGCTGAGCTGCGGCGCATCCTGTCGGAGTTCGCCGACCTCCAGGTCGTCGGCCTCGACGCGTTCCCCGCCATCGCTGACGTCGCCGAGACCGGCGTCACGTTCGAGGCGAACGCCCTGCTCAAGGCGCACGCCGTGGCCCAGCAGTCGGGGCTGCCCGCGGTCGCCGACGACTCCGGCCTCTGCGTCGACGTGCTGGGCGGGATGCCTGGAGTGTTCTCGGCCCGCTGGTCGGGGCGCCACGGCGACGACCAGGCCAATCTGGAGCTGCTGCTCCGGCAGGTCTCCGACGTGCCCGCCGACCTGCTGACCGCCCGCTTCACCTGCGCCGCCGCGCTCGCGCTGCCCTCGGGGGAGTCGCGCGTGGTCGAAGGCGTCCTGCCGGGACGCCTCGTCACCACGCCGCGTGGCAGCAACGGGTTCGGCTACGACCCGATCTTCGTGCCCGAGGGCGAGACCCGCACCACGGCCGAGTTCGCGCCCGAGGAGAAAGACGCGATCAGCCACCGTGGCCGTGCCTTCCGGGCGATGGCGCCGATCGTCCGCGATCTCCTGGCTCCCTCGTAACCACCGCGTAAGAACCCCATCGCCCACGCGGGCGTAGCGTCGACACGTGCAGAGGAAACACGTGGTGCCCGGTTGGGCCGGCGCGCTCGCGGGGTTGGTCGCAGGGGGCGTCGCCCTCGGAGTGGCCCAACTCGTCGCGGGGGTCGTGGGGCCCAGGACGTTCCCGGTCGTGGCCGTCGGCGATGTGGCGGTCGACCTGGCGCCACCGCCCGTCAAGAACTTCGCGATCGAGACCTTCGGCGAGAACGACAAGGCCGTCCTCATCGGCGGAGTGCTCGTGGTGCTCGCCCTCGTGGCCGCCGCGATCGGGATCCTGGCCTGCCGCCGGCTCGTCCTCGGGTACCTGGGGCTGGCCGCGTTCGGGGTGGTGGGCGTGCTGGCCGTGCTCACCCGGCCCGATGGCCGCCCGCTCGACGTGCTGCCGACCGTGGTGGGCGTTCTCGCCGGCGCGTGGGCCCTTCGGTGGCTGGTCCGCCGCATCACCATCCCGTCGGACCGGGCCGTTCCGTCGGGTCAGGCTGTTCCGGGGGAGCGGGGGGAGTCGTCGCGGGGGGCGGCGGGGGTGGAGTGGCCGGCGGTGATGCGGGCCGAGGGCGAGCCGCTCGTCTTCGACCGGCGTCGTCTGCTGACCGGTGCGGCGGGTGGCGTGGTGATCGCGGGGGCGGCCACGGTGCTCGGCCGGGAACTGGCGGGGCGGCGGATGGTCGACTCCGCCCGGATCGCGGTGCGGCTGCCCGCCCCCGCCACGCCCGCCAGGCCGTTGCCTCCGGGAGTGGATTTCGGCATCAACGGCCTGTCACCGTTCGTCACGCCGAATCAGCGCTTCTACCGGGTCGACACCGCGCTCATCGTCCCCCAGGTCGATCCCGAGACGTGGACGCTGCGCATCCACGGCATGGTCGATCGCCCGATCGAGCTCACCTACGCCGACCTGCTCAAGAGGCCGCTCACCGAGGCCGACGTCACGCTGGCGTGCGTGTCCAACGAGGTCGGCGGCCCGTACGTGGGCAACGCCCGCTGGCTCGGCGTCCGGATGGCCGACCTGCTGCGCGAGGCCGGGATCCAGTCGGGGGCCGACATGCTGCTGTCCACCTCTGACGACGGCTTCACCTGCGGCACCCCGGTCGACGTGGTGACCGACGGTCGCGACGCGCTCTTCGCCATCGCGATGAACGGCGAGGCCCTCCCGGTCGACCACGGCTTCCCGGTGCGCCAGGTGGTGCCCGGACTGTACGGGTACGTCTCGGCCACCAAGTGGGTCGTGGACGTCAAGGTGACCCGGTTCGACCGGGACGAGGCCTACTGGACGCCGCGCGGCTGGGCCGCCCAGGCGCCGATCAAGACCGAGTCGCGCATCGACCTGCCCGGGGCCGGGGCGTCGCTGAAGCCCGGCCGCACCACGATCGCCGGGGTCGCCTGGGCGCAGCACACCGGGATCGACGCCGTGGAGGTGAGGGTCGACCGTGGTGTGTGGCAGCAGGCCAGGCTGGCCCAGGTGCCCGGCCCCGACACGTGGCGGCAGTGGGCGCTCGACTGGGACGCGCCCGTGGGCCGGCACACCATCGAGGTGCGTGCCACCGACGCCGCCGGGCGCACCCAGACCGAGCGGCAGGCTCCTCCGGCGCCCGACGGCGCCACCGGCTGGCACACCATCGACGTCAAGGTGGCCTGACGGTCGCCGTCCCGCCGGATGTCACCGTTCCCGGTGTTTGTGCTGGTACGGGCGATAGTTCAGGGCGGGGAACTTCCCTGACTGGCCCTCCTGGGCGGGGGCGAGGGCCATACGATCGGTCGTCGAGCATGACAGGAGGCAGGCCGTGTTGCGCGACCGCAAGCCGAACGTCCGGTGGGCCCTTCCCGAGGGCCGCTACGATCCCGTGGTCGGCGACGGGCTGCGCTGGCGCGACTACGAACGCGCCGCCGAACCGGAACCCCACGACCCGAACGCCCCCAGCGGTCCGAACGCTCCGGGCGGTTCGAACGCTCCGGGCGATCCGAACACATCCAGCGGTCCGAACGCTCCGGTGGGTTCGAATGCATCCAGCGATCCGAACTGTCCGAATGCATCCAGCAGTCCGAAAGCTCCGGTAGGCGCGAAAGCTCCGGTAGGTCCGAACGCCTCCGATGGTCCGAACGGTTCCGGTGGTCCGAACGGTTCTGGGGGTTCGGGGGGACAGGATGGTTCCGGCGGTTCTGATGGGTTCGGTTCTGGTGGTTCCGGGCGGCCGGGCCGTCCGGACGGGCCCGGGAGGTCCGGGCGCTCTTCCGCCGGTCCAGGTGAAGCCGCTGGGGAGGCGGCGCTGTCCGGGGTCGAGGTGCTCGCTGCTGCGGCGCCGGTGGTGAGTGACTGGTTCGACCGGCCGGATCGGCCGCCGCCGCTGGCCACGTGCCGGCCGTACGGCGTGCCCGGGGGGCTGGCGCAGCCGGACCCGCAGGTGGAGCAGGACCTTGTCGTCGCGGTGCCGCCAGGAGCGCGGTTTCCCGACCCTCGGGGCACCTGGGTCAGGCTGATCAACGGCGGCGGGCCGGCCGACGATCCGTTCCGGGCCTCCAACGCGGCCGACTGCGCCCTGGCCGTGCTGTCCACCTGGCACGGCGAGCCGGTCGCCGCCGCGCCCAGGCGGCCCGAGTACGACCGGATCGGCAGGCCGCTGGTCACCGGCGAGAGCGGCGGGACGGCACGGATCGAGCGGTGGGTCGGGCATCGCTTCACCTACGTCGGACAGGGGCGGCGCGCCTATCCCACGGTGGCGCGGCGGCTGGTGGAGGCCGGGCCCGGCGCCTCGGCCGTCATCGTGGTGCGCTGGCCCGGAGGCGGTTCGCACGCGTGGAACGCGGTCAACTCCGGTGGCGAGGTGATCTGGATCGACGCGCAGCGCGGCCACATGTCGGTCGAACCCCCGTACATCACGGTGACCGGCGTGTTCTGCGTCATCGTCGACAGGCAGGGCCGGCCCCGATGAACCACGACCAGGCCAGGGCGCTGGCGGAGGAGTACTTCAACGGCGCGCGACCGGTGGAGGACCCGGTTCCGGTGGGGATCTACGGGTTCGACGAGGGCTACGTCGCCTGGGTGCGCGAGCCCGATCCGGACGACCCGGCGACCCTCCCGAGCACGGCCGGCAGTGGCTGCATCGTGATCGACAAGGTCACGGGCGAGGTGGTGATCAGGCCGCTGCTCGATCCCGAGACGGTCGCCGAGCTGTGGCCCGGCCACACGCCGCGCTGATCAGGACCGGGCGTCGCCCCCATGGGACGCCCGGCCCTGCCCATGCGGGCCGTGAGGATGCAACTCGCCGCAGCCCGCACGTCTTCTAACCCCTTTATCGGGCTTTATGCCTGAATCACCGAAATGGCCGGTTCATCCCGTAGCTAGGGACCCGACGATCGACGCCCGGGCGGCGCGGCGCGCGGGCAGCACCGCGGCCAGCACGCCCGCCAGTCCTGACAGCGCCACGAACAGCGCGATCTGCTCCAGCGGCGCCGAGAAGACAGCGCCGTCCAGCATCGCCCGGATGGCCGCCCAGCCGAACACGCCACCGAGCGCCACCCCGACCAGCGCGCCGATCAGCCCGAGCACCAGGGCCTCGATCGAGAGCATCCGCCGCAACTGCGCCCCGGTCAGCCCGAGGGCTCGCAGCAACGCCGACTCCCGGGTGCGTTCGTGGACGGACAGGGACAACGTGTTGGCGATGCCGAGCAGCGAGATGAGGATCGCCAGGCCCAGCAGACCCGTGATGATCAAGAGCATCATATCCAGGGTTTCGTCGAACTGGCCGCGTACCTCGGTCGAGCTCGACACCTTGATCGTCGGATGGCCGGCGATGGCCGCGTCCACCACGCCGCGCGCGCGGTCGGCCGGCACGCCGTCGGCGGCGTTGATCAGCACCCGCGAGTCGGGCACCACCCCGAAGTAGCGGTCGAACTCCGGCTCGGCCACCGTGAGCACCGGCAGTGGCGACTCTCCGCCCAAGAGGGCCACCACCTTCAGCGACACTGTGCCGGCCGCCTTCGTTCGCACGGCCACGGTGTCACCGACCCGCACGCCGAGCCTCTGGGCCGTCGGAGCGGCGATCGCGACCTGGCCGGGCCCGAGGTGGCCCATCGAGCCGGCCGTGACATCCGGGCTGATCGGACCGCTGAACGTGCCGACCTCGACGCGGTGGCCGCCCACTTCGGCCCGGGTGTCGCGGATCCGCACCACCGACGTCAGCTCCGGCCGGCCGCGCAGGGTCTCGCCCACCGAGCGGGGGATGCTCGCGTCGCGTTCCTGCGTGACCAGCAGGTAGTCGATGGGGAACTGCTCGTCGAGCTTGACGGCCACCGTCACCCGCGTGGAGGCGGTGACCACCGAGATCAACGTCATCAGCGTCACCCCGATGGTCAGCGCCACGGTCGTGGTCGCGGCCCGCCGGGGGTTGCGGCCCGCGTTGTCCACGGCCAGTCGGCCCGGCACGCCGAACAACCTGCGCGGGATCCAGCCCACCAGGGCGCTGAGCGGCTTGACGAGCACCGGCCCGAGGATCAGCACGCCCAGGAAGGTCAGCACGCCCCCGCCCATGACGACGACCAGCGAGACCTGCTGGCCGGGCGTCATGACCAGCGCGCCGACGGCGGCCGTACCGAGCCCCGAGAGGAGGAAGAGCGCGGCGGACAGCACCCGGACCAGGCCGGCGCGGAACGTGGGTTGCTCGGCCTGCGTGCGCAGCGCCGCGATCGGCGCGACCCGCGTGGCCGTCCGCGCGGGCAGCAGCGCCGCACCCACGGTGACCAGCAGGCCGATGGCCAGGCCGGCCGCGATCGCCGGCGCGGACAGCGTCACGGGCGCGTCGGTCGGCAGCGGCGCCTCCAGGACGGTCAGGAGCCTTAGCGTGACCGCGCCCAGCCCGTAGCCGGCCAGCAGGCCGAGCACGGCCGAGACCAGCCCGATGATGATCGACTCGATCAGGATCGAGCCGAACACCTGCCCGCGCGTGGCTCCGATGCACCGCAACAGGGCCAGCTCCCTGGTGCGCTGCGCCACGAGGATGTTGAACGTGTTGTAGATGACCAGCGCGGCCACCAGCATCGCCACCAGGCCGAACATCAGCAGCGCGACGGTGAGCGCCTCCACCTGGACCCCGGCCCGCCTGGCCAGGTCGGCGGCCAGTTCCTCGCCGGTCAGCACCTCGACGCCCGGCCCGGCCACCGCGGCGACGGCCTGCTTGAGTCGTGCGGGGTCGGCCCCGGCGACGTCGATCTCGTGGAAGCCCTTCTCGCCGGTCATCCGCTGGGCCGTGGCCGTGGTGAAGCCGAGCGCGCCGGTATAGGCGAGCTCCTGGTCGACGCCCGGATCGAGCAGGCCGACCAGCCTGAACCGGTGTTCGCGTCGGCTGGAGTCGAGCACGGTGATCGTGTCGCCGACCCGGAAGCCGTGGGTCCTGGCGGTGTTCTCGTCGAGCACCGCCGCCTGGTCGTCGGATCCCGGGCCTGTGCCGCTGACGATCGCGGCGCGGTCCAGCGGGCCGGAGACGATCGAGATGGCGGTAGTGGCCAGGTCGCCCACCGCCCGGCCGTCCTTGCCCAGCAGTGGCGCCTTCCCGCGTACCAGGCCCTGCGCGTCGAGCACGCCCGGCACGGCGCGCACCCGTTCCAGCAGCCGGACGGGGAGCGAGCCGCTCTTGGGCAGGACGGCGACGCCCACCTTGTCCGCCTCGGCCGTGACCCGCTGCGAGAACCCCGCCTGGACGGTGTCGGTGAGCACGAACGTGCCCGCGATGAAGCCCACGCCGAGCGTGATCGCCAGCGAGGTGAGCAGCAACCTGAGCCGGTGCGCGCGCAGCCCGGCCAGTGTCGTTCTCAGCACGTCAGCCCTCCAGCTTCATCAACGTGTCGAGCACCGACTGCGGGGTGGGCGCGGCGAGCTCGCTGACCAGTTCGCCGTCGCGCAGGAACACCACCCGATCGGCATACGCGGCCGCCACCGGGTCGTGCGTCACCATGACGATGGTCTGCCCCAGTTCGCGCACCGAGGCGCGCAGGAACGACAGCACCTCCGCACCGCTCCGCGAGTCGAGGTTGCCGGTGGGCTCGTCGGCGAAGATCACCTGAGGCTTGCTGATGAGCGCCCTGGCCACGGCCACGCGCTGCTGCTGTCCCCCGGACAGTTCGGCGGGCCGGTGGCCGAGCCGGTCCGCCAGCCCTACGGTCTCGATGACCCGGTCGAACAGCACCTGGTCCGCCTGCCGGGCGGCGATCTCCAGCGGCAGCCGGATGTTCTGCTCGGCGGTCAGCGTCGGCAGCAGGTTGAACGCCTGGAAGACGAACCCGATCCGCTCCCGGCGCAGCAACGTCAGCCGCTTGTCACTCAGCCCGGTCAGCTCCACGTCACCGACGTGCACGGTGCCGGAAGTGGCCGTGTCGAGCCCGGCCAGGCAGTGCATCAGCGTGGACTTGCCCGAGCCGGACGGACCCATGATCGCGGTGAACGCGCCCGTCGCGAAGCCCACGTCCACCCCGCGCAGGGCGTGGACCCGGGCGTCGCCCTGGCCGTAGGTCTTGGTCAGGGCGTGGGCCACCACGGCGGGAGGGGCCTGGCGCCGGGTCTCGGCGAGGGTCACGTGCACTCCTTCGGGCATCATCCGGAACTGGGCATCATCCGGAACCGGGCTCCATCCGAAACCCGGTGTCATCCGGAACGCGATCCACGCTAGGGGCGGGAAAACCCGGTTCCGTGGGCCCTGAGGAGGGACTTCGCGTAGGCCGTGCGATGACCCGGGTCAGCCTTTCGGCCGAGACGAGGGCACGATCAGCCCGGCCTCGTACACGTAGACCACGGCCTGCGCCCGGTCCCGCAGGCCCAGCTTGGCCAGCACCCGGCCCAGGTGCGTCTTGACCGTCGCCTCGGCCACCTCCAGCCGGGCGGCGATCTCCAGGTTGGACAGCCCGCGCCCCACCATCAGCAGCACCTCGCGCTCGCGGGGCGTCAGCTCGGTCACGTCGCCCGGCTCCGCGGAAGGCAGCACGGCGGCGAACCGTGCGAGCATCCGCCGCAGCGTGCTCGGCGCCACCACCGAGTCGCCGCCGTGCACGGTCCTGATCGCGGTCACCAGGTCGCCGGGCGGCACGTCCTTCAGCAGGAAGCCCGACACTCCCGCCTTCACCGCCGCGAACGCGTACTCGTCCAGGTCGAACGTGGTCAGGATGAGCACCTTCGGGCCCTCGATACGCCTGGTCGCCTCTACGCCGTCCATCCTCGGCATGCGCACGTCCATGAGAACCACGTCCACCTCGACGCCGCGCAGCACCTCCAGCGCCTCGACGCCGTCGCGCGCCTCGGCCACCACCTCGATGTCCGGCTGCGCGCCCAGCACCATCCGGAACCCGGCCCGCAGCAACTCCTGGTCGTCGACCAGCATCACCCTGATCACTAGGCCGCCCTCGTCGCCGGCATCGGCAGCCTGGCCAGCACCTCGAACCCGCCACCCGGCCGCGGCTCGGCCGACACCGTCCCGCCGTACATGCTCGCCCTCTCGCGCATCCCGATCAGGCCGTGCCCGTCGGGGCTGCGGGGCGCCGCCGCGCCCCTGCCGTCGTCGGTCACCCGCACGACCAGCTCGGGCCCGGTGTAGCCGAGCTCGACCAGCGCGCGGGCGCCGGGGCCGCCGTGCTTGAGCGTGTTGGTCAGCGCCTCCTGCACGATGCGGTAGACCGCGAGCTGATGCCCCTCCGGCAGCTCCACCGCCCCGCCGCCGACGAGCAGCCGCGCGGGCACGCCCGCCTCGCGCACCAGCTCCTCTAACTGCGCCAGGCCCGGCTGCGGCGTGTAGTCGGTGCGGTCCGTCTCGTCCTGGCGCAGCACGCCGACCAGCCTGCGCATCTCGGCGAGCGCCTCACGCCCGGTCCTGGAGATGTTCCGTACGGCCAGCCGGGCCTGCTCGGGGTCGCCGTCGATGGTGTAGCCGGCGCCGTCGGCCTGGACGACCATCACGCTGACGTTGTGCGCGACCACGTCGTGCAGCTCTCTGGCGATGCGGGCGCGTTCGGCCGCCGCGGCCATCCTGGCCTGCTGGTCGCGCTCGCGCTCGGCCCGCTCGGCGCGCTCCTCCAGGCCCTCCAGGTAGCGCCTGCGCGTGCTCGCGTACAGGCCGGTGAGCCAGACGGTCACGACGAAGATCGAGCCGCTGAAGAACATGCTGAACGAGACCGTGCCCCAGCCCACGAGCACCAGGAACACCCCCAGCTCGGCGATCAGCCCTGCCGCGAGCGCCCACGAGAACGAGCACGAGGAGGCCACCGCCCACAGCGCCGCCAGCACCGCGAGGTTGGCCGGCATCGGGTCGATCCCCGCCAGCCACTGTCCGAAGCTGACCAGCGCGACGGCCGAGAACGCGGCTGTCGGGTGCCTGCGCAGCCACAGCAGCGGTGCCAGCAGCGCCGCCGAAAGGGCCAGGTAGCCGGCGCGGTGCTCCACCAGGGGCGACCACGTGGTCAGCAGGGTCAGCACGAGCAGGGGCGCCACCCGGAGGGCGTCCATCACCTTGCCGTGGCGCGTCGACCACGCGCGTACCCTCCCGAACACATCTTCACGATATGTAGGCATTGCCGGGACTTGGTCAGTCTTGAGGGTGAAGTTCGTGTACGACCCAGGTCTTACACGGGGCTTACGGTGTTTACGGCAATCTTGTACCTAGGAGCGCCTGTAATGGGCGAGTAAAGGGAGATCGTGATGGCGGATCATGATCGCGCTGGTGGGTCGCGTGGCGGAGAAGAAGCGCCGCGCGACCCGGCAGACGTTCCATCCACGGATGTTCCGGACCCGCGCGACCGTCCCAGCGACGATCCAGCCGCGGATGTCCCGTTAGCGGACGTCCCACCGCCGACCGCCGCGTCAGGAGACCCGGCCTCCGGCGAGCTCGCGGCTACGACCGCTACGGGACCGACCACTTCAGGCCAGGCACCGAGGGCTTCCGGTCCGACGGCTACAGGCCCGACCGTTTCCGGTCCGACCTCTTCGGGGCCGACTGCTTCGGGTCCGGCCGGTTCCGGCCCGACAGTTTCGGGTCCGGCCGGTCCTGGGCCTGGTGCCGCGAGTCATGAGTACGGTTTCTCGGGCCCCGGTCCCACCGGTCCGGGCGCCGGTCCCGGGCCCGGGCCCGGGGTTCGGCCGCCAGGGTGGAGACCACCCCCGCCGGGCGGGTTTCGCGACTTCGTACGGCAGAAGCCGGCGCAGATCATCGGCGCTGGACTCATCGGATTGATCGTGGGTGGACTGCTGGGTGGCGGTGCCGTGGCTGTGATCAGCGGCATCACCGCCCGCGACGACCGTCACGTCCACTGGCGGCACCCGGGATGGAGTGACCGCGGCGGGCCCGGCCACCAGGAGTGCTGGCGCGTCCCGGGCGGGATGTACTGCGGCCACGGCGGGCCGTACCCCTATCCGGCGTATCCCGTGCCGACGATGATGCCGCCACGCGTCCAACCCATGCCCGTCCCGACGGCGTCGAGGATGCCGACGCCGCTGCCCCCGACGGCGCCTCCTACGGGTTAGCCGGACAGGCGGACCGAGCCTGGCTCCGACCGGCGAGTTCGGCTACCGGAGGGCCGGACCGAGCCTGGCTCCGAGTGGCGAGTTCGGCTACCGGAGGGCCGGACCGAGACCGGCTCCGGTCCGCCGCCCGTGCCTCCGGGATCAGTCCTCGCCCCTGAGCCGGTCGCGCTGGATCTGGTAGGCGAGGGCCCGGCGCACCGACGCTGACGCGGCGATGGTCGTGATGACCTTCGGGGGGACGTCGAGACCACGGCTGATCTCGTTGTACGCCTGCCGGTAGCCGGCGGGCATCTTCGCCTGATGCCGTCTCAGATCTCCTTCGACGAGACGCCGTAGCTCATCGACGCTCTGGGAGGTGAAGCGTTTCCTGCCCCGGGCGATGGCGTTGACGTGGCGCGTGCAACTGGCGGTGTCGTGAAAACGCTCGGAGATCTCTTCGGCGAGGCCCCACAGGCGACCTTCGAGCCAGGGCGCGTCGTGCTGGTCGAGGGAGAGCCTCGGCGGCGGCGGGTCGGCCGGCCTGTGCTTCGTCACCTGCTTGGACACGGCGGGCTGGCTCATGCCGGCGAGACGGGCGATCGTGTCCTGGGTCCACCCGAGATCGACGAACAGCCTGATCATCTCGGCGCGCAGCTTACGCATCTCCTCGCCCGCGCGGATGGTGTCGTTCATGTCGGCGAGCATGCGCCTGGCCAGATCCTCGGTCAGCGCCTCGGAGTCCTGACCCGCGCACTCTTCGCCTGCCATAGCTCGGTTATACACCCGGGCCGCTTCGCTATAACCCGGTTGTATAACTCGGTTATGACTGCCATGCTCCCTGTCATGCCCACCTTCTCCGCACCTGACGGAACCCGGCTCGCCTACCGCGTGCTCGGAGCCGGTGACCCGGTCGTCTGCCTCCCCGGAGGCCCCATGGACTCCCGTTACCTCGGCGACCTGGGCGGCCTGTCCCGGCACCGCCGGCTGATCATCCTGGACCTGCGCGGCACCGGCCGGTCCGCGATCCCCGAAGACCCCTCCTCCTACCGCTGCGATCGCCTGGTCGGCGACGTCGAGGCGCTGCGCGAACACCTCGCGCTCCCCGAGATGGACCTGCTCGGCCACTCCGCCGGCACGAACATCGCGACGCAGTACGCGACCCGTCACCCGGGGAGGGTCAGCAGGCTCGCCCTGATCGGCCCCAGTACCCGAGCCGTCGGCATGGAGATCACTGGGGAAACGAGACGCGAACTCGCGCGGCTTCGCCAGGACGAGCCGTGGTTCCCGGCGGCGTTCGCCGCCCTGGAGGCTCTCACCGAGGGCACCGGCGGCGACCGGGACGCGATCGCCCCCTTCTTCTACGGCCGCTGGGACACCACAGCGCGCAAGCACCACGCGGCCGGTCGGCCGGGCAACGAGCAGGCTGTCGCTCTCTTCGGGGCCGAAGGCGCCTTCGACCCGGAGGCCACTCGTGCGGCACTGATCGGGTGTGAGCTGCCTGTCCTGCTGCTCGCCGGAGAGTACGACGTGAACAGCCCCCCGGGGTCGGTGGCTGAGCTCGCGGGGTTGTTGCCCGGCGCCAGGCTTGTGGTGCAGCCGGGAGCGGGCCACTATCCCTGGCTCGACGACGCCGACCGGTTCGTGGCCACCATGGCGGCGTTCCTGGGGTGAGGACCCGCTCACGCCATCTCGGCCACCCCGTCGTCGACGCGCACGGGCGAACCTTGGTAGGTCGTGGCCATCGATCGCGCGGTATGCCAAAGGCGAGCGGCCCGGCCGACCTGGTCTGAACATTGAATTGTAGGGCCGGTGGGATTCGAACCCACACTAACAGCCACCTAAAGACTGCGCCTCTGCCATTGGGCTACGGCCCCTTCTTGGCCTTTCCGTGGCCGGCGAATTTCCGGTCTTGGAATGGCGATTCGGGCAGCGGAAACGCGCATTCTCCAGGCGATTGTCGAGCCGGTTATCGTTCATGTGGTCGCCATGGAGTGTTAGCGGCTTTTCCGTGCCACGTGCCGTCAATCCTACAGCCTGCGCACGCGTACGGAACCCCGGCATCCGGCGGCGCCCGGCGAAGCGCGGCGGCTTCTCTCGCGTCGACCGGGGTGCGCGTAGGACCGGAATCTGCTGGTGAGGACGTTGGGTGGCCGGTGCGCTCTTGCCCTTGTCGTGAACCTGCCCCACGAAGTGTGAGATGTCGACGCCATGAAGTGTTCGAGGCGCCGGCCGATGTGGGCGTGGCTCCGTTTATGGCCTGGCGATAAACGTGACATATCGACGACCCGCGTGGCGGGCCCCTGGAAAAGGGCCCGCGCGAGAGCGTCAGGCGAGGCCGAGCTTCTTCTTCAGGCTCGCCACATGGCCGGTGGCCTTCACGTTGTAGAGGGCCTGCTCGATCTTGCCGTCGGCGTCGATGACGAAGGTCGAGCGGATGACGCCCACGACCTCCTTGCCGTAGAGCTTCTTGGTGCCGTGGGCGCCGTAGGCCTTGTGAATGTCAAGAGCGGGGTCTGACAGCAGGGGGAATGTCAGCGCGTCGCGGTCGGCGAACTTGGCGAGCTTCTCGGGCTTGTCCTTCGACACGCCGAGCACCACGAAACCCTCGGTGGTCAACTGGCCGAGGCTGTCGCGGAAATCACACGCCTGCTTGGTGCAGCCGGGCGTCATCGCGGCAGGGTAGAAATAGAGGATCACCCGCTTGCCGCGGAGGTCTTCCAGGGAGACCGACTTTCCGTCGGCTGTGGGAAGCGTGAACTCGGGCGCGGCGTCGCCGGGCGCGAGCTTGGTTTCGGTCATGGGGCCCTCCTGAGTTCCTGCGGCAAACCTACCGGCCTGCCCGCCGTGCCGTACGGCGTGCTGACCTGACAGACTGATCACGACCGGAGCGGATGCGACTCGTTCGGCACGCGGAGCGGGCATGGGCGCGGTCGAGAGGAGAGTCATGGTTGACACCGACCCCGATGAGCTGGAGCGGCGGATCGCGCAGACGCGCGCGGAGCTGGCGCACACGGTCGACGCCATCGCCGACCGCGTGAGTCCCAAGCGCGTGGCCGAGCGCACGGTCACCGACGTCAAGACGAGGGCGGGGCATCTCGTCTCGTCCGTCGGCGAGGCGCTGGGGATGTCGTCACGGCCGGTGGAGTTCGGCGACGATCCCGACCGGTTGTGGGAGGAGGAGCGGCCCAACCCGGGGCCGGTGCTCATCGCGGTGGGCGCGGCGCTGGTGATCGGCGCCGCGATCATGCTCTGGCGCCGCCGCCGCCGCTGACGCGTCCAGCCGGGACGGCCGACAGAGGAACGGTCCCACTGGGGAACGGTCTCTCAGAGAAACGCTCCTCAGCATCACTGTCCTCAGCGGAGCTGTGCTCAGAGGAACGTTCTGCCCTCGCCTCGATACGTGGGCACTGTCTCGATGATGGTGTCGCCCTCGACGAGGTGGAGCGCCGCGAACCGTTCGCACAGCTCGCCCGCCTTGGCGTGCCTGAACCACACCCGGTCGCCCACCCGAAGGTCCTGCGCCGCCTGGCCGGTCAGCGGGGTCTGCACCTCGCCGGCGCCCTCGTCGGCCGAGTAGCGCAGCCCCGCCGGGAGGTACGGCTGGGGCAGGCGGCTCCGGTCGGCGGGCCCCGAGGCGAGGTAGCCCCCGCCCAGCACCGTGACCGTGTCGAGCGTGGGGCGGCGGACGACCGGGAGGGCGAAGAGCGCGGCCGGTCGGCCGGTGAAGCCGCGGTAGAAGTCGAACAGGCGCGGGTGGAAGAACCCCGACCCGGCGGCGACCTCGGTGACGGCCTTCTCGCGTACGGTCCGCTCGATCGAGCCGGTGCCGCCGCCGTTGACGAACTCCAGGTCGCAGATCTGGCGGACGGCGTTCACGATGCGGCCGCGGCGCAGGATGAGGTCGCGGGCGGAGCGGCCCTGCATGAACCTGATCGCGCGGGTGTACATCGCGTTGCCCGGCGGGTCGTCGCCGACGCCGGCGATCTGGGCCTCGTAGGCCATCAGGCCGACCAGGCGGTAGCCGGGCCGTTTGGCGATCTCGCCGGCCAGGTCGGCGGCCTGTTCGGGCTCGCGGATGGTGGAGCGCAGAGCCCCCGCCCGGAACTTGCCGCCAAGAGCGACATACCCGGCGTCAATGTCCATAGATATCCGGATTTCGTGGCGGGGCTGCACGCCGTCCAGCACGTCGTCGAGGTGGTCCAGGTGCTCGGCCGAGTCCACGGTCAGCGTGATCTCCCTGGCCGCCCGCGCGTCACCGGCCAGCGCGGCGAGCGCCTGCCGGTCGGCCGTCGGGTAGGCCACCAGCACGTCGGTGAACCCCTCGGCCACCAGCCAGAGCGCCTCCGGCAGGGTGAACGCCATCAGCCCGCGGAAGCCGTCCAGGTCGAGGATCCGGCGCAGCACGGGCCGCGAACGGATCGACTTGGTGGCCACCCTGATCGGCTTGCCGCCGGCGCGCCGAACCATCTCCGCCGCGTTGGCGCGCATGGCGGCGAGGTCGAGGATCGCGAACGGGGGGTCGAGCGCCGCGGTGGCTCGGTCGTATCGCTGGCGGTCGTTCATACCAGGAGCGTAACGGCATACCGGGCAAAAGAATATGAGGGAAATTCACGTTACCTGTTTCGCCGGTAATGATCCCGCAAACGGGCGGCGAGGGCATGGTCGGTGCGATGCCCGCTCCGTGTACCTCTGATCGGTGTGATGACCACGCTCCAGCAGATACTGCCCGGTGCCGCCGTCGCCGCACCGGAGAGCCCGCTGCGCAGATCGCGCCGGGCGCTCAGACCCGCGCGCACCCCGGCGGGGGCCACGGTGGCCCTCACGCTCACCGCGGTGCTGGCAATCACCGCCGTTGAGGTGGCGACCGCGCTGGTGGGCCGGCCGCTCGGCCTGCTGCCGGTGGACCGCCTGATCGAGCTGGCCGAGCGGTCCTCGTGGCGCGACCTGTCGCTCGGAGCCCTCGGCCTCGCGGCCGCGGGCCTGGTGCTGCTGCTCCTCGCGGCCGTGCCCGGCCGCTGCACACTGGTGCCGGTCGAGGCCACTGACCCCAACATCGTCATCGGCATCACGCGGTCGGGTCTGCGCCGCACCCTCCGCAACGTCGCCCAGGAGGTCGACGGCGTCAACAAGGCGAAGGTACGGCTGCGCAGGCGGACGATCGAGGTCACCGTGAGAACCGGCCCGGAAAGCACGGGCTCGATGCTCCGCCACGTAGGGACCGCCGTGGGCGACCGGTTGGCCGGCCTGGGCACGCTCTCCACGGGCGAGGTCGTGGTCCGGCTGCGCAGGAGGGGGATCTGATGCGGCAGTACGCGGGCAACCGGATCGGCCTGGCCGTGGTCGGGGCGCTGATGCTGCTCATCGGCGGCTACGCCTGGGCGCGCGGCCAGGACAGGCTGCCGGGCCTGCCGGCGCGGGCCAGGGTGCTGCCGGAGCGCGTCACCGAGTTGATCGCCGAGCGGCCGTGGGCGCTGTGGCTGCTGGCGTTGACGCTGGTGCTGCTGGCCCTGGTCTCGCTCCGCTGGCTGCTGATCAGCTTGGGCTGGGGCCGTCTCGGCACCCGCTCCGGCACTGGGACGGCCATGCTCTGCGTCGGCCTCAAGGACATCGAGGGGCTCACCCGGGCGGGGGTGCGCGTCATGGGCAACGGCTCACGCCTGCGCGTCTCGGTCACCTGCCCGGCCGCCGCCGACGTGGGGGCCATGGTCGGCAAGCTCGACCGGGAGATCGTGGGCCGCATCCGCCGCGAGGTCCAAGACGACGAACTCGACACCCTCGTCCGCCTTCACGTCCGCCGCTGACTCAGCTGTTGGACCGCACCACGAGGATGCGCACCTCATCATCGTAGACAGTGAACTTCAGGGTCAGCTCGCAGGTGTGGATCTCGTACGCCTCCGTGATGTAGGCGTCGGAGAGGGCGTCCTTGGGAGGGATCGGGCCGGTGGCGAGATCGGCCACCAGGGCCAGCGGCAGCCGCTGGACCCCGGAAGGAGAGAGCAGCCGCGACCTCGTGGGTGGGAGGCTCCCGGACGACCGTGCGCAGGGTCACTGGTCGGCCAGCCCAAGTGACTCCGCGAGCTTGGCTTCGAGCTCATCACGGGAGGTGGCGGTGATGACGACGGTGCCTTCGGGGTCGGGCTTCCCCCGCTCGCGCCGCGCGCCGGGCTCGCTACCCCGAAGTCAGTGATCACCGCCCGCCGCCCGGTGAGGTCAGAGGGTGGAGGTGAGTCCTTCCGCGATCTTCTTCAGCTCGGCGCTGACGGCTTCAGCACCGGAGAACTCCTTGGCGTACACGGGACTGAACATGATCTCGGCCCACTGTCTGTCGGCCATTTTGAGGAAGAGCGTCGGGGTGCCCTTCATGCCGTCCTCACCGACGTGCTGCACGACCAGGTAGCCGGTCCGGTCGCCGATGGTCACCTCCTCGCCGTCACTCTCGTCGCGGTACGCCTGGATCCGGTCGCCGAGCTGCTGGATGGCCGCCTCCTCGTGCATGAAGATCTGGACGCAGTAGAAGCCATTCTTGTCGCCCTTGTAGTCGTACGAGGTCGAGTAGCTGTCGCCGGAGTCCACCGACCAGTGGGACCACCGCAGGCGCTCGGGCAGGTAGCCCACCTTGACGTGCCCGAACTCCCTCCCGTCGCCCAGATCCCCGAGATCCGGCGGGTCGGACGGCAGGGGCGGGGTGTCGTCGATGGCGGGTGGCTCCGGCGCGGCGGAGACCGTGACCTGGTCGCCGGTCGTGGCCACCGAGCCGGCGGTCAGATAGGCGACGGGCGCGGCGGCGACGAGGGCCACGGACGCGGCCACCGCGGCGGCCCAGGCCCTTCTCCTCTTGTGCCGGGAGGAGCTCATCACCCGCTCCGCCAGGTCGGGCGCGGCGTACAGGCTCGCGGTCTCGTCCGCCATGAGCCGGCGGATCTCTTCCTCAAGCGTGGGCATTCCTGATCACTCCTTCCACTGTTTCCCGGCCGAGCGCCGAGCGGAGCTTGGCCAGGGCCTTCGACGCCTGGCTCTTGACCGTGCCGACCGCGCATCCGAGCACCTCGGCGGTCTGTGTCTCGCTGAGGTCCTCCCAGTACCGCAGGACGATCACTGCGCGCTGCCGGGGCGGCAGGGCGCGCAGCGCCTCCATGAGCACATGGCGCAGGTCGGTGTCGGTCGCGCGGGCCGACGTCTCCGGCGGGCTGTGCATCGGGATGACGCTGAGGATCGCCCGGCGGCGGGCGCGGCTGATGGCGGTGTTGACGATGACGCGGCGTACGTAGGGCTCAAGGCTTTCGGAGCGGACCCGGTCCAAGTTCCGGTAGGTACGCTCCAGCGCCGTCTGCAGCAGGTCTTCTGCCTCTGTCTTGTCGCCACAGGCGAGATAGGCGACCCGCAGCAGGCTCGTGCCGCGTGCGGCTACGAAAGCGCCGAAGTCATGTTCAGCAGCGCTCATGGCTGTCTGTCCGAATTCACGCCTCCTAATACGCCTCGGCCTTCGCGATCGTTGCCCACTAGCGAAGAACATTTCGCGGGCAACCGTTCGACGGCACCCAGGCGTATGGACAGGTGTGACTTCGCACCCATGGAGGAAACATATGAAGTTCGCAACCGCGCCGGCCCGGCGGCTGATCAGTCTCGGCGTTGGCCTGGCCGTGGGGGCCGCCGTCCTAAGCGTGCCGGGGGTCGCCGCGGTCGCTCCCCCGGAGGGCGCCTACTGGCACACCAGGAAGCTGACGACGGCCACCCACCCCTGGCGGTTCGGCACCAAGTCGCACCCCTACTCGCTGCTCGAGCAGGAGATCACCGAGAGGTGGAGCGCGCCTGACGGCAGGTCGTGGTTTGGATACCGGGAGCTGGGGTCGCTGCCGAAGAGCGCGGCGGACAAGAAGGCGTGGCAGCGCGACGGGTCCCCCTCCAAGTGGAGCGAATCGATCGACGGCAAGACCGTGAAGTTGTCCACCCAGCCCGCCAAGGGCCGCGTGGGCCCGGTGCCGCCGCCGAACTCGTTCTTTTTCGCGGGGCAGTGGCTGACGTACGACGAGGTCCAGCGACTGCCCGCCGACCCGGACCGCCTGAAGGCCTGGGTCACGGAGGCGGGCCGGGTCGGCCGCGAGAGCTCCATCGGCGGCAGCTGGCTCACGGGGACCCTGCCTGAGATCCTGTACGATCTTCCCGCTCCGAAGGAGGTCCGCGTCGCGGCCTACCAGGCGCTGCTGACGATGCCGGGCGTGCGCGCTGAGGGCAACGCGAAGGACAAACTGGGCAGATCTGGCACGGTCCTCCTGATCGACAGGCCGGGCGGGAAGGGCACGGTCCCCATCAAGGTGAGACTGATCGTGGACACCGGCAGGATGGCGCTGCTGTCACAGGACGATACGGTCACATACCCGAAAGAGCAGCTCGTGACTAAGACCAGCAAGCTGATCGAGTCCGGCTGGACCAACTCCCCACCGGCCGTGCCGGCCCTGCCCTGACGGGTGCCACGACAGCTCGAATCGGTGACCGGGCCGTCAGCACTCGATGACGTTGACGGCGAGGCCGCCGCGGGACGTCTCCTTGTACTTGTCGAGCATGTCGCGCCCGGTGTCGCGCATCGTCTTGATGGCCTTGTCGAGGGCGACGAAGTGGCGGCCGTCGCCGCGCAGCGCGATCCGGGCCGCGGTGATGGCCTTGATGGAGGCGACCGCGTTGCGCTCGATGCACGGGATCTGGACGAGGCCGCCGATGGGGTCGCAGGTCAGGCCGAGGTTGTGCTCGATGCCGATCTCGGCGGCGTTCTCCACCTGTTCGGGCGTGCCGCCGAGCACCTCGGTCAGGCCGGCGGAGGCCATCGAGCAGGCCGAGCCGACCTCGCCCTGGCAGCCGACCTCGGCCCCCGAGATGGAGGCGTTCTCCTTGAACAGCACGCCGATCGCCGCCGCCGTGAGCAGGAAGCGGACCACGCCCTCGTCGTCGGCCGACGGGACGAAGCGGGAGTAGTAGGTCAGCACGGCCGGGATGATGCCGGCGGCGCCGTTGGTGGGGGCGGTGACGATGCGGCCGCCGGCGGCGTTCTCCTCGTTGACGGCCAGCGCGAACAGCGACACCCAGTCGAGCGCGCGTAGCGGGTCGGTCTCCGACGTCTCGGTCTGCAGGCGGCGGTGCAGCTGGTTGGCGCGCCGCTTGACCTTGAGACCGCCAGGCAGCACGCCCTCCTTGGAGATGCCGCGCCGCACGCACTCGGACATGACCTGCCACAGCCGCAGGATCTCGGCCCGGATCTCGTCCTCGGTGCGGCCGAACGCCTTCTCGTTCTCCATCATCAGGGCGGAGATCGACAGGCCGGTGGCGGTGCAGTGCTTGAGCAGTTCCTCGCCGGTCGTGAACGGGTGGGGCAGCACGGTGTCGTCCGGCTTGATCCGGTCGGCGCCGGTGGCGTTCTCGTCCACCACGAAGCCGCCGCCGACGGAGAAGTAGACCTTCTCGCGCAGCGGCTCGCCGGAGTCCGCGTAGGCGGTGAAGCGCATGCCGTTGGGGTGCTCGGGCAGCGAGATCTTCCGCTCGAAGACCAGGTTCTCGCCGACGACGAACGGGATCTCCCGCGTGCCGTAGAGCTTGACCGTGCCGGAGTCGCGCATCTCCGCGAGCCGGGCGTCGATGCCGTCGACGTCGACCAGCTCGGGCTTCTCGCCCGACAGGCCCAGCAGGACGGCCTTGTCGCTGCCGTGGCCCTTGCCGGTCAGGCCGAGCGAGCCGTACAGGATGGCGTCGACGCGAGACGTCCGCGGCAGCAGGCCGTCGTCGTGCAGGCCGCGGGCGAACCTGTGCGCGGCGGCCATCGGGCCGCCCGTGTGGGAACTCGACGGGCCGATGCCGATCTTGAAGAGGTCGAAGACGCTGATCGCCATGGAGATGCGCCCTTCAGCAGGGCCGGGGCCCGGCAGGGCCCCGGCGGACGGTCAGGACTCGCCTGAGGTGAGCGCTGTGTATTCCGCGGCGGACAGCAGGTCCTCGGGGTCGCCCTCGATGCGCACCCGGAACATCCAGCCCTCGCCATAGGGGTCACTGTTGGCCAGCGACGGGTCGTCCACGATGGCCTGGTTGACCTCGACGATCTCGCCGCCGACGGGGGCGTAGATCTCGCTCACGGACTTGGTCGACTCCACCTCGCCGACGGAGTCACCGGCCGCGACGCCGGCGCCCGCCTCCGGCAGTTGCACGTAGACGACGTCACCAAGGGCCTCAGCCGCGTACGCGGTGATGCCGACCGTCACCGTGATGCCGTCGTCCAGCCCGGCCACCCACTCGTGTTCCTTGGTGTAGCTCAGCTCGTCAGGGATGTTGCTCACTTGTTCCTCCTGTAGAAGGGCAGCTCCACCAGATCCACTGGTTCCTGGCTGCCCCGGATGTCCACGGCCAGACCTGCTTCGGCCCCGGTGTCGACGTAGGCCAGCGCGATGGGCCTGCCCAGGGTCTGGGAAGGCGCCCCGCTGGTGACCTCGCCGACGACGGCACCGTCCTTGGTGACCGGGTACCCGTGGCGGGGGACCCGGCGGCCACGCGCAACCAGGCCGACGAGCCGGCGCCGGGGCGGGGTGTCCTTGACCGCCTCCAGTGCCGACCTGCCGACGAAGTCGCCCGGCTTGTCGAATTTCACCACTCTGCCCAGTCCCGCGTCGAACGGGGTCAGCTCGGCTCCGAGCTCGTTGCCGTAGAGCGGCATCCCGGCCTCCAGCCGGAGCGTGTCGCGGCTGGACAGACCCGCGGGCAGCAGTCCGTACGGCTCACCCGCCACGGTCAGGGCGTGCCAGAGCGGCACCGCGTCCTGGTTGGCCACGAACAGCTCGAAGCCGTCCTCGCCGGTGTAGCCGGTGCGGGCGATCAGCGCCTCCCGGCCGTCGACCAGGCCGGGCAGGCCCGCGTAGTACTTGAGCCCGGCGAGGTCGGCGTCGGTGAGCGTGGCGAGGATCTCCTGGGCGCGCGGCCCCTGCACGGCGATGAGCGCGTACCGCTCCGAACGGTCCTCCACCGCCGCGTCGTACGGCTTGGCGCGGTCGGTCAGCTCCGCCGCGACCTTCTCGTAGTTGGAGGCGTTGGCCACCACCATGAACTCCTCGTCGCCCAGCCGGTAGACGATGAGGTCGTCGAGCACCCCGCCGCGCTCGTTGACGATCATGGTGTAGCGGGCCCGGCCGGGCGTGAGCGCCGACAGCTGCCCGACCAGTGCGTAGTCGAGCGCCTCCGCCGCCTGCGGGCCGGTCACGAAGATCTCGCCCATGTGCGACAGGTCGAACAGCCCGGCCGCCTGCCGGACGGCGTTGTGCTCGGCGGACTCGCTGCCGTAGCGGAGCGGCATGAGCCAGCCGGCGAAGTCGGTCAGGGTCGCGCCGAGACTCTCGTGGACGTCTCGCAGCGGTGTCGGTCGGGACATAGGGCGCACCTCAGGGCAGGGTCGGATGCCAGGATCCTCCCCCTCTGTCATCGATGCCTGAGAGCTTCGCCCAGGATTTGCCCGGACTTTCACCTTCGGCGAGGCCGCGCGGGACCTGCTTTCCAGAGGTCACCTCGTCCGTGCGGTCCTTTGCCTTGAGAGGTTCGCGGGGAGGGCTTGCTCCTTCAGGGGCCCTGGATGGCGGTCAGGGCGCTCTCCCGCACGGTTTTGTCGGTGATGTCCGCAAGCCTAGTGCCGGGACGGTGGTGTTGTCGCGTCCCGGTCCCATCGGATCCATGTGGGCGAGCCAGGCCCGCCCGCTCGTCAGCAGGCCGCGACCAGGGCCTCGAACAGGGCACGGTCCGTGCCGGCCTCCGGGTGCCACTGGACGGCCACGGCGAAGTCGTGCGTGTCGAGCTCCACCGCCTCGATGGTGCCGTCGCCCGCCGTGGCCGTGACGGTGAGCTCCGGGGCGAGCCGGTCGATGGCCTGGTGGTGGTAGTGGGGGACGTCGACGGGGCCGTCGCCCAGTGTCTTGGCCACCCGCGTGCCGGGGACGGGGTGCACCGGGAACTCGCCGAAGCGGCCGGGCGAGGGGGAGTGCCCGGTGTGGCCGACCACGTCGGGGAGATGCTGGTGGAGGGTGCCGCCGAGCGCCACGTTCAGCACCTGGAGGCCCCGGCAGATGCCCAGGAACGGCAGCCGGGTTTCCAGAGCCGCCTCCATCACCGCAAACTCGGCCTCATCCCGAAATTTCCGGATGTAGCCGGTGGTTGGCTGCTCGGCCTGGCCGTACCGCGCGGGGTCGATGTCGCCCCCGCCGGCCAGGATGAGCCCGTCGAGCCGGCCCACCAGCGAGGCCGGCTCACCGGCCGGCGGCAGCAGCACCGGCTGGCCGCCCGCCGCCGTCACCTGCTCCACGTACATGTACGGCAGCAGCGCGACCGGCAGGTCCCACACGGTGTAGCGGGCGGGCTCGACGTAGGTCGTGATCCCGATGACCGGACGCCGCACGATCCCTCCCACTACAGCGGCGTGACGTACGCGCTGGAGATGCCCCCGTCGACCAGGAACTCCGAGCCCGTGATGAACGACGCGTCGTCGCTGGCCAGGAACGCCACCGCCGCCGCGATCTCCGTCGCCTCGGCGAAGCGGCCGACGGGCACGTGCACCAGGCGGCGCTGCGCCCGCTCCGGGTCCTTGGCGAACAGCTCGCGCAGCAGCGGCGTGTTGACCGGCCCGGGGCACAGGGCGTTGACCCTGATGCCCTCGCGGGCGAACTGCACGCCCAGCTCACGCGACATCGCCAGCACCCCGCCCTTGGAGGCGGTGTAGGAGATCTGCGACGTCGCCGACCCCATGACCGCCACGAACGACGCCGTGTTGATGATCGAGCCCTTGCCCTGCCGGCGCATGTAGGGGATCACGTGCTTGCAGCACAGGTAGACGCTGGTCAGGTTGACCTCCTGCACCCGCCGCCAGGCGTCGATCCCGGTCTCCAGGATCGAGTCGTCGTCGGGGGGCGAGATGCCGGCGTTGTTGAACGCGATGTCGACGGAGCCGTAGGTGTCGAACGCCGTCTGGTACATCCGCGCGACGTCGTCGTCGCTGGTCACGTCCGCTCGTACGAACAGCCCGCCGATCTCGGTCGCGGCCTTGGCGCCCGCCTCGGCGTCGACGTCGGCGCAGACCACCCTGGCGCCCTCCTCGGCGAACCGGTGGGCGGTGGCCAGCCCGATGCCGCTGCCCGCGCCGGTGATGACGGCGACGCGGTCCCGCAAACGCTGCATAGATGTCACTCCGTTGAGATGGATCCGCCACTGATCGAGGCGGGGACGATGTCAGTCCGTTGAGATGAAGACGTTCTTGGTCTCGGTGAACGCCGTGAGGGCGTCCGGGCCGAGCTCCCGGCCGAGACCGGATTCCTTGAAGCCGCCGAACGGAGTCCAGTAGCGCACCGAGGAGTTGGAGTTGACCGACAGCGCGCCGGCCTCGACGGCGCGCGCGACGCGCAGCGCCCGCCCGACGTCGCGGGTCCAGATGGAGCCGCTCAGGCCGTAGCGGGTGTCGTTGGCGATCCGTACGGCCTCCGCCTCGTCGGCGAACGGCACCACCGACACGACCGGGCCGAAGATCTCCTCGGTGAAGGCGCGGTCGGTGAGCCGTGAGGTGAGGACGGTCGGCGGGAACCAGTAGCCCTTGCCGGACGGGCACGAGCCCTGCAGGTAGGGCGTGCCGTCGACGAAGCCACGCACCCGGGCGAGGTGCTCGGCGCTGACCAGCGGCCCCATCTCGGTGCTCTCGTCGAGCGGGTCTCCGACTCTGATGCCGGTCACGGCCGCGCTGAGCCGTTGGAGGAAGTCGTCGTAGACCTCGGCCTGGACGAGCAGCCGGGACCGGGCACAGCAGTCCTGCCCGGAGTTGTCGAAGACGGCATAGGGAGCGGCTTTGGCCGCCTTGTCGAGGTCTGAGTCGGCGAAAATGATATTCGCCGACTTACCGCCCAGCTCCAGCGTGACCCGCTTGACCTGGGCCGCGGCCTTCGCCGCGATCTCTTTGCCCACCTCGGTGGACCCGGTGAACACGATCTTGGCCACGTCCGGGTGCTCGACCAGGCGGGCTCCCGCGACCTCCCCTGCCCCAGGCAGAACCTGGAGCACCCCCTCGGGGAGGCCCGCCGCCAAGGCCAGTTCGGCCAGCCTCAGCGCGGTCAGCGGAGTCCATTCGGCGGGCTTCACGATCACCGTGTTGCCCGCAGCCAGCGCCGGGGCGACGCCCCAGCTCATGATCAGCATGGGGAAGTTCCACGGCACGATCACGCCGACCACGCCCAGGGGTTCCTGGAACGTGACATCGACGCCGCCGGGCACCGGGATCTGCCTGCCGTGGTTGCGCTCGGGCGCCCCGGCGTAGAAGTGCAGCACGTCACGGACGGCGCCGGCCTCCCAGCGCGCGTTGCCGATGGGGTGGCCCGCGTTGGCGACCTCCAGCAGGGCCAGCTCCTCGCGGTGGGCGTCGACCAGGCCGGCGAACGCGCGCAGCAGCCTGGCCCGGTCACCGGGCGACACCTCGCGCCAGGTCGCGTAGGCCCGCCGGGCGACTGCCACCGCCCGATCGACCTCGGCCGCGCCGGCCATCTCCACTTCGGCGACGACCTCTTCCGTCGCCGGATTGATGATCTTCATGCCCCCCGTCACATTCTTTCGAATCCGCGGAACAGCTCCCAGTCGGTCACCGCCGCGTCGTACGCGGCCAGCTCCACCCGGGCGTTGTTCGCATAGTGCTCCACCACATCTTCGCCGAACGTCTCGCGGGCCAGCTTCGACCCCTCCCACAAGGCCAGCGCGTCGCGCAGCGTCGTCGGCACCGTCTCGGCTCCCGAGGCGTAGGCGTTGCCCTCGAAGGCGTCCTCCAGTGCGAACTGCTCGTCGATGCCGCGCAGCCCGGCCGCGACGAGCGCCGCGACCGCGAGGTACGGGTTGACGTCGCCGCCCGGCACCCGGTTCTCCACCCGCAGTGACGGCCCGTGGCCCACCAGGCGGAGCGCGCAGGTGCGGTTGTCCACACCCCATTTGACCGCGGTGGGGGCGAAACTGCCGGGTACGAAACGCTTGTAGGAATTGATGTTGGGCGCGTACAGGAGAGTGAGCTCGCGCAGGCCGGCCAGCTGGCCGGCGATGAACCGGGCGCCCAGCTCGGACAGCCCGTGCGGGCCCGAACCCGCCATGACCGGCTCACCGTCGTCGGCGCGCAGCGAGATGTGGATGTGGCAGGAGTTGCCCTCGCGCTGGTCGGGCTTGGCCATGAAGGTGATCGACCTGCCCTCCTGGGCGGCGATCTCCTTGGCGCCGTTCTTGTAGATCGAGTGGTTGTCGCAGGTGCGCAGCGCCTCGTCGAAGCGGAAGGCGATCTCGTGCTGGCCCAGGTTGCACTCGCCCTTGGCCGACTCGACGTACAGGCCCGCGCCCTCCATGCCGAGCCTGATCCGGCGCAGCAGCGGCTCGACACGGGTGGTGCCGAGCAGGGAGTAGTCGACGTTGTAGAGGTTGGCCGGGGTCAGGTCGCGGTAGCCGCGCCGCCAGGCGTCCTCGTAACTGTCGTCGTAGACGATGAACTCCAGCTCGGTGCCGACGTAGGCGGCCATCCCCCGGTCGGCCAGGCGGGCGAGCTGCCGGCGCAGGATCTGGCGCGGCGAGGCGGACACGTCCTCGCCGCTCTCCCAGGCCAGGTCGGCCATCAGCAGGGCGGTGCCCTCCAGCCACGGCACCCGGCGCAGCGTCGACAGGTCGGGCTTCATCACGAAGTCGCCGTAGCCGCGCTCCCAGGAGGACATCGCGTAGCCGCCGACCGTGTTCATGTCGACGTCCACGGCGAGCAGGTAGTTGCACCCCTCGGAGCCGTGGTGGAGCACCTCTTCCAGGAAGTAGCGCGCGGACAGGCGTTTGCCCTGCAACCTGCCCTGCATGTCGGCGATCGCGAGCAGAACGGTGTCGATCCGCCCGGCCGTGACCTCTTCGCGTAGCTCGTCGACGGTCAGGAAACCGGGACTGACTCGTTCACTCACGTATCGTCGCTCCGATCCGGCCTGAGGCGCTTTCCCATTGATTGGGCTAGTGTCAGACCATTGATGTGCATCGTGGGATCGCTTGTCAAGACCTGAGGACACCTTGGACGATTCGGCGCGTTTGATGACAGTGTTGCGCCCGGTCAGGGCGGGCAACGCCTTCGAGGAGACCGTGGAGCGCCTTCTCCAGGCGATCAAACTGGGGGTGGTCGGGCCGGGCGAGAAGCTGCCCCCCGAGCGCGAGCTCGCCGTCCAGCTCGGCATCAGCCGGGTCACCCTGCGTGAGGCCATCCGGGCGCTCCAGGAGGCCGACTACCTCGACGTACGGCGAGGCCGCTACGGCGGCGCGTTCGTCACCTACGTCCCGCCCCAGCCCGGCACCGGCGACCTGCGCCGGGTCGTCGCCGACATGGGCACGGCCGACCTGGCCGACGCGCTGACCTTCCGGATGGCCGTGGAGTGCGGCGCCGCCGCGGTGCTCGCCGCCGGCCCGCTCACCGGCGACCAGCGCGACCTGCTGCGTCGCCGGCTCGCGGACGTCAACGAGGCCGGAGCCGAGGACTACCGGCGGCTCGACACCGCCTTCCACCTGTCCGTCGCCGAGCTCTCGGGCTCGTCGCTGCTGGCCACCGCCTGCGCCGACGCCCGCCTGCGGGTCAGCGACCTGCTCAACGCCATCCCGATGCTCCAGGTGAACCTCGACCACTCCGCCACCCAGCACGAGGCCATCGTGGCCGCCATCCTCGCGGGCGACCCGGAGGCCGCTCGCCGCGCGGTGTCCGAGCATCTGGAGGGCACCGCCGCCCTCCTGCGCGGGTTCCTCTCCTGAACGGACGGCTCCTGAACGGACGGCTCCTGAACGGACGGCTCCTGAACGGACGGCCCCTGAACGGACGGCTCCTGAACGGACGGCTTCTGGCCGCAGCGGGAAGATCCGGCCCCTCCGGTGCGAGGAGGCGCGGCCGACCTCGTAGCATCTAGAGCAAGGTCATGGGGGATTGGTTCCAGCACGGCATCATTTCGACAGGACGGCTGCCGCTGTTCTGTTTCTTCGTCGCGCTGATCGTCGCCTTCATCGCGACCCGCGTCAACGTCCGGTTGATCCGGGCCAAGGTCGGCTGGTTCCGCAACGTCAGCGTCGGCGAGATGCACATCCACCACGTGGTGTTCGGCGTCGTGCTCATGCTGGGCGGCGGCGTCGCCGGGCTCGTCCTCTCGTCCGCCTCACAGGCCGGCTACGCCATCGCGGCCTCGGTGTTCGGCGTCGGGGCGGCGCTCGTGCTCGACGAGTTCGCGTTGATCCTGCACCTGCACGACGTCTACTGGGAGGAGGACGGCCGCGCCTCCGTCGACGCGGTGTTCATCGCGGTCGCCGTCACCGGGCTGCTGCTCATCGGCCTCCGGCCGCTCATCTGGGACTACGGCGCCTGGCTCAACCCCGCGGCGCTGATCGTGGCCAACCTGCTGCTGGCCGTCGTCACGCTGCTCAAGGGCAAGATCTGGACCGGGATGGCCGGGCTGTTCCTGCCGGTCCTGCTGATCGTCGGAGCGGTACGCCTGGCGCGGCCCGGGTCGCCGTGGGCGTACTGGTTCTTCGCGAAGGGCTCACCGCGCAAGATGGTGACGGCCGTGCACCGGGAGGAGCGGTGGCGGCGACCGGCCATCAGAGCGAAGATCGCTTTCCAGGAGTTCCTCTCAGGGCGCCACGATCTGCCGTCCAGCAGGCGGCCAGATCGGCATACTTAGGACATGTCGCTTCCTATGCGAGGGGACGGGAGCGAGCAGTCGCTGCCCGAGCCGATCGGCCTCGACGAGGCGGTGGGCCTCAGGATGCGCGCCCTGCACGAGAGGGGCCTCGCCCAGGACGTCATCGACGTCGCCGCCGTGGCCCATCACTACTCCTTCCGCGACCTCGAACACCTCGCCCGGTCGCACAACGAGCTGTTCTCCCCACGGGAGCTCGTCATGCGGCTGGAGTTCGTCGACTCCATCGCCGACGAGGAGTTCGAGGCGTACGGGCTGGACGAGAGCCGCATCCGGGAGGTCCGGCGGTTCGCCGCGGCGTGGGCCGAGGACATCAAGCTGCGGCGGGCCGATGAGGGCGACATCGACTACGACGACCCCGACCTGCCGGACATCGACTGAGGCGGCCCGGGCCGCGACCTACCCGTTCTCGGCTGGGACGATCCCGGCCTGCCCGTCGTCGACCGGTGTGACCGGGGTGAGGAGCGGATGCTTGGCCGCGAAGCCGTCGCCCGGGGAGATGACCGGTCATAGCGTGACTATAGGGAGCGCAACGTACGGACGGGGCAACAGGGTCGGGACCTGCAACGAGGCCCGCCGATGGCCGTCTTGGCCTCCTTCGGCTCCAGGCCGAGATCGGCCGGCAGCGCCCTCAGCAGCCGCGCGAGCGTGGTGGCAGTCGTGCATTTCTGCGAACCACACGAACTACATCCGGGTCCGCGCGTGCGCTTGCAGCGCGTCGCGGACGAACGTCGCCACCGCGGCGTCGCCGTACATGCCGGCGAAGCGGGGGTCGTCGACGTACATGTCCCCCAGGCATGTCACCATCTCGATCGAGCGCTCCCGGTCGCCGTCGGCCGTGGGGGTGCCAGGGATCTGGCTCAGCCACCGCACGTGCCGGGCGGCCAGTGACCGGGCGTGTTCCGATGTCGGGCAAACCCCGGCCTTCGCTGCGGCGACCCATGCGGCGACGAGGTCCTCGGTGTCCTGCTGCCAGGCCCGCTGCTGGTCAAGGGACTTGCCGTGCCACCAGTCGTTGCTCACTTGGAACGCGCGCTCGCCCCAAAGTGAGATCACCTCGTCCTGGTAATGGTCGTTGAACCCCGCCAACATGACGTCCATCCGTGGCTCCGCCCCCGCCTGCAGGGCCTCGAGCGTGTGACGCACAGACCGGATCTGCCGTTCGATGCGGTCCCGTTCCTCTTCCAGCGCGGCGATGTGGGCGCGGAGCCCATCGCCCGTGTCCACCTCGTCGGCCAGGACCTCGGCGATGGCCGGCAAGCCCATGCCGAGCCGGCGCATGAGCAGGATCCGCTGTAGCCGGACGACCGCGGCGGGGTCGTAGTAGCGGTACCCGTTCGCGCCGACCCGGGACGGGGCCAGGAGCCCGAAGCGGTCGTAGTGACGCAGGGTGCGGCTGGTGATGCCGGCCCTCGCCGCGAGTTCCTGGATCGTCCACTCCATCCTGCCAGTGTCACCTGTGGCGGAGCGTGGTTGCGATGATCTCTGAGCTGTCGGCGTGCAGGGCCTGTGCCGCCGTCTGCCCGGTCGCTGCCAGGTAGGTGTCGACCAGCCGGTTGCCGGCGGCGTATCCGGCGCCCATCGGGAGTCCGACGGGGGTGAGGCCGAAGCGTTCGGCGCTGGGGTCGCCGTGCACCCAGGCGGGGAAGTTCTGCATGCCTGTCACGTCGAGCCCGGTGAGCACCTTGCTGAAGACCTCGTCGTCGTGCAGATGCGGCACGCCGATGCGGGCGGGGCCGAGCTCGTCGCCGTAGAGCTGGCGGGCGAACGCGTCGGCCAGGCCCTCGCCGACGATGTGCTCGCCGACCGTGACGGTCATCGGGTCCCACACCACCCCGCCCGGGCTCCACCGCAGGTTGTGGTGGAGTTCGTGCACGGCGGTGGCCTCCAGCCGCTCCACGTTCTCGGGGAAGGGCCAGAACGTGATGGCGATGTTGCCCGAGATGCCACCGAACCCGGTCAATCCTTTGCAGGGGCCCATGAAGTGTTCGTCACCCGGATCGCCGAGGACGAACAGCACGGTGATGTCCGGGGCCTCCAGCCCCGGCGTCGCCTCCAGCAGTACGGCGAGAGCGTTGTCGAGCGCGCGTTGCATCCGCTCCCAGGCCCCGGCCGCCGCCAGGGTTTCGAGCGCGTCGAGGCAACGCTCCTCGTCGCGGTCGATGGGGAACCCGGACGTTTCGAGGTGCACGGCAACCAGATCGAGCTCGCCGGGGTGGTAGCGGTACATGCCCTTGTTGGCCTCCAGCATCGAACGCAGCAGGTCAACGCGGTCCGCGGCCGGGGCCAGCAGGATCCGCCTCATGGCGGAGTAGGTGTCAAGCACAGTGATCGACATGGCCCCGATGCTAGAAGTTGACGCAGCGTCAAGGTCAAACCAGCGGCGCTCTTCGCCGACGTACGGCCGGCATGCCGTCACCCGGTCCCGTCATGAACGGCGATGCGGGTCCACGCCGCTCGACCCTGTCTGCTGAGCCGGCTCGGCGTGCGTGGTCAGAGGGCGGCCACCGAGCGGAGGGCGAGGCCGGCGCCCAGAAGGACCACCATCGCGGCCGTGCCCAGCGGGGCGAGCCCAGACAGGCGCATCGCCAGGCCGCGCCCGGCCGCGGCCCTGCGTTCCAGCCGGTCGACCAGCTTGACCAGCAGCAGGCCCGTGACGGTGAGCGTCGCCGCCATGCCGATGCCGTACGCGATGACGAGTGCGACCCCGAACCAGGTGCGGCCCAGTGCGATCGCTCCCAGCAGCACGATCAGCGCCGATGGGCTGGGCACCAGCCCGCCCGCGACCCCGAGTCCGACCAGACCACCTCGCCGACGGTCGCGCCCGTGCCCGTCACCACCCTCGTGGCCGTGGCCGTGCCCATGTCCCCGTTCGTGTCCAGGTCCGTGGCCGTGCCCGTGTTCGTGTCCAAGTCCGTGGCCGTGCCCGTGCCCGTGGGTGTGGGTGCCGTTGCGGGCGGACTTGAGGAGGCGGATGCCGATGACGGCGATCAGGAGGCCGCTCGCCACCCCCAGCCAGGCCAGCACCGACTCGCCGGCCAGCGCCGTGAACGCGCTGAGCAGCAGCCCCACCACCAGCACCCCGGCCGTGTGGGTGGCCGTCACCGTGGCGCCCACCACGACCGCGTCACGAGGCCGGCCGCGCCGCCCGGCCAGGTAGGCGGCCATGATGGTCTTGCCGTGCCCGGGGATCAGCGCGTGGCCGGCGCCGAGCACCACCGCGAGGCCCAGGGCCAGCAGCCCGAGCGGCGCGGTGAGCCGGTCGGCGCCGATCAGTCCGGTGAACGTCCGGTCCAGAGCCGCCAGGGCGTCGCCGATCGGGCCGCCCACCGAGATCCCGCCGCTGATCCCGCCGTCGCCGCCGCCGGGCGCGTTCGGAGCGTCCGAGCCGGTCGCGTCGCCGAGGGAGGAATCGAGGGACGAATCGAGGGACGAATCGAGAGAGGAGCCGGGGGAGGCGACGGTCAGCGTGGCGGTCCGCTGGTCGAGCGGGTCGGCCAGCAGGTCGTCTGGATAGCGGCGCAGCTCGTCGCTCACGCTGGCCGAGGGCACTGACGAGTTCGCCAGCCGTACCCCGTCGCCGACGGCGGTGATCTCCCGCCAGCCGATCCGGTCCTGTTCGAAGGCGTCGGTGAACCCCATGGTCCCCACCGGGCGAACGTCGGCGATGAGCTCGCAGGTCAACCGGCTGGTCTCCAGGCCGCCCTGGCCGGGCGCGTAGACGTGGTCCGAGCGGGTCACCCGCCACGGCACCGCCGTGCCGCCGACCGTGAGGCGCTGCGCGGCGGCCAGCGCGGCGCACGTGCGGGCCGCGTACGAGCCGTCCACCTCGGGCTTGGCCTGCAGCGTCGGCAGCTCCGCCGCGTCCACGACGGCGGTGTTCAGCACCCGGTCGGCGAGCAGGCGCAGCCCGTTGTAGTGGTTGACGGTGAAGTTGCCCAGCGGATGGGCCAGCCGCCGGCCACTGCCTGCCTCCCGCAGTGCGGCGGATCCCGAGTCCGCCCGCGCCGCCGCGACGAACACGACCGCCGCCGACATCGACAGCACCAGACCCGCGAGGACGGCCAGCAGGCCCAGCCGGATGAGTCTCATCGGATTTCCTTCGCTGAGGACTTCGGGCTCCGGCCCGAAGTCACGAGAATCTCGCCAGGGCGGGCAGGGACGGGTCGAAGCCCGGGTCGACGCGCGCGGGCAGCCCCAGCGCTCGCTCGATCCGCGCCCGGTGATAGCCGAGCAGCGGGTGGTGCCAGCCGGTCGCGGTGGCCTCCTTCGCGTACCGCAGGGCGGCCCGCGGCTGCCCGTCCTTGAACAGCGCCCAGGCGAGCGCGTCGGCGGCGACCAGGTTGGGGTTGCGGGCGTACTCGGCCCTGGCATGCCGTACGGCCAGCGCCGGGTCGCCGTGGTCGGCCTCGAACTCGGCCCAGGTGAGATCGTCGCGCACGCCTGCCTCCCGCAGCAGTTCGCGCTGGGCCCGCAGCAGCGTCCAGTCGGCCGTCAGGCCCGCCTTGATCCGGGTCTCGCCCTGCTCGATCAGGTACTGGGGCAGGGGCAGCCGCCGGACGACTCGCTCGTAGAGGGTGAGGGCCTCGGTCAGCCGCCCGCTGAGCGCCGCGACCTTCGCCTGGCCGGCCAGGGCCGGGGTGTAGGCCGGGTACGCCCGCAGGGCCTGGCCGTACCAGTCGCCGGCCGCGCGCGGGTCGCCGGAGTGCAGGGCCAGCTCGCCCAGGTAGTGGCGGGCGAAGGCCCGGTCGGCGGGCAGGAAGGCGTCGGCCTCGGCGTCCAGCAGGAACCGGCGGGCCGCGTCCCGGTCGCCGCGCAGTTCGGCCGCGTAGGACGCGCGGGCGAACGCGGGCACGCCGGGGCGCAGGCTCAGCATTTCGTCCACGGCCTGTTCGGCCCCGCGCAGGTCGCCGAGCTGTGTCTTCGCGTCGGCGAGCACGCCGTGGGCGGTCGCGCCGTAGGGGTTGACGTGGATGGCGCGGTTCGCGAGCCGTGCGGCGTCGGCGAACTCGTGGCGGCCGGCGGCGAGCACCGCCTGGCCGGTCAGCACGGTGTCGTCGTCGGGGGCCAGCCGGGCGGCGGTGGCCAGGGCGCCCTCGGCCTTGGCGTAGAAGGACGGGTCGCCGGTGATCCGGGTCTGGTCGACGTACTCCATGCCGAGTCGTGCCCAGCCCCGGTAGTCGCCGGGCAGGCGCTTGAGGCGGGTCTGCAGCGTTTCGGTGAAGGGCGCCGCCTGCTGTTCCTGGCGCTGCTCGGGCGCGGACACCGCGACGGCGGTGAAGGCCAGTGCGCCGGCCAGGACCACGCCGCAGGCGAGTACGAGCGATCGCATCGAGGGCTCCGAACGGTCCGAGGGTCGAAGAGGCCGGCCGGCCGCGATGGGGTGCACGGCCGGCCGGCCGGTGAGGCGGCGGGAAAGGGAAGACGGGACCCGCCGCGGGGGAGACCGGCCGGCCCGGAGAGGGAGCCGGCCGGTCACGGGGTCAGCGCTGGTTGACCGCGACGTTGCTGGGGAGCGGGATGTACGGGAACGACGCCAGGAAGGGCTTGTCGTTCTTGTCCACCTTGTCCGTCAGCCCGGGGACGAGCTTGCCGGACTGCGCGGCCCCGGCCAGGGCCTGGAGCTCGATGTCCACCACGTCGTCCGACAGGCGCCGGCCGTTCGGGAAGCCCTGCAGGTCGCCGGCCAGCACACCGAGCCTGTTGGGGTCCTTGGTGGGCGGGATCGACATGTTGAGCCGCAGCATCTCGGCGGGACGCAGCTTGCCGGCGTCCTTGTTGAGGGTCTGCGAGTTGAGGTCGGCCATGATCGGCCCGTTGCCCTTGGCGATGCCGGTCAGGAAGATCTCGACCAGGTCGTCGCGGGGCGTGGCGGGCGCCTTGATCCCGTAGATGGACTCCAGCAGCCTGGCCACCTCGGGGTCGGTGACCCGCTTGACCAGGGCCGGGACGTCGGCGTCCTTGGCCGGCGGCAGCGCGTTGAACGCGTCCTTCAGGCCGGCGGGCGCCACGACCTCGTTGACCAGCGGGTTGCCCAGGCGGGAGACCTGGACGAAACCCTTGGGCCCCTGCTTGTCGGTGGTCGACCAGACGCCGATCACCGGGTTGCGCTTCGGGTCGCCCTTGAGCGCGAGGTCGGAGGCGGGCACCTGGACGGCCAGGGTGTTGACGTTGTAGCCCCTGGTGGTGTCCTGGCCGACCTCGGACAGGTCTCCGCCGTACAGCAGGTCGAACACGCGCAGGTCGAGGAAGAACGCCTCGTCGGACTGTCCGGCGAGTGTCTTGCCGCCGCCGGGCAGGTCGGTGATGGCCTGCTTTCTGAGCGTGCCGTAGTCGGGCATGGAGGCGGGGCCCACGTTGCTCGGCGCCACGATGCCGTTGGAGATCAGGGTCTTGCTGCCGCCCGGGGTGATCCTCTTCAGGGTGTAGCGCTGGCGGTAGAGCAGGTTCTGGTCGTCGAGTGAGGTGACGGGGCCGTTGTTGTAGAGGAACGTGGTGGTGCCGCGCCGGTCCTCGTCGCGGAACGTCCACTGGTAGGTGATGTCGGGCTTGGCGTCACCGTTGTTGTCGATCTTGATGTTGTAGCGCGACTTGGTGGCGAACGGGTAGAAGTTCGGCCCGCCGTGGGGCTCCTGGAACGGGATCCAGTTGGCCAGCAGCGTCACCGTGTCGGCCTTGTCGGGGCTGACGAACGCGTACACGTCGGTGTTGTCGTTGAGCGGGTCGGCCAGGATCGCCGGAGCCTCGCGGTGCGAGGAGGCGGCGCCGGTTTCGGTGCGGAACACGGCGAACGAGGAGGCGGTCAGTGCCGCCGCGACGCCGAGTCCGACCAGAGCGCGCCGGTTGATCCGGAGCTCCATGTTCGGTCCTTTCGAAGGGCTGATCGGTTTCGAGAGGTCCCGGCCGGGTTCCTCGACGCCCTATTCGTCGCAGCGGGCCCGGCGGATGTCGGTCTCCTCCCCGAGGATGAGAGGTCAACCAAAATTGACATACTCAGGTCGTCAATCTAGGTTGACCGGTGCGGATCGGTATCTGCCGATCGTTGGGGGTTTCGGGGATTCGTCGTGAGAGGGGAAACAGTGATCAAGGAGCTGCTCGCCCACATCCGTCCGCATCGCAGGATTCTGGCGATCGGCGGACTGCTGGGCCTGATCGGATCGGCGGCCGGATTATCAATGCCGCTGCTGGCCAAGTACGTCGTGGACGCCTTCGGGCAGGACGCGTCGATGGCCGGGCCCCTCATCGGGCTGACCGTCGCCGTGCTCGTCGGCGCGGTGGTGTCGGCCGGAGGCACCTACCTGATGGAACGCACCGGCGAGGGCATCGTGCTCGGCGCCCGGCGCCGGCTCGTCGACCGGATGCTCAGGCTCAAAGTGGCCGACGTGGACCGGCTCAAGCCCGGCGACCTGCTGTCGCGGGTCACCGGTGACACGACGTTGCTGCGATCCGTGCTGACCAACGGGATCGTCGGCTCGATCGGCTCGGCGTTCATGCTGGTCGGCGCGATCGTCCTGATGGCGACCATGGACGGCGTGCTGCTGCTGGTCACGCTGCTCGTGGTGGTGGTGATCGGCGGACTGGTCGGGTTGATCATGCCCAGGATCCAGCGGGCGCAGAAGGAGGCCCAGGAGGCCGTGGGCGAGATGGGCGCGGTGCTCGACCGGGCCCTGCAGTCCTATCGGACGGTCAAGGCCAGCGGGGCCGAGGCGCGCGAGATCGGCGTGGTCGGCGAGGCCGCCGTGCGCGCCCGCGACCGCGGGCTGCAGGTGGCCGGATGGACCTCACTGGCCGGAGTGGCCACCTGGATGGCGGTGCAGATCGCGTTCCTGTGCGTGCTCGCCGTGGGCGGCGCGCGGGTCGCCTCGGGCGTGCTCGAGGTGTCGTCGCTGATCGCGTTCCTGCTCTACCTGTTCTACCTGGTCGCGCCGATCGGCCAGTTGGTCGAGGGCGCCGTGCAGCTGCAGCAGGGCTTGGCCGCGATGACGCGGATCAAGGAGATCGAGAACCTGCCCGGCGAGACCGTCGAGGTCCCTCCCCCTGCCTCGGCCGAGCCCGTGGGCGTGCGGTTCGAGAACGTGGTGTTCAGGTACGGCGACGACCGGCCGCTCGTGCACGACGGAGTCGGTTTCGAGGTGCCGCCCGGTGGGCTGACGGCGCTCGTCGGGCCGTCCGGCGCGGGCAAGTCCACCGTTTTCGCCCTGCTCGAACGCTTCTACGAGCACCAGGCGGGCACGATCACGGTCGGCGGCCGTGACATCCGCGACTGGCCTCTCGGCGAGCTGCGCGGCGCTTTCGGCTATGTCGAGCAGGACGCTCCTGTGCTCGCGGGCACGCTCAGAGAGAACCTCCTGTTCGCCGCCCGGAACGCCACCGAGGAGGAGCTGAGCCGGGCGCTCACCCGCACCCGCCTCGACGATCTGGTCGCCAGGTTGCCCGAGGGGCTCGACACCGCCGTCGGCCACCGCGGCGTGCTGCTGTCCGGCGGTGAGCGGCAGCGGGTCGCGATCGCCAGGGCGCTGCTGCGCAAGCCCAGGCTGCTGCTGCTCGACGAGGCCACCTCGCAGCTCGACGCGGTCAACGAGTTACGGCTGCGCGAGGTCATCGCGGAGGTGGCGGCGGAGACCACGGTCCTCGTCATCGCCCACCGGCTGTCGACGGTGACCAACGCCGACCGCATCGTGGTCATGGACGCGGGCGGGGTGCGGGCCGTCGGCACCCACGAGGAGCTGATCGGCCAGGACGAGCTCTACCGCGAGCTGGCCGCCACCCAGTTCCTCGTGACGTGAGGACTGACCGCCACCCGGTTCCTCGTGACGTGAGGAGTTGTACCCTGCCAGTGACATAGATGAATGTGTTCATTCAGGAGGACGCATGAGCCGCACCGTGCGCGCGCCGCGAGGCACGACGATCACCGCCAAGGGGTGGCCGCAGGAGGCCGCGCTCCGGATGCTCCAGAACAACCTGGACCCGGAGGTCGCCGAGCACCCCGAGCAGCTGGTCGTCTACGGCGGCTCGGGCCGGGCGGCCCGCGACTGGCCGTCGTACGACGCGCTGGTCAGGACGCTCACCACGCTGGAAGGCGACGAGACGCTCCTTGTCCAGTCAGGCCGCCCGGTCGGCGTCTTCCGCACGCACGAGTGGGCGCCAAGGGTGCTCATCGCCAACTCCAACCTGGTGCCCGACTGGGCCAACTGGGAGGAGTTCCGGCGGCTGGAGGCGGCCGGGCTGACCATGTACGGCCAGATGACCGCGGGCTCGTGGATCTACATCGGCACCCAGGGCATCCTGCAGGGCACGTACGAGACGTTCGCCGCCGTGGCCGAGAAGCGGTTCGGCGGATCGCTGGCCGGGACGATCACCCTCACCGCCGGGCTGGGCGGGATGGGCGGCGCCCAGCCCCTGGCCGTCACCATGAACGGTGGGGCGGCCATCTGCGTCGACTGCGACCCCCGCTCGGTCACGCGGCGCATCGAGCACGGCTACCTCGACGTCCAGGCGGCGTCGCTGGACGAGGCGCTGCGGCTCGCCTACGAGGCCCGCGACGCCCGCAGGGCACTGTCGATCGGTGTGGTCGGCAACGCCGCCGAGGCCCTGCCGGACCTGCTGGCCCGCGGCGCCGAGATTGACATCGTCACCGACCAGACCTCGGCTCACGACCCGCTGATGTACCTGCCGCTGGGCGTGGCCTTCGCGGACATGGCCACCGAGCGCGACAAGGACCCGGCGGCCTTCACCCAGCGGGCCCGTGAGTCGATGGCCCGGCACGTGGAGGCCATGGTCGGTTTCCAGGACGGCGGCGCCGAGGTCTTCGACTACGGCAACTCCATCCGCGGCGAGGCCCGGCTGGCCGGCTACGGGCGGGCCTTCGACTTCCCCGGGTTCGTGCCCGCGTACATCCGGCCGCTGTTCTGCGAGGGCAAGGGCCCGTTCCGATGGGCGGCGCTCAGCGGCGACCCCGCCGACATCGCCGCCACCGACCGGGCCATCCTGGAGCTCTTCCCCGAGAACGAGCCCCTGGCCAGGTGGATCAGGAAGGCAGGGGAGAAGGTGCACTTCCAGGGGCTGCCGGCGCGCATCTGCTGGCTCGGCTACGGAGAGCGCGACCGGGCCGGCGAGCGGTTCAACGACATGGTGGCGGCCGGTGAGCTCAAGGCGCCCGTGGTGATCGGCCGCGACCACCTCGACAGCGGCTCTGTCGCCTCCCCCTACCGCGAGACCGAGGCCATGGCCGACGGCTCCGACGCGATCGCCGACTGGCCGCTGCTCAACGCCATGCTCAACACGGCCTCGGGCGCGTCGTGGGTGTCGATCCACCACGGCGGCGGCGTCGGCATCGGCCGGTCGATCCACGCCGGGCAGGTCACGGTCGCCGACGGCACCGCACTGGCCGGGGAGAAGCTCAACCGGGTGCTCAGCAACGACCCCGGGACGGGCGTGATGCGGCACGTCGACGCGGGCTACGAGGAGGCGGTCTCGGTGGCCGCGGAGCGGGGGGTCCGCATCCCGATGCGCGAATCCTGAGGCCGACGGGATGAGAAAGACCTGCTGGTGACGTTGGAGCTGATGTGACGGGCGGCTACCAGAGCGGGATGGACACCTTGCTGGCCGGGCGGAGGCTCTCGCCCGTGCAGCGCAGGATCGCGCATTATCTGTCCGAGCATCTCGACGAGGCCATCTTCCTGTCCAGCGTCGAGCTGGCGGAGCGGGCGGGCGTGAGTCAGCCGTCGGTGACCCGGTTCGCCATGGTGCTCGGCTTCGCCGGCTACCCGGAGCTGCGGCAGGCGCTGCGGCCGCTGGTGATGGGCGGGCTGCCCGACGTGCCGCAGGAGAGCGTGCTGAGGAGCGCCGTCGACGACGAGATCCGCAACCTGACGGTGGTGCGTGACCGGCTGGCGCACCTCCCGCTGCGCGAGCTGGGGGAGTCGCTGGCCGCAACCGAGCCGCTGCCCGTGCTCGGGCTGCGGGTGTCGTCGGGGCTGGCCACCACCTTCGCCTACTACGCGCGGCGGATCCATCCCGACGTACGGCTGCTGACGCACGGCGGGTCGGAGCTGGCCGACGGGCTGCACGCCGCGCGCCGCGCCGGGGCGGAGTGGATGGTGGCCGTGGTGCTGCCCCGGTATCCGGTGGAAGCGGTGCAGGCGCTGGAGTACGCGGAGAAGCTGGGCCTGAAGACGGCAGTCATCACCGACAAGCCGGATTTTCCCGCCGACGTGGTGCTCGCCGCGCCGCTGGGCGACCGGCTGGTGTTCGACTCGCACGCGGCGCCTCTGGCCCTGGCCATGGCCCTGGTGGAGGCCATGGCCGACGCGGCGCCCCTGCGCACCCGGGCCCGGCTGGAGGAGTACGAGCGGATGACCGACGAGGCCGGCACCTTCCTCCCCGGCGAGCCGCCGTAACGAAGACGTGGACCCATGCTCTGCATCGGCACGAGTAAGGCTTCGTCACAAGCTACGCTGAAAGTGCAACTCAGGTGACGCGACCGAAGGAGTCGAGCGACGGTGAGCGTGGACCTCGAACACGAGCCCATGGGTGATTGCTTCGCCTACGCTCTCGCCAAGGAACTCGACCAGCCCTTGCTCTTCAAAGGCGAGGATTTCCCGCATACCGACATCACCCCCGCACAGCCATAACGCTCAACAGATCCGGATTCGGGCTCCTTGTGACGAGTGAGGAGCAGCGCGTCTGGCTCGGCGCTCCCGACGGGCCCAGCTAGGTCCTTCCCGCCTGACGTCTGGGGGCCGCTCAGCGGGAGAAGGTATTCGTCAAGGTCATAAGCTGTCGGCCATGAGTGAACGACCGACGGCGCTGGTCACCGGTGCTTCGCGAGGGGTGGGCGAGGCGATCGCCCGGGTGCTGGCACCGACGCACCACCTCATTCTGGGCGGCCGGGACGAGGGCGCGCTGAGCGAGCTGGCCGATGAGTTTCCCGACGCGCGGCCCTGGCCGGTCGAGCTGACCGAGCTCTCCCCGGCCGATGTCGAGGGCGTCGAGCGGGTCGACGTGCTCGTGCACAGCGCCGGGATCAGCCCGCTCGGCCGGGTCGCCGAGCTGCCCGCCGACGCGTGGCGCGACGCGATGGAGCTCAACGTGATCGCCGTCGCCGAGCTCACCCGCCTGCTGCTGCCCGCGCTCCGGGCGGCCGGTGGCCATGTGGTGTGCGTCAACTCCGGGGCGGGCCTGCGTGCCAACCCGGGCTGGGGGGCCTACGCGGCGACCAAGTTCGCGTTGCGGGCCTTCGCCGACGCGCTGCGCCAGGAGGAGCCGGCGCTGCGGGTGACGAGCGTCTACCCGGGGCGGGTCGACACCGACATGCAGCGCGCCGTGCGCGCGCAGGAGGGTGGCGCGTACGAGCCCGACCGCTACCTGCGGCCGGAGTCCGTCGCCAAAGCCGTGCTGGCCGCGATCAACGCCGGCCCCGACGCCCACCTGACCGAGCTGACCCTGCGCCCTCGCGGAGGCCCGGTCAACTGACGGCTGAATGGATTCATTCACTACAGTGGGTCCATGCTTGACGAACTCGCGCACATCGGCCGTGATCTCTCCACCAACGGCTACGTCAGAGACGCCTGGTCGGCCGCCGATCTGGAGCTGCGCGAGTGGTTCAGGGGAGAGGCGGCGAAGCGGGGGCTCGACCTGCGCGAGGACCGCAACGGCAACCTCTGGGCGTGGTGGGGAGACCCGTCGCGCGAGCCCGGCGTGGTCACGGGCAGCCATCTCGACTCGGTACGTCAGGGCGGCGCGTTCGACGGCCCGCTCGGCGTGGTGTCCGCCTTCGCCGCTCTCGACCTGCTGAGAGAGCGTGGCGTCTCGCCGGGCAGGCCGCTGGGTGTCGCGTGCTTCACCGACGAGGAGGGCGCCCGGTTCGGCGTCCCCTGTGTGGGGTCGAGGCTGCTCACCGGCGTGCTCGACCCCGGCCGGGCGCTGGGCCTGACCGACGACGAGGGCGACACGCTGGCCGACGTCCTCACCCGGGCCGGTCGCGACCCGCGCGACATCGGGCGCGACGACGAGACCCTCGCCACCGTCGGCGCCTTCGTCGAGCTCCACGTCGAGCAGGGGCGCGGGCTCGCCGCCCAGGACAGCCCCGTCGGGGTGGCGGCCGCGATCTGGCCGCACGGAAGGTGGCGGTTCGACTTCCGCGGCCGGGCCGACCACGCCGGCACCACCCGGCTGGAAGACCGCGACGACCCGATGCTGCCGTTCGCCCGGGTGGTCCTGGCGGCCCGCGAGGCGGCGGCGCGGCGCGGCGTCGTGGCCACCGTCGGCAAGGTCCGGGTCTCGCCCGGCAACGCCAACGCCGTGCCCGGCCTGGTCTCGGCCTGGCTCGACGCCCGGGGCGCCGCCGAACGCGACGTCCTCGACCTGGTGGCCGAGCTGGCCGAGCTGGGCGAGGGGGCGGACGTGAGCGAGGAGTCCTGGACACCGGTGGTCGACTTCGACGAGCCGCTGAGAGACCGGCTCGCCGCCCTGATCGGCGCCGCGAGCGAGGGCGGCGCGCCGGCGCCGATCCTGCCGACCGGAGCCGGGCACGACGCCGGGATCCTGGCCGCGGCGGGCGTGCCGAGCGCGATGGTGTTCGTGCGCAACCCCACCGGCGTGTCCCACTCGCCGCACGAGCACGCCGAACGGGCGGACTGCGAGGCGGGAGTGGCCGCGCTCGCGACCGTGCTGGAGGACCTGTGCCGCTGACCTACTGGTGCGAGCAGGCCTGGCTGCCCGGCGGCGTCACCGAGAGCGTGCTCGTCGAGATCGAGGGGACGCACGTCGTCCAGGTCCGGCAGGGGGAGCCGGGAGGGGCCGAACGGCTGGCCGGGCTCACCATCCCCGGCCTGGCCAACGCCCACTCGCACGCCTTCCACCGCGCGCTGCGCGGTGCCACCCAGGCGGGCCGGGGCGACTTCTGGACCTGGCGGGAGCAGATGTACGAGGTGGCCGCCCGGCTCGACCCCGACACCTACCTGGCGCTGGCCCGGGCCGTCTACGCCGAGATGGCCCTGGCCGGGGTGACCTGTGTGGGGGAGTTCCACTACCTGCACCACGGGCCGGGCGGGGTGCCGTACGACGACCCGAACACGATGGGGCACGCGCTCGTCCAGGCCGCGCGCGAGGCGGGGCTGCGGATCGCGCTGCTCGACGCCTGCTACCTGACGGGCGGCATCGGCGTTCCGCTGGAGGGCCCGCAGACGCGCTTCGGCGACGGCGACGTCGGAGACTGGGTGGCCCGCGCCGAATTGCTGGCCGCCGCGTATGAGGGGCAGCCCGACGTGGAGATCGGCGCGGCGGTCCACTCGGTGCGCGCGGTGCCGGCCGAGCAGATGCCGGTGGTCGCCGAGTTCGCCCACCGCCACGCCGCGCCGCTGCACGCGCACGTCTCCGAGCAGCGCGCCGAGAACACCGCCTGCGAGCAGGCGTACGGGGTGACGCCCGTGCGGGTGCTGCACGAGAACGACCTGCTCGGACCGCGCTCCACGGCCGTGCACGCCACCCACCTGAGCGACGCCGACCTGGGCCTGCTCGGCCAGTCGGGCACCCACGTCTGCATGTGCCCCACCACCGAGCGAGACCTGGCCGACGGCATCGGCCCGGCCAGGGCCCTGTACGACCAGGGGTCGCCCATCACGCTGGGCTCCGACAGCCACGCGGTGATCGACCTGTTCGAGGAGGCCCGCGCGGTCGAGCTGGACGAGCGGCTGGCCTCCGAGCGGCGCGGCCACTGGCAGGCTGCCGAGCTGCTGACCGCCGCCACCGGCAGGGGCCACGCCTCCCTCGGCTTCCCCGACGCCGGTCAGCTCATGCCCGGCGCGTGGGCGGACCTGGTCTCCGTGCGCCTCGACTCGGTCCGTACGGCGGGCACGAGCGGGCTGGAGGGCGTGGTGTTCGCGGCCACGGCGGCGGACGTGCACTCGGTGATCTCCGGCGGCCGCCGCGTGGTGTCCGAGGGGCGGCACCGGCTGGGTGACGTCGGAGCCCTGCTGGGTGAGGCGATCGGATGGGTGAGATGACCCTGCTGGGTGAGGCGACAGGATGGGTGAGATGACCACGACGCTGATCGACGGGATCGGGCTGCTCTACACGGGTGACCCGGCGCGTGAGGAGATCCGGGACGCCGCGCTGGTCCTGGCGGACGGCCTGGTCGCCTGGCTCGGGCCGGCCGGCCGGGCGCCCGCGGCCGACCGGCGGATCGCCGCGGGGGGCAGGTGCGTGATCCCCGGCTTCGTCGACAGTCACGCCCATCTCGTCTTCGCCGGCGACCGGACCGCCGAGTTCGAGGCCCGGATGGCCGGTCAGGCCTACACCGGAGGCGGCATCCGCACCACGGTCGCCGCCACCCGGCGGGCCGGTGACGCCGAGCTGGCCACCCGTGCCGCCGCCCTGGTCGCCGAGATGCTGGCGCAGGGCACCACGACCGTCGAGATCAAGAGCGGCTACGGGCTGAGCGTCGAGGACGAGCGCCGCTCGCTGGAGATCGCCACCGGGCTGACCGACGAGACCACCTACCTCGGCGCGCACCTCGTGCCCGAGGGTGTCACGGCCGACGACTACGTGCGGCTGGTCACGGGCGAGATGCTGGCGGCCTGCGCGCCGTACGCGAAGTGGGTGGACGTCTTCTGCGAGCGCGGCGCGTTCGACGGCGACCAGACCCGCGAGATCCTGCGCGCGGGCATCAAGGCCGGGCTGCAGGCCCGGGTGCACGCCAACCAGCTCACCGAGGGGCCCGGCGTGCGGATCGCCTGCGAGCTGGGGGCGGCCTCGGCCGATCACTGCACCCATCTGAGCGCGGCCGACGTCGACGCGCTCGCCTCGTCGGGCACCGTGGCGACGCTGCTGCCGGGCGCGGAGTTCTCCACCCGCTCGCCCTATCCCGACGCCCGCCGGCTGATCGACGCCGGGGTGACGGTCGCGCTGGCCACCGACTGCAACCCGGGCTCGTCGTTCACGTCGTCGATGTCGTTCTGCGTCGCGCTGGCCGTACGGGAGATGCGCATGACGCCGCTGGAGGCGATCAGGGCCGCGACGTACGGCGGGGCACGCGCGCTGCGTCGCGCGGACGTAGGGTGGCTGGGGCCGGGAACACGCGCCGACCTCGTGGTCCTCGACGCCCCCTCCTACACCCATCTGGCCTATCGACCTGGTGTCCCCCTCGTCCACCAGGTGGTTCAGGGCGGTCTCCTCCTTGAGTAGGACATCCAGAACCCTCCCCTGGTCGTAGTGCTTTAGGGAATCTTTGCATCCGGCCGCACGTTGGCCGGGTATAAGACGGAGCTGCGGAACGAGGTGCCAGGGGATGGCAAGGCCTACGGGGAGTCGCACGCAGGAGCAGCACGTCGCGGACCGCGACCTGCTGGGGACCTACTTGGCGGAGATCGGCCGGGTGCCGCTGCTCACGGCGGAGGAAGAGGTGGAGCTGGCCAAGCGGATCGAGGCGGGGCTCTTCGCCGAGCAACTGCTCGACAGCGGTGGTTCGGAGCCGCGTTGCGGGGACGCGGCCGACGAGGAGCTGGAGCGCCTGGCGATCTCCGGCCAGCGGGCCAAGGACGAGTTCATCCAGGCCAACCTGCGGCTGGTGGTGGCCGTGGCGCGTAAATACTCGGGCCGCGGGATGCCGCTGATCGACCTGGTCCAGGAGGGCAACCTGGGGCTGGTCCGGGCGGTGGAGAAGTTCGACTACAAGCGGGGCTACAAGTTCTCGACCTACGCCACGTGGTGGATCCGGCAGTCGGTGGGGCGGGCCATCCACGAGCAGGCGCGGCCGGTGCGGCTGCCCACGCACGCCGGTGAGCAGATGACCAGGCTGATGCGGGTGCGCCGCGACATGCTGGCCGAGTTCGACGTCGAGCCGACCGACGAGGACCTCGCGCAGATCCTGGAGCTGCCGATCGAGCGGGTGCGCGAGCTGCGCCGCTGGGCCTCCGATCCCGTCTCGCTGCAACTGGGCGTGGGCGACGAGGACGAGACCGAGCTGGGCGACATGATCGCCGACGACACGTGGGCCGATCCCGAGCAGCAGGCGATCGACATCCTGGAGCGCGAGCGGCTCGACCAGTGGCTGACCGGCCTGGAGGGCGACACGCGAGACATGCTGCGCTGGCGCTACGGGCTGGTCGACGGGCGTGAGCACACGCTCACCGAGGTGGGCGAGCGCTACGGCATCGGCCGTGACCGCGCCCGCCGCATCGAGCGTGACGCGCTGGCCCGGCTGCGCCGGATGGCCAACGCCGCCTGACTTTCCTCACACTCGACACCGGTTCAACCGGTGTCGAGTGTTACGCTCGCGGCGTGAATGGTGCGAGCGGCATGACGCTCACCGCGCCCGACGGGCAGCGGTTCCGGTTCGACGCCGGGACACTGTGCCTGGAGTTCCTGCTCGCCGGGGCGATCGAGCCGGGCGAGCCGCTGCACGAGCGGCTGCACGAGCCCGGCGACCTCGTGGCCTGGATCGGCCGCTCCCGGCTGGAAGTCGAGGGCGACGTGGTCGCCGGCCAGGGCGACCTCATGGCCGCCGGGCGGCTGCGCGGGGCGGTCCAGCACCTCGCCGAGCGGGCCGCCCGTGGGGAGGCCCACGACGCCGTGGACCTCTGGGTGCTCAACGAGGCCGCGGCCGCGCCGCCGCCCGTGCCGGTGATCGGCGACACGCTGGAGCGCGGCTGGTCCTATCCGGTGACGGCGACGCAGTTCCTGTCGGCCGTGGCGCGTGACGCCATCGAGCTGTTCAGCGGTCCCCTGGTCAAGCGGGTGCGGATGTGCGCGGGGGAGCGCTGCCACCTTCTCTTCCTTGACACCTCACGGCCGGGCACCCGCCGCTGGTGCTCGATGAACCGCTGCGGCAACCGGCAGAAGCTGCGCACCAGACGCTCGTAGGCGCCGCTCCGGAGTGTCGCGCCAGAACCTGCGTGCGGGCAGGTCCAGCCGAGGGTTTTGGCTATGCATTGCCCGAAATGCGGGGGTGTGAAAAGCCCGAAACTTCGCTGAAACACCAGTCCGGCGAGATTCACGAATGTGAAACACACCTGGTCGAACCACGAAACGGCGGCCGAAGACGCTGTGCCCACACGTCACATGTAAGGAGGGTCGGCCGTGGAGATCGATACCGGCACGACTGCCTGGATGCTCACAGCCACCGCGTTGGTGTTGCTGATGACTCCGGGGCTCGCGTTGTTCTACGGGGGCATGACCAGGGCCAAGAGTGTCCTGAACATGATGATGATGTCGTTCGTCGCCATCATCACCGTCACCATCACCTGGATGATGTACGGGCACTCGCTGGCCTTCAGCGAGAACTCGATGTCCTGGCTCAACAACCTCGTCGGTGGCCTGGAACACCTGGGCTTGCAGAGCCTGGTGAACACCGCCACCGCGGACGACGGCACCGGCATGCCCAGCCTGGTCTTCTCGGCCTTCCAGCTGACCTTCGCCATCATCACCGTCGCGCTGATCAGCGGCGCCATCGCGGACCGCGCGAAGTTCGGCGCCTGGGTCCTCTTCACCGTCGTCTGGGCCACCATCGTCTACTTCCCGGTCGCGCACTGGGTGTGGGGCGGCGGCTGGCTCAACACGATGGGCATCGAGGACTTCGCCGGCGGCACCGTGGTCCACATCAACGCCGGTGCCGCGGCGCTCGCGCTGGCGCTCATCATCGGCAAGCGGCAGGGCTGGCGCAAGGAGCCGATGCGGCCGCACAACCTGACGCTGGTCCTGCTCGGCGCGGCCCTGCTGTGGTTCGGCTGGTTCGGCTTCAACGCGGGCTCCGAGCTCGTGGTCGACGGCATCGCCGGCCTCGCGTTCATGAACACCCAGATCTGCACCGCCGTCGCCGCCGGCGCCTGGCTCGTCACGGAGAAGCTCCGCGACGGCCACGCCACCAGCCTCGGCGTCGCCTCCGGCGCCGTCGCCGGTCTGGTCGCCATCACCCCTGCCTGTGGTTTCGTCGACCCCTGGGCCGCGGCCCTCATCGGTGTGATCGCGGGTGTCGCCTGCTCCTACGCCGTCGGGCTCAAGTACAAGCTCGGCTATGACGACTCGCTCGACGTGGTCGGCGTCCACCTGGTCGGTGGCGTCGTCGGCGCCGTCGCCCTCGGTTTCGTCGCCGCCTACCCCGCCACGGACGCCCAGAGCCAGGGCCTGTTCTACGGTGGCGGCTTCGGCCAGCTCGGGTTGCAGGTGCTGGGACCGATCGCGGTCGGCGGTTACTCGTTCGTCGTCACCTGGATCATCGGGAAGATCATCGACAAGACGATGGGCTTCCGGATCGCGGCCGAGGACGAGCAGACCGGCATCGACATCACCACGCACGCCGAGACCGGTTACGACCTCGGCACCGTTCACGCCTCCGGCGTGAGCAGCTCCAACGGCCCGGTCACCACGGCAGCCAAGAAGGTGGACGCATGAGGCTCATCACGGCCGTCATCAAGCCCTTCAAGCTCGATGACGTGAAGGCGGCACTGGAACAGTTCGGCATCAAGGGGATGACCGTCAGCGAGGCCAGCGGCTACGGCCGGCAGCGTGGCCACACCGAGGTCTACCGTGGCGCCGAGTACCAGGTCGACCTGGTCCCCAAGGTTCGCCTTGAGGTGCTGATCGAAGAGGATGACGCCGAGGACGTGATCGACGTCATCGTCAAGGCGGCCCAGACCGGCAAGATCGGTGACGGCAAGGTCTGGTCCGTGCCCGTGGACACGGTCGTCCGCGTCCGCACCGGAGAACGCGGTCCAGAGGCCCTGTGATGGATCCGCGGCGAAGCGAGGACACCCGCGACGGGGCGGGTGTCCGAGCGGAGCTCGGCGAGGAGCTGTCTTGAGGGGTGAAGCCCGTTCGTATGCCGCGGCTCGCAAGGAGCGGGCCGCGGACACCGACCGCTGGCTCAAGGATCTCTTCCGTACGGCGAGCGACGGCGACCAGGTGTCCCTGGTCGCCGTCGGGAGCCTGGGCCGCGGCGAGCTCGCGCCGGGCAGTGACCTCGACCTGGTCCTGCTGCACAACGGCAGGTCCGACGTGGCCCGGATCGCCGAGCGCATCTGGTACCCGATCTGGGACTCCGGCGTCGGCCTCGACCATTCGGTGCGGACCGTGGAGCAGGCCGTGGTCGTCGCCCGCGACGACCTCAAGGCGGTGCTCAGCCTCATCCAGGCCAGGCACGTGGCGGGTGATCCCGAGCTGACCCGCAAGGCCAGGGAGGCGGTGCTCGCCGAGTGGCGGGCCGACTCCCGGCGCCGGCTGGGAGAGCTGCGGGAGGCCGCCGACCAGCGCGCGCAGGCCAGTGGTGAGCTGGCCTTCCTGCTCGAACCCGATCTGAAGGACGGCCGCGGCGGGCTGCGCGACCTGCAGGCCATGCAGGCGGTCGCGGCGGCGTGGGTCGCCTCAGCTCCGGGCCCCCGCGCCCGCGAGGCGTACGAGTTCATCCTGGACGTGCGGCACGCGCTGCACGTCGTCACCGCGCGCGGCGCGGACCGGCTCGTCCTGCAGGAGCAGGACGCGGTCGCGGGGCTGCTGGGCCTGCTCGACGCCGAGGCGCTGATGCGCCGGCTGGCCGAGGCGGGCCGGACGATCTCCCACGCGTTCGACACCACCTGGCGCACGGTTGACAGGCTGCTGTCAGGGCCGGCCCCGCGTGGCCGTCGCCCGCTGGCCGACGGCGTGGTGGAGCACGGCGGCGAGGTGGTGCTCGCCAGGGGCGCCGACCCCCGCAAGGACCCGTTGCTAGTGCTGCGCGCCGCCGCGGCGGCGGCCGAGTCGGGGCTGCCGCTCGCCCCCGCCACGGTGTCGGTCCTGGCCGCTCAGTCGCTCCCGATGCCGGTGCCGTGGCCTGACGAGGCCCGTGACTCGCTGGTGTCGATCCTCGGCGCCGGCCGGGCCGCCGTGCCCGTGTGGGAAGAGCTCGACCAGGCGGGCATCCTCGTCAAACTGCTTCCTGACTGGGAGCGCGTACGGCACCGCCCGCAGCGCAATCCCATCCACCGCTTCACCGTCGACCGGCACCTGATCGAGGCGGTCGCCAACGCCGCGAGCCACACCCGCGAGGTCTCGCGCCCCGACCTGCTGCTGATCGCGGCGCTGCTGCACGACATCGGCAAGGGCTGGCCCGGTGACCATTCGGCGACGGGCGAGGTCGTGGTCCGCGACATCGCGACGCGCATCGGCCTGCCCGCCTCCGACGTGGACGTGCTGGCTACCGTGGTGCGCTGGCATCTGCTGCTGCCCGAGACGGCGACCCGCCGCGACCTGGACGACCCGGTGACGATCGAGAAGGTCGCGGGCATGGTGGGCTCACGCGAGGTGCTCGACCTGCTGGCCGCGCTGGCGATCGCCGACGGTCACGCCACGGGCCCGGCGGCCTGGAACTCCTGGAAGGCCGGACTGGTCGCCGATCTCGTGCGCCGGGTGCGTTCGGTCCTGTCGGGCTCGCCGCCGCCCAAGGCGCCCGCGCTGTCGGCCGAGCAGGCCGCGCTGGCCAGGCACGGCGGCGGCGCGGTCCGGGTGAACGGGGGAGCCGTCACGGTGGTCGCCCCCGACCGGGTGGGCCTGCTCTGGAGCGCCGCCGGCGTGCTGGCCGCGCATCGCCTGATCGTCCGCTCCGCCTCGGCCGCGTCCGCCGGCTCCACGGCCGTGATCGACTTCTCCGTCGTCCCCGAGTACGGCTCGCCGCCCGACCCCGCCACGCTCGAATCCGACCTCCGTCTCGTCCTTGCTGGGCGTCTTGACATCGAGCAGCGCCTGGCCCGCCGTTCCCGGGCGGTCAGACCTCCTCGCGTGCCAGTCGCTCCACCTCGTGTGACCTTGGTGGACGACGCCTCCGCGACCGCCACCGTGATCGAGGTCAGGGTCCATGACAGGCCGGGACTCCTGTGGCGCATCGGACGGGCGTTCGGGGAGTGCGGTCTTGACGTGAGGGCTGCTCGCGTGGAGACTCTCGGCGCGGAGGCGGTGGACGTCTTCTATGTGGTAGATCGCGCCGGACGTCCCCTCAGCGACGACGCGCAGCGAAATCAGGTCCGCGATCTGGTGCTCGCGGCACTGCGCTGACCCGGTGGGCGCGACGAGTCACGGTCACCTAGATAACAATTGTGCCCGATTTGCGTGGTAAGTCGGATGCTGCGGATACCTTGTGGGACGGACTTATGACCCGGAGTGATCGGGATGATTGAGGGGTAGCGGGAGCAGTGACTACGGGGAACTCCGACAGCGGCCATGCCGCGAGGCGAGACCGCGGACAGCGGCCCCTGCCCCGGCTGGGTCTGCGCAACTGGCGCGTGAGATGGCGCCTCACGGCGCTCATCCTGGTCCCCACCGTTGTCGGCGTCGGGCTCGGGGGAGCCCGCGTGGTGGGGTCGGTCCAGAGCATCAACGACTACGACCGTACGGCCGTCGCCGCCGAGCAGGCCGGCCGGATCCGCGACCTGGTCGAGGCGGTCGGCCTGGAGCGTGACACGGGCGGCTGGCTGGACGCCGCCAAGCAGTTGAAGAAGAAGCTCGCCGACCCGTACGCCGAGCGCAGGGCGCAGGTCAACACCCTCGTCCAGGCCGTGCAGGCCGACCTCGCCACGATGGACGAGTCCTACGGCCCCCGCGTGCTCGACGTCGTCAGGCGCGCCCACGCCGACCTCGGCAAGCTGGACAGCGTCCGCAAGGAGGGCCAGCGCGACACCACGCGCTACGACTCCCTGCTCGACACGCTGCTCCGCCTGCACGACGAGCTGAGCCTGCTCAGCGACGACTCGCAGATCATCGGCCAGTTCCGCGCCCTGAGCGCGCTGGCTCGCGCCAAGGAGCAGGTCTCCCGGCAGCGCGTGCAACTGCTGAAGGGCTACTACAACTCCGCCAGCGTCGACGCCAAGGAGGTCGAGCGGTTCATCGCCGCCAACGCCGCCCAGCGCACCCAGATCGCCCTCGTCGGCCAGGAGGCGGGCCCGCAGGTCGGCATGGCGCTGCAGAAGGCGCTGACCCGGCAGGAGTACTACAACACCGAGCTCACCAAGTCGCGTGCGATCACCCTGGCCAGCGGCAAGGCGCCGGGCGTCAGGATCAGGCAGAACCTTCTCGCCGCCACCGGCCCCGACAAACCGGCTCCCGACCAGTGGTTCGACGACAACGCCACCACGATCGCCGCCCTCCGCTCGGTCGAGGAACCATTGAGCACGCAGGTGACCCTGCGCAGCCAGGACCTACGTGACGCCGAGATCCGTAATGCGATCATAGCGGGTGCTTTGATCTTGGCGTTGCTTTTGCTGGTTTTGTTGCTCACTGTCGCCATCGCCCGCTCGATGGTCACGCCGCTGCGCCGCCTGCGCACCGAGGCCCTGGAGATCGCCGGCTTCCGGCTGCCCGACGTGGTCCGCAAGCTGCGCGTCTCGGGCGACGCCGCCACCGACATCCGCCCGATCGACGTCGAGGGCAACGACGAGATCGGCGAGGTGGCCAAGGCCTTCGACCAGGTCCACCGCCAGGCCGTACGGCTCGCCGGCGAGGAGGCCGAGCTGCGCGGCAACATCAGCTCGATGTTCGTCAACCTCTCGCGCCGCACCCAGACGCTGGTGGAGCGGCAGATCTCGCTGATCGACGGGCTGGAGAAGGGCGAGCAGGACGGTGGCCGGCTGTCCGACCTGTTCAAGCTCGACCACCTGGCCACCCGTATGCGGCGCAACTCCGAGAACCTCCTCGTCCTCGCCGGCCACGAGCCGACCCGCAGGCGCAGCCAACCGGCCAAGCTGGTCGACGTGGTCCGGGCCGCGCTGTCGGAGGTCGAGGGCTACGAGCGCGTCCAGGTCAAGGTCCACCGGGGCACCTCGGTGCTCGGCAGCGCCGCCAACGACCTCGTCCACCTGGTGGCCGAGCTGGTCGAGAACGCCATCCAGTTCTCGCCCAGCAACGCGCAGGTCACGGTGACCAGCAGCTACGTCGAGGGTGGCGGCGCGCTGCTGTCGGTGAGCGACTTGGGCATCAGCATGACCGACGAGGAACTGGCCGAGGCCAACCGCAGGCTGGCCGAGCCGCCCGTGGTCGACGTGTCGGTCTCCCGGCGCATGGGCCTGTTCGTGGTCGGCCGCCTGGCGCTGCGCCACGGCATCCGCGTCCAGCTCCGCAAGGGCGACGGCACCGGCCTGATCGCCATGGTGCTGCTCCCTCCGGCGCTGATCGCCGACGGTGCCCAGAAGCCGCTGCCGCAGCGCCCGGCGTTCGGCGGCGGCCTGGCGTCGTCCCCCTCGTCCACCCCGCCGACCGGCGTGCCCGCCCAGAACGGCACCTTCCGCTCGTACACCGGTTACGACTCCACGGAGGTCACCGGGACGGGACCGGTGCGCTACGGGGGGCCGCCCTTCACCGCCGACACCGACGGCGGCGCGGCGGCCGGGCGGCCCCGGTCGTACGACACGGGCGGCTACCCGTCCTACCCCAGCCCCGCCTATCCCAGCGTCGACCGGCCCGGCTCCCTCCCCTCCCGTCCTTCAGCCGGATCCGGTAATGGCGCGTTCCAGACGCCGCCTCCCGTCGGCAGGCCGTACAACAGCGACGATGTCCGCAGGCCGGCACCTCCTCCCTCGGTGAACGTCTCGCCGGTGGAGCCGGAGCAGGAGGAGTATCTGCCGATCTTCGCGGCGGTGGAGTCGGCCTGGTTCCGCAGGCCGCCGGAGGAGTCCGGGCAGGCGACACCGAACCGAGATGAGCCGAGCGTCTCACAAGCCGTACCCTCTGGGGAGGAAGAGTGGCGAACCGCCGCTGACGCCGGATGGCGGGCGGCGGCCGCCGCGAGCGACCCGAGTCTCGGTGGCGTCACCGCCGCCGGACTGCCCAAGCGCACCCCCAAGGCCAACCTGGTGCCCGGTACGGCAAGCCAGCCGGCCACGGGACCGCAGCGGCAATCGCAGCAGCAAGCTCCGATGCCGCCGGTCTCAGCCGACCGGATCCGCAGCAGGATGGCCAGTTACCAGCAGGGCGTACGGCGGGGTCGCGCGGAAGTACGTGAACAGGAGGAACGAGAGTGAGTGAGCGTCTTGCCAGGGAGGGCGAGTGACAACGCTTAGCCATGAGGCGCATCGGTTCGACTGGCTGATCACCGACTTCGTGCGGAACACGCCCGGGGTCGCGCACGCGGTCGCCGTCTCCGCCGATGGTCTCTGCCTGGCGAGTTCCGAGGGCTTCCCGCCGGACCGGGCCGACCAGCTCGCCGCGGTCTCCGCGGGCCTGCTGAGCCTGACCGTGGGCGCCTCGCGCGTGTTCGAGGGTGGCTCCGTCACCCAGACCGTCGTCGAGATGCAGCGCGGGCTGCTCATCGTGATGGCGATCAGCGACGGCTCGGTGATCACCGTGCTGGCCTCCCCCGACTGCGACATGGGGCTGGTCGCCTATCAGATGACGCTGCTGGTCGACCGGGCCGGTCAGGCCCTGACCCCGGCACTCCGCGCGGAGCTGCAGGCAGCCAGGACGCGGTGAGGCAATGACACCTTTGGGAGTGGGTCGTGTACGGAAGTGACGGAATCGGGGACGACGAGCCCCTCTTCCGTCCGTACGCGGTGACCGGCGGCCGATCGGAGCCGCGCTATCACCTTGCGATGGAGACGCTGATCTCGTCCATGTCCATTCCGGACGACGAGATGGCCTTGCTCACCCCCGAGCAGGAGGCCATCATGCAACTCTGCCGCTCGATCCGGTCGGTCGCCGAGATCTCGGCCCTGCTCCGGGTCCCGCTGGGCGTGGCTCGGGTGCTTGTGGCGGACATGTCCGATGAAGGGCTTGTCCGCCTGCACCAGCCACGTCTCAGCCAGGGACAGCCAGACCTCAACATGCTCGAAAGGGTGCTCAGTGGACTTCGCAGGCTCTAGCCCCGGCCTCACGTCGACGAAGATCGTCGTCGCGGGGGGCTTCGGCGTCGGCAAGACGACGTTCGTGGGGGCGGTGTCCGAGATTCTCCCGCTCACCACGGAAGCGGTGATGACCGACGCGTCCGCGGGCATCGACGACCTCGGCCTGACGCCGCACAAGCAGACGACGACCGTGGCCATGGACTTCGGCCGCCTGTCGCTCGACCGTGACTTGATCCTCTACCTGTTCGGCACGCCCGGACAGCACCGGTTCTGGTTCATGTGGGACGACCTGGTGCGCGGCGCCATCGGCGCGGTCGTGCTGCTCGACACGCGGCGGCTGGCCGACAGCTTCCCCGCGATCGACTACTTCGAGGAGGCCAAACTGCCGTTCGTGGTCGGCATCAACGGCTGGGACGGGCAGTTCCAGCACACGGACCATGATGTCCGCGAGGCGCTGGCGCTGTCGCCGAACGTGCCCATCGTCCGCACCGACGCGCGCAACCGCGACTCGGTCAAATCGACGTTGATCTCGCTCGTCGAGCACGTCGTCCGGCTCCGGGCCATGCCCGTCTCCTAGCTGCTCCCCGTGGGCCGGCCGTCCGTGGGCCGGCTCCAGCAGTCCGTTTTCCCCGCAGCCTGGCTCCCGGCAGTCCGGCTCCCAGCGGCCTGGCTTCCTTTGGGCGGGACGGCCGCTCAGGCCGTGCCGGCGCGCCGGTCCACCAGGGCCTGGATGCCGTCGAGGACGCGCTGCAGGCCGAACTCGAAGGCGTGCTCCGGGCTGTAGGCGCCGCCCAGGGTCTCGCCGGCCGCCTGGCCGACCCGGGCGGCCGTGGGGAAGCGGGACGCGTCGGCGATCCGGCCGAAGAACGGCGCGTGCGCGGCCCACCACTGCTCGTCGGTCATGCCGGTCTGGCTCTCGGCCTGCGACGCCTCCACCGCGCCTCTGGCCGTGCCGTGCACGAAGCCGGTGACCAGTGTGATCACCGAGTCCATCTCGACGTCCGTCAGCCCGATGCCGTCGACGGCCCGCAGCTCGTAGTCGTACTTGGCGGTGACGTTCGGGCCGAGCACCGGGCGGCTCGTCGCCACCTGGAGCAGCCACGGGTGGCGCAGGTAGAGCGCCCAGTTCTCGCGGGCGATCAGCTCCAGCCGCCCCCGCCAGCCGCCCGGCACCTCTTCCGGCCTGGCGGTCTCGCCGTAGACGGTGTCGAGCATGACATCGAGCAGTTCCGGCTTGCCCGGCACGTACGTGTAGAGCGACATCGTGCCCACCCCGAGCCGTTCGGCCACGCGGCGCATGGACAGGGCCTGGAGCCCCTCGGAGTCGGCCACCTCGATCGCCGCGCCTACGATCCGGCCGACGCTCAGGTCGGGCTTGCCCTTGCGGCTGGTCCGCTCACTGGTGCGCCAGAGCAGCGCGAGGCTGCGGGCGGGGTCTCCCTTGCCGCTGTACTCGATCACCCTCGTACGGTACTCAGTACGCTCCGGCCCTCCGGCCCCACCCCCGCGCCCACCCTGGGAAATGTCGGCTCAGAGCACCGTGGAATGTCGGTCGTGGTTCCGTGAAATGTCGATCGAGGGTCTGTGGAATGTCGGTACTAATCTCGTGAAGTGTCGGTTCGGAAGCCCGTAGGATGTCGGTTCAACAGGTTGGAGGCGTGGTGGACCTTGTATCCCGGCGGATCGCCGATCATGCGGTGGAGTCACTCGACTCGTTCAGAGTGGTGATCATCAACGGTCCTCGCCAGTCCGGCAAGACCACCCTGCTCCGGCAGCTCGAAGCCTGTCGCGGGGGCACCTATCTCACGCTCGACGACGGTGCTCTGCGCGCTGCCGCCCAGGCCGATCCAGGCGCGTTCATCGCCGATGGCCCCAAACCGATGATGATCGACGAGATCCAGCGTGGTGGAGACGATCTCGTACTGGCGATCAAGGCGGCGGTCGACCGTTCGGCGAGCCGTGGGCAGTTCGTTCTGGCGGGATCCACCAGGTTTTTGGCGACCCCGTCGCTGAGTGAGTCGCTGGCCGGCCGGGCCAGCGTGCTCGACGTGTGGCCCTTCGCCGAGCAGGAGCTCGCCGAGGGGAGCATGTCCTTTCTCAGCAAAGCCTTCGACGAGCCCGAGGCTCTCCGCACGCCGGGGGAGAGCGACTTCGGCAGGTCCGACTACTTCGAGCTCATCGCCAGGGGCAGCTACCCAGAGATCCTGACCATGAGGTCGGAGCGTGCCCGTGACCAGTGGTACGTCACCTACGTTCGGTCGATCATCGATACCGACATCCGAGAGATGGCGAAGATCGACGAGCCGAGCGGTCTCGGGCGGTTGCTGAGACTGCTGGCGGCATCCACCGCCCAGGAGCTCAACCTGGTCAAGGTGGGCAGCGACCTCGGGATCCACCGGACGACCGTCCAGCGCTATCTCGGGCTGCTGGAAACGGTCTTCCTGGTGCAGTCACTGCCTGCCTGGTCACGCAATCTGACCGCCCGCGCGGTGCGGCGCCCCAAGCTGCACCTCACGGACACCGGCCTCGCCGCTCACCTGCTCTCTGTCGACGCCGAAGGGCTGGCCGCCCGCGTCGCCCCTGCCCGCGGACCGCTCGTCGAGACGTTCATCGTCGGTGAGCTGTCCAAGCAGGCGACCTGGTCGCCGTTCCGGGTCGGCCTCTACCACTGGAGAGTCAGCCAGGGACCCGAGGTGGACCTGGTGATCGAGCGGACCAACGGCCGCGTGGTCGGCGTCGAGGCGAAGGCGACGGACGCGGTCGGTCTCGACGACTTCAAGGGGCTCGTCGCGCTCAGGGACTCGCTCGGTGACGGGTTCGTGCACGGGTTCGTGTTCTACACTGGCAGGCGGTCGTTGTCGTTCGGAGACCGCCTGACGGCGTTGCCGATCAGCGCTCTGTGGGATCGGTGAGGGCTCGGGCTTCGTGACGGTAGAAGGGCGTGGGCTCGGGTGGCAGGGGGGTGTTGCCGAGAATGAGGTCGGCCGACTTCTCGGCCAGCATCATCACGGGGGCGTAGATGTTGCCGTTGGTGACGTACGGCATGACCGAGGCGTCGACGACGCGCAGGCCGTCGAGGCCGTGGACGCGCATGGTGGCGGGGTCCACCACCGACATCTCATCCACGCCCATCCTGCAGGTGCAGGAGGGGTGCAGGGCGGTCTCGCCGTCCTTGGCCACCCAGGCCAGGATCTCCTCATCGGTGCTGACGCCGGGGCCGGGTGACAGCTCGCCGCCGTCGAGCGCGGCCCAGGCGGGCTGGGAGAGGATCTCGCGGGTGAGCCGGATGGCCTCCACCCACTCGCGGCGGTCCTGCTCGGTGGACAGGTAGTTGAAGCGCAGGGCGGGCTTGTCGCGCGGATCGGCCGACCGGACGCGGACCGAGCCGCGCGAGTCGGAGTACATCGGCCCGATGTGCACCTGGTAGCCGTGGCCGCCGGCGGGCGCCGAGCCGTCGTAGCGGACCGCGATGGGCAGGAAGTGGTACATCAGGTTGGGGTAGGCCACGTCGTCGTTCGAGCGGATGAAGCCGCCTGCCTCGAAGTGGTTGGTGGCTCCGGGGCCGCGGCGGCGGAAGAGCCAGTCGGCGCCGATGAACGGCCGGCGCCACCAGGCCAGCGACGGCTGCTGCGACACGGGCTGGGTGCAGGCGTGCTGGACGTACACCTCCAGGTGGTCCTGCAGGTTGGCGCCCACGCCGGGGAGGTCGTGGACGACCGGGATGCCCAGCGGTGACAGCAGGTCGCCCGGGCCGACGCCGGACAGTTGCAGCAGTTGCGGGGAGTTGATCGCGCCGCCGGAGAGGATGACCTCGCCGGCCTCGATGCGCTCGCCGTCGCAGACGACGCCGACCGCCCGGGGGCCGGAGAAGACGATCTTCTCCACGAAGGCGCGGGTGCGGACCGTGAGGTTGCGGCGCTGGCGCACCGGGTGGAGGTAGGCGCGGGCGGCGCTGAGCCGGCGGCCGCGGTGGACGTTGCGGTCGAAGGCCGCGAAGCCCTCCTGCCGGAAGCCGTTGACGTCGTCGGTGAGCGGGTGTCCGGCCTGCTGGACGGCCTCGAAGAACGCCTCGAAGAGCGGGCCGCGCGCGGGCCCGCGCTCCAGCTTGAGCGGGCCGTCGTCGCCCCGGTGGACCGAGCCGGGGTCCGCCAGGCAGCTCTCCATCTTCCTGAAGTACGGCAGGCAGTGCGCGTAGTCCCACTCGGCCATGCCGGGGTCGGCGGCCCAGCGCTCGTAGTCGAGCGGGTTGCCGCGCTGGAAGATCATGCCGTTGATGCTGCTCGACCCGCCGAGCACCTTGCCGCGGGCGTGGTAGACGCGCCGGCCGTTCATGTACGGCTCGGGCTCCGACTCGTACTTCCAGTCGTAGAAGCGGCTGCCGATGGGGAACATCAGCGCGGCCGGCATGTGGATGAACACGTCCCACGGGTAGTCGGGCCGGCCCGCCTCCAGCACCAGCACCGAGACCGAGGGGTCGGCGCTCAGCCGGTTGGCCAGGGCACAGCCGGCCGAGCCGCCGCCCACGATCACATAGTCGAAGCTCAACGCGGAATCCAGTCCTTCCACACGATCTTGTTCTCGTTCACCCAGCGCTCGGCCGCCTGCTCGGCGGTGAGCTTCCTGTTGATCATGTCGCTGGCCACCGCGTTCTGGTTCTCGTTCGTCCAGGAGAAGTTGCGGACCAGCTCGTACGCCCGGCCGCCGGTCTGGGCGAACTTCTTGCTCACGATCTTGTCGAGCAGGTACGGCGGGTAGTCGCAGGCCACCTTGGCCACGTCGGCGTCGCAGCCGATGGCGTAGGAGGGCAGATTGACCTTCACGAGTTTGACCTTGGTGAAGAGCCACTGCGGCTCGTAGAAGTACATCAGCAGTGGCGTTCTGTTCTTCGTCGCCGACTGCGCGGCCTTGATCAGAGCCGCTTCGCTGCCGGAGTAGACGACCTTGTAATTGAGGCCGAGGTTCTTGACGAGGGTCTCGTCATTTGTGACGAATGTCGGATCGCCGTCAAGGATCTGACCGAAATCACCGGATCGGGGGGTCCGAAAAAGGCTTGCGTACTTGTTCAGGTTTCTCCAGTCAGTGATGTCGGGATATTTCTTGACCATCCACTCAGGGACGTACCATCCGATCACCCCTTTGTTCCCGGTGAGACCGGCGGAGAGCGCGACCTTCTTCTCCTCGATGTACTGCTTCTTCAGATCGGGATGGCCCCAGTTCTCGACAATGACGTCGACCTTGCCCGTTTCGAAATCCCGCCAGGAATCGGCCTCCGTCATCTGGCGGGTCCGCACCTGGTAGCCCAGTTCGTGCTTCAGCAGGTAGGCGAGCACGGCCGCCTGGGCCTCGTAGCCCGCCCAGGCGTGCACGTCGATGTCGACCGTGCCCTTCGCGCCGGTGCCGGACGGGTTCTCCTCGCCGGAGCAGGCCGTCAGGAGCAGGACCGCCACCAGCGATCCCGCGAGTGTCTTGGTTCGCATGAGCGTCTCCACGACCGTGGCCCCGCCAGGCGGGGCCACGGTCAAGAGTCAGAGGGTCGGCGGGGTCGTCGGCGTCCGGGGCGTCCGGGGCATCTGGGGCGTCGGAGGCGAGGTCACTTGGGGATCCAGGCCTGCCACTTGGCCGTGTTGGCCTCGACCCACTTCTTGGCGGCCTGCTCGCCCGTCAGGCTGTTGTTGGTCATGTCGTCGGCGACGGCGTTCTGGTCCTCGTTGGTCCAGCTGAAGTTCTTGACCAGCTCGTACGCCTTGCCGCCGGTCTGGGTGAACTTGGTGCTCACGATCTTGTCCAGGTCCATCTCGGCGTAGTCGCAGGCCACCTTCTTGGGGTCGGCGTCGCAGCCCTCGGTGTACGGCGGCAGGTTGACGCGGGCCAGCTCGGTCTTGCTGAACAGCCAGTGCGGGTCCCAGAAGTAGAACAGCAGCGGCTTCTGCTGCTCCTGCGCCTGCTGGGCGCCCTTGATCAGGGCGGCCTCACTGCCTCCGGTGACGACCTTGAGGTCGAGTTTGAGGTTCTTGATCAGCGCGTCCTCGTTGCTGACGTACGACGGGTCGCCGAACAGCAGCTGGCCCTTGTCGCCCGACTCGGAGGTCTTGAACAGCTGGGCGTACTTGTTGAGGTTCTTGTAGTCGGTGATGCCGGGGTACTTGTCGACCATCCACTTGGGGATGTACCAGCCGATGACGCCCTTGTTGCCGGTCGAGCCGGCGACCTGGGCGACCTTCTTCTCGTCGATGAACTTCTGCTTGAGGTCGGGGTGGCCCCAGTTCTCGATGATGACGTCGACGTCGCCGGTCTCGAAGCCCTCCCAGGCGAGCTGCTCCTTGATCTCGGGCAGTTCCACGGTGTAGCCGAGCTCGTTCTTCATCAGGTAGGCGACCACGTTGGCGCTGGCCTCGTAGCCGACCCAGGGGTTGATCGCGATCTTCACGGTGCCGCCGGCCGACGCGCTGGAGCCCGCCTGGGGGGCGGCGGAGCTGGGCGTGTCCTCCACTTTGGCACCGCCGCATCCGGCGGCGAGTCCAAGGACGAGCAGGCCTGCGAGCAGGCGAATCTTCATACGGACTTCCTTCGATGGGGAGAGGAGCGCCTGTCGGCGCCCTGCGTGATGCGGTCGAGCATGATTCCGAGCAGGACGATCGCCACGCCGGCGGCGAAGCCCATCCCGAAATCGGTCCGCTGGGAGAAGCCGGACACCACGTCGTAACCCAGCGCGCCGCCCCCGACCAGCGCGCCGAGCACGACCATGGCGAGCGTCAGCACGATGCCCTGGTTGGCGGCCAGCAGGATCGCCTGGCGCGCCATCGGCAGTTGCACCTTGCGCAGCAGCTGGCCCGGCGTGGACCCGGCGGACAGGGCCGCTTCGACCACCGTGTGCGGCACCGCCCGGATGCCCTGCTCGACCAGCCGGATCACCGGCGGCGCCGCGTAGATCACCGAGGCGAAGATCGCGGTGAACTTGGTCGGGCCGAACAGCGCGAGCGCGGGCAGCAGGTAGACGAACGACGGCATGGTCTGGGCCGCGTCGAGCAGCGGGCGCTGCACGGCGGAGTACCGCGCGGAGCGGGCCGCGGCCACGCCCAGCACCAGGCCGATCACCAGGACGGCCAGCACCGCGACGACGACCATGGTCAGCGTCACCATGCTGTGCTCCCAGAGCCCGAGCAGCGCGATCGCGAGCAGGCAACCGAGCGCCGTGAGGGCAGGCCGCGGGCCGCTCGACCACCAGGCCAGCAGCAGCACGGCCGCGGCGACCAGCCACCACGGCGCCGAGGTCAGCAGGCTCTGCAGCGGGTTCAGCAGCGCCTCGCTGGTCACGTTCTTGATCGCCTCGGTGGTGTCGTACCAGTTGACCTCGGCCCACCGGACCGCGTCGTTCACCGGGCCGCCCATCGCGAGCACCCACTGGCCGGGGAAGGCAGGCGGCAGCGCGTACGTCAGCGCCACGCCGCCCACGACCAGCCCGGCGGCGGCCGGCCACCGCCACCGGCCGGCGCTCTGGTGGGCGCGGCGGCGGGCGGCGGCCATCGTGGTGCGGTCGAGGACCACGGCCATGACCACGATGGCCAGGCCGGCGGGGAGCATGATGCCGACGTTCTGGCGGGACAGGCCGCGGATGATGTCGGAGCCGAGGCCGGGCGCGGAGATCAGGTTGGCGATCACCACCATGGACAGCGCCATCATGATGGTCTGGTTGACCGCCAGGGTCATCGTCGACCGGGCCAGCGGCAGGTGCACCTTGCGCAGCGTCTGCCAGGAGGTCGCGCCGAGCGACGCCGACGCTTCGACCGCCACGGGGGAGACCTGCTCGATGGCCAGCGCGGTGATGCGGATGGCGGGCGGGATCGAGTAGATCATGGTGGCGATCGCCCCGGCCGGCGCGCCGATCTGGAAGAACAGCACCATCGGCGCCAGGTAGGCGAACGTCGGCATGATCTGCATGATGTCGAGCACCGGGTTGAGCGCCCGGCGCAGCCGCGGCGAGCGCCCGGCCCAGACCCCCAGTGGCAGGCCGATCAGCAGCGACAGCAGCACCGCGGTGCCGACCAGGGCCAGCGTGTCGACGCTCGACTCCCAGACGCCGAGCACGCCGAAGGTGGCGAAGCCCGCCGCCCCGAGCAGCCCGATCCGCCGGCCGCCCGCCAGCCAGCCGACCCCGGCCATCAGGCCGATCAGGCCGGGCCAGCCGAGCGCGTGCAGCACGCTCTGGAAGGCGACGAAGACCGCGCCGACGAACAGCCGGATGTAGTTGATGAAGTACAGGAAGACCGGGCTGGCGTTCTTGTTGTCGTCGACCCATTCGCGCAGGTCGGTGATCGCCAGGAACTGCGGGGCGTCGTTGTCGTGCGGGAGCGTTCCCGTCCCCTGGAAGACCAGATGGCCGGCGGCGAACAGGACCGCGATCCCCGCGGGCGCCAGCCAGCCGGGCACCCTGAGCCGGGAGCGGGTCGCGACTGCCGTGGCGCTCATGTCGTCGCCTGTACGGCCCGCTGGTCGGTGTCCTGCCCGGACAGGAACGTGAGGAGGTCCACCCGGTCCACGACGCCGGCCAGCCCGCCCCCGTCGACGACCCTGATCGGGCGGGACGAGGCCGAGGCGGCGGTGATGGCGTCCTTGATGACCGTCGACGCCGGCAGCTCGGGGCCGTCGAGCGGTTCGCCGGGCTCGGGCGGGCGGCAGATCCAGCGGAGCGTCAGCACGTGGCTGCGGGGCACGTCGCGGACGAAGTCGGCCACGTAGTCGTCGGCCGGCGCGCCCACCAGCTCCTCCGGCGTGCCGAGCTGCACGATCGAGCCCGCCCGCATGATCGCGATGCGCTCGCCCAGCTTGAGCGCCTCGGACAGGTCGTGGGTGATGAACACCATCGTCTTGCCGACCTCGCGGTGCAGCCGGATCACCTCGGCCTGCATGTCGCGGCGGATCAGTGGATCGAGCGCGCTGAACGGCTCGTCGAACAGCATGACCTCCGGGTCCACCGCCAGCGCGCGGGCCAGGCCGACGCGCTGCTGCATGCCGCCGGAGAGCTGGTCGGGGTAGGCGTCGGCGTGGCCGTCGAGGCCCACCAGCGACAGGATCTCCCCGGCGCGGGCGTGCCTGGCGGCCTTGCCCATGCCCTGGATCTCCAGGCCGTAGCCGACGTTGTCGATCACCCGCCGATGGGGGAGCAGGCCGAAGTGCTGGAACACCATGCTGACCCGGTGGCGCCGCAGGTCGCGTAACCGCGCCGGGGAGGCCTGGCCGACGTCCTCGCCGCCGATCCGGATCACGCCCGCGCTCGGCTCGATCAGCCGGGTGAGGCAGCGGACGAGGGTGGACTTACCGCTTCCCGACAGGCCCATCACGACGAACACCTCGCCGGGCCGGACGGTGAAGCTCACGTCTCTGACGGCGGCGGTGCACCCGGTCTTCTCCCTGAGCGCGGCCGGCTCCAGGAACCTGTCGTCGCACGTGAGCACCTTCTCCGCCGTTGGGCCGAAGATCTTCCAAAGCCCTTCGACTTCGATGGCCGTACTGTCGGGAGAAACCCCCACACTCGCCTCCTTGTTGACGGGGCTCAACATATGTCGTAGATAACGCGAATCTCAACGCTGTGACCTTCCGGAGACCGTGGCGCTCCTTCCGTGTTATCCGCCTGGAACGTGACAATCGCCCATTTATGGACACTTAACGCGCGAAGGGGTGCTTTCTAGCAAGAGATCGGCTAGAAAGGGGCTCCAGGTTCTCGGCTCATGCGTCACACTGAACGACTTTTGTCGCGTTATGGTCGCTTGGCCGAGCTGGTACGAATGTGTTCCAATTACCCGCACCTGCTGGATTTCCCCACAGGTCTCAGGACCTTTCATATACGCCGATTTCGGGCGAGAGGTTGCGTTCGGTGAGTACACAGTTGGGTGTGAGGCAGGCGGACGGAGGGAACTGGCGCCTGCGTAACTGGCGCGTCCGGGCACGGCTCGTCGCCCTCATCCTGGTGCCGACCGCCGCCGCCGTGCTGCTCGGTGGTGTCCAGGTGGTCGTGTCCACGGGTGCCGCCGCAGACTACGCCCGTACCAACCAGCTCGCCCAGCTGTCCGAACAGGTCGGCGAGCTCACCCATCTCGTCTCCGGCGAGCGCGCCAAGACCTCGTGGTTCATCGCCCAGGGCCGCCCCGAGGACGAGCTGCCCGAGGTGCGCGGCCAGATGGCGCACGTGGACGAGATCGTCAAGCAGGTACGCGGCAGCGCCACGCAGCTCGAGGGCGCCGTGACCGGCCGCACCGCCGACCAGATCGAGGCCATGCTCAGCCGCCTCGACGACCTGAAGGGGCTGCGCCAGCAGGCGATCGAGGCGGACCTGCTGTCCGGCCCCGCCGTCGAGCTCTACACGATCATCATCGGCGACCTGCTCAACATCCACAACGAGCTGGTCAAGGGCGTCCAGGACGACGAGCTGTTCCGCCAGACCCGCATGCTCGACGCGCTCGCCCGCGCCAAGGAGAGCGTCTCGTTCCAGCAGGCGCTGGTCACGACGGTCCTGGTCGAGGGCAGGTTCGACCAGGAACAGCTGAAGCGCTTCCTCGGCGAGCTCTCGCGCGAGAGCAACGAGCGCAAGCGCTTCGCCGCCGAGGCCACCGCCGACGAGCGCCGCTTCTTCGACGAGACCGTCAACGGCCGGCCCGCCGACCGCATGCTGTTCCTGCGCGAGCTGGTGCTGATCAGGGCCAACGCCGGGCTGCCGCTGCGCGGACTCGACCTGACCCGCAACGAGAGCGGGGCCAGGCGCGACGACGCCACCGAATGGTTCGAGGCGGGCAACGTCGTGGCCAACGCGATGCGCGTGGTCGAGGAACGCCAGGCCACCGGCATCCTGACCCGCAGCGAGTCGCTCAGCTCCGCCGAGCAGGCCCGGGCCTACGTGATCGCCGGCGCGGTGCTGGCGCTGCTCGTGGCCGTGCTGCTCATCACCACGGGCGTGGCCAGGTCGCTGGTCCGCCCGCTGCGCCGGCTGCGCGGCGAGGCGCTGGAGATCGCCGGTCAGCGGCTGCCCGAGTTCGTGCAGCGGGTGCGGGAGGCGCGTGACGGCTCGGTCGACGTCGAGGTGCCGCCCATCGGCGTCTTCTCCAAGGACGAGGTGGGGGAGGTCGCCCGCGCCTTCGACGAGGTGCACCGCGAAGCCGTACGGCTGGCCGGCGACGAGGCGCGGCTGCGCTCCAACGTCAACTCGATGTTCGTCAACCTGTCGCGGCGCAGCCAGACGCTGGTCGAGCGGCAGCTCACGCTGATCGAGCGGCTGGAGCGCGGCGAGCGCGACGACACCCGCCTCGGCGACCTGTTCAAGCTCGACCACCTGGCCACCCGCATGCGCCGCAACAGCGAGAACCTCCTGGTCCTGGCCGGCCAGGAGGCGGCACGCCGGTGGAGCGAGCCGGTCGAGCTGATGGACGTGGTGCGCGCGGCGCTCGGCGAGGTCGAGAGCTACGACCGGGTCAGCATCCAGGTCCAGTCGGAGGTCGCGATCGTCGGCCAGGCGGTGACCGACCTGGTCCACCTGCTGGCCGAGCTGGTCGAGAACGCCGTCTCGTTCTCCTCCCGCGACACCAAGGTCACCATTTCCAGCAACAGGATCAACGGCGGCGGGCTGATGATCTCCGTCACCGACAACGGCATCGGCATGAGCCCGGAGGAGCTCGCCCAGGCCAACTGGCGGCTCGCCCATCCACCCGTGGTGGACGTCTCGGTCTCGCGGCGGATGGGGCTGTTCGTGGTCGGCCGGCTGGCCCTGCGCCACAGCATCAGGGTGCAGCTGCGCCGCCAGGACATCGGCGGGCTGACGGCGATGGTGCTGGTGCCCCAGACGCTGCTCGCGCCCCTGCCCGGCCAGTCACCCGGCCAGCCGGGCGTCCAGGAGCAGGCCCCGCTCGTCCGGATCCCGGCCCAGCAGGCCGGGCCCGGGCACGCGCCGCCCGCGCCCATGCCGCCCGAGCACGCTCCCGGCCCGTCGTTCCCTGACACGCCGTCGATGCCCGGCCACGGCCATCCCTCCTACGACATCCCGCAGCCCCAGTCGTCGTCCTGGTTCACCTCGGACCACACGCACTCGGCCGAGATACCGGCGCCCGACTCCGCGATCTCGCCTCCTGCCGAGCGGGAGCACGACGAGTTCCTGCCGATCCACGCCTCCGTCGAATCCAGCAGCTGGTTCACCAAGGCGTCCGTCACGCGCGAGCCCGGCCAGGAGTCCATCCAGGACAGGCGTGAGGAGACGTGGTCGTCGCCGGCCGACGACGGCTGGCAGGCCGCGGGGGCGGTCAGCCGGCCCGCGCGGAGCGGCACCACCACGTCGGGGCTGCCCAAGCGCACGCCCAGGGCCAACCTGGTGCCGGGCACGGCTTCGCCGCCGCCCGCGCCCATGCCGCAGCCCCCGGTCTCGCCGGACAGGCTGCGCAGCCGGCTGGCCGGTTACCAGCAGGGCGTGCGGAAAGGCCGCTCAGAGCTAGAGGAGGACGCATGAAGCAGTTGAGCCAGGCGGCCAGGGACATCAACTGGCTCGTCAGTGGCTTCGTCGAGGAGGTGCCCGGAGTCGCGCACGTCGTGGTGGTCTCCGCGGACGGACTGCCGATGGCCTTCTCTCGCGGCTTCCCCAAGGACCGCGCCGACCAGCTCGCCGCCATCGCGGCCGGCCTGGTGAGCCTGACCGAGGGGTCGTCGCGCGTCTTCGAGGGGGGCGGGGTGACCCAGACCCTCGTGGAGATGCAGCAGGGGCTGCTCCTCGTGGTGTCCATCAGCGACGGGTCGTCGCTGGCGGTGCTGGCCGCGCCGGACTGCGACATGGGGTTGGTGGCCTACCAGATGACGGTCCTGGTCGAACGCGCCGGGCAGGTGCTCACACCCGCCGTGCGTGCCGAGCTCTCGGCCTCGCGCCCCTGGTGATGGGAGTGGACGTTGGCATCGTGGCATGACGGCGAGCCGGAGCAGGAGCGAAGTTCCCTGGTCCGGATGTACGCCGTCACCGGCGGCCGGACGGCGCCGAGGAGCGGGCTCGCCATGGAGGCGCTCGTCTCGTCGGCCACCTCGGCACAGCTCGGAATGACGTACACACGGGAGTATCGTGCGATCAGCGAACTGTGCCGCCAAGTGAGGTCGGTGGCGGAGGTGTCGGCGTTGCTGGCCATCCCCCTGGGAGTGGCGAGGGTGCTGGTCGCGGACATGGAGGCGGAAGGGCTGGTCAGGGTCTACCAGCCACAGTTGGAGGCAGGGCTGCCTGACAGGCGCCTGCTCGAAAGGGTGCTCAGTGGACTTCGCAGGCTCTAGTTCGGGCCTCACCTCGACGAAGATCGTGGTCGCGGGTGGATTCGGTGTCGGGAAGACGACGTTCGTGGGAGCGGTGTCCGAGATCATGCCGCTGACCACGGAGGCGGTGATGACGGACGCGTCGTCGGGCATCGACGACCTGGCGCACACGCCGGGCAAGACGACCACGACGGTCGCGATGGACTTCGGGCGGATGGCGCTCGACCGTGATCTGCTCCTCTACCTGTTCGGGACTCCGGGCCAGCACCGGTTCTGGTTCATGTGGGACGACCTGGTGCGCGGCGCGATCGGAGCCGTGGTGCTGGTCGACTCGCGGCGGCTGGCCGACAGCTTCCCGGCGATCGACTACTTCGAGGACGCCAAGCTGCCGTTCGTGGTCGGCCTCAACGGGTGGGACGGTCACTTCCCGCACATGGAGAACGAGGTGCGGGAGGCGCTCACGCTCTCTCCCCACGTGCCGGTGGTGCGCACCGACGCCCGTGCCCGCGAGGCGGTCAAGAAGACGCTCATCGCGCTGGTGGAGCACGCCATGACCGTCCGCGCGCACTGACCGGCCGTCCCCGCGCCCGCCTCAGGACTGAGCCGACCACCAGGTGGCCGCGACCAGCTCCGCCACCAGGGTCTCGGTGAGCAGGGCGACGTCGCGGTCGTCGTCGTGGCGATAGCGGATCGAGGCCGCGGCGCCCTTGAGGCCGGCGCCCACGGCCACGACCGTCGAGCCGCGCTCGCGTACCCAGTCCATGGCCTGCTCGTCGTAGCGGGAGCCGGGGAAGAACAGCGCCCGGTAGTCGAGGGTCTTGGTGAGGTAGACGTCCACGTGCGACCAGTCGCCCGTCTCGCAGGCGTCGGCGGGCCGGCGGGGGCCCTCGCGCAGCATGAGGGCCGACTGCTCGGCCGACGACAGGTGCTCGGCGGGCGCGACGGCGTAGACGCCGTGCGGGCCGTCGAGGAGTTCGAGCGCCGTGGGGAGCCACTCGTCGCGGCGGTCCAGCAGGTCGGCGGTCGCCTCGGCGGCCCGCCGCACCAGAGCCGCCACGTCGAGCTCCCGCCGGGCGCCCGTGAGGTGTGACTGCAGGGCGAGCAGCAGGGCGAGGGTGTGCTGGAACGTCCGGCACGCGACGCCGCCCCGCTCCTCGCCCGCGAGCAGGGGGACCACCAGGTCGGCCGGCTCGCCGACGGCCGCGCCGGGGTCGTTGGTGAGCGCGGCCATGAACACCTCGGTGCCCGCGTAACGGGCCACCGCGTCCAGGGTCTCGCGACTGCCGCCCGTGGCCGAGATCGGCACGACCAGCGTGCCACGGGACGCCGGGAAGGTGGCCGCGGCCGAGGCGTACTCGGCGTAGGCGTCGAACCCGGCGGCGCGCAGCCGGAGGGCGGCCACGCCGGCGGCGTAGCGGGAGCTGCCCATGCCGAGGAAGAGCACCCGCTCGATGTCCCGGGGCAGGGACTCGAAGGGGTCGGCGGTCTCCAGCGACTCGGCCAGGGCGGCCAGGGCGGCCGGCTTGGCCTCCAGGTCGGCCAGGTACAGCTCGGGGTTCACGGTGTCTCCTTGGTGTCGTCGTACCAGGCGCGCAGCACGCCCATCGGGGCGTAGCGCCAGCGGGGCAGGTGGCGGGCGGCGTAGATGAGCTCGCGGCACTCCTGCTCGATCTCGAACGGGCGGATCAGGGACTCGTCCAGCAGGTGCCGTCCGTCACGCTCGGCCAGCCGGTCGCGGTAGGCGTCCAGCAGCAGGCCGCGGGCCGTGCGGGCCCAGTCGGCCGCCCGGCCGGGCGGGGTGCCGCGGCGCTTGACGGCCACCTGGGCGACGTGTTCCAGGCTGGTGGTGAGCTGGGCCAGGTCCCGGGCCGCCGGCTGGTACGGCTCGGCCTCGGTGACCGTCGGGTTGCCGTCGAAGTCGATCACCGCGTAGCCGTCGCGCCAGCGCAGGATCTGACCCACGTGCAGGTCGCCGTGGATGCGGATCAGCGGAGTGGTGATCGGCGCGGTCAGGGGGGCGAGCTCGCGCCGGAGGTCGCCGGCCCTGGAGGCCAGCCACCGGCCGTCGTCGCCCTCGGTGAGGTCGAGCGCCTCCCGCAGCGCCCGCTCGGCGCGGCCCGCCGCGCGCAGCGGGCCGGCGGGCGGCCCGGCGCCGGGGAAGGTGGCGAGGGCGAGGTGGAGGTCGGCGGCGAGGCGGCCGAGGTCGCCGGCGAAGGCGGTGCGCCCGGCCTCGGCCTCGTCGACGCACCACTCCCAGCCGTCCCGTGCCTCCGGCAGGTAGCCCGTGACCAGGGCCAGCAGCACCTCGCCGGACTTTTCACGGAGAGTCAGGGCCGCGTAGGGAGGCGCGGTCTGATTGAAGCCGGCCTCAACGAGATGGGCCAGCACGTCGACGGCCGGGTGCGGCATCGGCGCGGGCGGTGTCAGCCACTTGACAACGACCTGATCACCTACGACGACCGAATAGTTTGTCTGATCGACGTGCTCGCCGAAGGCGCGCTCGCCTGGGACCCCGGGCTGGAAACCGGCGTTGTGGTGCGAGAAGCTGGGCAACTGCTGGAACCGGCGGAGCCCGAAGGGCTGCGGCACGTCGCCGTCCAACAGCGTGATCAGCGCGGCGGTGAGACCGCGATCTCGCTCTGTGAGATTTCTCTCACCCAGGGAGATCAAGCGTCTCCAAATTGAATCCGAATTCAACAGTCTGACCAAACTTCCAGGTAGCAATGTCAGCAAAAGTCTTGCTCATGTTGATTTCGCCTGCAACACTCCTGCTCTGGTCTCCCGTGCCCGGTTGGTCGCGTGACCCCTCGTACCTCGGATCCAAAGGAGTAGCGGCCGTGTTCCGTACCCGGTTCACCCGTCGTCTTCCGGCCGCCGTCGCGGTGGCCGGCCTCGCGCTCGCCGTCGCGGCGTGCGGCGGTGAGTCGACCGATAGCGCAGAGACGGCCCCGCAGGCGACGGCCGCCCAGCTCAACCCCAATGCCGACCTCTCGAAGCAGTCGCTCAACGTGACGGTGTGGGACGGCTACACGCCCAAGGAGCTGACTGAGAAGTTCAAGGAGAAGTTCAAGGTCTCCGACATGAAGATCGCGCTGCACGCCACCAACGAGGAGGCGATGACCAAGCTCACCGCCACCGGCGACAGCGGCATCGACGTGGCGTTCGTGTCGGGTCAGTACGCGCAGGCGCTCAACGAGCAGGGGCTGCTGGAGCCGATCCACCCCGAGCTGATCCCCAACCTGTCCAACCTGTACCCCGAGGCCACTCAGCTCTCCTACGACAAGGGCAACAAGATCTCCGTGCCCTACACTTGGGGCACGACCGGCATCTGCTACCGGAGCGACCTGGCGAAGACGCCGCCCACGAGCTGGAACGACCTCCTCAAGCCGCCGGCCTGGGCCGACAAGAAGGTCACCCTGATGACCACCGAGCGCTGGCTGGCCCTGCCCGCGCTCAAGTCCCTGGGCTACTCGGTCAACACCGACAAGGACGAGGAGATCGCCAAGGCCAAGCAGTTGCTGCTCGACGCCAAGCCGCACCTGCTCAAGTTCGACGACACCACCTTCGGTGACCTGCTCGTGTCGGGCGAGGCGGTCATGGTCGAGGCGTGGGACGGCTGGTGCCCGACCACGGACGAGAAGCAGAACATCAAGTTCGTGGTGCCGAAGGAGGGCAGCGACCTCTGGGTGGACACCATGGTGATCATGAAGTCCTCCAAGAACAAGGAGGCCGCGCACGCCTTCATCAACTACATCCTGGACCCCGAGATCCACCGCTGGGCCGCCGAGAACATCAACTACAAGGTGCCCAACAAGGCCGCGATGGACCAGGTGAAGGTCCCCCCGGGCTCGCTGCTCGGCATCAAGCCCGCCGAGCTGCTCGACGGTGAGTCGATCATCGACCTGGGACAGGCGTCGACGAAGTTCGCGCGGCTGTCGCAGGAAATCACGGCAGATTAACGGCAGATCAGTCGCAGTGAAACCGCAAGCTGCCGCCCGGCCGGCCTCCCCCGCGAGGGAGCGCCGGCTGGGCGCGTTCGTGTTCCTCGCGCCGGGCCTGGTCTACCTGGTCGTGCTGATGCTGGTGCCGCTGGCGCTGGTGCTCAGCAACGTCTTCTTCCAGCGTGGACGCTTCGGCGGGATCGTCTACGAGTTCACCGGCGAGAACTTCACCCGCCTGGTCGACCCGCTCTACCTCGGGGTGGTCGCCGACTCGCTGAAGATCGCCACCGTGACCACGCTGATCGCGCTGCTGCTCGGCTACCCGACGGCCTACCTGATCGCCCAGCTGCCGTCGAAGTGGCGGACGATCGCGCTGGTGGCGATCGTGCTGCCGTTCTGGACCAACTTCATCATCCGGGTCTACGCCTGGATCATCCTGCTCAACGGGCAGGGGCTGGTGAACTCCGGTCTGAAGGCGCTCGGTTTCGACCCGCTCGAACTGCTCTACAACGACGGGGCCGTGGTCACCGGGCTGCTCTACTCCTACCTGCCGCTCATGGTGCTGCCGCTCTACGCCGCGATCGACAAGCTCGATCCGCAGCTGCGCGAGGCGTCGGCCAACCTGGGCGCCTCGCCGTTCACCACGTTCCGCAAGGTGACGCTGCCGCTGACCGTGCCGGGTGTGATGACGGGCTCCCTGTTCGTGTTCGTGCCGAGCTTCGGCAACTTCGTCATCCCCGAGATGCTGGGCGGCGGTAAGTCGATCATGGTGGGCAACCTGATCCGCAGCGAGTTCCTGAAGGCCCGCGACTGGCCGTTCGGCTCGGCGCTGGCCACCGCGCTCGTCGCGGTGCTCGTCCTGCTCCTCATCGCGCAGGCCTGGGCGGCCCGCCGTGCGTAGGTCGAGGCTGCTGCACGTCCCGTTCTGGTTCACGTACGTCTTCCTGTACGCGCCGATCATCGTGCTCGTCGTGATGTCGTTCAACTCCGGCAAGTCCGCTTACACCTACGAGGGCTTCAGCCTCAAGTGGTACGGCGTGCTGGCCCAGGACGCGAAGGTCATGGAGGGCCTGGTCAACACGCTGATCGTGGCGGTGGGCTCGACGGTGATCGCCACCGTGCTGGGCACGCTGCTGGCCGTCGGCCTGGCCAGGCACACCCGGTCCAAGACGCTCGACGCGGTCGCGCTGATGCCGGCCGTGCTGCCCGACCTGGTGCTCGCGATCGGCCTGCTGGTCTTCTACGGCGTGGTGCAGTTCACGCTCGGCCTCCATTCGGTGACCCTGTCGCACGCCGTGTTCTCGATGGCCTTCGTCGCCGCGGTGGTGCGCACCCGGCTGTCGGGTGCCGACACCTCGCTGGAGGAGGCCTCGCGCGACCTCGGCGCCGGGCCGGTCACCACGTTCGTGAAGGTCACGCTTCCGCAGCTGGCGCCCGGCATCATCGCCGGCGCGCTGCTGGCGTTCACGCTGTCGCTGGACGAGTTCGTGATCGCCTTCTTCACGATCGGCAACCTGGAACAGACGCTGCCGATCGTCATCTACTCGATGATCCGTTTCGGGGTCACGCCTGAGATCAACGCGCTGGGCGCGATCCTGCTGCTGGTGAGCTTCACCGCGGTGATCGTGGGCCAGCGCCTGACCAAGATCGGTGAGTCACGTGCTCAAGATTGACGGGATCACCCGCCGGTTCGGCGACGTGACCGCGCTCGACGACGTCTCCCTGGAGATCGGGCAGGGAGAGTTCTTCGCCCTGCTCGGCCCCTCGGGCTGCGGCAAGACCACGCTACTGCGCATCATCGCCGGGTTCGAGACGCCCGACGGCGGCACCGTCACGCTCGACGGCGAGGACCTGCTCGGCAGGCAGCCGAACCGGCGGCCGATCAGCCTCATGTTCCAGTCGTACGCGCTGTTCCCGCACATGACCGTGGCCAAGAACGTCGCCTACGGCCTCGAACGCGAGAAGCTGCCCCGCCGGGAGATCAAGAAGCGGGTCGGCGAGGTGCTGGAGACCGTGGGGCTGTCCGCCCACGGTGACCGCAAGCCCGCGCAGCTGTCCGGCGGCCAGCGTCAGCGGGTCGCGCTGGCCCGCTCCATCGTCAAGCGGCCGCGCCTGCTGCTGCTCGACGAGCCGCTCTCGGCCCTCGACAAGAAGGTCCGCGCCGACATGCAGCTGGAGCTCAAGCGGCTGCAGAACGAGGTCGGCATCACGTTCGTGGTCGTCACCCACGACCAGGAGGAGGCCATGTCGCTCGCCGACCGCATCGCGGTCTTCGAGCACGGCCACGTGCGCCAGGTGGACGAGCCGGTCGCGCTCTACGAGCGGCCCCGCACGCCGTTCGTCGCCGACTTCGTCGGCGCCAACAACCTCTTCGAGGGCACCGCCGGCGCCGGGGCGCTGCTGACCGACGACTTCGGCCCGCTGCCCGGCACCTTGCTGGACGGGCTGGAGGAGGGGGCCAAGGCCCTGCTGGGCGTCCGGCCGGAGAAGATCCGGCTGGACGAGGCGGCGACGGCCTCCGACAGGCTCAAGGGCGCCGTACTCGATGTCAGCTTCTACGGCGGCATCTCGCACATCTCGATCGACGTGCCCGGTCACGTCAGGCCCGTCCTGGTGGCCGTCCAGGGGGCCAGCGGCGTGCAGCCCGGGGCCGAGGTGAATCTGCGCTGGGAGGCGCCCGACGCCGTCATCATCCCGGGGGCGCGATGAAGCCCCGGGGGTCAGTGGACGAGGTCGTTGCCCGTCGCCGTGCGCGCGTAGGACAGGATCAGCTCCGCGGCCTCCGCCGGGCCGATGAGCGGGTGCCTGGCCGTGATGCGATAGCCATAGGCGTCCTCCAGCGCGACCAGGTTGCGCGCGACCGTCAGCGAGTCGACGCTCAGCCTGAACACCCCGAGCGCCGTGCCGGTGTCCAGGATCGACTGGTACATCGACACCTGGCGGTCGTAGAGCGAGGTGAGCAGCACGCCGTACATCCGGTTGCGGCCGGCGGCCCCGCCCAGCTCGTTGAGCAGCCGCACGTCCGGGTCGAGCGGTCCGGTCGGCAGCCCCGACCTGATCGTCATGGCCAGTTTCGCGACCGGGTCGGTGATGGTGGCGAGCTGGCGCAGCCGCTGCTCGTAGAACCTCTCCATCCCGGCGTGCTGGGCCTCGACCAGCAGCTCGCTGAGGTCGGGGTAGTGGTAGAGGACGGCGCCGGAGGTGAGCCCGGCCTCCTCGGCGACGTGCGAAAGCTGGACCCCGTCGACACCGTGCCGGATGATGGCCCGGCGCGCGGCCTCGATGAGGTCGATGCGCCGGTCGGTGCGGCTCTTGCGCTGGGCCATGCTCACCACCTTTTAGTCAGTAGTTCAGGAACTCATGACCATAGTGCCCTGAAGTTGACCTTCACGCTAGATGAGCATTTGAATTGCCGTTCAATTTAACCGCCCCGGAGTGCACGATGTCTCTCACCGTCCTGTTCATGCCAGAAAGCGCCTACGGGCCCACCAACAACTGCATCGGCATCGGCGACATCCTTCGCCGCCGCGGCCACCGCGTCGTCTTCGCCGCCGAGGCGTCCTGGAAGGGCAAGCTCGCGGCGCTCGGCTTCGAGGAGGACCTCGTCGACCTCGCGCCCCCGGCGGAGGAGGAGCAGGACGCGGGCCAGTTCTGGAAGGACTTCATCCGCGAGACCGCGCCCGAATACCGCAAGAGCACGCTGGAGCAGCTGGAGACGGTCACCAAGCCGATCTGGGAGTCGCTCATCGACGGCGCGAAGTACTGCGAGCCGCAGCTCAAGGCGATCATCGAGCGGGTCCAGCCCGACATCATCGTCGAGGACAACGTCAACACGTTCCCGGCGCTGCTCACGGCGGGCAGGAAGTTCGTCCGCATCGTCTCCTGCAACCCGCTGGAGGTGCGCGGCGAGAACATCGCGCCGGTCTTCTCCGGGCTGCCCGCGGGCGACCGGAGCGAGTGGGACGCCTTCCGCTCGGAGTACGACCGCACCCACCGCGAGCTGTGGAGCGCCTTCAACGAGTGGTGCGTCGAGCAGGGCACCGAGCCGCTGCCCGACCTCGACTTCATCCACGAGGGCGACCTCAACCTCTACGTCTACCCGGAGATCATCGACTACACGGCCGACCGTCCGCTCGGCCCCACCTGGCACCGGCTCGACTCCTCCGTCCGCGAGACCGACGAGTCCTTCGAGCTGCCCTTCGAGCGGGGCGAGGGCGCCCTGGTCTACTTCTCGCTCGGCTCACTCGGCTCCTCCGACGTGGAGCTGATGCAGCGGGTGATCGACGTCCTGGCCACCACCCCGCACCGGTTCATCGTCTCCAAGGGCCCGCTGCACGAGGAGATCAAGCTGGCCGACAACATGTGGGGCGCCGAGTTCCTGCCGCAGACGAAGATCATCCCGCTCTGCGACCTGGTGATCACCCACGGCGGCAACAACACCACCACCGAGGCCCTGCACTTCGGCAAGCCGATGATCCTGCTGCCGCTGTTCTGGGACCAGTACGACAACGCCCAGCGGGTCCACGAGCTCGGCTACGGCGTCCGGCTCTCCACGTACGGCTTCGCCGACGAGGAGCTGACCGGCGCCCTCGACCGGCTGCTCGGCGACAGCGAGCTGCGCGACCGGCTGGCCGCCGCGGGCGAGGAGATCCGCGGCCGCGACGGCCTGCGCAAGGCCGCCGACCTCATCGAAGAACTCGGACAGAAGTAGTCATCATGCGCGAACTGATCAACCCGGCGACCGGACAGGTCCACGACACGGTTGCCGACACCCCGGTGGAAGGTGTGGGACGGGCCGTGGCCCGGGCCCGCACCGCCTACGCGGAGTGGGCGGAGAGCACGCCCGGCGAGCGGGCGAGGGTGCTGCTGCGGCTGGCCGACCTGGTCGAGGCCGACGCCGAGGAGCTGACCCGGCTGGAGGTGGAGGACACCGGCAAGCCCGCGGCCGTCTTCCGCGACGGTGAGCTGCCGTTCGCCGCCGACAACCTGCGCTTCTTCGCCGGGGCGGCCCGCTCGCTGGAGGGCTCGGGCGCCGGGGTGTTCAGTCGCGGCTACACCTCGATCATGCTGCGCCGCCCGGTGGGCGTGGTCGGCTCGATCGCACCGTGGAACTTCCCGTTCGTGATGGCCGTCTGGAAGCTCGGGCCGGCCATCGCGGCGGGCAACGCGGTGGTCATCAAGCCCGCGCCGCAGACACCGCGCACCACGCTGCGGCTGGCCGAGCTGTTCGCCAAGGCGGGCGCGCCCGACGGGCTCGTGCAGGTGGTCACCGGCGACGCCGAGGTGGGCGAGGCGCTGGTGACCGACGCGGGCGTGGACATGGTCAGCGTCACCGGCTCGACCGAGACAGGCAGGGCCGTCATGACCGGCGCGGCCAGGACGCTCAAGCGGGTGCACCTGGAGCTCGGCGGCAAGGCGCCCGCACTCGTGTTCGAGGACGCCGACCTGGCCGAGATGGCGGGCGGCGTGGCCATGGGCGCCACCTACAACAGCGGCCAGGACTGCACCGCCGCCACACGCGTTTACGTGGCCCGCCAGATGTACGACGAGGCCGTGGAGGCGATCCGGGCAAGACTTGCCGAAATCACCGTGGGCGACCCCTGGGACCCGGCCACCGACATCGGCCCGCTCATCTCGGCGGAGCACCGGCAGCGGGTGCACGGTTTCGTGGAACGATCCGGGGGGCGTATCGCCCATGGTGGGAGCCCGGTCGACGGCCCCGGATTCGCCTATCCGCCCACGCTTGTGACGCATGTCGCGCAGAACAGCGATATCGTCCAGGGAGAACTTTTCGGTCCCGTCCTCGTGGTCCTTCCGTTCGACGGTGAGGACGAGGCCGTCAGGCTCGCCAACGACACGCGCTACGGCCTGGCCTCGTCGGTGTGGTCGCGCGACGTGGCGAGGGCAATGAGGGTCTCGCATCGCCTCGATGTGGGTGTGACCTGGGTTAACGACCATCTCCCGATCGCCAGCGAGGCTCCGCACGGCGGGGTCAAGGGCAGCGGATTCGGTAAGGACATGAGCCAGGAGGCGGTGCAGGAGTATTCGGTGACCCGTCACCTGATGGTCAAGCATGCGATGCCGGTGGAGCGCGACTCCTTCCGGCCAGCCTGAAAAACACGTACGGCGATATGCGGCCCAAAAATCACGTTTGGTCGTATTTGATGGGAAATGTCCGGTTGGCCGATCTGGTACGGGTTGTGTTCCAATTACCCAGCCCCGACAAATCCCATGCGCCCCACGCGTGTCAGATTTTCGAGCACGTACCGGCGAGAGGTTGCGAGAGTCAGTGAGGACGGATAACCCCAGGCACACCAAGTCCGGGGAGCACACAGGCGGACGGTTCCGGCTGGGGAACTGGCGCGTGCGCTCAAGGTTGGTGGCGCTGATCCTCATCCCGACGGTCGTGGGCGTGCTGCTCGCCGGCGTGCAGCTGGCCGACGCCATCGGCACCAGCGCCGAGTACCGCCGGCTCACCCAGGTCGCCGAGCTGGTCCAGCAGACCGGCCAGCTCTCGCACGAGCTCGGCAAGGAACGCACGTTAACCGCCTGGTACATCGCGGACCGGCGCAGGGCAGGGCGGCTGGCGCAGCTCGGCAACCAGCGCAAGGCCGTCGACGCCGCCAGGGGCCGCGTGCTCACCGCCATGCAGGCCATCGACGCCTCCCACTCGCCGCGCGTGCTCGCCGAGGTCGTCGACATGCGCCGCTGGCTCGACGGGCTGGACGGCCTGCGCGAGTCGATCGTGGGAGAGAGCGTCCCGCCCCGGGCCGCCGTCCGCACCTTCTCCACCATGATCGAGGTTCTCGCCAACCTGCAGAGTGACCTGGCCGCCGGCGTCAGCGACGACCGCCTGCAGGGAGACGTCGCCGCCCTCAGCGCCCTCGGCAGGATGAAGGAAGAGGTCGCCCGCCAGCAGGTCATCCTGGTCGTGGCGCTGATCGAGCGGCAGCTCGACTACGACGACCTGTCCGACTTCCTCGGCTCGTGGAACCGCCAGCAGGCCGAGCTCGCGAGCTTCGAGCAGGAGGCCGGCGCGGCCGACCTGGCCGCCTACCGCAAGGGCATGAGGGGCGTGCAGATCGACCGCGCCGACTCCATGCGCCAGCGCGCCCTGGCCCAGCTGCGCGAGTACAAGGCCATCAAGGACCTCGACGTCACCTCACGCCGTGACCTGACCCTCTGGCACGAGAGCACCACGCTGGCCGTCAACTCCATGCGCAAGGTCGAGGACGGCCTGGCCCAGGGCATCGTCACCCAGACCCGCGAGCTGAGCGACGCCGAGCAGCGCAGCGCCATCATCACCGGCGCGTTGATCCTGGTCCTGCTCCTCCTGGTCCTGGTGATCACCACCCGGGTGGCCGGTTCGCTGGTCCGCCCCCTGCGCCGGCTGCGCGCCGAAGCGCTCCAGGTGGCCACCAACCGGCTGCCCGAGACCGTCCGCGTGCTGCGCGAGTCCGGCGACGGCGCCGCGGTGCCCGAGGTGCCGTCGATCGGTGTCACCACCCGCGACGAGATCGGGGAAGTGGCCCGGGCCTTCGACGAGGTCCACCGCGAGGCGATCAGGCTGGCCGGCGACGAGGCCAAGCTGCGCGCCAACGTCAACTCGATGTTCGTCAACCTCTCCCGGCGCAGCCAGACCCTGGTCGAGCGGCAGTTGCAGCTCATCGAGGGACTGGAGCAGGGCGAGGAGGACGAGAACCGGCTCGCCAACCTGTTCCGCCTCGACCACCTGGCCACCCGCATGCGCCGCAACAGCGAGAACCTCCTGGTCCTCGCCGGCCAGGAGGCCGCCCGCAAGTGGAGCGAGCCGGTGCCGCTCGTCGACATCGCCCGCGCCTCGCTGTCCGAGGTCGAGGGTTACGAGCGGGTCCAGATCCAGATCCCGTCCAGCATCCAGATCGCCGGCCCGGCCGTCACCGACTCCGTCCACCTGCTCGCCGAGCTGATCGAGAACGCCATCTCGTTCTCGCCCCGCGAGAGCAAGGTCCAGGTCACCAGCAGCGCCGTCGAGGGCGGCGTGCTCGTGACGATCAACGACCTGGGCATCGGCATGTCGGCCGAGGAACTGGCCGAGGCCAACTGGCGGCTGGCCAACCCGCCCGTCGTGGACGTCGCGGTCTCGCGGCGAATGGGCCTGTTCGTGGTCGGCCGCCTGGCCCTGCGCCACGGCATCCGGGTCCAGCTCCGGATGCGGGAGACCGGCGGCCTGAGCGCCATGGTGTTGATGCCCGACATGCTCATCGCCGGCGCCCCGGGCACCGGGCCCCAGCAGCGCGGCCAGTACGAAGCCTTCACTGACTTCGACCCGAGCATGTTCGACGAGACCTCGGCCAACGCCACCGGCGTCTACGCCTCGCCGCCCGGGGGGCTCGCCGCCCCGCCGAGGCGGATGGACGACATGCCGCTGGACACCCAGTGGCCGGGGTCGCTGCCCGTGCCGGGCACCGGCAACTGGCCGTCGTTCGCCGAGGAGGCGCCGGCCGCCCCGCAGGAGCAGCGCTGGCCGTCCTTCGCCGAGGAGGTGCCGCCGCCCGCCCGCGACGAGCAGCGCTGGCCCTCCTTCGCCGAGGAGCCGCCGAAGGTGGCGGAGCCGAATTGGCCGTCGTTCGCCACGGAGCCGCCTCCGGCCAGGCAGGAGGAGCCCCGCTGGTCGTCGTTCGCCGAGGAGGCGCCGCCCGCCCAGCAGCTTCCCGCCCAGCAGGAGACGCGCTGGCAGCCCAACGGCGAGGAGCCGCGCAGGTCGGTCTTCGACACGGACGAGCCGAAGGCCCCGTTCGCGGCGGGGGAGTCACGCTGGCCGTCGTTCGCCGAGACCACTCCACCACCCGCCGACCCGTACGGACGCAACGGTCATTCGGCCTTCGACCCGTTCGGTCCCGGCGAATACTCCTCGCAGGACCTGACCGGGCCGCTCCCCATCGTGCGCAGCTCGCCGATGGAGGACCAGGGTGACGAGTTCCTGCCGATCTTCTCGTCGGTCGGCTCCGACTGGTTCCGCAGGCCGGACCCCGAGCAGCTGCTGCCGAGGCAGGAGCCCGAGCACGACGTGGAGCCGGAGACCGCCATCCAGCCCGCCGTGCGGTTCGACCACGCTCCCGAGCCGTTGCCCCAGCGCCGCTCCGACCCCCAGAGCACGTCAGAGCGGCCCAGCCTGCCGCGGCGCACGCCGGGTGGGTCGGGTGTGAGCGCGTCGTGGTCCTCTCCGGCCGACAGCGGCTTCCAGGCGGCGCAGGCCGCGGCGGAGCCGGCCCAGGGCGGCTTGACGTCCTCCGGCCTGCCGCGCCGCGTGCCGAAGGCCAACCTGGTGCCGGGAACGGCCAGCCTGGCCGAGCCGCAGGCCACGTCACCGGCGCCGCAGATCTCTCCCGAGCGGTTGCGGAGCCGGCTCTCCAGCTTCCAGCAGGGTGTACGGCAGGGCCGGGCCTTCACCCGCGGCGAAGATAACGAGGAGGAGAAATGAGAGAACTGAGCCAGGGAGCGCGTGGCATCAGTTGGCTGATCACTGATTTTGTCAACAACGTGCCAGGCGTCGCGCACACCGTCGTGGTGTCGTCTGACGGTTTGCCGCTGGCGTTCTCGGAGGGTTTCCCGAAGGATCGGGCCGATCAGCTGGCGGCGGTCGCCTCGGGTGTGATCAGCCTGACGCAGGGCGCGGCACGCGTCTTCGAGGGCGGCATGGTGACGCAGACCGTCATCGAGATGCAGCGCGGACTGTTGATGATCATGTCGATCAGCGATGGTTCCTGTCTGGCCGTGCTCGCCGCGCCCGACTGTGACATGGGCCTGGTGGCCTACCAGATGACGCTGCTGGTCGAGCGGGCGGGCCAAGTGCTCACGCCGGCCGTACGCGCCGAGCTGCAGGCGGCCCGTCCTCGCTAGGGACGGTGACAGGAGATCATGGTGTCAGGTCAGGGTTGGGCTGGTGATAGTACACCGCCGCATCCGGCGGTTCCCCGTTCGCAGAAGTCGAGCTCCCTGGTGCGGCCATACGCCGTGACCGGGGGTCGCACGGCTCCGCGGATGAAGTTCGCCATGGAGGCGTTGGTGTCCTCCGTGACGTCCGAATACCAAGACATTTCCCTACTAAGTCCGGAGTATCAGGCGATCATTCAGCTGACCAGGAACGTCAGGTCGGTTGCTGAGATCTCCGCCCTTTTACGCCAGCCTCTCGGCGTGGTCCGGGTACTGATCGCCGACATGGCGTCGGAAGGCCTGATCCGCGTGCACCAGCCTTCGCTGGATGAGGGGAAGCCGGACCTCAACTTGCTCGAAAGGGTGCTCAGTGGACTTCGCAGGCTCTAGCCCCGGCCTAACATCGACGAAGATCGTCGTGGCCGGCGGCTTCGGCGTGGGCAAGACGACGTTCGTGGGTGCGGTCTCGGAAATTCTGCCGCTCACGACGGAGGCGGTGATGACGGACGCGTCGGCCCATGTCGACGACGTCTCGCTCACCCCCAACAAGACCACCACGACCGTGGCCATGGACTTCGGGCGGGTGTCGCTGGATCGGGATCTGATCCTCTACCTGTTCGGCACGCCCGGCCAGCATCGGTTCTGGTTCATGTGGGACGACCTGGTGCGCGGTGCCATCGGCGCGGTGGTGCTGGTCGACACGCGGCGGCTGGCCGACAGCTTCCCCGCGATCGACTACTTCGAAGAGGCCAAACTGCCCTTCGTGATCGGCATCAACGGCTGGGACGGCCAGTTCATGCACCAGGAGGAGGAGATACGTGAGGCGCTGTCGCTCAACCCGCACACGCCGATCGTCCGCCTCGACGCCCGCGCGCGCGACTCGGTGAAGAGCACGCTCATCACGCTCGTCGAGCACGCTCTGACCCGCCACATGCACACGCCCGCCTGACGGGCGGGTCCACGTGAAAGTGCCGCCGGACCGAGGTCCGGCGGCACTTTCACGTTCGCGGGGAGCGTGGTGGCGGGTCAGGCGGAGGTCGCCTGCGCGGGCACGCCGCGCACGAGCCGGCCGACCTCGGCGCGCAGGTGCACGAAGTCGGGGTGCTCACGGGTGGTGATCTGGTCACGGGGCCCGGGCAGGTCCACCCTGAGGTCGCCCACCACGTGCGCCGGGGCCTTGGACAGCACCACGACCCGGTCGCCGACGTAGACGCTCTCGTCGATGTCGTGGGTGATGAGCACGATCGTCATCTGGTGGTGCCCGCGCACCTTCAGCACGAGGTCCTCGAGGTCCTCGCGGGTCTGCGCGTCCACCGAGCCGAACGGCTCGTCCATGAGCATGAGCGCGGGCCGGTAGGCCAGCGCGCGGGCGATCGCCACGCGCTGCTGCATGCCGCCCGACAGCTGGAACGGGTACTTACGCCCCGCGCCCTCCAGCCCGACCGACTCCAGCGCCTCCTGCGCGGCCTCGCGACGCTGCCGCTTGTCCATGTTCCTGCGGCGCAGCGGCAGGGCGACGTTGTCGGCCACCGACATCCACGGGAACAGCGAGCGGCTGTAGTCCTGGAAGACGACGGCCAGATTGCCGGGCGTCTGGCGGACCAGCTTGCCCTCGACCCGGATCTCGCCGCCGGTGGGTGTGATCAGTCCGGCGATGGAACGGAGCAGCGTCGACTTCCCGCAGCCGGAGGGCCCGACGATGCACAGAAGCTCACCCTCGGCGACGCTCAGCTTCAGCCCTTCGATGGCGCGGTGCTCGTTGGGGCTGCCTGGTCCGTACACATGCGTGAGGTTGTCTATCTCGAGCAAGGGATTTCCTTGGGGGAAGCCGGATTCAGTACATCGACTCTAGCGAAGCCGGGAATAGTTGCATATGCGAAATGTCCATTCCCGGCGTTCGCAGGGGGTGGATCGGATCAGCTCTGCGGGCGGCGCTGGTAGCGGCCCAGCGGGGGGCCCACGATCTTGCCCGCGTCGAGGACGTGGTTGCCGCGCACGAACGTGTCGGTGACCTTCGCGGTCAGCTCGAACCCCTCGAACGGGGTGTACTCCTGCGCCGACTCCGAGTCGGCGGCCCGTACGGTCCACGTGGTGCCGGGGTCGACCAGGCAGATGTCGGCGTCGAAGCCGGGCGCCAGGGTGCCCTTGTCACGCAGGCCGTACCTGCGCGCCGGGTTCCACGAGGTGAGCGCGGCGATGCGCCCGTACGGCAGGCCGCGCCGCCGGCCCTCGGTGATGAGGCCGGGCAGAAGGTACTCGGCGCCGCCGAAGCCCGCCTTGGCCAGGAACACGTCGTCGGCCGGGGCGCCGAACTTGAGCTCCTCGCGGCAGCAGGCGTGGTCGCTGACCACCCAGTCGACCGTGCCGTCGAGCACGTACTCCCACAGCGCCTCGACGTCCTCCCGCGGTCTGATCGGCGGGTTGACCTTGGCGCCGAGCCCGCTGGCGGTCTCGATGTCGGCCAGCAGGTGGCCGATGGTGACCTCCCGGCGGAAGTCGATGTGCGGGAACGTCTTCGCCATCCGCACCGCCGCGTCCAGCGCCTTGCGCGAGGACAGGTGCAGCAGGTTGACGTTGCCGAGCCCGGTCTCGTGGGCCAGGTAGGAGGCGATGAAGACGGCCAGGCCCTCGGAGTGCGGCGGGCGGGAGGCGCTGTAGGCCGCCAGCCCGCTCAGGTCGCCCGCCTCCTCGACCAGCCTGGTGTAGGCGGTCATGATCTCGGCCGTCTCGCAGTGCAGCGACAGCGAGATCTCGTCGGCCAACTCGGGGAAGCGCTCGCGGGCCGCCTGCACGCCGCGCATCACGAACTCGAAGTGGGCGTAGTCGTAACGCTCGCCCTCGGGCAGCATCAGGAACGCGTTCTGGTCGGCCGAGCGGCCGTGCAGCCCGTGCCCGCCGTAGAACATGAAGATCTTGAACGACGGCACCCCGAACCTCTCGACCAGGTCGGGCAGCTCGTCGATGTGGGCCCGGGACATGGGCGCGAGGTGGAACCCGTAGTCGACGTACGAACGGTCCTCCGCCTGCGCGAGCACCTCGGGGAAGAAGTCGGCGTACGGGCCGCCCTTGTTCAGGTAGTACTGGCCGGTGCGCATGTAGGTGAGCGCGGTCGTGACGCCGCCCTGCGCGCAGGCCCTGCTCTCGGATCCGGCGTCGTCGGCCAGGTGGTTGTAGATGCCCCAGTGCTGGTGGCCGTCGACGACGCCGGGGAAGGCCAGCCGGCCGGCGCCCTCGATCACGTCCGGCACGCCCTCGCTCGGCAGGCCGGGTGCGATCCGGTCGATGCGCCCGCCGGTCACGGAGATGTCCGCCGGGATGGGTTCGTCCTGATCGTGCGTGACCACCAGGACGTTCTTCAGTAACAGGTCCGTCATGACCGCCTCCTACGCGGTGCCGCGGGCGCCGCGATGCCAGGTGAGGACGCGTCGCTCCGCCAGAAGGAACAGGGAGTTGAAGGCGTAGCCGAGCACTCCGAGCACGACCACACCGGCCCAGATCGCCGGCATGTCGGCATTGCTGCTCGCCACGCTCAGTAAGTAGCCGATGCCGTCGGTGCTGCCCTTGAGTTCCGAAATGACCATCAGGATAAGCGCCAGAGAGACGCTGAGCCGGAGACCCGCGAAAATTTTCGGAGACGCCGCGGGGAGGATGATCCGGAACAACCGCAGATGCCGGGGCAGCCCGAAGACGGTCGCGGTGTCCATCTGCAGGTGGTCGACGTTGCGGGCGCCGTCGATCGAGTTGAGCAGGATCGGCCAGATGATGCCGAAGACGATGGTCGCCACCTGCACCTGCGTGCCCATCTGGAAGAGCACCAGGAAGACCGGCAGCATGGCGGGCGGCGGCACGGCCCTGCCGAACTCGACCAGCGGATCGATGTAGTCGGCCAGCCACGCGGTGCGCCCCAGCGCGACGCCGAGCCCGACGCCCAGCACCACGGCCGCGCCCCACGACCCGACCACCCGGATGAGGCTGGGCACGAAGTTGTCCACGGCCTCCTCGGTGAACAGGAACGGCCCGGAGAACCACATCTCGTACATCCGGGAGGCGATGAGCGTGGGCGGCGGGAAGAACGGGTTCGCGGCCGAGGCGGCGGCGAACTCCCAGGCGAGCAGGACGATCGGCACCAGCCAGAGCCGCTTGACGATGGTCCAGATCACGCGAATCGCCACCTGAACAGCCGCCGCTCGGCGCGCCGCAGCACGGTGTTGACGGCCAGCCCGACGGCGCCCGCCCACACCAGGGTCGCGATCACGTCGACCATCGCGTCGGCGCCGATGCCGGTGCTGGCCTGGATGAGGAACGCGCCGATGCCGCCGGCGCCGCCGACGAAGTACTCGACGCTGATGGCCAGGATGAGCGTGATCGAGGCCGCGAGCCGGATCCCGGTGAAGATGAACGGCGCGGCGCTGGGCAACGACACCCGCATGATGACCGAGCCGCGGCCGAAGCCGAACGAGCGCAGCGTCTCGGTGGCCACCGGGTCGACGTCGCGGACGCCGTACAGGGTGTTGATCAGGATGGGCCAGGCGGAGGCGTAGACGATGAGCGCGACCTTGGCGTTGATCTCGGGCTGGAAGGCGAACAGGGCCAGCGGGATCAGCGCGACGGACGGGATGGGGCGCAGGAACTCGACGATCGCCCGGGTCATCTCCTCGACGACGGGTACGGTGCCGAGGAGCAGGCCGATGGGGACGGCGACCAGCACGGCCAGCGGCAGGCCGATGGCGGCCGCCGTGAGGGTGGCGAGCAGGTCGCCGAGGAAGGCGGGGTCGACGGCGAGGCCGACCACCCGGGCGAGCGAGGCGGAGGCGGTCGGCAGCCAGGTGAGCAGGCCGGTGCGGCCGGCCAGCTCCCAGAGGAGCAGGAACGCCGCCACGCCGATGACGTGGCGGACGAGCTTTCCGAGCCTGGCGCGGGAGAGGTGGAGCCGTTCTCCCCGCGCCAGTGTGGTCGTCGTGGTCATCCCTGAGAAGTGACGATCATCGAGGCGACGTCGATCTTCTCCTTGATGAACCCGTACTCGGCCATCAGGTCCGCGACCCGCTGGATGCGCTGGGCGCTGAGCGTGGTCGGGTAGGCGCCCAGGTTGATCGTGGCGGCGGTCTCCGCTGGGATCTTGGTGAACGTGGGCAGGATCTTCGTCACGGCGCTGCGGTCGGTGGCGGCGATGTTCTGGGCCTTGGCCATCGCCCGCTGGAAGGCGGCCATCGTCTTCGGGTTGGTGGCCACCCACTTCTCGGTCGCGGCCCAGCCGGTGATCGGCAGCGCCTCGGTCGGCCCGGACATCGTGTCGACGAGCATGGTCGCGCCGAGCTTGTTCTTGGCCTCGCTGACGTACGGGTCGGTCATCCAGACCGCGTCCACGTCTCCCTTCTCCAGCGCCGACAGCCAGTTGGTGGTCGGCACCTCCACGTACGTGACGTCCTTGCTCGGGTCGGGCGGCGGCTTGAGCCCGCTGATCTTGAGGTGCGGGTTCATCGTGAGGACGCCGAGTCCGGCGAGTGAGTTGACGCCGATCTTCTTGCCTTTGAGGTCGGCGACCGTCTTGATGGGGGAGTCCTTGCCCACCATCACGCCGAAGCCGCCGGTCGCGCCCTGGTAGGAGTCGGCGATGTACTTGAACTTCTCCACTTTCTGGCTCTGGATCGTCAGGATGGTCGCGTAGCTGCCGAGCACCACGTCCATGCTGCCGTTGGCCAGTTTGGGCAGCACCGCCTGCGGCGCCTGGATGGCCTCGGTCTTGACAGTGAGGCCCTGCTCCTTGAAGAAGCCGCGTTCTATCGCGATGAACAGGGGGGCGGAGTCGGCCCCAGGATACTGGCCGATCAAGAGAGAAGTCTTCTCCAGACCGTTTGCGTTGGCGGTCTCCGTGGTCTTGCCATCCGAGCTGGAACACCCCGTAATGGCAAGGGTGACCACAAGTCCAATCATGGCGGTGCGCCCTTGAGCACCGAACCTCATGTCGCGTCTCCTTTGATCGGGGGTGATCGACGACGGTCGCACCCTAGCGCAGGCAACCCCTTGCGCATGCTCCCCCGATTCTGGAAATTATCAATATATATGCAGAAAAAATGATCACACTGTATTCATGGAGGTATGTCCGGTTCGAAGTGGACAGATGGGTGGCGTTCATCCCGAACGTGTGGCTACTGTCGAGACGTAGAGATGTGCGCTAGGTGATCGATCGACCGTGACCTTTACGGGCGATATCGATTATCAGTTGAACATAAATAGGATTTCGGACCTTACGTGTCCTCGGGGGCGGCACAGGGGTCACGCACGTGCACCACCAGATCTCTTGCACCAGGCCATCTAGGAGAGGTCGCGGAGGCCAGTGAGAACTACATTGCCCCCAGCAGGCGGGGATGCGGGATTACCCCCTGAGGAGCCCTCGCACCCGACCCCTCATGCCAGAGGCAAGCCGGCCCGATCGGGCGGGTTCGGGCTGCGCAACTGGCGGGTGCGGTCCAAGCTCCTCGCCCTGATCGTCATCCCCACCGTGGCAGCACTGATTCTCGGCGGATTCCGCGTCGCATCCTCCGCCAGCAGCGCCAGCGAGTACGAACAGGTCAACCAGACCGCGATCGTGGCCAGCAAGCTGACCAGGCTGGCCCACGAGACCGAGCTGGAGCGAGACCTCACCGCCACCTACGTCGCGCTGGGGCGCGGGGGTGACCGAAACCCCGTCACCGCCCAATACTCCGCGGTCGACAGCCTCGTCGAGGACGCCCGGGGCGGCGTCCAGGCGCTCGCCGACTCCGACAGCCCCCAGCGCGCCCAGGCCGTACGCGTGCTGAACCGGTTCGACGAGCTGGCCAACTCCCGCAAGACGGCGGTCGAGTCCAAGCTGAACGTCGCCTCGGTGATCGAGCTCTACGACCAGTCCATCTCCGACTTCCTCGCGCTCAACGACAACATCGACCAGGGCGCCGTCGACAAGGAGCTCACCGACAGCGTCGCCGGCTTCGCCGCACTGTCCAGGGCCAAGCAGTTCGTGTCGCGGCAGCGCGCGCTGCTCGTCGCCGCGCTGGCCGCCGGACGCTTCGGCAAGGACGAGCTGGACGCCTTCATCGCCGCCCGCGCCCAGCGCGACGGCGAGCTGGCCACCTTCCGGGCCCAGGTGCCGCTGGACCTGCGCCAGGCCTACGACGACACCGTCAGCGGCCAGGCGGTCGACCGGGCCGAGCTGATCCAGGCCCGCGCCATGGCGCTGCAGGACGCCGGCCTGCCGCTGACCGACCGGGGCCTCGGCCTCACCCGCGACGGCCAGGCCTGGTTCGGCGCCGTCAGCAAGACCATCGACGGCATGCGTGAGGTCGAACAGCGGGTCGCCGACTCCATCCTGCTGCGCAGCCAAACCGTGCAGCGGGCCGAGCAGCAGGGCGCGATGGTCTTCTCGTTCGCGATCGCGGCCCTGCTGATCCTCGTCCTGCTCGTCACCGTGATGATGGCCCGCTCGCTGAGCGGCCCGCTGCGCAGGCTGCGCCGCGAGGCGCTGTTCATCGCGGGTCGCCGGCTGCCCGAGACCGTCCAGCAGTTGCGCGAGTCCGACTCGGCCGGGCAGGTGCAGGTGGAGCCGATCGGCGTCGTCTCCGACGACGAGATCGGCGAGGTGGCGCGGGCGTTCGACGAGGTTCACCGCGAGGCGGTGCGCCTGGCGGGCGAGGAGGCCAGGCTGCGCAGCAACGTCAACGCGATGTTCGTGAACCTGTCGCGCCGTAGCCAGACGCTGGTGGAGCGGCAGATCACCCTGATCGACGGGCTGGAGCAGGGTGAGCAGGACGAGAGCCGGCTGGCCAACCTGTTCAAGCTGGACCATCTCGCGACCCGCATGCGCCGCAACAGCGAGAACCTGCTGGTGCTGGCCGGCCAGGACCCGCCGCGTCGCTGGAGTCAGCCGGTGAAGCTGGTCGACGTGGCCCGCGCCTCGCTGTCGGAGGTCGAGGGCTACGAACGCGTCGTGCTCCAGGTGCCCGACGGCGTCTCCGTCGCCGGTCAGGCCGTCAACGACGTCATCCACCTGCTGGCCGAGCTGGTGGAGAACGCGCTGTCGTTCTCGCCGCGCGAGACCCGCATCACGCTGTCGGGCAGCCGGATCGATGGTGGCGGTGTGATGCTGTCGATCACCGACTCCGGCATTGGCATGACCCACGAGGAGCTGGTCCAGGCCAACGACCGCCTCACCGATTCGCCGAGTGTGGACGTGTCGGTGTCGCGGCGGATGGGCCTGTTCGTGGTCGCCCGCCTGGCGCACCGGCACGGCATCCGGGTGCAACTGCGCCCGCACGCCACCGGCGGGCTGACCGCGATGGTCCTGCTGCCCGAGTCGATGCTCGGCGCGCAGTCGCCCGCCTACGCGGGCTCGAACCCGTCCCAGGAGGACGCCTTCACCGGGCCGCAACTGGCGCCCTCTCCCGCGCCCGTCCCGCCGTGGCAGGGCGGCACCTACCAGATGGGTCCCGGACACCCCTCCTACCCGTCCGGTCCACCGGCCCCCGAGCAGAACGGCGGCTGGCCGATGCAGCCGCAGTGGCCGTCCGATCCCGGCGGCTGGCCGTCCGACCCGCGCGCCGGCTTCGGGGACGCCGACGTCTGGATGTCCCCGCCGCGTGAACCCGGCGCCTGGCCCGCCGCGGGCAACGGGCTGCCCAGGCGGCCGCCGGTGGACGGGCCGCCACCGTGGACGCCCCGTGATCGGGGCGACTTCACCCGGCCGCCGGCCCGGCCCCAGCGGCACGACTTCCCGGAGACCGACGCGGCGAACACCGGCCCGATCCCGGCGGTCAACACGCCGCCGTCGGCCGGTGACGAGTACCTCCCGATCTTCGCCTCCGTCGAGTCCGCCTGGTTCGCCAGCGGGGCGAGCTGGGGTTCGGCCAAGGCCGACGCCGGATGGAGCAAGGCGGAGGCCGTGGTGGAGCCGGTGCGTGATGGGGCGACGGCTTCGGGGTTGCCGAAGCGGGTGCCGAAGGCGAATCTGGTGCCGGGTTCGGCGGACACGGCGTCGGCGCCGAAGGGCGTCACTCCGATGCCGTCGGTGTCACCGGACCGGATCCGGAACAGGCTGTCCAGCTTCCAGCAGGGATTCCGGGCGGCACGTGACGACATCACCGAGGGCAAGGCGTATCCCTCTGATCCGAGGAACGCCGACAGGAGGGAGGAAGGCGCATGAACGACCTGAGTCACGCCGCGCGCGGTGTCGACTGGTTGATCACTGATTTCGTCAGCACCGTTCCGGGCGTCGCCCACGCCGTCGTCGTCTCATCCGACGGTCTGCCGCTCGCGGCCTCGTCGGGGTTTCCCGCGGACCGGGCGGATCAGCTGGCCGCGATCGCCTCCGGGCTGGTCAGCCTCACCCAAGGGGCGGCCCGGGTGTTCGAGGGCGGCGCGGTCAATCAGACGATCGTGGAGATGCAGCGCGGGCTGATGCTGATCATGTCGATCAGTGACGGCTCGTGCATGGCGGTTCTCGCGGCCCCCGACTGTGACATGGGGTTGGTGGCCTATCAGATGACGCTCATGGTGGATCGCGCCGGACAGGTGCTCACTCCCGCGGTGCGTGCCGAACTACGCGCTACCCAGTCCAGGTGATGTAGGTGACGGACCCCAGATGGAACAGCGGCGGCCGCGAGCCGCAGGCGCCGTCGTCTCCTGATCCGGGTTCGCCGGTCCGTCCCTACGCGGTGACGGGTGGACGCACGGCGCCCAGGGTCAAGCTCGCGATGGAGGCTCTCGTCTCGTCGGCGACGGCTGAGCATCGGGAGTTTTCGCATATCACGCCGGAGTATCAGGCGATCAGTCAGTTGTGTCGGCAGGTTCGGTCGGTGGCTGAGGTGTCGGCGCTGTTGCGGATTCCGCTGGGTGTGGTGCGGGTGTTGATCGCTGATATGGCGGCCGAGGGTCTGGTTCGGGTGCATCAGCCGCAGCTGGATGCGGGTAGGCCAGATGTCAACCTGCTGGAAAGGGTGCTCAGTGGACTTCGCAGGCTCTAGTCCGGGCCTTACCTCGACGAAGATCGTGGTGGCCGGTG
>NZ_JBFAKL010000014.1:0-204659 GCF_040655715.1 Nonomuraea cavernae | reverse complement strand
ACGTTGGCGCGTCGGCCTTATCTCGAAACCTTGATCAGATGATTCGGGAAGGTACACCCCTTCCCGTCAGATCCACAGGTTTCGATCATTGCTCCTGGCGGCGTCGGTGGCATACGTACGGACCGAAGTCTTCTTCGCCACGCACACCTATGGGGCGGGACTACGAGCCCTCGAATTCGAAATCGACCTCCTTCGCACGCGTAAGGACACGAGCCTCCAGTACATGGGCGTGCTGGGGTCGCTGCACATGCGCGCTGCCGTTGTCGCAGCGCGCGCCGGTCAGGTCGAAGACGCCTTGAGCCATCGTGTCGAGGCTCAGCGGCTCGGCGGCATCGTCCCCGAGGGCGTTTATTACGGGACGGCCTTCGGGCCGGACTCGGTGCGCATTCACGAGGTCTCGCTCGCCGACAGCCATCTTCGGCCTGCTCTCGACATCGGGGACACCTGGGCACCACCATCCAGCATGCCCGCCGAACGCCGGAGTGGCTTCTTCATCGAATTGGCGCGTGCCCGACTGTGAGCCGGCATGAGAGACGCCGCCTTCGACGCGTTGAGAAGCGCACGCCGGATCGCACCGCAACACACGCGCGAGCACCGTTGGGTGCGCGAGGACGTCGAGACGCTCCTGCGCCTCCACCGCGCCAGCAGTGACGAATTGTGCGGCTTCGCCGAATGGCTTGGCTTGTCCTAACAGCCTCTGCGTGACACACGCTGTGTCACTTCACGCTTACGCTGCGCATCAGAATTGGGGTCGTTCAAGCCGGTGACGCAGGTAGGAGCCTCAAGACCACTGCCTGCATGAAGCGGACCCGCCAGCGATGCCCTACATCGCCGACGGGTCCCTGATCAGGATGGTGGTCCTGACCCATGACACACGATAGGGCCGTAGCCGCCGCTCGTCCGGTGTTCGCCGGGTGGCGGATCATGCGCAGCGACGCCGGACGGTTGTGGGCGACCCGCGAGCAGGCGTTCCCCCGGGCCGTTGAGGACGCGGGTGCGCACCGTACGGTCGACGCCGACGACCTGGTGGGGTTGTGCCAGGTCATCGCGGAGCAGGAGGGCATCGCCGAGCAGGCGTGCCCGGCCGTATGGACGGTCCGGTGACCGCGTCCGCCGTCGTTCTCGCTCCGCCTGATGTCCTCACCGACGAGGACTGCCCGGGGATTTCGCCGCATCCGGCCGTGCCTCGCTCCGGGCGTACGGCGCTGTGGTGGATCGAGCAGGGCCTTGGGCCCGATCGGGTCGTCGCGTACACCTGCTCCTGCCGGATGACCGCCTATGAGCTGGTCTCCTGCGGCGGCGTCTACCAGATCCGCCGCCTGACCCTTCCTCGGCAGGATGTGCCGCCCGTGTCCTGGACGGCTGAGCGGTGGCGCCGCGAGGAGGCGTACGAGTGGTGGCGCCGCCTGCTCGCCGGTCAGGCCCGATGAGCCGCCCAGCCGGTCGGTTGTCGCCTCGGCCGGCGGGGCCGCGGGCGGCCTGACGACACCCAGGGGTTCAGGCCGCCCGCCCGTAAGGCCCGCCCCGCACCCCCACCGCCGCTGTCCTGCCACCTGAGCCACCCGCCTCCCACTAGCCCTCATAACGAGGCGAGTACCGGTTACGAGTGTCGTCTTCGTCGAAGCGCCCTGCCCACCCTGGCTCACCAGCAGGCGATCACATCGTCGGATTGTCGGTGGCGAAGGCTACGGTGAGGGCGAGGAGGCGGTAATCGGTGGAACTCTCCCCCCAACAAGTGCTCGGCCTGCGGATGTCCAGCCTGCTGCTACGAGCGTCGCCCGGCGGCGCCGGGCGGGCGACGGGCGTGGCCGAGGTGGTGACCTGGCTTGGGGCGATGCAGGCGCAAGACCTGGCCAGCGGTCTGTGGTCGTTCGGCGCGCGATTGCCTGGATACACCGCCGCCGACGTCACCGCCGCGCTGGAGCGGCGTGAGGCGCTGCGCACGTGGCCGATGCGCGGCACCATCCATTTCGTCCCGTCTCGCGACGCCCGCTGGATGCTCGAATTGATGGGCGTCCGGGTGCTGAAGGGCGCGGCGCGGCGGCGCGAACAACTCGGTCTCCCGGAGGAGACCGCCGTTCAGGCCATGGAGGTGCTGGGCGCGGCCCTGGCCGGTGGCGGGCGGCTGAGCCGGTCGGAGTGCCTGGCCGTGCTGGCCGGCAAGGGCATCGACACCAGTGGCCAGCGCGGCTACTACCTGCTGTGGCACGCCAGCCATCGGGGCCTGCTGTGCATCGCCCCCAACATCGGCAAGGAGCAGAGCTTCGTGCTGCTCGACGAATGGGTCCCCGACCCGCACCGGCCAGAGCGCGACGAGGCGCTGGGCACTATCGCCCTGCGTTACTTCCGCGGCCGCGGGCCGACCACCCGGCAGGACTTCGCGGGCTGGACCGGCCTGACCGCGGCCGACGCCAAACGCGGCATCGCCGTGGCCGGCGACGCGCTGGCCCGGGTGACCGTCCAAGGGGTGGAGACATACCTCGACGCCGCGCTCCTCGACACCGCGCTTCCCCTGGCCGGCGACGACGAGGTGCTCGTGCTGCCGGGGTTCGACGAATACCTGCTGGGCTACAAGGATCGCTCGCTCATGGTCGCCGACGAGCACAAGGCGGCCATCATCCCCGGCAACAACGGGGTCTTCCAGTCCACCGTGGTACGCGCCGGCCGGGTCGTGGCCACCTGGAAACGCACCCTCGCGAAGAGCCGGGTACAGATCGCCGTTCAGCCGCTCTTACCGCTCCACAGAAGCGACCGGGCGGAGGTTGAGCGGGCGTTCGAGCAGTACGCGCAGTTCGTGGAACGCACCCCGGAGGTGCGCTGGCCATGACCCGTCGCGTGTTCAGGCAGTGCTGACCCTGCGGCCACCGCATGATTCCGATCACCCGTCTCGACCCTCGCGATGATGCCTGCGACCACACTCTCCGTTCATGCGCTCGATGCCGCCGCTGCCATTCGAGTTCGAGAAGTGGGGCGACGAGGAGCTGTGGGCGGCCATCGAACGGCGTCGTGGTGAGGAGGCCGCCGGGCAGGGCCAAGAGGCTGACGAGTATCCGACCTGCGGAGTCCGGGATCACGAACTCCGTGCCGCTGCCGGACTTCTCCGAGGTCGCGCGACGCGTCCTGTCCGCGCAGTCGGACCTGGGCATGCCGAACGAACAGACGCCAACTCAACGATGACGGAATCGACGAAGGAGCACAGTGGATCTCAGATCGGCGCCGGAGCGGAGGCTCGGACCGCACCCGTTGACCGAGGATGGGATCGCAGCTCTGCTGGCCCGTTACGAGTTCGGTGACTCCTGCCTCCGCCGCGTCATCCTTGATCAGGAATACGGTCCGAAAGCAACGCGGGGACGGGTCGCCAGGCTCATGATCGACGCCAGAGTCGTGAGCGAGGATTTTCGTTGGGAACCGGTGTTGCTGGAGTTGCTCGACGTGCGGCGGTTTCGCATCGATGAGAGTGTGGGGTTCGCTTGGGTGCTCTACAGTCCCCCGCAATTCACCCACTTCGATGGGCTGTTGCAGGTGGACTTGTGCGCCGAACGCTTCGGGAGCCTGCGCCCGGAGAACGGTGAGGAAGTCTTCGAGGGCTCCGACTTGGTCTTCGCAGCGGCCGGAGGCACCTGGAGTGCCCTGCATTCGTGGGATCAGTGAGATTGTCGTCGATTGCGTGTCGCGCTCACGTGGCATCGCCTGGCCTCAGACTGTGGCATCTCTTCGGGCCTGTATGGGCATGTCGCGGTGAGAGGTGGGGCAGGCGCCGGCCAGGTGGCGAGGAGTGACCTCACAGCTCGCGGACGGCCTGATAACTCAGACCACCGCCGCGGCTTTTAGGACGGCAGCCAGCGCCAGGACAGCCGCCCCTGCCCGTTCATCCGCAGGAGCCGCGTCCCTGTGGCCCTAGCTCAGCTTGACGGGCAGTTCCTTGATGCCGTTGATGAAGTTGGAGCGCAGGCGGCGGACCTCGCCGGTCTGGCGCAGGCGGGGGTAGCGCCGGGCCAGCTGCTCGAAGAGGATCCGCATCTCCAGCTTGGCCAGGTGGTTGCCGAGGCAGAAGTGGGCGCCGCCACCGCCGAAGCCGATGTGCGGGTTGGGGGTACGGCCGATGTCGAAGACCTCGGGATCGGTGAAGACGGAGGCGTCCCGGTTGGCCGAGGAGTAGAAGACGACCACCTTGTCGTTCTCGCGGATCTGCTTGCCGCCGAGGGTCACGTCCTGGGTGGCCGTGCGGCGGAACAGGTTGACGGGGGAGACCCAGCGGACGATCTCGTCGGAGGCAGGGGCGGCCAGCGCCGGGTCCGCGACCAGGCGGTCCCACTGCTCCGGGTGCTCGAAGAGGGCGAGCATGCCGCCCGAGGCCGCGTTGCGGGTGGTCTCGTTGCCGGCGACGACCAGCAGCAGGACGAAGAGGTCGAACTCGTTCTCATCGAGCGTCTCGCCCTTCTCGTCGGGCTGGATGAGCTTGGTGACGATGTCGTCCCTGGGGTTGCTCCTGCGCTGGGCCGCCAGCTCGTTGGCGTAGGCGTAGACCTCCATGGCCGCCGCCTGGCCCTCGTCGGGGGAGTCGGCGTAGTCGGGGTCCTCGGCGCCGATCATGCGGTTGGACCAGCCGAAGATCTTGTCCCGGTCGGTGACCGGGGCGCCGAGCAGCTCACAGATCACGTACAGCGGCAGCGGGGCCGCGATCTCGGTGACGAAGTCGATCTCACCGGAGGCCTTGTCGAGCAGGTCATCGCAGATGTCGCGGATGTGCTGTTCGAGGGCGCCGATCGTGCGGGGCGTGAACCCTCGGTTGACCAGCGAGCGCCGCCGCGTGTGCTCCGGGGGGTCCTGGTTGAGCATCATCATCCGTTGCAGCGCCCGTTGCTCCTCCGGCATCTCGTTGAACAACGCCAGCCGTCGATGGGAGGAGAAGAGCTCGGAGTGCCGCGACACGTGGACCACGTCGTCGAAGCGGGTGACGGCCCAGAACGGCGGATCGCCGTCGTGCCGGTGCACGGGATCGGCTTCGCGTAGCCAGCGGAGTTGCTCGTGGGGTGGTCCGGAAGCCGCGTACTGGTCCTGGTCGACGAGGTCGATCCGCACAGAAGTTCACCTCAGGCGATTTGATCAAACGCTTGGTTGAGACCGTACTGAAACGTGTTCTATTACGCTACACCGTCGCCGTCAACCGCCGCCTGCTCCGACTTGGACGGGCCGGCCGCTCCTCTGGGAGTCTGGAGTGCCCGAGCGTGCACTGCGGTACGCCTGCCTGTGGCGCGGTCAGGGCCAGGGCCGTAGCGTACGATCATGGTGCGGCGGGCCTTGGATTGGTGGAGTGATCACCCCCAGCTGGCCGATGCGCTGCTGGCGGCGATCGCGTGCGCGGTCCTCCTCGTGGAGGTGCCCTACAGCGACCAGACCATCGCCCACCCCGAGCGGCTGCCCCTGACGTTCTGGGGCGACCTGCTGGCGTATGCGGCCTTGGCCTGGCGGCGCCGGTTCCCGGTGCCGGTGCTGGGGCTGGTGTGGACGTTGTGGTTGATTGGCGGCCGGTGGGACATCTGGGCGGAATGGAACGCCGCGTGGTCGGAGCTGAGCACGCCGACCGCGTTGATGCTCGTGCTCTACACCAGTGGGCGATGGACGTCCTCCGCATGGACGGGTCTGTTCCTGGGCGGGACGCTGCTGCCTACGGCGCTGACGGTCGTGCGGATGTGGGCTGGGCCGTTGCCGTTACCGCTGCCCGATCCTCCTGATGACCTGTACGTGGTGTCGTTCGTGACCTGCTTCGCCGCGTGGGGGCTGGGGAGACTGCGGCGATCGGAGGCGGAGGCCGTGGCCCGTGCGGTGGTCCGCGAGGAGGCGAGTAGGACGCAGGCCGCGCTGGCCGAGGAGCGGATGCGGCTCGCCCGGGAGTTGCATGACATCGTGGCGCACAACGTGAGCGCCATGGTGATCCAGTCGGCAGGGGCGAACGCCGCGCTGCTGGACGATGACAAGGTCAGTGCGAGCGCGGCCGTTGAGACGATCGGGCACGCGGGCCGGACCGCTCTGGCTGAGTTACGGTTGCTGCTGGGCTTTCTGCGGGAGAGCCCGACGGCGCCGCGGCCCGGCATCGACGCGATCCAAGCTCTGGCCGAGTGGCTGCCGATCGAAGTACGGTTTCAGATCGAAGGCGAGGCCCGTCACGTTCCGGCTGAGACGGGGTTGGCCGCGTACCGGATCGTGCAAGAGGCCTTGACGAACACGCTCAAGCACGCTGGGAAGGATGCCAGCGCCGAGGTGTCACTCCTGTACGTCCCTGAGGGGCTGCACATCCAGGTCACCGACGACGGCGTGGGCAGCGCCGATCGCTGGATGGGGGCAGGTCGATTCGGGCACGGCCTGATCGGCATGCGGGAGCGCGCCGAGATGTCCGGCGGCACGGTGGACGCGGGTGCGCTGCCCGGCGGCGGGTTCCGGGTCGAGGCGACCCTGAGGTGGACCGATCCGTAAACATCTCTGGCCTGAGGGAAACGCATGTCCGAACGCTCCCCCTGCCCTCCTCCGATGCCCAGGACGGTTTATCGCGCCGTGCGCTGGGCGGTTTGATCGGCGGTGGCGCGCTGGCCGCCGTAGCCGCGACGGCCGCCGCTTCGCCGGCCGTCGCCAGTACCGGTACGACTATCTGTACGACCTCGCGCGCAGGGCGTCGGCGTCAAGGTGCTGGCGGGCATCGCGGCCGGCGAGCACACCGAACGCTCCCTCATCCTCGACCTGGCCCTCGTGCATCTGCCGGCCACCGCCATCGAGGAGGGCCGGGACCTGTCCTCGATAGCGGCATCCTGGCCGGCACCGCCTACCGTCTGCTGCCGGCCTGACGGCGGGGCCGGCCGGCGGCTAGCTCAGGTGCCGGGCGAAGAACCGGGCTCCAGCGTCGATCTCGAATGACGGGACGCCGGTGTGCCCGCCCATATTGGCGTGCAGCGTCTTCTCCTTGGAGCCGAAGGTGTCGAACAGGTCCAGGGCCAGCTGCCGGTCGTTTCCTTCGTCGTCCCACTGCAGCAGGACCTGGAGCGGAATGGTGACCTGGCGGGCCTCCTCGAACAGGGTGGCGGGCACGAAACTCCCGGCGAACAGATTGGCGGCCGAGATGCGCGGCTCGGCCACCGCCAGCCGGATGCCGATGGCGATCGCTCCCCCCTCGTACCCGACCGGGCCGCCGATCTCGGGCAGCGAAAGGAGGGCGTCCAGGGTGGCCTGCCATTCCGGGACCGCCTTTTCGACCAGCGGGAGGACGAGCCGGTCGACGATCTCGTCGACCGGCTCGCCGGCCTCCATCGCCCGGAGCAGGTCGGCACGGGCCTGCTCGGCGGTGGCCGAACGGGGCCGGTCACCGCCCCCGGGGAGCTCGATGGCGGCCGCGGCGAAGCCGTATCCCGCCGCGTAGTGCCGGGCCCGGGCCGCCAGCCGGGGGTGCATCTGGTGCAGTCCGCCAGGGTGGCCGCTCAGGATCAGCGGCGCCGGTGCGGATGCGGGCGTCCACAGGATGCCGGGGATCTCGCCGAGAGTGAATTCGCGTTCGAGGACGCCGTCGTCGAGGCGCCGTTCAGAAGTGAATCGCATGGTCGTGCCTTTCGGGAGTGCTCTTGAACGGCGCTCCCGGACGACCTATCGCCCGACCGTGACCCCGGAGGGGAGCACCCATGTCGATACTGCGTTCACGGGTACCACCTCCTCGTTCTCTCGCACGGCCTCCGGAAAAGTAGCAGTGGTCGCCGTGGTCCGCCAACGGGTTTTTGCGGAGGCTCCCCCCGCTCACTTCGCCGCACTGCTGTAGGTTCCGGAGACCTGTCGGTGTCCGAGTGTGTTGTCGTGCAGAAGGCGATCAGAACACCATCGTGAGCAGGTCGGCGAACAGCTCTTGTTCGTCGATCTCGAGCCCGCGGTTCGTGAACCACGTGGCCATGTTGTGGCAGTCGCGCATCAGGAAGTCCATGCCCTTCGGGTTGCCGACGATGTCGACGACCTGGGGCAGGTCGATCATCACGATCCGCTCGGCCTGCGCGAGGACGTTGTACGGCGAAAGGTCGCCGTGCGCGAGCCCCGCGCGGGCCAGTTCACGCATGCCGTTGCGGAGCTGCTCGAAGTACACACCCAGCAGCTCCTTCGACGGCCGGACCTGGGCGAGCCGGGGCGCGGCACCGCCCTCGCCGTCGTCGATGAACTCCATCAGCAGCTCGGTGCCGTCCACCTGCACGGGATACGGCACCGGGACGCCGGCCTCCCACAACCGGTTGAGGGCGTCCCATTCGGCGTATGCCCACTGACCGGCCGCGACACTGCGGCCGTGCGAGGTCTTCTTCGCCATCGCCCGGCTGTCACGGCTGTTACGGGTACGGCGGCCTTCGACGTACGACGTACTGCGGTGGAAGGACCGGTGCTCCTCGGTGCGGTACCGTTTCGCGGCCAGCAGCGAAGACTTCGCCGGGTTGTCGCCGATGGCTTCGACGGCCCGTTCGAGCAGGAAGACGTCGGCTTCCTTGCCGGTTTTGAGGACGCCGAGCTCGGTGTCGATCGCAGCCTGTTCCGTCACAACCCACGAGGGGTGTGGCTCCGGGCCGCGAGAACCCCGCTCGACCTCCAGCCAGGTGGACCACCGCTGATCCGGGCCCAGCTCCTCGTCGACCGAATGGAACGTGAAGACGAAGGCTGCGGCCGGATCTGGCTGGGACTCGTCACCGGTGAATTCGGACCGGCGGGAGTCGAGGTCGGAGTAGGTATCAGAGAGTTCGTACTCGGAAGACAACGGGTGTGCTCCTGAACAAAGAGGTGGGACTGATGCGGACATGCCGCAGTGCAGTGATGGCCATCCGTCAGCCCTCCTTAGTTCAGGCAGCGCTCTCCGCCGCTCGATCGACCCAGCATGCCCCGCCCTTTTCGGACCCCGCAACGTATTTATCGGAGCTGCGACTTAGGGGTGCCAGCCCCACGTGCAGGCCCAGGACCGGTTGTATGGCTTGACGCAGGCTCGGAACTTGCGGCTGCCCGCCTTGTCGACGGCACGCGTGCTCCACGTGGTGTGCCCGGCCGTCACGGTGCCGTGGCAGGCCCACCAGGAATTGGTGCCGTCGTCCGACCAGTCCAGCGAGATCTTGTCGCCGGCCGAGAGACCCGTGCCCCACACCCACCAGATGCGTGCGCCGTTGTACTCGATGTGCGTGCTGCGATACAGGTTGACCACCTCGGTCGATCCGTCGTATCCCCGCCGAGCCACATGGACGCGCTCATTCTGCGGCACGTAGGCGTAGGGGTTGAGGCCGGCGCCGTTGTTCGGACCGCAGGAGAGCCCCAGCGAGTCCGCTGCGGCGGCAGACGCGGGAGTGACGTTCGCGAGTAGGCCGGCCAGTGCCAGCACGATGACGGTGGTGCGGCGTAATGGGGGATGCGTACTCATCGGGAACCTCCGAGGAGACCCCCGCCGTCAGGCGGGGGAGGAATCGGACCCCTGCGGAGCAGGGCAGGGGTAGGCGATTCGCCGCCAGGCGGATCGCCGTCGAAACGCCGCACGACACCGCACGGTTCGGTAGTGTGTTCGACGGTGGCGATGACCAAGCCGCCGGATGAATGATCGGCAACACCCTCGCCGCAGGGCTTGCGGAGAGGCGAAACGCCTGTGGAGCCGGTGTAAGACCTCAACGAGAGTCCTCTCGGGCGGGCGACCGGCGGTGAAGCAGGAAGCCCAACCGGCGACGGTTGGAATCCCGGTTCTTCAGAGCCGGGAGGATGTCAAGTGGTGTCCCTTTCGCTCGGGTGAAACGTGACCACCGGCGTCGTCAACGACTGTGTCCAGACGACGCCGGTGAGCGGTCCTCGTGGCCATGGGTTGATCGGCTTGAAAGAACGAGTCAAGCTGTACCGAGGCATTTTCGAAGCAGGCCCCCTTCCCGCGAGCTGGTTCACGGTCACGGCCGCCATTATCCCCGCCCGCGGCGGCGAGGGCCGCCGACCATTGAAGGCTTGGCGCATGATCTCCGTGCTCGTCGTCGATGACCAGATCCTGATCCGCGCGGGGCTGGCCGCGCTGATCCGGGCCGCGCCGGGGCTGGCGGTCGCGGGCGAGGCGGCCTCCGGTGAGGAGGCGGTCAAGCTGGCCCTGACGACCCGGCCCGACGTCATCCTGATGGACATCCGCATGGCGGGCATGGACGGTATCACCGCTACCGAGCAGATCCTCACCGACGTGAGCGCCCAGCAGCCCAAGGTGCTGATCCTGACGACCTTCGATCTGGACGAGTACGTTTACAACGCGCTGCGGGCGGGGGCCGCCGGGTTCCTGCTCAAGGACACCCCGCCGGAGCGAGTACTGGCCGCCATCCACACGGTGGCGACAGGCGACACCCTTCTTTCGCCCGCCGCCACCAAACTGCTGGTGGAGGCCTTCATCAACCCAGCACCGCGGTCGGCGCCGCAGAACCTGACCTCTCGCGAAGCGGAAGTGCTCCACCTCGTCGGTCGGACCATGTCCAATCACCAGATCGCCGATCACCTTCATATCTCTGAGGCCACCGTCAAGACCCACCTCAATCGCTTGATGGCCAAGCTGGGCGTGTCGAGCCGCGCTCAGGCGGTGGCCCTGGCGTACGAGTACGGGTTGGTCACACCTCGCTGCAACCCGCGTCCCGATCCTGAGTGACCGCCTAGTCCAGATCCCAGTCCGGGCCCGGGTCAGTGCTGTTGCCCCAGGAGGTGCAATCCCAGGAAGTGGTCTTGACGCAGGCGCGGAAGTAGCGACCCTCGGTGCCCTCGTTGACCGCTCGTGACGTGACCGAGTCATACCCGCCGGCGACGGTGGCGTGGCAGTTCTTCGTCACACCCTGGTAGGTCCAGTCCAGCGAGACGGTGTCGCCGCCGCTGAGCTGATCGCCCCACACCCAGTAGATCCAGCCGTATTGGTTGGTGATCTTGCGATACAGGTGCACCCAGCCGTAGCCGCTCGGGCCCGACTTCTTGGCCACCCAGTCGTTGGTTCCGGGGAAGCTGTAGGGCCACAGGTTGCGCCCGCACGACAGGTCGGCGGCCTGCGCGTCGGCCGCGGGGGCCAGGGTGGCCATGGCCGTCGCCAGGACGACCAGAACGCGTTTGATCCTCATGAAACCTCCGCAGGGGTTCGGTGCACCCAGTAAAGGCTCATGAACCACGACTGCCATCAGCTCAGCGCTTGAACTTCGCGCTACCCCTCCTGGTCTACTGGCCTCCACCCCTGGCGGTATGGCCTGTCATCAAAGATCTTGTCACCACGCAGGCAGCGCCTGCTTCGGGGGAGCGGTCGAGTCATCGGGTCTCTGGCGATCACGAACGGCTCGACGTCAGACGCCGCGACAGGCGCCGCGAACGGGTGGAACGTCGTTTCTGCTGGTAGAGACCCTCCGGGTGCTGCGCGGAGAGGGATTTGGGTAAAAAGTCTCACTGGTCCGATGTTTCCGTTGTTGGGGTATTGACATCGCTAAGGCTGGGCAGGAGCATCGGGGGGCTGAGACATCCGATGTATGACTGTAGGGATGCGGTGTGAAGCTGCTGCGAGTAGGACCTGTCGGCCAGGAGCGGCCGGTGGTGATGGACGCCGCCGGAAACCTGCGCGACCTCGGGGAGCCCGAGATCGACGGTGCTTTCCTCGCCTCCGGGGGAGTGGCGCGCGTCCGGGACGCGCTGGAGCGCGACGCGCTGCCCGTGATCGACGCCGAGGGTCTGCGCGTCGGTGCCCCCGTCGCGCGCCCCGGGAAGATCGTGTGCATCGGCCTCAACTACCGCGACCACGCCGCCGAGTCCGGCGCCGAGCCGCCCGCCGAGCCGGTCGTCTTCATGAAGGCCGCCGACACCATGATCGGGCCGTACGACGAGGTGCTGGTGCCCCGGGGCAGTGTGAAGACCGACTGGGAGGTGGAGCTCGCCGTCGTCATCGGCAGCCGGGCCCGCTACCTCGGCAGCCGGGAGGAGGCGCTCGGCGTCATCGCGGGATACGCGGTGTCCAACGACGTCTCCGAGCGGGAGTTCCAGCTGGAGCGCGGCGGCCAGTGGGACAAGGGCAAGTCGTGTGAGACGTTCAACCCGCTGGGGCCCTGGCTGGTCACCGCCGACGAGGTCGCCGACCCGCAGGCGCTGGCCATGAGGTTGTGGGTCAACGGGGAGCGGCGGCAGGACGGCGACACCAAGAACATGATCTTCGACGTGGCCGAGATCATCCGCTACCTGAGCCAGTTCATGGTGCTGGAGCCGGGCGACGTGGTCAACACCGGCACCCCGGCGGGGGTGGCCATGGGCATGCCGGGGCAGCCGTACCTGCGCGCCGGTGACGTGATGGAGCTGGAGATCCAGGGGCTCGGGCGGCAGCGACAGGCCGTGGGCCAGGCATGACGGCTCCCGGCTACCGGATCGTGCGGATGGAGACGCATGACATCCGGTTCCCCACCTCGCGCGATCTCGATGGTTCCGACGCGATGAACCCCGACCCCGACTACTCGGCCGCCTACGTGGTGCTCACCACCGACGACGGGTTCGAGGGGCACGGCTTCGCGTTCACCATCGGCCGTGGCAACGACGTGCAGACCGCCGCCATCGGCGCGCTGGAGCCGTACGTGATCGGCAGGGACGTCGAGGACCTCGGCGCGCTGTACAAGGAGATGGTCAACGACTCGCAGCTGCGCTGGCTGGGGCCCGAGAAGGGCGTCATGCACATGGCGATCTCGGCCGTGGTCAACGCCCTGTGGGACCTGCGGGCCAAGCGGGAGGGCAAGCCGGTCTGGCTGCTGCTGTCGGAGATGACGCCCGAGCAGGTCGTCGGCCTGATCGACTTCCGCTACCTGAGCGACGCGCTGACCCCGGAGCAGGCCCTGGAGATCCTCAGGCGGGCCGAGGACGGCAAGCAGGAACGGATCGCCCGCCTGCGCGCCGAGGGCTACCCCGCCTACACCACCTCCCCGGGCTGGCTCGGCTACGACGACGACAAGCTGAGGCGGCTCTGCAAGGAGGCTCTCGACGAGGGGTTCGGCCAGATCAAGCTCAAGGTCGGGGCCGATCTCGAAGACGACCGGCGCCGCTTCAGGGTGGCGCGTGAGGTCTGCGGGCCCGACTTCCCGATCGCGATCGACGCCAACCAGCGCTGGGACGTGGCCTCCGCGATCGAGTGGATCGACGCGCTGAGTGAGTTCGCCCCCCACTGGGTGGAGGAGCCGACCAGCCCCGACGACGTGCTCGGCCACGCCGCCATCGCCGAGGGCGTGAAGCCCGTTCCGGTCGCCACCGGCGAGCATGTGCAGAACCGGATCGTGTTCAAGCAGCTCCTGCAGGCAGGAGCCATCTCCTACCTGCAGATAGACTCCGCACGAGTCGGCGGGGTCAACGAGAACATCGCGATCCTGCTGCTCGCGGCCAGGTTCGGCATCCCGGTCTGCCCCCACGCCGGCGGCGTCGGGCTGTGCGAGCTGGTGCAGCACCTGTCGATGTTCGACTATGTCGCGGTCAGCGGCTCCACGGACGGCCGGGTGATCGAGTACGTCGATCACCTGCACGAGCACTTCGTCACCCCCGTCGTCATCGACAACGGCAGGTACGTCACCCCCACCGCGCCGGGCTTCAGCGCGGAAATGCACCCCGAGTCGATCGCCGCCCACAGTTTCCCGGGTGGCGAGGTCTGGAAGGACGCATGAGTCTCAGAGCGATCGTCACCGGCGGCGGCTCAGGCATCGGCCTGGCCACCGCGAAACTGCTGGCCGAGCGGGGCATGAAGGTGGCCTGCCTCGACCTCGACCCGCCCGGCGAGCCGTTCGTCGGGATCCGGGCCGACGTCACCGACGACGCCGCGGTGCGGGCGGCGGTGGCCGAGGCGGCCGAGCGGCTCGGCGGCATCGACGTGCTCGTGAACAACGCGGGCATCGGCGCCCAGGGCACGATCGAGGACAACCCCGACAGCGAGTGGCAGCAGGTGTTCGACGTCAACGTGCTCGGCATGGTCCGGGTCAGCCGGGCGGCCCTGCCGTACCTCCGCAGGTCGGAGCACGCCTCGATCGTCAACACCTGCTCGATCGCGGCGACCGCCGGCCTGCCGGCGCGGGCGCTCTACAGCGCGACCAAGGGAGCGGTGCTGTCGCTCACCCTCGCGATGGCGGCCGACCACGTCCGCGAGGGGATCCGAGTCAACTGCGTCAACCCCGGCACGGCCGACACCCCGTGGATCGGCCGGCTGCTCGACAAGGCCGACGACCCCGAGGCCGAACGACAGGCGCTGAACGCCAGGCAGCCGATGGGCCGCCTGGTCAGCGCGGAGGAGGTCGCCGCGGCGATCGCCTACCTGGCCGGCCCGGAGGCCGGCGCGACCACCGGCACCGCCCTCGCGGTCGACGGTGGCATGCAGGGGCTCAGGCTCCGGCCCACCAACTGAGACATCACATTTTTCAGGGTCGCCCCCGCCCGGGGTGCCGGCCCGACGAGGAAGGTAACCCCCAACGATGAAGATCGGCCCCGTGGTCGCAGGCGCGGCCCTCCTGGCCGTCATCGCCGCGTGCGGTGACAGCACCCCGACGGCGAGCGAAGGAGGCGGTGGAGGGAAGATCGGCGTCGACCACCCGCGAGCCGACTCCGACTTCTGGAACTCCTACATGAAGTACGTCCCGCAGATGGCCGGCGAGCTCAAGGCCGACCTGATGCAGGCGACCAACTCCCAGAACGACGTGACCAAGCTGGTCAACAACGTCCAGGCGCTGACCGGTCAGGGCGCCAAGGCGATCATCATGGCCCCGCAGGACACCGGCGCCATCGCCACCACGCTGCAGACGCTGGAGAACAAGAAGATCCCGGTCGTCACGGTCGACACCCGGCCCGACAAGGGCAAGGTCTACATGGTCGTACGCGCGGACAACCGGGCGTACGGGACCAAGGCCTGTGAGTTCCTCGGTGAGAAGCTCGGCGGCAAGGGCAAGGTCGTCCAGCTGATGGGCGCGCTGAGCTCGATCAACGGCCGCGACCGGGCCGAGGCGTTCGGCGAGTGCATGAAGACCAAGTTCCCCGGGATCACGGTCTTCGACGAGCCGACCGAGTGGGAGGGCAGCAAGGCCGCGTCCATGCTGCAGACCCGCCTGGAGCAGCACCCCGACGTCAAGGGCGTCTACATGCACGCCGGCGGCGTCCACCTGGCGCCCACGCTGCAGGTGCTGAAGCAGAAGAACCTGCTCGTCGCGCCGGAGGACCCCAAGCACGTCTTCGTGGTCTCCAACGACGGCATCCCGCAGGAGTTCGAGGCGATCCGCAAGGGTGAGATCGACGCCACGATGTCGCAGCCGGCCGACCTCTACGCGAAGTACGCGGTGTTCTACGCCAAGGCGGCGCTGGAGGGCAAGACCTTCAAGCCGGGCCCCACGGACCACGACAGCACGATCATCGAGCTGCCCAACGGTCTGGAGGACCAGCTGCCCGCTCCGCTGGTTACGAAGGACAACGTGGATGACCCGGCTTTCTGGGGCAACCAGGTCAAGTAATGAAAACTCATGTTGAAGCCCGAAATGTCGTGAAACGCTTTGGTCCGACCGTGGCGTTGAACGGCGCGAGCATCGCGATCGCCGAAGGCGAGACCCACGCGCTGCTCGGCAGGAACGGCGCGGGCAAGTCCACCCTGGTGTCGATCCTCACCGGGCTCCAGCGGCCGGACGAGGGCGAGGTGCTGTTCTCGGGAGAGGCGGCACCCGCCCCCGCGGACCGGGACGCGTGGCGACGGCAGGTCGCCTGCGTCTACCAGAAGCCCACCATCATCCCCACCCTGACGGTCGCGGAGAACCTGTTCCTCAACCGCCAGACCGACAGCGGGATGATCAAGTGGCGGGCGTTGCGGGCCAAGGCCCGCGAACTGCTCGCCACCTACGAGGTGGACGTCGACGCCGAGGCGCTCGCCGGTGACCTCGACGTCGAGCAGCGCCAGCTGGTGGAGATCGCCCGCGCGCTGTCGTTCGGCGCGCGGTTCATCATCCTCGACGAGCCGACGGCCCGCCTGGACGGCCCCGCCATCGAGCGCCTGTTCGTCCGCATGCGGGCACTGCGCGAGCAGGGCGTGACGATGATGTACATCTCCCACCACCTGGACGAGGTCTACGAGATCTGCCAGAGCGTCACGGTCTTCCGCGACGCCCGGCACGTCATGACCAGGCCGGTCGACGGCCTCCCGCACGACGACCTGGTCGCGGCGATGACGGGCGAGGCCACGGTCGCGTACGAGTCCCGCTCCCGCACACCGGGCGAGAAGGTCGTGCTGTCCTCGGCGGGGCTGACGCTGGCCGGCCGCTACCAGGACGTCGATCTCTCCGTCAGGTCCGGGGAAGTGGTCGGCCTGGCCGGCTCCGCCAGCAGTGGCAAGGTCGGCGTGGCCGAGACCCTCGTCGGGCTCCGCAAAGCCGACTCGGGCACGGTCGTCGTCAACGGCGCCCGGGTCAAGCCGGGCGACGTCCCCGCCGCGCTCAAGGCCGGGCTCGGTTTCGTACCCGAAGACCGGCACCACGAGGGCTTCGCCCCGCTGCTGTCCGTGGGCGAGAACGCGACCATCCCGATCGCCCGCAAGCTCGGCCGGTTCGGCACCGTGTCACCGGCGAAACGGCGCGCCAAGGCCGTACAACTCATCCAGGACCTGGACATCAAGACCGAGGGGCCCGACCAGCCCGTCGGCGACCTGTCCGGCGGCAACGCGCAGAAGGTGGTGTTCGCGCGGGCGCTGGTCGACGAACCCACCGCGCTGGTCGTGATCAACCCGACCGCCGGCGTAGACGTCAAGGCCAAGCAGGCCCTGCTCGGCGCCGTCGAGGACGCGGTCGAGCGGGGCGCCGGAGCCGTGGTGGTCTCCGACGAGCTCGACGACCTGCGCATCTGCGACCGCGTCCTGGTGATGTTCCACGGCAGGGTCGTGAAAGACGTGCCACGTGGCTGGACCGACCACGAGCTCGTGGCCGTTATGGAAGGCATTCAACCGTGACCACACTGACTGCGCTCACCCCGAGGTTGCGGCTGGCCAGGTTCCGCGATCTGACCCTGGTGCCCGTGATCGTGCTCCTGCTGATCGTGGGCGCGTTCCTGGACCCGATCTTCCTGACTACCGGCAACCTCACGAACGTGCTCCAGCAGCAGGCGTCGATCTCGCTGCTGGTGCTGGCCGAGGCGCTGATTCTGATCTCCGGCAAGTTCGACCTGTCGCTGGAGTCGACCGTCGGCATGGCCCCGGCCATCGCGGTAATGCTGGTGATCCCCGCGTCCGCCGGAGGGTTCGGGCTCGGCCTGCCCGGCATGCTGGTGATCCCGCTCTGCCTGCTGGTCGGCGCGGCGGTCGGTGCCTTCAACGGATTTCTGATCATCAAGTTCCAGCTGTCGGCGTTCATCGTCACGCTGGCCATGCTGATCATCGTGCACGGCCTGCAACTGGGCCCCACCGAGGGCAAGACGCTGTTCGAGCTGCCCGAGTCGATTCTCTACCTGGGCAGCGCCACCTGGCTCGGCCTGCCGGCGTCCATCTGGATCGCGGGCCTGCTGTTCGTGGCGGGCATCGTCGGGCTGGGCTACTTCAGGGTCGGCCGTTCCCTCTACGCCATCGGCGGCAACCCCGACGCCGCCCGCGCCGCCGGCATCCGGATCGACCGGGTGCTGTGGGGCGTGTTCATCGTGGGCGGCATGCTGGCCGCGCTCGCCGGCGTGCTGGAGACGGGACGCCTCGGCGCCATCGGCTCCGGCCAGGGCGTGGGCTGGATCTTCATGGTGTTCGCCGCGGCCGTCATCGGCGGCGTCAGCATGGACGGCGGCAAGGGCACCATCCTCGGCGCGCTGACCGGTGTGCTGGTCATCGGCCTGGTGCAGAACATCCTCACCCTCAAGGGCGTCTCGGGCTTCTGGCAGCCGGTCGTCTACGGCTTCATCATCCTGGTCGCCCTCATGATCAGCCGGGTCGCGGGTGGAAAGGCGCAGGATTGATGCAACGGCTCGCGCTCCGCACCCGGCTGAGGCCCGGCTGTGCGGAGATCTACGACCGGGAGCACGCGAGCGTCCCCGCCGAGCTGGAGCAGGCCATGCGTGAGCACGGCCTGCACTCCTGGCGGATCTACCGTGACGGCCTCGACCTGTTCCACTTCGTCGAGGTCGACGACTACGCCGCCCTGCAGGCCGCCCTGCGCGACCACCCCGCCGACCAGGCCTGGCAGCGGCGGATGAACCAGCTGCTCGACGGCGACTTCGACAAGGGCACGGGCGGGCTCACGCTGGTGTGGGAGCTGACGTGACCATCGAGCTGCCCCGCTTCGGGCTCGGCACGGCCCCGATCGCCGGCCTGTTCCAGGCGGTGACCGACGAGCAGGCCCGCGCCACGGTCGACGCCGCCTGGGACAGCGGCGTCCGGCTGTTCGACACCGCCCCGCACTACGGGCTCGGCCTGGCGGAGCGTCGCCTGGGAGCGGCGCTCGCCGGCCGGTCCGGCTACCTGCTCTCCACCAAGGTCGGCCGGCTGCTCGTCCCGTCCGGCAGGGACGGCCGTGACGACGAGGGCTTCGACGTGCCCGCCGACGTGGAGCGCAGATGGGACTTCTCCCGCGACGGCGTACTGCGCTCCCTGGAGGAGTCCCTGACCCGGCTCGGCGTGCCGTCCGTCGACATCGTCCTCATCCACGACCCGGACGAGCACATCGAGCAGGCGCTCACCGAGGCCTATCCGGCGCTGGCCGAGCTGCGTGCCCAGGGCGTGGTCAAGGCCATCGGCGTCGGCATGAACCAGTGGCGGGCGCCGCTGCGGTTCGTCCAGGAGACCGACATCGACCTGGTCATGCCGGCCGGGCGTTACACCCTGCTCGACCGCTCGGGCCTCCCGCTGCTCGACGCCTGCGCCGAGCGCGGGGTCCGGGTGCTCGCCGCGGGGGTCTTCAACAGCGGCCTGCTGGCCACGCCGGCCCCGTCCGGCACCTTCGACTACCTGCCCGCTCCCGCTGCCCTGCTCGACCGGGCCCGGCGCCTCGCGACGATCTGCGAGTCGTACGGCGTGACACTCCCGCAGGCGGCGATGGCCTTTCCGCTGCGTCACCCGGCGGTCGCCTCGGTCGTGGTGGGCGCCCGCGCACCTGAGGAGATCACGGCCAACACGGCCCTCTGGCGGCAACCGATCCCCGAAGCCCTCTGGCCCGCCCTGGAACAGGCTCAGCAGCAGAAGGCGTAACTCACGATCCGGCGGGGCGCCCACCGTCCCCCGAACACCGCCCTGTGCGGTGCGTTGGTCGCAGAGGCGATGGTGCGTTGGTCGCTAGTGCTGTGGTGCGTTGGTCGCACGGTTGGTGGTGCGTTGGTCGCTGGTTTCGTGGTGCGTTGGTCGCACCTCTGGTGGTGAATCGGTCGCCATGGAGGTGGGGGATCGGCCGGGTGCGACAGGCCGCTGTCGGTGGCTCAGCCGGGAAAGGCGTAGTGGACCACCCACAGCCCGGGGAGCACCTCGTCCTCGCCCCGGAGCGCGAACCCGAGCCGTTCGTAGAGCGTCCGGGCGGGCAGGTTGGCGCGGCCGGTGGACACCGTGATCGCGCGGCCGCCCGCCCTGCTCATGACCTCCTTGACCAGGGCCCTGCCGACACCGCGCCGGTGCGCGCCGGGGTGCACGACCAGCCGGTCGACGTCCACCTCCCGGGCCGTCTCCGCCCACGCCACGGCCCCTACCAGCCGGCCGTCGTCGTTCACGGCGCCCAGCCAGCGCAGCGGCTTCGAGCGCAGCTCGTCCAGGCTCTCGTGCAGCGGCGGGATCCGCTCGTCGCCGATGATCTCCGCCTCCACCGCGTACGCGGCGCGCTGCAACGTCAGCAGCTCCTCACCGAGGGAGCTGTCAGGGGAGGTCTCGGTGATCCGCATCCGGCGAGTATCCCACCGGTGCGGGCTGCTCCAGCCGCACCCTCCCGCGGCTTGAGGTGGCCGCGAGCTGGAATCCGGCGAAGGCCCGCGCCGAACACGCCCAGCGGGTCGTCCGGCGCGGAACGAGGACGCCCAGCGGGTCGTCCGGCGCGGAACGAGGACGTCCAGGCCGGCCCACGCGGGCCGGCCTGGACGTTGTGATCAGGTCTGATCAGACGTGATCAGACGAGGTCGAACCGGTCGAGGTTCATCACCTTGTCCCACGCCGCGACGAAGTCGTTCACGAACTTCTCCTTCGCGTCGTCACTCGCGTAGACCTCCGCGAGCGCGCGCAGCTCGGAGTTGGACCCGAAGACGAGGTCGGCCCGGCTGCCGGTCCACTTGACCTCGCCCGTGGCCGCGTCGCGACCCTCGAACGTGTTGGCGTCCTCGGACGTCGCCTTCCACGTCGTGCCCAGGTCGAGCAGGTTGACGAAGAAGTCGTTGGTCAGCGACCCGGGGGTCGTGGTGAGGACGCCGAGCGGCGACTGCTGGTGGTTGGCGCCCAGGACGCGGAGGCCACCGATCAGGACCGTCATCTCGGGGGCGCTCAGGGTCAGCAGGTTGGCCCGGTCGAGCAGGAGGTACTCGGCCGGCAGCCGGTTGCCCTTGCCGAGGTAGTTGCGGAACCCGTCGGCGGTCAACTCCATCGCGTCGAACGACTCCACGTCGGTCTGCTCCTGCGACGCGTCCACGCGGCCCGGCGTGAAGGGGACCTGGACGTCGAAGCCGGCGTCCTTGGCCGCCCGCTCGACGGCCGCGACGCCGCCGAGCACGATCAGGTCGGCGAGCGAGACCTGCTTGCCGCCGCTCTGGGCGGAGTTGAAGCTCTCCTGGACTCCCTCCAGGGCGCGCAGCACCGTCGCGAGCCGGTCGGGGTCGTTGACCTCCCAGCCGCTCTGCGGCTGGAGGCGGATGCGCGCGCCGTTGGCGCCGCCGCGCTTGTCACTGCCGCGGAAGGACGCGGCCGACGCCCAAGCGGTGGACACCAGCTCGGACACCGACAGACCCGAGGCGAGAATCTGCGCCTTGAGGGAGGCGATGTCCTCGGCGTCGATCAGCTCGTGCGTCACCGCGGGCAGCGGGTCCTGCCACAGCAGCGTCTCGGCCGGGACCTCCGGGCCGAGGTAGCGCACGACCGGGCCCATGTCGCGGTGGGTCAGCTTGAACCAGGCGCGGGCGAAGGCGTCGGCGAACTCGTCGGGGTTCTCGTAGAAACGGCGCGAGATCGGGCCGTAGATCGGGTCGAACCGGAGCGCGAGGTCGGTGGTCAGCATGGACGGCGCGTGACGCTTCGACGAGTCGTGGGCGTCGGGCACCGAGCCCTCGCCGGCGCCGTGCTTCGGCCGCCACTGGTGCGCGCCGGCCGGGCTCTTGGTCAGCTCCCACTCGTAGCCGAACAGGTTCCAGAAGAAGTTGGTGGACCACTTCGTCGGCGTCGAGGTCCAGGTGACCTCCAGGCCGCTGGTGATCGTGTCGCCGCCCTTGCCGGTGCCGAAGGTGCTCTTCCAGCCGAGGCCCTGCTCCTCCAGCGGGGCGGCCTCGGGGTCGGGGCCGACGTGGTCGGCCGGGCCGGCGCCGTGGGTCTTGCCGAAGGTGTGACCGCCCGCGATCAGGGCGACCGTCTCCTCGTCGTTCATCGCCATCCGGCGGAACGTCTCACGGATGTCGCGGGCCGCGGCCAGCGGGTCCGGGTTGCCGTTGGGGCCCTCCGGGTTGACGTAGATGAGGCCCATCTGGACCGCGGCGAGCGGGTTCTCGAGCTCCCGGTCGCCGGTGTAGCGCTGGTCGTCGAGCCAGACGGACTCGGGGCCCCAGTAGACGTCCTCGTCGGGCTCCCAGACGTCCGCGCGACCGCCGGCGAAGCCGAAGGTCTTGAAGCCCATCGTCTCCAGGGCGACGTTGCCGGTGAGGACCATGAGGTCGGCCCACGAGAGGCTCTTGCCGTACTTCTTCTTGACCGGCCACAGCAGGCGGCGGGCCTTGTCGAGGTTGGCGTTGTCCGGCCAGCTGTTGAGCGGGGCGAAGCGCTGCTGACCGGCCCCGGCGCCGCCGCGGCCGTCGCTGATGCGGTAGGTGCCCGCGCTGTGCCACGCCATCCGGATCATGAACGGGCCGTAGTTGCCGAAGTCGGCGGGCCACCAGTCCTGCGAGGTCGTCAGCACCTGCGCGATGTCCTGCTTCACGGCCGCGAGGTCGAGCGACTTGAACGCCTCGGCGTAGTCGAACTCCGCACCGAGGGGGTTGGCCACGGCGGGGTTCTTGGCGAGGATCTTCAGGTTGAGCCGATCCGACCACCACTGGCGGTTTCCGCCGCCCTGAGTCGGGTGGGGGGCGCGCTCGTGCGCGACCGGGCAGCCGCCTTCGCCCTCCGGCTTCGGGTCTGTGACGATTGCATCATGGTTCTCGGACATGGAATCCTTCCGGAATTCGAGATAACGGTGCTCAGGAACTGCTGGCGGAACATGCGGGGCACAGGCCCCAGTAGATGACCTCGGCCTCGTCGATCGAGAAGCCGTGGTCGTCGGACGCTGTCAGGCAGGGCGCCTCGCCGGCCGCGCAGTCGACATCGGCGACGACACCACACGACCGGCACACGACGTGGTGATGGTTGTCCCCGACACGTCCCTCGAACCGGGCAGGGCTGCCGGCCGGCTCGATGCGGCGTACGAGCCCCGCCGCGGTGAGCGCGTGGAGGGCCTCGTACACAGCCTGAAGGGAGACGTGGCCCACCCGTTCGCGCACGCCGGAGGCGATCGTCTCGACGTCGAGGTGGTCACCGTCCCGGACGGTCTCGAGCAGTGCGACGCGGGCGGCCGTCACCCGTAGGCCGGCACCGCGTAGCTCCTCGGCGGCCGGAGTCCTGGGTGCGCTCATGGCGCCAAACCTAGGCCATAAACACGAATGATACAAGTTAACGAACAATCCAAGTTTTGTGTCACGTCCTGAGAGGTGGCGGACGCCGTTGATGTGTCACGCTCTGGGCGATGCGGACGCCGTTGACGTGTCGCGTCCTGGGAGGAGCGGACGCCGCCTGACGTGCTAGTCGCGTGGCGGTTTCGCCGCGCGACTCGGCACGAAGATCCAGGCCGTGGACGGGCCGGGCTGGTAGGGCGAGTCGAGGCGTTTGGCGAGGACACCGGGGAGGCCCTGTTCGCGGGCCGCCTGCCGCACCGGGGCGGCCTGGCCCGGCCAGGAGGGGGCGGTCTGCCAGCGGGCCGCCGACAGGTGGAGAGCCTCCAGTGCGGCGCGGCGGGCCGTGTAGGGCTCGGCGACCAGGGAGTGTCCGTCGTCGTAGAGCAGGTCGTAGCAGACCAGCACCTCGGCGCCGCCCAGCGTGACCACCTCGCCGTCCAGGACCGCGGTGCGGCTGCCGAACGACTCCGCCAGCGGTCTCAGCCACGGATGCCGCCGCGCCGCGTCGGTCCGGCCGCCCTCGATCGGCACCAGGACGCGCTCACCGCCCCAGGCGAACTCGAACGCGTACTTCCCCGCGTCGCGCGGCAGCCGGGAACGCTCGGCGGGGAGCATGGGGTCGAACGGCGGGAAGGGGTCGCGGACCGGGGGATCCATCCGATGGATCATCCAGTTCTTGCCATTTGTCTGGAACAGCACGAACCGGCCCGAGGCTCGGGCGCCGTGCAGCACCACCTTGACCTCGCGGTCGGACCACTTCTCCGTCTCGTAGGTGCCCTGGTCCCAGAGCGTCATCGTGCCGCCGCCGTACTCGCCCTGGGGGATCTCGCCGTGGAACGTGAGGTACTCCAGCGGGTGGTCCTCGGTGCGCACGGCCAGGTGGTTGGTGCCGGGGTCGCCGGGCAGGCCCTTGGGCACGGCCCATGAGGCGAGCACGCCGTCGCGCTCCAGCCGCAGGTCCCAGTGCAGCGACCGCGCGTGGTGCTCCTGGATCACGAACGCGTCGCCGTCGCGTGGTTCAGGGGCCTCGGCAGGGACGGGTTCGGGGGTGCGGCCGGCGTCGCGCTTGCTCCGATACCGGTCGAGTTTGTCAGCCACACCGGCGTACTACCCCGAGAGGCCCGGTCAGGCAAGGGCCTTGCGCAGCCAGGACTCCACGCCCGCCACGTGCACGGTGGCCCACGAGTGGGCCAGGTCGGGCTGGCGGGCGGCGATGGCCTCGTAGATCGCGGTGTGCTGCTCGCGCGTCTTGTCCAGCGCGCCCTCCTGGGTGAGGCCGCGCCAGATCCGGGCCCGGGTCGTCGGCCCCGAGAGGCTCTCGATGAACGAGCACAGCACGCTGTTGCCCGACCCCAGCGCGATCCGCTGGTGGAACTCCAGGTCGTTGGCGACCAGTTCCTCGATCGTGGGGGAGGCGGGCAGCGACTCGAGGATCACCCGGAGCTCGTCGATCTCGGCGTCGGTCATCGACCTGGCGGCCATCGCCGTGGCAGCGGGTTCGAGGATGCGGCGCACCTCGAAGAACTGCAGCACGGTGTCGTCGCGGTGCAGGTCGAGCACGAACGACATGGTGTCGAGCAGCAGCCGTGGCTCCAGGCTGGTGACGTAGGTGCCGTCGCCCTGGCGCACGTCGAGGACGTTGATCAGGGCCAGCGCGCGGACGGCCTCGCGCAGTGAGTTGCGGGACAGGCCGAGGCGCTCAGCCAGGTCGGCCTCCTTCGGCAGCCGGTCGCCGGGCGTCAGCTCGCCGGAGAGGATCATCTCTTTGATCTTGTCGATGGCCGCGTCGGTGACCGCCACGCTTTTCTCCCTAGACATCGGATGTCTAGGAGTCTATGGCCTGGAACCGTACGGGTTCGCCTCCGCTGACCCGCGTGATCGCGCCACGCGCTTCCAGAGCGCGCAGGTGGGCGGCCGCCTCGCCGGCCGCCATGCCGCGCAGCATCGGGGACAGGTCGTCCCAGGGTCTGTTCCAGGTCATCATGGCGGCGACCTCCCAGATGGTCTGCGGCTCCGGCCGCTCGGCCAGCAGCGCGCGAAGCTCGGTCAGCTTCTCCTCGTGATGCTGACGGATCTCGGTGGCTCGTGCTGCCACATCGGGAAATATCCACTCGTGGGCCGGCAAGGCGTCCAGCGGGCCCATGTCGCCGACCCGCTCCAGGGAGTCGAGGAACTCTCCCAGCGGATCAACATCGTCGCGATCGTACGGATAAATGCCGACATGAGGTGTGATGTCGGGCAGAACGTGGTCACCGGTGAACAGCCGGTCGGCGTCCTCCAGATGCAGGCAGATGTGACCGGGCGTGTGGCCGGGCGTGTGCACGGCCCGCAGCTTGCGGCCGGGCAGGTCGACCAGGTCGCCGTCGCGCAGCTCGCGGTCGGGCGGCGCGGGCGGTTTCGGGCGCTGGGCCGTGGCGATGTCCACCTCCGCCGGGCCGGCGCCGGCCCGGCGCAGCATGTCGGCCTGGAAGCTGCGGTGCTCGCCGTCGGCCAGGCCGTGCATGAGCCGGACCAGCGCCGCGTCGGCCTCGTGCATCGCGATCCAGGCGCCGGAGGTCTCCTTGACCTGCCCCGCGAGCCCGGCGTGGTCGGGGTGGAAGTGGGTGACGACCACGCCTCTGACCGTCGTGACGTCGATGCCCAGGGAGCCGAGCCCGCCGTGGAGCGCCTCCCACGCGTCGGGATGGTTCCAGCCGGCGTCGACCAGCACCGGGCCCTTGGGCGACTCGACGGCGTAGACGAGGGTGTAGCCGAGCGGGTTGCCGGGGATCGGCACCGGCACGCTCCACACCCCGCCGCCGAGGTCCTGCGGACGCTGCTCAAGGTACGGCCGGCGTCGGGTCTTTCTCTTCACGTGTCCCCCGTAGAGCGTGCGTGTGGTTCGAGTCTGAAGGAGAAGGCCGGGGGACGGATACGGAATTTCCGATGCGTCACGCTATCCGCTCAAGGATCGTGGCCGTGGCCAGCGCGCCGCCCGCGCACATCGTGACCAGGGCGGTCGCGGAGTCCGAACGCTCCAGCTCGTGCAGCGCCGTCGTGAGCAGCCGCGCGCCGGTCGCGCCCACCGGATGGCCGAGCGCGATGGCGCCGCCGTTGACGTTGACGCGGTCGAGGTCGGGCAGGTGCACACTCGCCCAGGACAGCACCACCGACGCGAACGCCTCATTCACCTCGAACCTGTCGATGTCGCTCATCGTCATGCCGGCCGACTCGAGCACCTTGGCGGTCGCGTCGACCGGCCCGTCGAGGTGATAGTAGGGCTCCGAGCCCACCAGGGCCTGGGCCAGGATGCGGGCACGGGGCCGCAGGCCGTGACGGAGCGCCGCCTCCTCGCTCATCACCAGGACGGCCGCCGCTCCGTCGGAGATCTGCGACGACGTGCCCGCGGTGTGCAGTGAATCCTCATGGGGCACCGGCCTGAGCTTGGCCAGCCCTTCGACCGTGGTCTCACGCAGGCCCTGGTCTCGGGTGACGGACCCGACCGGCACGATCTCCCGCTCGAACCGCTCGTCGGCCCACGCCTTGGCCGCCAGTCGCTGGGACCGCGCGCCGAACCAGTCGAGCCGCTCCCTGGTCAGCCCGCGCCGCCGCGCGATGCGGTCGGCGGCGGTGAACTGGTCGGGCAGGTCGATGCTCCAGTCGTCGGGCCGGGGATTGGCGGGCAGCACGTTGCTGCCCAGCGGCGCCCGGCTCATCACCTCGACCCCGCAGCCGATGCCCACGTCGATCACCCCGGCGCGCACCATGGCCGCCGCGAGGTGCACGGCCTGCTGCGACGAGCCGCACTGGGCGTCGATCGTGGTGACGCCCGTCTGGTAGGGCAGGCCGGCGTAGAGCCAGGAGTGCCGCCCCACATGGCCGCCCTGCTCACCCGCCTGGGTCACGCACCCGGCGAACACCTGGCCGACCAGCGCGGGATCGAGCCCGGAACGATCGATCAGCCCGCTCAGCGCCGCGGCCAGCACCTGTTGTGGTTTGAGCTCGGACAACCAGCCACCCCGCTTGCCGATCGGGGTGCGGACGGCCTCGACGATCACAGGTGTGCGCACAGTCGCCTCCAGAATGATGCTCCGGTCCAGACTGTAACGCGTTCTACTTTGACGCGAAAGCCCGGTCGGCGGCCGGCATCGTACGAGGCAGCCCGAACGGGTCGAACAGGTCGAGGTCGAAGAACATCACCACATGGCCGATACCTTCGCCGGTCATGGTGAGCACCTGCACGGCGAACGCGTGATAGTCCGCACCGTCGCGGAAGTAGACCGCGAACGCCGGCTGGCCGTTGGCCGCGACGGGGACGAGCCGCAGATCGCCCGTCCGGCTGGCCGGGCAGTTGGTCTCGATGAGTCTGCCGATGCTCTCCGGCCCCTGCCACCAGCCCGTGTAGGGCGGCATCTCCCACACGGCGTCCTTGGTGAACAGCTCGACGATCGCGGCCACGTCGTAGCTCTCGAAGGCCGCCATGTAGCGGTCGAGCCGGGCCTGCTGCTCGGCGGACAGCGGCCGCACCGGATCGTCGAGGCTCGGCGACACCTCGCTGAGCTGGGCGCGGGCCCGCTGCAGGCCGCTGTTGACAGCGGCCGTGGTGGTCTCCAGGACCTCGGCCACCTCGGTGGCCCGCCACTTGAGCACGTCACGCAGGACCAGGATCGCGCGCTGCCGGGGCGGCAGGTGCTGCAGGGCCGCGATGAGCGCCAGCCTGATGCTCTCGCGCGAGGTGACGATCGTGGCCGGGTCGTCGGAGCCCGCGCCCACCATGCCGTCGGGCACCGGCTCCAGCCACGGCATCTCCGGCCGCTCGGCCAGAGGCGCGGTGGCCTCGGAACTCGGCGCGCCCAGCCCGGTGGGCAGCGGCCGGCGGCCCCGGCTGTCGAGCGCGGTCAGGCAGGCCGTGGTGGCGATGCGGTAGAGCCAGGTGCGCAGGGAGGAACGCCCCTCGAACCTGTCGTAGGCCCGCCAGGCCCGCAGGTAGGTCTCCTGGACGAGATCCTCGGCGTCGTGCACCGACCCCAGCATGCGATAGCAGTGGGCCAGCAACTCGCGGCGCAGTGGATCAGCCAGCCGGAGGAAGTCCTCGTTCGATGGCTTGTCGGTCATCCCTCCTGTATAGACGGCGGCACCGACATTCCGATGAGTTCCTCAGGCGGGCCGGTCCACCCGGGCGGCTCAAGGCCGAGGCGCCCGTATACGCCCTCACTGCGGGACGCCAAGCACGATCACTGCGGGACGCTGAGCACGATCTTGCCCGTGGTGCGGCCCGACTGGCCCAGTTCGTGGGCCTTGGCCGCCTCCGCGAGGGGCAGCACGGCGGCCAGCTCGACCCGCAGCCGCTCGGCCTCGGCCAGGGCGGCGAGTGACCGCATCGCCGCGTGGTCGGGTTCGACCAGCATGGCCGCCGAGCGGATGCCGCGCTCGGCCGCCATCGCGTGCAGGCGCTCGTCCAGCAGCGAGATGGTGAGCGAGACGATCGTGCCGCCCTCGCGCATGGTCCGCAGCGAGCGCGGCCCGTAGTCGCCACCGATGGTCTCGAGCACCACGTCGACGTCGCGCACGACCTCGGCGAAGTCCTCGGTGCGGTAGTCGACGAGCTCGTCGACGCCGAGCCCGCGCAGGAAGTCGTGCTTGGCGGCGCTGGCGGTGCCGATCACGTACGCGCCCCTGGCCTTGGCGATCTGGACGGCGAGGTGGCCCACGCCGCCCGCGGCAGCGTGCACGAGCACGCGGCTGCCCGCGCGGACGCCCGCGGTGTCGACGAGCGCCTGCCAGGCGGTCAGCCCGGCGAGCGGGATCGCGCCCGCGTGGAGGTGGTCGAGGTTGGCGGGCTTGCGGGCGAAATGCCGGGCGGGCGCGGCCACGTACTCGGCGTAGGCGCCGTTGCCCTGCGGATAGCGCAGCAGCCCGAAGACCTCGTCACCCGGCTGGTGGACGGTCGTGCCGAGGCCGACGGCCTCGACCACGCCGGAGACCTCCCAGCCCAGCACGAACGGCGGCGTCCGGAGCAGGCCGCCGCTCTCGCGGGTCTTCCAGTCGGTGGGGTTGACTCCGGCCGCGTGCACCCGCACCAGCACCTCGGTCGGGCCCGGCTCGGGCCGGTCGGTCTCTGTCAGCTTCAGCACCTCTGGACCGCCCAAGGTGTCCTGGCTGATCGCGCGCATCTTCATGCCGCCAGCCTAGGCCGTCGATGATCATCGCGGGAAAGGAAGCATGAGCACTCGTAGTGCTGGTGTGGGGCCTCGTATGGGTGGAGGACGCCGACTTCGTCTTCGGGCTGAACCTGCGGCTGGACGGCGTCGAAACCCTCATCCGCCGCCGCTCCGCATCGCCTCCTAGACCGCGCCGCCCCGCCCACTGGTCTCACCCCACGCCCGCCCGGCCACGGCCCGTGAAGGGAGGCGAGCCTGATCCGTCCGCCTCTCCCGTCAAGATGCCGGGTGCTTCCGTCCCGGGTGGCGGAGTGTGCGGACGTGGTGGGCCCCGTCCCCCGTCTAAGGGTGCTGGAGGGCTGAGGTGAGGAGGGTGTCGAGTGCTTGCTGGGACGTCTGCAGGCGTTCGATGGTGTCGGCGATGTGTCGCCGTTCCCGCCGCAGGTGGCCGAGCATGCCGGGGCAGGCCGCGGCCACCATCCGCCCGCCCTCGTCGTCGTGGACGCAGCTCAGCAGCCGGGCGATGACCGCCGTGGGCAGTCCGGCGGCGAGCAGGGCCCGGATGTGCCGGACCGCGGCGGCGTCCGCCTCGGCGTACTCCCGGTAGCCGTTCGGCAGCCGCACCGGCCGGAGCAGCCCCTGCTCCTCGTAGTAGCGGAGCAGCCGTTTGCTCACGCCGGTCGCGCGGGCGAGATCGCCGATCCTCATGATGCTCCTTGACCTTCACATGGATGTGACGCCTTACCGTCCCGACTGTCAGTCGTAACGCGCGGACAGGAGTGGACGATGCCAGGAGCGGTGATCATCGGGGCGGGACCGGGGATCGGGAGGTCGGTGGCGCGGCGGTTCGCGGCCGAGGGCATGCCCGTGGGGCTGGTCTCGCGTACCGGGAGGACCTTGGACGTGGCGGGGGCGCGCGGGTACATCGCCGACTGCGCGGACGAGGACGCGCTGCGGGCCGCCTTGGACGCGGCCCGTGCCGACCTGGGTGTTCCGGACGTCGTGGTCTACAACGCGGCGATCATCCGCCCGGACACGGCGGGTGAGGCCAGGATGCGCGCCCACCTGGACGCCTGGGCGGTCAACGTGGTCGGCGCGCTCGTCGCCGCCGCGCACTTGGCGCCCGCGATGGCCGGGCGCGGCGGCGGGACGTTCATCGTCACCGGCGGCATGCCGGAACCCAAGCGGCAGTACGTGAGCCTGTCGCTCGGCAAGAGCGGCGTGCGGACGCTGGTGGCGCTGCTCGACCAGGAGTACGGCCCGTCGGGCGTGCACGTCGCCTCGGTCACCGTGGCGGGCCCGGTCGCCCTCGGCACCCCCTTCGACCCGGACGACATCGCCGAGCACTACTGGCGCCTGCACACTCAGCCCCGCGACCGGTGGCAGCACGAAGTCCTCCACGCGGGCGAGCCCACAGACTGAGCCCCGGACAACGCCCGTCAGGGGGGCGGGCGGAGGTAGGGGAAGTCGGGCAGGGGAAGAGGGGACGGCGGTCGGGGACAGGCCGCGCCCGGGAGCGGCGGGGTCAGATGTCGGTGATGAGTCGTTCGGCGGCGATCTCGATGCGGCGCTGGATCTGCTCGTAGCCACGCCGGCCGCGGAGCATCTCCAGCAGCTCGTGCACCCAGACGCTGGACAGCGAGCTCGCCAGGGTGAGCTGCTCCTCGCTGGCCTGCTCCTGCGACAGCCCGTCTGCGGCGACGCGGAGCAGCAGGCCGGTCATGCGGTCGCCGAACGGCGTCTCGACCTCGGCCAGGATCAGCGAGCGGATGAGCGCGTCGGCGAGCTCGGGCTCGCGCATGAGGCCGCGGGTGGCGCGCATGAGGACGTCGACCGTGCGGCCCGCCGGGGTGGACGCGCTCGGCGGCCGGCGCTCGATGCTGCTCTCCAGCAGGTCGATCTCCTCACCGACGACCGCGACCACCAGGTCCATCTTGGACGGGAAGTAGCGGTAGAGGGTGCCGAGCGCGACGCCCGCGCGCTCGGCGACGGTGCGCATCTGCATCGCCTCGACGCCGCCGCGTGAGGCCAGCGCGGCGGCGGCCTGCACGATGCGCTTGCGGCGCTGGTGCTGGCTCCGCGTCCGGACGCTGTGCCCGGCAGGAGTGGGATGACTCTCCATGGTCCCCTCGCTGTCGCCGGGGGGCGCGGTAATGGTCGCGTGCGGAGTACGCATAAGAACACGTTATCTGATTTCGGGACAGTGCGGCTTGTTACTCACGGGTCACAAAGAGCCCGTATAGATGCATGTCTGCGGCGTTACAGGGATATATCCAGACTTGTCAGTCTGCCTGGACCCTGGACAGATATTAGAATCTGTTCTAGTTTGCGTTTCGGTTGACCGGGCGCTCGCTGGAGGTCTTCATGACCGCGGAAACGTCGGCCACGACGCCACCGGCGCGGGCCGGGAACGAACGGCCCGGTCCGCTCCACGAGACGGAGGCCTGATGGATTTCAATCTGGACGAGACCCAGCAAGACCTGCGGAAGCTGGCCGCCGACCTGCTCGCGAAGGAGGCGACGGAGGAGCGGCTGCGCGAGGCCGGACTGCTGAGCGTGTGCGTGCCGGAGGAGGCGGGCGGCGCCGGGCTGGGCCCCGTCGAGATGGCGGTCGTGCTGCGCGAGGTCGGCGCGCGGGCCGCGTCCCTGCCCGCGCTGCCCGCCCTGGCCGGCTCGCTCGCCCTCAGCAGGTACGGCACCCGCCACCAGCAGACACGCGCGGCCACCGTCGCCCTCCGGGAGCCGGGCCGGGCGCTCGCCGACCCTCCGGTGACCACCGCCGACCGTACCCCGGAGGGCTGGGTGCTGACCGGGCGCAAGACCGGAGTGCCCTACCTGGAGGCGTGGGCCCTGGTGACCGCCGACGAGGGCGTGTTCCTGGTCGACTCCCCGGAATCGAGCCCCGAGTTCACCTCCACCGGCGAGCCGGCAGCCACGATCGTGCTCGACCGGACCCCGGCCGAACGCGTGGCCGGTCCCGAGGCCGTCACGGAGATCCGGCAGATCTTCACCGTCGCCGTCGCGGCGCAGGCGAGCGGCGTGCTCGCCGGGGCGCTGGAGCTGACCACCGGCTACATCAGGACCAGGAAGCAGTTCGGCCGCGCGCTCGCCGAGTTCCAGGCCGTCACCATGCAGATCGCCGACGTCTACATCGCCGGGCGGGCGCTCGACGTGGCCCTCTGGTCGGCCGCCTGGCGGCTCGGCGAGGGACTGCCCGCCGAGGAGGACCTCGCCGTCGCCGCCTTCCACGTCGGTGAGGCGCTACGGGCCCTCTACACCTGCCAGCACCTGCACGGCGGCCTCGGCCTCGACGTGACCTACCCGCTGCACCGCTACTTCGCCCAGGCCAAGCACCTGTCGCACCTGCTCGGCGGCCAGGACGCCCAGCTCGACCTGATCGGAGCCCTCGCCTGATGCTGATCGACCTCACCTCCGAACAGCGCAGACTCCGCGACGAGCTGCGCGAGTACTTCCAGAACTGCATCACCGCCGACGACCGCCGCAAGATCCACGCCGACCCGTTCGGCGAGGCGTACATGGAGCACTGCCGCCGCCTCGGCCGCGACGGGAAGCTCGGCCCCGGCTGGCCCAAGGAGTACGGCGGCAGCGGCTACGGGCCGATCGAGCAGCAGATCTTCGCCAACGAGATCGCCCGCGCGAGCGTGCCGTACCCCCTCATCACCGTCGGCACCGTCGGGCCGACCCTCATGCAGTACGGGACCCCGGAGCAGAAGGCCACCTTCCTGCCGCGCATCCTGGCCGGCGAGTGCCACTTCGCGGTCGGCTACAGCGAGCCCGAGGCGGGCACCGACCTGGCCGCGCTACGCACCACGGCGGTGCTCGACGGCGACCACTACGTCGTGAACGGCCAGAAGATCTTCACCAGCGGCGCCCACCACGCCCAGTACATCTGGCTGGCCGCCCGCACCAATCCCACGGCCAAGAAGCACAAGGGCATCACCATGATGATCGCCTCGACGGACGACCCGGGCTACTCGTGGACGCCGATCATCACCATGGACGGCCGCCACCACACGAACTCCACCTACTACTCCGACGTCCGCGTCCCGGTCGGCATGGTCGTGGGCGAGGTGGACAAGGGCTGGGACCTGATCGTCAACCAGCTCAACCACGAGCGCGTCACGCTCGGCCCGGCGGGCAACCTGGGGCAGACGTACGACCGCTTCGCCGCCTGGGCGCGCCGCACCGGGTTGGCGGACGTGCCCGAGGTGCGGCGGGCGCTCGGCCGGGTGCGTGCCTACTTCCGTACGAACGAGCTGCTCAACTGGCAGGTCGCGGCGAACATGGACCTCGGCTGGCTGGGCGCCCCGGACGCCTCGGCCACCAAGGTCTACGCCTCGGAGCGGTACATGGAGATCGGCAGGATCGTCAGTGACGTGCTGGCCCGCTACGGTGACCCGTCCGACCCGGAGACGGCCGAGCTGATGGAGCGGATCGACGTCGGCGTCAAGGGCGCGATGGTGCTGACCTTCGGCGGCGGGGTCAACGAGGTGCAGCGGGAGCTGATCGCCATGCTGGGGCTGAACCTGCCGAGGCCGCCCCGATGACCGACGGGAAGTCGTGCGAGCCGGCGGCCATCGGGGCGGTCGCCGGCCCGGCGTGATCAGGGGCCGATGAGCGACGGCATCGAGAAGAACACGATCATCGCGATGGCCACGCAGAGCAGGAACCCGACGAGCTCCCACGCCCAGTCGCGGTGACCGCGCCTGCGCTTGCGCCCCTTCGGCTTCGGCTTCGGCTTGCCGGGCTTACGGGCGCCGGGCTTGGGCACCGCCTTCCCGCGCTGACCGGTGACCGGCCGCCGCGCCTGCGTGCCCGCCCCGGGCCGTTTCCCGCTCGTACGGTCACCTGAGACGACTCCACTCTGCCGCGCCCCCGGCCCCTCCCCAGCGGTCTCGCGGTCACCGGGACCGGGACCGGCGACCTTGCGGCCACTGGGACCGAACCCGGCGGTCTCGCGGTCACCCGGACCGGGCCCCGCGACCTTGCGACCACTCGGACCGAACCCGGCGGTCTCGCGGTCACCGGGCCCCGCGACCTTGCGGTCGGCGCGCATCGGCCGGGCACTCGTGCCCGAAGGCCGCCGGGCGGCGCCGCTCTTCCGATCTCCACGCTCGGCCGGGCGGTCGATGGCGGGGGTGTCGGAGCGCTTGGGGGCGCCGGTGTCGCGGGCGCCGGTCTGCCAGGCGCTCGGCGGCGGGTCGGGCAGCCGGGTGAACTCCTGGGGCAACGGCATCCGGTAGACCGGCTCCTCGGCCGGCCGCTTGGGCGCGAACAGGTCGCCGGGCGAGCCCTCGCCGGCCGGCGGCGGGGTGACGGGGCCGCGCTGGATGAGGACGTCGCCGGTCGCGTGCGGCCCGGCCGCCGGACGCACGGTCGCGTGCGGCTCGGCCGCCGGACGTACGTCGTCCCGCACGGGAGCCGACAGGAAGAACGGCCGCTCGCGTGGCCGGGAGAAGGCCCGGCCGAGCCCGGAGGTGTCGGTCGGCGCCATCGGGTCGCGCAGCCGCGGCATCGGGGCCGTGGTCGCGTCGTGCTCCGGGACCCGCGCCGGTGAGGGCGGCGCCAGCAGCTCGGTGGGGAAGATGGCGGTGCTCGTCGCCGGATCGGGCTCGCTCAGCGGCAGCGGCCACCGGGGCGGCACGGGCCAGCGCGGCTTGACGAACATCGGCGCGGCGCCGGCCGAACGGGAGCCGGCGAAGTGGACGCGCAGGGAGGCGGGCGGCGAGGGCCACGGCAGGCGGCCGAGCACGTCGCGGAGCGGCGCGACCGTGAGCGCGCCGTAGACGTCGGCCACCGGCTTCGGCACCCGCGCCCCGGTGGCGGCCAGCGCCATCCCGAGCAGCTGCCGGTAGCGGTGGGCGGCGCTGAGCGCGAGCTCCTCGGCGGTGTCGGGCGCCACGTCGAGCACCCAGGCCAGCTCGGTGCGGCCCAGCCGGCAGACCTCGCTCAGCACCAGCACTTCGCGCTGGTGCGGGCGCAGGTCGCGGAGGGTCCGCTCGACCAGCGCCGAGGCCGGGTCGGTGAGCGGATCGACGACGGGAGGCGCGTAGACGACGTCGCGCCGGTGGATCTCGCGGCGGGCGAACGCGTAGAGCGCCGCGCGTGGCGGCACCGTCGCGGAGACGCCGCTGAGGACGGTCGCGAGGGCGTCGGCCGCGGAGCCGTGGTCGCCGAGCTGGTCAGCACAGTAGGCGAACAGCCCGGCGGCGTGACGGTCGTAAAGCTCTGTGACCAGGTCGGCGCGCGGGCGCTGATCGGTGAGCGGCTGTGTCACGGGGCCGATTCCTCTTGCTTCAAAGGCGGGATTGCCGGGGGTGGAGAGGCGGCGTCAAGAGTTGGTGAGGTAATCATGCCAACTAAGCCAGGGTGGCGCACCTATCGGGTCCGGTTTCGCTACGAATCAGCCCTGCTGAGTGAAGCGTTTAAGCAGGGGCCGACGCGACAGGGTGGTTCATTTCCCCATAAGGTTGTCGGGTAATAGATCATGGGCGGTCGTGGCAGGGGGGTCGCGGCCCTGCCACTATGCGAGAGGTCGCGCGTGATCACATTTGACGCTGTCACCAAACGCTACCCGGACGGCACCGTCGCCGTCGACGCGCTCAGTCTCGAGGCGCCGACAGGCGAGATCACGGTGTTCGTCGGCCCCTCGGGTTGCGGGAAGACGACGTCCCTGCGGATGATCAATCGGATGATCGACGCCACGGAGGGCCGGATCCTCCTCGATGGTGTGCCCGTGCAGGGCATCGATCCGCCGACGCTGCGCCGAGGCATCGGTTACGTCATCCAGCAGGCCGGCCTGTTCCCGCACCGCAAGATCGTCGACAACGTCGCGACGGTCCCCTACCTGCTCGGCTGGGATCGGAAGAAGGCCCGCTCCAGGGCCATGGAACTGCTCGAACGCGTCGGGCTCGACTCGGCGATGGGCGAGCGCTACCCGTTCCAGCTGTCCGGCGGGCAGCAGCAGCGCGTGGGCGTGGCCCGGGCGCTGGCCGCCGACCCGCCGGTGCTGCTGATGGACGAGCCGTTCAGCGCGGTCGACCCGATCGTCCGCACCAGCCTGCAGGACGAGCTGATCCGGCTGCAGGCCGAGCTGAACAAGACCATCGTCTTCGTCACCCACGACATCGACGAGGCCATCAAGCTGGGCGACCGCGTGGCCGTGCTGCGCGTGGGCGGCAGGCTGGCGCAACTGGCCGACCCCAAGACGCTGCTGTCGGAGCCCGCAGACGACTTCGTCCGCGAGTTCCTCGGCCGCGACCGGGGGATCCGGCGGCTGCAGTTCGTCTCGACCGAGGGCATCCGGCTGCGCACCGACCTGACCGTGACCGAAGGGTCCGACGATCCCGCGGACGAACCGTGGCGGCTGGTCGTCGCCGGCGACCGGCCGCTCGGCTGGGTCTCCCGCGACCGGCCCGGCACGCTGGAGCCGTACGGCACCTTCAGGCCCGGCCACGACTCCATGCGCTCGGCCCTCGACGCGGCGCTGCTGTCGCCGTCGGGCTGCGCGGTGGCCGTCGACGGCGAGGACAGGGTCATCGGCGTGGCCACCCGGGAGGCGCTCGACGAGGCCCTCGCGGAGGCAGCCGATGGGTGACGGGCCGCCCACACTCTGGGAGTGGATCGCGCGCAACTGGGACACCGGGCGGGTCGGCAGCATCAGGGACCTGCTCGGCGACCATCTCGTCATGTCGCTGGTGCCGATCGTGGCCGGGCTCGCGCTGGCCCTGCCGCTCGGGCTGGCCAGCGTACGCTGGCGCTGGCTCTACCAGCCGACGACCGGCGTGTTCAACGTCATCTACGCGTTGCCGTCGCTGCCGGTATTCATGCTGCTGATCTCGGTCACCGGCCTGTCGCAGCTGACCGTGATCATCCCGCTGACCTTCTACGCCATGGCCGTGCTCATCCCCGCCGTGGTCGACGGGCTCGGCGCGGTGCCGGAGCACGTGCGCCAGTCGGCCGTGGCGATGGGCTTCACGCCGCTGCGCCGCCTGGTCCAGGTGGAGCTGCCGATCGCCACGCCCGTCGTGCTCGCCGGGCTCCGGGTGGTCGCCGTCTCCAGCATCAGCCTGGTCAGCGTCGGAGCGCTGATCGGCCAGGGCGGCCTCGGCATGCTGTTCACCCGCGCCTACCAGAACCCGTTCCTGCCCCCGGTGATCGTCGGCATCGCGCTGATCGTGCTGCTTGCGCTGGTCGCCGACGGTCTCCTGGTCCTCGCGCAGCGGCTGCTCACCCCGTGGGTACGGGCGAGGAGGGCCACGTGAGCTGGCTGACCGACTTCTTCGGCGACCCGGCCAACTGGTCGGGCCCCGACGGCATCCCGGCCCGGCTGCTGGAACACCTGGAGTTCTCGGCCCTGGCACTGGTGCTCGCGATGCTGATCGCGGTGCCGCTCGGGCTGCTGATCGGCCACACCGGCCGGGGCGGGCTGCTCGTGGTCGTCACGGCCAACCTGGCCAGGGCGCTGCCCACGCTGGGTCTGCTGGTGCTGTTCGTGCTGCTGCTCGGCACCGCCTCCATCCTGCCGGTGATCATCCCGCTGGTGCTGCTGGCGGTGCCGCCGATCCTGGTCAACACGTTCGAGGGGATCCGGGGCGTCGACCCGGACCTGCGTGACGCCGCCTACGGCATGGGGCTCACGGGCGGGCAGGTGCTCGGCCGGGTGCTGGTGCCGGTGGCGCTGCCGCTGATCCTGCTCGGCCTGCGCCTCTCGGCGATCCAGGTGGTGGCGACCACGACGGTCGCCGCCTACACCGGGCTCGGCGGGCTCGGCCGGTTCGTGATCGACGGTTTCGCGACCAAGGACTACGCCAGCGTCGTCGGTGGTTCCGTACTGATTGTGTTGTTCGCGCTCGTGGTGCAGATCGTGTTCATGCTCGTACAGCGGGCAACGGTCTCTCCTGGGGTGAGCCAACGCCTTATAACCCCCAAGAAGGGAAGATTGTGATGAGACGCACTTTCGGCGCCGCGGCGCTGTTCCTGTCCGCGGCGCTCACGTTGACCGCCTGCGGGAGCGGCGGCAGCGGCGGCAACCCGCTCGACACCACGAGCGCGGCCCCCAGCGGTTCGGCCCCCGCCTCCGGCGGCGGCAAGGCCGTCATCGGCTCGTTCGACTTCGACGAGAGCGTGCTGCTCGGCTCGATCTACGCCCAGGCGCTGGAGGCCAAGGGCGTCGAGGTCGAGGAGAAGCCCCGCATCGGCAGTCGTGAGGTGGTCTACGACCAGGTCAAGAGCGGCGGGCTGACCATCGTCCCCGAGTACAACGGCAACCTGCTCGCCTTCATCGACCTGCAGAACACCGCGGCGACCACCGACGAGGTCAACACCGCGCTGAAGGAGAAGCTGCCGGCCGAGCTCCAGGCGCTCGACTCCTCGCCCGCCGAGGACAAGGACACCCTGTCGATCACCAAGGACGCCCAGGCCAAGCAGTCGCTCACCACGATGGAGGACCTGGCCAAGGTGTCGAAGGACATGATCGTCGGCGGTCCGCCCGAGTTCAAGAAGCGCTGGGAGGCCCGCTTCAAGGACGTGTACGGGCTGGAGTTCAAGCAGTGGAAGGCGACCGGCCCGACCACGGCCGACGCCATCAAGGACGGCTCGATCCAGGTCGGCAACGTCTTCTCCACCGACCCCAAGATGACGGCCAACGACCTCGTCCCGCTGGAGGACCCGAAGAACATCTTCCCGGCCCAGAACGTCACCCCGCTGGTCAACAAGGCCGCGGCCAACGACACCATCACGGGCACGCTCAACGAGGTCTCGGCCAAGCTCACGACCGAGTCGCTGCTTGAGATGATGCAGAAGATCAGCGTCAACAAGGACGAACCCGCCACGGTGGCCAAGGAATGGCTGAGCACGAACGGCCTCGGCTGACCCGCCCGGCGAGGGTCCCCTTCGTCAGGGGGCCCTTGCCGTGAGCGAGTTCACCGAGGCGATGGCCCAGCTCGCGGCGGGCGTGGCCGTGATCACCGTGCGCGACGGCCGCGACGACCTGGGGACGACGGTGTCGGCGCTGATGTCGGTCTCGCTGGAGCCGCCGCTCGTCCTGGTGAGTCTGGGCAACCGTGGCTACCTCGCCGAGGTGCTGCTGCGCCAGGACCGCTGGGCGGCGTCCCTGCTGTCCGCCGGACAGGCCGCGATCGCCAGCCGCTTCGCCGCCTCCGGCCGTCCCAGCGCCCGCCACCTCGTGGCGGGCGTGCCGCACCACCGCGGCCCGCACTGCGACGCGCTGGTGGTCGAGGGCGGCGTCGCCGCCCTGGAGGCCGAGACCACCCAGGTGGTGCCGGCCGGCGACCACGCCCTGTTCATCGCCCGCGTGCTCGCGGTCGACTACGTCACGCCCACCCTCCAGCCCCTGGTACGGCTGCGCGCCCGCTACCGCCCCATGGGCCCCTGAACATCCAGGAGAAAGGCCACCTTTTCCACAAAGTGCCACACCGTGGCACCGGGTGGGCTGAGCGGAGTAGCCTGGCGATATGAGTGAAGCCTGGCACGAGCCTCCCGAGATCAATCAGCGCGACCTGAAGAACCGCGCTGGTGAGATCATGGACGCCATCGAACGCGGTGAGACGTTCACCCTGACGCGTCACGGACACAAGATCGCTACGGTCACCCCGATCAGCCGCCGCCGCACGTTCGTCCCCAAAGAGCGGTTGATGGCGGTGTTCGCGAACGCACCGGTCATTGACGACAAGGAGTTCGCGGACGATGTGCGTTCGGCCTTCGATGACGAGGACTACGATCCCTGGGAGCGGGCCAGAAGGAGGAGCGAGTGACCGACCGGGAAGTCGGGCTCCTCGACACCAACATCCTCATCCTGTTGCCCTTGCTCGACCCGGCGGAGTTGCCCGATACCCCGGCCATCAGCACCGTCACACTGGCTGAGCTGGCGGTTGGACCGCTGGCGACTGGTGACCCCCGCAAACGCGCGAGCCGGCAGGACGTGCTCGCCCGCGTTGAGTCGGAGTTCGAGCCACTTCCTTTCGACGTTGCGGCGGCTCGCGCCTTCGGACAGGTCTACGTGGCCGTAAGGGAGGCCGGGCGCAATCCCCGAAGCAACACCGCGGACCTGTTGATCGCCTCCGTGGCCATCGCCAATCGGTTGCCGCTCTACACCGTCAACCCCAGCGACTTCAAGGGGCTGGAGAGCCTGCTGGCCGTGGAGACGGTGACGCATCCCGACTGCCGCTGAGCGGCTCAGCGGATCGTGTACCAACCCGGGAGGGCGAGGGGGCCGGCGGTGGGGAGGCCGAGCTCGGCCGACAGGCGGGCCAGCGGGCCCCAGGCGTCGATCCGCACGCGGGCCAGCGCCGCCGCCTTGTCCTCGCTCGACTCGGGGCCGCGCAGGCGCTCCAGCGGGTTGAGCCGGGGATAGACGCGCACGGGGGCGTCGTCGGCCAGGCGGGCGCGCTCGCGGGCCAGCCGCAGCGCGTCCTCCAGGCCGCCCAGCTCGTCGACCAGCCCCCGCTCCTGGGCGTCGGCACCGGTCCAGACCCGGCCCCGGGCCAGCTCGTGGGTCCGCTCCCGGCTGAGGTCGCGGCATTCGGCGACCTTGCCCACGAAGTCGTCGTAGATCCGGTCGAGCCAGGCGTTGACCCGTTCCCACTGCTCCGGCGAGAAGCCGCGCGAGGTGGAGAACATCCCGGCGTTGGCCCCCTCGGCGACCATCTCGGAGTTGACGCCGATCTTCTCCAGCAGTTCCGTCAGCACCGGCTTGCCGCCGAACACGCCGATCGAGCCGGTCAGGGTGCCGGGCTGCGCGATGATCACGTCGGCGGCCATCGAGACGAAGTAGCCGCCGGAGGCCGCCAGGTCGCCCATTGACACGATCACGGGCTTGACCCTGCGGGTCAGCACCACCTCGCGCCAGACGGTGTCGGAGGCGACGTAGGAGCCGCCGGGGCTGTCGACCCGGAACACCACGGCCTTCACGTGCTCGTCGCGCCGGGCGGCCCGCAGGGCGGCGCTGACCGTGTCGGAGCCCATCGCGCCGCCACCGCCGAGCGGGCTGCGCCCGGAGCGCCCGGAGCGGATCTGGCCGTTGCCGTGGACCAGCGCGATGCCGGCGGCCGTCGGGTGCGGCAGCTTGCGGACGGCGGCGTTCCTGGCGTAGCGGGAGACGAACAGCAGGTGGGCGTCGGCTCCGGCGGACTGCTTGACCTCGTCGTAGACCTCGTCCCGGTAGGCCAGCCGGTCGACCAGCCCGGCCTCCAGTGCCTCGGCCCCGATGAACGGCCCGCGGTCGACGAGCTCGCGCACCTTGGCCGGGTCGAGCCGGCGCCCCTCGGCGATGCCCGCGACGAGCTGGTCCACGACCGACTCGACGATGCGGCCCATCGACTCGCGATGGGGCTCGGTCATGTGGTCCTTGGTGAAGGTGTTGGCCCCGGTCTTGTACTCGTGGCGCTGCCCCATCTCGTAGTCGACGCCCAGCTTGGCCAGGGCGCCCTTGAGGAAGCGCTGCTCCATCGCCACTCCGGTCAGCCCCACGTCGCCGCTCGGCTGAAGGTAGACCCGTTCGAAGGCGCTGGCCAGGTAGTAGGGGACGGTGCCGCCGCCGAACTCGCCGAACGTCTCGCCGAAGGCGACCGTGAGCTTGCCCGAGGACCGGAACCGGGTCACGGCCTGGCGCAGCTCCTGCACCATGGCCAGGCCCAAGGGGTTGCCGCCGATCTTCACGATCAGCGCCTTGACTCGCGAGTCGTCGCGGGCCCGCTTCAGCCCCGACAGCACGTCGGCCAGGCGGGGCTTGCGCATGGACAGCAGGGCGGCGACCGGATCGGCCGGCGGCCCCTCCGTGAGCCCCTCGGTGAGGTCCAGCTCGAGAACCAGCGGGCTGGTGCGCCGCTGGCGCAGCCTGTCAACGGTATCGAAGATCGCTCTGCCTGCGTCCATGAAGCCACCCTAAGCGACACATCTCGGACCTATGCTTAGAACTATACATCTTAGGTGTATGCCACTAAGGGATATAGTTCTACTGTGAAGTCTCTTGTGAAGCCCGAGCACGTCTTCGAGCGTGATCGCGAGTGGGAGGGTTTGGCTGGATTCGCCACATCGGCCAATCCCGACGTACGGCTGGGCATCGTCAGTGGCAGGCGTCGCCAAGGCAAGACCTTTCTCCTCGACGCGCTGGCGAGCGAGGTCAGCGGATTCTTCTTCGCCGCCACTGAGGCGACCGAGGCAGAGGCGCTGGCCCGCTTCGGCCAGGCGCTGGCCGCCCAGACGGGGGGCGGTCGTTACGCGTTCGACAGCTGGGACGAAGCGCTGGAGCGGATGTACACCGCCATACCGCGAGGGCTCATCGTGATCGACGAGTTCCCTTACCTGAGCAAGGCGTCACCTTCGCTGCCCTCGCTACTCCAGCACGCTCTCGACCCCAGAGGCCACGCGCGACGCGGCGAAGCGCGCCTGCTCCTGTGTGGTTCGGCCATGGCAGTCATGGGGCGGCTCCTGTCCGGCAGTGCGCCGTTGCGCGGGCGGGCCAGTCTCGAGTTGGTGATCAAGCCGTTCGACTACCGGACCGCGGCCAGGTTCTGGAACATCGACGACCCACGCCTCGCTGTTCTCGTCCACTCCGTCGTTGGCGGCACCCCCGCCTACCGTCGGGAGTTCGTGGCCGGGGACGCGCCCGATTCGCTGGACGACTTCGGCTCCTGGGTGCGGCGGACGGTGCTGAATCCGCAGACCCCCCTCTTCCGTGAGGCCCGATACCTGCTGGCGGAGGAGGCCGACATCCGTGACACCGCCCTTTACCACGCCGTGCTCGGCGCCATCGCCTCTGGCAGCGCCACCCGAGGCGGCATCGCCGGATGCATCGGCCGCAAGTCCACGGACATCGGACATCCGCTATCGGTCCTGGAGGACTCCCAGCTGATCGCCCGGGAGGCCGACGCCTTCAGGAAGGGGAAGACCCTCTACCGCATCCGCGAGCCGCTGATCGTCTTCTACGAGGCGGTCATGCGACGCGAGTGGACCCGGCTCGATCGTGGCGACAGAGACGCGGCCTGGCGCAACTCCCAGAGCACTTTTCTGTCGCAGGTGGTGGGCCCGCACTTCGAAGGCATCTGCCGCGAATGGGCCATGTCCGTGGGGGCCGAGGTCTTCGGTGAGCTTCCCGGGGAGGTCGCCGCGGGCACGGTCGCCGACCCGGGCAACCGGACGCAGATCCAGGTGGACGTGGCCGTCCTCGCGCCGGACGAGCCCGGCCGGCCGCGGCGGATTCTGTCACTGGGCGAGGTCAAGTGGGACACGATCATGACGGCCGGCCACGTGGCGCGGCTGCGGCGCGCGCGAGACCTGCTGGCGGTGAAGGGATACGACACCCGTGACACGGTGCTGACCTGCTACAGCGGTGCGGGATTCCAGCCGGACATCGCCGACGGGCGACAGGACGTTCACCTGGTCGGCCTCACGGACCTTTACGGCTGAGCGGGGCTGGACGCACGAAGGGCCGGCCCCCTTCCGGGACCGGCCCCTCCATGTGATCGGGTTACTTGTTCACGTGCTTGTAGAGGTAGACGGCCGTCTTCTTGAGCTGTGTGGCCGTACCTCCCTTGACGCGGTACGTCTCGGCGACGCCGATCGCCTTCTTCAGCGTGGTGCTGCCGTGGACCTTCGCCGAGGCGTTGTAGACGCCGTGGGAGTAGTTGAGCCAGGCGGCGAGCAGCTCACGGTCGAGCAGGGCCTTGGCGCTCTTGCTCTTGGGGTTGAGCACCTTGTACGCCTTGCCCAGGGTCGCGGCGTTGGTGACCTCGGGGAAGACCGAGCTGCCGTTCTGCGTGATCGACAGGTAGCACAGCAGGGTCCGGTCGGACAGGCTGCCCTGGGACTTCAGCATCTCGCGCGCCCACGCCTTCGAGCTCAGCGGCTTGGTGCCACGGCCGCGCGTGCACGTGTCGGGCACGGGCTCCGGGTCGGGATCCATGCTGATGATCTTGGGGTCGGGGTCGCTGGTCGGCGCCGGCGTGTGCGTGGGGGTCACCGTCGGTGTCGGCTTCACGGTGGGCCTGACCGTCGGCTTGCCCGTCGGGGTGGCCGTCGGAGTGGTCGTGGGCTTGCCGGTCGGGGTCACCGTGGGCGTCGGGGTGGGCGTCGGGGTCGCCTTCGGCGGGGTCGCCTTGGCCAGGTCGATCCGCTTGGTGGTCACCTGGCCGTACCTGATGGACTTGCCGGTGTTCTGCAGCTTGGCCAGGATCTGGGGGACGCTCAGGCTCGGGTGGGCCTGCTTCATCACCGCGAACGCGCCGGCCACGTGCGGGGCGGCCATCGACGTGCCGCCGATGACGCCGTAGGCGTTGTTCGGCACCGAGGAGTTGATCTCCACGCCGGGCGCGAACAGGTCAAGCAGTTTGCCCCGGTTGGTGAAGGTCGCGAGCGCGTCGTTGTCGTCGGTGGCCCCGACGGCGACGGCGCTGGAGATGCAGGCGGGGAAGGAGACGGCGCTGGGGAATCCATCGTTGCCCGCGGCGACGACCGGCGCGGTACCGAGCGCGATGAGGGCGTCGAACTGCGCCTTCATCGCGGCCATGGAGCCGGTGTCACAGTGGTTGGAGTACGGGTCGCGCCCGCCCAGGCTCATGTTGGCCGCGACGACGTTGCGTGCCTTGGCCACGCTCGCGACGTAGGCGAGGGCGAACATCTGGTCGGAGGTGTAGCTCAGCAGGCAGGGGCTCTTGCCGGCACCGCACAGGGTCTCGCTGTTGATCTGGCTGAAGACCTGGATCGGCAGGATGCCCGCCTCGGGGGCGACACCGTTGGACGGGGCGCCCGTGGTCTTCTTGCCCGCGGCGATACCCGCCACGTGGCTGCCGTGGTAGCAGCGGTTGGCGCCTTGGACGACGCACCTGGCGATCTCGGCGTTGGCCGCGCCGGCGCCCTGCTGGGTCGACTGCCCGTTCGGGCAGAGCGAGGCGGCCCCGTGGCCGCTGTAGTTGCTGGAGAAGCAGGCCTCGTCCACGATCCGGCCGGCGAAGAACGGGTGGTCCCGGTCGATGCCCGTGTCGAGGACGGCGACCGTGAAGCCCTTGCCGGTCCAGCCCGCCTCGTTGGCCTTGTCGGAGCCGATCACCTTGGTGCTGGCGTCGAGGGACGGTGCGCTCAGCTCGTCCTTGTAGATCGCCTGGATGCGGGTGTCCTTCTTGAGCTCGTCCAGGGCCTTCTTGTCAAGTTCGGCGACGAAGAAGCCGGCCGCCTTCTTCTCTTCGATCACGTCGGCCTTGGCGGACGCCTTGCCGGTGTCGGTGGCGACGGCGTTGACGCTCGCTCCGGGCTTCAGCTCGATGATCGAACGGACCGTTCCCTCCTTCTTGATCTCGGCCGTCAACTGGGAGCTGACGGCAGGGTCGTCAACTGTGGCCGCGTGGGCCGGGGCAGCGACGAGCGCGGCCGAGGCCGTGGCCAGTGCTAAGGCGCTGACCAGCAGAGACCGTAGTCTCACTCTTCCTCCGGGGGGTCGACCGTCCGTCTCTCGGACGGACTGGAGGGGGACACCCGAACGGCGGGACGCGTCGAGGGCGAGTTGCGGAATCGTAATGACGAAACCCCCGTGAAGCTCGCTCGTCTCGGCCACTGGCCGGAAAAATCCCCACTTGATGGTGCGTACGGGGCCAGAGTGTACTGAGAGACCAGGCACCAGCCCCGTGAAGAAACACGTCCGTTATCCGGATATGCGGGATTCCTCTTTGGACGGTTCCAAGGAAGGGATCGCGGGGGCGGTTCGCTGGCCGCCCCGGGACGGTGCCTCAGGCGGACTTGCGCAGGCTCTTGGCCGCCTTCGTCAGCTTGGCGCTGGTCGCCTTGGACGTCAGCCGCACGGTCTCCGCGCTCTTCAGGGCCTTGGTGTTGTTCGTGCCGTGCGCCCAGTTGAGCCAGCCCACCAGCAGCGCGCCGTCCAGCCGCTGCCTGGCCGTCTTGTCGGCCTTGACCACCTTGTACGCCGTGCCGAGCGTCGAGGCCCTGGTCAGCTCGGGGAAGACCTTGCTGGCCTTCTGCACCAGTTTCAGGTAGCAGGTCAGCGTGACGTCGGGGATGCTGCCGCTGCTCCGGTGGATCTCGACGGCCCACTGCTTGGCCGTCAGCCGCTTGCCGGTCGTGCTCCGGGTGCAGACGGCGGCCGGAGGCGAGGCGGTGACGGTCACCGTCACGGTGACGGTCGGCAGCGGGATGGGCGTGGACCGTGCCTGGTCGTCGCCGGGGTCGGTCGCGGTCGGCTCGGGTTCGGGGGCCGGCTCCGGTGACGGGCTGTCGGCGGAGGGCTCAGGCTGCGGGTCGGGGTCGGGGTCGGGGTCGGGTCGCGGGGCGGAGGTCTGGCTGACGGTCGGCGCCGGCGTCGCGCCGGTCAGGGCCGCCAGCACGTCGAGGCGCGGCGTGACCACGTCCACGCCGTTCGCCTGGTAGGCGTACGGCCTGCCGGTCGTCTTGAGCCTCTCGATCAGGTCGGACATGGGGGTCTGCGGCGACTGCGCCTTCAGCAGCGCGAGGGCGCCCGCCACGTGCGGGGTCGCCATCGAGGTGCCGCTGTAGACCGCCATCTGGTTGTCCGGCACCGACGACTCGACGTCCACGCCCGGCGCGAACAGGTCGAGTAACGCGCCCCGGTTGGAGAAGCCGGCGATCTCGTCGCCGTCGTCGTTGGCGCCGACGGCCACGGCCGAGGAGATGCAGGCGGGGAAGGAGGCGCCCTCGAAGTACTCGTTGCCGGCGGCCACCACGGTCGCGATGCCCTTGGCCAGCAGCGAGTCGATGGCCGGCTTGAACGCCTGGGCCTCCTCGCTGTCGTCGCAGGACGTCTCGGCGGGCATGCCGCCGAGGCTCAGGTTCACCGCGGCGATGGGCTGCGACAGACCGGCCACGTGCTCCATGGCCAGCCGGAGCGACGACTCGTAGGCCAGCAGGCAGGACGGCTCGCCACAGATGCTCTCGTCGTCGACCCGGCTGAACACCTGGACGGCGACGATGCCCGCGCCCGGAGCCACACCGCCGTCGCCCGCCGCGATGCCGGCCACGTGGGTGCCGTGCTCGCACAGGTTGACCGCGCCCGCCAGGCATCTGGCGGTGGCCGCGTCGGCCGCGCCGGCCCCGATCTGCGACGTCTGGCCGTTGGGGCAGAGCGACGTCACGCCCGTCTCGACGGCCGAGAAGCACGCCTCGGCCACGATCCGGCCGGAGAAGAACGGGTGGTCGCGGTCGATCCCGGTGTCGAGGACGGCGACCGCCTGGCCGGCGCCGGTGAACCCCTGGGCGTGCGCCTGGTCGGCGCCGATCAGCTTGAGGCTGGAGGCCAGCGTCGGGGGATAGGCGCGGTCGCGGTGGATCGAGATGACCCGGGGGTCCTCGGCCAGCGCGGCCAGCTCCTCGGCGGTGCCCTCGACGACCATGAACGGCTGTGTTTCCGGCCGGAGCACGACGTCCACGTTCGCCTCGGCGGCCTGGGCGGCGACCGGCGCGCGCTCGGCGGGGCCGGTCAGCTCGACGATGGCCCGGACGCTGCCCTCGCCGACCGCCAGGCTCTCCTCCAGCTTCCCGTGGGACGGGGACGGGGACGCGGAAGGGGACGGAGACGGAGACGAGGCCGCGGCCGGCGCCGGGGTCGGATCGTCGGCGAACGCTGGGGCGGCCGGGACCAGAGCCAGCAGGATCGAGCAGACGATCAGGGAGCGAAATCGCACGCGTCCTCCGAGCAGGGGGTGATCTCGGAGTTTATGGCGATTTACAGGACAAGCCCAGAGCGGGATCGCCTTTCTCAGCGAACTTTCATGACTCTTCCAGCTGATCCTTGTGTTGGTCCTGGTAGAGCCACACCGCCCCGAGCGGTGGCACCCGCAGCGTCGTGGAGTAGGGCAGACCGTGACATCCCTGCTCGACCGCCTCGACCCCGCCCAGGTTGCCGACCCCGCTGCCCCAGTAGTCGTAGGCGTCGGTGTTGACCACCTCCTGCCAGTGCCCGCCGTACGGCAGGCCGAGCCGGTAGTCCTCGTGCGGCGCGCCGCTGAAGTTGGCCACGCACGCCAGCGCGGACCCGTCGGCCGCGTAGCGGACGAAGGAGAAGGTGTTGCCCGAGGCGTCGTCGGCGTCGATCCACCGGAAGCCCTCGGGGACGGTGTCCTGCTCCCAGAGCGCCGGCGTCTCGCGGTAGAACCGGTTGAGGTCGCGGACGAGCCGCTGGACCCCCTGGTGGCCGTCGAACTCCAGCACCCACCAGTCGAGCCCGCGCTCCTCCGACCATTCGGAGCCCTGGCCGAACTCCCCGCCCATGAACAGCAACTGCTTGCCCGGATGCGCCCACATGAACGCGAACAGCGCCCTGAGCTGGGCGAAGCGCTGCCACTCGTCGCCTGGCATCTTGCCCAGCAGCGAGCCCTTGCCGTGCACCACCTCGTCATGGGAGAGCGGCAGCACGTAGTTCTCGGAGTAGGCGTAGATGAGCGAGAACGTCATCTGGTGGTGGTGATACTGGCGGAACACCGGCTCGTGCCGCAGGTAGGCGAGGGTGTCGTGCATCCAGCCCATGTTCCACTTGAAGCCGAACCCGAGCCCGCCCAGGTGCACCGGCCGCGACACCCCCGGCCAGGCCGTCGACTCCTCGGCCACGGTCGAGATGCCCGGAGCCTCCCGGTAGACGACGGAGTTCATCTCCTTGAGGAACTCGACCGCGTCGAGGTTCTCCCGGCCGCCGTAGACGTTGGGGGTCCACTCGCCCTCACGCCGCGAGTAGTCGAGGTAGAGCATCGAGGCCACCGCGTCCACCCGCAGGCCGTCGATGTGGAACTCCTTCAGCCAGTAGAGGGCGTTGGCCACCAGGAAGTTGCGCACCTCCCTGCGGCCGAAGTCGAAGACGTACGTGCCCCAGTCGGGGTGCTCGCCACGGGCCGGGTCGGCGTGCTCGTACAGCGGGGTGCCGTCGAAGCGGGCCAGCGCCCAGTCGTCCATCGGGAAGTGCGCGGGCACCCAGTCGAGCAGCACCCCGATGCCGGCCTCGTGCAGCCGGTCGACCAGGTAGCGGAACTCGTCGGGCGTGCCGAACCTGGCGGTGGGCGCGTAGTAGGAGGTGACCTGGTAGCCCCACGACCCGCCGAACGGGTGCTCGGCCACCGGCAGCAGCTCGACGTGCGTGAACCCGAGGTCGTGCACGTACTCGACGAGCTGGTCGGCCAGCTCCAGGTAGGACAGCCCGGGCCGCCACGACCCGAGGTGCACCTCGTAGATGCTCATCGGGGCCCGCTGCGCGGCCTGCTCGCGGCGTTCGGCCAGCCAGCTCTCGTCTTTCCAGGTGTAGGACGACTGCTCGATCACCGAGGCGGTCTGCGGCGGCACCTCGGTGCGCCGGGCCATCGGGTCGGCCTTGTCGCGCCATACGCCGTCGGCGCCGAGGATCTGGAACTTGTAGCGCTCTCCGGCCCCCAGATCGGGGATGAACAGCTCCCAGACGCCGGAACGGCCCAGCGAGCGCATCGGATAGGCGGTGCCGTCCCAGTGGTTGAAGTCGCCGACGACCCTGATGCCCCGCGCGTTGGGCGCCCAGACGGCGAAGGCCGTGCCCGGCACGTCCTGGTGCCGCATCACCCGCGCGCCGAGCACCTCCCACAGCCGCTCGTGCCGCCCCTCGCCGATCAGGTGCAGGTCGACCTCGCCCAGCGTGGGCCAGTGCTGGTAGGGGTCACGGACGTGGGCCGGCTCGCCGCCGGCGTACTGGACGGTCAGCGAGTAGCCGGGCGCCTTGTCGAGACCCGGGACGGTCACCTCGAACACGCCGTGAGCCTGGTGTTTCAGGTCGTGCGAGGTCCCGTCGTCGAGCACCACCCGGACCCGCTCGGCCATCGGGCGCAACGCACGGAACGTCACGCCGCCCGCGACGAGATGGGCGCCCAGGATCGAATGCGGATCGTGGTGCGCTCCGCCCGCGAGGCGGTCGAGCTCTGTTCTCATCGGCATGCTCCCAACCCTGCCCTACCTTGACCGTCCAACCCAGCCACTGCCCGCTTTCACGGCCGCAATCACCGAAAGTGGGGATTCCTGGGTTTATCTGGGGCAGACCCGGCCCCAGGACCAGGATCCGGCCGGGTGAGGGAACCCCGCGGCGGGTGAGCGTCAGAAGGCGTCCTGGCGGAAGGCGGCCAGCGGGATGCCGATCCACGAGGGGCGGTTGCGGGCCTCGTAGACGACCTCGTACACCGCCTTGGACAGCTCGAACGCGCGCAGCAGGGCCACGCCGTCCGCCGAGATCACGCCGCCGGCCTCGGCGTAGCCCTCCAGGAAGGCGGCGCGGTTGCGCCGCGACCACTCGTCGGCCCGAGGCTCCAGCGCCGCGGCGTCGGCGTGGCCGGCCAGCAGGTGCCGGGCGGCGTAATCGAAGGAACGCAGCATGCCCGCCACGTCGCGCAGCGGCGACGACAGCGCCCGGCGCTCGGCCAGCGGCTGACCCGGCTCGCCCTCGAAGTCGAGCACCACCCAGTCGGTGGGCGTGCGCATCACCTGGCCCAGGTGGTAGTCGCCGTGCACCCGCTGCACGGGCACCTCGACGGTGTGGTCCTCCACGAGGTGGTAGGCGGCCTCCAGCGCCCCGACGTACTCGCGCAGCTCCGGCACCTCGGCCACGGCCCGGCCGAGCCTGCGCCGGAAACCCTCGGCCATCCGCTTGACCTCGTGCGTCTCGATGACGTCCGTGGGGAAGGCCTCGGCCAGTTCGTGGTGGACCCGGGCGGTGGCCGCGCCGAGCCGGCGGGACTCGGCGGCGAAATCGCCGCCCGCCTCGGCGGCGTCGATGCCGGGCGCCGAGTTGTACAGGTCGCGGACGCTGGCGAGCGCGAGGTCCCAGCCGTCGTTGGCGTTGGGCAGGAACCGCTGCATGAACGCCAGCGTGGTGGGTGTCCCGTCGAGGTCGCACTCGATCCATCCGTACGGCTGCGCGATGTGCGGGGCGTTCCGGGCGGCCAGGGCGGCGACGACCTCCAGCTCGGGATTGATCCCGGGGATCAGGCGGCGGAACAGCTTGCAGATGTAGGCGTCGCCGTACACGAGCGAGGTGTTGGACTGTTCGGCGCCGAGCACGAGGCTGCGCTGGGAGGTGTCGATGGTGACGCCTGGCGTGTGGCGCATCCGCAGGTCGCCGCGGTCCTCGTCGCCGGCCATGCCGTCGAGCAGCCAGCCGGTGAGCTCGTAGTCGTGCACGGCGTCGTACAGGAGCCAGTCGTGGAACTGGCCGATCACCGCGTGCTCAAGGCGGTCCGGCAGGTCGTAGCGCTGGCCGAGCAGGATCTGGTAGCGGTCTCGCGAGCCCTCCTGCCACACGGCCACGATCAGGTGCCGGAGCCCGGGGGTCAGCTCGACATCCGATTCGACCGACAATCGGTCGATCGGGCGCCCCTTGCCGCCGAACCAGCGTTGATGACCGATCCATGCGACAAGGAGCTCGTCAAGCACGTCTTACTCCTCCTGGGTGATCGCCGGCGGGAGGGTGAACCAGTAGAACCCATGCCCTGGGAGCGTCAAAAGATACGGAAGTTCGCCAATTGCCGGAAATGGGACGCCGCCCATCGTCTCGACAGGCGAGACACCGACGAATCTGCGCAGGTCGAGCTCCACCGGCTGCGGGAACCGCGAGAGATTGTTGACGCACAGCATCCGGTCGTCTCCCAGCTCTCGGACGAACGCCAGCACGCTCGGGTTGGAGGAGTTGAGCTCGGCGAACTCACCCAGCCCGAACACCGGGTGCCGCTTGCGGATCTCGATCATGCGCCGCGTCCAGTGCAGCAGCGAGCCGTTGTTCCGCTGCTGGGCCTCGACGTTGAGCCCCTGGTAGCCGTAGATCGGGTCCATGATCACCGGCAGGTAGAGGCGGCCGGGGTCGCAGTCGGAGAACCCGGCGTTGCGGTCGGGGTCCCACTGCATGGGGGTGCGCACGCCGTCGCGGTCGCCGAGCCAGATGTTGTCGCCCATGCCGATCTCGTCGCCGTAGTAGAGCACCGGCGAGCCGGGCAGCGACAGGAGCAGCGCGGTGAACAGCTCGATCTGGTTGCGGTCGTTCTCCAGCAGCGGCGCGAGCCGGCGCCGGATGCCGACGTTGGCCCGCATCCGCGGGTCCTTGGCGTACTCGGTGTACATGTAGTCGCGTTCCTCGTCGGTCACCATTTCGAGCGTCAGCTCGTCGTGGTTGCGCAGGAAGATGCCCCACTGGCAGTGCTCCGGGATCTTGGGCGTCTGGGCCAGGATCTCGGAGATGGGGTAGCGCGACTCCCTGCGTACGGCCATGAAGATGCGCGGCATCAGCGGGAAGTGGAAGGCCATGTGGCACTCGTCGCCGCCGCCCACCGGATCGCCGAAGTACTCCACCACGTCGGTCGGCCACTGGTTGGCCTCGGCGAGCAGGACCCGGTCGGGGTAGATCCGGTCGACCTCCTTGCGCACCCGCTTGAGGTACTCGTGGGTGCGGGGGAGGTTCTCGCAGTTGGTTCCCTCCTCCTCGAACAGGTAGGGCACCGCGTCCAGCCGGAACCCGTCGATGCCGAGGTCCAGCCAGAAGCGCAGCACCTCGAGCATGGCGTCCTGGACGTCCGGGTTCTCGTAGTTGAGGTCGGGCTGGTGGTGGAAGAACCGGTGCCAGTAGTGCTGGCCGCGCACCGGGTCGTAGGTCCAGTTGGACGTCTCGGTGTCGATGAAGATGACGCGGGCGTCGGAGTAGCCCGTGTCGCTGTCGGCCCAGACGTAGAAGTCGCCGAACGGCCCCTCCGGGTCGTGCCGCGAGGCCTGGAACCAGGGGTGGGCGTCGCTGGTGTGGTTCATGACGAGATCGGCGATGACCCGCATGCCGCGTTTGTGGGCCTCGTCGACCAGCTTCACGAAGTCCCCCAGATCGCCGAACTCCGGCAGGATCTTCATGAAGTCGGCGATGTCATAGCCGCCGTCACGCAGCGGCGACTCGTACAGGGGCAGCAGCCACAGACAGTCGACGCCGAGCCACTGAAGGTAGTCGAGCTTGTCGATCAGGCCCTTGATGTCGCCGGTGCCGTCTCCGTTGGAGTCGGCGAAACCCCTGATCAGCACTTCGTAGAAGACCGCGCGTTTGTACCAGTAGGGATCGCGAGGCTTTTCTTCGTCGAAGGCGTTGGGAATGGGTGTGGAGCTCATGAACCCCTCCTTGCGAGGCTCATGAGGGAGGCGCTGACACACACGTTGAAGACTCCCCGCTGAATTCTGGTCTACCGTGGCGCGGCTCGTACGGTGAGGACATGGGCTGGCTGGATATGGGGGTCAAGGCGCACATAGTTGCTCTGCCGCCAACGATACGACTCGCCGGACAGCTCATCGTCGACGACGAACTCCGCGTTCCAGTCGAGACCGAGCGCCGGCAGATCGAGCTCGACCGTCGCCTCGTGGGTGTGGTGGGGGTCGAGATTGATGACCGCCAGAACGACGTCGCCCATCCCGTGCCTTCGTGTGGCCGGGTCGTAGGCGCCCGGGAGTCGCTTGGAAATGCAGACGATGTCCGGTTGGTCGACCCTGTGGAACCGTAGATTACGCAATTCCTGTAGTGCCGGGTGTGCTCTTCGAAACAAATTGAGGTGCGTGATGAAAGGCGCCAGACTGCGGCCTTCGTGCTCGGCTGTGGCCCAATCGCGAGGTCTGTACTGATATTTCTCGCTATCTAGATATTCTTCACTTCCCGGGCGTACCGGAATGTTCTCCGAAAGTTCGTACCCTGAATAGACCCCCCATGTCGGTGAGGCCACCGCGGCCAGCACGGCCCGGATCTTGAACGCCGGAAGCCCGCCGTTCTGGAGGTACTCGTGCAGGATGTCCGGCGTGTTGACGAACAGGTTGGGCCGCAGGTAGTCCGACGTCTCGTGCGCCAGCTCCGACAGATAGGTCTCGACGTCGTACTTGGAGTTCTTCCAGGTGAAGTACGTGTAGGACTGGTGAAATCCGATCTTGGCCAGCATGCGCATCATCGGCGGCCGGGTGAACGCCTCGGCCAGGAAGATCACATCGGGATCGGACGAATGGACGTCGGCCAGCAGCCGCTCCCAGAACGCCACCGGCTTGGTGTGCGGATTGTCCACCCGGAAGATCCGCACCCCGTGATCCATCCAGTGCCGCACCACCCGCTTGACCTCGGCGTAGACCCCTTCGGGATCTTTGTCGAAGTTGATTGGGTAAATGTCCTGATATTTCTTCGGCGGATTCTCGGCGTACGCGATGGTCCCGTCGGCCCGGATGGTGAACCACTCGGGGTGCTCCTTGACCCACGGATGGTCGGGGGAGCACTGCAGGGCCAGGTCGAGCGCGACCTCCATGCCCAGCTCACGGGTGCGGCCGACGAACAGGTCGAAGTCCTCGATCGTCCCCAGGTCGGGATGGATCGCGTCGTGCCCGCCGTCCTCGCCGCCGATCGCCCACGGCGAGCCGGGCTCGTCGGGCTCGGGGCTCAGCGTGTTGTTGCGGCCCTTGCGGAACGTCTCGCCGATCGGGTGGATCGGCGGAAGGTAGACGACGTCGAAGCCCATCCTGGCGATGGCCGGCAGCCGCTTGGCCGCCGTCTGCAGGGTGCCGGACTTGGAGACGCCCGACTCGCTGACGATCGCCCCCTCCGACCTGGGGAAGAACTCGTACCACGAGCCGTACAGGGCCCGGCGCCGGTCGACCCTGATCTTCCGCGGCCGTGACCTGGTGACCAGGTCGCGGAGCGGGTGGGCGTCCAGCAGGCTCGCGGTCTCGGGCAGCTGCGCGATGGACAGCCGGGCGCGCGGGTCGAGATCCTCGTCGCGCAGGGTGGCCGCGATCGTCAGCAGCGCGGCCCGGTGCCCGCACGCGCTCTCGCCGTCACCCGTCCTGGCCTGCGCGGACGTCCGGGCGGTGCCCGGCCGGACCGGGGTGTGCCCGTTGCGCGCCCGCGGGGTGGTGTGCCCGATCGAGGCCGGGCAGTCGGCCTGCCGGACCGCCTTGGCGGCGCGCTCGAACAGCCGGGCGCCCTCCTCGCACATGAGGTCGACGTCCATGCCGCGCGGGATCTTGATCTCGGCGTCGTGCAGCCAGGTGGCGATCGGGTCGCTCCAGGCCTCGACCCGGAACAGCCAGTCGCCCTCGGTGGGCAGGCACACGTCGACGCACCACCGGTCGGTGCCCGGCGCGTGTTCGCGCATCCGTCTCAGCCTGCCACGCTGCCCGTCGGGCGCGGTGAGCACCACACCCGCGGCCACGGCGTCGTGACCCTCTCTGAACACGGTCGCCGAGACCTCGAAGGTCTCGCCGGCGACCGCCTTGGCGGGCCATTGCCCGCAATCGACGACGGGGTGGACGTCCGTGATGGGAATTCTTCCGATCATCGCATTTCAAGGTTGCGGCGGGACACTCGGTACCGCCGGAGGCTTCCGTGGCAGGAACGATCCTTGCATGTAAATTATGGGCAGCAGCGGATAGACCTCCCGTGTCCCCGGGAGAACCGACAATGGTGGAAGTTGCCCCAATAGTCGCTCTTCATGCTTCATCCGGGGAAGGGGTTTGAACGTCCTTGCTGAGGGTGAGGGTCTCAGAGGTCCCTCCTAGCCCATAGGGTGCAAAAACGTGAGAGCAATCCGCCGGTTTACCGTCCGCACCGTCCTGCCAGCAGAACTGGCCGCACTCGGCGAGCTGGTGCACAATTTGCGCTGGTCCTGGCATCCGGAGACCACAGACCTGTTCGCCGAGGTCGATCCGCTGCTGTGGGAGCAGGTCGGGCACGACCCGGTCGCCCTGCTGGGCGCCGTCGACCCCCGCCGCCTGGCCGAGCTGGCCGCCGACCGCCGCTTCCTGCGGCGGCTCGCCGACGCCGCCGACGACCTGCGCGAATACATGGGCTCCCCGAAGTGGTACCAAACGCTGCCCGACGCGGCACGGGCCATCGCCTACTTCTCCCCCGAGTACGGCATCGCCGCCCCGCTCCCGCAGTATTCGGGCGGTCTCGGGATCCTGGCCGGAGACCACCTCAAGGCCGCCAGCGACCTCGGCGTGCCGATCCTCGCCGTCGGCCTGCTCTACCGCCACGGCTACTTCACCCAGTCGCTCTCGCCCGAGGGCTGGCAACTGGAGCACTACCCGTCGCTCGACGCGGGCGGGCTGCCCCTCGCCCTGCTCAAGGAGGACGACGGCACCCCGGTCAAGATCCGCGTCGGCCTGCCCGGCGACCGCGTGCTGCACGCGCAGCTCTGGGTGGCCCAGGTGGGCCGGGTCCCGCTGCTGCTGCTCGACTCCGACGTGGCCGACAACGACACCGCGGCCCGCGATGTCACCGACCGGCTCTACGGTGGCGGCACCGACCACCGGCTCATGCAGGAGCTCCTGCTCGGCGTGGGCGGTGTGCGGGCGATCCGCGCCTACTGCCGCGTCACCGGGCACGCCGACCCCGAGGTCTTCCACACCAACGAGGGACACGCCGGCTTCCTCGGCCTCGAACGCATCCGCGAGCTGACCGAGGCCCGCCTGTCGTTCGACGAGGCGCTCGAAGTCGTCCGGGCCGGCACGGTGTTCACCACCCACACGCCGGTGCCCGCCGGCATCGACAGGTTTCCCGTCGACATGATCGAGCGGCAGTTCGGCGGCGGCAACGCCTGGCCGACCGTGCCGGTGGAGCGCATCCTCGCCCTCGGCGCCGAGGCAGACCCGGGCCGGTTCAACATGGCCATCATGGGCATGCGCCTGGCCCAGCGCGTCAACGGCGTGTCCGAGCTGCACGGCGAGGTCAGCCGCGAGATGTTCAAGGACCTCTGGCCGGGGTTCGACCTCGACGAGGTGCCGATCGGCTCGATCACCAACGGCGTCCACGCGCCCACCTGGGTCGGCCGCGAGCTGATGGAGCTGGCCGGGCGCGAGCTGCCGTCGCTGATCGAGCGGGCGCGCGGCTGGGAGGGCATCCAGAAGGTCTCCGACGCCGACATCTGGGACATCAGGCGCACGTTCCGCCGCCGGCTGGTCGAAGCGGCCAGGGCCCGGCTGCGCGCCTCCTGGCGCGCCCGCGGCGCCTCCGACGCCGAGCTCGGCTGGATCGACGACGCGCTCGACCCCGGCGTGCTGACCATCGGGTTCGCCCGGCGGGTGCCGTCCTACAAGCGGCTCACGCTGATGCTGAGCGACGCCGACCGGCTGAGGAGCCTGCTGCTCGACGCCGACAAGCCCGTCCAGATCGTGATCGCGGGCAAGGCGCACCCCGCCGACGAGGGCGGCAAGAAGCTGATCCAGCAGATCGTCACGTTCACCGACCAGGCCGACGTCCGCCACCGCATCGTCTTCCTGCCCGACTACGACATGGCCCTGGCCCAGTTCATGGTCCAAGGGTGCGACGTCTGGCTCAACAACCCGCTCCGCCCGCTGGAGGCGTCCGGCACCTCGGGCATGAAGTCGGCGCTCAACGGCGGCCTCAACCTGTCCATCCGCGACGGCTGGTGGGACGAGTGGTTCGACGGCACCAACGGCTGGGCCATCCCCACCGCCGACGGGGTCGTCGATCCCGACCGGCGTGACGAGCTGGAGGCGGCCGGGCTCTACGATCTGATCGAGCACGAGGTGGCCGACAGGTTCTACGACCGGGCCGGCGACGGGCCGCCGCGCCGGTGGCTGGAGATGGTCAAGCACACGCTGACCTCCCTCGGGCCCAAGGTGCTGGCCACACGGATGCTCCGCGACTACGTCGTCGACCTCTACACCCCGGCCGCCAAGGCGGCCCGCCTGCTGTCGGCCGACTCCTACGCCGCCGCCAAGGCGTTCGCCGCCTGGCGGCTGCGCGTCACCAAGGCGTGGCCGGGCGTGCGGGTGGAGCACGTCGAGACCTCGGGCGTCGGCGACGCCCCCGAGGTGGGCGCCGGCCTGGAGCTGCGCGCCACCATCGCGCTCGGCGACCTGGAGCCCGGTGACGTGCTGGTCCAGGTGGTCTACGGCAGGGTAGGGCCGCACGACGAGCTGCTGCGTCCTGGCTACCTCACGCTGGCGGCCGACGACGTCGACGACGACGGCCGGGCCCACTACTCGGGGACGGTCCCGCTCGACCGCACGGGGGCGTTCGGCTACACGGTGCGCGCGGTGCCGTTCCACGAGATCGCCGCCTCGCCCGCCGAGCTGGGGCTGGTCGTCGTGCCCGAGGAGCCGGCCGGGATGACCAACGGCACGTTGAGGTGATCACGCCGGAGATGAGCTCGCCCTGCGTGACCGAGCTTGACGCAACGGCATAATCGAAAGCGTGGACGACAGCGGCAACGGCCTGCGGGCCGACAATCTGGTGGCCACGGTCCGAGGTGTGCTGCCGTCATTGACGCCCGCCGCGCAGACCGTCGCCCGCCTGATCCTCGAAGATCCCGCGACGGTGGCGCGGAGCACCATCACCGAGCTGTCCGCCGCGTCCGGCACCAGCGAGGCCACGATCGTGCGGACGGCCAGGCTGCTGGGCTTCGCCGGCTATCCCCAGCTCCGGCTGGCGCTGGCCGCGGCGGCGGCCCAGCCCGACCGGCTGGTGCCCGGCGACCTGGCCCCCGACGACCCGCTGTCCGAGGTCATCCAGAAGGTCGCCAGGGCCGAGTCCGAGGCCATCAACGACACGGTCGCCCAGCTCACCTCCGAGCGGCTCGGCCTGGTCGTCGACGCCATCACCGCGGCCAGGCGGATCGACGCCTACGGGGTGGGCGCCTCCGGCCTGGTCGCCGAGGACGTGGCCCAGAAGCTGCTGCGCATCGGGCTGTCCAGCCACGCCTTCCAGGACGCCCACCTGGCGCTGACCAGCGCCGTGCTGCTCAAGCCCGGCGACGTGGCGATCGGCATCAGCACGTCGGGTGAGACGCCCGACGTGATCGAGCCGCTGACGAGGGCGGGGGAGGCCGGCGCGACCACGGTCGCGATCACCAACAACCCCCGCTCGTCCATCGCGGAGCTGGCCGAGCACGTGCTGATCTCGGCCGGGCGCGAGACGGAGTTCCGTCCCGGCGCCCTGGCCAGCCGCATCAGCCAGCTCCTCGTGGTCGACTGCGTGTTCGTCGGCGTCGCCCAGCGCACGTTCGACTCCTCCCAGGAGGCGCTGCAGAGCACCAGGCGCGCCGTCAAGGAGTTCACCCGGCGAACATCACCCGCACGTCGTCAGCCTTGACGAACATGATCCGGTGCCCGAACTGGATCTGCAGATACCTCGTCTTGCCCCGGACCACGGTGTGGCCGGCCGGGTCGAAGGTGACGGCCCGGTAGTACTCCGCCGCCGCGGGTCCGGACAGCGTGTACTTCTCGCCCGCCGCGAACGTGTACTGCAGCGGGGTGATCGCCTGGTAGGGGATGCCCTCGGGGTAGGCCTCCTGCTCCGGGTAGGCCCTGCCGTACACAGGGACCGTCTCCAGGCCGGGCCTGGGCGTCACCACGAGCCCCATCGACGGGACGGCGGTCGGCGCGGCGGCCGGGTTGTGGAACCACGCCTTCTGGCCGAGATACCAGATCGCCGTCCAGTCGCCCTGGCGGCCGGCCACCGCGAAGCGCTGGCCGGTGCTGGCCCGCGCGCTGTGGTCGTACACGCTGTAGAGGGACTCGCCGGTGGGGTGCTTGCCGATGTCCTTGACCAGCGGCGCGTCCGCGCGCGGCTCGGTGCGCAGCCACACGGTGTGCGCGGGGAGCGGCGGGCAGGCGGCCTCCGGGTTCTTGCGGTCGCAGCCGTAGAAGTACGGCTTGTTGGTCGCGAAGTCGGGTCTGATCATGACGCTGCCGGAGTTCGGGCCGCCGAACGGGTGAAGGGGCGCGCCGAGCAGCTTCATGTAGTGCGCCCAGTCCCAGAACGGGCCCGGGTCCTCGTGCATGCCGCGGACCGTGCTGGGGATGGTGCCGGGCACGTTGTCGTGGCCGATGATGTGCGCCCGGTCGAGCGGCACGCCGTGGCGCAGCGCCAGGTAGCGCACGAGCTTGGCCGACGTGCGGTACATCGCCTCGGTGTACCAGGTGTGGCCCTCGGCCAGGAATCCCTCGTGCTCCAGGCCGACGGACTTGGCGTTGACGTACCAGTTGCCGGCCTGCCAGCCCACGTGCCTGGTCTTGATGTGCTGGGCGATGTGCCCGTCGGTGGAGCGCAGCGAGTAGTGCCAGCTGGCCCGGTAGGCGGGGTTCTCCACCAGGCCGATCGACGGGCCGAAGTAGCCCTCCATGTCGTGGATGACGATGTAGTCGATCTTCTGGGACTTCGGCCGGTCGGCCAGGTCGTGGTTGCCGTAGCCGCCGCCCGGCAGCTCCGCGTAGCCCGCCGGGATCCACTCACAGGAGATCGTCGGGGGGCACTCCACGCCGTCCCGGCGGGCGTGGCGCAGGCCCAGCTTCTCCAGCCACTTCTCGACCCTGCCGAGGCGGGGGACGGGGGCCAGCCTGACCCGCTGCCCGTCGTCGGTGACCCGCTCCTCGCCGGCCTCGATCGTGGCGTAGACCTCGTCAGCGAACGCCTTGGCCGCCTCGGCCTCCTCGGCGCCGGAGTACTTGGCGACGGCGCCGTACCACTCGCCGGGATCGTCGCTCAGCGGCGCGCCGAGCGCCTTCTGGTGGTCGGCGAGCAGCGCCGCGCCGCCCCTGATGTTGGCGGCGGCGTCCGAGCGCAGCGTCTCGCGTGTCTCGCCGGTGAGTTCGGCGGCCTTCTCCATGGTCCGCAGCGAGGAGGGGAGCTCCGCCGGGGCGGGAGTCGCGGCGGGCCCGGCCGCCGGGCGGCTGTCGTCGCCGCGCGGATCCTCCTCGTCGGGATCGTGGTGGTTGGACCCGGTGTAGGCCGCCGCGTCGGTCAGGTGCATGGGGCCGAAGCCGGCGTTGTTGCTCGGCTGCCCGGCGTGCGCGTCCCAGCGTGACTCCAGGTAGGAGACGCCGAGCAGCACGCTCTCCGGCACCTTGAACTCCGCGGCCGCGGCCGCGAACGCCTGCTGCCGGTCGCCGGGCTCGGCGGCTCGCGCCGAGGAGGTCGCGGCGGTGAGGCTGACTAAGGGGAGGCAGGCGACAACCGCGATCGTCAACGCTCTGCGCATGTACCGCTCCTTGACTGCTGGGGGGCGTGACAGCAGTCAGCGTCTCAACATTTTCCTTCCTCGACGAGACCTTTACGAAGGTTTTTTTCAGCAGTTGACGCCCCCTGGTGGACACCTGCCGTCGCTCGTGACCGGCGACCGGCGCGGGCCGGTCTGATGGACCTGGTACGCCGCCCGCGTCGTGTCGAGGTGCTCTTGTAATGTTCCGACCATGGGTGAGTTCGTACGCGTAGAGACAGTTGACCAGATCGCCACCATCAGGCTCGATCGTCCGAAGATGAACGCTCTCAACGCTCAGGTCCAGCGGGAGATCGGAGAGGCGGCCCGCGAGGTCGACGCCGATCCCGGCGTGCGCGCGGTGGTCGTCTACGGCGGCGAGCGCGTCTTCTCGGCGGGGGCCGACATCAAGGAGATGGCCGGCATGTCCTACGCCGACATGTCACTCCACTCCCGCACCCTCCAGGACTGCTTCACCGCCGTGGCCCGCATCGGCAAGCCGGTCATCGCCGCCATCACCGGCTACGCGCTGGGCGGCGGCTGCGAGCTCGCCCTGTGCGCCGACTTCCGGCTGGCCGGCGAGTCGGCCAAGCTCGGCCAACCGGAGATCCAGCTCGGCATCATCCCCGGCGCGGGCGGCACCCAGCGGCTGCCCCGCCTGATCGGCCCGGCCCGGGCCAAGGACCTCATCTTCAGCGGCCGCCACGTCACGGCGGCCGAGGCGCTCGCCATCGGCCTGGTCGACCGGGTGGTGCCCGACGCCGAGGTGCACAAGGCCGCCCTGGAATGGGCGGCCACCTTCGCGGGCGGGCCCGCGATGGCCCTGCGCGCGGCCAAGCAGGCGGTGGACCGGGGGCTGGAGGCCGATCTCGACACCGGCCTGGAGATCGAGCGCCTCCACTTCTCCGGCCTCTTCGCCACCGACGACGCCAAGATCGGCATGACCGCCTTCGCGGAGAAGTCCAAGCCCACGTTCACCGGCCGCTGACGGCTCGTCGACACCCGGTTTGGATGAGGACATAAAAGCATGAGCTGACTGGATTTATAGCGCTTGGTTGCCGTTCGGGGACTCCGTCATTACAAGGGGGAGTTTGCCACTATGGTGGCGTCTCATGATGCGCGTCCTGGTCCCCGCGCGGCTGCGTAAGGCCGTGCGCACGTGGTTCGACTCCCGCTACATCTCCATAGCGGATCACCGTCAGGACATCAGGGACGCGCTCTGGGAGGTGAAGACCCTCCGCCGCGAGGTGGTGACCCTGCAGGCCGAGGTCGAACGCCTGCGCAACGCCAAGGCGCGCCCCGCCGGCCCGTCACCCGGCAAGGCCAGGATCGACGACACGCACCGCCTCGCCCAGGAGACCGCCAAGGCCCTGGACGGCGTCCTGCAGAACGAGGTCCTCGTCTGGCAGGCCATCGACGACCTCCGGTCCCGCCTCGCGCCCGCCGGCCCGGCCGAGCAGGGCGCCCCCCTGTCGCGGGAGCGGCCGTGCGTGTGACGTGGACGGGCGGCGAGCTGACATTCCGCCTCGGCGCCGAGGACGAGATCACCGGCCACGCCTCCGACGGGCACCCCGTCAAGCTGGCGACCAACTCGTGCGTCATCTCCGGCGCGCCGGCCGACGCGCACCCCGACCTGTTCGCCGTCGCCGCGTGGACCGTCGTGGCCCCCTGGACTCGCAGGCGGATCACCTTCGACCGGGCCATCTCGGCCGAGGTGGCCGCCGCGCTGCACGACGGCTGGGGGGTCGAGGCCGGGCCCGTGGGCGCCGAGCCCCGGCCCGACGGAGCCAGGCTGGCCATCTCCTACAGCGGCGGGGCCGACTCGGTGGCCGCCGCGAGCGTCTATCCCGAGGCCCCGTTCGTGCACTTCCGGCGCGTGCCGCACCGCCGGGTGCCCAACCGGTGGCCGCACTACCGCTCCGACGTGCTGGCCAAGCTGGCCCGGCGGACCGGCCGGGAGCTCACGATCGTCGAGTCCGACCTGGAATACACCCTGGCCGAGCCCCGGCCCGGCTACCCCGAGCACCACGCCGTGGCGGCCGGCGCGCTGCTCCTGGCCGACCGGCTCGACCTGGGCGGGCTCGGGTTCGGCTACGAGATGGGCTCGCGCTGGCTCGGCGGCGGCCGCTACCTGCACCGCTACACGCCCGACAACGACCTGTGGGCGCCGCACGGGAGGTGGGGGCGGCTGTTCGCGTCCGCCGGGATGCACATCGTGCTGCCGGTCGGCGGCGTGAGCGAGGCCGTCACCATGCGGCTGGCGCTCGGCTCCGACCTCAAGGAGCACGTCCGGTGGTGCCTGCGCGGCACCGACGGCCCGTGCCGCGAGTGTGGCAAGTGCCTGTACAAGGAGCTGATCCAGGCCGCCGTCGAGCGGCGCCCGCTCGACACGCCCATCACCGCCGACCGCGCGCCGGCCCGCAAGTGGTTCAAGCCGCCGCCCTACGGCGGCCAGGAGATGATCGAGTACGGCCTGGCGCGGGTGCCCGGCATCGAACACACTCTGTTCGCCAAGACGCTCGAGTACTTCGACGTCAGCGAGGAGTCCACCGGCTGGCTCGACCACTGCTACCCGCCCGCGATCGACGAGATTCCGGCCGCGTGGCGCGACCAGGCGGCGGCGTTCATGGCGGCGAAGGTCGGGTTCATGACGGACGACGAGCGGCGCCGGGTGGAGACGTGGGGCTCGTGACCGGGGAGCGTGGGCGATGGGAGCGGCGGCGATGGGAGCGGGGACGATGAAGGTCTACCTGTCGGTCGACATGGAGGGCGTTACCGGGCTCACCGACCCCGAGGAGATGCACGCCGGCAAGCGCGGCTACGACCGGGGCTGCGAGCTCATGACCGCCGACGCCAACGCCGCCGTCGAAGGCGCGTTCGCCGCCGGGGCGGGCACGGTGCTGGTCAACGACGCGCACGGCTCGACCAAGAACCTGCGGATCGACCTGCTCGACCCGCGCGCCACCCTGATCCGCGGCCCGGGCAAGGCCCAGCGGATGGCCCAGGGAGTCGACGGGTCGTTCCAGGCGGCGGGTTTCGTGGGCTACCACGCCCGCGCGGGCGTGCCGCATGGCGTGCTCAACCACACCTGGATGGGCAAGGAGATCCAGAACGTCTACCTGAACGGCGAGGTGTGCGGTGAGACCCGGCTGGTCGCGGCCTGCGCCGGGTTCCACGGGGTGCCGGTCGTGCTGGTGACCGGGGACGAGGCCGTCGGCGAGGAGGCGCGCGAGCTGCTCGGCGACGTCGAGACCGTGGCGGTCAAGAAGGGGATCGACAAGTTCTCGGCCGAGCTGCTGCCGCCGAGCGTCGCCCAGGGCCGAATCCGTGAGGGCATGGTCAGGGCGCTCAACCGGTTGACCGACTTCACGCCCTATCGGTTGGCTCCGCCGTACACGCTGGGGGTGGAGTGGAACTCGACCGCCATCGCGGCCGCCGTGGCGCTCGTCCCCGGCGTGAAGACGGCCGGAGCCCGGCACATCGAGTTCACCACCGACGACTTCACCCAGATCATGGCGCTGTTGGGGATCTTCGCCACGATCGGCGGCCAGGTCGCCTGTGGCAGTGGTCCCTACGGCTGACAGGCCACAGGAGGTGCGGTGATGGAAGGGGCTGTGCTGACCCGGCGAGGGCTGCTCGTCGGGATCGGGGCGGTCGGCGGCGCGGGCGCGATGTACGCCGCCATGGGCGCCCTCGGCCTGGCGCCGGCCGAGCAGGACAAGACGTTCGACCCGCCCAGGGCGGGTGACTTCTCGCTGCGCGGCAGGGCGGCGTCCACGGTGGTGATCCTCGGCGCCGGGGTGGCCGGGCTGACCGCGGCCTACGAGCTGGGCAAGGCCGGCTACGACTGCACGCTGCTGGAGGCGAGGCCCAAGGCCGGGGGCCGCAACCTGACGCTGCGCGGCGGCGACCGGCTGACGGAGCTGAACGGCCCGGCTCAGGAGGTCACGTTCGGGGAGGGCGTGTACTTCAACGCCGGTCCGGCCCGGCTCGCGCCGTGGATGCTCGCCATGGACTACTGCCGGGAACTGGGCATCCCGATCGAGACCTTCGTCAACAACAACGCGCAGGCGTACGTGCACACGAACGGGCGGACCGTGCGGGCCCGTACCGCCCGAGCCGACATGTACGGATATGTCGCCGAACTGCTCGCTAAAGCGACAGATACCGGCGCACTCGACCGGAAGCTGACCAAGGACGACCGGGAACGGCTCCTCGACTTCCTGCGCAGGTTCGGCGACCTGGGCGCCAAGCTCGACTACGACGGCTCGCCCCGGCGCGGTTTCGTGAAATATCCGGGACTCGACACCGGCATCCCCATTGCCCTGCCCGGCTCCCTGCGCGAGGTCCTCGCCGCAGGCACCGGCCGCGCGATCACCAACGACTTCGGCCACGAGCAGGCCACGCCGATGTTCCAGCCGGTCGGCGGCATGGACGCGATCGTCACCAAGCTGGCCGAGGCCGTGGGCCAGGACCGGATCAGGACCGGCGCCCGCGTCACCGGCATCACCACGCTGGACGACGGCGTCGAGGTCACCTGGGACGGCGGCCGGATCAAGGCCGACTACTGCGTCGCCGCCCTCCCGCCCCACCTGCTCGCCCGGATCCCGCACAACCTGGGCCCCCAGATCACCGCCGCGCTCAACACGCCCGTGCCGACCGCCACCGGCAAGATGGGCCTGGAGTACGGCACCCGCTGGTGGGAGCTCGAAGACCGGATCTACGGCGGCATCACCGAGACCGACCTCGACATCACGCACATCTGGTACCCGTCCCACGACTACCACGCCGAGCGCGGCCTGCTGGTCGGCTACTACAACATCGCCGAGCAGGCCGAGCTGTACGGCGCGCTCACCCCGGAGGACCGCAGGGGCCGCGCCCTCACCCAGGGCAAGAAGATCCACGGCGAGAAGTACCGCACCGGCCTGCTGTCGAGCGTCTCGATCGCCTGGGATCGCCAGGAGCACATCCAGGGCGGCTGGGTGCGCTGGCCGGTCATTGATTCGTCCTTCACTCTTCTGCAACGTCCCAGCGGAAGGGTCTACTTCGCGGGCGACTGGCTCACCCACCTGATCGCCTGGCAGGCGGGATCCATGGAGTCGGCTCGCAGTGCCGTCACCCAGCTGCACGAACGGGTGATGCACTCCTCGTGACGTCATGCCCGCCACTCCCGTGACCGGCATAGGGTCCTGGGAGAGCGAGCGAGGAGATGGGATGACGTTGCACTGGGGGCCCGCGACCGAGCGGGCCGACCTGCTGGCCGAGCCGGTGGCACAGGCCATCGGCCTGCTCGACGACACCGTGGAGGTGGCCGAGATCGCCCCCGAGCTGGCCGACACGGCGGCGTTCTGCGAGCGCTACGGCGTCGGTCTCGACGAGTCGGCCAACTGCGTGGTCGTCGCCGCCAGGCGGGGCGGCGAGACGCGCTACGCCGCCTGCATGGTGCTGGCGACGATGCGGGTCGACGTCAACGGCGTGGTGCGCCGGCATCTCGACGCGCGCAAGACGAGCTTCGCCCCGATGGAGCGGGCCGTGGAGCTCACCGGCATGGAATACGGCGGCATCACCCCGATCGGCCTGCCCGGCGACTGGCCGATCCTCGTCGACACCAACGTCGCCGAGCACGCCAGGGTGGTCATCGGCAGCGGCCTGCGGCGATCCAAGCTCGCCGTCTCCGGTGCCGCGCTGGCACGGCTGAAGGGCGCGGAGGTGCTGACCCTGGCGACCTGAGCGCGAGAGCTCGAGTCGTGGCCAATTTGAGACCGTGGATGGGGAAACCGATGGCCCCGATCTGGACGTTGTACGAGTGGGAATGTGGCCTCATGGTTCATCTCGTGGGCGGGGATTAAGCCGATATGGTGCTTCATGCCATGAACGATGACCGACTCGGCCCTTACCGGCTGCTCAGGCGGCTCGGCGAAGGCGGCATGGGTGTCGTCCACCTGGCCGTCGACCCTGCGGGCCGGCAGGTGGCGGTCAAGGTCCTGCGCGCGGAGGTCGCCGGTGACGAGGTCGCCAGGCGGCGGCTCTCGCGCGAGGTCGAGACCATGCGCCGGGTCCGCAGCAAATACATCGCCGAAGTGCTCGACGCCGACGTGACGGGTCATCGCCCGTACATCGTCACGCGTTACGTCCCCGGCCGTCCGCTCGACGAGATCATCAAGGACGACGGCCCGCTCGACCTCCCGGCGCTGGTCAAGATCGCGTATGGCGTGGCGACGGCGCTGGCCGCCGTCCACTCCGTCGGCGTCATCCACCGCGACCTCAAGCCCGGCAACGTGCTCATCCTCGACGGCGATCCCGTTCTCATCGACTTCGGCATCGCCCAGGCGGTCGACGCGACCCGGCTGACCCAGACCGGCATGTTCATCGGCACCCCCGGCTACCTCGCCCCCGAGATCATCGAGGGGCAGGAGGCGGGGCCCGAGGTCGACGTCCACGCCTGGGCGGGCACCCTGCTCTACGCCGGCACCGGCCAGCCGCCCTTCGGCAAGGGCACGCTGGAGATGATCTTCTACAACATCACCGCGGGCAAGGCCGACGTCAGCGCGGCTCCCGCGGCCCTGCAGCCGCTGCTCAAGGCCGCCTTCCAGCGCAACCCGGCCAAGCGCCCCAAGGCGGCGGAGCTGGCCGAGCAGACCGCCCGGATGCTCCCCCTGCAGCGGGGCGATGTGCCCGACGAGATCTCCACCGTGCCGCGCCCCGACCGGCCCGAGCCGGGGGCGCCGCAGCCGCTCGCGGACAAGCCGGCCTACGACATCTCGACGCCGCCCATGACGCCGAGGCGGCTCGTCGACGGCCACGACGGCCGCTTCACGCCGCCGCCCAGCCTGACTCCGCCGCAGAGCCTGCTCAACCAGGGTCCGCCTGTCTCCGACCAGCAGCGCCCGGCCCAGCCTGGTCCCGCCCAGCCTGGTCCCGCCCAGCCGGGTCCCGGCCAGGGCCAGGGGCCGCCGGACCAGCCGTACATCTCGCTGCTGCACGAGCAGAGCGGCGGCGACCCGTGGCCGACCCGCCGGGTCACGCCCGAGGAGCTGCGCCAGGTGCAGCGCGAGAGCGGCCCGTCACAGCCGTGGCAGGTCCCGTCGCAGGTCAACGACCACGGGCAGCAGCCGCTCTCGCCGGAGGCCGACGTGCCCACCCGTCGGGTGCGCCCTGACACGTCTGAGTCGCCCGATGTGCCCACCCGGCGCGTGCGGCCCGACTCGCCAGAGTCGCTCGACGTGCCCACCTGGCGCGTGCGACCTGACCCGCCAGAGTCGCTCGACGTGCCCACCCGGCGCGTCCGGCCCGACCTGCCCGAATACGGCCGGGGCAATCCGGTGTCGCCGCAGCCCGCGCAGCGTCCGGTCCAGCAGCCGCCGCCTCCCTACATCCCGGCGCAGCCGCAGTATCCACCCGACCCGCGGACCAAGCGCGAGCCGTTCATTCCGGGCGTGCGCCCGGGGCAGACCCTGCAGCGTTCCAGGGCCTACGGGGTGGCGGGCGCGATGCTGCTGATCATCCTGATCGTGGCCGCCGTCATGGCGCCGATCCTGGTGGCCGTGCTGGCGATCCCCGTCGTGGTGCTGCTGCGCGCGGCCGACCTGGCCCAGACCGACCTCAACGCGCGCCGCCCGACCGGCGCCGCGGCCCTCGACGTGGTGCGGGTGTTCGCCTACCCGCGGGCCCTGGCCAAGTCGGTCGGCATCACGCTCGCCCTGGTCCTCTACGCGCTCATCCTCGGCCTGCCGGTGACGCTGCTGCTCACCGTGGTCCTCGGCGCCGACCCGTACAATGCTCTGGCCTGGGGGGCGGCGGTGGCGCTGTGGACCGTCTGCGCGGGCCCGGGAGTCGAGGGGCCGGGCAGGCAGATGCGCAGATCGCTGTCATCACTCGTACCCTCGAGAACAGGTGCGATGGTGCTCGCGGGAGTTCTGGCGGCGGTGGCCGCCCTCTCGCTGCTCTTCGCCTACGGCACGTTCGGGGACAACGCGAGGAGGGCCGTATGGACTCCGCTGGACGTCGGGCCTGTGGTGCAGCAACTCAACGGACTGAAGGGGGACACCGGGGGATGACGCGGGGAAGGTGGCGATGAGCACCGGCAACACCCAGGCGCCAGAGCGGCTCGGCCCCTATCGCCTGGTCCGCAAGATCGGCGAGGGCGGCATGGGAGTCGTCCACCTCGGCCTCGACTCCGAGGGCCGCGAGGTCGCCGTCAAGGTGCTGCACCCACACGTCGCCGCCGACCTCAAGGCCCGCGACCGGCTGACGCGCGAGGTCGAGACCATGCGCCGGGTGCGCAGCCCGCACGTGGCCGAGGTGCTCGACGCCGAGCTCGTCGGCGGCCAGCCCTACGTCGTGACCCGCTTCGCCCCCGGCCGCACGCTCGAGGAGACCGTGCTGACCGACGGCACGCTGCAGGCGCGCGAGGTCATCAGACTGACCCAGGGGCTGTGCCAGGCGCTGGTCGCGATCCACGCCGCTGAGGTGATCCACCGCGACTTCAAGCCGTCCAACGTCATGCTGGTCGACGGTGAGCCGCTGGTCATCGACTTCGGCATCGCCCACCTGGTCAACGCCACCCGGCTGACCCAGACGGGGATGTTCGTCGGCACGCCGGGCTATCTGGCGCCCGAGATCATCCGCGACTCGGAGATCACCCAGGCGGCCGACGTGCACGCGCTGGCCTCGACGGTGTTCTTCGCCGCGACGGGCGCGCCGCCGTTCGGCACCGGCACGTTCGAGGCGGTCTGCTTCAACATCATGGAAGGCCGCGCCCAGCTCGACAAGGCGCCGGCCTGGCTGCGCGGGTGGCTCTCCCGCGCGCTCGACGTCGAGCCGGCGGCCCGGCCCAGCGCCCAGGAGCTGCTGCGGATGGCCAGGGCGCTCGACCCGTCGGTCACCTCGTTCCACGAGACCCCGCCCGACGGCACCAAGAAGCTGCCGTCCCGGACCCGCGCCATGGAGACGTTCTCCGACCTGCTGCCGCCCGTCGAGTACGACCGGCCGAGGCCCCGAGAGGAGCGGCCGCCGCCCTACGTCCCGGCGCCGATGCCGGCCCGGCCCCCCGCGCCACGCCCCGACCAGCGGGTCGCGGGCTACCCGGCGCCGCAGCCCGGTTACCGCCCGCCGCCCGCGCCCGCGCCTGCGGCACAGCGGCGGCACCAGCCGGACGCCCAGCCACGTCCCTACTCACCGCCGGCCGAGCGCCGGCGCTATCCGGCGGGCAGCCAGCTCATCGGCGCGCTGCTGCTGGTCGCGCTGGTCGCGCTGACGGTCATGCTGCCGGTCGCGGTCGGCGCGGTGGCCGTCGCGCTGGCGCTGGTGCTGCGCGTGGGCGAATACCTCTTCGGCGACCTGGTCGAGCGGCGCAAGGTGCGCGGCAGCAGCGCCGCCGACCCGCTCCTCGCGCTGGTCGGCACTCCATGGGCGCTGGTCAAGGCGTCGCTGGTGATGCTGGTGCACGTGCCGCTGTCGATCCTGTTCGGCGTCTGCGTGTGGGGCGTGCTGCGCTGGGGCGGGGGCATGAGCGTCAACGACGCCGCCGCCTGGGCCGCGGGCGCCTTCACCGCGGGGCTGTTCGTCCTGCCGGGTGGCGGGGCGCCGCGTAAGGCGGTCACCCGCACGCTGACGGGCGTCCTGCGCAGTCCCGGCGCCGCCACGGTCGCATTGCTGAGCGTGGGCACCATCGCGCTGCTCGCGGTGATGTTCGCGATGGGCCAGGAGACGTCGTGGGTGCCCTGGCGGGCTCCCGAGTCCGCGATCAAGGAGCTGGCCCGAACCGCCCAGGACAGCACGATCGGGTTGATCACCGGCCTGATCGACGACCTGCTGCAGCGGGTGGGGCTGGGTTTCCTGTCACCCTGGTCCTGAGTGTCCGAGCGAGCTCCTGAGGGGAAACTAAGGGGTATGAGCGAGCGTCTCGGCCCCTACCAGTTGCTCTCCCGGCTGGGCGCGGGCGGTTTCGGCGAGGTGCACCTGGCGCTCGACCCCGAGGGGCGCACGGTCGCGGTCAAGGTGCTGCACCCGCATGTGGCGGCCGACGCCGGCGCGCTGGCCCGGCTGGGCCGCGAGGTGGAGACCATGCGCCGGGTCGAGGGGCCGCACGTGGCCGAGGTGCTCGACGCCTCACTCGACGGGACCAGCCCCTTCCTGGTCACCCGCTACATCCAGGGCCGGCCGCTCAGCGCGGTCCCGGTGCCCGTGGCCGACCTGCGACTGCTGGCCGCCGGGCTGGCCGACGCGCTGCTCGCCGTGCACGAGGCGGGCGTCGTGCACCGCGACCTCAAGCCGGCCAACGTGATGATGACCGAGGGCGAGCCCGTGGTCATCGACTTCGGCATCGCCAGCGCGCTCGACTCGCTCTCCGTCACCGCCTCGGGGGCGGTGGTCGGCACCCCCGGCTACCTGGCGCCCGAGGTGCTGGAGGGCAGGGCGGCTGGCGCCGAGGCCGACGTGTTCTCGTTCGGCGCCACGCTGGCCTACGCGGCGACGGGGCGTCAGCCGTACGGGCTGGGGCCGGTGTCGGCGGTCGCCTACCGGGTCGTTCACCACGAGCCCGACCTGGAGGGCGCGCCGGAGTGGCTGGCGCCGCTGTTGCGCGAGTGCCTGGCCACCGATCCGGCCGCGCGGCCGACGGCCGCGCAGATCTGCGCCCGGCTGGGCGTCGTGCGAGCGCCGCACGCCGGCCGCGCCTTACCTCCGGTCGCCAGGCCTTCGCGGCGCCGGCACGAGGACGTGCACCACCTGTCGACCCGCGAGTGGCGGCCGGGTGACCAGCATCGCCGCTCGGTCGAGGAGTCGAGGGCGCGTCACCGCGAGAAGGTGCGCAGGCGCTGGGTGATCGGCTCGGGGCTGTTCGTGTCCCTGCTGGCCGCGGCCGCCTGGCAGCCGCTGCCCGAGGTGGCGCTCTTCCTGCTCGCGGCCTACGCGCTGGTGGTGGTGGGCGACGCGGGGGTGGCGCTGTTCTCCCGCCGCCCGCACCGCACCTCCAGGATGGTCGTCGACCTCGCGGGCATCGCCGGGTCGGTCGGGATCTGCCTGGGGCTCAGCGCGGTCCTCAGCACGTTCACGCTGGCACTGTTCGCCGGCACCGCGCTGGTGGTGAGCGTGGTGTTCCTGTTGTCGGCCTGATCACACGCAGCGAGGGGGGCGTGGACGGGCTGCGGAATAAAGCTCGGTATGGTGTAAGCGGTGCTGCTCTGGCGCGGCCCGCAGCTGCGTGTTCGCGCCTAAGCTACTCGTGAGTAATATGTCCGTGGGAGGCCCGTTGAGCCTTGACGCCACCCGCTGTCACTGACCTCACGGGGCACCTGGCACTCTGGACAGCATGCATCCGGCGTCCACCGAACGTGGTGGCGCACGCGAACACGGGAGGTCGGCCACCGGCCATGAACATCGTCGTCTGCGTGAAGCAGGTCCCCGATACGGCGACCGAGCGTAAGCTGCGGTCCGATGACAAGACGCTCGACCGCGACGCCGTAGACGGCGTGGTCAACGAGCTTGACGAGTACGCGGTCGAGGAGGCCCTGAAGCTCAAGGAGGCCCACGGCGGTGAGGTGACCGTCCTGTCCATGGGGCCGGGCCGAGCCACCGAGACCATCCGCAAGGCCCTGGCCATGGGCGCCGACAAGGCGGTGCACCTCAGCGACGAGGCCCTGCACGGCTCCGACGCGCTGTCCACCTCCTACGCGATGGCCCAGGTGCTGAAGAAGATCGGGTTCGACCTGGTCATCCTCGGTTCGGAGTCCACCGACGCCCGCACCGGCGTGCTGCCGGCGATGCTGGCCGAGCGGCTCGGCACCCCGCAGCTCACGCTGGTCAACAAGGTCGACGTCGACGGCTCCTCGATCAGCGTCCAGCGGCTGACCGACTACGGGTTCGACAAGGTCGAGGCCACGCTGCCCGCGATCGTCTCCGTGGTGGAGAAGATCAACGAGCCGCGCTACCCGTCCTTCAAGGGCATCATGGCGGCCAAGAAGAAGCCGGTCGAGACGCTGGCCATCGCCGACGCCGAGATCGCGGCCGACCAGGTGGGCCTCGGCGCCGCCTGGTCCGAGGTCGTCGACTTCGCCGCGGCCCCGCCGCGCGCGGCCGGCACGATCGTCAAGGACGAGGGCGACGGTGGCGCCAAGGCCGCCGACTTCCTCGCCGCCAAGAAGTTCATCTGAGAACGGGGGTTTTGCTGATATGTCGGAAATTCTCGTTCTCGTTGAGCATGTCGACGGCGAGGTCAAGAAAGTCACTCTCGAACTGCTGACCCTGGCGCGCTCGCTCGGCACGCCGGCCGCGGTCTGGGCCGGTCCCGGCATCACCGGTGACGCCAAGGCCAGGCTGGCCGAATACGGCGCCGAGAAGATCTACGTGGCCGGCTCCGAGGAGATCGTCGGCTACGTGGTCGCGCCCAAGGCCGAGCTGCTGGCCCAGCTCGTGGCGGCCAAGTCGCCCGCCGCGGTGCTCGTGGCGGCCACGGCCGAGGGCAAGGAGATCGCCGGTCGCCTCGCGGTCAAGACCGACTCCGGTGTCATCACCGACGCCGTGGGTCTCGGCGAGGGCTTCGTCGCCGACCAGTCGATCTTCGGCGGCGGCGTCAACGTCCAGTCCAAGGTGCGCAAGGGCACACCCATCGTCGCCGTCCGCCCCAACTCCACGGCCCCCGAGGCCGCCGCGGGCGCGGGCACCGAGGAGGAGGTGTCCGTCTCGCTGAGCGACGGCGCGAAGGCGGCGAAGATCGTCGAGCGCGTCAAGCAGGAGAAGGGCGCGCGCCCCGAGCTGACCGAGGCCGCCATCGTGGTCTCCGGCGGGCGCGGCGTCGGCTCGGCCGAGAACTTCTCGGTCATCGAGGGCCTGGCCGACGCGCTCGGCGCGGCCGTGGGCGCCTCCCGGGCCGCCACCGACGCCGGCTGGTACCCCCACCAGTTCCAGGTGGGCCAGACGGGCAAGACGGTGTCGCCGCAGCTCTACATCGCCGCGGGCATCTCGGGCGCCATCCAGCACCGGGCCGGCATGCAGACCGCGAAGACCATCGTCGCGATCAACAAGGACCCCGAGGCGCCGATCTTCGAGCTCGCCGACTACGGCGTCGTGGGCGACCTGCACCAGGTCGTGCCGCAGCTCACCGAAGAGGTCGACAAGCGCAAGTAGTCCCATCCCGCGAACGGCGTCGCACCCTCTTCGGTGCGGCGCCGTTCGCGTTCCCCAGGGGTTTTCCAGGCGTTCCCAGGCGTTCCCAGTCGTCCCCCGGGCATTCCTCGGGGGTCCGCCGCCGTCAGGCGGCGATCTTGGCGGGCTCGCGGTCCCGTGGCGGCAGAACGACGATCGTCCTGGGCTCCGTACGCGGCAGGAAGCGAGCCGCCACCGTGATCAGCAGGCCCAGGAGGACCGCGATGCCGAGCGCCGTGCGCAGCGAGGTGACGTCCGACAGGAAGCCGATCACCACCGGGCCGAGCAGCAGGCCCGCGTAGCCCATCGCGCCCGCCTGGGCGATCGCCGGGCCGGGGTTGTCGGTGACGGTGCCCGCCAGCGACAGCGTCATCGGCGAGATCGTCGCCACGCCCAGACCGACGAAGAACATCGCGAACACCGCCACCAGCGGCGTGGGGGCGGCCAGCACGACCAGGAAGAACCCGGTCGTGGCCAGCCCGGAGACGGTCAGCATCCCGCGCACCCCGAACCTCGACCGCAGCCGGTCACCGGTGACCCGGGCGACGAGCATGCCGGCCTCGAAGACCGGGTAGCCGAGCGCCGCCAGCGCCTCCGGCGCGCCCAGTTCGTCGCGCATGAACAGGCCGTTCCAGTCGGCGACGGTGCCCTCGACCATGAAGGCGAAGAACATGAGCGCGCCGAGCAGGTACACGATCGGCGGCATGCGCCGGCGAGCGGCCGTCGCCGCCCGCGGCGCCGGGGCCTCAGGCAGGTACGCGCGGCCGATGAGGACCATCGCGGGCAGGGAGACCAGCCCGACCAGCGCCACGTTCGCGGTGAACGACAGGCCCAGGGCGATCGACACGCTGCCCAGCGCGCCGGCGGCGATGGCGCCGACGCACCAGCCCGCGTGCATGCCGTTCATCAGCGGGCGCCCATAGGCCCGCTCGACGGTGGAGCCCTGGGCGTTCATCGCGATGTCCACCACGCCGAAGGCCATGCCGAAGAACGCCGCGGCGACCAGCAGCAGCGGAAGGTTCGGCGCGAACGCCACGCCCACCAGGCCCAGCGCCGTGAGCGGGCCGCCGACCCGCAGGACGGCCTTGCTGCCCGCGCGGGCCATGATCCGCCGCATGGCCTGCATGGTCACCAGCGCGCCGAGGCCCCACGCCAGCAGGATGATCCCGAGAGACGACTCGGACAGGCCCAGCTTGTCGCTCAACGCCGGGATGCGCACCGTCATCGTGCCCACCATCAGGCCGGCCATCACGAAGGTAAGAATCGCCCCGTAACGGGCAATTCGCAGATCGCGCGCCATCAGTCGTACCTTTCACAGTCAGAGAATCTTCAGAGATCACGCGCCCAGGGGCGCGGCAAGCCGGCTCGCCGCCCAGCCCGCGCGCAGCAGCGGGCCGGTGCGTGTCCGGTGGTGTCCGGTGGTGTCCGGTGGCGTCCGGTGGGAGGTGGGGCGGGTGCGCTTTCGGGAACGCGGCTTCCGGGCGTCACGGTGGGTCCGGTGGGCGGGCTCGCGGGAGTGCCTCGGCCGCCCGGCCGCGTGTTCGCCCGCCCGGGCGCGTCGGCGACTCAGATGGGACGCCGGTGGCGTTCGCCTGGCGGGACGCCTCGGTGTGCCCGAGTGATGTTGGTCACTTGAACGGCTGCCGCTAGGGCATGGCCTCGGGTTTGAGGAGGTTTCTGAGCCGTGCCTCCAGGGCCACGAGATCGTCCTCGGTGCTGAGGCCGGGGTCGTGGCTGGAGACGTCCCAGAGCCCCTCACAGGCCAGCCGGACGATCTGTGACGCCAGCCGGTCGGGCTCCTCGTCGAGGCCCTCGCGATGCCAGCGGGCCATCGCCTCGCGCAGCGGGGCGAGCAGGTAGATGTTGCCCGACGCGCCGGTGACGACGGCCCATCTTCGGAGCCGGCCGGAGCGCACGGCGGCCAGGGTGGCGCCGAGATAGCGCTCGGTGTAGGTGTCGTCGGGCTGCTCGGCCATGAGCTGGTCGAAGTCGTCGATGAGCCGCTCGGCCATGGCCTTGATCAGGGCTTCTTTGCTGTTGAAGTGGTAGAGAAGGCCGCCCTTGCTCACGCCGGCCCGGTCGGCCACCGCCGCCAGGGTGAGCGCGGCCGAGCCCTGGTCGCAGAGGATCTCCTCGGCGGCGTCCAGCAACTCGTCCCTTCTCATGCGCTCGACTGTACCGTCCGGACGGTACAGTCGCAAACGAGATACCCTGACCAGGTGAGCAGACCGTCGGCCTATCTTGATCACGCGGCGACCACGCCCATGCTTCCCGAGGCGATCGAGGCCATGACGGAGCAACTCGGCCGGGTCGGCAACGCGTCCTCGCTGCACGCGGCTGGACGGCAGGTGCGCAGAGTCGTCGAAGAGGCCCGCGAGACCATCGCCGACGCGCTCGGCGCCCGGCCCAGCGAGGTGGTGTTCACCTCGGGCGGCACCGAGGCCGACAACCTCGCTATCAAGGGTCTCTACTGGGCGCGCGCTCCGCGCACGCGAGTGCTGATCAGCTCCGTCGAGCATCACGCCACGCTCGACCCCGCCCACTGGCTGGCCGACGGCCAGGGCGCCCGCGTCGAGCTGCTTGAGGTCGACGAGCTCGGCCGAGTGCATCCCGACACGCTGCGCGCGGCCATCGCGGCCGGCCCTGACGACGTCGCCATGGTCAGCGTCATGTGGGCCAACAACGAGGTCGGCACCGTCCAGCCGGTGCACGCCCTGGCGGCGGTCGCCCACGAGTACGGCGTGCCGTTCCACTCCGACGCGGTGCAGGCGATCGGCCAGCTCCCGGTGTCGTTCGCCGATTCGGGCGCCGACGCGCTCACCGTGACCGGCCACAAGATCGGCGGCCCGATGGGGGTGGGGGCGCTGCTGCTGGCCAGGGGCCTGACCCCGGTCTCCGTGCAGCACGGCGGCGGTCAGGAGCGCGACGTGCGCTCCGGCACGCTCGACGCGCCCGCCATCGCCGGGCTCGCCGCCGCGGTGCGCGTCGCGGTCAAGGAGCAGGAGGAGCAGGGCCGCCGCCTGATGGCCCTGCGCGACGAGCTCATCGACCGCGTACGCCAGGCCGTGCCCGGTGTGGTGCTCAACGGCGACCCGGTCGGCCGACTGCCCGGCAACGCGCACTTCTCCTTCCCCGGCTGCGAGGGCGACGCGCTGCTCATGCTGCTCGACGCCAAGGGCGTGGAGTGCTCGACCGGCTCCGCCTGCTCGGCCGGGGTGGCGCAGCCGTCACACGTGCTGCTGGCCATGGGCGCCGAGCCGGCCGCGGCCAGGGGCTCGCTCAGGTTCACGCTCGGCCACACCTCGACCCGCGACGACGTCGACCGCCTCATCGAGGTGCTGCCGGCGGCCGTCGAGCGGGCCCGCCGGGCCGGGCTCAGCTGACGAACGGCACCACCGCGGTCCAGGCGGGGTCGGCCACCACGTCCACCCGCGGCTCGCCCTCCTCCCAGCTCACGACCAATTCCTTGGCGTGCACGGCGGCGTCTCCGGTCGGGTCGGCGTACACGTGGATGATCCGATGGCCCTCGGCGCTCAGGTGGGCGGCCAGCACGGCGTCGTCGCGCAGCTTGAGCAGCCGGGTGGCGAGCCGTTCCTCGAAGTCGCGGAGCGCGGTCAGCGAGTCGCCGACGGGCAGGCCGTTCTCGTCGCGGTGGGAGTAGGGCAGCGTGATCGCGATGTGCTGGTCGAACAACGGGTAGTCGACCGGCCGCAGCGGATAGCGGGCGGTGGCGATGAGCGGCGCGCCGCCGGCCGTCTGACCCTCCAGCAACGCCCACTGCTCCTCGCCGTAGCCCGAGGCCAGGTCGGCGACCACGGCAGGCAGATGCGTCGCGGCGACGGAGTCGATCGGCTCGAACGTGGCCGGGGTGATCTCCCCGACCCAGCGGGCCACGTCGTCCTCGCCGAGCAGCCAGTCGAGCGCGAGCAGCGTGGCCTCCATCCGGTCGTCCGCGCCGAGCTCGCCGAAGATCGGATGGTAGGCGGCCACGTCGACCCGCGGTGTGCTCCTCGGCACCCGCAGGCCCAGCACGAGCCCGTCCAGCCCGAACGAGTGGCCCCCCACGTCGAGCGTGAGCTCCAGCGCCCTCGGGTTGACCTGACGCGACGGATGGAACTCCCACAGCAGGTCGGCCGGCGGCGCCGCCCTGGCCCAGCGGTGGGCCAGCGAGCGCAACTCGGCGTCGCCGGCGGCGGTCACCACCAGCGCGTGCGCCGCGTTCCTGCCGGGAGCCACCTCCCAGACGAGATCCGGATGGACCGCGCTCACCGCCGGGGCGAGCCACTCCGACAACCCGTCGGTGTCGCCGGCGGCCACCATCGAGTCGAGCCGCGGCCTGGTCTCCTGCCACCAGGTCCAGAATCCCGCGATGCCGTTGTCCGGCTCACCGGCCGGTGTGTTTTCTGCCTTGCGCCCGAACAGTCGCATAACCAGGAATCCTTCCAGATTCGGAGCCCCCACGCGCCCCGGTGGGCCGCCGCGCGAAGCGCACCCGAACGGGACAGTACTCTGGAATGGTCATGGGACTGCGTGTGCTTGCCGCCATGTCGGGCGGCGTCGACTCAGCCGTGGCCGCTGCCCGCATCGCCGAGGCCGGCCACGACGTCACCGGTGTGCATCTGGCCCTGTCGGCCAACCCCCAATCCCACCGCACGGGGGCCCGGGGCTGCTGCACCGTCGAAGACTCGCGAGACGCGCGGCGCGCCGCCGACGTGATCGGCATCCCCTTCTACATCTGGGACATGGCCGAGCGCTTCCAGCGCGACGTGATCGAGGACTTCGTCGCCGAATACGCCGCCGGCCGCACGCCCAACCCGTGCCTGCGGTGCAACGAGAAGATCAAGTTCGCGGCGGTGCTCGACCGCGCCCTGGCGCTCGGGTTCGACGCCGTGGCGACCGGTCACCACGCCAGGCTGGTCGACGGCGTCCTGTCCAGGAGCGTCGACCCAGGCAAGGACCAGTCCTACGTGCTGGGCGTGCTCACCCGCGAGCAGCTCAGCCACGCGATCTTCCCGCTGGGCGACTCGACCAAGGCCGAGGTGCGCGAGGAGGCCGCCCGCCGTGGCCTGACCGTGGCCGACAAGCCCGACAGCCACGACATCTGCTTCATCGCCGACGGCGACACGCGCGGCTTCCTGGCCGGACGGCTCGGCTCGGCCGAGGGACGGATCCTCGACGAGTCCGGCGAGGTCGTCGGCAGCCACCAGGGCGCCCACGGGTTCACCGTCGGCCAGCGCAAGGGCCTGCGCATCGACCGGCCCGCCGCCGACGGCCGGCCGCGCTACGTGCTGTCGATCGAGCCGGTGTCCAACACGGTCACCGTCGGGCCTCGCTCGGCGCTGGAGGTCACCTCCATCACCTGCCTGCGTCCGGTGTGGAACGGGCCGTCCGTCTTCGACGACCTCACCGTGCAGCTGCGCGCGCACGGCGAGGTCTACGGCTGCCGGTTGGAGGAGGCGGGCGGGGAGCTGCGCGTCGAGCTCGACCGGCCCGCCAGCGGGGTGGCCGCGGGTCAGGCGGCGGTGCTCTACTCGGGCTCGACCGTCATCGGCTCCGCCACGATCGCCCACGCGGCCTGACCGCTCGCCACCGTGGCCCACGCGGTCTGACCGCTCGCCACCGTGGCCCACGCGGTCTGACCGCTCGCCACCGTCGTCGACGCGGTCTGACCGCTCCGCCGCCGTCGCCCGCGCCGCCTGACCGGCGTCAGGTCAGGGTGATCGAGTCGCCGACGGCCAGCCTGCGCATGTCGGCGCGCTGGTGGTCGGACTCGAGCTTCAGCCAGCTGTCGACCAGCGACAGCCCGATGTCGTTCAGCAGCCCGTCATGGGTGGAGAAGGCCCTGCCCGGGCGGATCGTACGGAGATAGTCGACCATCTCCAGCAGCTTCAGCCACGGCGCGTTGGTGGGCACGAGGAGCGTCGGCACCCTCCGGTCGGGCACCGTGAGCGCGTCGCCGGGATAGAAGACCTCGTCGTCGAACATGAACCCGATGTTCTGCACGATGGACATGTCGGGGTGGTTCTTGGCGTGCCACTCGCCGTAGACCCTGACCGCGAACCCGGCCGCCTCGAACTCGTCGCCGTGCTCCACCACCTGGATCTTGGCCGGAAGACCGGCCAGCTGGGCGGCGACCGCCTCGCAGGTCCACACCTCCAGGCCGGCCGGGGCCGCCCTCAGGCGGTCGACGTCAACGTGGTCGAAGTGCTCGTGGGTGATGAGCACCGCGTCGGCGCCGTCGAGCACGGGGCCCTCGCTGAACGCCCCGGGGTCGAGCACCAGGACCTTGTCATCCTTCTCCAGCCGCACGCACGCGTGGCCGTACTTCGTGAGCTTCATCTACGAGAGCCTACGCTTGACCCATGTTGACGTGGGAGGCCACCGGGGTCGGTTCGCACCCGGGACAGGATCATCTTGAGGCGGCGCGGCTGGTGTTCGGCGAGTTGCCCGGCCTGCCGTACCTTCCGGAGCTGCCCGGGAGGGGCGTCGGCGCCGACCTGGTGGGCAGGACGGCGGCGCTGCTCGTGGATCTGTACGCGGAGGTGCAGCCGTCCGGCTGGCGGCTGGCCGACCGGCCCGGGCGCGATCACCAGCGGGCCGCCGACCACCTCCGGCGCGACCTCGACGGGCTGGAGGAGACCGGACACGCCTACACGGGGCCGCTCAAACTGCAGGTGTGCGGCCCGTGGACGCTGGCGGCCGGCGTCGAGCTGCGCCACGGCGACAAGATGCTCTCCGACCAGGGAGCCGTCCGCGATCTGATCGCCTCGCTGGAGCAGGGGGTGCGCGAGCACGTCGAGGAGGTGCGCAGGCGGCTGCCCGGCGTCACCGAGATCGTGCTGCAGCTCGACGAGCCCGGCCTGCCGGGCGTGCTGGCCGGTACAGTGCCGACCGCGTCGGGCTTCGGCCGGCTGGCCGCCGTCGAAGGATGGCGGGTGGCGGAGTCACTGCGCCTGTTCCCCGACCCGATCGTGCACTGCTGCGCGCCGGCGGTGCCCTACGAACTGCTCCGTACGGCCGGGGTGCGTGGTGTCTCGGTCGACGCCTCGCTGCTGCGGCGCAGGGACGAGGACGCCGTGGGGGAGGCCCTGGAGGCGGGGCTGCTGCTGTTCCTGGGCGTGGTGCCGGGCACCGACACCCGCCTGCCGGACGTGGGCGTCGTCGCCAAGCCGGCGCTGGAGCTGTGGCGGCGGCTCGGCTTCGCGCCCGAACGCCTCACCGAGCAGGTCGTGCTCACCCCGGCGTGCGGGCTGGCCGGAGCCTCACCCCGCTATGCCAGGGCCGCCCTGGCCGCCTGCCGGAAGGCCGCCCGGGTGCTCAGGGACGACCCTGTCGAAGGGCGAGTCGCACGTGAGCCGCAGGCCGGATGAGTAACCTCCCTCCTATGAATCTTCGCACTTCAGGGGCGGTCGTCACCCTGCTCGTCGCCTTGCTCGTCGCGTCCATGTCGATCGCCGCTCCCGCCACGGCCGCCACCTCGGCCCCCGCCGCCGCTCCGGCTGGGGCCGCGGCCAACCCGGTGATCTGGAGCTGGGGCTCGATCTACTCGGCCGACCGGGCCGGTCTGGCGAAGGGCAAGGTCGTCCAGGACCGGCCGGGGTTCGTCGTCAACGGCAAGCTGTACGACCTCCCGGGGCGGACGGGCTGCTCGTGGCTGAAGCTGCGCTGGGTCAAGGAGGACGGGGGCAAGGGGGCCAAGACCTACAGCAACTGCTCCGGGAGCAAGCCGGCCGGTTTCTCCGTCGGGGTGGGATACGTGCTCATGATCGAGGGCATGGTGTGCCGCGGCACCTCCGAGAGGATCACCGGCGCCTGCTCGTCCTGGGAGGGCGTCTGGTCCCAGGGCGGCTGAGCGAAACTCCTCCTTCCGTACGCCGCCACCAGGGGTGTTCTTGTCGGTGCTCGGCGATAGCGTTCTCTCAGGGTGTGTGAAGGAAGGAGACCCCGGGTGAGCGAGCCAAGCGTCGAGGGCGTCCCGGTGACCGCGCTGAAGCGGCATGCCGAGCTGAGCGAGCTGGTCGAGGACGCTCGCTGGCGCTACTACGTGCTCGACCAGCCGACGGTCAGCGACGCTCAGTTCGACGCCTGGTTCCAGGAGTTGCTGGCGCTGGAGGAGGCGCATCCGTCGCTGCAGACGCCCGACTCGCCGACGCAGAAGGTGGGGGCGCCGGTCGCGGGCGAGTTCGCCAAGGTCGACCACCTGGCCCGGATGGAGAGCCTCGACAACGCGTTCAACGAGGCCGACATGGCCGGCTGGCAGGCCCGGGCCGAGCGGCTCGCCGAGGGCGACCCCGGCCCCTACCTGGTCGAGCTCAAGATCGACGGCCTGGCGATCGCGATCGTCTATCGCGACGGCCGGCTGGAGCGCGCCGCGACCAGGGGTGACGGCCGCACGGGTGACGACGTGACGCCCAACGTCCGCACCATAGAGGGCGTGCCCCACCGGTTGCGCGGTGACGACATCCCGAGCCTGGTCGAGGTGCGTGGCGAGGTCTACATCCCGGTCGAGGGCTTCAGGAAGCTCAACGAGCAGCTGGTCGAGCAGGGCAAGGCCCCCTTCGCCAATCCGCGCAACTCCGCCGCCGGCACCTTGCGGCAGAAGGACCCGCGCGTCACCGCTCAGCGCCCGCTGCGCATGATCGTGCACGGCGTCGGCGTCTGGGAGGGCGCGACCGAGCCACGCGCGCAGTCGGAGGTCTACGAGCGGCTGCGTGAGTTCGGCCTGCCGGTCAGCGACCTCTACCGGGTGGTCGGCGACCTCACCGAGGTCAAGGACTTCATCGAGCACTACCGGGTGCACCGCCACGAGCCGCCCTACGAGATCGACGGCGTGGTGGTCAAGGTCGATGACTTCCGCACGCAGCGGGAGCTGGGCTCCACCTCGCGCGCTCCGCGCTGGGCGATCGCCTACAAATATCCGCCCGAAGAGGTCAACACCAAGCTGCTCGACATCCAGGTTGGCGTCGGCCGCACCGGCCGGGTCACGCCGTACGCGGTGCTGGAGGCCGTGTCCGTCGCCGGCTCGACGGTCGAGCGGGCCACCCTGCACAACGCCGCCGTCGTGGTCAAGAAGGGCGTGCTGATCGGCGACACGGTCGTGCTGCGCAAGGCGGGCGACGTCATTCCGGAGATCGTCGGGCCTGTCACGCCGCTGCGCGACGGCTCCGAGCGCGAGTTCGTCATGCCGACCCACTGTCCCGAGTGCGGCACGGAGCTGGCCTACGAGAAGGAGGGCGACGCCGACCTGCGCTGCCCCAACGCCCGCGGCTGCCCGGCGCAGATCCGCGAGCGCCTCTACTTCGCGGCCGGGCGCTACGCCCTCGACATCGCCGGCCTCGGCTACGTCGCGGCCACCGCGCTCACCCAGCCGCTCCCGCCGCAGGAGCCCGTCGTGCGCACCGAGGCCGACCTGTTCGACCTGACCCTCGACCAGCTCACCCCGATCAGGTCGGTGGTCCGCGACATGGACACCGGCCTGCCCAAGATCGACCCGAAGACGGGCGAGCAGAAGGTCGTCTCCTTCTTCTCCAACCTCAACGGCCAGCCCTCGCAGAACGCGCTCGGCCTCATGCAGGAGCTACAGGAGGCCAAGCAGGTGCCGCTCTGGCGCGTCCTGGTCGCCCTGTCCATCCGGCACATCGGCCCGCCGACGGCCCGAGCCCTGGCCGACGCCATGCGCTCGATCGACACGATCATGAACGCCTCCGAGGAGGAGCTGGCCGCAGTCGAGGGCATCGGGCCCCGGGTGGCCGCCACGATCCGTGAGTGGTTCGCGGTCGACTGGCACCGCGAGATCATCACCCGCTGGCGCGCGGCCGGCGTGCGGATGGAGGACGAGCCCGCGCCGGCCAAGGGGCCACAGACCCTTGAGGGCCTCACGTTCGTGGTGACGGGCACGCTGTCCGGCTACACCCGGGACCAGGCGGCCGAGGCGCTGACCCGCCGGGGTGGCAAGGTCGCCTCCTCGGTCTCGAAGAAGACCTCGTTCGTGGTGGCGGGGGAGAACGCCGGCTCCAAGTACGACAAGGCCGTGACCCTGGGAGTGCCGATTCTCGACGAGGCCGGGTTCGAGGTGCTCCTCAACGAGGGGCCGGAGGCCGCCTCGCAAGCGGCCGCCCCGTCCGAAGCCTGAGTCCGGTCCCGGTCCGCCAGTCGTTGCCGTCGTCCCGTTCGACCGGGTCGTCCGTGCTGTGCGGGGTCTTGGGGCGCTTCGCAGCGAATGCGACGAAAATCACCCGTGCACGTACAGAGCGTCGATATGCTGTCTACAGAGGGTTGTTTCTGGGCATATGTCCGAAAGGAGAAGTGACGGAACGTACGCGCTTGGTTTCGCGAAGTGGGCTGAAGGTCGTACCCTCCCCTAGTGACCCAATGGGGGTTCTGTTACCGATGACTGACCCAACCGACACCCGCGACACAGGACCCCGCGTCGGCACGCCCCTGTGGGCGTTCCTCGCGGGCATCACGATGATCGGCTTCACCGCTCTGGTCGTGGCCATGCTGAGACTGGATCCGGCCAGCCTGGTGGAGCTCGCGCGCGCCCCCCTGTTCTGGGTGCTCGCCGTCCTTGTCGCTCTGGGCGAGCTCAGGCCCGTCATGGTGTCCTCCGCGGCGCCGGTGGGCGGCACCTATCCCTCGGCGTTGTTCACCTTCGCGGTGCTCCTTCACTTCGGCCTGCCGGTGGCGGTGCTGATGCAGGCGGTGGCCGTCGTGATGAACGGCGTCCTCACCCGCAAGTCGTGGCACCGGGTGATGTTCAACGTCGCCCAGTCGACGCTCGCGCTGACCGCCGCCGCGGTCGTGCTGGGGCTGTTCGGCATCGCGCCCAGCCCCGTCCTGCCCTGGGTGCCCACGGGGGCCGACCTGCCGGCGATCGTGCTGGCCGGTGTCGCCTACTTCGCCGTTCGCGCGTCGCTGGTGAGCGGGGCCGTCGCGCTGCACGAACGCCGCTCGATCACCCGGGTGCTCAGGTCCACCGCCGGGCCGCAGAGCCTCGTCTACGCCGCGCTGCTCGGCCTGGCGCCGCTGGTCGTGGTGGTGATGAGCGACTCGCCGGAGCTGGTGCCGCTGTTCGTGGCGCCGCTGGCCGCCGTCTACTTCACGGCGACGCTGTCCATGCGCCGTGACCATCAGGCGCTGCACGACGAGCTGACCGGCCTGCCCAACCGCAAGATGCTCATCGTGAGCACCGAGGAGGCGCTGGCCGAGGCCCGCCATGACGAGCGTGTCGGGCTGTTCCTGCTCGACCTCGACCGGTTCAAGGAGGTCAACGACACGATGGGCCACCCGGTCGGCGACCGGCTGCTGCAGATGGTGGCCCACCGGCTCACCCATTCCGTACGGCCGGGCGACGTCGTGGCCCGGCTGGGCGGCGACGAGTTCGCCGTGCTCCTGCCCTCGATCAGAGACGCCCACGCGGCCCGCGAGGTGGCGGCGAGGCTGCGCGCGGCGCTGACCGAGCCGGTGCGCCTGGAGGGCATGACCTTCGACCTCGACGGCTCGGTCGGCATCGCGCTCTACCCCGATCATGCCCCCGACTTCGAGCTGCTGCTGCAACGCGCCGACGTGGCCATGTACCTCGCCAAGGAGAGCCGCACCGGGGTGGAGCTCTACCAGCAGGACAAGGACCGCAACTCGCCCGAGCGGCTCAACCTCCTCGGTGACCTGCGCCGCGCCGTCGACAACGGCGACCTCCAGCTGCACTACCAGCCCAAGGTGGGCCTGGCCGGCGGTGCGGTCAGCGGGGTGGAGGGGCTGTTGCGCTGGTGCCACCCGGTCCGGGGCCCGATCGCGCCGTCGGAGTTCATTCCGCTGGCCGAGCAGTCCTACCTGATGCGCCAGATCACCGCCTACGTGATCGAGATGGCGCTGGAGCAGGCCGCCCGCTGGTGGCACATGGGGCTGCGGGTGCAGATCTCGGTCAACATCTCGGCCCGCGACCTGCTCGACTCGAAGCTGCCGGAGCAACTGGAGGTGGGCCTGGCCAAGTTCAGGCTGCCGCCGGCGGCCATCCAGCTGGAGGTCACCGAGCGCATCCTGATGGGTGACCAGGCCTACACCCACGAGACGATCAAGGCGCTGGCCGTGCTCGGCGTGCCTCTCGCCCTCGACGACTTCGGCACCGGCTACTCCTCGCTGATCAGGCTTCAGCGGCTGGCCGTCTCCGAGGTGAAGATCGACTCGTCGTTCGTCCGCCGCATCGCCGAATCCGAGGACGACGACCGGATCGTCCGCTCCATCGTCGACCTGGTCCGCTCGCTCGGCCTGCGCTCGGTCGCCGAGGGCGTCGAGTCCGACGAGGCCGCCATCCGGCTCGCCGAAATGGGCTGCGACCTGGGCCAGGGCTGGCTGTTCGGCCGGCCGATGCCGCCCGCCGAGGCCACCGCGTGGCTGCGCGAGCACTTCGAGACGCCGGAGATCGAGCTGGGCTACCGCCCCGAGGTCACCCAGACGGCCTAGCGAAGAGGTAGGAGTACACTTCGTCGAAGTACACTCCTACAACTTTGGCGGCACACGTGATCGCGAAGCCGGAGCGCGTCTTCGCCCGAGACTTCGAGTGGCGTCACCTGTCCAGGTTCGCCGACGGGGTGGGGCGGCGCCCGCAGTTGGGCGTCGTGAGCGGGCGACGCAGGCAGGGCAAGACGTTCCTGATCGAAGCCCTCGCGAGGGAGACCGGAGGGTTCTACTTCGGGGCCACGGAGGCCACGGAAACCGAGTCGCTGAGCCTGTTCGCCGACGCGCTCACCGAGCATGCCGGCGCTCCGGCGCCCTTTCGATTCGGCAGCTGGGACGAGGCGGTGCGGCAGCTCTTCGCCACCAGCGCCGAGCGGCACGAGCTGGTGGTGATCGACGAGTTCCCCTACTTGACCAAGGTGTCGCCGGCCCTTCCTTCGATCATCCAGCGCGAGATCGACCGGGCGATCGCGACAGATGCCCCCGTCTCCCTCCTGCTGTGCGGGTCGGCGATGTCCGTGATGGGCGGACTCCTGGCGGGTAGCGCGCCCCTGCGCGGCCGGGCGTCGATGGAGCTCGTGGTGCGCCCGTTCGACTATCGCCTGGCGGCCGGCTACTGGCGGATAACCGAGCCACGCCTCGCGGTGCAGACGCATGCCGTGGTGGGTGGCACTCCCGCGTATCGCCGTTTCGTCGGCGACGACACGCCACAGGGGCCGGACGACTTCGACGACTGGGTGCGGCGGACGGTCCTCGACCCCGGCACGCCCCTGTTTCGCGAGGCCCGCTATCTGCTGGAAGAAGAGGCGGAGGTGCGCGATTCCGCCCTCTACCACTCCGTGCTGGCCGCCGTCGCGACCGGTAACGGCACACGGGGCGGGATAGCCGGCTACATCGGACGCAAGGCCGCCGACATCGGTCATCACCTCAACGTGCTGGAGGACAGCGGCCTGTTGCGCCGGGAGCCCGACATCTTCCGGTCCTCACGCTCGGTTTACCACGTGTGCGAACCATTGATCACTTTTCACCAGGTGGTGATGCGTCCACGCTGGGGGCTGCTGGAGAGCGGCAGGGCCGCCGCGGTCTGGAAGGACGCCCGCGGCCGGTTCAGGGACCAGGTGCTGGGCCCGCATTTCGAGGAGCTGTGCCGCCGGTTCGCCCAGGCCGAGGACGTCTTCGGCGAACTTCCCGGCGACGTGGGGGCGGGCGTGATCACCGATCCCGCTCGTCGCGAACAGATCGAGGTGGACGTCGTGGTGTTCGCGCCAGCCATGCCCGGCGAGCCCCGGCGCATCGTCTCGCTGGGCGAGGCGAAGTGGGGCAAGGTCATGGGCCAGGGTCACAGCGCGCGGCTCAGGCGGGCCAGAGACCTGCTCGCCGCCAAGGGGTACGACGTGCGTGACACGGTGCTGGCGTGTTACAGCGGGGCGGGCTTCGACGACGCGTTGCGGGCGGAGAAGGACGTGCGGGGCATCGGGCTCGACGAACTCTACGGGTGACCGCGGCCCGGGCGGGCCGGACGATCGCCACCGGTGGGCACGACGTGTGTTTCCAGGTGGTTAAAGGGTTCGGAGGCGCTCCGGCGAGCCCCCTAGGATGACAGTGTCCCAACTCCATCCACGAAAACGGGTTCAACGACTCATGTCCGCCATAACCCGCGACGAGGTCGCACACCTGGCCCGGTTGTCCAGGCTGGCGCTCACCGACGACGAGCTTGACCACTACGCCACGCAACTCGGTGCCATCATCGAGTCGGTCGCGAAGGTGGCCGAGGTCGCCGCCGAAGACGTGCCGCCTTCGTCGCACGCGCTTCCGCTGACCAATGTCTTCCGCGCCGACGAGGTGCGAGCGTCCCTGACGCCCGAGCAGGCGCTGTCCGGCGCTCCGGCCGTCGAGGACGACCGCTTCCGGGTGCCGCGCATCCTGGGGGAGGAGGCATGAGCTTGATTCACCAGACCGCCGCCGAGCTTGGCGCGCTGATCGCCGGCCGCGAGGTGTCGGCCGTCGAGGTCGCCGAGGCCCATCTCGACCGCATGGCCGAGGCCGAGCCCAAGATCAACGCGTTCCTGCACGTCGATCGCGAGACCACTCTCGCCCAGGCCAGGGTCGTCGACGACCGGCTCAAGGCGGGCGAGCGGCTCGGGCCACTGGCCGGCGTGCCGATCGCGCACAAGGACATCTTCGCCACCCGCGACATGCCGACCACGGCCGCGTCCAAGATCCTCGAAGGCTGGCGCCCGCCCTACGACGCGACCGTCACGGGCCGCCTGCGCGAGGCCGGGCTGGTCATCCTCGGCAAGACCAACCTCGACGAGTTCGCGATGGGCTCGTCCACCGAAAACTCCGCCTACGGCGTGACCCGCAACCCGTGGGACCTGACCCGGGTGCCCGGCGGTTCCTCGGGCGGTTCGAGCGCCGCCGTCGCCGCGTACGAGGCGCCGCTGTCCACCGGCACCGACACGGGCGGCTCGATCCGGCAGCCCGCCGCGGTCACCGGCATCGTGGGCATGAAGCCCACCTACGGCGGCTCGTCCCGCTACGGCCTGATCGCCTTCGCCAGCTCGCTCGACACGCCCGGGCCGTTCGCCCGCAACGTGCTCGACGCGGCGCTGCTGCAGGAGGCCTTCTCGGGGCACGACCCGCTCGACTCCACCTCGATCGACGCGCCGGTGCCCTCGGTGGTGGAGGCCGCCCGCACGGCCGACGTCGCGGGCATGCGGATCGGCGTGGTCAAGGAGTTCGCCGGCGAGGGCTACCAGCCGGGCGTGCTGGCCCGCTTCCACGAGGTCGTGCAGCTGCTCGAGTCGCTGGGCGCCAAGGTCGTCGAGGTGTCCTGCCCGTCGTTCGTGACCGCGCTGCCCGCCTACTACCTGATCGCGCCGTCGGAGTGCTCCTCCAACCTGGCGCGCTTCGACGCCATGCGCTACGGCCTGCGCGTCGGCGACGACGGCACCCGCAGCGCCGAGGAGGTCATGGCGCTGACCAGGGCGGCCGGTTTCGGCCCCGAGGTCAAGCGGCGCATCATGCTCGGCACCTACGCCCTGTCCAGCGGCTACTACGACGCCTACTACGGCCAGGCCCAGAAGGTGCGCACGGTCATCTCGCGTGAGTTCGAGGCCGCCTTCCACCAGGTCGACGCGCTGGTGTCGCCGACGACGCCGACCACGGCGTTCCCGATCGGCGAGCGGGCCGACGACCCGATCGCGATGTACCTCGCCGACCTCTGCACGATCCCGTCCAACCTGGCGGGCAACGCCGCCATCTCGGTGCCCTGCGGCCTGGCCGACGAGGACGGCCTGCCGGTCGGCTTGCAGATCATGGCCCCGGTCCTGGGCGACGACCGCTGCTACCGGGTCGGTGCCGCCGTCGAGAAGGCCCTGGAGAGCCGCTGGGGCGGTGGCCTGCTGTCCAAGGCCCCGGCGCTCTAGGCGAGGAAGGAACGGCGGCGTGCTCACTCATATCGAGATCGACGGCTTCAAGTCCTTCCTGGACTTCAAGCTGAACGTGCCGCCGTTCCTTGCTCTGGTCGGCCCCAACTCAAGTGGCAAGTCCAACCTGCTGGACGCGCTGGCGTTCGCTCGTGCGGCGATCCTGGGGGAGGGGCTGGGGCTGTCTCCTTCCCTGGACCCGCTTCTCGAAGCGCGCCGGGGCAAACCGCAAGAGCTGTTCCACCGGCCCTCGGGACAACGCCCGGTTTCCGAGTTCGTGATCGGTGTGAAGGCGGAGACGGGGCCGTCGGCGTTTCCCGAGACGATCAGCGCCACAATCAGGGCCGTTCGAGATCCCGCTGAGTGGTTCTTGGATACGGGGCCCCATCCGGCTGTGCGCAACTCGTGGTCGCGGGAGGCCGCGTCCTGGCACTTCCACGTACCCGAGCCTGCCGCCATGCGGAGACCGGTCACGACGTTCGACCGCAGGCCACTCGCGGAGAACGCGGGCAACCTGGCCGCTGTGCTCGGACGTATGGCGGAGACCGGTGAGCTGGACGATCTCATGGTCGATCTGTCCGCCCTGGTGCCAGACGTCACAGGCGTCCGCCCGGTGCTGGACGAGCATCAGGAGGAGTGGTCCTTCGATCTCCTGATCGACCACGAGCCGGTGCCTGGCCGCCTGGCCTCCGATGGAACACTGCGGGTGCTGGCGCTCCTGGCGGCGCTCTATGACCGGGCTTCGTCTGGATTGCTCATGGTGGAGGAGGTCGAGAACGGACTGCACCCGAGCAGACTGGGAGAGTTGCTCCAGCGGATCGCCCAACGGGTCGGGAGGACGGAGTCGGCCTGGCGACAGGTCATTCTGACCACGCACTCCCCGGTGGCCGTCTCCACTCTCTATCGGACGAATCAGGACGCGCTCGTCTTCCTGGACTCGGCATGGCGCACCGGTGGCGACGGCCCGCGCTCACGTGTAACGGTGGCCAAACCGGTGCGGTCAGAGGGCGAGCCGGGCACGTTCGTGTCTCCGAGGCAGGTCCGGACCTACCTCAACACGGTCGGGTCCACGCCATGAGTCGTCCTCTCGTTCCGGGGCTCGTCGCCGAGGGCGCTACCGACGAGGTCTTTCTCGGCAGGGTCATCGCGCGGCAGTTGCGCGCGCTGACGGATTTCGCTCCCCGCCCCATCGAGGTGCAGTCCGTCCAGTACGCGGGTTGCCGAATGACAAAGGATGACAGCACGATCGGAGAGGCAGTCGGCGAACTGGCCGGCGACTGCCATCTGATCTTCCTGCACAGCGATCACCGAGAGCGAGGTAAGGCCGATCGCCTCGCGACGTACCTGGCGGATCAGGGACTAAAGCGGCCGATCATTTCCCTCGTGCCGGTGAGGGAGACCGAAGCGTGGTTGCTCGCCGACCCCAGAGTATGGGCCAGGGTGCCGGGGGCTGATCCGAATGCCCTGCATGCACGGCCTCGGGAGATCGAGAAGATTCCGGACCCCAAGGCTGCGCTGAGGGCGGTTCTGGCAGGGGTCGCGCACCGGAAGGTCGGAGAGCACTTCGCCTTCGCGGGTGACCATGTCGATCTCGATGTGCTGGCACAACTGCCCGCGTACGCCACATGGGTCGGTGCGACCTCGGATGTCCTGAGGAACGATGGCTTCCTCTGAACGGCTGATTGATAGCTTGAAATGCGACGATCTGAAGTAAGGACTTCATCATGAATGTCGAGACGGCCATGCCGTACGACGAAGCGCTTGATCGGTTCGAGCCGGTGCTCGGCCTGGAGACGCACGTCGAGCTGGGCACCGAGTCCAAGATGTTCTGCGGCTGCAAGACGACGTTCGGCGCGCCGCCCAACACCCAGGTCTGCCCGACGTGCCTGGCGCTGCCCGGCTCGCTGCCGACGGCCAACGCCGTCGCGATCGAGTCGACGATCCGCATTGGCCTGGCGCTCAACTGCTCGATCGCCGAGTGGTGCCGGTTCGCCCGGAAGAACTACTTCTATCCGGACATGCCGAAGAACTACCAGATCTCGCAGTACGACGAGCCGCTCTGCTTCGACGGCTACCTCGACATCGAGGTCGACGGCAAGCCGGTGCGGATCGAGATCGAGCGGGTCCACCTGGAGGAGGACACCGGCAAGTCCACGCACGTGGGCGGCGCGACCGGCCGCATCCACGGCGCCGACTACTCGATCGTCGACTACAACCGGGCCGGCATCCCGCTGGTCGAGATCGTCACCAAGCCGATCCCCGGCACCGACCGGCTGGCGCCCGAGGTGGCCAAGGCGTACGTCACGGAGCTGCGCGAGATCATGCGCTCGCTGGGTGTGTCCGACGTGCGCATGGAGGAGGGGTCGCTGCGCTGCGACGTCAACGTCTCGCTGATGCCGCGCGGCTCGTCCGAGTGGGGCACCCGCACCGAGACGAAGAACGTCAACTCGCTGCGCAGCGTCGAGCGGTCGGTCCGCAGCGAGATCGAGCGGCAGGCCGCGGTTCTCGCCGACGGCGGCCGGATCGTGCAGGAGACCAGGCACTTCCACGAGGACACCGGCAGCACCACGTCCGGCAGGTCCAAGGAGGAGGCGCAGGACTACCGCTACTTCCCCGAGCCCGACCTGGTGCCGATCGCGCCCGATCGCGCCTGGGTGGCTGAGCTGAAGGCGGCGCTGCCCGAGCTGCCGTCGGTCAAGCGCAAGCGGCTGCGGGCCGAGTGGGGCCTGTCCGAGCTCGACATGGAGGCGATGCACAACGCCGACGCGATCGACCTCGTCGAGGCCACGGTCGCGGCAGGCGCGCCGGCCGCCGACGCGCGCAAATGGTGGATGGGCGAGCTGGCCCGCCGCGCCAACGAGTCCGGCTCGGCGCTCGCCGAGCTGCCGATCACGCCGGCGCAGATCGCCCGGGTCACCGAGCTGGTGGCCTCGGGGGCGCTCAACGACAAGCTGGCCCGCGAGGTGCTCGAAGGCGTGCTCGCCGGAGAGGGCACCCCGGACGAGGTGGTCGAGAAGCGCGGGCTCAAGATCGTCAGCGACGAGGGCGAGCTGTCCGCGATCGTCGACCAGGTCATCGCGGGCAACGCCGACGCCGCCGACAAGGTTCGTTCCGGCAAGGTCGCCGCGGCGGGCGCGCTGGTCGGTGGCGTGATGAAGGCCAGCCGTGGCAAGGCCGACGCCGCCCGGGCGCGTGAGCTGATCCTGGAGAAGCTGGGCGTCTCCGAATAGCCGCGGAGGTTGCGCCGGGGGCCTCGTCACTTCCGTGGCGGGGCCCCCGCGCGTGCCCGCCGTGTCGGGGCATTCGCCGTCGTGAGGTCCTAGGACGATCTCCTGAGCTGGGCTTAGGACCATGGCGGGAGGCGCCGGAGTGTGGCCGGCGCCTAGCGTTGGGTGCATGAATCGGAAGGCGTTGACGGCGGGGCTGGTGGCGTTGGTGTCACTGGTCGCCTTGGAGTACATGGCGGTGGCGGTCGCGATGCCGGTCGTGGCGGCGGAGCTCGGCGGGATGGAGCTCTACGGGCTGGCGTTCAGCGGCGCGATGGCCGCCGGGGTGGTGGGGACCGTGCTGGGCGGCCGGTGGGCGGACCTGCGCGGTCCGAGCGCCCCCCTGTGGACGGGCGTGGTGGGCTTCTCCGGCGGCCTGCTCCTGGCCGGGCTGGCGACCAGCATGGAGATGCTGATCGCCGGACGGCTGGTGCAGGGGTTCGGCGGGGCGCTGGTCAACGTGGCGCTGTACGTGGTGGTGGCCCGGGTCTATCCCGAGGAGCTGCATCCGAGGGTGTTCTCCCTGTTCGCGACGGCCTGGGTGGTGCCGTCGATGGTGGGACCGGCGATCGTGGGCGTGGTGCTGCACACCCTCGGGTGGCGCTGGGTGTTCCTGCTGGTGCCGATCCTGACCCTGTTCGCGGTGCTGATGCTGCTGCGCGGCCTGGCCGGACGGCCCGTCGACGGCGGGCGGAGCGCGCCCGCTCCGGGGCTGATGGCCAAGGTCGCGTGGGGAGCGGTCACCGCCGCCGGCGCGGCCCTCATGCAGTACGGCAGCGGCGGGCGGGTCGTCCTCCTGGTCGCCGGGTTCGCGATGCTGGCGGTGGCCCTGCCCAGGCTGCTTCCGAAGGGCACGCTGCGGGCGGTCAGAGGCCTGCCCGCGGTCGTCGGGCTGCGCGGGCTGACCGCCGGTGCGTTCTTCGCCGCCGAGGTGATGGTCCCGCTCATGCTCATCGAGCACCGGGGTCTGTCGCCGCTGGTGGCCGGCCTGGCGCTCACCGGAGGCGGCGTCAGCTGGTCGTTCGCGTCCTGGCTGCAGGGGCGTGAGGTGTGGAGCCGGAAGACGAACCTCTGGCTCGGCTCGGCCACCATCGCGCTGGGCATCCTGCTCATGGGCGGCCTGGCGTTCGCCGTCGTGCCCGTCGCCCTGGCCTACCCGGCGTGGATCGTGACGGGCTTCGGGATGGGGCTGGTGTATCCGACGCTGTCGGTCCTCACCCTCGAACTGTCCGCTCCCGGCGAGGAGGGCGTGAACAGCTCCGCGCTGCAGGTGGGGGAGGCGGTGTTCTCGGTGGTGGCCGTGGCGGTCACGGCCGCGCTGTTCGCCGCGGCCGGCTCCGGCTACTGGGCGGTCTTCGCGACCGCGCTCGTCATCACGCTGGTGGGGGTGGCGATCGCGCCCCGCGCGGTCGTGAGCTCCGCACGGGGCGTTCCCGCCGGCGAGAAGGTGGCGGCGGCCTGAGACGGCCGGTCTGTACGGCCCGGCGGGACGCTAGTCCTCCTCCCGGGGCACGTGGGCGACGGCCGCGGGGGCGCGCCGGGCCAGCAGCTTCCTGAAGACCGGCGTCAGCAGCGCGAGGAGCGACAGCGCCAGCAGCACCACGGCCACCGGGCTCCGCACCAGTACGCCCACGTCCCCCGCCCCGATGGCCAGGGCCCGGCGCAGCTGGATCTCGGCCATCGGCCCCAGGATCATGCCGATCACCGCCGGGGCGATGGGCAGCCCGAACCGGCGCATCGCGAACCCCAGCAGCCCGAGCAGGTACAACACCACCAGGTCCACCACGGTCGCGTTCAGGGCGTAGACCCCGAGCGCGGCGAACAGCACGATCCCGGCGTACAGGTAAGGACGCGGGATCCTCAGCACCCGGGCCCACAGCGGGGCCAGGGGCAGGTTGAGCACCAGCAGCATCGTGTTGCCGATGAACAGCGACGCGATCATGCCCCACACCAGGGCCGGGTTGTGGTCGAACAGCTGCGGGCCGGGCTGCAGGCCGTACTGCTGGAAGGCGGCGAGCAGGATCGCGGCCGTCGCCGAGGTGGGGAGCCCGAGCGTGAGGAGCGGCACCAGGGTGCCGGCGGCCGAGGCGTTGTTGGCGGCCTCCGGCCCGGCGACGCCCTCGATCGCGCCCTTGCCGTACTCCTCGCGGGCGACGCCGCGCGCCAGCCGCTTCTCGGCCGCGTACGACAGGAAGGTGGGGATCTCCGCGCCGCCGCCGGGCAGCGCGCCGAACGGGAAGCCCAGGGCGGTGCCGCGCAGCCACGGCCGCCACGACCGGCGCCAGTCGGAACGGCCCATCCAGGCCCGTCCGACGGGCACCACCTCGGGGACCGCGTGGCGCAGCCGCGAGGCCACGTACATCGCCTCGCCCATCGCGAACAGCCCGACCGCGACGATCACCACGTCGATGCCGTCGAGCAGCTGGGGGATGCCGAGCGTGAGCCGGGCCTGTCCCGTCTGCTGGTCGATGCCGATCAGCCCGATGGCCAGGCCCAGCACGAGCGAGGCCAGGCCGCGCACGACCGAGCGGGACAGCACCGACGACACGGCGGTGAACGCCAGGATCGCCAGCGCGAAGTAGTCCTCGGGGCCGAACGCGATGGCGAAGCTCACCACCGCGGGCGCGGCCACGACCAGCAGCGCGGTCGCGATCGTGCCCGCGACGAACGAGCCGATGGCGGCCGTGGCCAGCGCCTGCGCCGCCCGGCCGCGTCTGGCCATCTTGTTGCCCTCCAGCGCGGTGATCATCGAGGACGATTCGCCGGGCGTGTTGAGCAGGATCGACGTCGTGGAGCCGCCGTACATGCCGCCGTAGTAGATGCCGGCGAACATGATGAACGCGCTGGCCGGCGGCACGGTGAAGGTGATGGGCAGCAGCAGGGCCACGGTCATGGCGGGCCCGATGCCGGGCAGCACGCCGACGAGGGTGCCGAGCGTGACGCCGATCAGCGCGTACAGCAGGTTGACCGGCGTCAGCGCCTCGGCGAACCCGCCGAGCAGGAGCTCGAACGACTCCACCTAGATCACCCCTCGCAGCACGCCGCCGGGCAGCGTGACGCCCAGCCCCTTGACGAACAGCAGGTACGTGGTGATCCCCAGGAGCACCCCGATCCCCGCCGCGCGCAGCCGGTGCTCGGCCCCGAGCGCCACCGACAGCCCGAAGAACAGCAGGCTCGCGGCGATGATCCAGCCGAGCACGTTCAGCACCGCGGTGAAGCCCAGGAAGACCCCGCTGACCAGGCCGACGCTCCGCCAGTCGGCCGGCGCGCCGAGGTCGACGTCCTCGCTCTCCTCGGGATCGCCGCGCCCGCCGCGCAGCACGTCGGCGACGTAGCACAGGCCGATGAGGATCATCGCGCCGCCGACCAGCAGGGGGAAGAAGCGCGGCCCGACGCCGAGCCGCGAGGCCGCCGCCGACACCTCCAGGGTTCCCGCTATGACGAACCCGCCGAGGCCGAGCACCACGAGGGCCAGCCCCAGCTCGGGCCGCCACCACCGGGCCCGCTTGTCAGCGGGTCCGGTGACGGGGTTGCCGGACTCGGACATCAGGAGACGAGCCCCATCTCGGCGATGATGCCCTTGACCCGGGTCTGCTCGGCGGTCAGGTAGTCGGCGAACTGCTGCCCGGTCTGGAACGAGTCGATCCAGCCGTTCTTGGCCACGGCGTCCTTCCAGGCCTGCGAGTCGTGCATCTTGGTCACCAGGTCGGTGAGCGCCTGCTTGTCGGTGTCGCTGAGCCCGCCGGGGGCCACGAAGCCGCGCCAGTTGGCCAGCTCCACGTCCAGGCCGCCCTCCTTGAGGGTGGGCGCGTCCAGGTCGGGCAGCCGCTCGCCCGAGGTCACGCCGAGGGCGCGCAGCTTGCCGGACTTGACGTGCTCGGCGAACTCGCCGACGCCCGAGATGCCCAGGGTGACCTTGTTGCCGAGCAGCGCGTTCAGCGCCTCGCCGCCGCCCGAGTGGGCGATGTAGTTGACCTGCTTGGGGTCGACGCCCGCGGCCTTGGCCATCAGCCCGGCCACGATGTGGTCGGTGCCGCCGGCCGAGCCGCCCGCGACGGAGACCTTCGCCGGGTCCGCCTTCCAGGCCGCGACCAGGTCGGACAGCTGCTTGAGCGGGGATTCGGCCGGGACCACGATGATCTCGTATTCCTCGGTCAGCTTGGCGATCGGCGTCGTCTCGGCCAGGGTGACCGTGGACTTGTTCTGCTCGATCGCGCCCACCATGACCAGGCCCATGGTCATCAGCAGGTTGCCGTTGCCCTTCTCGCCCGCCAGCTGGGCCAGGCCGATCGTGCCGCCGGCGCCGGGCACGTTGTAGACCTCGACCTTGCGGTCCGGGGCGGCGGACTTGAGCGCCTGCTCGGCCGTACGGGAGGTCTGGTCCCAGCCGCCGCCCGGCGCGGCGGGGGCCATGATGCGCAGCGCGGCGGCACTGCCGCCGCTGCCGCCTGTCTCGCCGCAGCCGCTCAGCGCGGCGACGGAGATCGCCGCGAGGGCGGCGAGTATGCGCAGACGCATGATCACTCCAAGGGGGGATTTCACGTTATGGAATCTGGATCGTGAAGGGTGCTCGGGGTGGCGTCGAGGTTTCCGCGATAGGAGTCGTTTAGGTCGTTCTGGTCGCGACCGGGCCGTGACCTCGGGCTGTTTGCATGAGCCTCGTGAGACGGGTACGAGACGCCTCCCTCGGGACCCAGCTGTTCGTGCTCCAGATGGTGATCGTGCTGCTGGCCGTCGGGGGCACCGCGAGCGTGTGGGCCGACCACACCCGCGACCAGCTGGACTCGCTGTACGAGCAGCGCGCGCTGGCGATCGCCCAGTCGGTGGCGGCGCTCCCGCAGGTGCGCGACGCCTTCGACCTGCGCAACCCGGAGAAGGTGCTGCAGCCGCTCGCGCTGAGCGTGCAGGACTCCACCGGGGCCGACTACGTGGTGATCGCCAACCGCGAGCAGACCCGCTACGCCCATCCCAACGCCAAGCTGATCGGCGAGCGCCTGTCCACCGACGGCACCACCGTGCTCACGACCGGCAGGAGCTGGGTCGGCACCGAGACCGGCACGATCGGCACCACGGTCCGCGGCAAGGCGCCCATCTTCGACGAGTACGGCGACGTCATCGGCCTGGTCTCGGTCGGCGTGCTGCGGACCACGGTCAGCGGCCGGCTGGCCGCCGCGCTGCCCCCGCTGCTCTGGACCGCGCTGGCCGTCCTGGTCTGCGGCCTCGCCGCCGCCGCGCTGATCACCGCCCGGGTCCGGCGGCAGACGTTCGGCCTGGAGCCGAGCGAGATCGCCGCGCTGCTGGAGCAGCGCGAGGGCGTGCTGCACGGCGTCAAGGAGGGCGTGCTCGCGCTCGACCTCGCGGGCAGGGTGACGCTGGTCAACGACGCGGCCCGCGAGCTGCTCGGCGACGTGGGCGAGGACCTGACGCGGATGCCGGTCTCCGACCGGCTGCGCGACGTGCTGGCCGGCGACGACCCGGGGGAGGACCGGGTGGTGCTGCACGGCGACCGGGTGCTGGTGCTCAACCGCACTCCCGTCTCCGTACGCGGCCAGCACCGGGGCTGGGTGGTCACCCTTCGCGACCGCACCGAGCTGGTCCGGCTGGCCCGCGAGCTCAACGACAGCAGCAGCGCCACCGAGGCCCTGCGCGCCCAGGCCCACGAGTTCGCCAATCGGATGCACACGGTCGTCGGCCTGCTGGAGCTGGGCGAGCACGAGGCGGCCATCGGCTTCATCACCCGGCTCACCCGTGGCGCGTACGCCACCGACCTGCGCGAGCGGGTCCAGGATCCGACGCTGGCGGCGTTGCTGGTGGCCAAGTCGGCCGAGGCGGCCGAGCGCGGCGCCCGGCTGGTGCTGGCCGAGGACACGGCGGTGCCGGAGGGCGTGATCGGAGATCCGCAGGACGCGGTGCTGGTCGTCGGCAACCTGGTCGCCAACGCGATCGACGCGCTCGACGGCGCGCCGGGCACGATCGAGGTGTCCCTGCTGGCCGACGCCGGCGGCCTGCGCGTACGGGTGTGCGACTCGGGGCCCGGCATCGCGCCCGAGCTGGTCGGCGAGGTGTTCAGGGAGGGCTTCACCACCAAGGCGGCCCGTTCGGGGCCGCGCGGCCTCGGCCTGGCGCTGACCCGGCAGGCGTGCCTGCGCAGGGGCGGCTGGGTGAAGGCGCGCAACGCGGACGGCGCGGTCTTCACGGCGCTGCTGCCTCCGGCGCTCCCGGCGCTCCCGGTGGTCTCCGTGGGGGATAGATGAGTGACGTGCGTGTGGTGGTCGTGGACGACGACTTCATGGTGGCGCGCATCCACGGCGGCTACGTCGCCCGGGTGCCCGGCTTCGAGGTGGTCGCGACCGCGCACAGCGGGGCCGGCGCGCTCGCCGCCGTGGCCGAGCACCGGCCCGACCTCCTGCTGCTCGACATCTACCTGCCTGACATGTCCGGGCTGGAGGTGCTCAAGTCGCTGCACGACGTGGACGTCCTCGTGGTCAGCGCGGCCCGCGACGTGCCCACGGTCAGGGAGGCGATGCGCGGCGGCGCGGTCAACTACCTGATCAAGCCGTTCACGTCGGCGGCACTGGCCGAGCGGCTCCGGCACTACGCCGGCACACGCAGGCAGCTCACCGCCCTCGGCCCCGAGGCCCGCCAGGACGACGTCGACCGGCTCTTCGGCACTCCCGGCTCGGCCGCGGCGCTGCCCAAGGGGCTGTCGCCCGCGACGTGCGCGCTGGTGGCCGGCACGTTACGCGACGCGGGCGGCGACCTGTCGGCCGCCGAGACGGCGGTGCTCGCCGGTCTGTCCCGGGTCAGCGCCCGCCGTTACCTGGAGCACCTGTGCGCGGCGGGCCGGGCCGAGCTCCGTCCGAGGTACGGCACGGCCGGTCGTCCGGAACATCGCTACCGGTGGATAGGTTGACACACTTCCGTAGTCATTCCAGTGACATATCCGGATGCGCGTGCCTTACTGTTGCCTGAAGATGTGGCTGCGGAGCGGGAGGAGATTGAGGCGTGCGTAACGCCGGACCGATCGAGTCACCGACGGACCCGTTCGCCTCGGTGCCGTTACCCACGTCGGCCACCAGCAGAAAGCCACGCATCGAAGGTCTGCCGCCCGGCGTCTCCCGCGACATCTTCGGCGGCGTCCAGGACGCCCCGCAGGCCACCGCGAAGGGCCAGGACGGCGGATCCCTGCCTCCCGTCGCCACCCCCGCCCAGCCCTGGCCGGTGAACGAGAGCAAGGTCGATCCGCCCATCCCGCCCGCCCCCGTCTTCGGCCTGCCGGACCAGCAGGACCGGCCGTCCGCCCTGCTCGACCCCGAGCCGCCCCGCCGCGGCCGGCTGCTGCCCGCCATCCTCGTGCTCATCGTCATGGCGGCCGTGCTGGCGTACCTGGTGCCCGCGGTGATGATGTCGGGCTCGGTGCTGCGCGGCACCCGCGTCGGCGGCATCGACATCGGCGGCCTCACCATGACCCAGGCGGCCGACAAACTCCGCACCGAGCTGGCCGCCAGGCTGAGCAAGCCGGTCGCCGTCGACATCGCCGGCAAGCGGGAGAGCATCCAGCCGGACGAGGCCGGGCTCGAACTCGACGTGGTCGGCACCATCAACCAGGCGCCCAGCGGCTTTCCCAGCCCCATCGAGGTATGGCGGGGGCTGACCGGCACGACCGAGCTCGAACCGAAGGTCACGGTCGACGCCTCCCAGCTCACCAGGACCGTGGAAGGGCTGGCCGAGGCGTACGACAAGGCTCCGCGTGAGGGCCGCGTCGCGTTCAGGGGTCTGCGACCGGTGGCCTCGGAGCCGCAGGACGGCGTGCTGCTCGACCGTGAGGACGCCGTTCGCGTCATCACCGACGCGTTCCTCCACTCGCGTGGCTCCGCGGCGCTCACGATCAGGCCCGCCAAGCCCCAGACCACGGTCGCCGACGTCACCGCGGCCAAGCCGGAAGCCCTTCAGGCCATCGCCGCCCCGCTCACGCTGGCTATCGACGGCAAGCAGGCCGAGCTCCCGCCGTCGGCCATCGCCGCCCACCTGACCTACGTCTCCGACGGCAAGGGCGGCCTGGCCCCGCAGTTCGACGCCAAGGCGGCGCTCGCCGGCGTCGAGAGCAGCCTGATCGACGAGAGCCAGGCGCCGCGCGACGCCACGTACGAGATCGTGAACGGCAAGCCTGAGCTGGTCCCCGCCCGTGCGGGCAGAGGAGTGGACGACCGGCAGCTCGCCCGGGACGTGGCCAAGGTGATCACCAGCGACGGCCCCCGGGTCATCCCGGTCAAGCTCGACGCCGTCCGCCCCGAGGTCGCCACCTCCGAGGTGAAGGATCTCGGCATCACGGCCAACGTGGGCGAGTTCACCACCACGTTCGACTGCTGCCAGCCGCGCGCCATCAACATCCAGCGGATGGCCGCCCAGCTCGACGGCCGCCTGGTGAAGCCGGGGGAGACGTTCTCGCTCAACGAGGCGGTGGGCGAGCGCACCCGCGAGAAGGGGTACGTCGAGGCCGGGCAGATCGTCGGCGGCCGGATGGTCAACATCGTCGGCGGCGGCGTCTCGCAGTTCGCGACCACGATGTACAACGCGGCCTTCTTCGCCGGCTTCGACGACGTCGAGCACGTCCCGATGGACTACTACGCCGCCCGCTACCCCGCCGGGCGCGACGTCGCCCTGCTCTACCCCGATCTCGACCTGAAGTGGCGCAACGACTCCGACCACGGGGTGCTGATCAAGACGGCCACCACCGGGACCTCGGTCACGGTCACGCTCTGGGGCACGAAGCGCTACGACAGGATCCAGGCGCTGGAGTCGCCGAAGCGGGCCTTCACCCCGTTCCGCCGCGAGACCAGCAGCACCCCCGGCTGCCTGCCCGCGACCGGTCAGCAGGGCTTCACGATCGACGTCACCCGCGTCTTCTACAAGGGCGGCGAAGAGGTCAGGCGGGACCGCAAACTGACCACGAAGTACCGGCCCCAGGCCCAGGTCATCTGTACGGTCTCCACCGGCACGAACTGACCCCGGTCACGGGCGACGCGGGGCGACCGACAGGATCCGGTCGTCGCCGTCGCGGACCGTGCCCCTGCCGTCCTTGTTGCTGGTCGACACCCAGAGCGTGCCGTCGGGCGAGGCCGCCACGGCGCGCAGCCTGCCGTACCGGTCGGTGAAGTGGGCGACCGGCGTGCCCGGCGCGCCGTCCTGGCCGAGCGGGATCTGCCACAGGCGCTCGCCGCGCAGCGCGCCCATCCAGAGCGAACCCCCGGCGTACGCCAGGCCCGACGGCGAGGCGTCGGAGGTGGGCCAGGTGAGGATCGGGTTCGTGAACTCGGGGTCGTCGCCGCGGCCCTCGACCTCCGGCCAGCCGTAGTTGGCGCCCGGCTTGATCTGGTTGATCTCGTCGTAGGTGCCGGCGCCGAACTCCGAGGCGTACATCCGGCCGGCGGCGTCCCAGGCCATACCCTGCACGTTGCGGTGGCCGAGGCTGTAGACGAGTGTGCCGAAGGGGTTGCCGGGGGCGGGCGCGCCGTCGGCGGTCATCCTCAGGATCTTGCCGCCGAGTGAGTCGCGCCGCTGGGCCAGGTCACGGTCGCCGATCTCGCCGGTGCTCGCGTACAGGTGGCCGTCGGGGCCGAACTCCAGCCGGCCGCCGTTGTGGATGCCGCCCTTGGGAATGCCCTTGACGATCACCCGGGGCTCGCTCACCCCGGTGTCGCCGAGGCGGTAGCGGACGATCCGGTTGTCCTCGGCGGCCGTGTAGTAGACGAACACCTGGTCGTCCCGGGCCGCCACGCCCATCAGGCCGCCCTCGCCGCCGGGGGTGACCCCCTCGATCGTGCCCAGCTCGGTCACCTGACCCGCCGGGCTCACCCGGAGCAGCCGGGCCGAGTCGCGCTCGGTCACCAACGCGTCTCCGCCCGGCAGGAACTCGATGGCCCACGGCACCGCCAGATCGCTCGCCACGGTCTTCGGCTCGCCCGGCGGCGCGGCGGGTGACACGGCGGCCGTCGGCGTCACCCCGCCCGCGCTCGAGCAGGCCGTCAGTGTCAGTGCGAGGAGCAAAGCCATAAGGACTCTCATGTGTTCCATACTTACCCGGTGGTCGTAAGGTTCTCGGCATGAAGATCTGGGTCCCTTCCGACGCGGTCGCCGGTGTCCTGTCCGATCTGCCCGGCGTGCAGTGTGACGTCTACTCCGGCGGCCGGGCTCCGGACGGCGCCGAAGAGGTCGAGGTCTGGATCCCGCCGCTCGTCACGGTGCCCGACGTGCCGGGGACCCTCGCCGGAATGACCTCGCTGCGTCTCCTGCAGACCGTCACGGCGGGGGTGGAGCCGTACCGGCCGCACATGCCGGAGGGCGCGGTGCTGTGCAACGCGCGCGGCGTGCACGACGCGGGCACCGCGGAGTGGGCGGTCGGCGCGATGATCGCGGTGCTGCGGGAGTTCCCCGGCTTCGTGGACGCGCAGCGCAGGGGCGAGTGGACCTACCACCACACCGGCGTGCTGGCCGACTCCACCGTGCTGATCGTCGGCTACGGCTCCATCGGCGCCGCGCTCGAACGCCGCCTCGACGGCTTCGAGGTCGAGGTCGTGCGCGTGGCCCGCAGCGCCCGTGACGGGGTCCACCCCATGGAGACGCTGCCCGGGCTGCTGCCCGCCGCCGACGTGGTGGTGCTGCTGGTACCCGCCACCCCGGCCACCGCCGGCATGGTCGACGCCGCGTTCCTGGCCCGGATGAAGGACGGCGCCGTGCTGGTCAACGCCGCGAGGGGCGGGGTGGTCGACACCGACGCGCTGGTCGCCGAGCTCAAGGCCGGCAGGCTGCGCGCCGCGCTCGACGTCACCGCGCCCGAGCCGCTGCCCGAGGGCCACCCCCTCTGGAGCGCTCCCGGCGTGCTGATCACCCCGCACGTCGCGGGCAGCACCCCCGCCTCCGACCGGCGCGTGCTCCGGCTGGTCCGCTCGCAGCTGCTGCGCCATCTCGCCGGCGAGCAACTCAACAACATCATCACGGACGCATACTGAGAGTAATCCGGAACGTGGCTGGTCCGTGACCTCCAGTGCGTACCGTTGCATCTACCAAACATTCCTGACTCACTGTCAAGTAGGTTCTCGGATCTGTCGGTCTGTGTGGTTATCAGATCGGTGACGACATCGGCGTTGTCACCACCCGAAGACCCGCGACCGCACACACTTGCGGTGTGGTCGGCCGGGCATCGGCGATCATCGGGCAACGAGACGGGATGGCAACGACTGTGATCCGCTGGCGTGATCCACGGGCACCGCTGATCGCCGCGTCGGCGACAGGGGCGGCGGGGTTCGCGGCTGCGCTCCTCGTGGGCGGCCCGGCCCTGGTCACCGGTGCCGTCGCCGGGCTCCTGGCGGCGGTGATCGCCGGGGCGTCCCTGCTGCTCGCCTCCGTCCAGCTGGCCGAGCACCGCCCGGCGGCCGTGGGCGCGCGCTGGATGGGCGGTGGCGCTCTGGCCTGGGCGGCCGGCTCGGGCGTGCAGTCTCTCGCCACGAGTTCGAGCATCGTGGTCAGCTTCGGCGACCTGCTCCTGATGCTGGGCACCGTGCTGATGGCGGGCGGCGCGCTGACCGCCGCCGGCCGCACGCTCCCCGGCGGCGTCATCCTGCGGCTGGTCACCGACTCCTACCTGTGCGCCGCCTCGCTCTTCCTGATCGCCTGGGTGATCGGGCTGCGGCACGTCTACGGCCAGGTCGACCCGGCGACGTTCGCCTTCGCCATGCTGCCGCCGATGATCTCGCTGCTGGTGACCTACGCCACCGTCCCGCCGGTGGTCAAGGGCCGGTCCACGTCCTGGTCGCTCGCCCTGACCGGCACCGGCGTGCTCGCCACCACCACGATCGCCGGGCTGGCGACCGCCGTCGCGCGGCTGTCCGACACCGCTCCGCCGACGTGGAGCGTGATGCTCGCGCCGGTGGCGTTCCTGCTGCTGGCCGCCGCCCCGTGGGCGCTGCGCCCGGCGGAGTCCGACTCCGCCCCCGTCGGATCGACTCCCGGCAACCTGGTCGCGATGGTGCCGCTGGCGCTGGTCGCCGTGGCCACCTGCACGCTGCTCGTCCACCTGGCCGGCGGCGGGCGGGAGGAGCCGGTCACCGGCGTCGTGGCGCTCGCCGGCTCCGCGGTGCTGCTCCTGCTGGTGCGCCTGTCCGTGCTGGCCGCGATCAACATCCGGCTGCGCCGGCTGGTCTCGCTCGGCGACCGGCAGCTGCGCGAGCTGGCCGAGAGCACCGGCGACGTGGTGCTGCTCTGCGACTACGAGGGAGTGGTGCGCGAGATCGGCGCCGGCGTCGAGGTCACCTACGGCTACCGTCCCGAGCAACTGCTCGACGGCACGATCTTCGACTACATCCACCCCGAGGACGTGCCCGGCATCCAGCGATCGCTGCGTGCGATGGTCGACGACGAGGGCGCCGACCACGGCACCTGCCTGATCGCCTGCCGCGTACGCGCCTCCGACGGCACCTGGCGCCCCACCGAGTCGGTCGCCACCCGCCACGTCAGCGGCGACGACCTCGTCCTCGTCACCACCAGAGACGTGAGCGACGAGGAGGCGCTTCGCAACCAGGTCGCCCACCTGACCTTCCACGACGGCATCACCGGGCTGCCCAACCGCGCCTACTTCGAGGAGCGCACCCGCGAGGTGCTGTCCGGCCGCACCGGCCACGTCGCGGTCATCTTCCTCGATCTCGACGGGTTCACCTCGGTCAACGACTCGGTCGGGCACGCCAGTGGTGACCACCTGCTCGGGCAGGCCGCGCGCCGGCTGCGCGGAGCCGTGCGCCCCGACGACACGCTCGCCCGGTGGGGCGGTGACGAGTTCGCGGTGCTCGTGGAGACGGGTGGCGACGCCCAGCTGGCCGTCGACCTGGCCGAGCGCCTGCTGGGGACGGTCTCGCAGGAGCCGTTCCGGGTGGCCGACCGCGACGTGGCGCTCACCGCGAGCGTGGGCGTGGCCTTCGCCGAGGACGACATGCCCGCGGGCGACCTGATCCGCAACGCCGACGTCGCCATGGCCAGGGCCAAGGAGCTCGGCGGGCGCCGGGTCGAGGTGTTCGCCGCCCAGATGCACGCCGACGTGGTCCGCCGGCTGGAGTTGGCCGCCGACCTGCAGCGGGCGCTGATCGAGCAGCAGTTCGCGATCGAGTACCAGCCGGTGGTCGACCTCGCGACCTCGCGGGTGACCGCCGTCGAGGCGCTCGTGCGGTGGTGGCGCGGGTCGGTGTTCGTGCCGCCCGACCAGTTCCTCGGCCCCGCTGAGGACACCGGTCTGATCGTGCCGCTGAGCGAGTGGATTCTGCGCGAGTCCTGCCGTGAGGTGGCCGCCTGGCGGGCCTCGTCGTGGGACATCGGGCTGTCGCTCAACCTGTCGGCCCGCCAGATTACCGCGCCCCGGTTCGTCGAGACCGTCGAGGAGGCACTCGCCGAGAGCGGCCTGCCCGCCTCCGCGCTCACCCTTGAGGTGATCGAGGAGATGCTCGTCGAGGACGCCGAGGAGACGATCAGGCGCCTGTCCGAGCTGCGCGCGCTGGGCGTGCGGCTGGCGATCGACGACTTCGGCACCGGTTACGCCTCGCTGGCGTTCCTCCGGCAGCTGCCGGTCGACATGATCAAGATCGACCCGTCGTTCGTGTCGGGCCTCGGCCGCGACGACACGCTGACCCTGCTCACGCGCACGATCGTGCGCCTCGGCAACGACCTCGGCCTGGTCGTGGTGGCCGAGGGCATCGAGCGTCCCGAGCAGCTCGAGCTGCTCCGTGAGATGGGCTGCACCCGAGGTCAGGGTTTCCTGGTCGCCCGGCCGATGGCGGCGCGCGGCGTCGACTCCCTGATGAGGACGAGTCTCACGGTTTGAGACGTGTATCCCACCAATTTGACATTGGGGGCTACAGAGGGGCTATGGTGTGCCCATGCTTCGTAGTGGGATTCTCGTAGTACTTCGCCGGCGCGCGGGCCGATAGCGAAGCACTACGACCTGCGCGCCGCCCCAGACCCGCCCTCTCGGCCGGGAAGGGGCATTTTTTATGTCCTGAGCGAGTAGCCACACAAGGAACGAGCCGATGACCGAACGGATGACAGGTGCACAAGCCCTGGTCAGGGCGCTGGAGCACGTGGGAGTCGACACCGTGTTCGGGATCCCGGGAGGCGCCATCCTCCCGGCGTACGATCCTCTCTACGACTCGACCAAGGTCCGGCACGTGCTCGTACGGCATGAGCAGGGCGCCGGGCACGCGGCCGAGGGTTACGCCCAGGCGACCGGCAAGGTCGGGGTGTGCATGGCGACCAGCGGACCCGGCGCGACCAACCTGGTCACGCCGATCGCCGACGCCTACATGGACTCCGTGCCGATCGTGGCGATCACCGGCCAGGTGGCCAGCGGGGCGATCGGCACCGATGCCTTCCAGGAGGCCGACATCTCCGGCATCACCATGCCGATCACCAAGCACAACTTCCTGGTCACCGACCCGCTCGACATCCCGCGCACGATCGTCGAGGCCTTCCACATCGCCTCCACCGGCCGGCCGGGGCCGGTGCTGGTCGACATCTCCAAGGACGCGCTGCAGGCCGACACCATCTTCTCCTGGCCGCCGGTCATGCACCTGCCCGGCTACCGCCCGGTGACCAGGCCGCACTCCAAGCAGATCCGCGAGGCCGCCAAGCTGATCGCCGAGTCCCGGCGCCCCGTCCTGTACGTGGGCGGCGGCGTGCACAAGGCGGGCGCCTCGGCCGAGCTGATCCGGCTGGCCGAGCTGACCAACATCCCGGTCGTCACCACGCTGATGGCCCGCGGCACGTTCCCCGACAGCCACCCGCAGCACATGGGCATGCCGGGCATGCACGGCAGCGTCTCCGCCGTCGGCGCCCTGCAGCAGGCCGACCTGCTCATCGGCCTCGGAGTGCGCTTCGACGACCGGGTCACCGGGCAACTGTCGACCTTCGCCCCCTACGCCAAGGTCGTGCACGCCGACATCGACCCGGCCGAGATCTCCAAGAACCGCCACGCGGACGTGCCGATCGTGGGCGACTGCAAGGAGGTCATCACCGACCTCATCGCGATCATCGAGGCGTCGGACCGGCAGGGCGACTACACCGACTGGTGGACCCTGCTCAACGGCTACAAGAAGACCTACCCGCTCGGCTACGACGAGTTCGAGGACGGCTCACTGGCCCCGCAGTACGTCATGCAGCGCCTGAGCGCGATCGCCGGGCCCGACGCCTACTACGTCGCCGGGGTCGGCCAGCACCAGATGTGGGCCTCGCAGTTCATCGGCTACGAGAACCCCGGGACGTTCATCAACTCCGGCGGCCTCGGCACGATGGGCTTCGCCGTGCCGGCGGCGATGGGCGCCAAGATGGGCCGGCCCGACGCCACGGTGTGGGCGATCGACGGCGACGGCTGTTTCCAGATGACCAACCAGGAGCTGGCCACCTGCGCCCTGGAGGGTGTGCCGATCAAGATCGCGGTCATCAACAACGGTAACCTCGGTATGGTCCGCCAGTGGCAGACGCTCTTCTACGAGAAGCGCTATTCCAACACCGACCTGCAGACCGCCCGCCGCATCCCGGATTTCGTCAAGCTGGCGGAGGCCTATGGTTGTGTGGGCCTGCGCTGCGAGCGTCCCGAGGACGTGGATGCCACCATCATGAAGGCCATGGAGATCACCGACGTGCCCGTGGTGGTCGACTTCGTCGTCCACCAGGACGCCATGGTCTGGCCGATGGTCGCGGCGGGCACCAGCAATGACGACATCAAGATCGCGCGGGACATGGCGCCGACGTGGGAGAGCGAAGATGAGTAGGCATACGCTTTCTGTGCTGGTCGAGAACAGACCAGGTGTCCTGGCCCGCGTGTCCTCGCTGTTCAGCAGGCGGGGCTTCAACATCGACTCGCTGGCCGTCGGGCCCACGGAGCACGACGACATCTCCCGCATGACCATCGTGGTCAGCGTCGAGGAGTTGCCGTTGGAGCAGGTCACCAAGCAGCTCAACAAGCTGGTGAACGTCCTCAAGATCGTGGAGCTCGATCCGGCGCAGTCGGTGCAGCGCGAGCTGACGCTGATCAAGGTCAAGGCCGACGCCGACAACCGGTCCCACGTGCTCGAGCTCGTCCAGCTCTTCCGCGCCCGGTGCGTCGACGTGGCCTCCGACGCCGTGACCATCGAGGTCACCGGCACTCCCGACAAGCTCGAGGCGTTCGTCAAGGTCCTCGAGCCCTTCGGGATCAAGGAGCTAGTCCAATCGGGCATGGTGGCCATCGGCCGCGGCGCCCGTTCCATTACCGACCGGTCCCTCAGGGCACTGGACCGTACCGCCTGAAAGGTTCTACAGAAGTGACCGAGATTTTCTACGACGACCAGGCCGATCTGTCGATCATCCAGGGACGTCACGTGGCCGTGCTGGGGTACGGCAGCCAGGGCCACGCCCATGCGCTCTCCCTGCGTGACTCCGGTGTCGACGTGCGCGTCGGCCTGCCGGAGGGCTCCAAGAGCCGCGAGAAGGCCGAGAACGACGGCCTGCGCGTGCTCACCCCGTCGGAGGCGGTGGAGGAGTCCAACCTCACGATGATCCTGGCGCCCGACCACATCCAGCGCCATCTCTACGCCGAGCACGTCGCCCCCAACCTCGTCGAGGGCGACGCGCTGTTCTTCGGCCACGGCCTCAACATCCGCTACGGCCTCATCGAGGCGCCCGAGGGCGTCGACGTGTGCATGGTGGCCCCCAAGGGCCCCGGCCACCTCGTCCGCCGTCAGTTCGAGGCGGGCCGCGGTGTGCCGTGTCTCGTCGCCGTCGAGAAGGACGCCTCGGGCAAGGCCCTCGACCTGGCCCTGTCCTACGCCAAGGGCATCGGCGGCACCCGCGCCGGCGCGCTGAAGACCACCTTCACCGAGGAGACCGAGACCGACCTGTTCGGCGAGCAGGCCGTCCTCTGCGGTGGCGTGTCCGAGCTCATCAAGGCGGGCTTCGAGACGCTGATCGAGGCCGGCTACCAGCCCGAGGTCGCCTACTTCGAGTGCCTGCACGAGATGAAGCTCATCGTCGACCTCATGTACGAGGGCGGCGTGTCGAAGATGTACTGGTCGGTGTCCGACACCGCCGAGTACGGCGGCTACACCCGCGGCCCGCGCATCATCACCGACGAGACCCGTCAGGAGATGCGCCGCATCCTCGGCGAGATCCAGGACGGCACCTTCGCCCGGCAGCTGGTCGAGGAGTTCGACGGCGGCCAGAAGGAGTTCACGCGTCACCGCGAGGAGCTGGCGGACAACCCGATCGAGAAGACCGGCGCCAAGCTCCGCCCGATGATGAGCTGGCTCAAGGCCTGATTCACCCGTGGGGGGCCGGGGCCGAGCACAGCCGTCGTGGCTCGGTCCAGCGCTCCCCACGCACCGGGCTCGTGCGCCCGGGAGGGTTCACCCGGTCGCGATCTGCCGGAAGATGATCGTCGCCCGGAAGCTTCCGTCCTGCGACGGATCCGGCTCGGCCCGGGCGCTGATGACGTCCGTCTCGGCGTTACCGCCGAAGAAGCGTTCCGCTTCGCGGTACGCGGCCTCCCTGAGTTCGACAGGCGAGGTGCCGGTGACCGTAACCAGCAGTTCGAAGGGCATCGGCTTCATGTCCACATCCGTCCGCTCTGGTGCGCGTAGCTCCTGCCCTGAGAACGGCGGATCATGCGCGCCCACGTCGGGCTCTCCGGTGCGAGTGATGACCCGCCGCTGACCTTCCGCTGACCCGTGCCGATGCCGGTGCGGAGGTGAGCGGGCCCGGCCGCGGTCCATGTGCGGGGGAGGCGCGGCCGGGCCCGCCGGATGGGAGCGTCGTGGCGGGCGGTGGGAACCGGCGCGGTGGCGCGCTCGGTGGGGGCCAGACGCTCCCTGGCCGGGGGTGGTCAGTGCGTGGCGAAGACCTGGGTCCAGTGCGGCCGGTTGGTCGCGTGGCCGACGCCGACGTGGGTGAAGGCGCAGTTCTTGACATCCTCCCGGCTCTGAAGAACCGGGATTCCGACCGTCGCCGACCGGGCTTCCTGCTTCACCGCCGGTCGCCCGCCCGAGAGAGGACTCTCGTTGAGGTCTTACACCGGCTCCACAGGCGTTTCACCTCTCCGCAAACCCTGCGGCGAGGATGCTTCCGATCATTCGTCCGGTGGCTTGGGTATCGCCACCGTCGAACACACTACCGAACCGCGCGGAGTCGCGCGGCGTTTTTGACGGCGGTCCGCCTGGCGGCCATGCCCGCGGAGTGGCGCTCGGCGGCGGTGTGCAGCTTGGGGTCGTGGACGAGGGCCCGGCAGCCGCCGGCGGCCCGGGCCTCGTTGGTCAGCTTGACGACCGCGTTCTCGACGGCCGACGCGCCGGCGCCGGTCGGCGAGGTCTGCCTCTTGCAGGACAGGGTCACGGCCCGGGACTTGGCGGTGCCGCCCTGGTGGTCGAGGGCGACGACGTAGAAGCGGGCGGGAGTCCTGACGCAGCGTACGCCGGCCACGATCCTGCCGTTGGCGAGCACCTTGGAGCCGCTCTTCACCGTACGGTCGGGGCCGGGCACGACCCGCTTGATCCGCACCCGGAGCCGGGTTCGCTCATCGCAGCCGCTCCTGACCGCCACGCCCCTGATCATGCTGTGTCCGAATCGTAACCACATCTCCGTCGACCTGGGTAAACCTCTCCGTCCTCTCGCGCGTCTCTTTCTCTTCTCCCGGCCGCCGTGGAGGAGGGTGCTCCCCGCGAGACCGTGGGGCGGTCCCGCGGGGAGCCGGGGGAGGGCTAGCAGTGGGCGGGCTTGAGCCAGGAGCACTCAAGGTCGGCGGAGGCCGGAGCGGTCTCGGTGCGGAGCTGGGCGGGAGCGTCGGCCGGGGCGGTGCGGGAGAACTGCGCGAGCCGTACGGCGATCTTGTCCTCGATGTCCTTCGGCGAGCCCGACAGGTACTGGTTGAGCATGATGGAGAAGACCAGCGGCTCACCGTCGGCGCTGGTGACGTAGCCCGACAGGGCGGTGACGCCGGTCAGCGAGCCGGTCTTGGCGCGGACGTTGTTCGCGGCGGGGGTGCCGCGCATCCGGCTGCGCAGCGTGCCGCCGACGAACCGGTCGGCGTTGCCCGCGATGGGCAGCGAGTCGTACCAGGTCTGATACCAGGGCTTGCCGCGCACGGCGGTCAGGAGCTGGACGATCGAGGTGGGCGTGAACCCGTCGCGGCGCGACAGCCCGGAGCCGTCGCGCAGGTTGAGCACCTGGACACCGTTGGCCTTGGCGAAGTCGGTGGTCACCTTGAGCCCGGCGGCCCAGGTGCCCTGACCGGCGACCTTGCGGCCCATCGCCTTGGTGAGGATCTCGGCGTGGATGTTGTTGCTGAGCTTCATGAACGGCACCAGCAGCTCGCTCAGCGGCATCGACTCGTGCTTGGCGAGCTCCTGCGCGCCGGACGGGGCCGCTCCGGTGACCGTCGGGCCGAGGACGCGGACGCCGTGCTTGGTCAGCGCCTTGCGGAACAGCGAGGAGACGTACGCGGTGGGGTCGTCGACGGCGACCCACTCGTCGTACGTGCCGGCCACGGTGCCGGTGATGACGACCGTACGCGTGCCGTGCTGCCGTTCGATGAGCACGTCGGTGGAGGTGCCGACGGTCGCCTTGTTGACGATCTTGAAGTAGTCGGTCTCCGGTGTGGTCGAGACCTTGACCTCGCCACCCGAGGGAGCCACCGAGACGATCACCGAGCCGGCGTCGTAGTCGGTGTCGGGCGAGGCGGTCAGCGCGGAGATGGGCGCCGCGTAGTAGGCCGTCTCGTCGTCCCAGGTCCAGTCGTTGCCGAGCCGTACGGAGTCGAACCAGGTGTCGTCGGCGACGAGCTTGCCCGTGACCACCTTGATGCCCGACCCGGCGATCTCAGCGGCCAGCGCGTCGTAGTCCGCGGCCAGCATCGTCGGGTCGCCGGTGCCGCGCAGCACCAGGTCACCGCCCAGGATGGAGCCGGTCTTGCGCCCGCCGGTCAGGACCGTGGTGGGGAAGCGGTAGTCGAGGCCGAGCGTCTCGGCGGCGGCCGCGGAGGTGAAGAGCTTCGTGTTGGACGCCGGGATCAGGAGCTTGCCGCCGTCGGTGGCGTAGAGCTCATCGCCGTTGGCGGCGCTCTTGACGACCACGCCGGCTCTGGCGATGGTCAGACGCGAGTCGCTGAGGATCTGGTTGAGGTCCTGGGTCAGGTCAGCCACGCCGGGGGACGGTTCGAGCGCGACCGCTGTGGAGGTGGGGCTGGACGCCCACGCGAGGGTCGCGACGAGCGCGCCCGCGACGAGCGAGGCTGAGGTACGCCGCATGGGATCTCCAAAGGGCTGGGGGTCTCGCCTGGGATCATGGGTCAGCACACGGAGCCTGTAATCCGCAAATATCCGTATTTTTCGGCGCTGCCTCCAGCACCCGCTACACGGGTCAGACGGAGGGGAGGCCGGCGCTCACCAGGAAGCCGCAGTCGCCGAAGGAGATCTCGTCACCCGACCGCACCCGGGCGGGCCCGACGAGCCGCCACCCGTTCAGCCGGGTCCCGTTGAGCGAGCCCAGGTCGACCAGCATCCATCCGCCGTCGGGGTCGCGCCGCAGCTCGGCGTGGACGCGTGACACGGTCAGGTCGGCCAGTACGAGATCGCACGCCGACCCGCGGCCCACCACATAGCGGGCCCGGTCGTCGTCGGGCAGCGCCAGGCGGGGCAGGCGGGGCCGGCGCCAGGCCGACCGCAGGCCGGTGGTGAAGTCGGAGGCAGTCGACACCAGGTCGGTGAGCCGCCGGCGGAACGACCGGCGCCGGGGGAGGTCAGCCACCAGTTTGTCCAGCTCGTCCTGGTTGCGTGCCCGGAGCGCCTGATCCACCCGGCCGACGAACGTGTCGTGTGAGATCCGCCCTTCGACGGCCCGATCGCGCAGCTCATCGATCGCACGATCACGTTCCCCGTCGGAGGCGCGGAACGGTGGATGCGTCGAGCTCATGCCCCGAGTATCGGCCTATACGGCGTGCCCTGTCCAGAAAGTGCGGATCTCCGTGGCGGGATCCCGCCGCCCCCCTCTCGTCGCCCGCCGACGGCCTCCCTTGCCCGCGGCTCAGGGCGTCGTGACCGGGGTGGCGGCCTTCGTGGGATCGGTCAGGCGGTACTTCAACGTCATCAGCACCGACAGGAAGATGATCAGAGCCGGGACCGCGGTCTGCCCGATGAGCACGCTGGTCACCGCGCTGTCCGGCTGCTGGACCGGGGTGTTCGCCTGCGAGGGGATGAAGCCGCCCAGGGAGATGATGACGCCGAAGATCAGCGCTCCGAACGCGCTGACCCCGCTCTCGATCGCCGTCCACAGTCCGGTGAACACACCGGCCCGCCGGTGGCCCGTGGTCGCGGTGTCCGTCGCGATCACGTCGGCCAGCATGGAGAACTGCAGTAGCGTCACCCCGGCGATCCCGGTGCCGACCAGCAGCAGCACGGCGTGCGCGTAGACGGGGCCGAAGATCGGCGTGGCCAGGGCGGACGCGGTGCCGATGCCGTACAGGAGTCCGGCCAGGATCATGGCGCCGCGCTTGTCGAACCGCTTGGCCAGCCGCACCCACAGCGGCATGGTCAGCAGCATCGGCCCGACCAGCACGGCGAAGAGCGTCGTGGTCGTTTTCGGATCGCCGAGCGTGTAGGCGGCGAAGTACGGCGCGGCGGCCAGCATCGTGGCGATCGCGAGCTGCTGCGTGCAGCTCAGCGCCAGGAGCCAGACGAACGCCGGGTTGCTCCGGGCCGCCGCGAACTGCCGCAGCAGCCCGCCCGTGTCCGCGTGCGGCGCGGCGGTCATGGGGGCGCGGGCCGTGCCGAAGAAGGAGCCGAGCATCGCGGCGAACATGATGAGGGCGATCGTCACGGCCATCAGCCGGTAGCTGCCGAGGGTGCCGTTCTCGCCCTGGCTGTTGACGATGGTCGGAGCCAGGACTCCGCTGATCATGGTGGCCAGGCCGACGAAGATGATCCGCCACTGCAACAGCGAGGTCCGCTCGTGGTAGTCCTCGGTCATCTCGGCGGGCATCGCCTTGTACGGGACCTCGAACAGCGCGTACGCGGTGGCGGCGGCCATGAAGCACAGGCCCACGTAGATGGCGGCGGGGGTGCCGGTCAGAGGGGGACCGGCGAACACCAGGTAGAACATCACGGGCAGCGTGCACGCCCCCGCCAGCAGCCACGGCCGCCGTGGGCCGAGCCGTGATTTGGTGCGGTCGGACCAGCGGCCGACCAGCGGGTTGATCACCAGGTCCCAGACCTTGGGAGCGGCGACCACGATCCCGGCCAGCCACCCGGGCACGGCCAGGAAGTTGGTCATGTAGTAGAGCAGTAACAGGCCGGGCACGGCGCCGAATGTCGCCGTGCAGAACGATCCCACTCCGTAACCGAGGCGTACACCCCGGGAAACGGTGGGTACGCCCACGGCCGGTGCGATCATCCCCTCATCTAAACCGAGCGGGCCCTTGTTCGGTAGAGGCTATTTAGTCGCGCACGTCGGCGCAGACGACGTGCGCGCCGATCTCGATCATGCGGCGCTCGCTGCGCGCGTCGGCCACCCTGGCCATGAGGATCGGCGCCTCGCTCGCCGCGAACTGCGGCAACCGGGCCCGGACCCCGCGATGCAGGTCGCGGACCACGTCCTCGGCGGCAGACATGTGCACCTTGACGTGCAACATGATGCCGGGAGCCCCGGAGGCGGTGCGGGCCTCGGAGATCCAGACGTGGTGCACCAGCGGGAAGTCCATGAGCAGGGTGGCGATCGCGCGCCGGAGCGCGGGCAGGATCGGGTGCGAGCAGCGGCGGTAGCCGGGGTCGACCTGTTGCATCGGCCCCGACAGGTGCGGCCGCGGCGCCGGGATCCACGGCATCGGGGGCGATTCGGTCGGCGGGGCCGCGACCTGCGCGACGACGCCGCCCCGCGAGACTGTGGCCATCGCGCCCGTCGCGTAGGCGGCGGGCGCGGCGCCGGACAGGACCGGTGTCGGTCCCGTACGGGTCGAGGTGAGGTAGCGCTGGAGGTCGTCGATCGGCACGGCCGCCGCGGCGGGTCCGGCCGCGTCGATCACGATCTCCCGGACGCCGGTGACACGCTGGATGTCCAGGATGGTGTCCGCGTCGCAGGCCGACAGCGAGTGGCTGCCCCGGTGCCTCGCGTAGGTCGCCGCTCCGGTGTATCCGAGCAGCACGCGGTCACCTGCCTGGGTGGTGCCCAGGACGACGGATCGGTCTGGTCGCACAGCCACCAGGACTCCACCGTCCGAGAGGGCTGCCAGCAGGCGGTGGGGGGCACCATGCTGTGCGAGCACGTCGGCGAGCGCAGGGTTCCCGATGCTCATATGACGAACCATAGGTAGTCGGCCATGGCTTATCAGGCTAATAGCCAATAAATCTCCCGATCAAGACAAAGACGGCTCCCATGTGGATGACTTTGCCCACCGAGGGGTACGCCGGGCAGGCGCCGTCTCAGAATGCGGGTCCCTCGTGAATGCGTTCACAAGCGCGGATAGACTCGGAGCGATCCCGAGGGACCCCGTCGAGGTGTCCTTCCCGCCCGCCGCCTGCATCTAAGGATCCATCAGTGAACAAGCCCGTCGTTCTGGTCGCAGAGGAGCTGTCCGAGGCAGGCCTCGCCGTGCTCGGCGCCGATTTCGAGGTTCGCCACACCGACGGCGCCGATCGTTCCCAGCTGCTGCCCGCCCTCGCCGGGGTCGATGCCCTGATCGTCCGCTCGGCCACTCAGGTCGACGCCGAGGCCATCGCCGCCGCCCCGAAGCTTCGCGTGGTCGCGCGTGCCGGTGTCGGCCTCGACAACGTCGACGTCGAGGCGGCCACCAAGGCCGGTGTGATGGTCGTCAACGCGCCGACCTCCAACATCACCAGCGCCGCCGAGCAGACCATCGCGCTCATCCTGGCCAGCGCCCGCAACACGGCCCAGGCCCACGCCGCCCTCAAGAACGGCGAGTGGAAGCGGTCGAAGTACACCGGTGTCGAGCTCGACGAGAAGGTCGTCGGCATCCTCGGCCTCGGCAAGATCGGCCAGCTCGTGGCCCAGCGCCTGCAGCCGTTCGGGGTCGAGCTGATCGCCTACGACCCCTACCTGCCGCCGGCCCGCGCCGCGCAGATGGGCGTCAAGCTGCTGAGCCTCGACGAGGTCATCAGGCAGGCCGACTTCATCACCGTGCACCTGCCCAAGTCCAAGGAGACGATCGGGCTCATCGGTGACAAGGAACTGCACGAGGTCAAGCCCTCGGTGCGCATCGTCAACGTGGCCCGCGGCGGCATCGTCGACGAGAGCGCCCTCTACGCCGCGATCAAGGAAGGCCGGGTCGCGGGCGCCGGCATCGACGTGTTCTCCAAGGAGCCCTGCACCGACAGCCCGCTGTTCGAGCTGGACCAGGTCGTGGTCACGCCGCACCTCGGCGCCTCCACCCACGAGGCCCAGGAGAAGGCCGGCACCCAGGTCGCGCGCAGCGTGAAGCTGGCGCTGGCCGGTGAGTTCGTGCCCGACGCGGTCAACGTCCAGGGCGGCGCGGTCGCCGAGGACGTCAAGCCGGGCCTGCCGCTGGCCGAGAAGCTGGGCCGGGTGTTCACCGCCCTGGCCGGCGAGGTCGCCACCAAGCTCGACATCGAGGTGCGCGGCGAGATCGCCTCCCAGGACGTGCGGGTGCTGGAGCTCGCCGCCCTCAAGGGCGTCTTCAGCGACGTGGTCGAGGACTCCGTCACGTACGTCAACGCGCCGCTGATCGCCAAGGACCGCGGCCTCGTCGTCGACCTGGTCACCAGCACCGACAGCCCTGACTGGCGCAACGTGGTGACCGTGCGCGGCGTGCTCGCCGACGGCCGCCAGGTCTCGGTCTCCGGCACGCTGTCCGGGCCGCGCCAGATCACGAAGATCGTCGAGGTCAACGGCTACGAGATGGAGATCGAGCCGACCGAGCACCTGTCGTTCTTCACCTACACCGACCGCCCCGGCGTCGTCGGCGTGGTCGGCCGCCTCCTCGGCGAGCACGGCATCAACATCGCCTCCATGCAGGTGGCCCGTGACGTCAAGGGCGGCAAGGCGCTCATCGCGCTGACCGTCGACACGGCCATCCCGGCCGAAGTGGTCGAGCAGATCGGTGGCGAGATCGGCGCCGACAGCGGCCGCTCGGTCGACCTCGAGGACTGACCTCACGCAGGGCCAAGGGGGGTGCGGCCGCTGTCGGAACCGTCCGGCGGCGGCCGCTTCGCCGTCTCGGGCTTGTCTCACGATGCGAGATGCTAGGACATCCAACGAGACAGCTGTAGCAGCGCAAGGTAGCCTGAACGGGATATGCGCCAGGTTCTCGTACTTATTACCTGCCGCGGCGGGGCCTGTTAGGGCAGGTCGACGACCCGCCGCGGAGAGCGGCGTTCGTGTCGGCCATCAGTCCCCCTCGCCCGGTCCGTGACCCGGACCCGCGAGCTCAGGCCCGGTCGGCTCGCGACCGGAGTCCGACTTCCCAGATCCGACGCCCCGCGAAACGAGATGAGTCCCATGTACGAGATGTATGCCTGGAACGGTGCCGAGGAGCACAAGGACGAGGCCGCCGAGGCCGTGCAGACCGCGCTGGACCGCCGGGACAACGGCGGCCAGCCGCAGAGCTCGCAGAGCTAGCGGGCCGGCCGCCTCTTCAGGCCCCGCAGGGTGGCCCTCTCCGCCGGTGAAGTGCGCTTTCTCCGCTGACATGCTGATTGCGGGACTCCGCGAGGAGTAGAATGGAATGTCCAAAAACTGAGACGGTGTGTTCGTCAGTCGAGACGAGCCGGTAAGGTGCCATCCATGGAGTCGCGCAACATTCGCCTGGCAGTCATCCCCGGAGACGGCATCGGCACCGAGGTCGTGGCCGAGGGGCTCAAGGTCCTCGAAGCGGTCGGCACGAAGATCGAGGCCACCCACTACGACCTGGGCGCCGCCCGCTATCACCGCACCGGCGAGACGTTGCCCGACAGCGTGCTCGACGAGCTGCGCGGCTACGACGCCATCCTGCTCGGAGCGGTCGGCGACCCCAGCGTCCCGCCGGGCATCCTGGAGCGCGACCTGCTGCTCAAGATCCGCTTCGCCTTCGACCACTACGTCAACCTGCGACCGGTCAAGCTGTTCCCGGGCATCGAGACCCCGCTGGCCGACACCCGGCCCGAGGACATCGACATGGTCGTCATCCGCGAGGGCACCGAGGGCCTCTACGCGGGCACCGGTGGCACCATGCGCCGCGGCACCCCGCACGAGATCGCCACCCAGGAGTCGCTCAACACCGCCCACGGTGTGGAGCGCGTGGTGCGCTACGCGTTCGAGAAGGCCCGGTCGAGGCCGCGCAAGAAGCTGACGCTCGTCCACAAGACCAATGTGCTCACCTTCGCCGGCGACCTCTGGCAGCGCACGGTCGACCAGGTGGCCGCTGACTACCCCGACGTCACCACCGACTACAGCCACATCGACGCGGCCTCGATGTTCTTCGTCACCCACCCCGAGCGGTTCGACGTGGTCGTCACCGACAACCTGTTCGGCGACATCATCACCGACCTCGGCGCGGCGATCGCCGGCGGCATCGGCCTGGCGGCCAGCGGCAACATCAATCCCGAGCGCACCACGCCCAGCATGTTCGAGCCGGTGCACGGCAGCGCCCCCGACATCGCCGGGCAGGGCAAGGCCGACCCGACCGCCACGATCCTGTCGGTCGCCATGCTCCTCGACCACCTCGGCCTGCACACCGAGGCGGCCAAGGTCGAGCAGGCGGTCGCCGACGACATCGTCGAGCGGCTGGCCGGGTGGGCGAGCCGCACCACCCACGAGATCGGTGACGACATCACCGCGCGAGTATCGAGCTAGGGCCCGCCCCAGCTCCACCGGCGCCTGGCGGTCCCGAACAGGACCTGCCAGGCGCTTTTTCGCGTCTAAAAAGGCCAAACACCCCATCGGCCTCTTGCCATCCCAAATAGCGAGACAATAGGAAGTACCCACAGCCTTCGGGCGGTGTCGATCAGATCCATGGACTCGTAGAGAGTTCGTAGAGAGAAGGAACCTCCGTCATGACCATCGCTCAGAAGCTCAGCTTCGACGTGCAGCATTCCGACCACGCTCGCACCGCGGCCGAGCGGGAGCAGGTACTGGCGAATCCCGGCTTCGGCCAGGTCTTCACCGATCACATGATCTCGATCGACTACACCGACGGCGAGGGCTGGCACGACGCGCGGCTCGAACCGTACGGGCCGCTCTCGCTCGACCCGGCCACGGCGGTCCTGCACTACGCGCAGGAGCTGTTCGAGGGGCTCAAGGCCTACCGCCAGTCCAACGGCTCCATCGTGACCTTCCGTCCCTACGCCAACGCCGCCCGGTTCAACCTCTCGGCCCAGCGGATGGCCATGCCGGAGCTGCCCGAGGAGACGTTCGTCGAGTCGCTGGAGCTGCTCGTCCAGACCGACCGCGACTGGGTGCCCACCACCGAGGGGCACAGCCTCTACCTGCGGCCGTTCATCTTCGCGACCCAGGTCGGACTCGGCGTCAACTACCCGTCCCGGACCTACCGCTACATGGTCATCGCCTCGCCGGCCGCCTCCTACTTCAGCGGCGGCATCAAGCCGGTCTCGGTGTGGCTGTCGACCGAATACACCCGCGCCGCCCCCGGCGGCACCGGCTTCGCCAAGTGCGGCGGCAACTACGCCGCCGCCTTCGTCGCCCAGCGCCAAGCCGTCGAGAACGGCTGCGACCAGGTCGTCTGGCTCGACTCCCACGAGCACCGCTACGTCGAGGAGATGGGCGGGATGAACCTGTTCTTCGTCTACGGCGACAAGCTCGTCACCCCGGCCCTGACCGGCACCCTGCTGCCCGGCATCACCCGTGACTCGATCCTCACGCTGGCCGCCGGCCTGGGGCTGAAGCCGGAGGAGCGGCTGATCACCACCGATGAGTGGCAGGCCGGGTGCGAGTCAGGCGAGCTGACGGAGGTGTTCGCCTGCGGCACCGCCGCGGTCGTCACGCCGGTGGGCTTCGTCAAGGGCGCCGACCGCTCCTGGAGCATCGGCGACGGCACCCCCGGCCCGGTCACGATGCGGGTGCGCGAGGAGCTCGTCGGCATCCAGTACGGCTCCCGGCCGGACCCGCACAACTGGATCCACAAGATCAGCTGACCCGGCTCAGCCGTTCTTCCGCACCATGGTCAACCCGTCGGCGATGGGCAGCATGACGACCGTCACCCGTGGGTCCTCGGCCACCAGGTCGTTGAACTCACGCATCAGCACCGTCATCTCGTCATCGCGCGACGGGTCGGCCACGTACCCCGTCCACAGGGTGTTGTCCACCATGAGCAGCCCGCCCGGCCGCAGCCGGTCCATGAGCAGCTCGTAGTAGGCCGGGTAAGCCGCCTTGTCGGCGTCGAGGAAGGCGAGGTCGACGGGCTGGTCGAAGGCGGCCAGGGTCTCCAGCGCGGGGCCGAGCGTGAGCGTGACGCGATCGGACACCCCGGCCGCCAGCTCCCGCAGCAACGGGTCGGGCTGGGTGGTGTGGTCGAGGATGTACCGGCCGAGGGCGGTGTCCATCGCGAAGGCCTTCATGGGGTCCATTGTCGCGCGGAGTCGACGGCCGGCGGTGGCGCGGTACGCCTGACCCGCCCCGATCAGTCACCTTTCACCTTCTTCAGGTAGGGTCTGCGCGATCAATGAGCTGAGGGCGGGCGGATGATGAAGAGGGTGGCGGCCGTGGTGGTCGCCTTCGCGATGGTGGCCCTGGTCGCGGTCGCCGGGTTCGACGGTGGCGAGCCGGCGCAGGGCGTGCGACTGACCCGGCAGGTCGACGGCACCATGGTGCTGGCCGACAGGGGCGGCAGCGCCCCCGTGCTCGACATCTACGAGGACTACGACTGCCCGGTCTGCAAGGACCTGCACTCCCGGGTCGACGCGACGATCCAACGGCTGGCCAGGGAGGGCAAGGTCAAGGTGGTCTTCCACCCCGTCACGATCTTCCGCGACGAGCCGATGCGGTCCAACTCCGTCAGGGCCGCGGCCGCCGCCCGGTGCGTGCCCGAGGGCAACTGGCTGGCCTTCCGCGACGAGCTGTACGCGATGCAGCCGGCCCCGCACGGGGTGGCCTCCGGGTTCACCGTGAAGGAGCTGGCCGCCGCGGCGACGAAGGTGGGCGCGTCGGTGGAAGAGTGTGTCATCTCACAGTCCTTCGCCGAGGGTCACCTGGCCGAGAGCGCCAAGATCCGGATCGAGGGCACGCCGACCGTGTTGCTGGACGGGCGAATGCTGGGCGACGCGGCGTTCGACCCGGCCGTCCTGGAAGAGATCATCATGGGCGACCCTGGCATCACCGTGTGATCTTTCCGGTCCCACATGGCGAGATCAATGTGTCGACCAGTGGATTCGTGTGGCAGACTCACATGCATCATGTTCTACCGTCTGCTCATTATTGACAGGCGCGCTGGCTGACACAGGGACACCGCCAGCGCGCAGACCTCTCACGTCCGTGAGGGGTCTTTTTGTTTTCCCAGGGAGACGACAAACCATGGCCGACGACCGCTTCCACGTGTACGACACGACGCTGCGCGACGGCGCGCAACAGGAAGGGCTCAACCTCACCGTCGCCGACAAGCTCTCCGTCGCGCGTCATCTGGACGGGCTGGGCGTCGGTTTCATCGAAGGGGGCTGGCCTGGCGCCAACCCCAAGGACACAGAGTTCTTCAGGAGGGCTCAAACAGAGCTCGACCTGAAGCACGCGCAGCTCGCCGCGTTCGGTGCGACCCGCCGGGCCGGTGTGCGGGCAGCCGACGACCCTCTGGTTGCCGCCCTGCGCGAATCCGGCGCGCCGGTCGTGACCCTTGTCGCCAAGAGTCACGACCGGCACGTGGAGCTGGCCCTGCGCACGACTCTCCAGGAGAACCTCGCGATGATCCGCGACACGGTCTCCCACCTTCGTGCGGAGGGACAGCGAGTCTTCCTCGACGCCGAGCACTTCTTCGACGGCTACAGGTCCAACCCAGCCTACGCGCTGGAGGTCATCCGCACGGCGGCCGAGGCGGGCGCCGACGTGATCGCCCTGTGCGACACCAACGGCGGCATGCTCCCCGACGAGCTGGCCGAGATCGTGCAGGCCGCGGCCGCCACCAGCGCCCGGGTGGGCATCCACTGCCACGACGACACCGGCTGCGCGGTGGCCAACACCCTGGCCGCAGTCCAGGCGGGCGCGACCCACGTGCAGGGCTGCGCCAACGGCTACGGCGAGCGGTCCGGCAACGCCAACCTCTTCACCGTGGTCGCCAACCTCCAGCTCAAGCGGGGGTACGACCTCGTGCCGCGGCAGGCCCTGGCCGACATGACCCGCATCGCGCACGCGATCACCGAGGTCACCAACGTCACCCCCAACTCCCACGCCCCCTACGTCGGCATGTCGGCGTTCGCCCACAAGGCGGGCCTGCACGCCAGCGCGATCAAGGTCGACCCCAACCTCTACCAGCACATCGACCCGGCCCAGGTGGGCAACGACATGCGGATGCTGGTCTCCGACATGGCCGGTCGCGCCTCGGTCGAGCTCAAGGGCCGCGAGCTGGGTTACGAGCTCAGCGCCGGCAACACCAAGGAGCTGGTCGACCGGGTCAAGGAGCTGGAGTCGCGGGGCTACACGTTCGAGGCCGCCGACGCCTCGTTCGAGCTGCTGCTGCGCGACACCGTCCACGGCGAGCGGCGGCGTCACTTCGAGGTCGAGTCGTGGCGGGTGATCGTCGAGCGCACCAAGGGCGGCGAGCTGGTCAGCGAGGCGACCGTCAAGCTGCACGCCAAGGGCGAGCGCATCGTCGCCACCGGCGAGGGCAACGGCCCCGTCAACGCCCTCGACCGCGCGGTGCGCCTGGCCCTGGAGAAGCTCTACCCCGAGCTGGCCAGGGTGGAGCTGGTCGACTACAAGGTGCGCATCCTGGAGGGCAGCCACGGCACCGGCGCCATCACCCGGGTGCTCATCACCTCCAGCGACGAAACCTCCGAGTGGGCCACGGTGGGCGTCGCCGAGAACATCATCGACGCCTCCTGGCAGGCGCTGGAGCAGGCCGTGACCTACGGGCTGCTGCGCGCGGGCCGCGAGGCCGCCTAGAGGACGCCTGCCGGGAAGGTCACGCCCTGCACGGTGACCTTCCCGCCGGAGCACGACACCTTCGGCGCGTCGGTGTCGGGCACGATGACGGTCAGCAGCGACGTGGCGGCGGGCGAGACCACGACGTTGGTCCGCTCCTTCGACAGGTAGGTCGGCGACACCCAGCCGAGCTTCCCGCCGCGCTCCACCTTCTGCCCGCCGACCGGCTCGCAACCGGACAGCTGGAGCAGCGTCACGTTGAACTTGCCGTCACTCAGCACCACCCGGCCGCCGCTGTTGGAGACGACCTTGTACGACGGCGCGAACCTCCACTGGTTGCGCACCTTCTTGCCGCCCGACGCCGTGTCCAGCACCGCCATCAGGTCCTCGCCGTGGTTGACGAGCACAGAGCGGGTGCGGGCCGTGCCGTAGGCCTTGTCGGTGAGGCGGAACGCCTGCCGGTCCTTGCCCTGGCTCGACTTGGTGAGCTTGCTGGCCGTACGGGGCCGGAACCGCTCGCCCACGACGGCCGGGATGTTGTGCGCCTCGGGGGAGATCGTCCAGTAGCGGTAGGCGTTCTTCTCGTAGGAGTGGAACCCGGCGTCGACCAGGATGTCGCGGTTGTGCGCGTAGTAGGTCACGCCCAGGTGGTCCTCGTGGCCGTGGAACTTGGTGCCGGGGCCGAACCTGATCGAGTAGTAGGCGGAGTCGGCCTTGCCCCACTCTGTCCGGCCGTACACGTAACCGGCCCGGTAGACCTTGACCTTCTCCTTGGGCGTGCCGGTCTCCATCTTCGGCTCGGTCTCGGCGCTGCCGTCGCCGATGGGCACCATGTAGCCGTTGGGCATCGTGGAGTGGGCGATGAAGTCCTTCAGCGCCTCGGTCCGCCTGGAGATCTCGCCCGGCACCTTGCGGCCGCAGTCCTTCATGCCGGCCATGGCGACCTGGAGCCTGCCGTAGACGTAGACGGCGTAGCGCGGCGCCTGCTCCATGAGCGCGCCCTGCGCGTCGACGTCGAGCTTGACCGTGCCGGTGAGCCGCCTGGAGGCCAGGGCGGCCCAGTCCTTGCGGCCGTAGCGGCAGCCGATGCTCATGAGCGCGATGTCCTGGTCGATCCCGTGGTTGTGGCCCTTCTTGTAGAGCCTCGGGTCGGCCAGCAGCCTGGCGTGGACGGCCAGGCTGTCCTTGAGCCAGCCGTCCTTGACGTGCATGCTCAGGCACACCAGCGCCTGGGTGCGCAGCGAGACGGGGTGGTCGTTCCAGACGTAGGACTTGGTGCCGCGCGCGCCGTGCTTGTTCCTCGCCACCCAGTCCTTGGTGATCTCCTCGGCGCGGTCGAGATAGGCGCGCTCGCCGGTGTTCTCGTACGCCACGACCAGCGTGCCCATCCAGCGCAACGACTGGAAGACGTACTCCCACGAGCGGTTCCGGTACGGGCTCATGCCCCAGTCGATCTTCTTGCCGATCTTGACGGCGGGCAGGCTCACCAGCGAGATCTCGCCCTTCATGACCTCGTCGGCCGTCGGTGACCCGGGCAGCCAGTCACCCTGGCACTGTGCGGTGCGTTTCACCGGCGCCTCGGCCCGTGCGGTGCTCGTCAGTCCTGAGACGGCGAGTATGAGGGCAAGGGGGATCGCGAGGCGGCGCACGCCAGTTCCTTCCAGACAAAAGAAGCGAAGAGGGACGAGGTGGAACATGGTGGCCGGGCTCGATCATGGGGTCAAGCCGGGTTCCGGATCGTTGCCGCCCCGATGTTCTTTCGTACTTTATAGGCTGGTTTGCTCATAGGGACTGAGGAGGCGGATGATGCCCACGCTACGCAAGCACTGGATCTTTCTCCTCGCCCTGCTCGCCGGAGCGGCGCTGCGCGGCGTGGCGGTCCTCGGCTACCGCCCGGCCATCTGGTTCTGGGCCGACTCCTTCGCCTACCTCAACGCCGGGCTCGACCCGCGACCGCTGGAGTCGCGCACCTCGGGCTACTCGCTGTTCCTGTGGGCGCTTCGGCCCCTGAGCAGCATCGAGCTGGTCGTCGTGGTGCAGCACCTGCTCGGGCTGGGCATCGGCGCGCTCGTCTACCTGCTCCTGCGCCGCCGGCTGCCGGGCTGGGCCGCCACGCTGTTCGCGCTGCCCGTCCTGCTCGACGCGTTCCAGATCCAGCTCGAGCACCTGATCATGGCGGACCTGCTGTTCGTGTTCCTCGTCATGGCGGCGGTCGTGCTGCTCATGTGGCGGCCGACCGTGACGCCGGTGACGGCCGTGGGCGCCGGGCTCCTGCTGGCGGCGGCCACCACGACCCGGACCATCGGCCTGCCGCTGATCGCCGTCGTGCTGGTCGCGGTGCTGCTGCGCCGTACGGGCTGGCGGCCGGTCCTCGCGCTCGCCGCGGCCGCCGCGCTTCCGCTGGCCGGCTACGCCCTGTGGTTCCAGTCGGAGTACGGCACGCTCGCGCTGAGCCGCGGCAACACGTTCCTGTGGGCCCGGACCATGACGTTCGCCGACTGCGCGAAGATCAGGCCGGACGTGCCGCTGTGCCCGGCCGAGCCGCCGGGGGAGCGCCTGGCGCCGCCCGAGTACATCTGGTCGGCCGACTCCCCGATCAACGACGTCAAGGGCGGGGCGGTCAGGCGCGACGAGGTCGCCGGGGCCTTCGCCAAGCAGGCCATCCTCGCCCAGCCGTTCGACTTCCTGCGCGCGGGCCTGGTCGACGTGGCCCACATCTTCTCCTGGGAGCGCCGGGTCTATCCGGTCGAGGGCGACCAGAGCGCCTACGTCTTCCCTGAGGAGACCGCGCCGTTCAAGGACTCGATCGCGTCCAAGGACCGCACCGCCGAGGAGATCACCACCGCCTACCAGGGCGAATCCGGCCAGACGGTCATGGTGGAGCCGTACGCGGACTGGATCCGCGACTACCAGACCTACGGCTATCTGCGTGGACCGTTCCTGGCCGCGCTCCTGGTCGCCGGCGCGGCCGGGGTGGCGCTCCGGTGGCGCCGGCTGGGCGGCGAGGTGCTGCTGCCGTGGGCGAGCGCCGTGACGCTGCTCACGCTGCCGGTGTTCATCGCGGCCTTCGACCACAGGTACGTGCTGCCGGCCGTGCCGCTCGCCTGCCTGGCGGCGGGACTGGCGTTCGCCCGCCGCCGCGACGCGGGCGGGGATCCGCCCCGGAGCGGCGCGCCCCCGGACGAGGCCGCCCAGCGGCTCGGCCAGGTGGCCCGTCCGTGAAGCCGGGTACGCGGCGGGCGAGTGGTTGGCCGGATCCCGTCGACAGGTGACCACAGGGCCACTCGCCCGGCCGGATCCGAGACCCGAAGATGAGCACATGAACCTCAACGACCTGGTGCTGCCCGACACCCCCGCCTGCCGCGGCGCCCTGGAGGTGGCGGTCCGCTACCACTCGCCCTCGCTCCTCAACCACTCGATCAGGGCCTACCTGTGGGCCGCGGCCTACGCCGGACTGCACGACATCGCCTTCGACGCCGAGCTGCTGTACGTGTCGGCCATGCTGCACGACATCGGGCTGGCCGCCGAGTTCGACAGCCATACGGTGGGATACGAGGAGGCCGGCGGGCACGTGGCCTGGGCCTTCTGCGCGGGAGCCGGCTGGCCCGAGGACCGCAGGCGCCGCGCCTCAGAGGTGATCATCCGTCACATGTGGGACGAGGTGCCGGTGGAGGACGACCCGGAGGGACACCTGCTGGAGCTTTCGACCGCCATGGACATCTCCGGCCGCGCCACCGACGAGCTCCCGGCCGGGCTCCGCGACGAGGTGCTCGCCCGGCATCCCCGCCTGGAGATCGCCAAGGAGTTCGCCGCCTGCGTCACCGACCAGGGCGCCCGCAAGCCGGCGAGCCTGGCCGCCGGCTTCGTCAGGTCGGGCATCGCCGAGCGCATCGCCCGCAACCCGCTGGACGGCTAACCCTTCGGCCCGGCGCTGTCCACGACCTCGAACGACCACAGGGTCGCCCCCGACGCGGCCGGCCCCTGCCCGTGGCCGTGCCCCTGGCCGGAGCCCGCCGCCTCGGCGTGGCCGCGCTGGAACTCCTGGCTCTCCTGCCACCTGAGGAAGTCGTCCTCGCTGCGCCACCGCGTGTAGACGAGGTACTGGTCGGTGCCCTCGACCGGCCTGAGCAGCTCGAACCACTCGAACCCGTCGGCCGACTCGACCATCCCGGCCCGGTTGGAGAACCGGTGTTCCAGCTGCTGGCGCATCTCGGCGGGAACCGTCAACACATTGATCTTGACGACGGACAACACGACCCCTCTCGCGGCGACCTCACCGCACCGTCCGGTGCGGGCTCCAGGCTAACGCGACGGCAGGCGTGTCGCCGTGAACCGACTCCCCGGGCGGCGGCGATAGCCTTGTCAGGTGCGTATAGCGAGGTTCTCCACAGGCGAAGGCGTGTCGTTCGGCGTGGTCGAGGGCGGTCCGGGCGAGGAGTTCGTCTCCGCGATCTCCGGTCATCCCTTCGGTGACGTGCAGTTCACCGGTGAGCGCTTCCCGCTGGCCCAGGTGCGGCTGCTCGCGCCCATGCTGCCGAGCAAAGTGATCGCGATCGGCCGCAACTACGCCGCGCACGCGCGCGAGATGGGCAACGATGTGCCCGAGGAGCCGCTCATCTTCCTGAAGCCGTCGACCTCGGTGATCGGCCACGGCGAGCCGATCGTCTACCCGACGTCGCTGTCCGACCGGGTCGACTTCGAGGGCGAGCTGGCGGTGGTGATCGGCCGGCTGTGCCGCGAGGTGCCGGTCGAGCGGGTCAAGGACGTCATCTTCGGCTACACCTGCGCCAACGACGTCACCGCGCGCGACCTGCAGAAGAAGGACGTCCAGTTCACCCGGGCCAAGAGCTTCGACACGTTCTGCCCGCTGGGCCCGTGGATCCGCACCGACCTCGACGCGAGCGACCTTGCGCTCACCACGACGGTCAACGGCGAGGTCCGCCAGAGCGGCCGCACCAGCCAGCTCATCCACGACATTCCCGCGCTGGTCGCCTACGTCAGCGCGGTCATGACGCTGATCCCCGGCGACGTGATCCTGACCGGCACCCCCGAGGGCGTCGGTCCGATCGACGTCGGCGACGAGGTCAGCGTCGGCATCGAAGGCATCGGCACTCTGACGAACAAGGTGGTCGCTCGTGACTGATCTGAGGGTGCGGTTCGCCCCTTCCCCAACTGGCATGTTCCACGTCGGCGGCGCCCGTACGGCGCTGTTCAACTGGGCGCTGGCCGTGCGGTCGGGCGGCCGTTTCGTGCTGCGCATCGAAGACACCGATGCCACCCGCAACCGGCCCGAGTGGACCGAGGGCATCATCTCGGCGCTCGACTGGATCGGCATCAACGGCGGCGCTCCGGCGTTCGAGGGCCCCTACTTCCAGTCGGCCTACGAGCCGCAGCACCGCGAGGCCGTGGCCAAGCTGCTCGCCGACGGCAAGGCCTACCACTGCGACTGCACCCGCGAGCTGCTCGTCGCCCGCACCGGCTCCGAGCACAAGGGCTACGACGGCCACTGCCGCGACCGTGGCCTGACCGAGGGCGCGGTGCGCTTCCGCACCTCCGACGAGGGCGTCACCGTCGTCGACGACGTCATCAGGGGCCGGGTGGAGTTCCCCAACGACGCCCAGGAGGACTTCGTCATCGCCCGCACCGACGGCTCGCCCCTCTACGTGCTGGCCAACGCCGTCGATGACATCACGCAGGGCATCACCCACGTGGTGCGCGGCGAGGAGCACCTGGGCAACGCCGCCAAGCAGCAGCTGCTCTGGCCGGCGCTCGGCGCCACCCCGCCCGTCTGGGCCCACCTGCCGGTCATCGTCAACGAGCAGCGCAAGAAGCTGTCCAAGCGGCGCGACAAGGTGGCCCTGGAGGACTACCGGGCCGAGGGCTACCTCGCCGAGGCCATGGTCAACTACCTCATGCTGCTGGGCTGGGGTCCCGGCGACGACCGCGAGATCATGCCGTGGTCGGAGATGGTGCCGCTGTTCCGGCTCGACGCCGTCAACAGCTCCAGCGCGTACTTCGACGAGAAGAAACTGCGCGCGTTCAACGGCGAGTACATCCGCGCGCTGCCGTTGGAGATCTTCGAGGAGCGCTGCGCCCCCTACCTCGAAGCCGACTGGGACCGCGAGATGTTCAGCAAGGTCGCCGCCCTGGCCCAGACCCGCATCGCGGTGTTGTCGGAGATCAGGCAGAACGTCGACTTCCTGTTCCTCGACGAGCCGGTGTTCGACCAGGCCTCCTGGGACAAGGCGATGAAGAACTCCCCGGTGGAGATCCTGACCGGCTACCTGGAGCGGCTCGACACGGTCAGCTGGGACCCTGAGTCGCTCAAGGAGGCGCTGGAGGCGGTCGGCACCGCTCACGGTCTCAAGCTGGGCAAGGCCCAGGCGCCCGTACGCGTCGCGGTCACCGGCCGGACGGTGGGCCTGCCGCTGTTCGAGTCGATCGAGGTGCTCGGCCGCGAGCGGGCCCAGGACCGGATCCGGGCCGCCCTGGCCCGCCTGCGCGGCTGAGCGCCGCCCCGGCTCCCGCGTCACGGGGCGACGACCAGGGAGTCGCCGCCCCGGACACGCGGGTCAGATGAGGCCGCGGCGCTCCAGCAGCGGCTGGATGGACGGCTCGCGGCCGCGGAAGTCGCGGAACGCGGTCAGCGGGTCGAGGCTGCCGCCCTTCGACAGCAGCGCGCGGCGGAAGTGATCGCCGTTGGCACGCTCCAGCCCGCCGTTCTCCTTGAACCACTCCACGCTCTCGGCGTCGAGCACCTCGCTCCAGATGTAGGAGTAGTAGCCGGCGCTGTAGCCGCCGGAGAAGACGTGGGCGAAGTAGTTGGTCCGGTAGCGCGGCCCGACCGGCGGGAAGGCGATCTGAGCCGCCTCCAGGGCCGCCTGCTCGAACGCCTCCGGGTCCTCGACGGTCTCGCCGGGGCTCAGCCGGTGCCAGGCCCAGTCGAGCAGCGTCGCGGAGAGATACTCGACGGTCATGAAGCCCTGGTTGAACTGCTCCGCGGCCTTCATCTTCGCCACCAGCTCCACGGGCATCGGCTCGCCCGTCTCGTGGTGCTTGGCGTAGTTGGCCAGGACCTCGGGCCAGGTCGCCCACATCTCGTTGACCTGCGATGGATACTCGACGAAGTCACGCGGCACGTTGGTGCCCGAGACGCGGGGATAGCGCACCTCGGAGAAGAGCCCGTGCAGCGCGTGCCCGAACTCGTGGAACGCCGTGGTGACCTCGTCGTAGGTCAGCAGCGCCGGCCCGGTCGCGGGCTTGGTGATGTTCAGGTTGTTGATCACCACCGGCTTCTCGCCGAACAGGAGCGACTGGTTGACCAGGTTGTTCATCCACGCGCCGCCGCGCTTGGTCGGCCTGGCGAACGGGTCGAGCGCGAACAGGCCGAGCGCGCCGCCGTCCTCGTTGAACACCTCGAAGATCCGCACGTCCGGGTGGTAGCCGGCCAGGTCGGTCCGCTCGCTGAACGTGACGCCGTAGAGCCTGGTCGCGGCGTAGAACACGCCGTCGAGGTAGACGCGGTCGAGCTCGAAGTAGGGCCGCATCGCGTCGGCGTCGAAGTCGTAGCGGGCCTGCCGCACCTTCTCCGCGTAGAACGACCAGTCCCACGGCTCGATCTCGAATCCGGCCTGCTCGGCGAGCGCCTCCGCCTCCTTGCGGGCATTGCGTACGGCCGGCCCGACGAGCTGCCCCAGCATGGCCTCGACCGCCTCGACGGTCTTGGCCGTCTGGTCGGCGACCTTGTAGGCGGCGTGGTCGGGGTAGCCCAGCAGCCGGGCGCGCTCGGCCCGCAGCGTGGCGAGCCGCACGGCCAGCGCGAAGTTCCGCGGCGCCCGCTGCACGCTCAGCGTGTAGAGCCGGCGGCGGACGTCGCGGTCGGTGAGCTGGGCCAGCCCGGGCTGGTTGGTGAAGTTGAGCAGCGGCAGCACGTAGCGGCCGTCGCTCTCCAATGACTTGATCTTGGCCTCGTCGAACCCGTCGAGCTCCTTGGGGTCGTCGACCACCAGCGCGGACTCGGTCGAGGCCTTCAGCAGGTTCTGGGCGAACTCGGTCGACAGCCTCGACTGCTCCTCGTTGAGCTCCTTGAGCCGCTCCTGCTCGGCCTCCGACAGGTCGGCTCCGGCCCGGATGAAGTCCTCGCGGTACTTCTCCAGCAGCCACGCCTCCTCGGCGTCCTCCGTCGTCACCTGCTTGATCCGGGCCCAGAGTGCCCGGTTGAGCCGGATCGCGTCGCTGTGCCTGGTCAGCTCGGGGGAGATCTGCTTCTCGATCTCCAGGATGGCGTCGGTGGAGTCGGAGGCGGCGACGCTGAAGAAGGCCGTGGCCGTGCGGTCGAGGATCCGTCCGGACCGTTCGAGCGCGGCGATCGTGTTGTCGAACGTCGGCGGCGCGGTGTCGCGCGCGATCACGTCGACCTCCGCCAGCTGCTCGGCCATCCCGCGCGCGAAGGCGGGCAGGTAGTGCTCCCCGCGGATCTCGGCGAAGGGCGGCAGCTGGTAGGGCAGGCTGCTGGGGGCGAACAACGGATTCTCAGCCAACGTTGGGGCTCCTCCACATGGTGTTTTGTCCCCATCAGCTTGGCATGACAGGGGCCTTGTCGCGGCCCCTCGGGCAATCGTTTTGGTCTTGTCCCCCAAGCTGGGCTATTCTTTCGGAGGTCGCCACACGGGCCCTAAGGGGTCCGTAACGGTGGGGTATGGTGTAATTGGCAGCACGACTGATTCTGGTTCAGTTAGTCTAGGTTCGAGTCCTGGTACCCCAGCATTGGACGGATGTCTCGTGAGAGACATCCGTTTTTCGCTTTTCTGGACAAGATTCGCAGCCGAATGTCTCCTGCTCGGTGCCCTCCTCACCGTCGACCGGCCGGTGGCGAGCCGGCGTCCTCCTCATGGTCGCCGACCGGGACAGCGGCCCGCCAGGCCCGATCCGCTGGGCTGATAGTGGTTTGGTGTGCTCCTTGGGGTGCGGTAGAGTTACGTCCGTTGCCGGGGAGGCCCGGCACAATCGCTTGTTGACAGGGTCCCGTCGTCTAGTGGCCCAGGACGCCGCCCTCTCAAGGCGGTAGCGCCGGTTCGAATCCGGTCGGGACTACCACTGTCAGGCAAGTGAAGAAGGTCCCGTCGTCTAGTGGCCCAGGACGCCGCCCTCTCAAGGCGGTAGCGCCGGTTCGAATCCGGTCGGGACTACCTCTGCGAAAGGCCCGATCGTTGATCGGGCCTTTCGTGTTTTCCGGGTGCTCAGCGGGTTTCGCGTTCGCCGAGGACGACGCGTCGGCTCATCGTTCCTCTCCGGGGTGATAGCCCAGCAGGTCGCCCGGCTGGCAGCCGAGGACTTCGCAGATCTTGGTCAACGTGGTGAACCGGATGGCCTTGGCCCGGCCGTTCTTCAGGATGGACAGATTGACCACGGTCACCCCGACCCGGTCGGCCAGCTCGGTGAGCGTCATGTCCCGCTCGGCCAGCAGCCGGTCGAGATGGACGGTGATGGCATGGGACTCCGTCTCCGCGGGCGACATCAGATGGTTCCTTCCAGGTCCTCACGCATCCGTACGCCGTCGCGCAGGATGCTCGCCAGGGCCAGCAGCCCCAGCCCGATGAGCGGGACGACCAGCGAGATCTCCCCCGGTAGGTGGCCGGCCTCGCCCACGGCCACCGTGTCCAGCAGCCTCATCATCGCGACATGCTCGATCTGGGGCGCCAGGAGACCGCCGACCAGCAGCCACCAGCCCAGGAAACGCACCTGACGTGCGACCCGCGGAATGTAGACGCCGGTGCGGGCGCGCCACAGCAGCCTCCACAGCAGGAAGAACGCGCCCGCGGCCCCCACGAAGCCCGGAAAGGTGGTGAGGGCCTGCCAGAGGTACTGGCCGGTGTCGGGCGAACCGTCGATGAATGCGAGGCCGTTAGCCGAGGCCATGATGCCCGGCTTGGCCATCTGGGTGAACGCCGGGTCATCGAGAGGGACGCCGTAGTAGCCGGGTGACCGGGCCACCACGACCCCCTGGGTCAGGCCGAAGAGACCGGCCCGGGAGTAGAGCACCATGCCGGTGATCACCCCGGTCGCCGCGACGAGGGCCGCGAAGGTCGCGGGCCGGCGGGCCACTCGTCCCATGGTGCTGTGTCGGGTCGTCATCAGATCGCTCCAAGCCATATCGTTTTTCGATGCTATCGATAAACGTAGTTATCGAAAAACGATATGGCAAGCGGCGAGGGGCCCTGGAGACGGGAGAAGGACCCCGGCGGGCGGTGAGCATCATCGCCCGCCCGGGACGAGCGTGGCCAGGAGGTCGCTAGGAGGTGGTCGAGCGGGCCCGGAAGAGCGCCCGGCGAGCCGCCTTGGTGACCTGCTTGTCGGGATGGACCTGGGAGATCAGGTCCAGCAACTCCTCCACGTGGGGGTGCGGGATCTTCCAGACCACTTCGAGCAGACCGTCGAGCAGCTCGGGGCCGATGTCGCGGACGCTGCTGACGAACTCGGACCGTCCAAGACCCGCCGAGATGGTCCACATGTCGAGGATCAGCCAGTGGGTGTCGTCCTGTGTCGGCTCGGGCGCCTCAGGCACGTGCAGGTGGCTCAGGTGCGTCGCGGCGTAGGGACGCAGGGACGACTGCTTGAGCGCCTCCTGCCAGGCCGGGATGGCAGCCTCGCCGAGAGTGCCCACCACGCTGGCGGCCTGCACCCGGATGAGCGCGTCGCTCTCGTCCTCGGCGGCGGCCTCCAGCAGCTCCTCGGCCGCCCGGCCGGGCTCGCGCAGCCGCATCCAGGCGGCGAACTCGGCGTCGGCCTCCTCCTCGGGCAGCTCGGCGCTGAGCGCGAGCAACTCGTGCGCGCTCATCGACTCGATCGCGGGCCGCGCGTCGACCTCGATGTCGGAGTCGTCCACCAGGTGGACGACGCCCTCGGTGCCGAGCGGCGTCAGGCCGACCGTGCCGTCGGCGACCGTGACCATGCCGTAGCCGGCCAGCCAGTCGACCGCCGGGACCAGCGGGTCGTCGGCCGCCTCCCACGCGTCGGCGCCCAGCTCGTCGAGGTCGGCGGCCGCCTCGGCCAGCTCGCGCCGCAGACCGTCGAGGTCACGCGAGCCGCCGGCCAGCAGCAGCCTGACCAGCACGCCCCGGGTGAGCCCCGCCAGCGCCATGGTCAGGTCGTCGTCGGCCAGCTCGGGGTCGCCGTAGTCGACCGAGTGGAGGCCGAGCATCCAGGCGTCGAGCACGTCCTCGTCGTCGTCGAACGGCCACTCGGAGGTGTCGTCCTGGACGGCCACCGTGTTGGCGTCGCCGGGCTCCAGGAACTCGAGGTCGACGGCGAGGTTCCAGATGTTCCACAGCTGGGGGACGGCCTCGGCGAGCGAGCCCTCGGTCTCGGGCTTGGGCAGCCCGACGATGGTCAGCGCCTGCTCGACCTCGGCGTCGGACAGCAGGGTGTCCTCGCCCACCCGGCGGCCGGAGCCCACCCACAGGGCCAGGTCGCGGGCCTTGGCGATCAGCGGCACCTCGCGGGCAGCGGCGGCCAGCTCGGTGTCGGGCCGCAGCCTGATGGTGTCGAGCTCGGCCAGCTCGTCGGCGAACAGCTCGAAGTCGCCGAGGTCGCCACCTTCGTCATCCTCGTCACCCGACTCCTCGGAGTCGTCGAGCAGCTCCTCCATCAGCTCGACGAACTGGTCCTCGACGTCGTCGAGCTCGGCCCGCAGATCGTCGAGGGAGTCGGACCCCTTGGTCAGCCTGCCGGTCTCCGAGAGGAACGTCAGATAGGCGTCGACGGCCGGAAGCATGCCGTCGGCGGCGGTATCGGGATCCTCCACCACCTTGGGCATCCGATCGAGCAGCAGGTTTCGCAGGTCGGCACGCTTCCACGTGCCGGAATCCTGGGAGAAGGCGAGACGGTGCCACAGCACTGCCGGCCCCACGAGCTCGGGGTCGCTGTCGGGCGCGTTGGTGCTCGCCCACAAGATGAACTCTTCGAGCAGGGGTCGCAGCTCAGTGGCGGCTACCTCGATGCGATCTGTCACCCACTCAGGCTAGTGCGCCCGTGAGGCACTCGGCTCCCCAAATAGGCGCTTTTGCTGATCATGACGTACGTCGCATGGATTCGGTGACGCGTTCGGCGGCTGCCATGACGGCCACTGCGTGTAGTCGTCCGGGGGCTCTGGTCAGTCGCTCGATGGGCCCGGAGACCGACACGGCGGCGATCACCTTGCCGCCGCTTCCCCTGATGGGGGCGGACACGCTGGCCACTCCCTGCTCGCGCTCTCCCACACTGTGGGCCCAGCCCCGGCGGCGTACCGACGCCAGCGCGGACGCGCTGAACTTGGCGCCGCGCAGGCCGCGGTGCAGCCGGTCGGGCTCCTCCCAGGCCAGCAGGATCTGCGCCGCCGAGCCCGCCGTCATGGGCAGCGCCGATCCGACGGGGACCGTGTCGCGCAGCCCGCTGGACCGCTCGGCCGCCGCCACGCAGACCCGCTCGTCGCCCTGCCGGCGGTACAGCTGCGCGCTCTCGCCGGTCAGGTCCCTCAGCTGCAGCAGCACGGGCGCGGCCACCGCGAGCAGCCGGTCCTCGCCGGCGGCCGTGGACAACTCCGAGAGGCGCGGACCGAGCACGAACCTGCCCTGTGTGTCGCGAGTCACGATGCGGTGGTGCTCAAGTGCGACGGCGAGCCGATGGGCCGTGGGGCGGGCCAGGCCGGTGGCCTGAACAAGCTGCGCGAGCGAAGCCGGGCCGGCTTCCAGCGCGTTGAGTACCAGAACGGCCTTGTCGAGTACTCCGACTCCGCTAGAGTTGTCCATAAGCCGATACTGCCGTCTCGACATATGAGAAGGCAAGCTGAAAGGATTCTCCCGCGAGGGAGATCGGGTCTTGAACGACCGAGCCGCGACGCGGAAGCATCGCGACAAGCAGGAGGAGATCATGGGCCGCACACTGGCGGAGAAGGTCTGGGAGCAGCACGTCGTGCGCCGCGCCGACGGCGAACCCGACCTGCTCTACATCGACCTGCACCTCATCCACGAGGTGACCAGCCCGCAGGCGTTCGACGGGCTCCGGCTCGCCGGCCGGCCCGTGCGCCGGCCCGAGCTCACCATCGCCACCGAGGACCACAACGTCCCGACCGTGCTCGGCCCCATCTCCGACCCCGTGTCCAAGACCCAGGTCGAGACGCTGCGCAAGAACGCCGCCGAGTTCGGCATCCGGCTCCACCCGATGGGCGACGCCGGACAGGGCGTGGTGCACATCATCGGCCCGCAGTTCGGCCTGACCCAGCCGGGCATGACGATCGTCTGCGGCGACTCCCACACCTCCACCCACGGCGCGTTCGGCGGCATCGCGTTCGGCATCGGCACCTCCGAGGTCGAGCACGTGCTGGCCACGCAGACGCTGCCGGCCTACCGGCCGAAGGCCATGGCCATCGAGGTCTCGGGCGAGCTGCCCCCCGGTGTCACGGCCAAGGACCTGATCCTGGCCATCATCGCCAAGATCGGCACCGGCGGCGGGCAGGGCTACATCATCGAGTACCGCGGTGAGGCCGTACGGAAGCTCTCCATGGAAGGCCGGATGACGGTCTGCAACATGTCGATCGAGGCCGGCGCGCGGGCGGGCATGATCGCCCCCGACGAGACCACGTTCGCCTACCTCAAGGGCCGCCCGCACGCGCCGCAGGACGAGGCGTGGGACCAGGCCGTCGCCTACTGGACGTCGCTGCGCACCGACGACGACGCCGTGTTCGACCAGGTCGTCGAGATCGACGCCACGACGCTGACGCCGTACGTCACGTGGGGCACCAACCCCGGCCAGGGCCTGCCGCTGGGCGACACCGTGCCCGCCCCCGAGAGCTTCGCCGACCCGGTCGCCAGGCAGTCGGCCGAGCGGGCGCTCGAGTACATGGGCCTGACCGCGGGCACGCCGCTGCGCGAGATCGAGGTCGACACGGTCTTCGTCGGCTCGTGCACCAACGGCCGCCTGGAGGATCTGCGCGCCGCCGCCGAGATCCTGCGCGGCCGTCAGGTGAAGACGCGCACGCTGATCGTCCCCGGATCGATGCTGGTCAAGCTCCAGGCCGAGCAGGAGGGGCTGGACGAGGTGTTCAAGGCGGCCGGCGCCGAGTGGCGGGAGGCGGGGTGCTCGATGTGCCTCGGCATGAACCCCGACACGCTCCAGCCGGGCGAGCGCAGCGCCTCCACCTCCAACCGCAACTTCGAGGGCCGTCAGGGCAAGGGTGGCCGCACCCATCTGGTGTCACCGCAGGTCGCCGCCGCGACCGCCGTGACCGGCCGCCTGACCGCCCCCGCCGACCTCTAGGAGATCATGACCATGGAAGCCTTCACCACCCACACCGGCAGGGCGATGCCGCTGCGCCGCAGCAACGTCGACACCGACCAGATCATCCCGGCCGTCTGGCTCAAGCAGGTGAGCAGGACCGGCTTCGAGAAGGGCCTGTTCGGCGCCTGGCGCGAGGACCCGGCGTTCGTCCTGAACGACCCCTCCTACGAGGGCTCCTCGATCCTCGTCTCGGGCCCTGACTTCGGCACCGGCTCCTCGCGCGAGCACGCCGTCTGGGCTCTGCAGCAGTACGGCTTCCGCGCGGTGATCGCGGCCAGGTTCGGCGACATCTTCCGCAACAACTCCACCAAGATGGGGCTGCTGCCGGTCGTCCTGCCCGCCGACAAGGTCGAGGCGCTGCAGGCCGCCGTCGAGGCCGACCCTGCCCTGCGGGTGACCGTCGACCTGGCCGAACGCCATGTGCGCTGGGCCGGCGAGGTCGTCGCGTTCGAGATCGACGACTACACCCGCTGGCGCCTCATGGAGGGCCTCGACGACATCGGACTGACCCTGCGTCACGCCGACGAAGTGACGGCGTACGAGAATGGTCGGCAGCCATGGCTGCCGACGACCGTCTAGAAGACGACGAACTGGCGCGGCGGTTGCGCGAGGCGCACCGCCGCGTCCGCATGCTCCCCGCCGCCGAGAAAGAGCGGATGGGACGCCGATATCTGGCGATCTGCGACCTCGCCAAACGCGACCGCGAACGGGCCGCGACCAGGCTGGACGCCTTTCTGGCCGCCCTTGACGGCGCCCCCGACACGCCACGCGCACCCGAAAATCCGCTCGGTATTTGAGTTCCCCGGCGATCCCGCCTACTTTCGAGCGCGTAAGGGGTTTCTACGTCGAGCTTCGTGAGCTGGAACCCCGAGCCGTAACTGGGGGAGCAGAACGAACATGAACAAGCGAGAACTCGTTGACGCCATCGTAGATCGCGTGGGGGACAGGAGGACGGCCACCGAGGCCGTCAACGCGATCATCGATGCCGTTCAGAAGGCAGTCGCGAGCGGCGACAAGGTCTCGATCACGGGCTTCGGCGCGTTCGAGATGGTGCACAAGCCGGCGCGCACGGCCAGGAACCCGTCGACCGGAGCGGAGATCAAGGTCGACGAGAGCTGGGGGCCGAAGTTCCGACCGGGCTCAGACTTCAAGGAACTGGTCAACGTGGCCGGCAAGAAGGCCGCGAAGAAGAAGTAACGACCTCGCGTCCGCCCGGTCCTCGCTCCGAGGGCCGGGCGTTTCGCTGCCCGGGATCAGCCGGGCACGGGGAACGTCGACAGCGTGATGTAGGTGATCTCGCCGTCGGTCACCACCAGCCGGACCCGCTGCCCCGAGCGCAGCAGCCGCAGCGGCCCCGCGTCGAAGGCCGGGGCGCCGAAGGGCAGCACGGTCCCGTCGTCGAGGAAGACCGTGCCCGAGCGGGTCACCTCATCGAAGCCGCGCACCGTTGCCTGCACGCCGCCCAGCGTAAACGCTCGGTCGCCCGTGCGCATGCGGCGCCCACCCGGATCAGCCGGACGGCCAGAGGTCCGCGACCACGGCCGCGGTGTGCCCGCCGAGACCGAGCGCCATGGCCGCGCGCAGGTCGTCGGGGGTGTCCACGTCGCGCCTGACCGACTCGATGCCCTCCACGCACAGCTCCTTGGCGCCGCTCGCCAGGTGCCTGGCCCGCGACTCGCCGCCGAACCGGGGCGTGAACGGCAGCCCGGCGCGTACGCCGTAGAAGGTGGTGCCGACGTCGAGCGCGTCAGGGACGAACGCCTGGTCGAACTCGGCCGCCGCGGTCAGGGCGGTGGCCAGCTCCGCGGGCCGCAGGGCGGGCAGGTCCGCCTGCAACGCGCCCACCGGATCGCCGGGCGCGACCCGTACGGCATGGGCGGCGCCGGTGCGAAGCGCGGTGTTGAGGCCTTGATCGGGATCGGCCACCACCTCGGCGCCCAGGGCGGACAGCGGCCCGGCGGCGGCCGGGTCGGCGGTCACCACGATGACCCGCGCGACCAGCGGGCAGGCCAGCGCCGCCGAGACGGTGTCACAGGCGACCGCGACGGCCAGCCGTACCCGGTGGGGGCCCGTCGCGGCGGCCAACCGGGTCTTCGCCGCGACCAGCGTCTTCACCGGAATCACCAGTGACCAGCGGTTGCTCATAGGGTTAAGCATCGCGCCTCGACATCCCGGGCGGCCAACCGGGAGACTTGGGCGCCTATCGTCCGGGTTGGAGGGAACCGTGAGCCGCCTCACACGCCCGTCGCGTTTCTGGGAAACTCTGGCCGTCGTGATCGTCAAGCCGCTGTCGTGGCTGCTGATCACGCGTGACTGGCGGCACGGCGAGCGCGTGCCACGCACCGGAGGTGTGATCATCGCGGCCAACCACCTCTCCTGGGCCGATCCGGTCCTGCTGTCGCACTTCCTCTACGACAACGGCCGCTGGCCGGTGATCCTCGCCAAGGCCGCGCTGTTCAGGGTGCCGTTGCTGGGGCACGCGGTGCGCTCGCTGTGCGTCATCCCCGTCGAGCGGGGCAGCAACGAAGCGGCCAGGTCGCTGCACACGGCGGAGGAGCGGCTGCGTGACGGTTGCGCGATCTTCTTCTATCCCGAGGGCACCTGCACCCGTGATCCTGATCTGTGGCCGATGGTGGGCAAGACGGGCGTCGCCCGGCTGGCGCTGCAGAGCGGCGCCCCGGTGATCCCGGTGGCACACTGGGGGGCGCAGGAACTGCTGCCCTACGGGGAGAAGCGGCCGAGGCTGTTCCCGCGCAAGACGTTCCACGTGTCGGTGGGGCCGCCGGTCGACCTGTCCCGGCACCTCGGCCGCCCACCGCACTCCGAGGTGCTGCGCGAGGCGACCGCCGACATCATGGCGGCGATCACCGCGCAGCTCGCCGAGCTGCGCGGCGAGAAGGCGCCCGAGACTCCTTACGATCCCGCGGGACGGTGAGCGCATGACGAAGGCCGCGGTGTTCGGCACCGGTTCGTGGGGCACCACGTTCGCCATGATCCTGGCCGAGGCGGGCAACCGGACCACCCTGTGGGGCCGCAGGCGGGAGCTGGTCGAGAGCATCCAGCGGGCCCACACCAACCTCGACTACCTGCCGGGTGTGGCGTTGCCCACGTCGTTGGGGGCCACGACCGATCCGGCCGAGGCGCTCGACGGCGCCGACTTCGTGGTGCTGGCCGTGCCCTCGCAGTCGTTGCGGCAGAACCTTGCCGTCTGGCGCGAGCACATCCCCCGCGACGCGGTGCTGGTCAGCCTGATGAAGGGCGTCGAGCTCGGCACGACCAAACGGATGAGCGAGGTCATCCGCGAGGTGGCCGGGGTGCCGGAGGAACGGGTCGCCGTCATCTCCGGGCCCAACCTGGCCAAGGAGATCGCCCAGCGCCAGCCCGCCGCCACCGTCGTGGCCTGCGTCGACGAGGACGTCGCGGCCCGCCTGCAGGCGGCCTGCCACCTGCCGCCGTGGTTTCGCCCCTATACCAACCCCGACGTGGTGGGGGTCGAGCTCGGCGGCGCCGTCAAGAACGTCATCGCGCTGGCCGTGGGCGTCGCGGTCGGCATGGGGATGGGCGACAACGTCGCCGCCATGCTCATGACCCGGGGGCTGGCCGAGATCTCCCGGCTGGGGGCCGCACTGGGAGCCGACCCGCACACCTTCGCCGGGCTGGCCGGGATGGGCGACCTGGTGGCCACCTGCACCTCGCCGCTGTCGCGCAACCGCACGTTCGGCGAGCGTCTGGGGCGCGGGATGACGCTGGCCGAGGTGATCGCGACCACCAAACAGACCGCCGAGGGAGTCAAGTCCTGCGAGTCCGTGCTGGCGCTGGCCAGGAAGCACGACGTCGAGATGCCCATCACCGAGGTCGTCGTCGGAGTCGTGCACGACGGCATGTCGCCGAGTGAGGCGGGCATGCTGCTCATGTCCCGGTCACCCAAGCCAGAGCGTTACGGGCTCTGACATCACCACCCGTGCGGGTTGACTCGCAGCAAGTGTGAACACGCCGGTAGATTCGGACGTCATGAGCAAGCCACGCGTCGCCGTCGTTTTCGGAGGTCGCAATTCCGAGCATGCCGTGTCCATCATGGGCGCGGGCAGCGTGCTGGGGGCGATCGACAGGACCAAGTACGAAGTGATCCCCGTCGGGATCGCGCAGGACGGCAGGTGGGTGCTCGCCGCGACCGACCAGCGGTTCGCGATCGAGGACGGCGAACTGCCCGCCGTCGACACCTCGGGCGCGGCGCTCGCGCTGCCCTCCTCCGGCGAGGGCTCACTCGTGGCGTACGACCCGGGCAGCATCCCGGTCGAGCTGGGCATGGTCGACGTGGTCTTCCCGGTGATGCACGGGCCGTTCGCCGAGGACGGCACGATCCAGGGCCTGCTGGAGATGGCCGGGGTGCGCTACGTCGGCTCCGGCGTGCTGGCCAGCGCGGTCGGCATGGACAAAGCGCACATGAAGACGGTCATGGCGGCCGCCGGGTTGCCCATCGGGCGCTACGTGGTGGTGCGCGAGCGCGATTGGCGGCTCGACCGCGACCGGGTGCTCAAGGAGGCCGAGGATCTCGGCTGGCCGGTGTTCGTCAAGCCGGCCAGGGCCGGGTCGTCGCAGGGCATCTCCAAGGCGCACGACAGGGCGTCGCTGGAGGCGGCCGTCGAGTTCGCCCGGCGGCACGATCCCAAGGTGCTCATCGAGGCGGCGGTGGCGGGGCGTGAGATCGAGTGCGCGGTGCTCGAGTCGCTCGGTGACGAGCCGCCCGCCGCGTCGCGGCCCGGCGAGGTCAAGGTCGAGGGCGGCCAGGAGTTCTTCGACTTCGAGGCGAAGTACTACCCCGACCAGATGTCGCTGACCGTGCCCGCCGACCTGCCCGAGGAGACAGCCGAGGAGCTGCGGGCGATGGCCGTGCGCGCGTTCGAGGCGCTCGAGTGCGAGGGGCTGTCGCGGGTCGACTTCTTCTACACGCCCGAGGGTGAGCTGATCTTCAACGAGATCAACACGATGCCCGGCTTCACCTCGCTGTCGGTGGCGCCGCAGCTCTGGGCCGCCTCCGGCCTGTCCTACCCGGAGCTGGTCGACCGGTTGCTCCAGCTCGCGCTGCACCGCTCAGCGGGGCTGCGCTGACACCTCGCCGACCGGGCCCGACAGGTCGGCGAGCACGCTCGCCGCGACGTGGGTGCCCGCGATCGTGACCTCCACGTAGGCGGGGTCGGCGACGGCGGTGAAGAGCGTCGGCCGTTCCGGGTCGGCGAACCAGCCCACCCCGTTGATCTCCTGCAACTGGTCGGTCGGCGCCATCCTGGCCGGCCGCGGCACCCCGCAGCGCACGGCGATCTCCCCCTCACCCCAGACGGTGACATAGGGGGATTCGGGAGTGGAGGTGCCACGGTCCACGCCGTCGAGCCGCTGGGGCAGCAGGCCGTGCAGCCGCTCGCACGCGGCCGCCGCCTCGCCCTGCGGAGTCGGCGGCTCGACCTGCACGGCACCGCATCCGGCGAGCGCGAACAAGACCAGCAGGACGGTAGCGGCACGCATGAGGACTGTTTACCTTAGAAACGCTAAATGTGGACAATCGGGCATGTAAGGGTACGTGTGATCCCTTCCACGGCCTGGATCTGGGCCACGACCAGTTTGCCGAGCTCGTCGACGTTGCGCGCCTCGGCGCGCACGATCACGTCGTACGGGCCCGTCACGTCCTCGGCCTGAGTGACCCCCGGAATCCCGGCGATCTCGCGGGCCACGCTCGCGGCCTTGCCGACCTCGGTCTGAATAAGGATGTAGGCCTGCACCATTACGTCCTCCCGGGCGATTCGATCACGCCGAAGGGCCACCGTACCCTGTGTGCGTCAGGAGGTGCGTCATCACAGTCGGAGATCTCGGCGAATTCGGAGCAGTTACTCGTATTTCAGGACGTCTGCCCCAAGGAGCGGCAGTGCTCCTCGGTCCAGGCGACGACGCCGCGATGGTCAGCGCGCCGGACGGGCGCGTCGTGGTGTCAACGGACCTCCTAGTCGAGGGTAGGCACTTTCGCCGGGATTGGTCCAGCGGCTACGACGTCGGCCGCAAGGCGGCGGCCCAGAACCTCGCCGACATCGCCGCCATGGGCGCGGTGCCCACGGCCATCGTGGTCGGCCTCGGGATGCCGGCCGATCTGCCGGTCGACTGGCTCGACGCGCTGACCGACGGGTTCCGTGACGAGTGCGCCGTCGTCGGCGCGAGCGTGGCCGGGGGTGACACCACCCGGGGCGACCTGGTGGTGCTCGGCGTGACCGCGCTGGGCGACCTGGGCGGGCGGGCGCCCGTGACCAGGTCGGGAGCGCGTCCCGGGCAGGTGGTGGCCGTGGCCGGCCGCCTCGGCCACGCCGCGGCCGGACTGGCCCTGCTGGAAGCGGGCAGGACCGGCACTCCGACGGAGGAGCGACCGCTTGGTGAGGAGGACCGGACCGGTCGTCCGGCGGAGGATCGGCCGCGTGGCCGGGCCGGCCGGGCGGGCGGTGATGACGTGGAGCGGTTGCTGGGCGAGGCCGTGGCCGCGCATCGGCGGCCGTGCCCGCCCTACGCGTGCGGGCCGGAGGCGGCGCGGCTCGGGGCGAGCGCGATGCTGGACGTCAGCGACGGGCTGCTGCAGGACCTCGGGCACGTCGCGGCGGCCAGCGGGGTGCGCGTGGAGCTGGACTCCGCCGCGTTCGCGGTGGACGCGCCGGTCGCCGCCGCGGCCGAGGCGCTCGGGGTCGACCCGCTCGGCTGGGTGCTCACCGGCGGTGACGACCACGCCCTGGCCGCCGTCTTCCCGGCAGAGGTACGTCTCGGGCCGTCGTGGCGGGTCGTCGGCCGCGTGGTCGCGGGTCAGGGGGTGTCCGTCGACGGGCGCGAGACAGGACACGGCGGCTGGGATCACTTTCGGTGAGGACCTGTCCTGAAATGCGGAAAATCTCCGGGTGTGACGGGGAACTCCCGTGATTACTGTGACAAAGGCGTAGTAAAGGTGTTATGAAGATTGGCGGCCACGTACCCGGCAAGAAAGGGCAGCCATGGGCCGCCACGGCACAGGTGGATCCGAAGACGCGGATGAATGGGGGGACGGCAGGTCTGACGACTCACAGGAGGACCTGAGGTTCACCGATCATGCCGCGAAGTGGGCTGCCGCGCCGGACCCGACCGCCAAGAGCTCTTTCTGGGACTCCGATGAGCAGCCGCCCGCCGAGCCGCCCGGCTGGCCGTCGCTGCCCGACCAGGTCGAGGTGACGGGCCAGTGGGCGCCGATGCCCAGGCGTGAGCCCGGACAGGTGCCGCCCCCGCCGCCGTCCAGCCCGCCCGAGACGACCGGAGCCTTCGCGCCGCCGCCGCCCCAGCGCCACCCGGGCGGGTCCGCGCCGATGCCGGACCAGCCGTACGAGACCACCGGGGCCTTCACCCGGCCCGCGCACTGGGACACCCCGGGGGAGAACACCCAGGCCTTCTCGGTCGTCGACGAGTTCGGCCCCCCGAGCCGTCCCGACTCTCCACCTCACGGGGGTTCGTCCTTCGGCCCGGGGCAGCCCGGCGCCTCAGCCTTCCGCGACCCGGGGATGCCGGACCGGCATGGCGATCCGGGGTCACCCCGCCTGTCCGGTCCCCACGGTGGACAGGACCCCTTCGGGTCCCCTCGCGGGACCACAGGCCCTCATGGTGGGCAGGATCCGTTCGGTCCGAGGGTTTCTGGTCCCCAGGGCGGGCGGGATCCGTTCGGTCCGGGGGTGCCCGGTCCTCATGGTGGGCAGGATCCGTTCGGACCCCCTCCTGGGGCGTCGGATCCGCGCGCGTTCGGGAGCTCGGATCCGTTCGGGACGGGCGCGCCAGGAGCCGATACGCAGGCCTATGGGTCGTCCACCGGCCCGTTCGGGGCCGCCTCGGGGGATTCGGAGCCGCGGGCGTACGGGCCCGCGAGCGATCCGTTCGGGCCCGCGAGCGATCCGTTCGGAGTTGCCCAGAGGGATGCCGATCCGCGGGCGTACGGGTCTTCCACCGGCCCGTTCGGGGCCGCTCAGGGAGACTCGGACCCGCGCGCCTTCGGGCCCGCCGGGGACGCCACACAGGCGTTCAGCCAGGAGGCGGACCGTACTCAGGCGCTCCAGCCGCCCGAGCCCGGGGACGTGAGGGTGGCCGGCAGCCCGACCATGGCCGACACGCCCGCCCCGGCCTGGGCGGACAGCGGCGACGGCTTCATGGACTCCGGCTGGTCGTCGGACGACTCCGAGCCCCGCCGCCGTCGTGGTCGTCGCAAGGCGCCTCCGGGTGACGCGCTGCTGGACGAGGCGCCGAGCGGCGGCAGGGCCAGGGTGGCCCTGCTCTCCGTGGCCGCCGTGGCCGTCGTGCTCGGTGGCACCGTCGCGGGCGTCAAGCTGATGAGCGGGCCCGGAGAAGCCGAGTGCCCCGGAGACAGGTGCACCGCCGTACAGACCTCCAACCAGCCGGCGCCGGTGGTGTCCGAGCCGGTCGAAGAGGAGGAGTCCCCGATCGACGAGCCGACGGAGGACGAGCAGTCCGACGCGACCGACACCCCGACCCCGCAGAACACGACGAGCGCGCGGGCGCCGCGCCGGACCTCCTCGCCCGAGCCGACGCCCACGAAGACCAAGGAGAAGACGCCGGCGAAGCGGACCGACGAGCCGGTCCCGACGAGTTCCGAGGAGACCGCGACGGAGGAGCCGACGGAGGAGCCGACGACGATCAACGACCCCGGCGCCAGGCCGACCGAAGCGCCGCCCGCCAGCCCTGAGCCGACCGTGTCGGCCACCGTCCAGTCGGCGCTCAGCGGCGGCTCGGTGAACGTCACGTTCGACGTCGTCAGGCAGGGGGTGGCGAACTACACCGCGCATCTGGACGTGGTCAACGCCTCCCCGCAGGCGTTGAAGTCGCTCACCGTGTCGCTGCCCGTCGTGGGCAGGGTCGTGAGCATGACGGGCGGGGAGTGGACGCAGGACGGCAACCTGCTGATCATCGATCTGTCCGGCTCGCTGGTGAAGGGCGGGTCCGCCGAGGTGAAGTTCTCCGCGACCGGCAGGGCCGCGCGGCCCGGCAACTGCGGGCTGGTCGGCGGGGAGTGCGCAGTCAACTAAATGGTTGGATGGGGGATATGACCGTTACGACCCCTCCGTGCGTGCTGACCATCGCCGGATCCGACTCCGGCGGTGGAGCGGGCATCCAGGCCGACCTCAAGACCATGCTGGCCCTGGGCGTGCACGGGATGAGCGTCATCGCCGCAGTGACGGCGCAGAACTCACTGGGCGTGCAGGGCTACTGGGAGCTGCCCGCCGAGGCCGTACGGGCACAGCTCGACTCCGTGCTCGGCGACATCGGCGCGCAGGCGATCAAGACGGGCATGCTGGCCTCGCCCGAGCTGGTCGAGACCGTGGCCGTGGCGCTCGGCTCGTACGGCGCCCCCGTGGTGGTCGATCCCGTCGGGGTGTCGAAGCACGGAGACACGCTGCTCGTGCCCGAGGCCGTCGAGACGTTGCGGACCCAGCTGCTACCGGTCGCCACGATCGTCACCCCCAACCTGTGGGAGGTCGAGCAGCTCACCTCGGTCAAGGTGGAGGACGAGCGCGACCTGCGCCGCGCCGCCGACGCCGTGCTGGCCCTGGGCCCCGCCTGGGCGCTGATCAAGGGCGGCCACCTGCCGGACGAGCCGGTCGACCTGCTGACCGACGGCACGAGCGAATACCGCTTCGGCGCCGAGCGCCTCGACAACCGCCACACCCACGGCACGGGCTGCACGCTCGCCTCGGCCATCGCCTCCCACCTCGCGCGGGGCGAGGACGTCCCCTCGGCCGTCGAGCAGGCCAAGGCGTACGTCACGGGCGCCATCGCCCGGGGCTTCCCGCTGGGCACCGGCATCGGCCCCGTGGACCACGCCTGGCAGTGGCGCTGATGGGGCGTTGATGGGTCCGGGCATGACGAAAGCCCGCCGCTCGATGCCGGGCCGGCGGGCTCTCGTGGAAGTCGGAACTAGCGGGTGACCTTGCCCGCCTTGATGCACGAGGTGCACACGTTCAGCTTCTTCGGCGTGCCGCCCACGACCGCGCGGACCGTCTGGATGTTGGGGTTCCAGCGACGGCGGGTGCGGCGGTGAGAGTGGGACACGTTGTTGCCGAAGGTCGGACCCTTGCGGCAGACATCGCAGACGGAAGCCACGGTATCGCTCCTTAAAACAGTCGATGTAGCCCGGTCCGCTGATGTTCGTCGGAGCGGAGGGCATGCCGGGACAACCGGCCAGCCAGACGAGGATATCCGATCCACACCCCTCGGTGCGAACCCGAGCAGATGGCCCGGCGATATCCTCCTCGTTCAACGTAGCGCACTCGGGGAGGGCGGAGCGTCGCACATGGAGGTCCTCGATCCACCTCGCGTACGCCGATGGGCGCGCCTGGCGGCCGATGCCCTGGGCAAGGCGCGGGCGGAGATCGACGCGCTCAACGTGTTCCCCGTCGCCGACGGGGACACCGGCACCAACCTGCACCTGACCATGCTGTCGGCGGCCGAGGCGGTCGAGGCGCTGCCCGACGACGTGGACGCCGCGGTGGTGTGGCAGACGCTCGCCTACGGCGCGCTCGTCGGCGCGAGGGGCAACTCCGGCGTCATCGTCAGCCAGGCGCTGCGGGGTCTCGCGGAGGTGCTGAAGGACCAGGCCGACCTGCCCGCCGGGCTGGGCCGGGCCGCCTTCCTGGCCAGGGAGGCCGTGGCGCGGCCGGTCGAGGGCACGGTGCTGAGCGTGCTGACCGCCGTGGCGCGAGCCGTACGGGACGAGCGAGGAGGGCCGGCCGAGGTGGCGCGGCGGGCGGCGGTGGCGGCCCGCGCGGCGCTGCGGCACACTCCCGAGCAGCTCGACGTGCTGGCCCGCAGTGGTGTCGTCGACGCGGGCGGGGCCGGGCTGGCGATCATCCTCGACGCGCTGGTCGCGGCCGTCACCGACTCCTACAGCGAGCGATACGACGTCCCCGCGCCGACGTCGCGGGTCTCGCCGATGACCGAGGTGGGCGCGGGTTACGAGGTGATGTACCTGCTCGACGCCGACGACTCGGCGGTTGCCGGGCTGCGTGCCGAGCTCGACGCGATGGGCGACTCGCTGGTGGTGGTCGGCGGTGAGGGGCTGTGGAACGTGCACGTCCACGTGGACGAGGCCGGCCCCGCGGTCGAGGCCGGACTGCGGGCGGGGCGGCCGCACCGGATCAGGATCACCTACCTGGCCGAGCGGACCCATCGCGGCGACGCGGGCAGGGGAGTGGTGGCCGTCGCCGCCGGCGAGGGCATCGCGGCGCTGTTCGAGCAGTGCGGCGCGGTCGTGGTGCGCCGGACGCCCGGCACACGGCCCGCGCTGCCCGAGATGCTGGCCGCGATCCGGCAGGCGGGCGGCGAGGTGGCCGTGCTGCCCAACGACGAGGGCTCACGGTCGGTGGCGGCCGCGGCGGCGCAGATCGCCCGCGAGGACGGTGTCGTGGTCAGCGTGCTGCCGACCAGGGCGACCGTGCAGGGGCTGGCGGCGCTGGCCGTACACGATCCGCTGCGCCGCTTCGACGACGACGTCGTCGCGATGACCGATGCGGCCGGGCACACCCGGTACGGGCGCCTCGCGATCGCCGACAGGGAGGCGGTCACCAGCGCGGGCGTGTGCCGTCCCGGCGACGTGCTGGGGCTGATCGACGGCGACGTCTCCGTGATCGGCCGGGCGCTCGACGACGTGGCCGCGCTGGTCGTGGACCGGATGGTGGCGGGCGGCGGCGAGCTCGTGACGCTGGTCACGGGCGCGGACGCCCCCGAAGGGCTGGCCGACCGGCTGGCCGGTCACCTGCGCGGCTCCAGACCCGACCTCGACCTGGTGGTGTACGACGGCGAGCAGGGCGGCTACCCGCTGCTCATCGGCGTCGAATGACGCCACGACCGGCACCACGACCGGCACTACCGGCCCGGGACTCGCCGTGGAGCAGCGTGGACGGTTCGTTCTGTCGGTCGGAGACGGTAGAACATAGAGCCTTGACAGCCTCCCCTCGCCCGAGCGTCGAAGGCATCGAAGGCGGGGCATCACAACAGCAGCTACCTCACGAGGAGGAGGTCGTGTTGAGGTTCGCGGTTCGCGCGCTCCGGCAGCCCGGGGCCTCCCCGCCTGGCGGAACGGGTCAGGCGGGGCACACCGATCACCCCGCCGGCCGCCGCCGGCGGATCACGTTGCCGGGCCAGGCCGTGGGGGTCCGGTGAGCCGCTTCGACGAGCCCCTGACGAAGGCGCTCGATCCCAAGACCGCCAAGCTGCTGCACGGCGTGCTCGGCCTGGAGACGGTCGGCGACCTGCTGCGCCACTACCCGCGCCGCTACGCCGAGCGTGGCGAGCTCACCTCGCTCGACTCGCTCGAGGTCGACGAGCACGTCACCGTGGTGGGCGAGGTCACCAGGCTCATGCGCAAGCCCATGCGCAACCGGGGCGGCACCTGGCTCGAGGTCGAGGTCGTCGACGGCACGGGCAAGAAGATCTATCTGTCGTTCTTCGGCAAGGGCTCCCATGTGGCCGAGTCGCGGCTCAAGCCGGGGCGGCGCGGCATGTTCGCCGGCAAGGTGGGCCTGTTCGGGTCGCACACCAACCCGCGCTGGCAGTTGTCGCATCCGGAGTTCGAGCTGTTCGAGGAGACCGAGGCCAGTGCCGCCGAGTTCTCCGCCGCGCCGGTGCCGATCTACCCGGCGGGCAAGGACCTGACGCCGTGGGTGATCAGACGGGCGGTCGGCCTGGTGCTCGACACGCTGGGTCCGCTGAACGACTCGCTGCCCGCGGAGCTGCGGGCCCGCCACGGGCTGCAGGACCTGGCCGAGGCGCTGGAGGCCATCCACCGGCCGAAGGACTTCGCCGAGGTGCGGCGGGCAAGGGAGCGGCTCAAGTTCGACGAGGCCTTCGTCCTGCAGGCGGTGCTGCTCCAGCGCAGGCAGGCCGCGACGGCCTGGCCGGCCCGGCCGCGACCGCGTCGCGACGACGGGATCCTGGCCGACTTCGACGCCCGGCTGCCGTTCACGCTGACCGAGGGGCAGGCCCTCGTGGGCGAGGAGCTCGCCGCCGACCTGGCGCTGGAGCATCCCATGCACCGGCTGCTTCAAGGCGAGGTGGGCGCGGGCAAGACCGTGGTGGCGCTGCGCGCCATGCTGCAGGTGGTCGACGCGGGCGGGCAGGCCGTCCTGCTGGCTCCCACCGAGGTGCTCGCCCAGCAGCACCACCGCTCGATCAGCGCCATGCTGGGCGACCTGGCGCAGGGCGGCATGTTCGGCGGCACGGCGGTCACGCTGCTGACCGGTTCCATGGGCGCCGCCGCCCGCCGCTCGGCCCTGCTCGACGCCGCCTCGGGCACGGCCGGCATCGTCGTGGGCACGCACGCGCTGCTGCAGGAGCACGTCCAGTTCGCCGACCTGGGCCTGGTCGTGGTTGACGAGCAGCACCGGTTCGGCGTGGAGCAGCGCGACGCCCTGCGCGAGAAGGCCGGCGGCGGGCGGCCGCACGTGCTGGTCATGACCGCCACCCCGATCCCGCGCACGGTCGCGATGACCGTCTTCGGCGACCTGGAGGTCTCGACGCTGGCGCAGCTCCCGTCCGGCCGTGCCCCGATCACCACGCACGTGGTGCCCGCCGCCGACAAGCCCCACTTCCTGGAGCGCACCTGGGAGCGGGTGCGCGAGGAGGTGGCGCTGGGTCGGCAGGCCTACATCGTCTGTCCCCGCATCGGTGACCTGGAGGGTGACGAGGGCGACCTGGCGCCGCCCGCCGACGACGAGCGCCGGCCGCCCCTGGCCGTCCTGGAGGTCGCCGAGTTGCTGTCCGAGGGGCCTTTCCACGACCTGCGGCTGGGTGTGCTGCACGGCAAGCTCCCGCCCGAGGAGAAGGACGCGATCATGCGCGCGTTCACCCGGGGCGAGCTCGACGTGCTGGTCGCCACCACGGTCATCGAGGTGGGGGTCGACGTGCGCAACGCCTCAGTGATGATCATCATGGATGCCGACCGGTTCGGCGTCTCCCAGCTTCACCAGCTCCGGGGCCGGGTCGGCCGGGGCGGCCTGCCGGGGCTCTGCCTGCTGGTCTCCGACTTCCCCGAGGGCACTCCGGCCCGGGCCCGCCTCGACGCCGTGGCCGCCACTCTCGACGGGTTCGAGCTGTCCCGGGTCGACCTGGAGCAACGCCGCGAGGGCGATGTCCTGGGCGCCGCCCAGTCGGGCAAGCGGTCATCGCTCAAGTTGCTCCAGCTCCTGCGCGACGAGGACGTGATCGAGACGGCTCGCGAGGAAGCGGCGGCCCTGCTGGCCGAGGATCCCTCCCTGACCTCCTCCCACGAGGGTCTGCGCGCCGAGATCGACCGTCTCCTGGCCGACGAACGCGCGGAATACCTGGAGAAGACGTGATCTACGGCGGATGCCGGGAGTGAACGTGATCTACGGCGGATGTCTGGCGAGGACGTTCTACGGCGGCCGGCGCCGGTGTGATCACGGCCCCAGCCGCGGGGACGGCCTCCCCCCGAATGCCGTCCCCGGCTGGGCCCACCCCTCGGGTCAGGTGCCGAGGGAACCGGTGTGCGGAAGGGCTCACGATCACACCGGTCGGCCTCCAGCTGGGTCACCTCGGAGGCCGCAGGACTCATCATGCGTGGCCGATCAGACGATGTGAATCACCCTTGCGCTCTCAAGGCCGACACCTGTGCACTCTTGACCTGCGTTGACATGCGGAACAATGGCTCCCATGACTCGGATCATCGCGGGGACCGCGGGTGGGCGGCGGCTGGTCGTGCCGCCGGGGCGCGGGACGAGGCCGACCAGCGACAGGGCGCGAGAGGGGATCTTCTTGACCCTCGACTCGCTCCAGGGGCTGACGGGTGCCCGGGTGATGGATCTGTACGCCGGCTCGGGGGCGGTCGGGCTGGAGGCGCTGTCCCGGGGGGCGGCGCACGCGCTGCTGGTGGAGTCGGATCCGAAGGCGATCCGGACGATCAGGGCCAACGTCAGGACACTGGGGCTCGACGGGGCCCAGGTGGTCGCCGACCGGGTGGAGCGGCTGCTGGGCAGACCTCCCGGAGAGCCCCGGCCGGACGGCGCGGGCGGTGACCGATCACTCGGCAGATCGCCCGACCAAGGCGGGGAGGCGTACGACATCGTCTTCGCCGACCCGCCCTACGCGGTCTCGGACGAGGAGGTCACCCGGGTGCTGGAGTCGCTGCGCGACCACGGGTGGCTGGCCGAGGGGGCTTTGGTGGCATTCGAGCGGGAAACCAGGGGAAAGCCCCTTGTGTGGCCTGAAGGGTACGTTGAGGAGAGGGTCCGTCGTTATGGTGAAGCGTCCGTTTGGTACGGTCGCGCCGCCGGGAACCCGTAGACCTGGGAGGCGTTTTGCGGCGCGTTGTCTGCCCGGGGTCGTTCGACCCCATCACCAATGGCCACCTCGACATCATCGGCCGGTCCGCCCGGCTCTATGACGAGGTGACCGTCGCCGTCCTCATCAACGTCGAGAAGAGCAGCCTGTTCACGGTCGACGAGCGGATCGACATGCTGCAGACCGTCACCAAGGAATACTCCAACGTCAAGGTCGAGAAGTTCCACGGACTCCTCGTCGACTTCTGCAAGCACAACGACATCCCCGCGATCGTCAAGGGGATCAGGGTGGTCAGCGACTTCGACTACGAGTTGCAGATGGCCCAGCTCAACTACCGGCTGTCCGGCGTCGAGACGCTGTTCATGCCGACCAATCCCGAATACTCGTTCCTGTCCTCCAGCAGAGTGAAGGAGATCGCCCGGTATGGTGGCGACGTGTCCGGCCTGGTGCCGGATCTGGTGCACGCGCTGCTCATCGAGCGGCTCAGGAGCTGACAGCGGCCTGGTATCCTTTCATTTCAGCCTTGTACGACGGCGACGGTTTCGCCATGCCTAGCGAGAGCAGGATGACTCAGCACCTCAACCCCCGCTCCCCATGGGTGATCTCCACTCACGACCTGGGAAAGCGGCCGGGCACGATGAGGCGAGTGGCCCTGACCCTTCCGGCACCGGCAGATCTCGGCGTCGACATGATCGGTGTCCCCAAGGACGCCGAAGTCGAGCTGGATCTCCGGTTCGAAGCAGTGATGGAAGGCGTGCTCGTCTCGGGCACGGCGCAGGCCCCGCTCGCAGGGGAGTGCGCGCGGTGCCTTGACCCGTTGACCTCGGAGATCGCGGTCGACCTGCAGGAGCTGTTCTTCTACTCCGACGAGGACGCCTCCGAGGACGACTCACTGCTCGACGGGGCGCTGCTCGACCTCGAGCCGACGTTCCGCGACGCGGTGGTGCTCGCACTGCCGCTGAGTCCTGTCTGTCGTGACGACTGCACGGGGCTCTGCGTGGAGTGCGGGGTCAAGCTGGCCGAGGCCGGCGACGATCACGGGCACGAGAAGATCGACGCTCGCTGGGCGTCGTTGCAAGGTCTGGTTACCGAGAACGATAACGATCAGGAGAAGTGACGTGGCCGTCCCGAAGCGAAAGATGTCGCGGAGCAACACCCGCGCCCGTCGCTCCCAGTGGAAGACGACTGCTGTCGCCCTGGTGAGCTGCCCGCAGTGCCGTTCGCCCAAGCAGCCGCACATCGCGTGCCCCACCTGTGGCACCTACAACCGTCGTCAGGTCATCGAGCCGTCCGCCTGATCTCGCAGTTGACGTGATGCCGACCGGGTGCCATTGTGCCCCGGTCGGCGTTAACGTCTCAGATGCGTGCGGTAGCGGTCCGCCCGCGGTCGTGGTGGACGCCGGGGCTCTGTCTTCCCCGACGCCCACCACGTTTTCGGGCATCCTCCGCAGCCGGCGCGCCGTGTGAAGGTGTTCCGAGGAGGAAACACATGGGCGCAGGTCCTAAGCCGGTGGCCGTGGAGGTCGCCGGAGCAGAGCTGGAGAGAGTGCTGGCCGTCAGCCTCGACTCCGACATTCTCGAGCGGGCGTTGACGCACCGCTCCTACGCGTACGAGAACGGCGGCCTGCCCACCAACGAGCGCCTGGAGTTCCTCGGCGACTCGGTGCTGGGCCTGGTGGTCACCGACACCCTCTACCGCAATCATCCCGACCTGCCCGAGGGGCAGCTGGCCAAGCTGCGGGCCGCGGTGGTCAACATGCGTGCCCTGGCCGACGTGGCCCGCGACCTGGGGCTGGGCCGGTTCCTGCGGCTCGGCAGGGGCGAGGAGGGCACGGGCGGGCGCGACAAGTCGTCGATCCTGGCCGACACCCTGGAGGCGCTGATCGGCGCCGTCTACGTCGACAAGGGGCTGGACGAGGCGTTCCGCGTGGTCCACCTGCTGTTCGACCCACTGATCGTCCGCTCGGCCTCGCTCGGCGCGGGGCTCGACTGGAAGACGTCCCTGCAGGAGCTCACCGCCTCCGAGGCGCTCGGCGTGCCCGAATACCACGTCGAGGAGAGCGGCCCCGACCACGCCAAGTCGTTCACCGCCGAGGTGCTGGTGGGCGGCGAGGCCTACGGCTCGGGCACGGGCCGCAGCAAGAAGGAGGCCGAGCAGCAGGCGGCCGAGGCGGCGTGGACCCGCATCCGGGCCCGCCGCGAGCAGCGCGAGAGCCAGCCGGCGAGCTAGGGTGCCCGAGCTGCCAGAGGTCGAGGTCGTCCGGCGGGGACTCGCGCAGTGGGTGTCCGGCCGGGAGATCGCCACGGCCGAGGTGCTGCACCCTCGGGCCATCCGGCGTCACGTTCCGGGGGCCACGGAGTTCACCGCGCGGCTGAAGGGCCGCACGGTGCTCTCCGCCGAGCGTCGCGGCAAATACCTGTGGCTGCCGCTGTCGGGCGCCGAGGAGGCGCTCCTGGCCCACCTCGGAATGAGCGGCCAACTGCTCGTGGTGGATCCGAGCGCGCCGCTGGAGAAGCACCTGCGGGTACGTCTCGGCTTCACGGACGGCGGTCCAGACCTGCGGTTCGTCGATCAGCGGACGTTCGGCCACGTCATGCTCACGACCCTGGTCGACGGTGTCCCCGAGCCGATCTCGCACATCGCGCCCGACCCGTTCGAGGAGGCGTTCGACGACGAGGCGTTCGCGGCCGGTCTGCGGCGCAAGCGGACCGAGATCAAGCGGGCCCTGCTCGACCAGTCGCTGATCAGCGGGGTCGGCAACATCTACGCGGACGAGGCGCTCTGGCTGGCCCGGCTGCACTGGGCCCGTCCCACCCAGACGCTCACCCGGCCCAAGATCGCCGAGCTGCTGGCCGCCGTACGCGAGGTGATGGGCGCCGCCCTGGCCCAGGGTGGCACCTCGTTCGACAGCCTCTACGTGAACGTCAACGGTGAGAGCGGCTACTTCGACCGCTCCCTGGAGGCGTACGGCAGGCGCGACCAGCCCTGCTCGCGCTGCGGCACCCCGATCCGGCGCGAGGCGTTCATGAACCGTTCGTCCTACTCCTGCCCGACCTGCCAGCGGCCGCCGCGCTGACCACGGCCGGCCTCGCTCCGCGCCCGTGGGCGTAAAGCCCGCGTGAGGCCCCGGTCAGACCACAGTGAGACCACGGTGAACCCTGGTGAGGACACAGTGAGCCCCGGGGAGACCAGGTAAGACCGCCGTGCGACCCGGTGACACCCAGCTGAGACCCAAGGAGGCAGTGGAATGCCGGAGAACATCGAGATCGTCCGGGTGACCGCCTGGGTGCGGGGACGGGTGCAGGGAGTCGGGTTCCGGTGGTGGACCAGGGCCCGGGCGCTGGAGCTGGGACTTGTCGGCTGGGCACGCAACACCGAGGACGGCCGGGTGGAGGTTGTCGCCGAGGGGTCCCAGGAGGCCTGCGTCAAGCTCCTGGACCTGCTCAGAGGTTGCGACACGCCGGGCCGGGTGGATGGAGTAGTGGAACGTTGGAGTGAAGTACGAGGTGGTATGGGGGGATTCCTGGAGCGGTAAGGCTTTCGTTAAACACCCCAAATGGGGTATAGTTATATGGCAAGAGTGCCCAGCAGGGAGTATCAGCGGTTCGTTCGACTTGACCGCCCACACTGCCGGTGCGACTCTTGTTAGGTACCACGCGCACCCCTCCCGCGGAATACGAAGTGCGCGAACCAGTCTGGTCACTCAGCGTGGAGGACCCTTTACCATGGCGAAGGCTCTACTCGGCCACGTCGGCGGTCCTGACCCTCGAATGGTCTCGGAGATGCGCCGTCTGCAGCAGCGAATCCGTGATCTGGAGGCAGAACTCATCCGACTTCAGGCCCAGAATGACGCTCTTGCGGCGCAAACCCGCGATGAGGCAATCAGTCGCATGCAGGAGCGCGAGCCGGCACTCACCTGACGAGTGATCGGATCGCATGATCCAGGGACGTCTCCATGAGGCGTCCCTCGTTATTTGCCCTCTTCAATGACCCGATCCGGAACTTCTTGGTAGCTCTTTTGCCTGGTCCGCCGTGGACTCGACTGCGGCGGCCAGCACGGGGCAGGCAGGACCAGTAGGCTTTTCCGGAGTCCGTTCAGGGAAAAAGGGGGCCGGCACTTGTATTTGAAGACCCTCACCCTGCGCGGCTTCAAGTCCTTCGCCTCCGCGACCGCTCTGCGTTTCGAGCCCGGCATCACCTGCGTCGTGGGGCCCAACGGCTCCGGCAAGTCCAACGTCGTCGATGCCCTGGCCTGGGTCATGGGCGAGCACAGCGCCAAGTCGCTGCGCGGCGGCAAGATGGAAGACGTGATCTTCGCCGGCACCTCGTCCAGGCCACCGCTGGGCCGGGCCGAGGTGACGCTGACCATCGACAACTCCGACGGCGCGTTGCCGATCGACTACACCGAGGTCACGATCAGCCGGCTGATGTTCCGGTCGGGCCAGAGCGAATACGCGATCAACGGCGACACCTGCCGCCTCCTCGACATCCAGGAGCTGCTGTCCGACTCGGGCATCGGCCGCGAGATGCACGTCATCGTCGGCCAGGGCCAGCTCGACGCGGTGCTCCACGCCGGCCCCGAGGACCGGCGGGCGTTCATCGAGGAGGCCGCGGGTGTCCTGAAGCACCGCAAGCGCAAGGAAAAGGCGCTGCGCAAGCTCGACGCGATGCAGGCCAACCTGACCCGCGTCCAGGACCTCGCCACCGAGCTGCGCCGCCAGCTCAAGCCGCTCGGCCGTCAGGCCGAGATCGCCCGTAAGGCCGCCGTGATCCAGGCCGACCTGCGTGACGCGCGGCTGCGGCTGCTGGCCGACGACGTCGGCATCCTGCGCGCCACGCTGGAGCGCGAGGCCGCCGACGAGGCCGCTGTCCTGGGCAGACGCACCCAGGTGGAGACCGAGCTGGCCGAGGGCCAGCAGCGCGAGGCCGCCCTGGAGAGCGCCGAGGCCGAGGGGCGGCCCCGGCTGAGCGTCGCGCAGGAGACCTACTTCCGGCTGTCCAGCCTGCGCGAACGCATCACGGGCCTCGAACAACTGGCCGCGGAGCGCCACCGGCACGCCGTCGACGCCGCCGCCATCGAGCGGCGCGGGCGCGACCCCGAAGATCTCGAACGCGAGGCCGCCGAGGTGCGTGAGCAGGAGCTCATCCTCCAGGCCGAGCTGGAGCACGCCCAGGAGCTGCTGGAGGAGGCGGTCCAGCGGCGGGCCGACTCCGAGGCCGCGCTGAGCGCCGAGGAACGCCGCCTCGCCATGGCCGCCAGGGCCGCCGCCGACCGCCGCGAGGGCCTGGCCAGGCTCCGGGGCCAGGTCGACTCCGTGCGCAGCAGGTCACGCGCGGCCGAGGAGGAGATCGGCCGCCTCAACCGGGCCGTCGCCGAGGCGGTCGAGCGCGAGCAGCGCGCCCGCGACGACCTGGAGGAGCGGCAGCGCGAGGAGCCCGCCGTCGATCCGGCGCTCGCCGAGGAGCTCGCCACCGCGCAGGCGCTGGTGGAGGAGGCCAGGTCCGTCGCCGACGAGGCCCGAGCCGCGGCCTCGGCGGCCAAGACCGCCCTCGACGCGCCGCGTTCGGCCGTGCAGGCCGCCAAGGCGGGAGTCGTCGCGGCGCGCGCCGCCGACCAGGAGGCCCAGCGGGCGGTGGCCGCGCTGCGGGCCCGCTGTGAGGCGCTGGAGCTCGGGCTGGCCAAGGGTGACGGCGGTGCTGCCCTCCTGGAGGCCGGCCTGGCCGGGGTGCTGGGCCCGCTCGCGGCCTCGCTCCAGGTCGCCCCGGGCGCCGAGCCGGCGGTCGCCGCCGTGCTCGGGCCGGTCGCCGAGGCGATCGCCGTCAAGTCCGTCGACACCGCGATCGAGGCCATCGAGCTGTTGCGGGTCAAGGAAGCAGGTCAGGCCACCCTCCTCGTCGCCTCCACGGCCGGCGGGCCGGGACGCGCGTCCGCGTCCCCAGGTGACGGGCCGAAGGGCCCGTCCCCGGCAGCCGCGGCCCCGATGGGGGAGGCCGGGGTCCGTACGGTCGCTCCTGGAGGCGGTGAGGTTCGTCCGGCCGCGCCCGGAGGTGGGGAGTGGGCGGCCGATCTGGTGACCGTGCCCGGTCACCTGAGGGCGGCCGTCGACCGTGTGCTGGCCGGTGTCGTCGTCGTGGACGATCTCGGCGTGGCCCGCCGGGTGGTCGAGGAGCACCCCGGGCTGCGCGCCGTGACCAGGGGCGGCGACCTCGTCGGCGCCCATCTGGCCAGCGGCGGGTTCGAGGGCGGCACCTCGGTCCTGCAGGTGCGGGCGGCGCTCGACGACGCCGTCGCCGACCTCGGCGACGCGGAGGCCACCGCCGAGCGCACCGCCGGCGCGCTCGACGAGGCGGCCGCCGCCGAGCAGGCGGCCCAGGCGGCCGTGGAGGAGGCTCAGGCCCGGGTCGACGAGGCGCAGACCGCCGTCGGCACCGCCCAGGCCGGGGTGAGCGCCGCCCAGGGCGCGCTCGACCAGGTCAGGGCCCGGCAGCGGGAGGCCGACCAGCGCGACGCCGCCGCCGCCAAGCGGCTGGCCCAGCTGGAGGCCGCCGCCAACGCCGCCCACGACGAGGCCGAGCGGCTGCGTCACGGCGTCACCGCGGCCGAGGAGTCGCGGACCGAGGGCCTGGAGGAGCTGGCCGAGCTGGAGATCAGGCTGGCCGAGGCCGAATACTCCCAGGAGCTGGAGGTGGAGCCGACCACCGAGGCCCGTGACGAGCTGGCCGTCACCTGCCAGACCGCCAGGCAGCGCGAGATGGAGATCCGGCTCCAGGTCCGCACCGCCGAGGAGCGCGTCAAGAGCATCGAGGGCCGGGCCGACGGCCTCGTCCGCGCCGCCCAGCGCGAGCGGCACGAGCGCGCCCAGGCCGCCGCCCAGCGCGCCAGGCGCAGGCGGCAGGCCCAGGTGGCCGAGGCCGTCAGCGGGGGCGCCAGGCGGGTGCTCGCCGCGCTGGCCTCGTCCGTCCAGCTCGCGGCCCGGGAACGCGACGAGGCCGACCTGGCGAGGGTCGCGATCGACGCCGAGCTCAAGCAGGTACGCGTGCGCGTCCGTGAGCTCAGCCACGAGCTCGACAAGCTGGTCAACCGCGTGCACGGCAGCGAGGTCACCCGTACCGAGCAGCGGCTGCGTCTGGAGCAGCTGGAGCAGCGGGCGCTGGAGGAGTTCGGCGTCGAGCCCGAGACCCTGATCTCCGAGTACGGCCCGCAGGCCCCGGTGCCGGGCGACCCGCCGATCCCCTACGTACGCGAGGAGCAGGAGAAGCGGGCCCGCGCCGCCGAGCGGCAGATGAACCAACTGGGCAAGGTCAATCCGCTCGCCCTGGAGGAGTTCGCCGCCCTGGAGGAGCGCCACGCCTTCCTCACCTCGCAGCTCGAAGACCTCAAGAAGACCAGGCGCGACCTGATGACCGTGGTCAAGGAGGTCGACGACCGGGTGGAGCAGATGTTCTCCTCGGCCTACGAGGATGTGGCCCGCGAGTTCGAGCAGATCTTCACCCGGGTCTTCCCCGGCGGCGAGGGCAGGCTGGTCCTCACCGAGCCCACCGACATGCTGACCACCGGCATCGAGGTCGAGGCCCGGCCACCGGGCAAAAAGGTCAAGCGGCTGTCGCTGCTGTCCGGCGGTGAGCGGTCGCTGACGGCGGTGGCGTTCCTGATCTCCATCTTCAAGGCCCGGCCCTCGCCGTTCTACGTCATGGACGAGGTCGAGGCGGCGCTCGACGACACCAACACGCAGCGCCTGCTGAGGCTCTTCGAGGAGCTGCGGCAGAGTTCGCAGCTGATCGTGATCACGCACAACAAGCGCACGATGGAGATAGCCGACGCTCTCTACGGCGTGTCGATGCGCGGCGACGGCGTCACCCAGGTCGTCAGCCAGCGGTTGCGGGAGCGCGAGTCGGTCTGATCCGCGTGGCCCTGGGCATGAGCATGCGGGTCGATCTGGAAAACTGACGTCTTGTGGATGGTTACCTCGGCGTCATCGTGATCGTGGTCGTCGTCGCCCTCGTGGCGGCGGGCAGCCTGTTCCTGCTCTTCAGGCCGGGAGGCAAGGCCGCGCCACCGGCCGAGCCGCCGGAGACGCTTCTGCCTCCCGAGGAGAAGGAGAAGCGACCGGCCGCGGGTGGCGAGGAAGGCGAGGGGGCGACCACCACGCTCCCGCCTCCGGCCGAGCCGGCCGAGGCGGTCGTGGTGCCGCCCGAAGTGGAGGTGCCGCCGCCGTCCGCCGGCCGGATGGTGCGGCTGCGGTCCAGGCTGGCCCGCTCGCAGAGCGCGCTCGGCCGGGGGCTGCTGGAGTTGCTCTCCCGCGACCGGCTCGACGACGAGGTCTGGGACGAGATCGAGGAGGCGCTGATCACCGCCGACGTCGGTGTGGCGCCCACCCGCGCCATCGTCGAGGAGTTGCGGACCAAGGTCAGGGTGCTCGGCACCCGCACTCCCGACCAGGTGCGCGCGCTGCTCCGCGAGCAGTTGCTGGCCCAGGTCAATCCCGATCTCGACCGCACCCTGCACGTCCAGAGGCACGGCGATCGGCCGGCGGTGGTGCTCGTCGTGGGCGTCAACGGCACGGGCAAGACCACCACGACCGGCAAGCTCGCCCGCTCACTCGTCGGCGACGGCAAGACGGTCGTGCTCGGCGCGGCCGACACGTTCCGCGCGGCGGCGGCCGACCAGTTGCAGACCTGGGGTGAGCGGGTCGGGGCCGAGGTGGTGCGCGGGCCCGAGGCCGGCGACCCGGCCTCGGTGGCCTTCGACGCCACCGCCAAGGGCATCCTGGACAAGGCCGACGTGGTCATCGTCGACACGGCCGGCCGGCTGCACACCAAGACCGGCCTGATGGACGAGCTGGGCAAGGTCAAGCGGGTCATCGAGAAGAAGGCCACGGTCGACGAGGTGCTGCTGGTCCTCGACGCCACCACCGGCCAGAACGGCATGCGGCAGGCGCAGGTCTTCGCCGAGGTGGTCAACATCACCGGCATCGCGCTGACCAAGCTCGACGGCACGGCCAAGGGCGGCATCGTCATCTCGGTGCAGCGCGAGCTGGGGGTTCCGGTCAAGCTGGCCGGGCTGGGGGAGGGGCCCGACGATCTGGCGCCGTTCGACCCCGAGGTGTTCGTGGACGCGATTCTCGGGGATTGACCTCCAAATCGGATATGTCACTTACCGGTTGATGTCTTGTCGTTTGACCGGTCCCGTGTTGACATTGAGCGGTCCTCGGAAATTGATCGGAAAGAGCAGTCATGAAAAAGGTCGTCGTCCACAAACCTGGAACCGTCAAGCTGTCCGGAGCCGCGACTCCGAAGCACTCGGCCTGACCTGCGCTGAACGAACGGATGAGGCCGGCGTCTGCGGTGGTGACGCCGGTCCCCGTCTTCTCCGGGAGTGACGCTGAGAGAGATCACGGTTGACGCCGACCGCAGGTTGCGCGGCCCCTACACGCTGGCGTCGGGGCTGCTCACAGCGCTGCTCCCCGAAGCGGCGCCGGATCTGGTGGCCGCGCACGACATCGAGATCAGAGCCGCCGCACCCGGTCTGTGTGACCTGGTCCCGGCCCGGAGGACCTCACTGGCCGACCGGCTGCCGCAGGACGAACGCATTCTGGTGCCCGCCCCTCTGCGGACGCTCCGGCTGGCGAACGGGCTGGCGGAATTCGTCCGAGATCACTTGTCGAGAACTGCGCCACTGATATTACGGGTGGATAACGCCGAAGAATCGGACGCGACCGATATCGAATTCGTGGCGGTGCTGAGGCGCCGGGTGCCCGCCGCGTCTCTCACGGTCGTGATCTCGCCGCCCGGGCCGCCGCGCCCGCAGCCCGTCGTCCCGCATCCGGCCGAACTCGACCGCTATCGCAACGAAGGTTTCCACCACGCCATGGCCGAGGCCGGCCTGGCGCTGCTGTCCACGCTGGCCGAGGATGGCGAGGAGTGGTGGCCGCTGCTGCACCGTACGGCCACCGCGCTGGCCGCCCTCGACAGGGAGGCCGAGGCCCGCGATCTGCTCGACCGCGCCCGCCGGGTCAGCACCCGGCCCAAGGATCTCGCCACGGCCGCCTACGCCACCGCGATGCTGCTCGTCCGCCACCACGACCCCGGCGAGCGCGACCCCGAGGAGGCGATGGCCTGGATCAACGAAGCCGTCGCGCTCACCTCGCTGCTGCCCGACCGTCGCGAGCGGGCCTTCCACCTGAGCTTCGACCTCAACGGCAAGGCGCTGGTCGAGGTGCGCAGAGGGCACCTCGCGCAGGCCGAGCGGCTCGTACAGGAGGCCATCGAGCTGGCCGAGCGTGACCTGGAGCCCGGCCGGCACCCCATCCACAAGCTCGTGCTGCGGGCGAACCGGGCCCAGCTGGCGGCCCAGCGGGGCGACCTGGAGGGCGCGCTGCGCGATCTCGACGCGGTCATCGCGGCCGATCCCGGCTATCCCGACTACTACCTCGACCGGGGCAACCTGCTGCACCGCCTGGGCCGTCCGGCCGAGGCTACGGCCGACTACGAGACGGCCATGCGGGTCGGCCCGCCCTTCCCCGAGCCCTACTACAACCGCTCCGAGATCCGGTTCGCCGCCGGCGACCTCGCGGGCGCGCTCGCCGACCTCGACTACGCGATCGAGCTGGATCCCGGTTTCGCCGACGCCTACGTCAACCGGGCCGGGCTGCTCGTGGCGCTGAACGAGCCGGTCAGGGCCAGAGCCGACGCCGAGCGCGACGTCGGCAACCCGTTCCTGCTCTGCGTGCTGGGCCAGATCGAGGCGGCGGAGGGGAACACGCTGGAGGCGCGCAAGGCGTTCGACTCGGCGCTGGAGCGCGAGCCCAGGCTGGCGGCGGCCTGGGCGGGGCGCGGTGCGCTCGCGTTCGGTGCGGGCGAGTACGAGAACGCGGTCGCCGACCTGAGCCGGGCGATCGAGCTGGAGGAGAGCGCGGCGGTCAGGTTCAACCGGGCGCTGGCGCTGCGGATGTGCGGGCAGCCCGCGCTGGCCCGAGCCGACCTGCTGCGGGCCCAGGAGCTCGCGCCCGATGACGAGGAGATACGGCGAGCGCTCGCCGAGTCGCCCTAGCGGCGCGGCCCGATCGGGATGACCAGCGGCGTGCCCGCCACCGGGTCGGTGATCACCTTGGCGTCCAGCTCGAACACCTCGCGCAACAGGTCCTCGGTCAGCACCTCGTGCGGGGCGCCGGCGATGATCACCCGGCCCTCGCGCATGGCCACCAGCCGGTCGGCGTAGCGAGCCGCCAGGTTGAGGTCGTGCAGCACCATCACGATGGTCCGGTCGGCCGCCTGGTGCAGGTGGCGGACCAGCTCCAGGACCTCCACCTGGTGAGCCAGGTCGAGGAAGGTGGTCGGCTCGTCCAGCAGCAGCAGGTCGGTGCCCTGGGCCAGGGCCATGGAGATCCAGGCCCGCTGCCGTTGCCCGCCGGACAGCTCGTCCAGCGGGCGCTCGGCGAGGTCGGCCAGCCCCGTCATGGCCAGCGCCTCGCTCACGGCCGCCTCGTCGTCCGATGACCACTGCCGATACCAGGTCTGGTGCGGGTGGCGGCCCCTGACGACCAGATCGGCGACGGTCAGGCCCTCCGGCGCGATGGGCGCCTGGGGGAGCAGGCCGAGCACCTTGGCCACCTCGCGGGTCGGGATGCGGTCGATGCGCTTGCCGTCGAGCAGCACCTCGCCGCCCCGCGGCTTGAGCAGGCGGCCGAGGGCGCGCAGCAGCGTGGACTTACCGCAGCCGTTGGGGCCGATGATCGCGGTGACCGTGCCCGGCTCGATGACGAGGTCGAGCCCGTCAACGACGGTTCGCTCGCCGTACCCGAGTTTGACGGCGGCGGCCTGGAGCCTCATGTGCGTGCCCTCCAGATCAGGTGAATCAGGTACGGCGCGCCGAGCACCGCGGTCACGATGCCCACGGGCAGTTCGACAGGGGAGAAGGCGGTGCGCGCGATCAGGTCGGCGCCGGTGGTGAGCAGGGCGCCCATGACGGCCGACGACAGGAGGGGCGGTTGCGCGCAGCGGGCCAGCCGGAGCGCGATCTGCGGCGCGGCCAGCGCGACGAACGCGATCGGCCCGGCCGAGGCGGTGGCGACGGCGGCGAGCAGCACGGCCGCGAGGATCAGCAGGGCCCGCGAGAGGTTCATCCGGACGCCCAGCCCGGTGATGGTGTCGTCGCCGAAGCGCAGCGCGTCGAGCGAGCGGGCGCCGAGCAGCGCCAGGGGGATGAGCACGGCGAGGGCCACGCCCACGGGCCTGACGTGCTCCCAGCCGCGGCCGTTGAGCGAGCCGCTGATCCAGACCATGGCCCGGCTGGTGTCGTTGACGTCGCCGATGGTCAGCAGCCAGAACTTGACGTTGGTGAACACGGCCGCCACGCCGATGCCGACGAGGACCAGCCGGTAGCCGTCGAGGCCGCGCCGCCAGGCCAGCGTGTAGACGATCAGGGCGCCGATGAGCCCGCCGGCCAGGGCCAGCGCCGGGATGCCGAGGGTGGAGAGCATCCCGCTGGCGCCGCCATAGGCGCTGCCGCTGATCACGATGCCGGCCACGACGGCGACCGAGGCGCCGGTGGTGACGCCGAGGATCTCGGGGCTGGCCAGCGGGTTGCGGGCGATGGACTGGATGATCGCGCCGGACAGCGCCAGCGCGGCGCCCACCAGCGCGCCGGTCAGGGCGCGGGGCAGGCGGAGATCCATGATGACGAAGTGGCCGGCGCTCGCGGTGTCGAACGTGGCCCGCGCCACCTCGGCCAGGCTCATCTGGATGTCGCCGATGCGCATGTTCAGGGCCATGAGCACGCCGAGCAGCAGGAGGCCGCCCAGCGTGACGGCGGTGGCGCGGGGGCGTACCCGCCAGGACAGGCCCGCGATCCGGAGCGCGAGGGCGGTCGTCACAGCCGCACCGGCTTCCTGCGGCGGACCAGCGCGACGAAGAAGGGGGCGCCGAGCAGGGCGAGCACCACGCCCACCTCCAGCTCGCCGGGAGGGGCGACGACGCGGCCGATCACGTCGGCGAGCAGCAGCAGCGCGACGCCGATCAGGCCGGAGTAGGGCAGCAGCCAGCGGTGGTCGGTGCCGGACAGCGAGCGGGCCAGGTGTGGCACGATCAGGCCGACGAACGCCAGCGAGCCGCAGGCGGCCACCGCGGCGCCGGTGAGCAGCGTGACGGCGGCGATGCCGACGCCCCGGGTGAGCCCGATGCGCTGCCCGAGCCCGCGCGCGACGTCCTCGCCGAGGGAGAGCGCGTTCAGGCCGGGAGCGTTGATCATGGCCAGCACCAGGCCGGTCACGACGAACGGCAGCACCTGCCAGATCACGTCGGGGCCGCGGGCGGCGATCGAACCCGCCTGCCAGAACCTGAACACGTCCATGGCCTGCTCGTCCAGGAGCACGATGGCCGAGGTCAGCGCGTAGAGGAAGGCGCTGACGGCGGTGCCCGCGAGGGCGAGCGTGACGGGCGTGGGGCCGCCCCGGCCGCCGACCATGCCGAGCGCGAACACGCCCACGCTGGCGATCAGCGCTCCGGCCAGGCCGAACCAGATGTAGGCGAGCAGACTCTGGGCGCCGAGCAGGATGATCGAGGCCACCATGGCGAAGGCGGCGCCCTGGGTGACGCCGAGCAGGCCGGGGTCGGCGAGCGGATTGCGGGTGTGGCCCTGCATGAGCGCGCCCGCCACGCCGAGCGCGAGGCCGGCCAGCACGCCGAGCACGGTCCTCGGGACGCGCAGCGAGCGGACGATGATGTGGCTCTCGATGTCGGCGGGGGCGGTGAGCGCCTGCCAGGCGTCGGCCGGCGGCACCGGCCTGGACCCGATCGTGATGCTCAGCACCACGGTCACGCAGACGGCTCCGAGCAGCGCGATGAGCAGGAGGAGATGCCGTTGGCGAGGGGTGTGCGAGCGTGTCGCGACAGCGGTTGCTCCCACCCGTCCCCCCAGCATTTGCCCGACCCTGGAGAAGTATGCCAGGTTAGGCAGGGCTAACTTGATTAAGGGTTGCCTAAGCTAAGAAAGGCTTTTCGATGAGATCGTTGCGTGCGCTGGCGGGGGTCGTCCTGGTGGCAGGGCTGGCCGCTTGCGGCTCGACCGAGACCGCCCAGCCCGCCGCCCCGGAGAGCTCCGCCGGGCCGTTCCGCACCGTCAAGCACGCGATGGGCGAGACCGTGATCCCCGCCCAGCCCAAGCGGGTGGTCGCACTGGACCAGAGCTTCGTGGACGCGGTGCTGACGCTGGAGACACCGGTGGTCGGATACACGACCTACCGGTCGATCGACACGGCGCTGCCCGACTACCTTGGCCCCGTCGCCGAGGAGTACGGCAAGGAGGCCACGGCCGTCGGCACGCTGGAGGAGCCGAGCCTGGAGAAGATCATCGCGCTCAAGCCCGACTTGATCGTCTCGGCGAAGGTCCGCCACGAGGCGCTCTACGACAAGCTCGCCAAGATCGCTCCCACCGTCTTCAGCGAGACGACCGGCGCCATCTGGAAGGAGAACCTCCGACTGGTGGGCCAGGCGCTCGGCAAGGAGGACGTGGCGGAGGCGAGGCTCAAGGCGTTCGAGGAGCGGGCCGGGAAGATCGGCGCCGCGATCAAGGAGAAGGAGGGCGATCTGCCGACCATCTCGATCGTCCGCTTCGCGGGCGAGCCGACGACCCGCCTGTACGTCGAGGAGTCCTACTCCGGTCTGGTCATGAAGGACATCGGCTTCCCCCGGCCGGAGGGCCAGCCCACCGTCAGCGACTCGATCGTGGTCAACGTCAGCCAGGAGCGCATCGCCGACCTGGACGCCGACCACATCTTCGTGGCGACCTACGCGGACCCCGCCGCCGACGGGCCCAAGGAGAAGTTCGTGAACAACCCGCTGTGGGGCAAGCTCAAGGGCGAGAAGCACGAGGTGAACGACCTCACCTGGATGACCGCCGTCGGCATCCAGGGCGCCCACGCGATCCTCGACGACGTGGCCAAGCTGTTCGAGGTCGACCCGGCCAAGGCGTCCTAGCCGATCAGTCGGGCAGGAACGCCCGGAACTCGTCGAGGTGCGGGTGGATGTCGAGGCCCTGGGCGGCGAGCCAGCCGGGGTCGCAGTAGGTGCCCCGGTAGCGTTCGCCGCCGTCGCAGATGAGGGTGACGACGCTGCCTCGCTCGCCGGCCTCGCGCATCTCCTTGATCAGGTCCACGCAGGCGGCCACGTTGGTGCCGGTTGAGCCGCCGACGTCCCTGCCGGTCACCTCGCGCACCCAGTGCATGGCGGCGATCGACCGGGCGTCGGGCACGGCCACCATGCGGTCGATCACCGTGGGCTGGAAGGACGGCTCCACCCGGGGACGGCCGATGCCCTCGATCCGCGAGCCCGGCGCGGTGACCGAGGGGTCGCCCGACACCCAGCTCGGGTAGAAGGCCGAGCCCTCGGGATCGGCGACGGCCAGGCGGGTGTCGTGGCGGCGGTAGCGGATGTAGCGCCCGATCGTGGACGAGGTGCCCCCGGTGCCCGCCCCGACCACGATCCAGGTCGGCACCGGGTGCGGCTCCAGCGACATCTGCGCGTAGATCGACTCGGCGATGTTGTTGTTGCCGCGCCAGTCGGTGGCCCGCTCGGCGTAGGTGAACTGGTCCATGAAGTGGCCGCCCGTCTCGGCGGCCAGGCGGTGCGACTCGTCATAGATCGTGGTCGGGTCGTCGACCAGGTGACATTTGCCGCCGTAGAACTCGATCAGATGACACTTCTCCGGTGAGGTGGAGGCGGGCATCACCGCGATGAACGGCAGGCCGAGCAGGCGGGCGAAGTAGGCCTCGCTCACGGCCGTGGAGCCGCTGGACGCCTCGACGATCGTGGTCGAGGGGCCGATCCAGCCGTTCGCCAGGCCGTACAGGAAAAGAGATCGGGCAAGTCGGTGTTTCAGTGAACCGGTGGGGTGGACCGACTCGTCTTTCAAGTAGAGGTTTACCCCCCACCGCGGGGGCAGCGGGAAGACATGCAGGTGTGTGTCACAGCTCCGGTTGGCGTCGGCCTCCACCTTGCGGATGGCCTCCGCCACCCAGTGACGCGCCTCCACGTCATGACGGTCCACGAAATCCATGTCCATACGCTATCTCATGTGACTCCGCCCACTTTTTCTATGAAATTGGATGGATAGTGTTATGATAATGAGACTAGTCCGGCCGTGGACGTGATGACGCATGCCGCGAGCAATGGGACTTCTTTACCTCTCTGACCAGGCGCAACCGTTAACGCGGCCCTTACAGGGGTTTTGCGAAGATGGTTTCGCTGCCTGTGCCGAGACGGGGGACAGTGCAAGGGGGAATGAATGATCACGATGACCGATGAGCAGCGTCAGGACTGGTTCGAGCGCGACGTCGTGCCTGTGACGTCGCAGCTGTTCGCCTCCGCCATGCGCCTGACCCGCAACGCCGCCGACGCCGAGGACCTGGTCCAGGAGACGGTGGCCAAGGCGTACACCTCCTACCACCAGTTCCGCGAGGGCACCAACCTCAAGGCCTGGCTGCACCGCATCCTCACCAACAACTTCATCAACGACTACCGCAAGAAGCAGCGTTCACCGAAGCTCTCCGCCGCCGAGGACATCGAGGACTGGCAGCTGCACGCCGCCGAGTCGCACAGCTCGACCGGGCTCAGGTCCGCCGAGACCGAGGCGCTCGACCGGCTGCCCGACAACGTGGTGATGAACGCGCTGCGGGCGCTGCCCGAGGACTTCCGCGTGGCCGTCTACCTGGCCGACGTCGAGGGCTTCGCGTACAAGGAGATCGCCGAGCGCATGGGCACCCCCATCGGGACCGTCATGTCCCGGCTGCACCGCGGCCGTCGCCAGCTGCGCGACACGCTGGAGCCGTACGCCCGAGCCGAAGGCGCCGTACGCGTGCCGGCGCAGAGCGCTGCCTAGTCGCCGAGGCGCATGTGCAGGCGCACGCGGAGCGTTCCCCGCTCCGTCCGCAGCTCGACGAGATCACAGAGCTGACGACTGATCCAGAGCCCGTATCCCCGAGAGGATTCGGGCTCCGGTGGTATGTAGCCCGGTAACGGGTCGTCCAGAGCGCCACCCGGCTCGGCGATCTCGCAGACCAGCTCCCTCCCGTTCACCCACATCCTGACCAGGCCGTGCCCGGCGCCGTGCTCGACGCTGTTGGCGGCTATCTCCGAGACGCCGAGCACCAGCGAGGCGATGTCGCCCCGGGTCATCCCGGCCGCCCTGGCGTAGTCGGTGACCGCCTGGCGCAGGTCCTTCAGCTCGCGGGCGGTGAACCCCAGCGACTCCACCCGTCCGCTCGGGTCGGGCAGCGGCGCGAGGTCGCCGTTCAGCACCAGCTCGTGCGGCTCCACGAACCGCGCGTTGGCCACCTCCCCGCCGGTGCGCAGCGTGAGCGGGTGCGTGACGGGGCCGTGGGCGAACACCTCCTCCGGTGTCCGCCCCGGGTCGTACAGGCACAGGACGGTGGCCGCGGCGCCGCCCAGGGCCACGTTGAGCACCGACTCGTAGCGGATCCACTCGCGGATCTCCCGATCGGTCCGGCCCGCCCAGATGGGCTCCCCGATGATGAGGGTCCGCCGGCCCGACGCGTACTCGTGGTAGCGGGCCAGGGTCCGGTGCGGGTGGGCGTACCAGGAGCCGGAGAGCCGGGTGTCGATCCGGCCGGCGTCGGCTCCGAGCGCCTCGGACAGCAGCCCGAGCTTCGTCGCGCAGGTGACCGCGAGCACCCGCCTGCCGTCGGCCAGCGCGTCGCGCACGCGGGGCACGACCAGCCGGAGCAACGCCTCAGGCGAGTCGTACGGCACCACCAGGTGTCTCAACGACTCGCTGCCGGCCCGTGCCCGGTCGGGACGCACGGGCGAAACGTAGCAAGCGCTTGCCGCCTATGCAACGGCTATGAGCGCGACCGCCCCGAGCGCGCAGGCGACCCCCGTCAGCTGGATCGGGTGCAACCGCTCACCGAGCACCTGCCTGGCCAGCAGCAGCGTGCTCGCCGGGTAGAGCGAGACCAGCACCGCCACCAGGCTGAGCAGGCCCTCGGCCTTGGCCAGCAGGTAGAGGACGTTGGCCAGCATGTCGAGCACGCCGGCGGCGACGATGACGCGCAGCCCCCCGGCGGCCGGCTTCAGCGTGCGCCCGGCGACGACGGCCAGCAGCACCACCATGGTCACCGACGAGAGCCGGGCGCCGACCAGCGGCCACAGCCCGGCGTCGTCCGGGGCCAGCGCGAGCAGGATGAAGAAGCCGCCGAACCCGGCGCCCGCCGCCAGCGCGACCAGCACCGAGCCCGCGGAACCGCCCTTCGCGGCTGACGGGTCCTGGCTGACCAGCAGCACCGAACCGAGGGCGAGCACCACCCCGGTCAGCGCCAGGGGATGCGGCCGCTCGCCGCCGGCGAGCCCGAACAGCACCGGCAGCATGGCGGAGGTCACCGCCGTGGTGGGCGCCACCACCGACATCACCCCCGTGGCCAGCGCCCGGTAGAACAGCACGAGCCCGGCCGCGCCCGCCAGGCCGGCGGCCAGCCCCCAGAGCAGCGCCTTGGTGCTGAACAGGCCGGGCAGCAGCGGGAGCAGGGCCAGGATCAGCGCCAGGCCGGCCAGTTGCGACAGGGCCACGACCGCGAACACGCGGGAACGCCGAGTGGCGAGCCCGCCGAAGAAGTCGGCCGTGCCATAGACCACCGCGCAGGCGGTCGCCAGGATCACCGCAGTCACATCTCTCCCATCTGGTGCAGTGGAGTGCACTCTTAGTACAACACAAAAGGTGCAACACAGTGCAAGTCAGGTTCACTACACTGCACTCATGCAGGATCCGGAGACGATCACCCAGGCCATCGCCAGCAACGTCAGGGCGCAGCGCTCACACCGCGGCTTCACCCTCGACGCCCTGGCCGCGCGCTCGGGGGTGAGCAAAGGCATGCTCGTCCAGGTCGAGCAGGCCAGGACCAACCCCAGTGTCTCGACCCTCACCCGCATCGCCTCCGCGCTCGGCGTGACCGTGGCCCGGCTGGTCGAGGTCGCCGACGTGCCGGTGGTCAGGATCGTGGAGAAGGCCGACGTGGTCACCTTCGACCAGGGCGAGGTGCACGCCCGGGTGCTCGTCGGCGCCGACACCCCGACCATCCTGGAGCTGTGGGACTGGCGGTTCGGCCCCGGCGGGCACCACGACGGCGATCCGCACCCGCCCGGCACCCGGGAGATGCTCACCGTCCTCGCCGGTGAGCTCACCCTCACCGTGTACGGCAGGAGCCACCTGATCAGAACCGACGCCGCGGTGGTCTTCACCGCCGATCGGCCCCATCGCTACGCCAACAACGGGCCCGACGAACTCCGTCTCATCATGGTCGTCGCCGAGCCCCGGGAAGCGCCCGACCAGTGAAACATCGTCATCTAGGTACGGATCCGGTCGGATGTGTCCTAAGAGTGGCGCGTCGTTTTACCGCTCTGCAGGTCGATATCCCACCATGGTGGGAGGACCTGGCCAAGGAGTTGCGGGGGGATCTGGCACAGGACCGTCCATAGTCAGCCCCCCTGTGCCTTCAGGGGGAAGCGTGCACATATGGGGTCTGGCTCTGGCGGTGGTGGTGATGACGGTCACGGCCTGCGGCACGCGGCCCCAGACACGTCAGCAGGCGGCCCGTCCACCGGCGGTGGTCGACCCCCGCGTCCTGGCCAAGCGGCTGGCGCGGATGCAGCCCGACTGGCCCGCCCACCGCCCGGTCAACTGCCGGCGTGAGAAATGCGTCGCGCTCACCTTCGACGACGGGCCCGGCGAATACACCGGCAAGCTGCTCGACCTGCTGCGTGGCCGCAACGCCAAGGCCACCTTCTTCGTACTGGGCCAGATGGTGTCGGCCGACCCGCACAACCTCGCGCGCCGCATCGTCGACGAGGGTCACGAGATCGGCAACCACTCCTGGAGTCATCCGCCGCTGACGGCCCTCCCCGAGGAGCAGATCAGGGCCGAGCTCGTCCAGACCGACAACCTCGTGCGCAGGCTGACCGGGGTGCGGATGCGGATGATGCGGCCGCCGTACGGGGCCACGGACGCCAGGGTGGCCGCCGAGACCCGCCGCGAGGGGCTGGCGCAGATCCTGTGGAGCCTCGACACCCTCGACTGGCGTGACCGCGCCGCCTCGGTCGTGGCCCGGCGCGCGGGCGCCGCCAAACCCGGAGAGATCGTGCTCATGCACGACATCCACCGCACGACCATCGAGGCCGTGCCCCAGGTGCTCGACACGCTCGCCAAGAAGGGCTACCGGTTCGTCACCGTCTCGGAGTTGTACGGCACCACGCCGGTGCCCGGCCGGGAGTACACGGCTCGGTGGACGAAGCACGAGTGAGGCGTGGCACGCTTGTCCGCATGGGTTTCAGTGGCTTTCCCGACGAGGCCTTCGTCTTCTACGAGGGCCTTGAGGCCGACAACTCGAAGACGTACTTCACCCGTCACCGGCAGTTCTACGACGACGCGGTGCGCGCGCCCATGCTGGCCCTCACCGAGGAACTGGCGGAGGAGTTCGGCCAGGCCCAGCTGTTCCGCCCCTACCGCGACGTCCGCTACGCCAAGGACAAGTCGCCCTACAAGACCCACCAGGGGGCGTTCGTCGACCTGGTGCCCGGCATCGGGCTCTACGTCCAGATCTCCGCCGACGGCCTCTACACCGCGGGCGGGTGCTACACCCAGGCCCCCGACCAGGTCGCCCGCTACCGCGCGGCCGTGGACGACGACCTCACCGGCACGTCACTGGCCGCCCTGGTCGCCGGTCTCCAGGCGGCGGGCCACACCCTGGAGGGCGACCGCCTCAAGACGAAACCGCGTGGCTTCTCCGACGACCATCCGCGCATCGACCTGCTGCGCCACAGGTCCCTCCACGCCGGACACCGCTTCCCGCCCGAGCCCTGGATCCACACCGCTGAGGTGGCCGACCGGGTCCGCGAGACCTGGCACGCCTTCGAGCCGCTGGTGGAGTGGCTCGGCACCCACGTACGCGCCAGCGAGCTACCCCGGCGCTGAAGTGACGGCGAGCAGGCACGACACGGACGTCCGGCGGCAGGAGGGCGGCACCCGAGCCGGGATCGAGCGGCACCGGATCATCCTGGGGGTGATCACCGGCGTGGCCGCCCTGGCCTACTCCGCCCTGTCGCTGACCCGGTTCGCGGGCTTCCGGGCCGGGGCCTACGACCTCGTCATCTTCGACCAGGCGGTCCGCTCCTACTCCCGTTTCCAGCTCCCGGTCGCCATCGTCAAGGGTGTCCACAACGACTTCGGCCCCGGCTTCGCCGTCCTGGGCGACCACTGGTCGCCGATCCTCGCCCTGCTCGCGCCGCTCTACTGGATCTTCGACGGTCCCCAGACCCTGCTCGTGGCCCAGGCGGTGCTGATGGCCGCGGCGGCGGTGCCGCTGTGGGTCTTCACCAGGCGCGCCCTGGGCAGCCCGGCCCCGGCGCACCTGGTCGCGGTCGCCTACACCCTGTCGTGGCCGGTGGTCGAGACCGTCGCCTTCGACTTCCACGAGGCCGCCTTCGCGCCTTTGCTCACCGCCCTGCTCCTCGAACGGTGGCAGGCCGGACGGCGCGGCCACGTCGTGCTCGCCGCCCTCGCGCTGCTCTGCGTCAAGGAGGACATGGGCCTGCTGGTCGCGGGATTCGGGCTGGTCCTGCTCCTCCAGCGGGGCTGGCGGGTGCTGGGCGGGGCGTTCGTGGCCGGCGGGCTCGGGTTCGCCGCGCTGGCGTCCCAGGTGCTGATCCCGCTGTTCGGCGGGAGGTCCGACTACTACTGGGCGTACGGCGCGCTGGGCCCCGACCTGCCGGCCCTCGTCCGCACCGCGCTGACCGACCCGATCACGGTGATCGCCCAGCTCGGCACCCCGCCCGTCAAGCTCGTCACGCTGGCCCTGCTGCTCGGCCTCAGCCTGCTGGCCGTGCTCGGCTCGCCGTTGTTCGCGATGGCGGTGCCGCTGCTCGCCGAGCGGATGCTGGCCGGCTCGTTCCCCAACTGGTGGGTGGCCGAATACCACTACAACGCGTTCGTCGTGGTGGTCGTCTTCGCCGGCGGGGTGGACGCCGTGCGGCGGGTCCGGGGGAGGGTTCCCTGGCTCCCCCGGACGTGGGTGGCGGGCGTGCTCGCGTTCGCGGTCGCCACGGTGCCCTTCTTCTCGCTGGCCGCCCTCGCCGACCCGGACTCCTACCGTCTTGACGGGCGGGAGCGGGCGGCGGCGGCCGCGGTCGCCGTGGTGCCCGACGGCGTGCTGGTCGAGGCGGCCAACAACCTGGCGCCCGCCCTGTCCGGCAGGAGCACCGTGCTGCTCTGGGACCGCACCCCCCGCTGGGCGCCGTGGGTGGTGGCCGAGACGGGGCGCCGCACGTTCCCCTTCGCCGACCTGCCCGAGCAGCGAGAGCGGGTGCGCCTGCTGATCGCGAACGGCTATGAGGTGAGGTTCGACCGGGACGGCTACGTGGTCCTCACCTCGGCGCGGAGCTGACCTGGTCGTCGCCCGCGAGGATGCGTTCGACGGTCTGCCCGGCGGCCGAGGTGGCGGACGTCAGGTGCGCTTGGCCCGCGCCGCGCTCCGGCCGCGGGTGGCGGCGTTGAGCTCGACCTTGCGGATGCGTACGGCCTCAGGAGTGATCTCCACGCACTCGTCCTCGCGGATGAACTCCAGCGCCTGCTCCAGCGACAGCACGCGCGGCGGGATCACCTTCTCGGTCTCCTCGGAGGTCGAGGAGCGCATGTTGGTGAGCTTCTTCTCCTTGGTGATGTTGACGTCCATGTCGTCGGACCGGGAGTTTTCGCCGATGATCATGCCTTCGTAGACCTCGGTCGTCGGTGAGACGAACAGGGTGCCGCGCTCCTGCAGGTTGAGCATGGCGAAGGCGGTCACCGGACCCGAGCGGTCGGCCACCAGCGACCCGTTGTTGCGGGTGCGCAGCTCGCCGAACCACGGCTCGTAGGAATCGAACACGTGGTGCACCAGCCCGGTGCCGCGCGTCTCGGTGAGGAACTCGGTGCGGAACCCGATCAGGCCGCGCGCCGGCACCACGAACTCCATCCGGATCCAGCCGGTGCCGTGGTTGGTCATGTGCTCCATGCGGCCCTTGCGGACGGCCAGCAGCTGCGTGACCGCGCCCAGGTATTCCTCGGGGCAGTCGACCGTCAGGCGCTCGACCGGCTCGTGCACCTTGCCGTCGACGAGCTTGGTGACGACCTGCGGCTTGCCGACGGTCAGCTCGTAGCCCTCGCGGCGCATCTGCTCGACCAGGATGGCCAGCGCCAGCTCGCCACGGCCCTGCACCTCCCAGGTGTCGGGACGCTCGGTGGGCAGCACGCGCAGCGAGACGTTGCCGACGAGCTCCCTCTCCAGGCGGTCCTTGACCATGCGGGCGGTGACCTTGGTGCCCTTGGCCTTGCCGACCAGCGGCGAGGTGTTGGTGCCGATGGTCATCGAGATGGCCGGCTCGTCGACGGTGATCAGCGGCAGCGGTCGCGGGTCCTCGGGGTCTGCCAGCGTCTCGCCGATCATGATGTCGGGGATGCCGGCGATGGCGATGATGTCGCCCGGCCCGGCCTCCTCGGCGGGCTTGCGCTCCAGCGCCTCGGTCATCAGCAGCTCGGTGATCTTCACCTTCTGCACCGAGCCGTCGGTGCGGCACCAGGCCACCTGCTGGCCCTTGCGCAGCACGCCCTGATGGATCCGGCAGAGCGCGATGCGGCCGAGGTAGGACGAGGCGTCGAGGTTGGTGACGTGGGCCTGCAGCGGCGCGTTGGGGTCGTAGGTGGGCGCCGGGATCGTCGACTTGATGATCTCGAACAGCGGCTCGAGGTCCTCGGAGTCGGGCATGGTGCCGTCGTCAGGGCGGGCGAGCGCGGCCCGGCCTGCCTTGCCGGAGGCGTAGACGATCGGGAAGTCGATCTGCTCCTCCGTCGCGTCGAGGTCCATGAACAACTCGTAGACCTCGTCGACGACCTCCTTGATGCGGGCGTCGGGCCGGTCGACCTTGTTGATGCACAGGATGACCGGCATCTTCGCGCTCAGCGCCTTGCGCAGCACGAACCGGGTCTGCGGCAGCGGCCCCTCGGAGGCGTCGACCAGCAGCACGACACCGTCGACCATGGACAGGCCGCGCTCGACCTCTCCGCCGAAATCGGCGTGGCCGGGAGTGTCGATGATGTTGATGGTCATGCCGCCGTGCTCGACCGCGGTGTTCTTGGCGAGAATGGTGATGCCCTTCTCGCGCTCCAGGTCGTTGGAGTCCATGACGCGGTCGTCGACATCCTGGTTGGCGCGGAAGGCCCCGGACTGCCAGAGCATGGCGTCGACCAGCGTGGTCTTACCATGGTCGACGTGCGCGATGATCGCGATGTTCCGCAGGTCGTCGCGGCTGTTCAAAGGCATGATGAGTCTCGATCTGTTTGTCGTGGGGTCAGCCGCGCGATGTCGCGACCTTTCAAGTCTAGTTGATCCCCTCTGATGGCAGGAGCGGGACGAGGTGCCTGCGGGCATAGGCGCGAGCCTGCTCGTCGGTGGCGAGCGGTACGACGCTGTCCGGCGTGAGCACGAACGACAGCGCCACGCGGATGAGGCGACCGCCCGCGGACTCGTCCCGCATGGAGCAAGAGTAGGCCGCTTGTCCCGGTTGAGCGGGGCGAGGTACATACCGGGTTGCACAATTGTGTGCATGCCGGGGAAGGCCTGGGGTCCCTACATTGACGGCATGACCTGGACAGAGCTGGTGATGGGCGCGGCGCCGACCCGGGGCGACCAACCGGCGGTGACCGACGTCAGGACCGGCGAGATGCTGTCCCACGCGGCCTTCGCGCGGCGGGTCACGCACGTGGCGGCGGGGCTGCGCCGCCACGGGCTCCGCTACGGCGACCGCGTGCTCGTCGACCTGCCCCTCGGCGCCGGACTGGCGGTCGCCGTGCACTCCGTCGCCTGGTCCGGCGGCGTCGCCGTGCTGGGCTCCTCCGGCACCGCCCGGATGATGATCGCCCATCGCGGCTACGATGCCGACGCGGTCGACGTGCAGCACGTCTTCAGCATGGAGCCCGTCTCCGGGGCCAAGCCGTTCGGCGAGCTGATCGGCGAGCGCACCGTCGAGTTCGGGCCGCTGGCGGGCCCCGCCCTGAGCGTCGACGGCGAGCGGATCCTGCACCACGACGAGCTGGCCGGAGACCTGCGGAAGCTGGCCACGCGGCTGCTGGTCGGCCCCGACGACGTCGTCCTCGCGGCGGTGAGCGACGGCTTCAAGGGGCTGCGGGTGCTCGACCTGGCCATGATGGCGGGCGCGCACGTCGTGATCGCGCACGAGCCCAGCCTGATCGGCTGCCGGGTGCTGGCCCACGAGCGCGCCGCCACGCTCGTCGTCGCCCCGTACGAGCTGGCCAGACGCCTGCTCGGCGACCCCACGCTGCGCGTCGTCGACGAAAGGGCGGTCGTCAGCTCCCTGGACCTGTGAAAAGTGCGACACTGTGGGGAGAGTGTGATCCTTCCGCGACGCAGGGTGACCACATGCCTGACTCCCCCCGGCACAACCTCCCCGCCGAGCCCAACCGGTTCGTCGGACGCGAGCGTGACCTTGATGACCTGTGCCGGATGTTCGGCGACGCGCGGGTGGTCACTCTGTGCGGTGTCGGCGGCATCGGCAAGACCCGGCTGGCCCTGCGCGTCGCCGCCCGGCTGGTGCCCTCCTACTCCGGCGGTGTGTGGCTGGTCGAGCTGGCCAGGATCAACCGGCCCGAGCTGGTGGTGCGCGAGATCGCCAGGGTGCTGGGCGTGCCGGAGGAGCACACCCGGCCGCTGCTCGACACCGTGGCCGCGCGGCTGCGTGGCACGCACTGCCTGCTGCTGCTCGACAACTGCGAGCACCTCGTCGACAAATGTGCCGAGGTGAGCGCCGAGCTCGTCGCCTCGTGCCGGCGGCTGAGCATTCTGGCCACCAGCAGGGAGCCGCTGCGCATCGCCAGCGAGCTGGTCTGGCGGGTGCCGCCGCTCGACCTGCCCGAGCTCGACGCGCCCGACGCCGAGGCGGCGCTGCTCTTCCGCGACCGGGCGGCCGCCGCGGGCACCCGGCTGGGGCCCGAGAGCCAGGCCGACGTGGTGCGCCTGTGCCGGGCGCTCGACGGGCTGCCGCTCGCGCTGGAGCTGGCCGCCGCCCGCACCAGCCTGCTCAACCCCGGCGAGATCGCCGACCGGATCGACGACCGCTTCTCGCTGCTCACCACCGGCGAGCGCACCGCCCCGGCCAGGCAGCGCACCCTGCGGGCCGCCGTCGAGTGGAGCCACGACCTGCTGTCGGCCAAGGAGCAGGTGCTGCTGCGCAGGCTCTCGGTCTTCGCCGGATCCTTCGACCTCGACCTCGCCGAGCAGGTGTGCGCCGAGCGGCCCATCTCCGGGGCGGAGATCGTCGACCTGCTGGGCGGGCTGGTCGACAAGTCCCTGGTGTCGTGTGACGAATCTCGCAGGCGTTACCGCCTGCTGGAGACCATCAAGCGCTTCGGCGCCGAGCGGCTGGCGGCGGCGGGTGAGCGCGAGGCCGTCCGCGACCGTCACCTCCACGTGCTCTGTGAGCTGATGCAGCGGCACTTCACGGTCGAGCTGACCGAGCGGCGGCTGCCGTGGGCGCGGCGGCTGGCGGCCCTGACCGCGAGCCGGACGCTGCTCGACGACCAGCGGGCGGCGCTCGACTGGGCCATCGAGTCGGGCAACGCGTCGCCGGGCCTGCGACTGTGCTTCCGCAGCACGGGCCTGCTGCCGGTGAGCGGCCTGACGGAGATCGTCGGCTGGGTGGAGCGGTTGCTCGCCCTCGACCTGAGCCAGGTGTCCGTCCACCAGATCGCCCTGGCCAAGGCCTACCTCGCCTACGGCCTGGAGGCCCGCGACGAGCTGCCCCGATCGCTTGAGCTGGCCACCGAGAGCCTGCCGGGCCTCGCCGCCGACCGGTTCCGGGCCTGTGTCGTGCACAACCTGTTGGTCATGGTGCTGTTGCGCTTGGGGCGGGCCGAGGAGGCGCTGCATCACGCCGTGCGGTGCTTGGCCGTGGCCACGGCCGCCGGCGACCACTGGAACCAGGCGGCGGGGCTGGCCGGGCTCTCGGCCGTGGCCCTGGTGCGTGGCCGGTTGCGCGAGGCCCAGCGGCACGGCGAGGAGGCGCTGGAGCGGGCGCGCGAGCACGGCCACCGGTGGATCCTGGCCCGGGTGGCGACCCAGCTCGGCGCGGTCGCCGAGGCGCGTGGCGACCTGGTGACGGCCATGGGCCACTACGAGGCGGCCGTCACCTGGCTGCGGGAGCTCGGCACCGGAGTCGAGCTGGCCCGCTGCCTGGCGCGCGCCGGACGGGTCGCGGCCCTGCTGCACGAGTTCGCCACGGCCAGGGAGCGGCTGGCCGCGAGCCTGTCACTGAGCCGGTGCACCGGGCAGCGCCAGGGCGTGGCCCGCTGCCTTGTGGGGCTGTCGGTGCTCTCCGAGGCCGAGGGCGACCTGGAGGCGGCGGTGCTCGCGGCGGCCGCGGCGGCCACGCTCCGCGAGTCGATCGGCCAGCACTCCGCCACCACCCGCATCGAGGAGTTGCTCGCGCGTGCCCGGGCCAAGCTCGGCGAGGGCCGCACCTTCCTGCTCTGGTCGCGAGGCCGGACGATGAGCCCCGCTGACGCCGCCCAGCGCGTCCTCGACGGGGAGCGACCGGCGACCGCGGGCCGGGCGCCCCGGACCCGGCCCGCACCCGTCCCGCACTCGGTGCTGACCGCGCGCGAGCGGGAGATCGCCGGGCTGCTGACCCGGGGGCTGTCCAACCGGGCCATCGCCGAGGAGCTCGTGATCAGCCCGGCCACCGTGGCCAGGCACATCGCCAACATCATGGAGAAGCTCGGCTATACCTCGCGCGCGCAGATCGCGGTGTGGGCCGCCGAACATCCTGAGGCTTCTGCATAGCGAAGTGCATATTCCGCCCCATGTACGCCCGAGATGCCCCTCCCTACCGTGGTCGGCATGGATGAGCGCATCGTCATGGTGGACTCGGCGACGGGTCTCCAGCTCACCGAGGGGGAGTTGGACGAGTGGTCGGCGGCCGCGACCGTCCAGCTGCGCCGCAGGGGAGTGCGCCTGGGCGACTCGGTGCTCATCTGCCTGCCCGTCGGGCCCCACCTGCTGGTGGCGACCGCCGCGGTGATCGCCGTCGGCGCGGTCGCCTGGCCGGTGCCCGCCGAGCTCGACGCCTGCGACCTGCGCCGGCGCATCCTGGCCAGCCACGCGCGGGTGATGATCTCCGATCTGCCCCAGGCGCTCGACGCGGCCGACGGCTCGCGGGTGCGGACCGTGGTGAGCGTGGCTGACCTGCGCGTTCTGGCCCCCTCCTGGCGCGATCCGGACCGGCGGTGACTCTACGCTTGAGGTCATGCCGCTCGCGCCACACTTCCCGGTCATGCTCAGGACCGACGACGGCGTCCGGATCGACGCCGCGCACACCCCGTCGGCCCGGCCCGGCCTCGGCATCGTGGTCGCGCACGGGTTCACCGGCTCGTGGCGGGTGGGCGCGGCCCGCCGCATCGTCCACCTGCTCAGCGGCCACGGCGGCGTGATCGCGTTCGACTTTCGCGGCCACGGCCGCTCGGGCGGCGAGACCACGGTCGGCGACCTGGAGATCCTCGACCTGGCCGCGGCCGTGCGCCACGCGCGAGTGATCGGCTACTCCCGGATCGCGGTGGTGGGCTTCTCGATGGGCGCGGCGGTGGCCGTGCGCCACGCGGCGCTGCTGGGCGGCGTCGACGCGGTCGTGGCGGTCAGCGGCCCGGCCCGCTGGTACTACCGCGGCACCCGGCCGATGCGGCAGGTCCACTGGGCCATCGAGCAGCCGATCGGGCGGTGGGCGGCCCGGATGGCCAAGCGCACCCGGATCGCGCGGGGCGCCTGGGACCCGATCCCGATGCCGCCCCACGAGGCCGCCGGGCTGGTCTCACCCACACCGCTGCTGATCGTGCACGGCGACGCCGACACGTTCTTCCCGCTGGAGCACGCGTGGCAGCTCTACGCGGGAGCGCGCGAGCCCAAGGAGCTCTGGATCGAGCCCGGGTTCGGCCACGCGGAGACGGCGGCGACCCCCGAACTGGTCCGTCGCATCGGAAAGTGGATCGACTCGAACTTTTCCTGAGTAATACACGTCTACCTAGGGCGGATGGAACGAAACCGCAGGGAGAAAGTCCTTGGGGCAGGAAACCGCTACAGGCGGCGGACTGGGACATACTTCTTGTAGCTGGACGGTCGCCCACCGTGGTGCACGTCCAGTGGGCCGCTGAGGGGTCAGCGGGGTATTCACCTAGCGTTGCGGGGGCGCGCTGGGTGTCTGTCTCGCACGCGAGCAGGGCTCCGGCACACCGAAGTGCCGGAGCCCTGCGAACGCGCCGTCAGCCCAGGCGGGCGATGGTCTTGTACTCCAGGTAGCCGCTGAGCCCCTCCGGGCCGAGCTCGCGCCCGATGCCGCTGGCCTTGTAGCCGCCGAAGGGCGTGTTGGCCTCCAGCATGTAGCAGTTGACCCCGTACGTGCCGGTGCGCACCTGCCTGGCCACGTCCATGCCGTGCTCGGTGTCGGCCGTCCAGACGGTGCCGGCCAGGCCGTAGTCGCTGTCGTTGGCGATGCGTACGGCGTCGGCCTCGTCCTCGTAGGGGATCACGGCCAGCACCGGGCCGAAGATCTCCTCCCGGGCGATCCGCATGTCGTTGGTCACCCCGGCGAACACGGTCGGGGCGACGTACCAGCCGCGGTCGTAGGGCCGGTCGAGTCCGCCGACGACGACCTTGGCGCCCTCGTCCATGCCGGCCTTGATGTAGCCCTCGACGCGTTCCTGCTGCCGCTTGGCGACCAGCGGGCCGATGCCGGTGCCCGGGTCGGCGGGGTCGCCGACGGGCTGCGAGGTCACCATGTTCGCGACCGCCTCGACGACCTCGTCGTAGCGGTTGCGCGAGGCCAGGATGCGGGTCTGCGCGACGCAGGCCTGGCCGTTGTTCATCAGCGAGGCGATGGCCAGCATGCCCATGCTGGAGGGGAGGTCGGCGTCGTCGAGGACGATGGCGGCCGACTTGCCGCCGAGCTCCAGGCTGACCCGCTTGAGCTGCTCGCCGCAGATGGCGGCGATGCGGCGGCCGGCGGCGGTCGAGCCGGTGAAGGCCACCTTGTCCACGCCCGCGTGCGACACCAGGTGCTCGCCCGCCTCGCGACCGGCGGGCACGATGTTGAGCACGCCGGCCGGGATCCCGGCCTCCAGCACCATCTCGGCCAGCAGGTAGGCGTCGAGCGGGGTCTCGGGGGCGGGCTTGAGCACGATCGTGCAGCCGGCCAGCAGGGCAGGCGCGATCTTGGTCATCGAGACGAACTGCGGGACGTTCCACGGCACCACGGCCGCCACCACGCCCACCGGCTCGCGCCGCACGGTCACCGGCCCGAACAGGCCGGGCCGCTGCTCCTCCTGCTCGAACGTCGCGCCGTACTCGGCGTAGAACTGCAGCATGCTGAGCGGCTGCGGTGCCTGCGCGAGGTTGGAGAAGGTGATCGGCGAGCCCATCTCCTCGGTGATCAGCGCGGCCATCTCGCCCTGCCGGGCCTCGTAGATCGCGGCCAGCCGGCCGATCACCGTGGCCCGCTCGGCGAACGTCATGCGGGGCCAGGGACCGTGGTCGAAGGCCTCGCGGGCGGCGGCGACCGCGCGCTCCATGTCCTCCGCCGTGCCGTCGGGCACCCGGCCGACGACCTCCTCTGTCTGGGGGGAGATGACGTCGATGGTGCCGGTGCCCGCCGGTGCCACCCATTCGCCTCCGATGAACAGCGTGTCGTGCTGGCGCATGATGTGAGCCTCCTGCAGACCGAATGCTTGCTTGTTTGTGCACAGCCTCAAGGTGACCGAACCATGTTCTGTCCGCACACGCAAGAGGGGCACGGCAGGTGCGCCGTGCCCCTCCCGCTCACACTCGCCTCAGATCAGCGGCGATCTCCGAGCAGATGCCGCATCGACCGCTTGACCAGGTCGGTGCGCATCGCCTGCGTGGTCAGGCTCTCCGCGCCGAAGCCGAGGTAGACGGTGTCCTTGGTGGTGACGCCGCCGCCCTCCTCGAACACCTGGTCGGTGCGGAACCAGTTGTTGATCGAGGGCGAGGTGCCCTCCGGCGGGTCGCCGACCGTCCAGCCGCCCAGGTCGGCCTCGAACGACGTCGACTCGCTCGCCGCGCCGTCCAGGGTGACCGCGAAGTCGTCGAGGAAGACGCCCGCGCCCTGGGTGGCCCAGTCGCTGATGTACGAGATCGACAGCTCGACCTGCTTGCCCGCGTACGGGGTCAGGTCGATCTTCCACTGCTGCCAGCCCGCGGAGTTGCCGCTGGCCGCGTTCCACGAGCCCGAGGTGCCGGTCGGCGAGCAGTCGGCGCCCTGGTAGCGCTGGGTGAAGGGGTGGATCGTGCGCCAGCCCGAGCCGCCGCTCGGCGGTGCGCAGCTGCTGCCGGTGGACTGCGTGGTGTGGCCGTTGGCGTCGGGCAGCGTGGTCCAGTCGTCGCCGCCGGCGGTGCGGGCCTCCACGGTCAGGAAGTCCCAGTCGGCCTCGGTGTCGAACGACGTCCAGAACGACAGGTCGCCCGAGGTCTTGCCGGTGAGGTCGATGGTCTTGGTCAGCCGCTTCCACGAGACGTCGGCGATGCCGCTGTAGACGTCCCAGGAGCCGGTGTGCGGGTCGAACGGGCCGCCCGGCCGTACCCACTTGATCGGGGCGGAACTGGCGAACAGCGGGAACCGGTCGGCCGGCAGGATCGCCGAGGTCGCCACGAACGAGTTCGTGTGGCTCGGCTCCAGCGTGGCGTTGAACCCGTCGAAGCGGCCGCCCACGCCCTTCAGCGCGAACGGCCGGCCCGTGTCGTGGTCGGTGCCCGCGTCGTCGAAGAAGACGTAGGCGCCCAGGTAGTACTGCTGGAAGTCGTTGAACACCGGGATGCACGGCGGGTCGTTCGGCGTCGCGCACTCCGGCTGGGCCGGCTGGTCGGGCTGGTAGTAGTAGGCGCCGTTGTTGTTGGCCGCGAACGACGGATACTTGCCCGCGTGCAGCAGCTTGCCGCCCTCGTTCAGGTAGTCGCGGACGGCCAGTTCGGTGTCGACCCCGGCCTTGGACGTGGTGCCGGGCACCTGGCCCACGCTGCGCGGGATGATGTCGTCGCCGGTCTCCCAGACGACGGCCTTGTAGTGGCTGAGCACGCCGAGCGGATGCGGCGCCTTGCGGCCCATCTTGTCCAGGTCGTAGACGTCGGAGCTGTAGCCGGCCTCGTCGAGCGCCTTGGCGTAGTCGTCGGCGTACTTCGCCTCGGTCACGCCCTGCGCGGGGCTGATGCCGGTGACGTCCTCGGCGGCGAGCACCAGCACCTTGCCGCCGATGTCGCCGGCCACCTTGTAGGTGAAGTCGGCGCTCTTCTTGCCGGGCGAGGTGAACCAGACCTTCACACTGTCACCCGGCTTGGCGCCGGTGATCTTGCCGCGCATCCAGTGGTAGTAGCGGTCGTAGCCGTCGCCGTAGCGCTCGCCGCCCTTCCACTCTCTGGTCAGGGCCGTCTTGGTACGGCCGCCGTTGACCTGGTAGTTGAGCGCGACGGGGCCGAGCCTGCGCTTGGCGTTGACCTGGACCACCTGGTCGCGGCCGTGGCTCACCTCGAAGGGGTCGATCACGAAGTCGGGCGTCTTGTTGCCCAGGTGGCTCACCGGCTCGACCGGGTTGACCGCGGACTTCGCGACGTCGAGGGCGAACGGGAGGTTCTTCTCGAACTCCGCCTGCACCAGCGCCTCGTCGTCGGGGAAGACGAACCCGCAGCCGTCGCAGCCCTCGTTGAGCTCCGGGGTCCAGGACAGCGTGCCGTAATGGCGGTGCGCATGGTCGTTGGTGTCGCCGTTGGTCGTGTAGAGCTCGGCGCCGAGGTCGGGGTCGAAACCGGGGACGGCAGGGTTGGCGTCGTTGCCGGTCAGCGCCTCGTAGATCGGGTTGTCGGCCGTCTCGGTGGCGATCTGGAAGCCGATCGGGTAGAGCAGCAGCGGGCCGAAGGAGTGGTAGTTGAGCTGCATCTCGAACCCGACGCGCTTCAGCAGCCCGTCCATGGCCTTGGTCTCCGGCTCGCTGGCCGGCCCGGTGCCCCGGTAGGTCTCGCTGCTCGGGATCGAGGAGGAGCCCTCCTCGTCGTAGTGGAAGTTCGAGGGGTAGTTGCGGTTGGGGTCGACGCCGTCACCGCTGGTGATCCGGCCGTCGCCGTTGACGTCGCGCAGGTTCTTGCGCCACAGGCGGTTGCCCTCGGTGAAGGTGAAGTCGTAGCCGTCGGGGTTGGCCACCGGCACGAACCACAGCTCGGTCTTGTTCAGCAGGTCGCGCAGCGCGGACTTGTTGGCCACCACGTACTTCAGCAGCCGCATGTCCATCTCGGCGGCGATCCACTCGCGGGCGTGCTGCGTCGCCGAGTAGAGCGTCGAGGGCTTGATGCCGTCGGGGAGCGTCCTGGCCAGCGTGCTGACCTTGACGGCGAGGATGTCCTGCCCCTTCAGCGTCTTGCCGATGGACTGGATCTTGACGATGTCCTTGTTGGCGTTGGCGATGGCTCTGAGCTGGTCGGCGATGCCGCCGGGCTCGGAGTAGGACTTCCAGACCGTGTAGCCGCCCGCGGCCTGCGTCCTCGCGGCCTCCAACTGGGTCTGGCCCTGCGGGTTGCGCACGGGTTCGGGCTTGTGGCCGAGCTTGCGCAGGCCGTCGAGGTCGGCCTGGGCGGCGGTCAGCTCGATGTGTTCCTGGCTGCCCTTGTTCTCCTGCTGGACGATGTCGAAGCCCTTCTCCCGCAGGATCTGCCCGGTGCCGGGAGGGCTGTCCAGCTGGTAGAGCTCGATCCGGTCGCCGGGTGGAAGCGGGTCCACCTCGGCGTGGGCTTGGACGGCGACCAGACAGGTGCCGAGGCCGAGAACGACGGCCATGACTGAGGACGATAAACGAGACACGGTCTGCCCCTTCGCAGAGAGTTCGTCGCCATCTCAAACCGACTCGACGATCCCGGCAAGGCCCAAAACTTATCGTGCTCTTATTTCCGACAAAGTAGGCATGCATCACCTAAGGCACATGGGTTCCATCGTTCGGATGACAGAAATAAAGATCATCTTCTATAGTTTCGGTCCGTCTATGAGGGGAGGACGGGCGTGAGACTCGGTCGCTGGGCCGCACTCGCCGCCGTCCTCGCCGGGCTGCTCGCACTCCCTCCCGCGCGGCCGGCCTCGGCCGATCCCAGCCCGGCCGAGCTGCGCAAGCTGACCAAACAGGCGGCGCAGCTCAACGACCTCTACCGGGGCCAGATCCAGAGCCTTGAGGAGATCAGGATCCAGGCCGGCAAGGCCACCCAGACCTCCGGCGCCCTGCAGGCACGGCTCGACCGAGCCAGGGCCGACGTCGCCGACATCGCCCGCAACGCCTACATCGTGGGCCCGCTCGACGGCACCCAGCTGTTCGGCCTCGGCGTCGAGCCGCACCAGGCGCTCGGCCAGGCGGCCAACATGGCCTACATCGCCAACGAGCGCGCCAGCCAGGTCCAGCGCATCGAGAAGCTCATCGAAGACTCCAAGAACGCCAAGCTCGCCGCCAACGACAAGATCAACAAGCTGCGTAAAGAGATCAAGGTCATGCAGGGCAAGCGCCGCGAGATGGAGCGGCTGCTCGCCAAGTACGGCTTCCAGCAGCCCGGCGGCTCCAGCGGGCTGACCCAGCGCATGGTCTCGGTGCGCGCCGAGGTCATGCAGAACTTCCCGATGCCCTACGGCGTGGGCTGCCTGCGCTCCGGCGACCCCGGCGAGCACGGCAAGGGACGCGCCTGTGACTTCATGATGTCGAGCGGCGGCCGGGTGGCCACCGGCGCCGACGGTGACCGGGGCGACGCGCTGGCCCAGTACCTCATCCAGAACGGGTCGCGGCTCGGTGTGATGTACATCATCTGGAAGCAGCGCTACTACGACATCCGGTCCGGCGGCGGCTGGGATCCCATGTCCGACCGTGGCGGGGCCACCGCCAACCACTACGACCACGTGCACGTGTCGGTGTTCTAGCGCGGGGTCAGCGCGGCTTCTGGCGTGGGCTCCCGCCCCGTCCGGCGAGGTCGCGGCCGACGAGGCGGCCGAAGGCCATCGCCGGGGTGAGGCACATGCCCGAGCAGAACGCGTTGCCGTTGACGGCCGCCGAGCCGATGACCTCGCCGACGGCGTACAGGCCGGGAATGATCCGCCCGTCGGCGCGGCGCACCCGCGACCGCGTGTCCACGTCGAGCCCGGCGAACGTGATCAGCGTGACCGGATGGTTCTCGATCGCGTAGTAGGGCGGCTCGGCGATCGGCGCGGGCAGGTGGGCGCGCCCGAAGTCGGGGTCCCGGCCGGCCGCCACGAAGCCGTTGTAGCCGGCCACCGTCTCCAGCAGGCCCTCCCGGTCGATGCCGGCCAGCTCGGCGAGCTCGCCCAGGTCGCCCGCCCGGTGCACGCCGCGCCGCCGGCCGCACCGCTCGGCCAGCTCGGCCGCGCTCCACCCGTGCACCATCGGGGACGACTCACGCAGCGCCCGCTCGTCGAACACCATCCAGAACGTCATCCGCTCGATCGTGGTCAACGCCCGTTCCTTGCGGTCGATGCTCGGCTCGTCCTCGGCGATCCACCGCCTGCCGCGCGGGTCGACGTAGATCTCCCACGGCGGCCGCTCGACGGCCACCAGCTGGGGCCGGTGCGTCCAGTCGACCCGGGGATCGTCGCCCTCCGGGGGCAGTCCGCCGAACGTCGGGATGTACATGCCGGTGCCCTGCACGGCCGCGCCGGCGCGCCGGCCCATCAGCAGGCCGTCGCCGGTGGACGTCGGCGCCGCCGACGTGGTCAGCGGTGCTCCCTCCAGCTCGGCGAACAGCTCCGGCGCGAAGCCGAAGCCGCCGGTGGCCAGCACCACCGCCTCGGCCCGCCACCGGTTCCCGTCCTCGGCCACCACCCCGCTCACCCGGCCGTCGCCGTGCTGGGCGCCGGTGGCCGGGCCGGTTTCGGCCCGCGCGCCGCCCATCGGCGGCGCGGTCAGCAGGTCGGTGATCCGGACTCCGCACCGCAGGTCGATCCGGCCAGCCGCCTGGTGGGCCGCCAGCAGCGGACGCAGCACGGCCAGGATCGCCGGTCCACCCGGCACGGCGGAGGCGTGCACCGTGCGGGGGGTGAGGTACGGCTCGTGCCCGTGCACGATCCGGGGAGTCGCCGGGTCGATCGCGAACCCGGCCGCCAGCAGCCACTCCAGCACGGCCGGCTGCTCGGCGAGTGACACCCGGGTCAGGTCCTCGCGCGCGGTGCCCCGGCTGATGCGCCGGATGTCGGCGAGGTGCCGCTCCGGATCGTCCTCGATGCCGCGTTCGTGCTGGGCCGAGAACCCGCCGGCGGACAGGTGCCCACCGGAGAAGTGCAGCGCGCCTCCCACGTCGCCGGCCTTCTCCAGCAGCAGCACACGGGCGCCGGCGTCGGCGGCGGCGATGGCGCAGGCGAGCCCGCCGGGGCCCGCCCCCACGACGATCACGTCCCACGTGGCGGTCGGCTCGGGCTCTCGTACGTCATCCGCGGACCATGTCGCTGCCATGAGGGAAACAGTGTTTCCCGACATGCGGTGGCGTCAAGAGGGCGGCCGGGCCTCGCCGCCGGCCAGGCGGCGCCTGAGCCAGTGGTAGGACGCCTTGGGGGTGCGGCGCTGGGTGGCGAAGTCGACGTGGACGAGGCCGAAGCGCTGGTGGTAGCCCTCGGCCCACTCGAAGTTGTCCAGCAGCGACCACACGAAGTAGCCGCGCACGTCGACGCCCTCCTGCCGGGCGCGCCCGACCGCGTCGATGTGGCCGTCGAGGTAGGCGATGCGCGCCTGGTCGTCGACGCCGGCCGGGGTGAGCTCGTCCGGCTGGGAGCAGCCGTTCTCGGTGACGTAGACGGGCGGGAGGGCGGCGCCGTACCTCTCGCGCAGACCCGTCAGGAGCTCGCGCAGGCCGTCGGGGACCACGGGCCAGCCGAAGGCGGTGGTGGGGTAGCCGGTGACGCCGACGTCCGAGAAGGGGAGACCGTCGCCCGTGGGAGCGGCGATCCGGGTGGGGTTGTAGTAGTTGATGCCCAGGCCGTCCAGCGGGGCCGAGATCGTGGCCAGGTCGCCGTCGCGGACCTCCACCTCGGTCCCGTACGCCGACAGGTCGGGATACGAACCCAGCAGGATCGGATCGTTGAACAGCCGGTTGTGCAGGGCGTCGTAGGCGACCGCGGCGGCCAGGTCCTCCTCCGAGCCGGACGCGGGCCAGACGGGGGTGCAGTTGTTGGTGATCAGCACCTGCCCGGCGCCCGCCGCTCGCAGCGCCCGTACGGCCAGGCCGTGCCCGAGCAGCTGGTGGTGCGCGACGGGAAGGGCGTCGAGCAGCAGGGCCCGGCCCGGGGCGTGGGCGCCCATGCCGTAGCCGAAGGCCATGTGCACGAACGGCTCGTTCAGCGTGATCCACATCGGGACGCGGTCGGCCAGCCGTTCGGCGACGAGGCCGGCGTACTCGGCGAAACGCTCGGCGGTGTCGCGCTCCAGCCAGCCGCCGCGGTCCTCCAGCGCCTGTGGCAGGTCCCAGTGGAACAGGGTCGGCACGGGCGTGATGCCCGCCGCGAGCAGCCCGTCGACCAGCCGCTCGTAGAAGCCGAGGCCGGCCGGGTTGGCCGGGCCCGCGCCTTCCGGCTGGATCCGGGGCCAGGCGATCGAGAAGCGGTAGGCGTTGACCCCGAGGTCCGTCATGAGCCCGAGGTCCTCGCGCCAGCGGTGGTAGTGGTCGCAGGCCACGTCGCCGGTGTGCCCGTCGCGGACGCGGCCCGGCTCGTGCGCGAACGTGTCCCAGATGGAGACGCCCCTGCCGTCCTCGGCGACGGCTCCCTCGATCTGATAGGCGGCCGTGGCCGTACCCCAGAGAAACATCCGCGGCTCCTCAAGTTATGCGAGTGCAGCTCATGTTAATCGTCCCAGGGGAAGTCGGAGCCTGCCCCGGCGGGAAATAGGCAAGGATGGGGACATGACCAGTGCCTTGCGCCGCCGTCCAGCCCAGCGCCGCAGCGTGGAGCGGGTGGAGCGGATGCTCGACGAGTGCGCGCGCCTGCTGGACGAGATCGGTTACGAGGCGCTGACCACCAAGGAGGTCGCGAGCCGGGCCGGGGTGCCGATCGGCACGTTCTACCAGTTCTTCCCCGACAAACAGGGCCTGGTCCGGGCGCTGGCCGTCCGCAACCTCGACGCGTTCCTGAGCCGGGTGAGCGAGCGGATCGCCGGGGCCCACCTGGAGCACTGGACCGACCTGGTGGACCTGGCGATCGACGAGTTCGTCGCGATGAAGCGCACCACGCCGGGGTTCGCGGTGGTCGACTTCGGCGAGGTCCTGGCCCGGCCGGGAGGTCCGCCCCTGGAGGGCACCCGCCGGATGCTGGACCGGGCCCAGGACAACAACGTCGTCGTGGCCGAGCGCCTGCGGGTGCTCGCCGTCGGCCTGCTCGACGCGCCTCCCGGCGACGGGTTCGACCGGGCGCTACTGGTGGCGGTCGAGGCCGCCGACGCGGTGCTGAAGGTGGCCTTCCGCACCCATCCCGACGGCGACCCGCTCATGATCGCCGAGTGCAAGCTGCTGGTCCGCCGCTACCTCGCCGAACACCTCCCATAGCCGCGGCTCCCCCGGAGGGTCAGCGCGGGGCGTCGAGCCGTGCGCGGAGGTCGTCGTCGAGCTTGACGTCCGCCGCGCCGATGGCCTCGTCGAGCTGGGCCATCGTGGAGACGCCGACGATCGGGACGTACCCGTCGGCCATGAGCCAGGCCAGCACCACCTGGTTGGGCGTGACGCCCAGCTCCGACGACACCTCACGCAGCACGGCGAGCCGCCGGGCAGTGCCCGGGTGGTCGTAGATCTCCGGGATCGGCCGGTCGGGCCGCGTGTAGGCGCCCGACATCAGCGTGTTGTACGCCCACAGCGTCAGGTCGGGCTCGGTGCGGACGTAGTCCAGCATGTCGTCCGTGGCGAGCACATGGCCCGACTCCACCAGCCTGGTCAGCGGGCGGGGACGCAGATAGGTGTGGCGGAGCTGTACGTACGTGTACGGCAGCCGGCCGCGCGAGGCCGACAGGTTGCGGGCCCGGTCGAGCCGCCAGGCGGGCAGGTTGCTGGCGCCCGCGCTGCGGATCCGGCCCTGCCGGGCGAGCGCGTCGAAGGCGTCCAGCGTTTCCTCCAGTGGCACCGAACGGTCCTCGATGTGCGCCCAATACACATCGATGTAGTCCGTCCGTAACCTGCGCAGGCTGCCCTCGGCGGCCTTGGCGACGACCGGGGCGGACAGACCCTCCGCCGAGTCCAGGGTGTTGTCGCCGGGGATCGTCGGGCGGGCGCCGACCTTGGTGCTCAGGAAGATCTCGTCGCGGTTGCCGCGGGCGGCCAGCCAGGCGCCGACGGTCACCTCGCTCTCGTCGCCGGAGCAGCCCTCGACCCAGAACGGGTAGTTGTTCGCAGTGTCGATCATGGTGCCGCCCGCCTCGGCGAAGCGGTCCAGGAGGGCGAAGGAGTCCTCCTCGCCGACGGTCGTGCCGAACGGGATCGTGCCCAGTGCGATGTTCATGGCACGACTGTGGAAGCTGGAGTGCACTCCATGTCAAGCGCTCAACAAGCGCCTGCGTAAGAGCATTTTTCGGGACGAACGATCTCGCGTTGACCTGGAGTGCACTCCAGGTGCGATGCTCTGGGGCGTGAGCGTCTACACACCTGCCGAAGTGGTCGAGGAGACCGGCTTCACTCTCGACACCCTGCGCTACTACGAGAAGATCGGCCTGCTGGAGCCCGTCGGCCGCAACGCGGCCGGGCAGCGCCGGTTCAGCGAGGAGGACGTTGGCTGGCTCGGGACGATCCGGTGCCTGCGCGACACCGGCATGCCGATCGCCGAGATGCTCCGCTTCGCCGAACTGGTCCGCGCGGGCGACCACACGATCGAGGACCGGATCAAGCTGCTGGAGGAGCACGACCACCGGGTCGTGGGGCAGATCGCCAACCTCACCGAGCGGCAGCGCTACCTCCACAACAAGATCTCCTACTACCGGAGCATTCTGTAGCCCTGGCTTGGCGGGCCGCCTGTTAGACCATGATCCATGGCCGGGCCAAGGGCGAGACGGATGAACATCCCGCTGGGACGGGTCTCCCTGGTCTGCGGAGCGCTGCTGTTCTCGCTGCTGGCGAACATCACCTACCTGCAGACGCTCGGCGCGCGGAACCTCGACGCCGACCCGCGTGACCAGCGTGCGCTCCTCGCCAGGTTCGCGCACCCGCGCGGCGACATCCTCACCTACGACGGCCGGACCATCGTCAGGAGCCGGCCGAGCAGGCGCGGCCCGTACGAGTACCGGCGCGTCTACACCAGCGGCGAGATGTACGCCCCCGTCACCGGCCACGTCTCCCTGCACCAGGCGACCGGCATCGAGCAGGCCGAGAACGGCGTGCTGTCCGGGGACGACCCGAAGGTGCGGATGCGCAGGCTGGTCAACGACGGCGACGCGGGCGGGGCCGACGTCAGGCTCACGATCAGGGAACGCGTCCAGTGGGCCGCCTACCAGGGCCTCAGGTCGGTGGGCCGGCCCGGCGCCGCGGTGGCCGTCGATCCGGCGACCGGCGCGATCCTGGCCCTGGCCAGCTACCCGTCATACGACCCCAACGCCTACTCCACGCGCAACGCGGACAAGCTGGCCGGGGAGGACCTCCGGTTGAGCCGCGACCCGAACCGGCCGCTGCTCAACCGGGCCCTGGAGCGGAGCTACCCGCCGGGCTCGGCCTTCGCCGTGGTCACCGCGGCCGCCGCGCTCGCCTCCGGCGAATACACGCCCGTGTCCCGCGTCGTCGCCCCCGGCCGGCTGCCGCTCCCCGGCGGCTCGCGCCACCTGTCCAACCCCGGCGGCCGGCCCTGCGGCGACGGCACGGTCACGCTCACCCGCGCCTTCCGGAGCTCGTGCGACACCGCGTTCGCCGGGCTCGGCCTCCACCTCGGCCAGGACGTCCTGCGCGCCCAGGCGGAGGCGTTCGGCTTCGGCGCCGACGACCTCGCCGTCCCCTTGCGGGTCGTGCCCAGCACCTTCCCCGCCGGCCTGGACCGGGCCGAGACCGCGCTGGCGGCCGTCGGCCGGCATCTCGGCCGGGCCACGCCGCTGATGGTCGCCATGCTGTCGGCCGCCGTGGCCAACGACGGCGTCCTGATGCGCCCGTACCTGGTGCAGGACGTGCGCCTGCCGGACGGCTCGATCATCAACCGCGCCGACGCCTCGCCCTACCGGGTCACGCTGGCCGCGCCCCTCGCCCGGCGGCTGGCGGCGATGATGGCCGCCGTCACCCGGCCGGGGGCCGCCGGCGAGGCGGTCGCCATCCCCGGGGTCGAGGTGGCCGCCGGGATCGCGCCGGCGGCCTTCCCTGGCGTCGCGCCGGCCGCCGCCGGGCCGCTCCGGGGCCAAGCCGTCCTCACGGCCTTCGCCCCCGCGGGCGCCCCCGAGGTGGCCGTGGGCGTCGTCCTCGAACGGACGCCTCCCGGCGACCCGTCCGCCGCCCCGATCGCCCGCGCCATCCTCCAGGCCGCCCTGTCCTGATCGGCCGTTCGCTCAGGCCGATCTCCGATCTCCTACCGGTTCTCGCTCAGCCACGCCTCCAGGGTCAGCAACTCCGGGTACCGCTCGCGGAGCGCGGCGATATCGGCCTGGTATCCCTTCACGTTGAACCAGTCGAACATGTTCGCCACCTCCTCCGCCTCGGCCCGCAGGTCCTCGATCGGCTGCCGCTCGAAGCGAGTCGGAATGCCGTCGGCCTTGGTGAACACCTCGCCGATCTGCCGCACGGTCAGCTCGTCGCCGGCGATCTCGATCTTCTTGCCGATGAACTCGGCCGGCTTGCCGAACGCGTCCGCGGCGATCCGGCCGATGTCGGCCAGCGCGATCATCTGCAGCGAGGTGTCCGCGTCCAGCGCGATCGAACCGACCCGCTCGCCGTTCTCCGCCTCCGGCACCATGTACAGCCAGTTCTCCATGAAGAACACTGGCCGCAGCACGGTCGCGGGCACGCCGATGGCATCGATGTGCGCCTCGATCTCCGTCTTGGTCTCGAAGTGCGCGACGCCGGACTTGCGCCCGGCGGCGCCAACGGAGCTGTAGACCAGGTGCGCCACGCCCGCGGCTACGGCCGCGTCGGCGACGTTCCTGCCCTGCCGCACCTCGACCGCGGGGTGTGGGTCGGCCAAGTCGGCGGGCTGCACGCTGAAGACGCCGTGCGCGCCCTGCGCCGCCGCGCGCAGCGACTCCGGGTCGTCGAGGTCGCCGGTGACCAGTTCCGCGCCGAGCGCCTTGAGCTCCATGGCTCCCTGCTTGCCCGGGCCGCGGACGAGGGCGCGCACCGCCCAGCCGTCGTCGAGCAGCCTGCGGGCAACGGCGCCGCCCTGGCCACCGGTCGCGCCCGTGACCAGGATGGTTTTCTTGTTCGACACTGCTAGATCCCTTCGATGAGGTGACGGTTGACATGGGTGGCAGCGGACAGGTCACGCGGAGCGAGCCGGATGACGCCTCTCTCGGACAGCTCGCCGTTCCAGCACCCACAGCACGAACATCCCGCAGGCCAGCACGCCTCCCAGGACGCTCACTGCCGTCCAGCCGCCACGGACCCACGCCACCGCGGCCAGCGCCGAGCCTGCGGCGCCGCCGGCGAAGAAGGCCGTCATCAACGCGGAGTTGAGCCGATTGCGGATGTCCGGGCTCAGTGCGTAGATGACGTGCTGGTTGCTGTTGAGCACCGCCTGGTGCGCCAGGTTCAGGACGATCACCCCGCCGAGGAGCCACCAGAGCGCGCTCTCGCCCATGCCGATCAGCAGCCAGCTGGCGGCGAGCACGGCGCTGCCGATCCCCGTGACCCGTTGCACGTGGCCGCGGTCGGCCAGCCGGCCGGCCACCGTCGTTGCCACCGTGCCGACCGCACCCACCAGTCCGAGCAGTCCGATGGCCCCCTCGGACCAGCCGTACTCCGGGCCGGCGAGCAGGAAGGTCACGGCCGTCCACAGCACGTTGAACGATGCGAGCGAGAGGGCGGCGATGCCGGCCCGCCATCGCAACACGGGCTCGTGGCGGAACAGCGCGATCGTTGAGCGCAACAGCGCCGGGTACGACAGCCCGATCGGGGTGTGCAGGGGCGGTAGGAAGCGCCACAGCAGCACGGTCACCCCGGCGATGAGGATCGCGCTCACCCAGTAGACGGTCCGCCAGCCGCCGAGTTCGGCGAGCCCTCCCGCGACCGTACGGGACAACAACGCGCCCAGCATCAGCCCGCTCATCACCGTGCCGATCACTCGGCCGCGCTGCGCCGGTGCCGCGAGCGTGGCGGCGTACGGCACCACGACCTGGGCCGCCACCGAGGTCAACGCGGTGAGCACGGTTCCGGTCAGCAGCAGTGCTCCATTGGGCGCGGTCGCCGAGACCAGCAGGAACACCGCGGTGGCGGCGTACAGCATGACAGCAAGCCTGCGGCGTTCCACCAGGTCGCCGAGCGGCACGAGCAGGATCAGACCCAGTCCGTAACCGACCTGCGCGGCCGTCACGATCAGTCCGGCCATCGTGGTGCTGAGCCGTAGTTCCCGGCCGAGCAGGTCCAGCAGTGGCTGGGCGAAGTAGTTGTTCGCCACCGAGAGCCCCGTCGCCGCGGACATCAGGAGCAGCAGCCCGCGGCTCAGCGGCGCGCGACCGTCTGGCGTCTCGGTGGCCTGATGCCGCGTCGTAACGCGTGGAGTGCCTGATCCGGCTGCGTTCGTCATGTCCCCAGCCTTGGGCACCAGGGATCAATGAGTCCAATGCATGTTTTTCACGTCAACGATCGTGATTCATGATGGATTCGTGGAGCTACAGCAGATGCGCTATGTGGTCGCCGTGGCGGAGACGGCGAACTTCACCCGTGCCGCCGAACGTTGCCGAGTCGTCCAATCCGCACTGAGCCACCAGATCGCCCGGTTGGAACGAGAACTGGGTGCCCGGCTCTTCGACCGCACCAGCCGCCGGGTCAGGCTGACCCCCGCCGGTGAAGCGTTCCTGCCCGCTGCCCGGCAGGCTCTCGACGCCGCCGAACGGGCGCGCGCTGAGGTGGCGGCGGCCTCCGGGGAGCTTCGCGGCCAGCTCGCCATCGGCACCATCCCGACCGTCACGGCGGTCGACCTGCCGAGCGCGCTGAAGAGCTTTCACGTGCGCCATCCGCGGGTGCGGATCACGCTGCGCGTGGGGGCGAGCGACGAGCTGGCCGAACAGGTACGGCAGGGCACGCTGGACATCGCGTTCCTCGGGTTGCCGCCGGACGTACAGCCGAAGGGTGTCCGGGGGCGCGCCCTGGCGCGGGGTGAGCTGGTCGCGGTGGTGGCGCCCGGCCACCCGCTGGCCGACATGGCCGACGTGGATCTGCGCCGGCTGTCGAGCGAGGTGTTCGTGGACTTTCCCGCCGGCACGGCCGCGCGCGCTCAGTCGGACGAGGCGTTCGCCGCTGCGGGTGTCAGCCGTGAGGTCGCCTTCGAGATAACGAACGCGGATCTCCTGGCGCGGCTGGTCCGGCTGGGTCTGGGCATCGGCATGATGCCCGCCGCCTTCGCCCCCGAACTCCGTGATGTGCGCGTCGTCGAGCTCCGTGATCCCCCCACCCGGGTGGAGCATCTGATCTGGAGCCGCCAGCGCCCCTCACCGGCCGCCGCCGCGTTCCTGGATGCCCTGGACAACCCGGCAGCGCTCACGGTCACCTGAGTTTGCTCGGTCTGTGCCCACGACCGGCCGGAATCGCGGAACCCGCGGCGCGTGCAGGGGCCGGGTTTCGGTGAGCGGCGGTTCCTGCCCGGTTCCAGCCGGACTCCGTGAATCTGGTCGCCAGGGTGTTCGACTGGTGAAAAGATCGGGGGTGCTCCGAATAGCGAACGCAGTAGTCGCGAGATTGCCGGAACCGCTGCAGGCGCTTGTGCTGAAGCACCGCGAACTGCTGAAGTTCGCGGTGGTGGGTGGAACAGCGTTCTTAGTGGACAACGCGGTGTTCTATGGGCTGAAGTTGACCATTTTGGAGCCGAAGCCGGTGACCGCGAAGATCATCGCGGTGCTCGTGGCGACGATCGTGTCCTACGTGTTGAACCGCGAATGGTCGTTCCGGACCAGGGGCGGCCGTGAGCGCCGTCACGAGGCGGCGCTGTTCTTCCTGGTCAGTGGCGTCGGTCTCGTGCTCAGCTCCGCCCCGCTATGGATCTCCCGGTACGTGTTTCGTCTGGAGACCCCGGATGTGAGCCTGGTGACCCAGGAGATCGCCGACTTCATGAGCGCGCAGATCATCGGCACGCTGATCGCCATGGTCTTCCGCTTCTGGGCGTTCCGGAAGTGGGTCTTCCCCGACGAGCTCCTGCGCCCCACGGATCCCGCAGGCGCGAGCGGTCAGCGGTAGGCCGACGCCTGCAGGGTGTAGAGCTCGGTGTAGAGGCCGCCGAGCGCCATGAGCGACTCGTGGTCGCCCTCCTCGGTGACGAGCCCGTGGTCGAGTACGTAGATGCGGTCGGCGTAGCGGACGCTGGCCAGGCGGTGGGTGATCAGCAGCACCGTCCGCCCGTCGGAGTGGCCGCGGATCCGCTCGAACAGTGCGTGCTCGGCTCGCGCGTCGAGGGAGGCGGTCGGCTCGTCGCAGATGAGCAGGTCGGCCTCCCGGTGGAAGCCGCGGGCCACGGCGATGCGCTGCCACTGGCCCCCCGACAGCTCGTGCCCGTCCTTGAAACGCCGGTCGAGCAGTGTGCGGTAGCCGTGGGGGAGCTCGGCGATGACCTCGTCGGCCCCGGCCACCGCGGCGGCCGCGTGCAGGGCGGCCTCGCCCTTGTCGGTGCCCATGGTGATGTTGTAGCGGGCGTTGAGCGGCCAGCGCGTGTGGTCCTGGGCGATGACCCCGGTGCGCCGGCGGACCGTCTCGGGATCGACCTCGCGCAGGTCGACGTCGTCCCAGGTGACCCGCCCGGAGCCGGGCTCGTACAGGCCTGACAGGATCTTGGCCAGGGTGGTCTTGCCCGAGCCGTTCTCGCCGACGAAGGCGACGACCTCGCCGCGCTTGATCTCGACCGAGACGCCGCGCAGCGCGGGGGTGTCGGAGCCGGGGTAGGTGAAGACGGCGTCCTCGACGCTGATCCGCTCGAAGCGTTCCGGCGGCCGTCCGGGACGTGACACGGCCAGGCGGCCCTCGGCCTGGTCGCAGAACTCGACGAAGTCGGTGAAGTAGAGGCCCTCCTCGTAGAGGCGGTTGGTGGCGTACAGGAGGTTGGCCAGCGAGGACTGGCCCGACCTGATGGCGAGCACGGCCGTGCCGGCCACGGCGAGCGGGATCGCGCCGACCGCGAGCAGGACGCCGAGTGCCACGTAGACGAGGGCGCTGCCGAGCCCGCCGAGCGCCTCGCCGACGATCCTGGCGATCGTCTGCCGCTTGGCCAGCCGGAGCAGCACCTCCTGCTCCGCCCGCGCCACCGCGTCGTACATCCGCAGCAGGAAACCGCGCATGGTGAACGAGCGGACCTCGGCGGCCGGGCTGCGGTTGGCGAGTAACTCCGCGATGATCCACTTGTGCCGGTGGGCCGGGATGAGCGAGTAGAGCGTGGAGTAGCGCATCCGGGCGGCGCGCACGGTGGCCCACGCGTCGGGCAGCACGGCGAGCAGGAGCAGCGGCAGCAGCACCGGGTGCAGCACACCGAGCACCCCGGCCACCGCCGCGATGCCGATCGCGGCCGTGACCACGTCGACGGCCAGCGCCACCACGGAGTCCGCGGTGGCCACGCCGCGCATCCGGGCCCGCTGGAGCGCGTCGTGGAACTCCGGGTCGTCGTAGGCGACCAGGTCGACCCGGCTGGTCAGGCCGTAGAGGCGCTCCTCGGCCAGGCGGGTGATCTGGGGGTCGAGCCGCTGCTGCGCCCAGCCCGCGCCCGCCTGCACCACGGTGCGTAACGCCGCCGCCGCGCCCACCATGATCAGGCTGGGCAACGCCGCGCGCACCCGCTCGGGCGTCGGCCCCTCCTCGAAGAGCGCGGTCAGCACGCCGGTGGTGGCGAGCAGCCCGAACGCGGTGAAGACGCCGCCCAGCAGGCTGAGCACGACCGTCGCCAGCGTGTCGCGCGGGCTGGCCCGCCAGGCCATGCCCATCGCCTGGCGGACGAGGGAGGGCAGCCGTCTGGCGATGGTCAGGAAACCCGCCTCGGCCATCTGGTCGGTGTGGATGTGCCATTCGGACAGGGAGATCTCACCGAGTTCGAGGGGTTCGTCGGCCATACCGTTGGTTGTGCCCGGTGGAGCCGGCACTTCCTCCTCGACATGCGGTCCGGGCATCGGCGCGGGGTGGCCGCTGATCCGGACGTGCCCTACACATCGGGGCGGCGCGCGACTACATCGTCGAATGGCCATCTCAGCGCATGCGCGGCCCCGGCCCGCGCGCCTAGCGTTTCTGCCTGCGGGCCGGCCACGGCGCGACGCGTACCTGGCTCCTCCTGCCTGGAGCTTTCTGCGCACGACGCGTCGTGGCCGGTCCGCCAGGGGCGTCACGCGTTCCAGAGGCCGGGTCTCCTCGGAGGGGTGGGGGCCGGGCTCCGGGCGCGTGACAGCGGGCTCGGGCCGCGCAGGGTCCGAGCCCGCCCTTCCCGGACACGCGATCTTCCCCGCTCCGTCCGGCGCGTGCACATCGCCGTACATACCTCGGCACCTGCGACGACTTCCACTTGACCGGGTCGAGCGCCCGGTTGGGTATGCGGACCTGTTACCGCACATGCCTTGACGCCCGTGAGCACGAAATGGCTTGATTGCCCTACTGACAACGTTGTCAACACTCTTCGTTGTCAACTCACCTCGGGGTATCGAAGGGATGGAGTGCGATGCGACGAAGGTGGATGGCGGCCGTCGCGATCACCATGGCGAGCGTGCTGAGCCTGTCGGCCTGTGGTGGCGACCAGGCGGCAGATCCGGCCACGGGTGGTGGTGACGCGGCGAAGCAGGTCGAGGTGTTCTCCTGGTGGACCGGGCCGGGAGAGGCCGACGGGCTGCAGGCGATGAAGCAGATCTTCGAGAAGCAGAACCCCTCGTTCACGTTCTTCGACGCGGCGGTGGCCGGCGGTTCGGGCGACAAGGCCAAGGCGTTGCTGCAGTCGAAGCTCCAGGCCGACACCCCGCCTGACACCTTCCAGGGGCACGCGGGCGCGGAGTTGCAGGGCTACATCAAGGCCGGTGACCTGGAGGAGCTCAACTCCCTCTACGACGAGCTCAAGCTCCAGGACGTCTTCCCGAGCCAGCTGATCGACCAGATCAGCGTCGACGGCAAGATCTACTCGGTGCCGGTCAACATCCACCGCTCCAACGTCCTGTGGTTCAACCCCACGGTCCTCAAGGAGGCCGGGGTCGCCGGAGCGCCCAAGACGATCGAGGAGTTCACCGCCGCGCTGCAGAAGGTCAAGGCCAAGGGCAAGGTCCCGCTCTCCATCGGCTCCGAGTGGACCGTCACCCACCTGCTGGAGAGCGTCCTGCTCGGCTCGCTCGGCACCGACGCCTACAACGCGCTGTTCAAGCCGGGCGCCGACTGGAACAGCGCCGAGGTGACCAAGGCGCTGGAGAGCTTCAAGACGATCATGTCGTACGCGGGCGACCCGCAGGACGACTGGCAGCCCGCCGCCAAGCAGGTGGCCGACGGCGAGGCCGCGTTCAACATCATGGGTGACTGGGCCTACGGCTACTTCCACAACCCGCCGGAGGGCGGCCTGGGCAAGACGTCGAAGACCGACTTCGACTGGGCGCCCGCTCCCGGCACCGAGGGCACCTACCTGTGGCTGTCCGACAGCTTCACCCTGCCCAAGGGCGCGCAGAACCGTGATGGGGCCCTCGCCTGGCTCAAGGTCGCGGCCAGCAAGGAGGGCCAGGACGCCTTCAACCCGAAGAAGGGCTCCATCCCGGCCCGCAAGGACGCCGACCAGGCGCTCTACACCGACTACCTGGCCGACGCGCTGAAGGACTGGTCGGGCGACAAGCTGGCCGGCTCGATCCAGCACGGCGTCTCGGTGAACCAGCCGTGGCTGGCCTCGATCAACGAGGCGGTCGGCCTGTTCCTCGGCACCAAGGACGTCGCCGCCCTGCAGAAGGCCCTGGCCGACGCCGCCACGGCCAACGCCCAGTAACCCACGTGACGGCAGGCGTCCACCGGGGCGCCTGCCGTACTTCTTGGAGGGAGTGGCTGTGAGGCGGGCACGCACCTGGCTGCCGGGACTGCTCCTGGTGACGCCCTCGATCGTGGCGATCGGGGTGTTCGTGTACGGCATGCTGGGCTGGAACTTCCGGCTGGCCATGACCGACGAGCACGACGAGGTGACCGAGGGGACGTTCGTCGGGCTCGACAACTTCGTCAGCCTCTGGGACCAGCCCCGGTGGCACATCTCGGTCGACCACGCGATCGTCTTCACGATCGTGTTCGTGCTGGGCGCGCTGGTGCTCGGCTGGCTGCTGGCCTTCCTGATGGAGAAGGGGATCAGGGGCGAGGGCACGTTCCGGGCGATCTACCTGTTCCCGATGGCCATCTCGTTCGTCGCCACCGGCATCGTGTGGCGGTGGCTGATGAACTCCGGCATGGACGAGCGGGCGGTCGGGCTCAACCGGCTGTTCGACGCGATCGGGTTGCCGCAGTGGCAGTGGTTCCGGGATCCGGACTGGGGGATGGCCGCGATGGCGCTCCCGGCCGTGTGGCAGATGTCCGGATATGTCATGGCTTTGTTCTTGGCGGGCTTCCGGGGCGTCCCCGAGGAACTGCGCGAGGCCGCCCGGGTCGACGGATGCACCGAGTGGGGCGTCTACCGGCACGTCGTGCTGCCACTGCTGCGCCCGGTGACGCTCTCGGCGCTGATCATCCTCGGGCACATCTCGCTGAAGGTGTTCGACCTGATCGTGGCGGTGTCCGGCAAGCAGATCATCACCGACGTGCCGGCGGTGTTCATGTGGGTCGCGGTCTTCGACTCCCATGATCCGGCCAAGGGCGCCACCATCGCCTCGTACATCGTGCTGAGCGTAGCGATCTTCGTGATCCCCTACCTCGTCTGGTCCGTACGCAAGGAGAGGCGCTCTTGACCTCATCCCTCTCGTGAACGAGGGGGATTCCCACGGTCGCCCGTGAGGCTTCCTGTTTCACCGCCGGTCGCCCGTCAGGAAGGAGGACTTCCCTTGAGGTCTTACATCGGCTCCACAGGCGTTTCAGCTCTCCACCAGCCCGGCGGCGAGGATATTGGTGGCCGCGTTGACGTCCCGGTCATGCTGTGCGCCGCAGGCGCATACCCAGGTCCGTACGTGGAGCGGCATCGTGGCGGTGACGGTGCCGCACGCCGAGCACAGCTTGGAGGACGGAAACCAGCGATCTACCACCACGAGCCGCCGCCCGTACCAGCGGCTCTTGTACTCAAGCATGCCCCGCAGCTCCCGCCAGGAGGCGTCGGAGATGGCGCGGGCCAGGCTGCGGTTGCGGATCATGTTGCGGACGGTCAGGTCTTCCACGGCGATCGCTTGGATGCCCCTATGTTCGTCAAGTGGTCAGGCTGGGGCAGGGGGATGATCGGCTGTCGCTTTTTTGATGATGGAGTAGACCTCGCGGGCGACGT
>NZ_JBFAKL010000013.1:0-225822 GCF_040655715.1 Nonomuraea cavernae | reverse complement strand
GGCGCCGACGTCACCAAGCCCGCGCCCGCTGGTTCCACCAACGAACCCGCCTCACTCGCCAATGACCAGATCACGATCTACGACTGCCGTACTAGCTCATCGACTACGACAGTGACGCGTTCGAGGTGGAGCTCTATGAGCACTCCTCGGGCCCCTTGATCCGCGCTGTCGACAAGGCCCAGAGGTCATATGCGGGCCAGTACGAACGCCGGCTCCGTCGGCTACAAGAGCGGGCCAGGCATCAGGCGGCCGATCGGTAGGTCTGCGGGATATACGCGGGATGATCTCGTCCTCGACCAAACTCGGACGCCTGGCTCAGCAGGTCAAAGCTCTGAAAGCCGGAGAAGTATCCTCCGACGGTCGCAGACATCCGATCTGCCTAAGTCTTAGCGGCGGACCGGGTACCAGCGGCTGTCCCAGCTCTCCTGCCAGCACGCCGGCTCGCCGCCCGTCAGTGCCGCCACGCTCAGCCGCCAGTCCGAGCCCTGCGCTCGCGGGGCATCGGGGCCGCTCGCGGGTTCCCACACGCCATCGGAATGCTGCGCCCACCAGCGCATGGATCCGTCCTCGGCCACGGCGACCGCCTGAAGCTCGTGTCAAGGTCCGGGACAGATGGCTGCCGAGGCGACGGGGAGCTCGCACACGGTGACGGAGGAGGGCAGCGCCTTCAGCGGCCAGCGCCAGTGCGCCAGCCGTCCCGCCTCGCGCACCAGGACGGCGGCGTCGCCGTTGTCGTCCCAGGCGGCGGCCAGAACCCGCGCCCGCCCGGCCACTGCGAAGGCCAGACGTGCGTCCGAGCCGGAGCGCGTCATCACGAGATCCCCCGGCGAGGCCGTAAAGGCCAGCACCTCGCCCTAGGGCGAGGCCAGCACCGCCACTCCGGAGGCCGGTTCAGCCACCTGCCGCCAGCCGTCCTCCGTGCCCAGGTGGAGCGCGCCCTCGACGGTCAGCGCGGCCACCGCCACCCGGCCGTCGCCGCCGCGCGCGGTGGCCACCTCATGCACCCCGCGCGGCCCGCCCGAGCGGGAGGGCAGCCGGGCGTTGAGCCGGTCGTAGTCGGCTTCGTGCTGGTAGCGCACCCCGGCGGGCCCGCAGGAGACGATCACCGGCCGCCCCCTGACGTCGGTGAACAGGCTTACCCCCGTCCGTTCCCTCTCCTGTACGGCCAGCAGCGCCGTCAACCGCCGAGCCCACGGCGTCAGCGGCCGTGGACGGAGCTCGGGGTCACGGTCGAGCGCCCGGACCAGCTCATCGGCCGGCACCACCGGATACCCTGCCGCCACCAGCGCCTCGTGCTGCGCTGAGTCCAGCCTGCGCGCGCCTGGCAGCGGCCCGGCCAGGAGGCGAAGGCCATCGATCTGGTCATCCGGCAAGTGGAGCACTTCGCTGACATCTGGTCCAAGAGCGGCAGGGTAACGTGACCTTCTCTCGCGGCGCCCTCGGGCCAGGCGACGCTCACGGGGAGATCGAGAGCAATCATCACGAAGGCTGGACGGCAGGGCCGCAGAGCTCGCGATACGCCTCGCGCAGTTCGGCGGCCTCGGGTGCACGCCTTGTTTCCAGGCCACTGACCACCTCGGCTGCCCGCCAGTAGTTGGAGGGTACGAGGAGTCCGCTGGTCATCGCGGCGAGAGTCAGGTGTCCCGCCTCGTCGGGCTGGTCGGCGGCCAGGAGTGCGAGAGCCAGGTCGAGCCGCGCGGCCACGGCCCTGCGTGGCCGTGGCGGGCCGTCGGTCGTCGACTCCAGCCGGGCGAGCACTCCTCGGGAGTACGGCTCGGCGGATGGATCACCGAGCCAGCACAAGGTGGTCGCGAGGTAGGCGTCGGACTTGGCGGGATCGTACCGGTAGTGATGTTCGGCCCGGTCTGGGGCCTGCAGAGGTTCGACGAGCCGCATCACCCGGTTCAGCGTCTCGTGGGTTTCCTGGGCTTGCCCCAGGCGCGCCCAGGCCCGGCCCTCCTGGGCGGTCGCCTGGATGTACGCCGAGCTGCCGCTGGGCGCGACTCGTTGCGCCGCCTGGGCGAAGGTCAGGGCTCGCCCGAAGTCGCCTTCGGTCAGGACCTGCCACGCCTCCGTCTCCAGACACCAGGCGGCGATCTCGCGATGCTCTGTTTCCTTGGCGAGCTGGACAGCCGTCCGAAGCCGTGCGGCGGCGGCCGGAAACCAGCGCAGGTCGATGAGGCAGGTCGCGGCGAGGAGCGAGAGCCAGCCGCCGGCCACCAGGAGCCGCCGATGCTCGGTGAGCGTCTTCTTGGAGTCCAGCAGTTGGGAGACGTATAGGAGGTGACGGCGCACCCGCACCAGCAACTCGCGGGGAGGCGTCCCGGGGTAGGCCACGGCCAGGTCATCGACCGCCAGTTCCAGCCGTTCAAGGGTTTCCCGCCCGACCTCGGTGGCGGTGGCGCGGCGAGCCAGTTCCAAAGCGTCCCACTCGTCGTCACCCTCGAACCCGAGGTTTCCAGGGCTGTGGTCGAACAGCTCGTCCTCGGTGAGGTCGAAGACGCGGACGTACAGGAGGCGGTAGGGGTCGTCGGGCTGGTTGTGTCCGGCCTCGTACGCCTTGATCCGGCGGACGATGCTCTCCCGGGAGGGGAGCCGGGCTCGTACGCCGTCGTCGGCGGCCTCAGCCAGACGGCGGGCCATCTCTTTCTGGCTCCAGAACCGGTTGCGGCGTTCGGCGCGCAGCCGTACGGCCCATGCGGGAAGTTCGGTCACCATCGTGAGCACCTCGCTGTCAGACCAGGGGGACGTGCTGACCACCCTTAGTGTCCCTCGATCACATCTGTGATCAAAAAACTACTCGCTGTTGTAATCGGAGGTGACGCAATCGAAGCCGGGGTCCGTAGGCGCTGGAACCGCCGTACGGACCCCTTGATCAGGATGGTGGTCCTGACCCATGACACACGATAGGGCTGTAGTCGCTGCTCGTCCGGTGTTCGCCGGGTGGCGGATCATGCGCAGCGACGCCGGACGGTTCTGGGCGACGCGCGAGCGACCATTCCCCCGGGCCGTCGAGGACGCGGGCGCGCACCGTACGGTCGACGCCGACGACCTGGTGAAGTTGTGCCAGGCCATCGCGGAGCAGGAGAGCATCGCCGAGCAGACGCGCCCGTCCGTGTGGAAGGCCCGGTGACCGCGTCCGCCGTCGTACTCACTCCGCCCAATCTCCTCTCGGACGAGGGCGGGCCGGGCATCTCCTCGCATCCGGTCGTACCGCGCTCCGGGCGTACGGCGCTGCGGTGGATCGCCGGCCAAGCCCGATGAGTTCGCCTCCCGGTTAGGAGGCGCTGATCGTCAGGTGGGTGATCAGGGTCCCGTCGTGCTCGAACCGGTAGCGGAGCGTGACGGTGCCGCCGGGGAAGTCGCCGTCCAGTCTCACGAGCACGACCGCGTGGCCGTCGTCAGGCAGGTGCTGTCCGATGCGGGTGCTGGTGTAGGTGTACTCGTGGGAGGACCTCCGGATCCAGGTGCGGATCGCGTCGATGCCCTCGTAGGTGTTCCCGTCGTCGAGCACGGTCGCGGCCGGCGCGAACGTGGCCGAGGCGTCGGCGTGGCGCTTGTCGTCGTGGGCGTCGAGGTACGCGACCACGACCTCGGGCAGGGCTGAGGCGCTGTAGGGGGCGAAGGCGTCGGCGCTAGTCACTTCTATTTTCGCAGTCATAGTAGCTGCTAGATTAGCAGTAAATGGGGTGGCCCGGCGCGCTCGACGCCCCAGAGGCCCGGAGGAGGACTTGATGCCCGCACGCGTCCGCGTCGAGGACCGCGAATGCCCCCTGTCCACGGCGATGTCGTACATCGGCGAGTGGTGGACCGTGCTGATCCTGCACGACTGCTTCGACGGCTACACCCGCTTCGACCAGTTCGAGGAGAACATCGGCCTGTCCTCCAGCATGCTCACCGCCAGGCTCAGGACGCTCGTGGACCACGGCATTCTCGCCAGGCGGGTCTACCAGGAGCGCCCGGTCCGGCACGAGTACGTGCTCACCGACTTCGGCCGCTCGCTGAGGCCGGTCCTCGTCGCGATGGCCGCCTGGCGCAACGCCCAACTGGAACCCGGGGAACGGGCCATGATCCTCATCGACTCGGCCACCGGCCGCGAGGTGGAACCGGCCGTCATCGACCCGGCGACGGGCCTGGAGGTCTCGGACCCGCGCTTCCTCTTCACCGCTGGCCCGGCCGCCGGCGACCAGATGCGCGCCCGCTACGGCCCGGAAACGACACCAGCGCGCCCATGACCGCAGAAGCTCTGCGAGGGACGCACGTTCGGCACCTGCCACCCGTCGATCCGGGTCTCAAAGCACACTGCTTTGAGGGCCGCCGTACCCAGGACCTGGAATGGATGATCGCCCCGTACGTGGCGGCCGTCGCACCCCGGGTGCTGTGGCGCATCGAGGAGGGCGGCTGGGACCTGATCGGGTTCGAGGCCGTCGACGGGCGGCACGCCGTGTACGAGCCGGGCTCCCCGGACCTGCACAAGCTGACCGACAGCCTGTCATCGGTTCGTGGTTACGCGTCCCAGGTGACCGGGAGGCTCTTGACCCCGTAGATGTCGGCGGCCTCCGGGCGCAGGGCGACCTCGTCGGCCGGTACGGCCAGGCGGAGCGTGGGGAAGCGGTTGAGCAGAGCGGGAAGCGCGACCCGCAGCTCGACGCGGGCGAGCTGCTGGCCCAGGCACTGGTGGATGCCGTGGCTGAAGGCCAGGTGGCCACCGTCCTGCCGGCGCAGGTCGAGTACGTGGGGGTCAGGGAAGCGGTCGGGGTCGCGGTTGGCGGTGTTGAGGGACAGGATGACCGTCGTGCCGGCCGTGATGGTGTGGCCGTCCAGCTCGACGTCCTCCAGCGCGACCCTGTGGAACTGCTTGGCGACGCTCAGGTAGCGCAGCAGCTCTTCCACGGCCTGGTCGGTGAGGGTGGGGTCGGTGCGCAGCGTGGCGAGCTGCTCCGGGTTCCGCAGCAGCGCGAAGGTGCCCAGCGCCAGCATGTTGGCGGTGGTGTCGAATCCGGCCGACAGCAGGATCAGGGCCATCCCCTTCAGCTCCTCGTCGGTGAGGTCGCTGTCGAGCAGGTCGCTGAGCACGTCGTCGGTGGGGTCGGCGCGCTTGGCCGTCACCAGTTCGGCGAGATACTGCTGCGTCGCGATGTAGGCCGCGATCAGCTCCTCGTCGCCGGCCTCGCCGCCGAGGAACTTGTCGATGTTCTCCTGGAAGCGGCCTCGGTCCTCGTACGGCACGCCCAGCAGCTCACAGATGATGACGGCGGGGATGGGCTTGGCGAACGCGGTCACCAGGTCGGCCGTCGGGCCGGCCTGCTCCATGGTGTCCAGGTGCTCGGCGGTGACCTGCTCGACGCGTTCGGTGAGCTGCCGCATCCGGCGGACGGTGAACTTGCCGACCAGCGGTTTGCGGTAGCGGCCGTGCTGAGGCTCGTCCATGAGCAGGAACTCGCCGGGCGGCGCCGGGGGGACCTCGAGGTCGCCGTAGTCGATGGTCGGGTGGTGGCGCATGAGCTCCTTGCGGGAGCTGAACCGCGAGTCGGCCAGGATCGATCGGACCAGGTCGTAGCCGGTGACCAGCCAGCCTTGGTGCCCGTCGGGGAAGGGGAAGCGGCTGATCGGGCTCTGCTCGCGGGCCTCGATCAGCTCCTTGGGCGGGTCGAAGGGACAGCCGGGCTGGCGCTCGGCCGGCATCGTCGTGACGGTGTGGGGGGACTCAGTCATGATCTTTCCTTCACGATCATCGGGATCGGGACACGCTCGATCGATACGCCCTAGGAGATCTTGCGGCGGTAGGTGTTCATGGCGAAGCCGTACGCGACGATCAGGATGCCGGCACACCAGGCGAGGGCGATCCAGATGTCGTTGCCGACCGGCTGCTGGGCGAACAGGTCGCGGATGGCGTTGACGATGGAGGTCACCGGCTGGTTCTCGGCGAAGACGCGCAGCGGGCCGGGCATGGTGTCGGTGGGTACGAAGGCCGAGCTGAGGAAGGGCAGGAAGATGAGCGGGTAGGAGAACGCGCTCGCGCCTTCGAGGGTCGTGGCGGACAGGCCGGGGATGACGGCGATCCAGGTCAACGCCAGGGTGAACAGGATCAGGATGCCCGCCACCGACAGCCACGCCAGCACTCCCGCCCCCGAGCGGAAGCCCATGAGCAGGGCCACGAGCATCACGACCACGAGCGAGACCAGATTGGCGACCAGCGAGGTCAGCACGTGCGCCCACAGCACCGACGACCGCGCGGTCGGCATCGACTGGAAGCGCTCGAAGATGCCGCCCTTGATGTCCATGAACAGCCGGTACGCGGTGTAGGCGATGCCCGAGGCGACCGTGATGAGCAGGATGCCGGGCAGCATGTAGTTCACATACGAATCCGACCCTGTTCTGATCGCGCCGCCGAACACGTAGACGAACAGCAGCAGCATGGCGATCGGCATGATCACGGTTGTGACGATGGTGTCCGGGCTGCGCGTGATGTGGCGCAGGGACCGTCCCAGCAGGACGGCGGTGTCGCCGAAGAAGTGCTTGCTCATCATTGCTCCTTATGCCTTCGTGCCGACGAGGGTGAGGAAGACGTCCTCGAGGGTCGGCTGCTTTTCGACGTATTCGACCTTGGCGGGCGGGAGCAGTTGCTTGAGCTCGGCCAGGGTGCCGTTGACGATGATCCGGCCCTCGTGGAGGATCGCGATCCGGTCGGCGAGTTGTTCGGCCTCGTCCAGGTACTGCGTGGTGAGCAGCACCGTGGTGCCCTGGGCGGCGAGTTCCTTGACGGCCTGCCACACCTCGATGCGCGCCTGCGGGTCGAGCCCGGTCGTCGGCTCGTCGAGGAAGATGATCGGCGGGTTGCCGATCAGGCTCATCGCGATGTCCAGGCGGCGGCGCATGCCGCCGGAGTACGTCGCGACCTTCCGTCCGCCCGCGTCGGTGAGCGAGAAGCGGGCGAGCAGCTCATCCGCGATCGCGCCCGGATCCTTGAGATGCCGCAGCCGGGCGACCAGCACGAGGTTCTCCCGCCCGCTGAGGATCTCGTCGACGGCGGCGAACTGCCCGGTGAGGCTGATGGACTCGCGTACGTCCGCGGCCTGCGTGGCGACGTCGAAGCCGTTCACGCGGGCCGTTCCCGCGTTGGCCTTGAGCAGCGTGGACAGGATCTTCACGACCGTGGTCTTGCCCGCCCCGTTGGTGCCGAGCAGGGCGAAGATGCTGCCCCGCGCCACGGTGAAGTCCACGCCGCGCAGCACCCGCAGCTCCTTGTACGACTTTTCCAGGCCATGCACGTGGATCGCCGGGGTCTGCTGTGTCGTCATCGGTCCGTCCTGTCCTCTGTCGCGGTGTTCTCGCCGGCGGCGCGTGCGATGGCGCTGGTGAAGCGGTTGCGCTCGCGGACCCTGTATTGGCCGATCGGGTAGTTGGCCACGAACGCCTCGACGAACTCCACCGGGTCGTTCCCGAAGATGTCGCGGATCGGGGTGCCGTCGGCCACGCTCTGCTCGAACAGATCGGCCAGGTCCTCGAACATCGCCATCGCACCGGCGCCGTCCGCCGGCCCGAAGTGCATCAGGTATCGCTCCAGCGCTTCGACGGCCGTGCGGTAGTCGTCGGGAAGCTGCTTGATGCGCGCCTTGTACTGCCGCCAGCGCTTCTTCTCGTCCAATGACCCGGTGACGATCTCCAGGTACTGCAGGTAGCGGCTCTTCGGCTTGTCCGACCCGGTAGTCATGTCTGCTTGTTTCCCTCGCGGAGCTGTTCGAGCCGTTCTGCGAGGAAGCTCCAGGTCCTCCAGAACTCTTCGAGGTACTCCCGTCCCTGAGCGTTGAGGGAGTACACCTTGCGCGGTGGCCCCTTCTCGGACGGGACCTTTTCCACGTCGACCAGGCCGCGCTGCTCGACCCGGACCAGCAGGGCGTAGATGGTGCCTTCGGCGATGTCGGAGAAGCCCTGATCGCGCAGCCACGCCGTGATCTCGTAGCCGTAGGCGGGACGGACGGACAGGATCGCCAGGACGATGCCCTCCAACGTTCCCTTGAGCATCTCCGTCACGAGCTTGCCCATAGGCACCTCCCTTCAGCTACTTGGTGTCGCTAGCTACTGGTACAAAGTAACACTGACTACCGGTACTTAGCAATGCAGAATAGTGCGCCATCGCTGAACTGTTCATGGCCGGAAGCGTCATCTTGCGGATCACCTGGACCTCCGCCACGGACCATCTCGAGGGATTCAGAGGTGGCCGGCTGTTTCCCGCCGTGGAACGGCGCTGATCCGGCCGACGGTCAGGCACGCCCGCCGCTCATCTCCGCGATCACAAGGGGGCCTATGATGCGGGCACATGCGTGTGATCACGATGGGTTTCACCGTCGCGGGAGTCCTGCTCGTCTTATGGGGGCTGGTCCGGGGCCTGCTCTACAGTCCACCGCAGTACTACTCGGACACGGGCGTGTACCCGATGTGGATGCTTGTGGCGGAGTTGGCGAAGCCCATCGTGTTGATCGTGTCAGGGTGGGCGCTGCTGTTCGCCGGTCGGGTCACATCGCTCCTGATCCCTGCTGAGCGGGGCACGGAGCGGTGACGTCCAACCCAAGATTCACATCGGCACCTCGCCTTCTGCGGGTACCGGCCCGGCGATCATGACGGTCGCAGGTTGGACATCTCGTCAGCACCCCTGCTAACACACGGGCACTGAGCAGACTGCGCGATCAAGTGGGCCGGCGAACGTCCCGACCCAAGAGGGCGAGGCGCCGAGGGCGACGTGCTCCGCTAAATCACCGCCGACAACGGGACGGTGTAGAGGCTTCTCTTCTCGCCCAGCCATTCACGGTCGATGAACCGGCCGCTCATGCGCCCGGTGAGAAAGAGATAGGTCTCCAGGCAGATCCGGTTGTGGTCCTCGGGTTCGGTGATCCAGGATCCGGAGTGCACGGCCTCCGGCATCGTCGGGCGGCCGACTTCCCGGAGGTAGGGCTCGACCATGGAGCCGGGGTCAGCGAGGACCTCGCCGTACCAGCGCTGGGTCGCCCAGGCGGTCGTGACGCCGTCGCCATAGAGGAGATCGTGGACGTAGGCGTCGGTGGTGCGGATCTGGAGGAAACGCAGGCCGGCTTCGGTCAGGCCCGTGGTCACCGGGGGTGGGCCGCTGATGGTGAGGGCGTGGGTCCATCCGTCGGAGTGGGGCCCGGCCCAGACGCGTTCGGTGAAGGCCATCGGCCGGTAGTGGGTCATGGCGGTTGCGAGGTCGCAGTCCTGGCGGGAGGCGAGGTCCGCGCCGAGCAGGACGGCCACGGCATCGGTGTCGCCCGACTCGACCCAGGTGCCCGCGAACCTGTCTGTCAGGCCTCGCTCCTCGAAATACGACCACTGGTCGAATTTGTTACGACTTGTCACGATGCTCCGATTTCGGGGGAGATCGGATGGCTGAGGTGGCCACCGGACGAAGCCGCGTCGTATTCGGGGTGAGACGCGCGGAAGCCGTTGGCCATGACATGGCCGAAGTGGCCGATGTCCGTGTGCTGGGGAATCGAGTTGGCGGTGCCGCACCGCTATCAGCAGCATCGAACACAATGCCGCGTCATCGCGATTCTGCGCACTTTCGGCATCACGTCTTTCCACGGTGGGCGCGGGGCCCGGCGTCCGTCCGGGGGGCGGGCGTCAGAGGCTTCTGAACGCATGGGCAGTAAGCCTATGATCCGCTTTGCCGCATTTCCAGATGGTGGCCACGTTCTGGCGGTCGTCCACGGACAGGCAGGCCCGCTTCAGGGACCGGGGGCCGTTGATGGTGAGGGCGTGTGTCCAGCCGTCGGCGTGGGGGCCGGATGTCAGGGCTTGACGAGCTGGTCCTGGGCGGCTCGGCGGAGGCGTTCCTCGCTCGTGATCTCGACGCGTCTCATCGCGATGCGGAGGAGCGGCGGGGCCATCAGGGAGGTGACGATCGCGACGACGATCACAATGGTGTACATCTGCGTGTTGATGATGCCGAGGCGCAGGCCGACCATCGCCACGATGACCTCGATGACCCCGCGGGCGTTCATGCCGGCCCCGAGCGCGAGGGCCTCCCAGCCGCTCATCCGGCTCAGCAGGGCCCCCAGGTAGGCGCCGAGGAACTTGCCGACGACGGCCACGCCCAGGACGACGCCGGACGCGGCCAGGACGGCGGGCTCGGCCAGCAGGGTGAGGTCCATGCGCAGGCCGGCCGTCGCGAAGAAGAGGGGCGCGAGGACGCTGAGGACGATCGTCCGCAGCGGGGCCAGCCATTCGGCGTCGGCGTGGCCCGAGCGGCCGATGAGGATGCCGCAGACGAACGCCCCCAGGATGGCCTCCAGGCCGAGCGCGTGCGTGGCGGCGGCCGACAGGAGCACCAGGACCACGGCGACGGCCACGGCCGGGCCGGGCTCCGCGGATCGGGTGGCGGCCCGCATCGTCCAGCGGACGAGCGGGCGGCCGATCCAGATGGCGAACGGCACGAGGGCGACGAGGGAGATCAGCGACAGCACGACCTGGCCGGTGCGCACGCCGGTGGTCGCCATGGCGGAGACGATCGAGAGCATGAACCAGCCGAACGCGTCGTCCACCATCCCGGCGGTCAGGCAGAGCTGGCCGACGTTGCGGTGCAGGAGTTTCATGTCCGTCAGCGTCTTGGCGATCACCGGGATGGCGCTGACGCAGGTGGCCACCCCGAGGAACAGGGCGAAGACGGTGACGCTCGTGCCCTCGGCGAGAAGGGAGGCGGGCAGCAGGTAGCCGGTGGCCACGCCGAGCGCCAGCGGGACGACCAGGCCGGCGATGCTCACCTTGGCGGCGGTGGAGCCGCGGCGGCGGACGAGGCCGAAGTCGAGCTGGATGCCGGTGATGGCGACGAGCAGCAGCACGCCGACCTGGCCCACCGCGTCCAGCAGGTGGAGCTGGGTGAACTTCAGGCCGGGGGCCAGCTGGTTGAGCAGGGAAGGGCCCAGCAGCACGCCCACGGTCAGCTCGCCGACGATGGCGGGCATGCGCAGGCGTACGGACAGGCGGCCGAGCAGGACGGCGAGACCGAGGAGCAGGCCCAGCTGCAGCATGAAGACCAGCAGTTCGTGGGCTCCCAGAGGCATGTCAGGCACACGAGAGGCTAAGCCGATCAGGGGAGTGTCCTGCTGCTCAATATTGAGCCCAGCCCTCCTGCCATGGACGGACGCCTCCGAGGGGCCTGCTCAATATTGAGCGGACGTCCCCGCGCCCGTGGGTGACATTCGGGGCATGACGAAGCCGGCGCAGTATCAGACCACCCTGCCCCCCGACCAGCTGCTGCACTCGGGTAACGCGGGCTTGATCATCCATCGTGTGGGGATGCTGGAGTACGGCATGGCCCGCGAGGGCCGCGACTTCAGCGTCGACCTGCTCGACTACATGAACCGCGCTCAGGCCGGCGTCGCCACGACCTTCTGCTACGAGGAGGTCTTCGGCGTACGCGAGCGGCTGCACTGGTTCGTGCACATGAAGTCCCCCGAGAAGTACAGCAAGCTCCTCGACATGGTCGACCACGACGAGGCGTTCCAGCAGATCTCGCTCAAGGACCGGCTGCCCAAGAAGGGCGGCGGCAACTGGGAGAAGATGTTCGTCTACGGCAGCCTGCGCGAGACGATCATGTGCCCGCAGCATGGGTTCACCGACGACGTGCACGACGTGCCGGGCACGTTCGTGCCGCCCGCGACCCACCAGACCACGCAGAAGGAGCAGCTCAACTCGGCGACCGCCGGGGCGATCGTGCTGCGCAGCGCCGACGTGCGCTACGAGCTGCGCGAGGAGGGACGGCAGTTCCTCTACGACTGGTCGCAGTACGTCAACAACAGCCTCGAAGGCCGGGCCACGGCCTACATCTACGAACAGACGTGGGGGCAGCAGGACCGCGTCCACGCCCTCATCCACCTGCGCGAGCTGGACGACTACCAGGCGGTGCAGGAGGTGGACCGGGGCGACGGCATGCGCAAAGAGGTCTACGACGTGGAGCGGGTGCCGGAGCGGCACGGCGGCGGGCAGTGGGACCGGCTGTTCGTGCCGGCCAGCATCAACGACGTCCTGATGGTGCCCTAGCCCATGGCTGCCGGGATCGAGGCGATCAACGCGTACGTCGGCAGGGCGTACACGGACGTTCGCGCGCTGTTCGACGCGCGCGGCCTGGACGTGAACCGCTTCGGCAACCTGATGATGGAGCAGCGCTCGGTCAACCTGCCCTGCGAGGACCCGGTCACCAACGCGGTGAACGCCGCGAGGCCACTGGTGGACGCGCTCACCCCGGAGGAGAAGGACCGGATCGAGCTGCTGGTCGTCGGCACGGAGTCGGGGCTCGACTTCGGCAAGCCGATCAGCACGTACATCCACCACCATCTGGGGCTGAACCCCGCCTGCCGGTCGTTCGAGGTCAAGCACGCCTGTTACGGCGGGACGGCCGCGCTGCAGAGCGCGGCCGCCGTCGTGGGCGCGAGCCCGATCCCCGGGGTTAAGGCGCTGGCCATCGCCACGGACGCGGCCAGCGGCACGGCGAAGTCCACCTACTGGGAGCCGTCGGAGGGTGCCGGGGCGGTGGCGATGCTGGTCGGCGAGGACGCGCGGGTGCTGCGGCTCGATCCGGGCGCCAACGGCTACCACACCTTTGAGGTGATGGACACGGCCAGGCCGCGGCACGACACGGACGCGGTCGATCCCGACCTGTCGCTGCTGGCGTACATGCGCTGCGTCGAGGAGTGCTTCGCGGTCTACGAGCGGCGGGTGACCGGGGCCGACATCGTGGACACCTTCGACTACCTGGCGTTGCACACGCCGTTCGCCGGCATGGTGAAGGGCGCGCACCGGATGCTGCTGCGCAAGCTCAAAGGGCTGGGGCCGCGCGAGATCGAGGCCGACTTCGAGGCGCGGGTCGCGCCGTCCCTGGCCTACGGGGTGCGGGTGGGCAACACCTACTCGGCCGCGCTCTACCTGGCGCTGTGCTCGCTCATCGACAACGGCGGCTTCGACGCGCCGAAGCGGGCGGGGCTGTTCTCGTACGGGTCGGGTTGCGCGTCGGAGTTCTTCAGCGGCGTGATCCCGGCCCAGCGGCGCAGCGGCATCGCCGAGGCGCTGGACGACCGGCGCGAGATCGTGGTCGAGGAGCTGGACGCGCTCACCGAGCTGAGCGCCGACCGCGCGTTCGGGGTGCGGGACGCGGTGCTGGACCCCAAGCCGTACGGCGACCTGTACGAGGACGCCTTCGGCGGGCGCGGCCTGCTGGTGCTGGACCGCATCGCGGACTTCCACCGGGAGTACAGATGGAGCTGACGTCGGCGACGATGCGGCACAGGCTGCGGCGCGGCACGATCGACGACCGCGTCGTCGAGGAGATCGACACCGCCCTGGACGAGGCCGAGCGCACGCCCGGCTGCCGCATCCTCCTGCTGGAGGGCGGGGACGGCGTCTTCTGCACCGGCATGGACCTGGAGGAGGCGGCCGGCGGCGACGTCGCGGACGGCGGCCGGGCGTTCTACGGGCTGCTGCGGCGCTTCACCGAGACGCCGGTGACGGTGGTCGCGCGGGTGGACGGCCGGGCGGCGGGCGGCGGCGTGGGGCTGGCCGCGGCCAGCGACTTCGTCTTCGCCAGCGAGCGCAGCACCTTCAGCCTCCCCGAGGCGTTGTGGGGGCTGCTGCCGTGCTGCGTGCTGCCGTTCCTGATCCGGCGCACCGGCTTCCAGAAGGCGTACGCGATGACGCTGAGCACCCAGCCGGTGAGCGCCGCGGAGGCCGCCGCCTTCCACCTGGTGGACGAGGTGACGGACGACCCGGAGGCGCTCGTGCGGCGGCTGGCGTACCGGCTGACGAAGCTGGACCGGTCGATCGTCACGGACATGAAGCGCTACTTCCGCGAGCTGTGGATCCTCTCGGACGAGACCGAGCAGGTGGCGGTCAAGGAGTTCGGCAGGCTCATGTCCAGCCCCGAGGTGCGCCGGCGGCTCGTCGACTACGCGACCGAGAAGAGATTCCCCTGGGAACGCTAGAGAGGAACGCGTCTGATGTCCGTCGTGTGGGTTTTCCCCGGGCAGGGGTCGCAGCGCAAGGGCATGGGGGCGGGCGTCCTGGAGAGGTACCCCGAACTGTGCGCCCGCGCCGACGAGATTCTCGGCTACTCCGTCGCCGAGCTGTGCGACGACCCGGTGCGGCTGCGTGAGACCCGCTACGTGCAGCCGGCGCTCTTCACGGTCAACGCCCTGAGCTTCCTCGCCCGGCAGGAGGAGGGCGGCCGGCCGGACTACCTGGCCGGGCACAGCCTGGGCGAGTACACGGCGCTGTTCGCGGCCGGCTGCTTCGACTTCGAGACCGGGCTCGGCCTGGTCAAACGGCGGGGCGAGCTGATGTCCGGGGCGTCCGGCGGCACCATGGCGGCGGTGCTCGGGGCCCGGCAGGAACAGCTGGAGGAGCTGCTGCAGGGCACCGGCGTCGACATCGCCAACTACAACTCCCCGGAACAGGTGGTCCTCGCCGGGCCCAAGGACGAGCTCGACGCGCTCAGCGGCAGCGCCCCAGGCAAGTGGGTGCCGCTGAGCGTGAGCGTCCCCTCGCACTCGCGCTACATGGAGCCGGCCGCCGCCGCCTTCGCCGAGGCGCTGGACGGCGTCCGCATCGCCGAGCCGCGAGTGCCCGTCATCTCCAACGTGACCGGACGCCCGTACGAGGCGGGGGAGGCGGCAGAGCTGCTGCGCCGCCAGATCTGCAACCCGGTGCGGTGGGTGGACGGCCTGCGCTACCTGATGGGCCAGGGCGTGCGCGAGCTGGAAGAGATCGGCCCCGGCGACGTGCTCGGCAAGCTCTGGGAGGTCACCCGGCGCCATCCCGTCGAGACGCCGGCGGCCCGGGACTCCGGGGTCGCGTTCGGCTCCGGAGTCCTGGGCCGCGACTCCGGGGTCGCGCTCGGCTCCGCCGAGTTCCGCGCGGACTACCGCGTCCGCCACGCCTACCTGGCCGGGTCGATGTTCAAGGGCATCGCGTCGGCCGACCTCGTGATCAGGATGGGCCAGGCCGGGCTGATGGGCTTCTTCGGCGCGGGCGGGCTCACCCCGGACGAGATCGACCAGGCGCTCGACACGATCGAGAGTGGTCTCGGGCCGGACGGCGCGTACGGCGTGAACCTGCTCTACGGCTTCGACGAGGAGGGCCTGGAGCGCGAGACGGTGGATCTGCTGCTGCGGCGCGACGTCCGCCACGTCGAGGCCGCCGCCTACTCGCGCATCACCGCGCCCCTCGTGCGCTACCGCTACAGCGGCGCCCACCGTGACGCGTCCGGCCGGCCGGTCGCCGTCCGGCACGTGCTGGCCAAGGTCTCCAGACCCGAGGTGGCGAGCGCCTTCATGCGGCCCGCGCCGCAGGCCGTCCTGGACAGGCTCGTGCGGGAGGGGGCGCTGAGCGCGGCCGAGGCGGAGGTCGCCCGGGAGCTGCCGGTCAGCGCGGACCTCTGCGTCGAGGCCGACTCGGCCGGGCACACCGACGGGCGCTCGCCGTACGCGCTGATGCCCGCGATCCTGCGGCTGCGCGACGAGGAGATGGCCGCGCACGGCTATGCCAGGCGCATCAGGGTCGGCGCGTCGGGCGGGATCGGCGCCCCGGAGGCGGCCGCCGCCGCGTTCGTGCTGGGCGCCGACTTCATCGTCACCGGCAGCGTCAATCAGTGCACACCGGAGGCGGGGACGTCCGACGCCGTCAAGGACCTGCTCGCCGGGCTCGACGTGCAGGACACCGCCTACGCCCCGGCCGGCGACATGTTCGAGCTGGGCGCGCAGGTGCAGGTGGCCAGGAAGGGCACGCTCTTCCCGGCCCGCGCCAACAAGCTCTACCAGCTCTACCGCCAGTACGGCTCGCTGGAGGAGATCGACGAGAAGACCAGGCGGACGATCCAGGACAAGTTCTTCCGCCGCTCCTTCGACGAGGTGTGGGAGGAGACACGGGCGTTCCTGGCCGCGCGCAGGCCGGGCGAGCTGGCCCGCGCCGAGCGCGACCCCAAGCACCGGATGGCGCTCGTCTTCCGCTGGTACTTCGTGCACACGATCAGGCTGGCGCTGCGCGGCGAGGCCGGGCGCGAGGTGGACTACCAGGTGCACTGCGGCCCGGCGATGGGCGCGTTCAACCGGTGGGTCGCGGGCACGGAGCTGGCCGACTGGCGGGCCAGGCACGTGGACGTCATCGCCGACCGGCTGATGGAGGCCGCCGCCGGGCTGCTCGAAGCCCGGCTGCGCGACCTGTCCAAGGACGGTTGACCTTGTCCAAGGCCGGTTAACGGACGTTCAGGAGGTGGCGGTCCAGGTCCTCCTGGATCGCCGTCAGCACCTCGGGCCGCGGGCCCTTGAGGTAGAAGTGGTCGCCGCCGAACACGCGCAGCGTGAAGCCGCCGCCGGTGGCGTCGGCCCAGGCGGCGATCTCGTCCGGATCCACCTCCGGGTCGGCGTCGCCGAGCAGCGCCGAGATCGGGCAGTCCGGCCGGGTGCCGGGCAGCGGCGTGTACGACTCGTTCAGCTCGAAGTCGGCGCGCAGGCTCGGCAGGAACAGCTCCAGCAGGCTGCGCTGGCCCATCACCTCGGACGGCGTGCCGTTCAGCTTGCCCAGCTCGGACAGCAGCTCGTCTTCGGACAGGTCGCTGAAGCGGCGGCGGCGGGTCGGCAGCTGCGGCGCGCGCCGCCCCGACACGAACAGCGCGACGGGAGGAAACCGGCGGGCCGTCTCCCAGGCCACCGCGGCGCCCATACTGTGCCCGAACAGCGCGAAGGGCCGGTCGGTGTACGGCTCGATGGCCTCCGACAGCGGGCCCACGAGCTGCTCCATGCGGTGGTAGGGCCGCTCGCGGATGCGCGACTCGCGCCCCGGCAGCACCACGGGGCAGACGTCGACCTCCGGCGACAGGTGCTTGTCCCACTTGCGGAACAGCGCCGATCCGCCTCCCGCGTGCGCGAAGCAGAACAGTCTGATCCGAGCGTCGGTTCTGGGCTCTCCGCCCGCTATCCAGGAATCAGGCATGGTCCGAAAGCTACGGCCGGACGTCTCTCGGTGACTGCTCAGTCTTGAGCAGGCAGGGCGCGGCCTCCTCACTAGCGTCGCAGAGACGGAGGAGGCTTATGGAGCACAACGAGCGCGTGACGGAGGCGGTCGTCCGCCTGCTGGCCGAGGCGCTGCCCGGCGGCGCGGACCTGACCCCCGACGCGTCACTCAAGGACAACGGACTCGACTCGATCTCCGCGGTACGGGTGTGGTTCGAGATCCAGCGGGAGTTCTCGCTGGACTTCCCCGTCGAGCGGCTGGGCGAATGCGCGACGCCGGCGCGGCTGGCCGAGCGGATCGCCGAGCTGGCCGGGACGGAGAAGAACGTCGCCCCGGCCGCCCCGGTGATCAGCGCGGCCCCCGGCGAGCGGCACGAGCCGTTCGCCTTGACGCCCCTGCAGCAGGCCTACGTCATGGGCGCGGACGAGGACGTCACCCCAGACCCGGTCGGCTGCCAGGTCTACCGGGAGTTCGAGGTGCCCGGCGTCGACGCCGGACGCCTGCGGGAAGCCTGGCAGCGCGTCGTCGACCACCACGACGCCCTGCGCCTGGAGCTGGGCGAGGACGGCACCCAGCGGGTGCTGGAGCGGGCTCCCTCGTGGGAGCTGCCGGTGGACGAGCCCGGCGCCCGCGAGCGCCTCGCGCACCGGCGCTACGAGCCCGGCGTCTGGCCGCCGTTCGCCGTCGAGGTCACCACCCCCGGGACCGTGCACTTCGGCATCGACGCGAGCGTGACCGACGGGCGGGGGCTCGACGTGCTCCTGCGCGACTGGTGGCGCTGCTACCGCGACCCCGGCCACCGCCTCGCAGACGACGCCCCCTCGCTCCGCGACTGCCTGCGCGCGCTGGAGGCGCACCGGCAGGGCCCTCGCTACCAGGAGGACCTGGACTACTGGCGGGGTCGCCTGGCGGATCTGCCGCCCGGCCCCGCCGCCGGTGTGCCGGACGGCTCGCCGCGGTCCGCGCTGACCGGCTCGCTGAACGCCGCCCAGTGGAGCGCCCTGCGCGCCAGGGCCGCCGAGCTGGACGTCTCGCCGACCGCCCTGGTGCTGACCCTGTTCGCCGAGACGGTCGGCAGGGGCGAGGCCTGCTCCCTGGCCGTCACCACGACCGGCCGGGCGTGGCTGCCGCGCGAGGTGGACGAGGTCGTCGGGCCGTTCACCGGCACGGCCGTGTTCGCCGCCGAGAGCACGTTGGGCGAGCCGCTGGAGGAGGCGGTCCAGGAGGTGCACCGGCGGTTGTGGCGCGACCTCGGCCACGCGGCCGTCCCCGGCGTGACCGTCATGCGCGAGCTCCGCGAGCTGCGCGAGCGGACGGCGCTGCCCGTCGTCTTCACCAGCCTGCTGGACGCCCGGCCCGACGAGGCCGTGCCGCCGGTGTCGTACGCGCTCAGCCAGACCTCCGGCGTCGCGCTCGACCACCAGATGTGGGAGCTCGACGGCGAGCTGCGGATGCGCTGGGACCTGGTGCCCGGCTGCTTCGCGCCCGGCGAGCCGGAGACCCTGTTCGCCCGTTTCACCAACGCGCTGCGCGCCCTGAGCGCCGACGCCGGAGACGCGCAGATCCGGCCGCTGAACGAGCTGCAGAAGGCGTACTACGTGGCCCGCGCGGCCGGTTCGTGCCGATACGACGGCTGCCAGGTCTACCACGGCTTCCACGTCCGCGATCTGGACCGGGACCGGCTCGAACGCGCCTGGCTGCGCCTGGTGGCCGCCTACGACGCGCTGCGCGCGGAGGTCACGCACGACGGGACGCTGCGGGTCAGGCCGCACGCGCCGGAGAACTGGAGCATCCCTGAGACCGCCGAGGTCGAGGTCGAGGAGATGGCGGGGCGGGCCTTCCCGCTGGGCCGCTGGCCGCAGTGGGAGCTGCGGGTCACCGGCGAGACGGTGCACGCGGCCGTCGACCTCACCGTGCTCGACGGGCGGAGCATCCACCTCGTGCTGCGCGAGCTGTTCCGGCTCTACGCCGACTCGACCGCCGAGCCGCGCCCGCCTGGGGAGCACGCTCTTGAGGACTCGGGTGAGGCCGGCTACTGGACCGAGCGGTTCCGCGACCTGCCGCCCGGACCCGAGGTTGCCACCACGCCCGCCCGCCGCGTCCGGCTGAGCGGCAGCGTCGCCGCGGTCTCCGACGAGACCGTCTTCGCCGCCCTGACCGGCGCGCTGGGCCGGCGCTTCACCGACCCGTTCAGCGTGTCCGTGGTGCGCTGGACCGCCGAGTCCGAGCCGCTGCGCCCCGGCGAGTTCACCGCGCTGAGCTGGGTCACCGACGAGGAGTCCTATCAGGACCGGATCGAGGCCGACGCCGCGAGCGGCGCTCTGACCGGCCTGGCCACGCTGCGCGGTCACGTCATGAAGGAGCGCCGCCGCCGCGCCTACGCCTTCCCCGTCGTCTACACCAGCACTCTCGACCTGACCGCGCACCCGCTGCCGGACGGCGTGGAGGCCGGGCCGTGGATGACCTACACCCCGGACGTCGCGCTCGACTGCATCGTCATCAGGGAGGGCGACCGGCTGCACTACCACTGGGACGCGCTGGAGCCGGAGTTCCCCGACCTCGCCGAGCTGTTCGCGGCCTTCGAGGACCGGCTGCGCCCCGCGCACCGGCTGTTCGAGCGGCAGGCCGCCGCCCGGCCGGACGCGGTCGCGCTGCGGCACGCCGGCGGGACCATGACGTACGGGGAGCTGAACCGCCGGGCCAACGCCGCCGCCTGGCGGCTGAAGGAGCTGGACGTGGGGCCGGGGACGGTGGTCGGCGTGCGCCTGTGCCGCGGGCCGGACATGGTGGCCGCCGTCCTCGGGATACTCAAGGCGGGCGGCGCCTACCTGCCCGTCGAGCCGTCGCTACCGGACGAGCGGGCCGCCGTCATGCTGGACGACGCCGCCGCCGGGATCGTGCTCACCTGCCCGGAGACGCCCGGCTGGGCGGTGCCCGAGGGCGTGCGCACCGTCGAGCTCGCCGCGGACGGCGACGACCGTGGCGACCCGCCCCTGGTGAACACCGTGGACGACCTCGCCTACGTGATCTTCACCTCAGGCAGCACGGGCAAGCCCAAGGGCGTCGAGGTCAGCCACCGGCCGCTGCTCAACCTGCTCGACTGGTGCTACCGCACCTTCGAGTTCGACGCCTCCGACGTCGGGCTCTGCGTCACCTCGCTCGGCTTCGACCTGTCGGTCTTCGACATCTTCGGACTGCTCGGCCGGGGCGCCTCGCTCTACATCGCCGACGAGGGTCAGCAGCGCGACCCCGAGCTGCTGCTGGACATCCTGCTCGACGAGCCCATCACGTTCTGGAACTCCGCGCCCACCACGCTCAACCAGCTCGCCCCGCTGCTCGCCGACCTGCCGGGCCACGAGGGCACCGGCGACCTGCGGCTGGTCTTCCTCAGCGGCGACTACACGCCGCTGCCGCTGCCGGACGCCGTACGCGCGACCTTCCCGCGGGCGCGGGTGGTCAGCCTGGGCGGCGCCACCGAGGCCACCGTCTGGTCGAACTGGTTCGAGGTGGGGCAGATCGACCCCTCGTGGCGGAGCATCCCGTACGGCCGACCGATCGACGACGCCCTCTACCACATCCTTGACGAGAACCGGCGGCCCTGCCCCGAGGGCGTCGAAGGCGACCTGTTCATTGGCGGCCGTTGTCTGAGCCTCGGCTACCGTAACCAGCCCGAGCTCACCGCCGAGCGGTTCGTGCCCGACCCGTTCGCGGGCGGGCGCATGTACATGACCGGCGACCGGGCCGCCCTGCTGCCCGACGGGAACATCACGTTCCTCGGACGGGCCGACACCCAGGTCAAGATCCGCGGATTCCGGGTCGAGCCGGGCGAGATCGAGCACCGGCTGCGGCAGCACCCGGGCGTCCGGGACGTCGTCGTCCTGGCCCGCGACGACCGGTCCGGCGAGCGGAAGCTGGTCGCGTACGTGGTGGCCGAGGGTGAGGAGCCCGACGTAGGGGAGCTGCGCGGGCACGCGGCCGAGACGCTGCCGGCGTACATGGTGCCCAACCACGTGGCGTTCGTGACCACGTTCCCGGCCACCTCCAATGGCAAGCTGGACCGTGACGCGCTTCCGTGGCCGCTCGGCGAGCGCGCCCCCGAGCCTGTCCCCGTCCCCGAGTCTGTCCCCGTCCCCGAGTCTGTCCCCGTCGCGGGGCCCGTCCCCCAGCCCGTCCCCGAGCCCGTCCCTGTCCCCGTCTCGGAGCCTGTCTCCGAGCCCGTTTTCGAGCGCGTTCCGGAGCGTGCCTCCGAGCCCGTCCCGAGGCCCGTCCCGGAGCCCGTTCCCGAGCGCGCCGCGGAGGTGGCGGCCTCGGCGGTGACGGAGATCGCGGAGCTGTTCGCCGAACTGCTCGGAGTCGACGAGGTCGATGTCGGGCAGGACCTCTGGGACCAGGGCGTCACGTCCTTCACCATGGTCCAGGTCTCCAAGGCGCTGCGGAAGCGGTACGGCAAGCGCGTCCCCGTGGCGCTGCTGCTGGAGAACCCGACCGTCACCGGCATCGCCGCGATGGCGGGCGGCTCCGACCAACCGCTCGCCGACCAACCGCCCGCCGAAGCGCGGCGTGCCGAAGGGCCACGTGCCGAAGGGCCACGTGCCGAAGGGCCGCGTGCCGAAGGGCCGCGTGCCGAGGAGCCCGTGCGGTCGGCCGAGGCGCCCGCCGCCGAGGTGAGCGAGCCGGGCGAGGTCGACTTCTTCTCGGCCGAGGACCGGGAGGCGTTCAAGGCCGGCCGGTGGAACCTGCGCCCGCTGGAGCCGGACGCCAGCCTCATCCGGCTGGACCGGATCGACGTGCCCGAGGAGCACTTCGCGTGGCGGGCGAGCGTGCGCGACTTCGAGCCCGGCTCCCTGCCGTACCGGTCGCTGTGCCGGCTGCTCAGCCTGCTGCGCGAGCGGCGGCTCGGCGACCGCGAGCGTCACCTGTACCCGTCGGCCGGAGACACCTACGCGGTGCAGGCGTACCTGCACGTCACCAGGGGCGCGATCGACGGCGTGGCCGAGGGGATCTACTACTACAACCCGAGCGAGCACGCGCTCCAACTGGTGAACGGCCGCCCGGAGATCGGCCGCTCGGCGCACTTCGTCTACAACCGCGACCTGTACGATCGCGCCGGCTTCAGCCTCTACCTGATCGGCCAGGTCAAGGGCATCGAGCCGCTGTACGGCGAGCAGAGCCTGCGATACCTGACCCTGGAGGCGGGCTACCTCGGACAGCTGCTGATGACCGGCCAGGCGGCCTGTGGCATCGGGCTCTGCCCCATCGGCGAGGTGGCCTTCGACGGCATCCGTGACCAGCTCGATCTCGACGACGGGCACCACTTCCTGCAGGCGTTCCTGGGCGGCCCAGCCGAGTACGCGACCCGCGACACCGCGCCCGTTTTCTCCGCACCGCGAACGGAGTCCGCACCGCGAACGGAGTCCGCGCCTGAGACGCAGCCGCCTGGTCTCGCCGTGATCGGCATGGCCGGGCGCTACCCCGGCGCCGACGACCTGGACAGCTTCTGGCGCAACCTCCGCACCGGCACCCGCAGCGTCGGCCCGAACCCGAGAGGCGAGCGGCCCGGCGGCTACCTGGAGCACATCGACCGCTTCGACAGCCTGCTCTTCCACGTCTCGCCGAAGGAGGCCGCGACGCTGGACCCGCAGCTCCGCCTGCTGCTGCACAGCGTCTGGGAGTGCCTGGAGCACGCCGGGCACACCCCGGCCTCGCTGCACAGGAGCGCGCCCAGGGTGGGCGTCTTCGTCGGCTCGATGTGGCACGACTACCAGCACGCGGGCGCCGCGGCCTGGCGCGCGGGCGGCCCGGCGGTGGTCTCGGCGACGGCCTCCGACATGGTCAACCGCGTCTCGTACTTCTTCGGCTTCACCGGGCCGAGCATCGCCGTGGACACCTCGTGCTCCTCCACGCTGACCGCCCTGCACCTGGCCGCCCAGGCCATTCGCTCGGGTGACTGCGACGCGGCCGTGGTCGCGGGCGTCAACCTGCTCGCCGACCCCTATCACGCCGGGCTGCTGGCCGGGCTCGGCCTGCTGGCCGACGAGGCCGGCGCCGCCGCCTTCGCCGCCGACCGGCCGGGCTGGACCGTGGGCGAGGGCGTCGGCTCCTTCCTGCTGCGGCCCGTCGTGGACGCCGTCCGGGAGGGGGACGCGGTCCATGGCGTGGTCGAGGCCACCTGGGTCGCGCACACCGGCCGCAGCGGACGCTTCACCGCGCCGAACGCCGATGCCATGGCCGAGTCCATGCGCCGCGCCCTGGAGCGGGCCGGGGCCGGGCCCGACGACGTCTGCTATGTCGAGAGCGCGGCGGCCGGTGCCTCCCTGGCCGACGCGGCCGAGGCGGAGGCGCTCACCGAGGTCTTCGCCGGGCGGGCCGAGCCCGTCGCGGCGGGCACGCTCAAGCCGAACATCGGCCACCTCGAAGCCGCCTCGGGCGCCTCCCAGCTCGCCAAGGTGCTGCTGCAGATCCGGCACGGACTGCTGGCGCCCACCCTCCTCGCGGAGCCGCCCACCGACGCGGTCACCGTGCCCGAGCAGACGCGGCCGTGGACCGGCGAACGGCGGCGGGCACTGATCAACGCCTTCGGGGCGACCGGGACGCACGCGCACGCCGTCGTCCGCGCGCCCCTTCCCGGGGAGTCCCAGGGGGCCGCGCCCGACGACGGCCGGGAGCACGCCGTGCTGGTGTCCGCCGCGACCGGGCAGCAACTCGTGACCGCCGCGCGCCGGCTCGCCGCCGAGATCGCCGAGACCGCCGGGACGGCAGGGGCCCCCGGGACCGCCGGGGCTGTCGAGACCATCAGGGCCGCCGGGACCGCCGGGACCGTCGGGGTCGCCGGGGCTGTCGGGGTCGCCGGGACCCCTGGGGCTGTCGAGACTGCCGGGGTCGCCGAGACCGCCGAGGCCGGGGAGCCGGGGCTGAGCCGCGTCGCCTACACGACCCAGACCGGGCGCGCCGCCCTCGCGCACCGGCTCGCCGTCGTCTGCCGCGACGTGGAGGGGCTGCAGGAAGGGCTGGAGGCGTTCGCGGCGGGCAGGGCGCACGCATCCGTGCTGTCCGGCGACGCCGACCGCCCCGGCACCGCCGAACTGCCCGGTGCCGCGGACCGCCCCGGTGCCGCCGAACTGCCCGGCACCGCCGAACGCCTCCATGCCGCCGACCACCCCGGCGGAGCGTCCGACCCGCAGGCGACGGACATCCGGACGGAGGCCGAGGCGGCCGCCGTCTGGGTGTCCGGGCAGGAGGTGGACTGGGAGCGGTTCTGGCCGGAGGCCCCCGGGCGGGTGGCGCTGCCCGCCTACCCGTTCGCGGCCGAGCCGTACTGGATCGAGCGGACGGAGCCGGCCACACCTCAGATCGCCACGGACGAGATGGGGGAGTACCTCAAGGGCGTCTACGCCGAGATCTCGGGCATCGACGCGGACCGGCTGGGCCTGCGCGTGCCGCTGGAGCAGTACGGGCTGACCTCGTACCAGATCGCCCAGCTCAACGAGCGGCTGGAGCGGGACCTGGGCGAGCGGTCGCGAACGCTCTTCTTCGAGCACCGGGACCTCGCCGGCGTCGCCGCCGCGCTGTCCGCCAAAGCGCCCGCTCCGCGGACCCCCGAGCCCGAACGGCCCGAACCGGATGACGACGACGCGATCGCCGTGATCGGGATCGCCGGGCGCTACCCCGACGCCCCCGACCTGGCGGCGTTCTGGAAGAACCTGGCCGCCGGGCGGCACTCGCTCTCCCGCGTCCCGGACGGCCGGACCCGCGACGGCTGGCCGGTGGACCTGATGTGGGGCGGCTTCCTCGACGGCGTGACCGACTTCGACCCACTGCTGTTCGGCATCACCCCGCGCGACGCGGCCCTCATGGACCCGCAGGAGCGCGTCTTTCTCGAGGTCGCCTGGGAGGCGCTGGAGGACGCGGGCTACCCGCGCACCCGGCTGCGCGACCGGCACGGATCGAGCGTGGCCGTCTACGCGGGCGTGATGTACAACGAGTATCCCTTCTTCGGCGTTGAGCAGAGCCTGCGCGGCACGCCCACGGACACCGGCGCGACCCCGGGCGGCGTGGCCAACCGCGTCTCCTACCACCTGGACCTCAAGGGGCCCAGCATGTCGATCGACACGATGTGCTCGTCCTCGCTGGCGGCGCTGCACCTCGCGGTCCGGTCGCTGCGCCAGGGGGAGTGCGAGCTCGCGATGGCCGGCGGCGTCAACCTCAACCTGCACCCGAACAAGTTCATCCAGCACGCCCGGATGCGGCTGACCGCCGGTGACCGGCGCTGCCACAGCTTCGGGGCGGGCGGCGACGGCTTCGTGCCCGCCGAGGGCGCCGGGATCGTCCTGCTCAAGCCGCTGTCCAGGGCGAAGGCGGACGGCGACCGGATCCACGCCGTGATCAGGGGCACCGCAGTGGTGCACTCCGGCCGGACCAACGGCTGGGTGGTGCCCAGCCCGGTCGAGGAGGGTGACCTCGTGGCCCGCGCGCTCGCCGACGCGGGGGTGGACCCCGCCGGCATCGGCTACCTGGAATGCCACGGCGCGGGCACCGCGCTCGGCGACCCCATCGAGATCAACGCCCTCATGCGGGTGTTCGGGCAGGCCGGGCTGGCGCCGGGGAGCATCCCGATCGGGTCGGTCAAGTCCAACCTCGGGCACGTCGAGTCGGGCGCCGGCATCGCCGGGCTCACCAAGATCGTGCTGCAGCTGCGGCACCGGCGGCTCGTGCCGTCCCTGCACGCCGACGAGCTCAACCCGGACATCGACTGGGACGAGATCCCCTTCCGGGTGCAGCGCGAGGCGGCCGACTGGCCCGAGGGGCCCGGCGGCGCACCCCGGCGGGCGGGCATCAGCTCGTTCGGCGCCGGAGGGACGATCGCGCACGCAGTGCTCGAAGAACCACCGCCAACTGAGACCGGCACGCCCACCGAGATCGGCACGCCCGAGATCGGCGCGCCCGAGATCGGCGCGCCCGAGATCGGCGCGCCCGAGATCGGCGCGCCCGAGATCGGCAGGCCCGCCGGAGGACCGCAGCTGATGGTGCTGTCGGCGCACGACGAGAGGCGGCTGCGCGCCATGGCCGGTCGGCTGGCCGGGCACCTGCGCGCGACGCCCGAGAGCCTCGCCGACGTCGCCTACACGCTCCAGATCGGACGCGAGCCGCTGCGCGAGCGGCTCGCGCTGGTCGTCTCCGAGGTGAGGGAGCTGTGCGAGCGGCTGGAGCGGTTCGCCCGGTCGGAGCCCACCGACGTGCTGCGAGGCCGAGTCCGGGCGGGCGGCCCGCCGCCCGGCGATCTGCCGCCCCACGATCTGCCGCCCTACGATCTGGCGCCGGGCGACCTGGTGGGCGGCCCGCCGGCCGTGCGGCCTGGCGACCTGGCGGAGCTGGGGCGGCACTGGGTGAACGGCGGACACGTGGACTGGGCGCCTCCGGCTGGCGCGCGCCTGGTGGGGCTGCCGTCGTACCCGTTCGACCGGATGCGGTGCTGGCCCTTCGAGGCCCCGGACGTCCCTGAGGGCTCCGGCGCCTCGGAGGCCCCCGGCGCCGCCCGGCCCGCCGACGGGACCGTCTCCGAGTCGGCTGTGGTCGAGATGCCGCTCTTCGAGCGGACCTGGACCGCGTGCGAGCGTCCCGCGCACGATCCGGGAACGCTCGGCGGCGGGACCGTGGTGTGCCTGTTCAACGCCGCGTCCGAGGAGCTCGCGCGGTCACTCGGCGAGCAGGTCGTGCTCGTACGCGAAGGGGAGCCGGTTCCGGAGGAGTTCGCCGGCTGGATCGACCTGTGCGACCTGGGCGAGGCGTGTCCCGGACGCGAGCTGGAACGGCTCGCGTCCCTTCAGGACGCACTGGCCCGACGCCGTCCGCTGACGATCCTGCACGTCACCAGTGGTCTGCTGGACCTCGACGGAGCCCGGCCGAGCCTGGCCGGGGCGCGGATGGCGGGCTTCGTGCGGATGCTCGCCGCAGAGTACCGGGCGGTCACGGCCACCGTGCTGGACAGCGACCGGCCCTGCGCGCAGCAGATCCGCGCCGAGTGGGCGGCCACCGAGCCCTACGGGGAGGTCTGCTACCGCGACGGCGGGCGCTACCGTCCCGATCTGCGCGAGCTGCCCGCACCCTACGCGGAGCCGGACCTCGACCCCGAGGCCGTCTATGTCGTGAGCGGCGGCACCAGAGGGCTGGGTGCGCTGGTGGCCCGCCACCTGACCGATCGCGGCGCGCGTCGGCTCGCCCTTCTCGGCGTGCGGCCACTGCCGCCGCGCGACCAATGGGACGGGTCCAGCGAAGAGGCCGTCGCCACCGTCCTCGACCTGGAGCGCATGGGCGCCCGGGTGGCCGTGCACAGCGGGCCGCTGTCCGAGCGCGCCGAGCTGACCGCTTTCCTGGACGGCGTGCGGCGCGAGCTGGGACCGATCGGCGGCGTCGTGCACTGCGCCGGACGCTCCAGCCAGGGCAGTCCGTCGCTGGCGCACAAGCACCAGGATGACCTCGGCACCGTGCTCGCGCCCAAGGCCGACGGCCTGGAGGCGTTGGACGAGGCGTGCGCCGGGGACCGCCCCGCCTTCTTCGTCACCTTCTCCTCCGTCTGTGCCGTCGTGCCCGCGCTGGCCGCCGGGGTGGCGGACTACGCGGCGGCCAACACCTTCCTCGACCTGTACACCGGGGTCAGGCGACGGGCCGGGCGGCCCGAGTTCCGCTCGGTCAACTGGCCGCAGTGGCAGGAGTCCGGCGGGGCGCGTGGGAGGCCGAACGTCTGCGAGCCCGTCGGGATCGCGGCGCTCGGCGACCGGGACGGGCTGCGGGTGCTGGACCGGGTGATCGGCCTCGCGCGCGGCGCTACCGTGCTGCCGTGCCCGCCGGCCGGCGTGGCCGTGGACGTCCCGTCGCTGATCAGGTTGCCTGAGCGGGAGGAACGTCGTCCGGTTCCTGAGCGGGAGGAACGTCGTTCGCTTTCCGAGTGGAAGGAACGGCGTTCGGTCTCCGAGCGGGAGGAAGGTCGTCCGGTTCCCGAGCCTGCGCATGCTGAGGGGCCCGACTGGCTGGCCGCACTGTTCTCCGAGACGATCGGCATCCCCGTGGACGTGCTGGACCCGACGGCTGAGTTCGGGGACCTCGGCGTCGAGTCGGTGATGCTGGCCGAGCTGGTGCAGCGGATCGAGGAGCGGCTCGGGGAGAGCCTTGAACCGTCCCTGCTGCTGGACCATCCGACGCTGGAGCAGCTCCGCGAGCGGCTCGGCGTTCCCGAGAAGGCCATCCGGGACGCTGCGGAGCCCATCCCGGAGCCCATGTTGAAGCCCGTGACGGAATCCGTTCGGGAGTCTGTGCCCGGGCTCGTTTCGGGGGGCGTTCGGGAGTCTGTGCCGGGGCTCGTTTCGGGGGCCGGACGGGAGCCCGTGCCGGAGCCTGTTTCGGGGGCCGTCTCCGCTGGGCCGTTCGAGGTGCGTGAGAGGCCCGGGTCCGAGGACCGCAGGATCGCGATCATCGGGATGGCCTGCCGGCTGCCCGGCGCCCCCGACGTGGCCGCCTTCTGGCGGAACCTGACCGCGGGCCGATGCGACGTGCGTGAGGTGCCCGCCTCCCGCTGGGACCACCGCGAGCTGTACCGGCCCGAGCCCGCGCTCGGGCGCAGCATCAGCAAGTGGGGCGGGTTCGTCGACGGCATCGAGTCCTTCGACAACGACTACTTCGAGCTGGGCGAGGACGAGGCCCGCGCACTGGACCCGGCCATCCGCATGTTCATGGAGTGCTGCGCCGCCTGCCTCGCCGACGCCGGCTACGAGCCCGGCGAACTGCGCGGACGCCGGGTCGGTGTGTTCGCGGGGGCCCGCATGTCCGACTACGGGCGGCGGGTGGGCATCCGGCCGGGCGGGCTCGCCTCCGACCAGAACTTCATCGCGGCCAGGGTCGCCCACCACTTCGATCTGCGCGGCCCCAACCTCGTCGTGGACAGCGCCTGCTCGTCCTCCCTGGTCGGTGTGCAGCTGGCCGGGCAGAGCCTGCTCGCCGGAGAGGCGGAGGTCGCCCTGGCGGGCGGGGTGGAGGTGCTTCTGGACGAGAACGACTACCTGCAGCTCAGCGCGGCCAAGGCGTTGTCGCCCACTGGCCGGTGCCACACCTTCGACGAGCGCGCCGACGGGTTCGTCCCTGGGGAGGGGTGTGGGGTCGTCCTGCTCAAGCCGCTGCGCGCGGCCCTGGCCGACGGCGACCGGGTGCACGCCGTCATCGAGGCGGTCGCCGTGAACAACGACGGCCGCACCATGGGCGTCACCACGCCCAACCCTGAGGCGCAGGCCGACGTGGTCCGCCGGGCCCTGGCGGCGGCGGGGCGCACGCCGCGCGAGATCGGCCTGGTCGAGGCGCACGGCACCGGCACTCTCATCGGCGACCCCATCGAGCTGCGCGCCCTGACACGGGTGTTCGGCGAGGGCGGCGGCGACCCGGGCACGTGCGCGATCGGCAGCGTGAAGACCAACATCGGGCACACGCTGAGCGCGGCCGGGATCGCCGGCCTGCTCAAGGCGGCGCTGGCCGTCGAGCACGGGCAGATCCCGCCGACGCTGTCCTGCGAGCGGCCCAACCCGCGTTTCGACTTCGGCGCCTCGCCCTTCGAGCCCGCCACCGAGCTGCGGGACTGGGCCTCGCCGAGGGTCGCGGGCGTGAGCTCGTTCGGGCTCGGCGGCACCAACGCGCACCTCGTGCTGAGCGAGCTCGATCCGCGGCTGCGCGTGAAGCCGGAACGCGAGCCCGCCCCCGCGCCGGTCTTCCGGCGCAGGCGGCTGTGGCTGGACCGCGACCCCGGCCCTGCGGCCGGACGCGATCCCGACGCTGATCACGGCCCTGCTGTCGGACGCGATCCCGGCACTGATCACGAGCCTGCTGTCGGGCGCGATCCCGGCACTGATCACGGCTCTGGCGTCGGACGCGATCCCGGCCTGGCTTCCGAGGGCCTGGCTCCCGGCCACGATCTCAGCCCGCCGGACGACGCCAGCTCGCTGCTCGACCTGAACATCACCACGGGGAGGCGCTGACTCCATGCCCGCGATCGAGTGCCACACCACGCTGAAGCACACGGACTTCATCATGAGGAACCACCGGGTGCACGACATATCCGTCATGCCTGGGGTGACGTTCCTCGACCTCGTATTCCGGACGCTGATCGCGACCGGGCGCGCCCCCGGGGAGATCGTCCTGCGCGAGGTGCTGTTCACCGAGGCGATCGTCACCAAGCCGGAGGCTGATCGCGAGATCCGCATCACCGTCGATGGCGAGGACGTTCGGGCGGAGAGCCGCTGGAGCAGGGACGGGACGCCGCTGTCCGGCTGGCGGCGGAACTTCACCGGCAAGCTGGGCACGTCCGGCGGGCCCGTGCCCGGTCCGATCGACGTGGACGCGCTCCGGCGGGGCGCGCGGCGGCAGGGCGACATGGAGGAGCTGTACGCCCGCGCCAGAGCCGAGGACATCAGCCACGGCGAGCCGATGAAGTGCGCCGGGCGGCTGCACCACGGCGACGGCTACCTGCTCGCCGAACTGCGGCAGGAATCGCCGGCTCCGGGCCACGAGGGCTTCCACCTGCACCCCGCCCGGCTGGACGCGGCCACGCTGGCCGGACTGGGGCAGACGCAGGCGTCGGGGGAAGAGCCGTTCATCCCGGTGTACATCGCCGAGTTCCGGGCGCCCGAGCGGCTCGGCGCCGCCTTCTACGTGTACGCGCCGCGGCCGGAGACCATCGCGCCGTCCGGGGACGTGATCACCAACGACTTCGGGCTCTACGACGAGGAGGGACGCTTCGTCGCGGGGTTCGGCGGGCTGTCGTGCAAGCGCATCAGGTCGCCGCGGCTGATCGAGCGGCTGCTCGAGGACTCCGGGCGGCCGGAGCGGCCCGCCGTGAGCCACGACGGCGTCGGCGACCTGGTCGGCCGGCTGCGCGCCCTCGTCGCAGGGCCGCTCGGCCGCGCTCCCGGCGAGGTGCCCACCGACATCGGCTTCTACGACCTCGGCCTGGACTCGGTCACGCTCGTGGACATCAGCGAGCAGCTCGAGAAGGTCGTCGGGCAACGGCTCTACCCGACGCTGCTCTTCGAGTACGGCGACATCGACACGCTCGCCGCCCATCTGTCCTCGGCCTACGACGTCTCGCAGCCGGAGCCGGAGCCGGAGCCGGGCGGGGGTGAGACGCGGTGCTTCCGTGACGTGTGGGTGCCGATGCCCCCGGACGGGGACGATCCCGGCGAGTACCGCGAGGTCACCCCCGGCGCCCAGCCCGACGGTTCCCGGCATTTCCTGGTCCGCGGCACGGCCGGGGAGCCCGCCGATCCCTGCCTGGCCGTCTGGGAGCTGGCGCGGGCCGTCCTCGCCACGAAGCCGGAGCGGCCGGTCACCATCACGTGGGCGCACACCGGTGACGACCCCGCCCACGAGGCCGTCGGCGCGCTGGCCAGGACGATCACCGCGGAGACCCCGCTGATCCGCTGCCGGAGCATCCGCCTGGACGGTTCGGCCCCGGCCAACGCGCTCAGGGACGCCTCCGGCGAGGCCGAGATCCGCTACGTGCGGGGCGAGCGCCTGGTGCGCCGCTGGCTCGCTGCCGAGCCGCGGGACGAGGGTGGTGCCGTCCCGTTCAGGAAGGGCGGCGTGTACGTGATCGCCGGCGGGACGGGCGGGATCGGCCGCGTCCTGGCCGACCACCTGGAACGCCGCCACCAGGCCATTCCCGTGCCGATCAGCAGGAGCGCGGAGATCGCCGCCGACCTGACCAGCCCGTACGAGGTCGAGCGCGCCCTCGCCACGGTGCGCGAGCGCCACGGCCGCGTCGACGGCGTCATCCACTGCGCGGGTGTCAACCGCGACGGGCTCTACCCCGGGAAGCGGGCCGCCGACATCGAGGCGGTGGTGGCGGCCAAGGCCCAGAGCGTGCGCCACCTCGACGACGCGACCAAGGACGACGACCTCGACTGCTTCGTGGTGTTCTCGTCCATCTCGGCGTCCCTGCCGAACGCCGGCCAGGCCGACTACGCCTTCGCGAACGCCTACCTGGAGGAATTCGCGCGCCGGCGCGCGCAGCGGGCTGACCGGTCCGGCCGGACCCTGGCCGTCGCGTGGCCGTACTGGGCCGAGGGCGGGATGCGGGTCGGGCCGGACACGATCGAGCGCTCCCGCACGGCCACCGGGATGATCCCGCTGCCCAGCGAGGCCGCGCTGGACGTGCTCGACCGCGCCCTGAGCGGCACCGAGGACGTCCTGGCGGTGCTGCACGGCGATGCCGAACGCATCACCACCCTGCTGCCGAACCCGTCGTCAACGAACCCGTCGTCAACGAACCCGTCGTCAACGAACCCGTCGTCAACGAACCCGTCGTCAACGGACGCGCGTCCGGTCACCCGGCCTTCCATCGAGGAGCCGGCGGGACGCGGTGAGGAGCCCATCGCCGTCGTCGGCATGGCGGGGCGCTACCCCCAGGCGCCCGACCTCCGCGCCTTCTGGCGCAACCTCGCCGAAGGACGCGACTGCATCGAGGAGATCCCGGCCGACCGCTGGAATCACGACGAGATCTTCGACCCCCAGAAGGGCATCGAGGGCAGGACGTACGGCAAGTGGGGCGGTTTCATCGACGGCGTCGACCGCTTCGACACCGCCTTCTTCGGCATCTCCCGCCGCGACGCCGGACGCATGGACCCGCAGGAGCGGCTGTTCCTGCAGACCTGCTGGCACACGCTGGAGGACGCCGGCTACCCGCCGGACGCGCTGTCGGAGGAGAGCGTCGGCGTGTTCGCGGGCGTCATGTGGAACCACTACCAGCTGGTCGAGGGCGGGGAGGGCGGCGTCGCCCCCACGGCCATGCACGCCTCCATCGCCAACCGCGTCTCCTACACCTTCGACCTGCACGGGCCGAGCCTCGCGCTGGACACCGCCTGCTCCTCCTCGCTGACCGCCGTGCACCTGGCCGTCGAGAGCCTGCGGCGCGGCGAATGCACCCTCGCCCTGGCCGGCGGCGTGAACGCGACCGTGCATCCGCAGAAGTACCTGCAACTCGCCCAGGGACACTGGCTGTCGGAGGACGGCCGGTGCCGCGCCTTCGGCGCAGGCGGCAGCGGGTACGTCCCCGGCGAGGGCGTCGGGGCCGTCCTGCTCAAGCCACTGTCGCGGGCCAGGGAGGACGGCGACCACATCTACGGCGTCATCGCCGCCACCGCCGTCAACCACACCGGCAAGACCAGCGGCGCCACCGTCCCGAGCCCGCGGTCCCAGGCCGCACTCATCGACGCGGCGATCCGCAGGTCCGGCTGGGACCCGGCGAGCATCGGCTACATCGAGGCGCACGGCACCGGCACCTCGCTCGGCGACCCGATCGAGGTCGAGGGCATGCGCCAGGCCCTGCCGCAGGGCGCGGACCGCGCGATCGGCTCGGTCAAGTCCAACATCGGTCACCTGGAGGGCGCCGCCGGGATCGCCGGGCTCACCAAGGTGCTGCTGCAGCTCCAGCACGGGCAGCTGGTGCCATCCCTGCACACGGAGGAGCTGAACCCCAAGATCGACTTCGACGCCATGCCCTTCCACGTGCAGCGCGTGCTCGAACCCTGGGCCCGCCGTGCGGACGGCACGCCCCGGCGGGCCGGGGTCAGCGCGTTCGGCGCGGGAGGCACGAACGCGCACGTCCTGGTCGAGGAGCACGCGCAACCCGCTCCCGAGCGGAGCCCGGACAGGCCCTGTCTCTTCGTGCTCTCCGCCCGCACGCCCGAGGCGCTGCGCGACTATGCCCGCGCCTACACCGGCTTCCTGTCGTCGGCCGACTCCGCCGCGGCCGTGGAGCGGGTGGCCGCGCTGCTCGGCATCCCCGCCGACCAGCTCGACCCCGCCGACTCGCTGGGCGACCTGGGCCTCGACCCCGCCGCGCTGATCCAGCTCGGGCCAGGGCTCTCGCTCGACGACACCGTGGCCGACCTGGCCGGGCCAGGGCCCGCCCTGGCCGACCTCGCCTACACCTCCCAGGTCGGACGGACCGGCATGGCGGTACGGCTGGCGCTCGTCGTGAACGACGTGGCCGAGCTGCGGACCCGGCTGGAGGCGTACGCGCGGGGTGAGAGCCTCGGCTCCGGCGCCTTCACCGGCTCGGGCAGCGGGGAGGGGACGCCGACGGGAGAGGAATGCGTGCGGTTGTTCCGGGCCGGACGGTTGGAGGAGGTGGCGGCGGCCTGGGCCGAGGGAGCCAAGGTGCCGTGGCGTGACTGCCACGACGGCGGGCGGCTGCTGTCGCTGCCGGTCTACCCGTTCCAGGAGGAGAGCTGCCGGCTCGGCCGCCGGCAGCACGGCACGCCTGCCACGGCCGACGAGGTTCCCATGCCTTCCGTCGCCTCCATGCCCGTCGAGCAGCCCGGCGAGGTCGAGGAGGTCCTGCCGGACGGTGAAGGGGTGCGGTTCGAGGTGCTGCCCGAAGGGGTGGCGCTGGTGGTCATGGGTTCCGGGGCGTCCATGTTCACCCGGGAGCTCATCGACGACCTACGGGCCGTGTTCGCGGAGATCTCCGGACGTGAGGACGTCAAGGCGGTCGTGCTCACCGGCAGCGGCAACGTCTTCAGCATGGGCGCCACACCGGAGGCGCTGCGCACCCTCGCGGGTGGCGAGGGACGCTTCACGGACGTGCCGTTCCTGTACGAAGGGCTGCTGCGGTGCGACCGGCCGGTCATCGCCGCCGTCCAGGGGCACGCGTCGGGTGGCGGGCTGGCCTTCGGGCTGTTCGCCGACCTCGTCATCATGGCCGCCGAAGGCGTCTACAGCGCCAACTTCATGAAGTTCGGCTTCACGCCGGGCATGGGCGCGACGTACATCCTCGAAGAGCGGCTCGGCCGCTCACCGGCGCACGAGATGCTCTACACCGGCCGTTCCGTCACGGGCGAAGAGCTCGCCCAGCGAGGCGCCGGCGTGACCGTCCTGCCACGGCGGGACGTGCTGAAGGCGGCGCTCAGGCACGCCCGCTCGATCGCCGCCCTGCCGCTGCCCGCCCTGCGGGCGCTCAAGTCCGAGCTGGCCGGACGGGTGCTCGACCGGCTGTCCGACGTCATCGCCGGGGAGTCCGGGATGCACGAACGGGTGCTGGGGGAGGAGTCGCTGGCCCGCGTCGACGAGTACTTCGCCAAAGTGGACACCTTCAAGGGCGAGCCCCGGACCGAGCGCCCCGCGCCCGTACGTCCCGAGCCCGTACGTCCCGAGCCCGTACGTCATGAGCGGAGCGAACGCCGCGAGGAGTCGGTCTCCACGGACGCCGGCCCCGATCCGGCGCAGGTGCGGGGGGTCATCGAGGGCACGCTCATGAACCACCTCTACCTGGAGGCCCACGAGGTGGACGACTCGCTGAGCTTCAGCGAGATGGGGTTGGACTCGATCGGCGCCGTGGAGATCGTCCGCGACCTGAATCGCGGCTTCGGCCTTGACCTGGACTCCGTCGCCGTCTATGACCACCCGACCATTCCCGCCCTGGTGGACGCCGTACGCGACGCCGCGACCGGCGACGGCCTGAACCCCCCTTCACCGCGGCCCGCTCCCGAGCTGCGGACCCCGGAGGAGGAGCCCGCCGCGACCGGGCAGACCCAGCAGACCGAGCAGGTCGGGCAGACCGAGCAGGTCGGGCAGGCCGAGCAGGTCGGGCAGGCCGAACCGGTTGGGCAGACTGAGCAGGCGGGGCGGGCCTTGCCCCTGGAACCCGCCGAGCCGGAGCGGACAGGTCGCGTTCGGCTGCCCTCGCTCGACGATGGCCGTGCCGAGGTCGAGGAGAAGCCCGCGCCGACCGGCAAGGTCACGCTGGAGGCGGTGGAGACCAGCGAAGAAGTCTCGGGGCGTGCCGGGGACATCGCGGTCATCGGGATGGCCGGGCGCTTCCCGGACGCGCCGGACCTCCGGGCGTTCTGGGAGAACCTGGCGGCCGGGCGGTGCAGCATCCGGGAAGTGCCGCCCGAGCGGTTCGACGTGTCGGCGGTGTACGACACCGACCGGATGGCACCGGGCAGGACGTATAGCAAGTGGGCGGCCATGCTCGCCGACGTCGACGCCTTCGACGCGGGCTTCTTCAACGTCTCGCCCCTTGAGGCGGAGACGATGGACCCGCAGCAGCGGCTGTTCCTGCAGGAGGCGTGGCACGCCCTGGAGGACGCCGGGTACGCGGGCAGGTCGGGCCGCAGGCCGTGGGGGTGCTTCGTCGGCTGCGGGGCAGGTGACTACGCGAGCCTGCTCGCGGCGGCCGGGCGCGACGACACCGGGCACGCCTTCCTCGGCAACGCCTCGTCGGTGCTGCCCGCGCGGATCGCGTACCTGCTGGACTTCGGCGGACCCACCATGGCCGTGGACACCGCGTGCTCGTCCTCGCTGGTGGCCGTGCACCTGGCCTGCGAGAGCATCCGGCGCGGGGAGTGCGAGGCGGCGATCGCGGGCGGCGTGGCCGTGATGAACACCCCGAGGATGCACGTCTGGTGCAGCAAGGCCGGGATGCTCTCGCCGACCGGCACCTGCGCGCCCTTCGACGAGTCGGCGGACGGCATCGTGCTGGGCGAGGGCGTCGGCGTGGTCGTGCTGAAGCGCCTGGACCGGGCGCTGGCGGACGGCGACCACGTGCACGGCGTCATCCGGGCCGGCGGCGTCAACGGCGACGGCGCGACGAACGGGCTCACCGCCCCCAGCGCCTCCTCGCAGGCGGAACTGCTCACCGAGGTGCACCGGCGGGCCGGCGTCCGGCCCGGCGCGGTCGACTACGTCGAGACGCACGGCACAGGGACGGAGCTGGGTGACCCGATCGAGGTCAAGGCTCTGGCGAAGGTGTTCGGCACGGATGAGGCCCGCGAGCGCCCGTGCCGCATCGGGTCGCTCAAGGCGAACGTGGGCCACACCACGATGGCGGCCGGGATCGGCGGGCTGCTCAAGACGCTGCTGGCGTTGCGCCACCGGCAGCTGCCGCCGTCGCCGGGGTTCGTGCGTGCAAACCCGAAGATCGACTTCGCGGACGGCGCGCTCGAAGTGGTCACGAAGCTGTCGGAGTGGACCGCCCATGGCTCCGAGGGACGGGTGGCGGCCGTGAGCAGCTTCGGCTTCAGCGGGACGAACTGCCACATCGTGGTCTCCGAGGCACCCTCCCGCGAACCCCGCACCGGCGCGCACGACGACGAGGACGTCGTCGTGCCCCTGTCGGCGTCGGACGAGCGGACCCTGGCACGGCTGCGCACCGAGCTGGCCGACCACCTGGACGGCGACCCGGAGCTGGACGTGCGCGACGTCGCCCACACGCTCGCCGTCGGCAGGCGGCACCTGGCGGGGGCGCGGAGCGCGTACGTGGCCAGGGATCTCGCGGATCTGCGCGGGCAGCTGCGCGACGGCGCCCGCGCGGCACGGGGCGAGGCGGGACGCCTCGCCGAGCGGTACGCGTCCGGGGACGATCTCGACTGGAGCGACCTGATCGCGGGCGGGCGGCGGGTGCCGCTGCCGGTGTACCCGTTCGCGGGCGACCAGCGCCACTGGGGCGGTCGCGACGGCCACCCGGCACGGCCCGCCCCCGCTCAGCCCGCCCCCGCTCAGCCCGCCCCTGCTCAGCCCGCCTCTGCTCAGCCTGCCCCTGCTCAGCCGGTCCGTGAAGTGAACGCCCGTGAAGAGCATGCCCGTGAAGAGCATGCCCGTGCAGAGAATGCCCGTGCAGAGAATGCCAGTGAAGAGAATGCCCGTGCAGAGAACGTCCGTGAAGCGTGGGTCCGTCCCGATGACTGGCTGGTGGCCGATCACCGGATCGACGGCACCCCTGTGCTGCCCGGTGTGGCCTTCCTGACGATCGCCGCCGACCGTGGCGGGCTGCCCGCGCCGGTGCGGTTCGAGCGGGTCCGCTGGCTGCGTCCGTTCGAGGTGCGCGAGGCCCGTCCCCTGGACGTCGTCGTACACGACGACGGTGGCTTCGAGCTGGGCGGGCATGCCGGCGGCACCCTGCGGAGCGGGAGCGGCGAGCGGCGGCGGCTGGACATCGCCGGGATCGAGGCGCGCTGCGCGGGCCGCCGCCCCGCCGAGGACCTCTACCGCGCCTTCGACCGCGCCGGGCTGCACTACGGCCCCGCGTTCCGGGTGCTGCGCGACATCCGCGTCGGCACCGGCGAGGCCCTCGGCGTCCTGCGGGACGGCGCGCGCTGGGAGGCGCTCCTGGACGGCGCCCTGCAGAGCATCGTGGCGCTGCGTCCGGAGGGCGCCGAGCCCGCGATGCCGTTCAGCGTGGAGTCGGCCGAGCTCGACGGGCCGGTCACCGGCCCCGCCTACGCCCACGTGACCGACGAGGGCCGGGACAGGTACACGGTCCGGCTCGCGGACGCCGGCGGGCAGGTCCGGGCCGAGTTCCAGGGAGTCGTCCTGCGGACCAGGCCGCCCCGCGCCACAGCCGAAGGCATGATCTTCGCGCCGGTCTGGCGCGAGGAGGAGAACGCCGGACCGGCCGCGGGTGGCGGGCGGGCGCTCGTGCTGCACACCCCCGCCGGCGAGCCGCTCGCTCGCGCCCTGCTGGCCGCGCACGAGGACGGCCGCCTGGCGCCGCTGGACGGTCCCGGCCTCCCGGAGGAGCGGTACGACACCGTGTACGTCCTCGCCGGGACCGGCCGGCACACCTCGGCGCCGGCGGACGACCCGACCACACGCGACGTGTTCCGCCTGGTCAAACGACTTTCCAAGCAAGGGCGCGGGGGATGGGCGCCCACAGTGAAGGTGGTTCTGGCGGGAGCCGTGCCAGTAGGGGACGAGGAGACCGTCCCGCACGCGGCGGGTGTGATCGGCCTGACCAGAGCGGTGGCCGCCGAGCACCCGCACTGGACCGTCGGAACCATCGACGTGGGCACCACACCGCCGCGTCCCCTGGACCTCGCCCGCCTGGTGCGCGCCGAGGGCTGCGCCGATGACCTGGTCGCGTTGCGCGACGGGCGCCGGTACGTCCGCACGTTGGAACCGCTGACCGTGGACGCCCAGGACAGCCCGTTCCGGGACGGCAGCCCGTACCGGGACGGCAGCCCGTATCGGGACGGAGGGACGTACCTGATCGTGGGCGGGACGGGCGGGCTCGGCCGCACGCTGAGCAGGCATCTGGCCGCCACGCACGGCGCGCGGCTCGCGCTCGTCGGACGCCGCGAGGTCACGCCGGAGATCCACGAGCAGCTCGCCGAGATCGAGTCGCTCGGGGGCCAGGCCGTGTACCTGCCGGCCGACGTCGCCGACCGGGCCGCGTTCGGCAGGGCCGTCGAGGCGGCGCGGGAGCGGTTCGGCGAGATCCACGGCGCCTTCCACGCGGCCCTGGTGCTGCGCGACATGACGCTCACCCACATGGACGACGACGCGTTCGCCGAGGTGCTGGCGCCCAAGGTCGCCGGAGCGGTCGTCTTCGCGGAGGTGCTCGGGGACGAGCCGCTCGACTTCCTGGCCTACTTCTCCTCGGCGGCCTCGTTCGTCGAGGTGGGCGGGCAGGCGAACTACGCGGCAGCCAGCACGTTCGAGGACGCCTACGCGCTGAGCTTGCGCGACCGGCCGGTAAGCGTGATCAACTGGGGCTATTGGGGCAGCGTCGGCGCGGTCTCGGGGGGCGGCTACGACGACAGGTTCGCCGAGCTGGGCATCGCCTCGATCGAGCCCGAGGAGGGCATGGCGGCGCTGGCGGCCATCCTGAAGGCGGGCGTGCGGCAGGCGCTCGTCGTCAAGGCGGAGCCGGAGGGGCTGGCCCGCATCGGCGTACGCGCCGCCAGCACCGACGAGCGCGGTCGTGACGGCGAGCGCGGTCGTGACGGCGAGCGCGGTCGTGACGGCGAGCACGGTCACGATGGCGAGCGTGGTTACGGTGAGCGCGCCACGCTGGAGCGGGCTCGGGCGGCCTTCGCCGAGCTCGACGAGCTGGCCCACGGCCTGCTGCGCCGCTCGGCGGACCGGATCCGCGCCGTGCGGGAGGTCCGGGAGGACCGCGGGCGGCTGCACGACGCCGTCCTCCACCTGCTGGACAGGCCGGCGCGGGAGCCGTCGCCGGAAGAGGTGCTGGCCCGCTTCCCCGACCTGGAACCGCACGTCAAGCTGCTGACCGCCTGCGTCGACGCGCTGCCCGGCGTGCTGTCGGGTGAGCGCGACCCCATGGAGGTGCTGTTCCCCGGCGGCTCGATGAGCCTGGTCGAACAGGTCTACAAGGGGCAGGCGGTCTCGGACCACTTCAACCGGCTGCTCGGCGAGGAGGTCGCCCGCAGCGGGGCCGGACGCGTCCTGGAGATCGGGGCCGGTACGGGCGCCAGCACCGGCTTCGTGCTGGACGCCCTCGAAGGCCGGGAGATCGAGTACACCTACACCGATATCTCGGCCGGGTTCCTGCGCCACGGCGAGCGGGAGTTCGGCGAGCGCCGCCCGGACCTCGTCTACGCCCTCTTCGACGTCGAACGAGACCCGTCCGAGCAGGGCTTCGAGACCGGGGCGTACGACGTCGTGCTGGCCACGAACGTGCTGCACGCCACCGCCGACGTCGGCCGGACGCTGCGCAACGCCGCGGCGCTGCTGCGCCCCGGCGGGCGGCTGCTGGTCAACGAGGTGACCCGGGCGGCCGATTTCCTGACCCTCACCTTCGGGCTGACGCCGGGATGGTGGCGCTTCACGGACGAGGAGCCGCGGCTGCCGCACAGCCCGCTGCTCAGCGCGGTCGGGTGGCAGCGGGCGTTCAGGGACGCCGGTCTCACCCCCGCCCGCACTCTGGGCATCCCCGGCACGCCCGTCGAGGAGCTCGACCAGTGCGTCCTGGTGGGCGAGGCGATGGCCTCCACCGGCACTGGCACCGGCGCGCGCGACTACGTCAAGCGGGTGTTCGCGGAGGTGCTCAAGTACGGCACGACCGACCTGGACGAGCGCGCCACGTTCGAGACCTTCGGCATCGACTCGCTGGTGAGCCAGAACGTCATTCACCGGTTCGAGCAGGACCTCGGCCCGCTGCCGTCCACCCTCTTGTTCGAGAACCTCACCATCGAGGAGCTGGCCGCGCATCTGGAGGCCGAGCACGGCGAGCGCCTGCGCGCGACCCTGGGACAGGAGCCCGCGTGGGAGGAGCCAGCGCGGATCACGCGGCGGCGGGAGCCCGCTTCGCAGGCCCTCGACATCGCCGTGGTCGCGGTGACCGGCCGCTACCCGGCCTCACCTGATGTGGACGCCTTCTGGCGCAACCTCGCGAAGGGGACGAACTGCATCACCGAGGCGGACCGCTTCGATCTGGACGCCCTGTACGACCCCAAACGAGGCCGCAAGCAGCGCACCTACAGCCGGTGGGGCGGCTTCATCGAGGGCGTGGAGGAGTTCGACGCGCCGTTCTTCGGCATCCTCCCGCGCGACGCCGAGATCACCGACCCGCAGGAGCGCCTGTTCCTGGAGACCGCCTGGACCCTACTCGAAGACGCCGGCTACCTGGGCGAACACACCAGGCAGCCGCGCACCGGCGTCTTCGTCGGCACCATGTACGGCTCCTACGGCCGGATGGCGGCGGCCGAAGGCTGGCCGCGCGGCAGATTCGCCGGGGCGCACTCGGCGTACTGGTCGATCGCCAACCGGGTGTCGTACTTCTTCGACCTGCGCGGGCCGAGCTTCGCCGTCGACTCGGCCTGCTCGTCCTCGCTGACCGCGATCCAGCTCGCCTGCGAGAGCCTGCGGCGCGGCGAGTGCGCGCACGCCATCGCGGGCGGCGTGAACCTCATCCTGCACCCCGCTCACTTCGTCTCGCTCTGCTCGCTGAACATGCTCGCCGCCGACGACGCCTGCAAGGTGTTCGACGAGGCGGCGGACGGCTTCGTGCCGGGTGAGGGCGTCGGCGCGGTGCTGCTGAAGCCGCTGGCCGACGCTGAGGCGGACGGCGACCGGATCTACGGCGTCATCAAGGGCGCCTTCGCCAACGCCGGCGGGAAGACCGCCGGCTACACCGTGCCCAACCCGGGCGCCCAGGCCGACCTGGTCTCCGAGGCGGTGCGGCGGGCCGGGGTGGACCCGCGGACCGTCTCCTACGTCGAGGCGCACGGAACGGGCACCGCGCTCGGCGACCCCATCGAGATCGCCAGCCTGACCAGGGCGTTCGGCTCCGATGAGGGAGACGGCGTGGACGGCGTGGACCGCATGGTCGGCTCCGTCAAGGCCAACATCGGGCATCTGGAGGGGGCGGCGGGCATCGCCGGGCTGACGAAGGTGCTGCTGCAGTTCCAGCACGGGCAGGTGGCTCCCTGCGCGAACCTGGAGACTCCCAACACGAAGATCGACTTCGCCGCGTCGCCCTTCCGTCCGCCGGACCGGCTGACCGACTGGCACCGGCCCGTCCTGGACGACGAGACGTTCCCGCGCCGGGCGGGGGTGAGCTCTTTCGGGGCCGGCGGGGCCAACGTGCACGTGGTCCTGGAGGAGTACGTGCCGTCCGCCGGGACGCCGCCGCAGCCCGCGGACGCGGGGGAGCACGTGGTGTTGCTCTCGGCGCGCACCCGCGACCAGCTCCGCGCCATGGCGGGCCGGGTCGCCGACGTCGCCGCGAGCGGGACGGCCGGGCCGGCCGAGCTGGCCTACACCACCCAGGTGGGCCGGGCGGAGCTGCCCGAACGGCTCGCCGTACGGGCCGCCGGCCTGGACGAGCTCGCCGACCGGCTGCGGTCCTTCGCGGAGGTCGGCGAGGCCGAGGGAGTCGTCGTCGGGACGGCGAAAGCCGGGCCGGACGAGATCCCATCAGTGGCCGGGGTGGACGAGGTCCCGGCGGAGGACGACGCCGAGTGGCTCGCGGCGAGGTGGGTGGCGGGCGCCCGCGTGAACTGGGGAGCGAGGTGGCCCGCACCGCACCCGCGCCGCGTCACGCTGCCGCCCTACCCCTTCGACCGGCGCCGCTACTGGCTGCCGTCCGATTCCGCCCAGCAGCCGGAACCGGCGCGGCCGTCTGGGTCCGCGCAGCCGGAAGAACCTGCCCATCAGCCGGAGTTCGCGGAGGCGCTCCCGGCCTTCGCACCGGCCCGCGAGAGCGAGCCCGTGGGAGGGGAGGCCGCCGACGCGCGATGCACCTACCTGCGGCCGGTCTGGACGCCTGCCCCGCTTCTCGGAGAGACCCGGGAGCCGAGCATGCTCCTGGTGGTCACCGAGGACGACCGGCTCGCCGAGGCGCTCGGCGGCGTCCGGGTCCGGTTCGGAGCCGCGTTCTCCTCGGACGCGGGCTCGTACACCATCGATCCCGCCGAGCCTGAGCACGCCGCCCTCCTGCTCGGCGACCTGGACGAGACGCCAGATGCACTCGTGATCGCCCCGTCGGACCCGTACCCCGGCAGCGCCGCCTTCGAAGCCCTGCTGTGGACGGCCACGGCTGCTCTGCGTGAAGGGGGCCCGCTGCGGGTGGTGGTGTCCGCCTCGACCGGCGAGCCGCACCACACCGCCCTGGCCGCCGCGCTGAGAACGCTGGCCCTGGAGCACACCAAGTTCAGCGGCGTGTGCGTCACCGGAGCCGACCCGGCGCGGGTCGCGGCCGAGTTGCGGGCGCCCGGCGCCGGCGCCGGTCCGGAGCAGCGGGTCTCCGAGGTCGCCTACCGCGACGGCACCCGCCTGCTGAAGGGCATGGAGCCGTACGAGCCGCCCTCGCCGGAACTGGACGTCCGGCGGGACGGCACCTACCTGATCACCGGCGGCGCCGGCGCCATCGGGCTGGCCTTCGCCCGCTTCCTCGCCGAGCGGGGGGCGGCGAAGCTGGTCCTGACCGGACGGTCCGAGCCCGGCGACGACCTCGCGCGGCGGATCGCCGAGCTGCCCGCCGTCCACGTGCGCGCCGACGTGTGCTCGGCCGGCGACCTGCGCGACCTGCTCGACCAGCACGGCCCCTTCCACGGCGTCATCCACGCCGCCGGAATCCACCGGGACGCCCGAGCCGTGCGCAAACGTCCCGAGGACACGCGGGCCGTCCTGAGTCCCAAGATCCTCGGCACCACCCTGCTCGACGAGGCCCTGCGCGGGCAGCCGCTGGACTTCCTGGCGCTGTTCTCGTCCGTGGCCGCCGAGACCGGCAACATCGGGCAGATCGACTACGCCTACGCCAACGCCTTCCTCAACCACTTCGCCGACCGGCGCGAGCGGCTCGGGCACGGCAGGACGCTCGCCATCGGCTGGCCGCTGTGGGAGGAGGGTGGCATGACGGTGGACGACGCCACCCGCCGGCTGTTCGAACGCCGCTGGGGCAGCGTCCCGATGAGCACCCCCGCCGGGCTCACCGCCTTCACCAGAGGGCTCGCCGGACCCGAGACGAGCTTCGCCGTGGTCGAGGGCCCCGCCGAGTCCGCCCCCGAACAGTCCCAGCCGCCCGCGACCCCCGAACCCGAGGTTATGGAGATGAGCGAGCCCATGTCCGCGCCGGAGACGACCAGGCCCGGCGACGATCTGATCGAGGCGGTCCGGGCGGAGCTGCGCCGGGCGGCGGCCGGATTCCTGCTGGTGGGCGAGGAGCACGTGGACCTCGACGCCGAGCTGATGGACATGGGGTTCGACTCGATCTCCCTGGCCGAGCTGGTGGACCAGGTCAACGAGCGGTACCGGCTGGACCTGCTGCCGACCGTGCTCTTTGAGGCGTCCAACCTGGCCGCCTTCTGCGACCACCTGCTCTCGGAGCACCCGGCCGAGGTGGCCGCCGCCCACACGCCGCCCCGACCTGCCGAAGAGCCGGCCGCAAAGCCCGCCGAAGAGCCTGCCGGGCAGCGGGAGAACGCCGAGCCAGGCCCGGCGCCGGAGACCGTGAACTCGCCCCCACGGCCCGGCGCCGGGACCTCCCCGCCGGCGCCCGGCGGCGTCGCGATCGTCGGCATGGCGGGCAGCCTGCCCGGCTCCTCCGACCTGGACGACTTCTGGCGGCACCTGGCCGAAGGACGGGACCTCACCCGCTCGGTCCCCGAGTCCCGGCGCGAGCTGCGCGAGAACCCCGAGACGGCGAACGTCCGCGCCGGGTTCCTCGACGACGTGCGCTCCTTCGACGCCGCGCTGTTCGGCATCTCGCCCAAGGAGGCGGCGATGATGGACCCGCAGCAGCGGCTGTTCCTGCAGACCGTCTGGCGGGCCGTCGAGGACGCCGGCTACCGGCCCTCCGACCTGGCAGGGACCAGGACGGGCCTGTTCGCCGGCGTGTCCGCGTGCGACTACGACGACCTGCTGCGCGAGCACGGGGTGCCGGTCGAGGCGCACACGGCCAGCGGCGTGGCCGACTGCATCCTGGCGAACCGCGTCTCGCACCTGCTGGACCTGCGCGGGCCGAGCGAGGCGGTGGACACCGCCTGCTCCAGCTCCCTCGTCGCCCTGCACCACGCGGTGCGCGCCATCGAGAACGGCGAATGCGACGCGGCCATCGCCGGTGGCGTCAACCTGACGCTGAGCCCGGGGCTCTTCATCGCGTTCGCCAAGTCCGGCATGATCAGCGAGGACGGCGTCTGCAAGACGTTCGACGAGCGCGCCGACGGCTACGGCCGAGGCGAGGGCTGCGGAGCCGTGCTGCTCAAGCCGATGAAGGCAGCGTTGGAGGACGGCGACCAGATCCTCGCCGTGGTCAGGGGCAGCGCGGTCAACCACGGGGGCCGGGCCAGCTCTCTTACCGCGCCCAACCCCGAGGCGCAGGCGCGCGTGCTGATCGACGCCTACCGCAAGGCGGACGTCGATCCCGCGCGGGTGAGCTACATCGAGGCGCACGGCACCGGCACCAGGCTCGGCGACCCGATCGAGATCGAGGGCATGAAGAAGGCGTTCGCCCGGCTGTACGCCGACCGGGGGCTGCCCGCGCCGGACGCCCCGCACATCGCCCTCGCCTCCGTGAAGACCAACATCGGCCACCTGGAGGCGGCGGCCGGCATCGCCGGGCTGCTCAAGGTGTTGCTCTGCATGCGCAACGGGGCGCTGCCACCGACGATCAACTACGAGCGCCCCAACCCGTACGTGCGGCTGGAGGGGACTCCGTTCACCGTCAACACGCGGCTCACGCCGTGGGACGCGGCGGACCGGGTGGCCGGGCTCAGCTCGTTCGGCTTCGGCGGCACGAACGCGCATGTGGTGCTGGAGGCGTACCGGCAGGAGATCCCGGCGGACACCGCAGGGGAGCCGCGGCTGCTGGTCCTGTCGGCGGCCGGCCAGGAGGCCCTGGAGGAGTACGCGGCGAGCGTCGCCCGCTACATCCGGGATCATCCGGAGATCGGCCTCGACCGCATCGCCTACACGCTGCAGATCGGACGCCGCCCCCTGACCGAGCGGCTCGCCGTGGTCGTCCACGATCGCGAGCAGGCGGTCCGGGCGCTGAGCGGCGAACTGGACGAGGTGCACCGGGGCACCGCCCGCAAGGACGCCCCCGCGCCGTGGGGGACCGGGCTGGAGGACGTCGCGGAGGCATGGGTCTCCGGCAGCGAGGTGGACTGGCCGCGGCTGTGGCGGGACCCGCGCCCGGTGCGGGTCTCGCTCCCCGGCCCGCCCTTCGCCCGTACCGAGCACTGGTTCACGGCTCCCGCGCCGACGCGGCCCGTCCCGCGGGCCGACGGGGCCGTCCAGCGGACGAGCGACGGAAAGGTGCGCCTGCGCGCCGCCAAGGGCGGCCAGCCGCCGAACGCGGGCGGTCCGGCCGAGCGGGCGGGCCGCCCTCAGCCGGGCAGAGCCGGCCCGGCCGAGCGGGCGGAGGCCGTGCAACTGGACGAGACGCCGGTCGCGCCCGCCGGGAGCGCCGGCGGGCCCGCCGGGGTGGAGGAGATGCTGCGCGAACGGCTCTCCGCGATCCTGGACACCGACCCGGCCGGCGTGGACGTGGACACCCCCTTCGGGGAGCTGGGGCTCGACTCCATCTTCAGGATGGAGCTGGTCAAGGCGATCAACACCGCCTTCTCCCTCGACCTGCAGGCAGCGGAGTTGTACGAGTACGACACCGTGGACCGGCTCGCCGGTGCCGTGGAGGCGGCGATCGCCGACGCCCCCCGGCCCGAGCCGGAGCCCGAGCCCGAGCCCGAGCCCGAGCCGGAGCCGGAGCCGGAGCCGGAGCTGAAGTCCAAGCCGGACCTGAAGCCGGACCCCGACCCCGCCCCGGAGCCCAAGCCGGAGCCGGCGCGGGAGAAGGCGCCGACCGGCCTGGACGAGCAGCTCGCGGAGTTGATCGGCTCGATCATCGAGCGCCCCCTCGACCGCGACCGTGACTTCGCCGACAACGGGCTCACCTCCTTCGAGATGCTGCGCGTGGTGAGCGCCCTGGAGAAGCAGGTCGGCGCGTTGCACAAGACCCTCCTGTTCGACCACCCCACGCTCGCGGAGCTGGCCGCGCACCTGCGCGACGAGTGCGGCGCCGACGCCGTCCGGAGCCCGCGGGAGCCGGACGGGCTCGCGGTGCACGAGGTGGACGCGCGCGACGGCGATCCGGTCGTGCTGCTGAAGCGGGACCTGCACCGGCATCCGGAGCTGCGCGAGCTGGTGGAGGGCATCGACCGCCGCCACGCCAAGGAGGGCGGATTGGCCGGCCGCGACATCGCGCCGCTGGCCTTCATCGGCTCGGCCAGGAAGGGATACCTGCACTTCTCCGAGAGCGGCGGCAACCTGCTGGCCTGGAACTACGCGGGCTCGGAGGAGTACTTCCACGAGCTGGTCGAGGAGTACGCCGGATACGCGAAGGCGAACGGCCTGCGGCCCAACTTCCTCTCCCTCGTCCCGGTGCGCGAGGTGGCCGGGCAGCAGTACAGCGCGACGCCGTTCGGGGCCGTGCAGCGGCTTGAGGATCTGGGCTCCTTCACCCTCAAGGGCGGGCGGATGGAGCGCCTGCGTTACATGGTGCGGCGCTTCCGCAAGGCGGGCGAGTGCCGCACGGTCGAGTACCGCTCGGGCGACGACCCCGCGATGGACCGCAGGCTGGCCGAGCTGGTGGACGAGTGGGCCGGCCGCAAGCAGATGGTCAACCCGTACGTGCCGGTCGTCCGGCGGGAGATCGAGGAGGGGCGCCTGGACCGCAGGCACCGCGTCTTCGTCACTTATCTGGACGACGAGGTGGCCAACGCGGTCGTGATCACGAAGATCCCGTCGGAGCACGGCTACCTGCTGGACGTCGAGTTCTACCCGAAGGGCATGCCACTCGGCGGGCTGGAGTTCGCGATCGTGCGCGTCATCGAGCAGCTCAAGGACGAGGGATGCACGATGTTCAGCTTCGGCGCGAGCTTCGGCGTGGAGACCGAGGAGTCGGCCAACGCTGCCCCGGACATCAGGGAGGCGCTGGATGAGCTGCGCTCGATGGGGATCTTCGGCGAGGGGAACTTCCAGTTCAAGAACAAGTTCCGGCCGGTCAACGTCCCCCTCTACCTGTGCCAGCCGGAAGGGCCGGACCGCACTCCGGTATCCGAGATCATCCTCATGATCGCGGATCCGAACGTCAGACCCGCCGCGGAAGAGAAGCCCTCCGGGGACACCGGCGAGAAGCCGGCCGCCGGGGACAGGCTGGTCGCCGGGGACAGGCTGGTCGCCGCGCGCAGCCACGAGACGGCCGTCAGGGACAAGCCGGTCGCGGCGAACGGCGACGAGACGGTCGCCAGGGACAGGCTGCTCGCCGGGTACGGCGACGAGCCGGCCAGGATCCCCGCCCACCACATCACCACCGACCTGATCACCGACTCCTGGGCCGAGCTGGACGCCCCCTGGATCGCCGAGCGACTGCGGCGGCTGACGGACCGGTCGGCCGCCCGCCCGGACGCGCCGGAGATCGAGGGCCTGCCGTTCCCCTTCGTGGTTCCGACGGGATCCGGCCGGTCGGCGGAGGCGCTGCTGTGCCGGTCGTGGCCGGGGCGGCGGGGACGAGTGCTGCACAACGGCCTGTTCCCGACGTGGTTCCTGAGCCTGGCCGACAACGGGTTCAAACCGGTCGAGATCCCAGGTGGCGCGGAACTGGACGTCGAGGCGCTCCGGTCGGAGCTGGCCGGGGACGAGCCGGTGTCGTTCGTCTGCGTGGAGGTGAGCAACAACGCGGCCGGCGGCCGGCCGGCCTCCCTGGCGAACCTGCGCGAGGTCAAGGAGGCCGCGGCCGGGCACGGCGTCCCGCTGGTGATCGACGGCGCCCGCGTGGTGGAGAACGCGGTGGCGATCGCGGACGGCCGGGACGTGTGGGAGGTCGTCCGCGAGATCCTTGACCTGGCCGACAGCGCGACGATCAGCCTGTCCAAGGACTTCGGGGTGCCGTTCGGCGGGCTGCTCGCCACCCGCGACGAGGCGCTGCGGCGGCGGGTCGCCGAGCGGCTGGAGACGTGGGGCAGGGACGTCGGCCTGGCCAACCGCAGGATCATCGCGGCCGCGCTGGAGGACCGCGAGACGGTGGTCGAGCAGGTGCGCGCCCGGATGGACGCGGTGGCGGCGCTCTGGCAGGGCATGGCGGAGTCGGGCGTGCCGCTGGAGGGCCCGGCCGGCGGCCACTGCGTGCTGCTCAAGGACGCCGACCACGTCCGGATCTTCCGCGAGACGGGCATCAGGAGCGCTCCGCACTTCGGCCGCAAGGGCCTGGTGCGGCTGGCGGTGCCGGTCGGCCTGAGCGTTGAGGAGGCCAAGGACGCCGCCGCCCGCCTGGCCGCGGTCCTCGGCGGCGACGCTCCTTCCAAGAAGCCCACCGAACGGAAACCCACCGAACGGAAACCCGCCGAGCGGAAACCCGCCGGACAACGGAGAAAGAGCGCGGACAACCCCAATCTGGCGATCCTGCGCGAGCACCAGCCCGACGTCGCGCACGAGATCGTGGACACCCCCGGCGGGGACGTGGAGGTGTTCAGCGCCGGTTCGGGACCGCCGCTCCTGCTCATGCACCCGTTCAACATCGGCGCCGGCGTCTACGCCCGGCAGTTCGAGGGCCTGGCGCACCGCTACCGGGTGACGAGCGTGCACCATCCGGGCGTCGGCAACACCACGGCCGCCTCCGACCTGTCGTTCGACGGCCTGGCCCGGCTCTGCCACGACGTCGCGGGCGGTCCCGCGCACGTGGCCGGGGCTTCGTTCGGCGGCCTGATCGCCCTGACGTACGCGCTGGCCTACCCGGACGACACCGAGTCGCTGATCCTGATCGGCAGCTCCTACCGCATCGGCAACCGCGTGGGCGACATCGACAAGCTGGAGGTGGTGGCCACCCAGGACTTCGACCGGGTCATCGAGGGCAGCGGGTCGAAGCGGCTGCGCGAGCGGCGGGCCGGGCTGATGCGGCTGTTGCTGCGCGCGGAGAGCATGGCCCCGCAGGTCGGCCTGCGGTACCTGGACGTGTTCGCCGAGCGGCCCGATCTCGGCGACCGGCTGGAGAAGGTCCGGGCGCGCACCCTGATCATCCAGGGCCGGCACGACACCGTGATCCCGGCCAAGACCGCGCACCTGCTGCACGGCATGATCCCCGACGCCCGCTACGAGGAGATCCCCGACGCGGGACACTTCCCGCAGCTCACCAGTCCCGACCACGTCAACCGGCTCATCTGCGAGTTCCACGATGAACAGAATTGACGAAAGCACCGTGACCAGGACCGCGCTGGTGAAACCCGGCATGTGCGGGCCCAACTCGCTGTTCGTGGGCCAGGTCGGCGACTGGACCTGGGACACGGTCAGCGCGCTGTGCGGCACGAACGCCTTCGACGCGCGGAACACTGTCGGCGATCCGACGTACCTGTCGTTCTACTACTTCCACGTCCGGGGCAGCCGGGACCTGCACGTCAACGCGCTGACGTTCGGCGACGAGCTGGAGGTCACCTCCAGGCTGTTCGGCTTCGGCAGCGAGTCGGTGCTGGCCCTGCACCGGATCGGCCGCGACGGCGGCCAGGCCGGGCCGCTCGACCCGGACCGCTTCTACGCCTTCGACGACCCCCGCTGCATCTACGTGGAGACCTTCAACCGCTGGATCGCGAGGAGCGTCCAGGGCAGCAACGAGGGCCTGGTCAAGTCGTCCCCGGTGGACTTCAGGCACGAACATCTGCCGACGCTGCCCGGCGCGTACTCGCCGAGGAGGGTCTACAGCCACGCGAGGAGCACCGGCACCTTCCTGGACCGCAAGCCGGACGATCCGGTCACGTTCACCGCCGACTACCCGGTGGAGCCGTCCAGGGACCTCAACGGCGTGGGCCTGCTCTACTTCGCCTCCTACTTCTCGATCATCGACTGGGCGCTGCTGCGCTTCTGGCGGCACCGGGGCTTCAGCGTCGCGGACTTCCTCGGCCGCGTCGTGCTCGACCAGCGGCTCTGCTACCTGGGCAACGCGAACGCCGACTCGGTGTTGCGCCTCCGCCTGGAGTGCTGGCCGGCGGCCACGAACGAGAACGCGAACGCGAACGAGAAGGAGAACGAGGAGATCGTCAACCTCGTCATGGAGGACCGGGGCCGCACGATCGCGGTCAGTACCCTGCACCTGCTCAGGAGGGGAGACACCGATGGCGACGCGTGAACACGTCGAAGGCGTCGTGCACAAGGCGATCGACGAGATCCTGCCCGGCGTCGAGATCGACGGCCGGGCGCACCTGAAGGACCTGGGCGCGGACTCCGTGGACCGGGTCGAGATCATCCTGGCCGTGCTCGACCGGCTCGGCGTCTCCGAGCCGCTGTCCTCCTTCGGCGGCGTGCCCAGCATCGACGCCCTGGTCGACTACCTGTGGGAGCGTTTGACATCCTCCACCCGCCTGAAGGCGGGGGATTCCAACAGCACCTACCCCGCGAGGAGGAGAGCGCGTTGAGGTTCACGGTTCATCGGCTCACCCAACGGCGGGCCTCCCCGTGCAGCGACCGCATGCCCTGCGGCCGTATCGCGGATGTTCTTGGCCGCGTTGACGTCGGCGTGCGCCTGGTGTCCGCAGGCGACGCAGCGGAATCGAGATTGGCTCTCTCTCGACTCGGCCGCGCGGTGCCCGCAGGCGTTGCAGGTCTGCGACGTCCAACGCGGGTTGATCTTCTGGACACGGCCGGGAGCCTTGCGCTCCAGCCGTTCTACAAGCCGGCCCCACCCGGCGGCGAGGATGCCCCGGTTGAGGCCGGCTTTCTGCTGGACGCTCCGGCCCGGCGCTTCGAGAGCGCCCTTCGCCGACCGCGTCATGTTGCCGATCTTCAGGTCCTCGACCGCGATCATGTCGAAACGGCGGGCCAGATCGGTGGAGGTCTTTTCGACCCAGTCTTTGCGCCGATCGACCTCGCGCGCCTTCAGCTTCGCGATCGCCTGCTTGACCTTGGCGCGCCGGTTCGACCCGTGCTCAGCACGCGCCAACTTCCGCAAGAGCCGCTGCATGCGGGTCATCTCGGTGTCGCGCAGGATGGGTGCGTTCAACATCTGGCCCGTGGAGAGCGCCGCCGACACCGCGACACCTCGGTCCACGCCGACGACCTCGCCCGCCCCCGGAGCGGGGATCGGCTCCGGGACGGCGGCGAACGCCACATGCCAGCGTCCCGCCCGGTCGCGGGTCACCCGGAACGACTTCACACCTTCCGGGACGGTGCGGGACCAGCGGAAGCGGACCCAGCCCACCTTCGGGACCTTCACCTCACCCACCTTGCGGGACAGGCGGCGAACATCTCCGGCCTTGACCGCGACGATGCGGAACCCTTCACCCTGGCCGCGTTTGCGCCACGTCGGGCGGCGGTGGGTTTTGCCGAAGAAGTTCGCCATGGCTTGGGCGAAGTCCTTGAGCGCCTGCTGCTGCACCACGATCGACCCGCCGCGCAGCCACTCGTTCTCCGCACGCGCCTGCGTGAGCTGCCTGCACTGCTCGGCGAATCCGGGCGCGCTCTTGCGGCCCGGCCTCCAGTGCGCGTGCTGCTCGACCGCGAGGTTCCACACGTATCGGGCGTGCCCGCAATGCCCGGCCAGCGCCGCCTCCTGGGCAGGTGTCGGCTGGAGCCGGTAGCGGGACATGCCGAGCAACCTACCGACCCGCACCGACAAAACCGGGAGCCCGAAGTGTCCGACCGTTCCGCGTTTCCTCCCCGCCCTGAAGGACGGAGCATCCACGCTGTAGGTGCTCGATGAACGTCGGCATCGAGGCACTCAACGTCTACTGCGGCCTGGCCCAGATCCCGGTGCCGGCGCTGTTCGAGGGGCGCGGGCTGGACACCGAGCGCCTGGGCAACCTGATGATGCGCAACCGCTCGGTCGGCCTGCCCTTCGAGGACCCGGTGACGAACGCGGTCAACGCCGCCCGGCCGATCGCCGCCGACGACCGCATCGAGATCCTGATCACCTCCACCGAGTCCGGCCTGGACTACAGCAAGTCGGTGGCCTCCTACGCGCACGAGTACCTCGGCCTGCCGAAGAGCTGCCGCGTCGTGGAGGTCAAGCAGGCATGCTACGCGGCGACGGCCGCGGTCCAGCTCGCCGCCGCCTACGTCGCCTCGGGCGTGTCGCCCGGCGCGAAGGCGCTGGTGATCGCGACGGACGTGGCGCTGGTGGACGAGCGGGCCGCCTACGCCGAGCCCGCGATGGGCGCCGGGGCGGCGGCCGTGCTGATCAGTGACCGGCCGCGCATCCTGGACCTGGACCTGGGGGCGTTCGGCAACCACAGCTACGAGACGATGGACTCGGCGCGGCCGGAGCCGACGTTCGACGTCGCCGACTCCGACCGCTCGCTGTTCGCCTACCTCGACTGCCTCACGAGCTGCCTGGCCGGCTACCGGAACAAGGTGGAGAACGCCGACTTCGCCACCACCTTCGACTACCTGGCCATGCACACCCCGTTCGCCGGGATGGTCAAGGCCGCGCACCGCAAGCTGATGCGGGAGTCGGGGGGCGGCACGGCGTCGGTCGAGGAGGACTTCGAGCGGCGGATGCTGCCGTCGCTGGCCTACCCGAGCCGGGTGGGCAACCTCTGCTCCGGCTCGGTCTACCTGGCGCTGGCCAGCCTGATCGACAACGCCAGCCTGGACGGCGCGGCCCGGGTCGGCCTCTACTCCTACGGCTCCGGCTGCTCCTCGGAGTTCTTCAGCGGCCTGGTGGACGAGGAGTCGGCGCGGACGCTGGCCGCGATGCGGATCGGCGAGCAGCTGGACGGCCGCTGCGAGCTCGGCTTCGACGAGTACGCGGCACTGCTGCCCGCCACGCTCACCTGCCTCGTGCCGGAGCGGGACAGGGAGGTCGACGTGGGGGCGTACGAGCACCTGCTCGGCCGGGCCCGCTTCGACCGTGACCTCCTGGTGAACACCGGGACGAAGGACTATCACCGAACCTACGAATGGCTGACACCATGACCAACACGCAGATTTTCGAGACCGTCAAAGAGAACGTCCTGAAGGTGCTGCCGGACCTGCGGCCCGGCGACGTGACGGCCGAGGGCACCTTGACCGACCTGGGGGCCAACAGCGTCGACAGGGCCGACGTGGTCACCATGAGCATGGAGGACCTCGGGCTGACCGTGCCGGTGTCGGAGTTCCAGGAGGTGCACGACATCCGGTCCCTGGTGGACCTGCTGGCGAGGCACTCATGAGGGTCGTCGTCACCGGCATGGGCATCGTCTGCTCGATCGCCTCCACCGTGCCGTCGTTCACCAGGGCGCTGCGGGCGGGCCGGTGCGGGATCGGCCCGGTGCCTGACCCCGGCGACGGCGGCCCCCGGCTGGCCGCGCTGGTCAAAGGCTTCCGCTTCAAGGACGCCGTGGCGGCGCGCCATCGTCTGCCCGAGGAGACGCGGCGCGGCGCGTTGCGCGCCGCGAGCCGCTCGCCGGAGCCGCTGCAGATGGACCTGGTCGCCGCCATGCAGGCGTTCGAGCAGGCGGGGCTGCACGAGGCGAAGGCCGACCCGGAGCGGATGGGCCTGGTCGTGGCCGGGCACAACCTCAGCTCCGGCTACGCGCACGACCTGCATCCCAAGTACGAGGACAACCCGGCCCACCTGCCGGCCAGGTTCGCCCTGCACTTCATGGACACCGACCGGGTCGGCACGCTCAGCCAGGTGTTCGGCATCAGAGGCGAGGGCTACACCGTGGGCGGCGCCTCGGCCAGCGGGAACGTGGGCATCATCAACGCCGGCCGGCTGGTGGAGTCGGGGGCCGTGGACGTCTGCCTGGTGGTGGGCGCCATGACCGACCTGTCGCCGATGGAGAAGCGCGGCCTGGCCACGCTGGGCGCGGTCGCCGGCGTCGAGGAGCCCAACAAGGCCAGGTGCCGGCCGTTCGACGAGGACCACGAGGGGTTCGTGCCGGGCCAGGGCGCCGGCTGCGTCGTGCTGGAGAGCGCCCGTTCGGCCGCCGCCCGCGGCGCGACGGCCCTGGCCGAGCTGTGCGGCTACGACCTGAAGCTGGACGCCAACAGCCTGCCCGACCCGCGCGAGGAGGGCGAGGCCAAGGTGATGGTCAACGCCATGGCCAACGCGGGCGTGGGGGCGCGCGACATCGACTACGTCAACGCCCACGCCACGGCGACGCCGAGCGGCGACCTGGCCGAACTGGCCGCGCTGCGCCGGGCGCTGGGCGACAGCTTCGGCCGGCCGTGGGTCAACTCCACCAAGGGGCTGGTCGGGCACTGCATGTGCGCGGCGGGCGTGGTGGAGGCGATCGCCACCGTGGTGCAGATGCGTCACGGCTTCGTCCACCCCAACCTGAACCTGCGCCATCCGATCAACGACGACTGCCGCCTGGCGCCGGGCAGGCTCCGCGACGCCGACATCCGTTACGCGCTGTCCAACAGTTTCGGCTTCGGCGGCTTCAACACCTGCATAGTCCTCGGGCGCGAGCGTTGAGCGGCGGTAGACCGCCGGTGAACGCATACCGCCCAGGGTCAGGGGTAGCGCAACAGAGAGCAAAGAAGGAGCTGACATGACCACCCAAGGTAAGGGCTCGTACCAGATCACCGGATGGGACGAGAAGCCCTACGAGGAGAAGAAGGGCCAGCCCAAGCTCACTCAGGCCCACGTCACCAACGCGTTCAGCGGTGACATCGAAGGAGAGGGCCGGGCCGAGTACCTCATGGCCTACGCCAGCGACAGCGACGCCAGCTTCGTCGGCCTGCAGAAGGTCGTCGGGAGCGTCCGCGGCAAGAAGGGTTCCTTCGTGCTGCAGACGACCGGCACCTTCGACGGCGGCAAGGCCAAGGCCGACTGGTTCGTCGTGCCGGACTCCGGCACCGACGAGCTGAAGGGGCTGAGCGGCAAGGGGGGTTACGTCTCCAAGAGCGACGGCTCGGCGGACGTCACCCTGAACTACACCCTCAAGTAGGCGCTTCCTGCACGGGTACGCGGGGCCACGCGCCCCGCGTACTCGCATGTCAGGAGATGCTCAGTGTTGAGCAGACCGGCCCGTGCCCCCGCGCAACGATGGCCGCATGGACACTGAAGTGATCGTCGTCGGTGGCGGCCAGAGCGGGCTCGTCGCGGGCTACTACCTGAAGCAGGCCGGCATCCCCTTCGTCATCCTGGACGAGGAGCCCCGGCTCGGCGAGGCGTGGCGGCAGCGCTGGGACTCGCTGGAGCTCTTCACGATCGCCGAGTACTGCGCCCTGCCCGGCCTGCGTTTCCCCGGCAGGAAGAACCGCTTCCCGAGCAAGGACGAGATGGCCGACTACGTGGAGGCGTACGGCAAGGAGTTCGACCTGCCGGTCAGGCTCGGCACCCGCGTCACCTCCCTGGAACCCATCGAAGGCGGCTACCGGCTGGAGACCACGAAGGGCACGTTCGAGGCGCCCCAGGTGATCGTCGCGACCGGCGCCTACCGGCTGCCGAAGCTGCCAGACCTCGCGAGCAGGCTGGACCCGGAGGTCTTCCAGGTGCACACCGGCCACTACCACAACCCGTCCCAGGTGCCCGGCGGGACGGTCGTCGTGGTCGGCGCCGCCAACTCCGGCGCCCAGATCGCGCCCGAGCTGGCCGCCGATCGCCGCGTCCTGCTGTCGCAGGGCTCGCCGCTGCCGCACTTCGGCCGCCGCTTCCTGGGCAAGGGCCTGCACTGGTGGGGCGACAAGTTCGGGCTGATCGCCAAGCCGCTGATGGGCGAGCGCGACCGCCTGCACAAGAAGACGATCCTGGTGGGGCCGAGCCTGAAGAAGCAGGCCAGGCGGCACGGGTTCGAGCTCGTGGGCCGCACGGTCGGCGCCGAGGGCCGCACGCTGCGCTTCGAGGACGGCCGCTCGGCCGAGGTCGACGCCGTCGTCTGGGCCACCGGCTTCCGCTACGACTACTCCTGGATGCGCGTGCCGGTGCTGGACGACGGCGGCACCCCGGCGCAGGAGCGCGGCGTGACGGCCGCCCCCGGGCTCTACATCCTCGGCATGCAGTGCCAGCACTCCTACGGTTCGGCGCTCATCTGGTGGGTAAAGGACGACGCGGCCTATCTGGTCGAGCGCATCAGGCAGTTCCGTCCCCAAGCGGTGGCCGGCAGAAGGGGTTGAGCGACATGTCCAGGCAGGTGGCGTTGCTGCGCGGCGTGAACGTCGGCGGCCGGAACATGGTGAGCATGGCCAAGCTCCGCGAACTGCTGGAGGGCCTCGGCTTCGAGGACGTCAAGACGCATCTGCAGAGTGGCAACGTCGTCTACACCAGCGGCAAGAGCCCCGAAAAGGCGGCGGCCGAGATCGAGGCCGCGCTCGCCCGCGACCTGGGCGTCAACGTGCCCGTCCTGGCCAGGACGGGCACCCGGCTCGGCGAGATCCTCAAGGCCGACCCGCTCGGCGACGTGGCCGACGATCACGCCCTCTACCTGGTCACGTTCCTGTCCGGGAAGCCGGAGAGCAAGCCGATCAAGGAGCTCGACCCGGACGCCTTCAAGCCGGACGTGTTCAAGCAGGTCGGCGAGGAGATCTACGTGTGGTGCCCCAACGGGGTGCGCAACACCAAGCTGTCGTACTCCTTCTGGGAGAAGAAGCTCGGCCTGACCGCCACCGCCCGCAACTGGAAGACCGTCACCAAGCTGCACGAACTGGCCGGCGCGAGCTAGCCCGAACTGGCCGGCGCGAGCTAGCCCGAACCGGCCGGCGCGAGTCATCCGGCCGTGCGGGCCAGCACGCGCTTGAGGGTCTTGCCGATAGGGCCGCGCGGCAGCGTTTCGGTGACGACGTAACGCGCCGGCCGTTCGGCCGGTTCGAGCCGGTCGGCGGCGAAGGCGCTCAGCTCACTCTCGGGCACGGGGGAGCGCAGCACGACGGCCGCGGTGAGGCCCTGCGGCCCCTCGAACGCGGCCGCCTCGATCACCTCGGGATGCCAGTGCAGCGCGTGCTCGACCCGCAGAGAGGAGACCCGGCGCCCGTCGGACGTGATGACGTCGGCGGCGCGGTCGAAGAAGCGCAGCCGCCCCGCTCCGTCCAGGTCGCCCAGGTCGCCCATGTGGGTCCAGCCGTCGCGGAAGGTCCGCTCGCCGGCGGCGGCGTCGTTCAGGTAGTAGCGGGGCGGGGCGTCGGAGCGCAGGCAGATCTCGCCCGCCTCGGTGATCTTCACTTCGGTGCCCGCGCTCGGCCGGCCCAGCAGCCCTTCGTCCGCCTCGGTGGGCGGCGTCTCCACCGGGCGGTGCACGAAGGCGGGGGCCGACTCCGTCGAGCCGTAGCCGATGACGATCCGGACGCCCGGCAGGGCCGCCATGAGCCGGGCGACCGTGGCCATCGGCACCGGCGCCGAGCCCAGCATGAGCGCCCGCAGGCCGGACAGGTCGAACCGCTCGTGCCACCCGTGCGCCACCATGCGGGTCGCGGTGGACGGCGGGACGATCGCCATCGGCACCCGCAGCTTCTGGAGCATGCGGGCCACGTTCTCCGGCCCGAGGTCGGTCAGCACGTGCGTGGTGGCCGGGGCGGTCATCGCCGTCATCAGCGCGCTGTGCCCGGCGTTCGTGCCCAGCGGGACGGCGGCGAGCACCCCGTCCACGCCGGTGAACAGCTTCCCGCGGCCCTCGTGGCCGTAGGTGAGGTTCGCGACGGGGACCGCCACGGCCTTGGGCCGGCCGGTCGTGCCCGAGGTGTAGAGGATCTCGGCCACGTGGTCGTCCGATGAGTCGTCCCGCGCGCCGTTCCGTGCGCTGTTCCGTGAGTTGTTCCGCCCGCCCGCGGGGTCGCCGATCGGGCCGGGCAGCACCTGGCCGACCCCGCACTCGGCCAGGCGGGCGCGCACCTCCTTCTCCGGCAGCGCGGGCGGCAGGCCGAGCACGGTGCCGCCGGCCAGGTGCACGGCCAGGGCGGCCACCGCGTGCTCGATCCAGTCGTCATGACGCAGCGCCGTCCTGACCGGGGCCAGCCGCCCGGCCAGCTCCTGTGACCGGGCGGTCCAGTCCGCCACGCTCAGCTCGCGCTCGCCGTCCACGACGAGCGCCACATGATCGCCCGCACGGGCGCCGAACAGGTCTGCCGGAGTCGTCGTCATGCGGCCGATGGTAGGAAGCCGGCCGCTCTCCGGATGCTCAGTGTTGAGCAGACCCGGGGAGCGGCTTCGTGTGGGCTGGAGTCGGCATGGTCCGAGAAGAAGTGGGACGGCTGCCAAGAACAAGGGAGGCGATGACATGAACCAAACCGGTTCGAGTACGCGCGGCCAGCTGTTCGCCACCATCGGCGCACTCCTGGCCCTGGCCCTGGCCTCGATCGACGTCTCGGTGGTGGGGGCGGCCATGCCCCGGATCGCCGGCGACCTGAACGGCCTGTCGCTGTACGCGTGGGTGGGGGTCTCCTACGCGGTCGCGGCAGCCGTCGTCGTACCGATCGCCGGCAAGCTCGGCGACCTGTTCGGCCGCAAACCGGTGCTCCTCGTCGGCCTGGCGGGCTTCCTGGTGGCGTCGTGGCTGTGCGGCGCGGCCCAGACGATGCCCCAGCTGGTCGGCGCGCGAGGACTGGCGGGGCTGTTCGGCGGCGTGCTGATGGCCAACGTCTTCACGCTGCTGGCCGACATCTACACGCCGGAGCGCCGTACCCAGATGCAGGGAGTCTTCTTCGGCTTCTCCGGCCTCAGCATGGTGATCGGGCCGCCGCTCGGCGGGTTCATCACCGACAGCTGGAGCTGGCGCTGGGTCTTCTACGTCAACGTGCCCATCGGCGTGCTCGCGATCGCCGCCGTGCTGATCGGCGTCCCGTTCGTGCGCAGCGGCGCGAGCTGGCGCGACATCGACTTCGCCGGCGTCGTCACGCTCGTGGCCGGGCTCGTCCCGATCCTGATCGGGCTCACGCTCACCGGCGACGGGCACGCCTGGACCTCGCCCGAGGTTCTCGCGCTGCTGGTCGGCGGCGCCGCGCTGCTCGTGGTGTTCTATCTCGTGGAGACGCGGGTGGCCAAGAACCCGCTGGTGCCGTTCGCGCTGTTCCGGAGCAACCAGGTCTCCGTCATGGCCGTGGTGGCCTTCTTCTCCGCGTTCGCCATGATGGGTACGGCCTTCTACGTGCCGCTGCTCTACCAGGGCGTGCTCGGCGTGAGCGCGACCCACTCCGGCACCCTGCTCATCCCGATGATGCTCGGCCTGATGCTCATGGCCCCGATCGCCGGCAAGGCCATGACGGCCCTGCCGCGCTACCGCGTCCTCGGCGTGTTCGCCATGGCCGCCATCGTCGCCGGGCTGCTGATCCTGTCGGCCGTCGGGCCGGACAGCGGTCAGGGCCTGCCGATCACCGCCATGGTGCTCATCGGCATCGGCATCGGCATCGCCTTCCCGATGGCCACGGCCGTCGTGCAGAGCGCGATCCCGATGGAGCAGGTGGGCGTCGGCACCAGCCAGATCCAGTTCTGGCGAATGATCGCGGGGCCGGTCTCGCTGGCGATCCTCGGCTCGATCATGTCGAGCCGGCTCGGCGTCGCCGCGCAGGGCGGCGAGGGGGTGGCCCCGCCGGTGCTCGCGGACGCGCTGGGCGACCTGTTCCTCGCGTGCGCGATCGCGGTGGGCATCGGCCTGGTGGCCAGCCTCTTCCTGAAGGAGATCCCGCTGCGCGACATGTCCATGGGCAAGTCGCGGGCGGGCAAGCCGGATCAGCGAGCCCCTCAGCAGCAGGACCGTACAGCCAGGGCTTGATCCGTTCGTCGGTGGCGGGGCCGTGCGCGGCCCCGCCACCGCCGTGCCTGCTCACAGTTGAGCAGACGGACGCGGGCGCGCGGACGAGGCTGCTGGCATGAACTCCTACCCGATCCCCAGGACGTGCCCGCTGGATCCGCCGTCCGACTACCGGGACCTGCAGTCGGGGCGGCCCATCACGCGCGTGCGGTTGGACTTCGACGGGAGCGAGGTCTGGCTGGTGACGCGGTACGAGGACGCCCGCGCCGTGCTCGGCGACGCCAGGTTCAGCTCCGACTTCGCCAAACCCGGCTTCCCGGCCCGGCTCACCTCGCAACCTCCCGGGCCGGGCACCTTCATCAGGATGGACCCGCCCGACCACTCGCGGCTGCGCCGCCTGCTGCTGCCGGAGTTCAACCGCAGGCGGGTCGAGGCGATGCGCCCGACGATCCGGCGCATCGCCGGAACGCTCGTCGACGACCTGGCCGCGCAGGGGCCGCCGGCGGACCTGGTCGAGGCACTGGCCCTGCCGCTGCCGTCCCAGGTCATCACCGAGCTGCTCGGGGTGCCGTACGAGGACCGGGACTACTTCCACGAGACCACCAAGGTCATCGGCGACCGGAACGTGGAGCCCGAGCAGCGCATGAAGGTCCGCGAGGACCTGCGGCACTACCTGGAGCGGCTGGTGGCCGAGCGCGAGCAGCGGCCGGTGGACGACCTGCTCAGCCGTCTCGGCGCGCACCGGGAGGCGGCCAAGGTCAGCCGCGAGGAGGTCGTCGGCATCGCGACGCTGCTGATGGTGGCCGGCTACGAGACCATCGCCAACCAGATCGGCGTGGGCACCGTGGCGCTGCTGGAGAACCCCGACCGGCTGGCCGAGCTGCGCGAGCGGCCCGAAGCGCTGCCCGCCGCCATCGAGGAGATCATCCGCCACCAGACCGTCATCGACTACGGCGCCCGCCGCGCCGCCACCGCCGACGTCGAGGTCGGCGGCCAGGTCATCAGGCAGGGCGAGGGCGTGGTGGTGGTGCTGGCCGCGGCCAACCGCGACGAGGAGGTCTGGGCCGCCCCGGACCGGCTCGACTTCAGCCGGTTCGGTGATCCCGCCGAGCGGCAGGAGCACCTCTCCTTCGGCTTCGGCATCCACCAGTGCATGGGCCAGCTGCTGGCCCGTGCCCAGCTGGAGATCGCCTGGTCCACCCTGTTCGCCCGGCTCCCGGGGCTGCGCCTCGCGGTGCCGCTCGACGAGGTGCCCTTCCGCTCGGACATGTTCGTGTACGGCGTCCACGCGCTCCCGGTGACCTGGGAATGAGCCGCGACCCGCGGGACCGGGTCCGCGCGCTCTTCGATCCGGGGACCGTCCGGCCGCTGCCGGGCGACGACGGCTGCGGCGTGCTCGCCGCCCGGGGTGACATCGGCGGCGGCCCGGTCGTCGCCTACGCGACCGACCCCACCCGCATGGGCGGCGCGATGGGCGCCGAGGGCTGCGCCGGCATCGTCGACACCATCGACCTCGGCGTCCGGGAGAGGATCCCCGTCGTCGGCCTCTGGCACTCCGGCGGCGCGCGGCTGGGCGAGGGCGTCACCGCGCTCGACGGCGTCGGCCAGGTGTTCGCCGCGATGGTCCGGGCCTCCGGCACCGTCCCGCAGATCTCCGTCGTGCTCGGCCCCGCCGCCGGCGGCGCGGCCTACGGTCCGGCGCTCACCGACGTGGTGATCATGAGCGAGAGCGGGCGCGTCTTCGTCACCGGCCCGGACGTCGTCCGCAAGGTCACCGGCGAGGACGTCGACATGGAGCACCTCGGCGGCCCCGACCCGCACAGCAGGCGCAGCGGCCTGGCCCATCTCACCGCGCCCGACGACGAAGGCGCCATCGACGCCGCCCGCCGGGTCACCACCCTGCTCGGCGGCCAGGGTGAGCTGCGCCCCGGCGACGCCCGCGCCGACGCCGGGCTCGGCGACCTGCTCCCCGAGCGCGCCAACCGCGCCTACGACGTGCACCGCATCGTCGCCAGGCTGCTCGACGGCCCCGGCGAGGAGCTGCACCCGAAGTGGGCGCCCAACCTCGTCACCACGCTCGGCCGGTTGACCGGCAGGACCGTCGGCGTCATCGCCAACAACCCCCTGCGCAAGGGGGGCTGCCTCGACGCGGCCGCCGCCGAGAAGGCGGCGCGGTTTGTGCGCATGTGCGACTCCCTCGGTGTCCCCCTGGTCGTGCTCGTGGACGTGCCCGGCTACCTGCCCGGCGTCCGTCAGGAGTGGGACGGCGTGGTCCGGCGCGGCGCCAAGCTGCTGCACGCCTTCGCCGAGGCCGTGGTGCCCCGGGCGACGCTGGTGATCCGCAAGTCGTACGGCGGCGCGTACGTCGCCATGAACTCCCGGGCCCTGGGCGCCTCCGCGGTGTTCGCCTGGCCCACCGCCGAGGTGGCCGTCATGGGCGCCGAGGCGGCCGTGGACATCCTGCACCGCAGGAAGCTGCGCGACGGCCCGGAGGACGGGCGCGAGGAGTTGCGCCGCCGGCTCATCGCCGAGCACGAGCAGGAGGTCGGCGGCATCGGCAAGGCCGTGGAGATCGGCGTCGTGGACGAGGTGATCGAGCCCGCCGACACCCGGCGCCGGCTCGCCGACGCCCTGCTGCGGGCGGTGCCGCTGCGCGGCAGCCACACGAACATCCCGCTGTGAAGCCCCTGCTCACTATTGAGCAGGCAGCACGGCGGCCCCTGATTAGCGTGACGAACAAGTCCGACAGACGGAGTGAAGCGATGACCAACCCGAATCCCGTCATCCCGCCCGCCGAGCACCAGACCTCGGTGCCCGCGGGCGATCTGATCAACTCGGCCACCGCGGGCGTGATCGTCGAGCGGACCGCCCAGGTCAAGAACGGCTTCCACGCCAAGGGGCGCAAGTTCGCCCGCATGATGGCGGAGATGGTGACCGCCAAGCAGGTGGGAGTCGCCAGCGTCTTCCTGTACGAGGAGACGTTCGGGACCAAGGACCGGCTGCACTGGCTCATCCACCTCAGCTCGCTGCACGCGTACGAACAGATGGTGCACATGGGCACCTCCGACGACGAGTACCGCGACAACACCGCGGACGGCGGCTGGGACGAGATGTTCGTCGACGGCAGCATGCAGGAGACGGTGCTGCTGCCGCAGTTCTGGGGCATGTACGGCACCAAGGTCGACGGCGAGCGCGAGAAGCAGTCCGCGGTCTACCAGCAGCAGGGCGAGATCACCGGGCTGCCCGGCGCCCGCGAGCAGGTGCCGCAGCCCTACGAGCGACTCGTCCACTCGGGCAACTGCGGCCTCCTGTTGCACCGGACCGCCCAGCTCGACTACGACTTCCGGTCCGAGGGACGCACGTTCGCCCGGGAGGCCGCCGAGTCCATCAACGAGAACCTGCCCGGCGAGGCGACGGTCTTCGTCTACGAGGAGGCCTTCGGCGCGGCCGACCGCATCCACTGGCTCATCCACATGAAGTCGCTGAGCACCTACTACAAGGTGCTGGCGCTGCACGTGAAGGACGAGAAGGTGCGGGATCTGTATTTCCAGGAGCGCATCGCGCCCGAGCGCGGCGGCGGCACCTGGGCCAGGATGTTCACGCCCGGCAGCATGGCCGACACCGGCCTCACCCCGCACCACTGGGGGATGTACGCGACATGACCGGCCGCTGCCTGCACGAGATCTTCGCCGAGCGGGCCGCGAAGGCCCCCGAGCGGACCGCCGTGACCTGCGGCGCCGAGGAGATCTCCTACGGTGACCTGGACGCCCGGGCCGACCGGCTCGCCTGCCGGTTGCAGGCCGCGGGCGCCGGTCCCGGCGTGCTGGTGGGGCTCTGCGCGGACCGCGGCATCGACCTGGTGGCGGGGCTGCTCGCGATACTCAAGGCGGGCGGCGCCTATGTGCCGATCGACCCCGCCTACCCGGCCGAGCGGATCGCCTACCTGCTGGACGACAGCGGCGTCCGCACGGTCGTGACGACGTCGGACGTGGCCACCCGGCTCGACGGCACACTGCCGGCCGAGACCGTGCTCGCCGAAGCCGAAGCCGAAGCCGAAGCCGAAGCCGAAGCCGAAGCCGAAGCCGAAGCCGAAGCCGAAGCCGAAGCCCAAGCCGAAGCCCAAGCCGAAGCCCAAGCCGAAGCCGACGCCGAGCCGTCCGACGGCCGCCCGGCGGCCACGGCCTCCGACGAGGACCTGGCCTACGTCATCTACACCTCGGGCTCGACCGGCGCGCCCAAGGGCGTGCTGGTCGAGCACCGCAACGTCGTGCGCCTCTTCGAGCGGACCGAGCACTGGTTCGGCTTCGGCGACGGCGACGTCTGGACCCTCTTCCACTCCGTCAGCTTCGACTTCTCGGTGTGGGAGCTCTGGGGCGCGCTGTTGTACGGCGGCCGGCTGGTGATCGTTCCGGCCGAGGTGGCCAGGTCGCCGGAGGCGGTGCGCCGCCTGCTGCTGGACGAGGGCGTCACCGTGCTGAACCAGACGCCCTCCGCCTTCCGGCACCTGGTGGCCGCCGACGCCCGGCAGGAGCGGCCCGCGCCGTACCGCCTGCGTCAGGTCGTCTTCGGCGGCGAGCGGCTGGACATGGAGCTGCTCGAACCGTGGATCGCCCGCTACGGCGACGACCGCCCGCGGCTCGTCAACATGTACGGCATCACCGAGACCACCGTCCACGTGACCTACCGCCGCGTCCGCGCGGCCGACCTCGGCCACCCGGAGCTGAGCCCGATCGGCGTGCCCATCCCGGACCTCCGGGTGGACGTGCTCGACGAGCACGGACGCCCGGCCACGACCGGGAACCTGCACGTCTCCGGCCCCGGGCTGGCCCGCGGCTACCTCGACCGGCCCGAGCTGACCGCCGAGCGCTTCGCGGTCCTGCCGGACGGCGGGCGCCGCTACGACTCGGGCGACGTCGTGACCCGGCTGCCCGGTGGCGAGTACGCCTACCTGGGGCGGTCCGACGACCAGATCAAGGTCCGCGGGTTCCGCCTGGAGCCCCGGGAGATCGAGCTGTGCCTCCTGGGCCACCCGCGGGTCGCCCACGCGGTGGTGGCCCACCGCGACTACGGAGAGGGCGACGTCCGGCTGCTGGCTTTCGTCGTCGCGGACGGCGACCCCGGCCCGGACCTGATCGAGCAACTCACCGAGCGGGCCGCGGACCGGCTTCCGGCGCACGCCCGCCCGTCCACCTACCACATCGTGTCGGAGATCCCCATGACGCCTCAGGGAAAGGCGGACCGTGCCGCTCTGGCCAGGTCCGCGCAGGCATCGTCGGCCGCCAAGGTCGTGCAGCGCATCGCCGAGGACGTGCTCGAACGAGACGAGGTGCCACCTCGGGTGGACCTGTTCGACCTGGGCGCCACCTCGCTGGCGATGACCCGCATCATCGCCCAGGTGAACGAGCGCTTCGGGCTGGAGCTGACGGGACGTGAGCTGGAGGAGGAGGCGTCGGTCGCCTGCCTGGCCTCCTGCGTCGAGGAACAACTGACCGTAAGGGGATAGACCATGCGAGAGACCACATTGCGCGGCGAGTACTCGATGAGCCCCGAGGAGCTGAAGAGCTTCCACACTCAGGGCTATTTCGGGCCGTTCAAGGTCTACGAGATCGACGAGATGCGCCAGAACTGGCGGCGCGAGCGGATGCGTCTCATGGACCGCAGTGACGCCGTCTACCAGGACGAGGCCGCCTCGTCGGGCAACACCAACATCTCCAACTACGACCGGCACCTGGACTCGGCCTTCCTCGCCGACCACATCAGCCGGCCGCAGATCGTGGACCGGGTGGCCAGCGTGCTCGGCCCGGACGTGCTCTGCTGGCGCACGGAGTTCTTCCCCAAGTATCCCGGCGACGAGGGCACCGACTGGCACCAGGCGGACACCTTCGCCAACGCCTCGGGCACGCCGCAGATCGTCTGGCCGGAGGCGGAGGAGTTCGGCGGCACCATCACCGTCTGGACCGCCTTCACCGAGGCGAACGAGGACACCGGATGCCTGCAGTTCATCCCCGGCACGCACGAGACGATGTTCTACGACGAGACCAAGCGCATGCACTACGACCCCAACAAGATCAACCAGGAGGACAAGGAGGGCGTCCGGCGCGGCTTCTTCGGCTACGACTACCGCGACCTGCAGATCGACCCCGGGTGGAAGCCCGACGAGTCGAAGGCGGTTCCCATGGTCATGAGGCCGGGCGAGGCCATCCTGTTCTGGTCGACGCTCATGCACGCCTCGCTGCCGCACAACGGCCGGACCGAGGAGATGCGCCTCGGCTTCGCCTCGCGCTACGTGCCGACCAAGGTGAACGTCTACCCCGGCACGGACGAGATCGAGGAGTACGGCGGCCGGGTCAGTCTGGAGAGGTACGGCGCGGTCCTGGTGGCCGGGCAGAACGACAACCCGCGCAACCGGATCGCGACCGCCACCACCACCGGGCACGCCTTCACCACGCGGTGAGGCCATCGTGACAGCTCGCAACCCACGGAACGCGGTGATCGACCCGTGACCACCGAACTCAGACGTCTGACGCGGGCCGTGCAGGACGCGCGGCCGCTGGTGGACGTCCTGCGGCATCCGGTGCGCCTGGCCGGCCCGCCCGGCCTCGCCTCCCTTGTGGGCCGTGTGACCCGACGGCTGGGCGCACCGGAGTTCGCACTCGACGACCCTGACTCGCTCGGCACCTTCGAACGCCTGGTCAGTGACCATCTCGCGCTGCGCGAGGGCATGGGGGAGGAGCTGCCGCCCGGCGTCGTCGACGAGGTCGTGGACGACGCGGCGAAGGACGGCTTCGAGGGGCTGTGCGTTCGCGACGAGGTCAAACCGGCGGACGGGGGCGTGCCGTTGCCCGCCTACGCGGCCGGCGACCCGGCGGCCCCGGCCGTCGTGCTCGTGGCCGCCTGCGGCATGCCGGCCCGGCTGTGCGAGCGATGGATGCGCTTCCTGTCCCGGACCCATTACGTGATCACGTGGGAGACCCGCGGCCTCTTCGGCCCCGGCGCGGGCGGTTGCCCGGACGCCGGGGTGACGGCGCAGGCCGGCGACCTCTTCGCGGTCATGGACCACTTCGGCGTGCGGCGCGCGCACCTGATGTGCCTGTGCGGCGGAGCCGTCATCGGCCTGGCCGCGGCGCACCGCGACACCACCCGTGTGCAGTCGCTCAGCCTCTGGCACGGCGACTTCGCCGCCGTCGCGGGGGCCGAGCGAACCCATCACCAGCAGAACCTGGTGGCGCTCATGGAGATGGGCGCGACCGGCCCTGACCGGGCCGCCGCCATTCACCCCGTGCTCTGTCAGACGATGCTCTCCTCGGTGCCGCCGGACCTGGCGCACCTGGTGGTCTATCCGTACGCGACGGCCGATCTCCTGCATCGCTACTGCCGGTTGAACGGGGAGATCATGAAGACCGACGTGAGCCCCTGGCTGGCCGGCATCGACCGGCCCGCGCTCGTGGTCACCAGCCGGGACGACGAGACGGCGCATCCGGAGGGGTCGAAGACGGTCGCGGGATCGCTGCCCGGCGCCATGCTGCACATCAGACCGCACGGCGATCACATCTCCCTCTTCAAGGGAGATCTGGAATTGATGAACATGGCCCGCGACTTCATCGATTCCGCGGCGGGCCGATAATATCCTGAATCCGCCCCTCGGCCTATTTTCTCATCGAGTCTGGAAATTCCGTAAATTCTGTTAGTCGGTCGCTCGATGGGTAGGGCTAGGGTGTTCATGGCAATACATGTGAGGGGCGAGTCAATGAAGTCGTCGGATGTCGCGCAGCTGAAGGACGGCCTCCGGTCCTTCATCGCGCACGATGCGTCAGGAGCATGTTCGGTCAGGGTGCCGAAGCGCACCAACATCTACAACTGCGGGCAGCGCGACAGCAATATCTACGTGATCGAAAGCGGGCAGATCAAAACGCAGATGTATGCCCGCTGCGGCAAGGAGTGCCTGCTGTCGATCTATACGGCCGGCGACATCTTCGGCGAGTCCTCGCTGCTCGGGGCCGAGCGCAGCGAGACGGCGACCGCCATGCGGACCACCTGGGTCCGCCGCATCCCGGCGGTCCGCTTCCGCGCAGCGGTGGCCGACAACGAGCTCATGGACGGGTTCATCGACTATCTCGCAATGCGGCTGCGGGAGCAGCAGGAAGTCATCGCGACGATGGTGACAATGGACAGCGAGCAGCGTCTCGCCTCCGTCTTATTACGTTTATCCCGCAAAATCGGAAAACGTCGCGCGCCGAATGTGCGCGCCATTGAAGAACGCATCACCCAGGAAGAACTGTCCGGCATGGTCGGCACCACCAGATCCCGTGTCGGCTTCTTTCTGAAGCGATTCAAGGACGCCGGTCTGGTGCTGCCGACCTCGGACCCGTTCCTCGTCGTGAACGAGGAACGCCTGGCCGAATACGTCGACGAGGTCAACTGATCGGGGACGGCTGGACCGGCCGTCGCAGGCCGGTCGCCGTTCAATCGCTCAGCAGGTGATCAGGCTCAGCAGGTGATGAGCTCGAAGGGAACCGCCGGACGCCCGCCGAATCGCTGTCCGGCGGCGTTCACGAAGCCTTCGAGCGGCGCCCGCGCACCACCCGGGGGCACGCCCAGCGCGGCCAGGTACGCGGCGTGCGCCTCGACCGAGGCCAGCGCCGCGTCCAGATACCCGGTCACGTCCACCGCGTGCGTCGGCTGGACGGAGCCGGCGATCGCCACGTACGTGACACCGCCCCACGGCTCGGCGCCGGCGTCGGGCAGGATCCACCGGTTGCCCGCGTCGAGGACCGCGTCCAGCACGGCCCGCCCGGTGTTGCGGTGATCGGGGCTGTTCCACTTCCCGGTGAAGGTGAAGTCGTGGTGGTTGAAGGTGATCACCAGCTCGGGCCGGTGACGGCGGAGCGCGGCCACCAGGTCGTGCCGGAGCTGAGGCGAGCGCTCGATCCCGCCGTCCGGATGGTCGAGGAACTCGACCGACGAGACGCCGACGATGGCGGCGCTGGCGCGCTGCTCCTCCTCCCGCGCCTTCCGCGCCTGCTCCGGAGGCATCGAGTCGATGCCCGCCTCCCCGCGGGTCAGCAGGAGATAGCCGACCTCCTTGCCGGCCGCGGTCCAGGCGGCCACGGCGCCGGCGCTGCCGAACTCCATGTCGTCGGGATGGGCCACGACGGCCAGGGCTCTGGTCCAGTCATCGGGCATGGGCTGTAAGTCATCCGTCATGCCATTTCCCCTGACATACACGGAGATCGCTAAACCTGCCGGTCCGCCCTCGTACAACCCCTGACGAATGTGAAGGGGTTGGCTGAAGGCAGGTGATCGTATTGTCTTGAGGGGACATTCCGCGACATGAGGATCACAGGATGCCCCGTTCGAGAGTTCTCCTGTCCGTGCTCGCCGCCGCCGCGTCCGTCCTGCTGATCAGCGGATCCGCCGAGGCGCTGGACGATCCGCCGTTACCCGCGGCGATCTTCCGCGCCACGCACAACAGCTATTCGGGCAACGTCGCAGGCGCCAAGGGGTCGATCGCCTACCAGCTCGACCAGGGCGTTCGCTTCCTCGAACTCGACATCCACGACAACGGGTACGGCACCTCACGCGACTACTCGATCGGCCACGACTCTCCCGGCGACCAGGTCGACCACACGGGAAACCCCGCGTCGAACCTCCTGCGTGACTGGCTCAACGCGATCAACGCCTGGTCCACGGGCCATCCCAGCGCCGCACCGATCGTCGTCGCGCTCGACATCAAGGACGACCTGACCGACAACACCTCCTACGCCGCGGGCAACCTGGCCGCGCTCAATGAGGAGCTCGTCTCCGTCTTCGGCTCGCGGCTGTACTGGGCCGAGGACTATCCGGCCGGTTCGCGGACGGTGGACGCGTTACGCGGCCGGGTGCTCGCTCTCATCTCCGGTCACGACGAGACCCGCACCCAGTACAAGCGCGACATCGGCGCCAACCCGGCTGTCGCGATCAACGGGCGGGGCCAGGTCGTGGAGGTGCACGACTCGGGCTCGGGGGCCCTGTGGTACTGGACCGGCAGGTACGGTGCCGACGGCCGGGTGACCTGGCTACGCCACGGCAGGTACGACAGCGGCGTGACGCCGGCCGTCGCACTGAACGACAACGGTGACCTGGTCGAGGTCCACCAGTCCCAGAACAACACCACGCTGTGGTACCGCGTGGGCCACCTCGGCGCCGACGGAGAGATCGCCTGGGGGTCCAGCCGCCAGTACGACCGCGGCGTCCTGCCGACGATCAGGTTCACCGACGCGGCGGGCACCCGGCTCCGCGAGATCCACCGCAGCCAGAGCAACAGCCAGAACTGGCAGTGGGCCGGTACGCTCGACGGCGGCGCGAAGACCGTCTCGTGGAGCGGCAACGCCACCACCGGCGACGCCCGCTACGACAAGGCCACCTCGGCCAGCGGCACGTCGAGCGTGCACGTATGGACCGGCGCCGACGGCCCGACCCCGTCCCAGACCCTGCGCGTGGACACCGACGCGTTCGCGGGCGACCGTATCCGCTACCGGCAGGTCGCTTTCGACGAGTTCCAGCAGGGCGACAGCGCCGAGCTCCGGCAGGGCGCGCTGTTCTACGCCGCGAAGGCCGGAGAGTCGTCGTTCATCACCGAGGCACGGCGGGCAGGACGGCTCGTGCGGGGCTGGGACTTCGACTCGGCGAGCCAGGCGACCGACCCGCTGGCCAACTATCCGGCGACCAACCATCCGTACGCCGCCTGGTATCAGAACATCGTCACCCAATCCGGCGCGGTGGAATGATCCGGCCGCACGAGCTCGGACAAGACAGCGCGCCGATGTGTGACAACGTCCTGGACGGTGCGCCTGCCGGCTGCGGGAGCCGGCTCAGGGCCGGCGCGTGGCGCACCCTGACCGTCAGAGGGACAGCAGGCCATGGGAGAGCTGATCGGCGGCCAAGTCCTCCCACTGTGCCGTGGTCCAAGCGCATTCGCGCGTCATCACCAGAAACAGATCCGGTGACAGTATCCCGACGGTGATGTCCGTGGCCCGGCGCTTGGTCAGGCCGGGCCGCAGGGCCCGCAGGCGGGTCAGGATGGCGATGACCTCTCCGTGGGCGGCGTGCCGCTGCTCGCAGTTGGCGGCCCACTGGGCGGCCATGTCGGGGTCGCCGGCCGCGGCGTCGCGGACCACCGCGAGGACGGGGGCGACCCGGTCGAGGATGACCCCGCTGTGGTGCACCCATCCTCGTACGACCTCCCTCGGGTCCTGTGCCGCCCGCAACGCGGCGAACCAGGGCCGTCGCAGGAGTGGCACGGGCTCGTCGTCTCCGGCGGACGCGACGTCGACCACGTGCTTGAGCAGCTGGCTCTTGGTCCCGTAGTGGAAGTAGACCGTTTGCACCGACACCTCGGCCGCGTCGGCGACCAGCTGGAAGGTCGTGCCGGTGTAGCCCCGCACGACGAACAGTCCATGCGCGGCGTTCACGATGCGGCTTCTGGTCTGTGCCGAGCGCCGCTTCGGACTCTTGACGTCTTCCATTGATTTAGAGTACCACTTTAGAGTGTTACTTTAGAGTTTACTGCAAGAGGTGAGTCATGATGGTCCACCGGCCTCGACGGCATCGAGCTCCGGCTTACACCCAGTGGAGGCGGCCATGAGCGCGCTCCACCTGCCCGCCGGTGCCGGCGCCACCCAGCCGTTCCTCGGCACCACGATGACCGTGAAGGCTGGGGGATCAGAGACCGGCGAGGCGCTGACCCTGATCGAGCAGGAGTGCCCGCCGGGTTTCGCCACTCCCTGGCATGTGCACCAGCACGACGACGAGGCGTTCTACGTACTGTCGGGAACGATCCAGGTGTACTGCGGCGAGGAGACGTGGCAGGCAGGGGCCGGCGCCTTCGTCCTGCTGCCCCGCCACGTGCCCCACGCCTTCGCCAACGCCCAGGGCTCTCCGCTGCGCCTGCTCCAGCTGACCTGGCCGGCCGGATTCGAGCGCTTCGCCGCCGACGTCGCCGCCCATGACACCGACCCCGGCCTGCTGATCGAGGTGGCCGCCCGCCACGGTTACCGGATCATCGGTCCACCGCCGGGCACCACCTCCCAGCCGGTCCGGCATGGGCGGAACTGATTCAACCGATTACCAAGTGATACGCCCGCGATCGGCTGACCGACGCGCCGGCCCTCTGACCGGACCGCCCGCGCCGCATGCGGGCCCCGTCTGCATCCCGTAATACGTCAGAGCTACGCGAAATGTGCACTCTCCAGCGGGAGGCCGACTACAAGCGGTGATCCATACCTTCGAGCCCGAGCACGATCTCCGGCACGAAGGGACCATCGCCCATGGCGACCCGCCCGCAGGGCAGCTGCCTGCGCCGCCTCCTGCCCGCGACGCTCGTCGCCGCCTTGGTGGCGGGGCCGATGACGGGCGTGACCCGGCCAGGGGATGTACCGGCACCCATTCCCGCCCCCACGACCCCGCTGGCCGGCGCGACCCCGGCCGCACTCGCCGAGCGGTACGCGGCCGGCCGCGCGGAGATCCTGGCGGCCGGCCGGACGGCGGCCCGGCACGGCCACCACTGGCGTGCCTCAAGGTTGCGCGAGATGGCTGATCCCGCGCGGCGCTTCCTGTCCTTCGACGGTCGTGACGGCGGCCGGGCCGTGGAGGTCTTCGGCGAGTTGTCCAGCGCGGAGCGGATCGCCGTGCTGGTTCCGGGAGCCGGCGTCGACCTGGACAAGTACGGGCTGGTGCGCGGTGGCTCGATGAGGCTCCAGGACGCGCTCGGCGACCGGTCGGCCGTGATCGCCTGGCTCGGGTATGCCACGCCGAGCAGTGTGAGCCTCCACGCGCTGACCCCCGGCCGCGCCGACGGGGCCGCCCCCGGCCTGCGTGCCTTCATGGGGGAGCTGCGCGCGGCCAGGCCGGGCGCACGGGTCTCGCTCCTGTGCCACTCCTACGGCTCCGTGGTGTGCGGCCGGGCCGCGCCGGGGCTGGACGTCGCCGACATCGTCCTGTTCGGCAGCCCCGGCGCTGGCGTGGCCGACGCCGCCGCGCTGCGCACCCCGGCCGTGGTGTGGGCTGGACGCACGGCCGGGGATTGGGTCGGCGGGCTGCCGCACCTGTCGGTCGAGTTGCCGTTCGTCACGGTGGGGCTGGGCGGTGACCCGGTCTCGCCCGGGTTCGGCGCCAGGATCTTCGCGGCGGGCGGTGGCGGGCACAGCGACTACCTGACGGCCGGATCCACGGCGCTGGCGAGCATCGCGCGGATCGTGTCCGGACGGGCCGACGGCGATGCGTGACCTGGTCGCGCGGCTCGACGCCGAGACGCCGCCCGATCGCGACCGCGCCGTGGACGCTCTGCGCGCGCTGGCCATCCTGGGCGTGGTGGCCGGGCATTGGCTGGTGACCGCGCTGGTCGTGGACAGCGGGACGGTGCGGGTCGCCAGCCCGCTGCGGTACCTGCCGCAGCTCGCCCCGGTTTCCTGGGTGTTCCAGACTCTCGCGGTCTTCTTCCTGGTGGGCGGGATGGTGGGGACGCGGAGCCACCTGCGCGCCCGGGCGGAAGGCGTGCCGTACGGGCGGTGGCTCGCGGGGCGGACGGCCCGGCTGTTCCGGCCGGCGGCGGCCGTGGCGGTGGTGTGGGGCATGGCGGCCGTCGCGATGCTGGCCGCCGGGGTCAGGCTGGAGAGCGTACAGGCGTTGGTCAAGCTCGTGCTGTCCCCGATGTGGTTCCTGCTGGTCTTCGTGGCGCTGACCGCGGCGACCCCGCTGGTGTCGAGACTGCACCCGGTGTGGCCGCTCGCTGTGGTCGCGTGTGTTGATCTGACCAGGTTCGGCGTCGTCCCGGTCAGCGCCCTCGCGGAGGACGCGGGTTTGCTGGGCGGGCTCGTGGACGCGGCGGCCGGCCTCGGAGAGGGCATGGGCTGGTGGCTCAACGTCGCGGCCGGGTGGCTGGTGCCGTACTGCCTTGGGGCGGCCTGGGCGCGAGGCCGGCTGCGAGGGCGCGTGACCGGGTGGGCACTGCTGCTCGGGGGTGCGGTCGTCACCGCCGCGCTCGTCACCTGGGGCGGTTACCCCGCCGCCATGGTCGGTGTGCCGGGGGCGTCGCTGTCCAACCTGGACCCGCCCTCCCTGGCCGCCGTCACCTTCGGGCTCGCCCAGAGCGGTGCGGCCCTGCTGCTGCTCGGTCCGCTGAGGCGGCTGCTGCGCCGCCCGGCGGCCTGGGCCGCGGTGGCGCTGTCGAACCTCGCCGCGATGACGATCTTCCTGTGGCACCAGACCGCGATGATCGCGGTCACCTCCGCCGGCTTGCTCGTCGAGAGCGCGATGCTGTGGGCCGGCGTACTCGGGGACGGGACGCTGCCCGGCCTGCGCACCGCTCCCGACGACCCGGGCTGGGTCCTCGCCCGGGTGGCCTGGCTGCCGCTGTTCGCGGTGGCGCTGCTGGCGTGCTGCGCGGTGTTCCACGGTTGGGAGCGAGGACGGTCGCACTCGAAGCCGGTCGCGGCGCGTCGCTAAGCTGGAACACCCCGATAAAGGGGGCATAGGGGACGTGGGGCGAGGGCTGATGAGCAGGCTGCGAAGAGCCTTCGGCACCTTGCGCGCGGACCTGTGGACGACCGCCGCCGACCCGTTGCCCCGCATGGCGAGGCCGCGCCGGCTGTCCCGGCTCCCGCATGTCCTGGTCATCCTGTACGCGTTGGTCATGGGCCTGTTTTCCGGCGGAGAGGGCGCGGATTCGACGGTCCCGCTGCTCGCCATGATCCAGGCGTCGATCCTGGTGATCGCGATGTCGCGCCCGCTGCCCGCCTGGTGGGCGTCGATCGCTGTCACGGTGATCGGCGCCAGGACGGGGATGACCTACCTTTCGCAGAGCCTGAGCTTCCCCTGGATGGTGGAGACGGGGACGCCCAGGGGACCGGTTCTCCCGAGGCTCCTGCATGGCGACGCGCTGGCCTTCCCGTGGACGGGCTCGGGCATCGCCCTGCAGGCCGGTGTGCTGCTCCTGCTGGCTCTGCGGGTGCGCCCCCGCGTGGCGGCCTCGGCGCTGGCGATCACCACGCTGGTGGGAGCAGGGTGCGTGGTGTTCGTGCCCGAGGGCAACGGGGGCGGCGAGGTGCTGCTGGCCGTGGTGGTCGAAGCGGTCGCGGTCATGATCGGGGCCGGGGTGCGCGCGCTCAGGACGACCCGTACCCGGCTGGAGGCCCAGGAAGAGTTGACGGCCGAGGAGCGGGCCCGCAGCACGCTGCTGGAGGAGCGCGCCAGGATCGCCCGCGAACTGCACGACGTGGTCGCGCACCACATGTCGGTGATCTCCATCCAGGCGCAGGTGGCGCCGCACCTGGTGGCGAATCCGTCCGACGAGCTGAAGGAGAACCTCGCGGGCATTCGCGAGAACGCCGTCGAGGCGCTGACCGAGCTGCGCCGAGTCCTGGGCCTACTGCGCGCGCAGGACACACCTGAGGACGCTCCGCAGCCCACACTCGACCGGCTCGACGAACTGCTCGCGAACGTCCGCGGCGCGGGCGTCGCGCTCACCGCCGAGACCGTGGGGGAGCCGCGCCCGCTGCCGCCCGGGGTGGAGTTGTCGGCGTTCAGGATCGTGCAGGAGGCGCTCAGCAACGCCATGCGGCACGCGCCTGGCGCGCCTGTGTCGGTCCAGCTGCGCTACCACTCCGACGCCCTGACGATCCGCGTCGTCAACGGTGCGCCCGCCGCACCGGCACCGTCCTCCCCTGGCCCGGGGCACGGGCTGCTGGGGATGCGCGAGCGCGCGGCCATGCTGGGCGGCGACCTCGTCACGGGCCCCACGCCGGACGGCGGCTACGAGGTGAGCGTGTTCCTGCCCGTCGAGTCAGAGAAAGGCATCGAGGCGACTCCATGACGAGCATCCGCGTGCTCATAGCCGACGACCAGATCATGGTCCGTCAGGGCTTCACCGTGCTGCTCAACGCCGAGCCCGGCATAGAAGTCGTCGGCCAGGCCGTGAACGGCCTCGACGCCGTCGCGAAGGTCGCCGAGCTGGACCCCGACGTCGTGCTGATGGACGTGCGGATGCCCGAGCTGGGCGGTATCGAGGCGACCCGCCGCATCGCCGGGCGGCCGCACACGACCGTGAAGGTCCTGGTCCTGACCACCTTCGACCTCGACGATTACGTCTACGAGGCACTGCGCGCGGGCGCGTCAGGCTTCCTGCTCAAGGACGCGTCGGCGGCCGAGCTGGCCCACGCGGTGCGGGTGGTGGCGGCCGGGGACGCCCTGCTCGCGCCGAACGTCACCAAGCGCCTGATCGCCGAGTTCTGCCGGGTGACCGGCGCCGCGCGCACCCCGCTGAAGGAACGCGTGGGCGACCTGACCGAACGCGAGACCGAGGTGCTGTCGCTGATCGCGCAGGGCCTGTCGAACGTGGAGATCGCCGAGCAGACCGTCAAGACCCACGTGAGCAGGATTCTGGTCAAGCTCGGGCTGCGCGACCGCACCCAGGCGGCGGTCTTCGCCTACGAGACGGGGCTGGTGCGCCCGTCGGGCTACTAGCCGAACGACGACGAAGCTCCCCATGCCTCAGGGACGCGCATGGTGTCGATCAACGGCGACGACCGCCCCTCCGCCAGGTACTGGTTCACCGCCCGCGATGGCGTACGACTGCTTGCCAAGTGGGAGGGCCGGCTCCTCGTCCCAGAACCTGTGCCGGCGCGTGAGCTTGAGGGGGTGTGAGTTCAGTATTTGATGAATCCGTACAGCGCCAGATGGTTCGACTTCGTGCCGCTCACCGTGTGGTCGATGCTCGACGGCTGCACGGCGCCCCTGATGAACAGGTAGTCGATCTTTCTGGAACCGGAGGTCGCTTTCGCTCCGTAGCCGGTCATGCCGAAGCCGCCGAGCGTTGAGGAGGCGATGTTCGCGCGATTCGCGTCGATCCCGATCACCCGGATCGTGGACGCGTTCATCAGGCTCGTGGCGTCCGCGCCGAGATGGATGCCGGAGTCGGCGATGCCCTTGGTGCCCGCGCCCGCGCAGGCGTTCGCGCCGTTCTGTTCGGGGAGGTGCATGGTCGCGGCGAAGACCGTGGTCCCCGTCGCCTTGATCGTGAATCTCGCCGCGATGGCGCTCGTGCGCTTCCACTTGTGCGCGTTGGTGGTGCCACTGTCGTTGTTCGGCGGCTTGTACAGCGTGCACCCGGCTCCGCCGTTGTACGGTGTTCCGGGCTTTAACCAGCCCGCGCTCCAGTATTTCGAGATGTCGCCCGACGCCAGGCTCAGCGTTCTGGTGTTGTAGATGATCGCGTTGGTCTGCTTCTTCTTCAGGTCGCCGAGCGCTTGCTGACTGCACTTGTGCGAGCTGCCCCACACCTCGGGGTCGTCCCAGACCACGATCGCCTTGTAGGTGCCCGCCGGATATCCGAACTTGGCCGAGAGCTGGTCGGCGTAGGCCGTGGTCTGTCCGGTGCCGCGCACCTGTTGCACGATCAGCAGATCGGGAGCCTGCACACCGGAGGTGCCCGTCTTACCGTTGTCGTCCACCAGCATCGACGTGAGGTGGTCCGGGCCTGAGATCCGGGTGCACGAGCCGTCGGCGTTGTTTCTCACCAGGTTCTCGATGTTGTTGTTGTAGACCCGCAGCACTCGATCCGCCGCGGTCGCAGGCGCTTCGTGCGCCTGCGCGATCGAGGGTGTGGTCGTGGTGGTGACGAGTGCGGCAGCCGCCACGAGCGCCAGCGCGCCATGCGATCGATAAGTGAGCATTGTCGCAGAGTAGCGATCTTCTCGAACTGGTGCAGGTGACAATATTGACCATCAAATGTGACAAGCTGCGCTGGAAGCGCGTTCGCACAGGTCAAGCGAAGGGGCCGGGCCTGGGCTCGGCGGCAGGCGCCGCTGGACCGCTATGAGCAAACCCGTCTTGTCGGAGAAACGCGGACAGTAGTGGCAGTACCGTTACTATTCGCCTGTGATCCAGATCTCAAGGACGCCTCCCGTCCTCGTGGTGGGAGGCGGTCCCGTCGGTCTCGCCGCGGCCCTCGAACTGGCCCGCTTCGGTGTGCCGTCTGTCGTGCTGGAGCAGCGCGCGCAGACGTCCTGGCACCCCAAGACCCGCAACTTCAACACCCGGACGATGGAGATCGCGCGCGGCTGGGGACACGCCGTCCACCAGCGGCTGCGCGGCATCGACACCCCGCCCGGCTGGAAGAGCCCCATCCGGTTCTTCGACACCCTCACCGGTACGCAGACCGGGCAGATCGAGACCCTGGGATTCCTCGGTCCGGGACCGGAGATCAGTCCCGCCCTGCCGGTGATGTCGTCCCAGGACCTCATCGAGAAGATCCTCTGGGACGCGGCCGCCGCCACCGGGCTCGTCGACCTGCGCTTCGGCCACGAGGTCACGCGGGTGCTGACGGGGTGGCTGCCCGAGGACACCGAGGCCTCCCTGGAGGTGCTCGACCCGCGGTCGGGCACCCCCTACACGATCTCGGGCAGCGCCCTGGTCGCCGCGGACGGCGTGGACAGCCTCGTCCGGCAGCAACTCGGGATCGCCCTGGACGGCGCCCAGGCGGTCAGCCACTTCGTCAACTGCTACTTCCGCGCCGACCTGGAGCCCTATCTCGGCGACCGGACCGGCGTGCTGCTCTACGTCGGCGGATCCGAGGCCGCCGGGGTGTTCCAGCCGCTCGACGCCCGGGGCCGCTGGCTCTGCCAGATCCCGGTGCAACGTGAGGAGTGGGAGGCCGGCATCCATACCCCCGAGTGGTGCGCGCGGTGGATCCGCGCCGGTTCGGGGATCGAGGACCTGGAGGTCGAGGTGCGCACCGTCGGGCGGTGGAGGATGAACGCCACCGTCGCCGACCGGCTCGTCGCGGGCCGGATCGTCCTGTGCGGCGACGCCGCCCACCAGTTTCCGCCCACCGGCGGTCTCGGCGTCAACACCGGCCTGCAGGGCATGCACAACGCGATGTGGAAGCTGGCCCTCTGCGCGCGGGGGAGCGCGGACTGGTCGCTGCTGGACACCTACGACGCCGAACGCCGCCCGCCCGCCAAGACCACCGCCGAGCAGTCGCTGGCCAACTTCCACAACGTCCTGCAGATCTCCGTCGCCATCCTGTACGGCCTCGACCAGCAGCTCAGCCCCGAGGACGCCATCCGCGCCACCCACCGGTACGGCAACCACCTCGGCGTCGAGTTCGGCACCCGCTACACCTCCGGCGCCGTCGTTCCGGACGGCACCGTCCCCCCGGCGGTCGACGACGCCTACGCCGACTACCGGCAGAGCGCCACCCCCGGCTGTCGTGCCCCTCACCTCTGGCTCGGACGCGGCGACGGCAGGCTGTCCACCCTGGACCTGTTCGGGCCCCGGTTCACCCTCCTGACCACCCGCGAAGGCGACGCCTGGCAGCGCGGCGCCGCGCTCGCCGCCGAACGGCACGGTGTCCCGCTGGCCGCGTTCGCCATCGGCGGCCCGGGGATCGAGGACGACGGCGACGCGTTCACCACCCTCTACGGCATCGAGCCGACCGGAGCCGTCCTGGTGCGTCCCGACGGCTACGTCGCCTGGCGCTCACCCGCCGCCGACCCCGACCCCGACACCGTTCTCGGCGGAGTGATCAGGCAGATCCTCGGCCGTCCGGCGACCGTCTCGGTGGAGCCGGCATGAGACCGTGAACGCCTGGGAGCAGGGGCCCGGTCTCATCGTCCGTGAGCCTGCTCAGGGTGATGGTGTTCGAGGAGGGCCGCCGTGAGCATCGCGGCGAGCCACTCCTCGTACTCGCCTTCGCTCCATCCGCACACTTCGGTGAGCTTCTCGAAGTTCTCCGTCGAGGTGAGGACATAGATCTGCTCAGCCGCTCTGGCCGGCGGAAGGTCCGGGCGCAACGCTCCGAGAGCGTGTAGATGTTCGGCTGGTCCGCGGCCTCCCATCAGCCTTTCGCGTTCGATGCCGGCCAGTACGTCCTGGAGTCCCGCGTCGGTGGGCGACGCGGCGGCCGCCGCGCGGAGGAGGCGGTGCACCGGCTGGATGCGCCGGAGGATCGCGGTGGCCATGGCGGCGTGCAGGGCCAGCTTGCGCACGGGGTCCGGCTCCTCGATGATCGCCCGGACCTCCGGGCGGCCGCTCTGTGGCAGGGCCCGGGAGTCTCCGGCCAGGGTGATGTCGTAGACGAGCTTGGCCAGTGCGGGTTTGCCGCCGGGGCAGGACGTGTACAGCGTCTGAACGGCCACGCCGGCCTCACGTGCCACCTCGGCCATGGTGGTGTCGGCGTAGCCCTTCCTGATCATCAATTCCCGCGCCGCCGCCGCGATCTTCTGCCGCGTGGCCTGGGCCTGCTCATGGCGCAGCGCGCTGGCGTAGGGGCGTCGCTTCTTCTGCTCAGTCATCGCCAGCCATGATTTCAGAAGTGTATTGACTAGAGATACCTCTAATGAAAAAGTGTGGATCTAATGAAAATAGTCTCGCCGTGGGAGGGGTGTGCGGTGTCCCTGGTTCTCGCCGTGCCGACCCGACCGCCGCTTTCAGCGAAAGGACCGTTCTGTGAAAGGGAACCGCGGGTTCTTGGCCATGGCCGCGACCATGGGTGCACTCACGCTGACCGTCGCCATGCCGTCGGCGGCGGTCGCGCAGGCGACGTCCACCGGGGTCGTTCAGGCCCAGAACGCGCTTGCCCGGACGGCGCCGCAGTTCGTCGCGTACCACAACCTGACCCCCGCCCAGCAGACCGAGCGGTTCAACACCCTGCGTGGCCAGGGCTACCGGCCCATCACGGTCAGCGTGTCCACCGACTTCTCGGGTCGTACCCGGTATGCCGGGATGTGGTCAGTGTCGGGTCGTGCCATGGGTGGTGACCTGCCGTGGGCGATGTATCAGGACATGTCCGCAGACGGTTATCAGCGGCGCTTCGACCAGCTCGCGGCTCAGGGGTACCAGCCGGCCGTGGTCAGCGCCACCGGCTCCGGCGACGGTGCTCGCTTCGCCGCCATCTTCCTCAAGAACCCCGGTTCCCGGTTCGTGGCCAAGCACGGCATCAAGCCCGCCGAGCTCCTCCGGATGTCCGGCACCGCCCGCCAGGACGGCCTGATGCTGACGTCGGTCGACACCTACGGCACCGCCTCCGCCACACGCTATGTCGCGGTGTGGTCGGCCAACCCCGGCCAGGTGAGCTGGCATGTCAGGGTCAGTCTGAGCCAGGAGCGGCACGAAGCCGAGTTCAGGAAGTACGTGGCGCTGGGCTTCCGCCCCACCAGCATCACGGTGAGCGCCACCGGCCGCTACACCACCGTCTGGCGCGACGACAAGCCTGGCGCCTGGCACTCCTACATCGGCATGACCGCCGCCGGCTACCAGGGCCGGTTCGACGAACTCAAGGCCAAGGGTTTCTACCCCATCCACATCAACGCCGAAATGGGCCGCTACGCCGCCATCTGGACCAAGTGACCCGCCCACAATCGGCTGACTGAGGCGTCGGCCTCGGCGACCCGCCCGGGGCGGGCAGTTCGGGCGCGCAGACCTGCTCGGGGTCGCGGCCGTCGTGCTTCTTGGGCCGCGCTGCCGGCGGCCGCTGACGAATGGAGCGCCCGTCGAGCCGTTCTTGGTCGGGAACGCCAAGGTGTGACGCCGCGTCGCGCGGTCCGGGGGAGGCCGATCAGAGGCGCGAGGTCTGGCGGGAGGGTTTCGCGCGGCGGGCGGCGGGCTGCTCGACCAGCGTGACGCCGGTCTCGGCCTCCAGGGCCGGGGCGTAACCGGCGGCCCGCAGGGCGTCCATCGTCTCCCGCTCGGAGCTCGCGCTGATCAGTACGGTCGGCGCGATCAGGCGCAGGCCGAGTTTGCGCAGCGCCTTGGCGCCGGCGAGCTCTGCGAGGAGGGCCTCGTCCTCGGAACGCACACAGCAACCGGAGCGAACCACCCGCATCCGGCCGTGGGTCCGGCCGACGTCCTTGATCAGGTACTCCAGCGGCTGCGGAAGGTCGCCCTGGGCCACGGCTCGCAACCGTCTGACCAGCTCCTCGGCCTCGTGACCGGCGTCGAGCGCGTGCCGTACGGAGGCGGGGGTGATCCGCCACACCACCGCGTGACCTTCGGACTCACGCGCGCCCACCGCGTTGAGCAGGGCGGCCAGGCTCGCCTCCGGAGTGCCGCTCACCACGGCGGTCAGGTCGGTCTGGAAGCGGGCGGTGGTCTGCGGTGGCGGCAGCAGGCCGGTGAGCACGGGGGTGAGGACCGGCTCCGGCTCGCGCCAGGCCTGGCCGGTGCGGAGCAGGCCGAGCAGGGCGTGGCCGAGTGTGGTCAGGGTGTCGTCGGCGACGACGCCGAGGAGCCCGGCCTCGCGCATGGTGGCACCGATCCGCTCGGCTCCGGGCAGGCCCTCGGCGACGCGCATGGGACGGTGCCAGGTCGCGGCGGCCATGAGGTATTCGGGAGCTCTGGCGGCGCGGCGGCCTGGAGCGGCGGCGAGCGCCTCAAGCAGGGCGTAGCGGAGGCCGACGGCGTCGGGGTCGTCCGCCCCGGTCAGGGCGACCGGGGTCTGGTCGGGGTCGGGCCACCACAGCGGGATGTCGCGGCAGGTGACCCAGGCCGCGAGCACCGGCACCAGCCGTTCGGCGGGAGGACGCGGCAGCCACCGGTCGTAGCGCGTGGTGGGCAGCACCACGTAGGTGGGGTCGGGAGCCTTGGCGCGACGGTTGGCGGGGCGTTCGGCCGGCTCGGCCAGCGGACCCAGCAGATCGGCCCGGACGCACAGTTCGAGCAGGAAGCGGACGGTCTCCTCCGGCTGGCCGACCTGCTTGGCCAGCCGCTTCGTGTCGCGGACCGCGATTCCGCCGGCCTTGCGTACGGCGAGCGGCTGCTCGGCGCAGGCGGCCAGGAGCCGTTCGAGCTGCCAGGCCACGGCGACCACGGCGCCCTGGGAGGCCGCCTCGGCCCGCTCGGCCGGCGGCAGCTCGGGAGGGGAGGGCGGCCGCGGATGGAAGGTGGCCCGCACCTCGCCCCGGACTGCCAGGGCGACCTCCAGCGGGAGCTCGGCCACGCCGGGCAGACCGGCCGGCAGGAGCAGGCCCCGGGCGGCCAGCCAGTCGACCCCGGTATGACCGGATCCGCCAGGAAAGAAGGTGTACTTGCCGGTGGAGCCGTAGCCGTAGGGGCCCGCGGGATGGAAGCAGCGGGTCTCAAGCAGAGGGCCGTCGTGCGCGAGCAGCTCCAGCAGCTTCGAGGCCGTCTCGGGCGCCCCGTCGAGCAGCGCGCGCAGCCGCGCGGGATCGGTGAGGACGGTCACGACGTTCTGCTCGGCTGCCGACCGGTTCGCCGCCTTCTCCAGCCCCAGCGCGGCGGCCACGCGGTGCACCTCGGGCGCGTTGAAGTGGCGGGAGATGAGCTGCCCCGCGGGCCGGCCCAGCGCCATGCCGCCCGCCATGGCGCGGTGGACGTAGGTGTGCGCCACGACCTGCTCGCCGTGCGGCGGCAGCAGGAGCGCCTGGTCCGCCAGCCGGTCCAGCGTCGCCTCCGCCTCGGCCCGCAGGCCGGGGTCGTCACCCGCCAGCAGGTCCAGCACCGCGCTCCGGGAGACCGCGCGCTCCTCGGGGGCAGGGGAGCGCCAGCGGTCTTCGGGGAACGGGCCATGCCGCTGATCGGCCAGCCAGGAGACGGCGCCCAGCACCTGGACGTCCGGGAGCGTGCAGTATTTCACCAGCTCGGCGGCCACGTGATCCTGGCTGAGCAGGTGAGCGTAGTCGCGCAGCGATGGCTCGCGACCGTGACGGCGCAGGGCGGCGCGGTCGGCGATCAACCCGAGTTGCTCGGGGCTGCGCGTGGCGAGCCAGTCCACCAGGGAGTTGCTGGGCATGGTCGCCAGGGTAGTGCGGTGCGGCGAGTTCCGTTCGCCGGAACGATGCGGCGGTGGGGCGACGGTAGGGGTGACGCGGGCGGGGAACGGTCCTCGCATGAGTGACGAAACAGCCGACTGGCGCGGTCGCCGCCCCCGGGGACTCGACGACGCGACCGTCGACGCGCTGGGCGCGCTGTCGTGCGCGCTGGAGACGGTCCAGCGGGCCCGCGGGCACCTGTACGCCTTCCACCAGTTGACCGGGACCGCCCATCGCGAGCTGGAAGAGGCCATCGAGGCGCTGCGCGCGGCGGGGCGCGACGCGCAGGCCGACCTGCTGACCGCCGAACTCCTCGGCCGCGACGTGCTGGCCGGCCGGTGGACGTTCCAGGTGGTCGAGGAGTACGACGACGGTTACCACCGGCACTTCATCGAGCTGGAGCAGAGGGTCAGGGACGAGTTGGCGGGCGGGGTGCGGCACATCTACGAGGCGGAGATGAAGGAGCGGCAGCAGGGGTGACGCGGCGGTTTCAGAATGCGCTCCTGGTATCGGCCCCGGGGTGGTGCGTTCCGACAAGTCGCGGCGGTCGAGGTGTTGAGATATCCGAACGGCGAGAGGCGGTCGGCGCGGTAGAACGGCACCAATAACGCCGGCCCTCTTGATCGAGAAGTGGGGCTCCCTCAATAATCTTCCTAACGTCCCAGAAAGGGGGAAAATACCGAAAAAGGGGATTTTGTCACCCTCGTGGTTGAGATCCGGTCAAGTAAGTCGAAAACGGAGTTCCCGTACGCGAGTCGGCCATGCCGACGACCCCGACGAGCTTGACGCACGAATCCGCTAGCACACCCATCTGAAGGCGCGAGGAGAACAATCATGGTGTCGGCCATCCAAAGCATCAGCGACCGGTTACTCACGTTGTTCGTGCCGAAGGCGGAGGCGTCCGCCGGAAGCTGCACGTGCAACTGTGCCTACAACTACTGGTACTCCTGCAGGGAGTGCACCCGCTGCTACCGCTGCACCGACTGCACGGCCGGTGGCAACTGCCTGCAGTGCTCCTACAAGGCAGCCTGCTGCTGAACGCAGTGGACTATCCGGCGATCGGCTGCGCCTGTCTCGTGGCCCTCGTTTTCGCGCTGTCGGCAGGGAGTAAGGCGCGCGGTCGCGCGGCGTTCCGCGAGTTCGCCGCCGCTACGCACGTCCTCGCCGGCTCCGTACGGGCGCGTGGGATAAGCGATTCCGTCGCCAGAACAACCGCACTGGTGGTCGTCGTCGCGGAGGCGGCGACGGCCCTGCTGGTCGCCGTGCCGTACACCGCACGGGCCGGCTTCGCCCTCGCCATCGGGTTGCTGACCTGCTTCAGCGTCGCCATCGCGGCCTCCTTACGCCGTGGCGTCAGCACGTCCTGCCGATGCTTCGGCGCGTCGTCGGCGCCGCTCTCCGGTCGCCACCTCGTACGCAACGGGGTGCTGCTGGCGGCCTCGTTCGCCGGCCTGGTCACCGCCGACGGGCGGATCGGCTCGCCGCATCCCGGCGGCATCGCGATCGTGGTCGTGGCGGCCCTGGTGGTGGGCGTGTTGTTGATCCGCATTGATGATCTGGCCGAGCTGTTCGCGCCTCCCGCCGCCGACGGCCGCGGAGCGCAGAGAGGAAAGCACGATGCCCTTTCTCGTCGCCGCAGTGGTCCTGGTAGGAGTGCTGTGCCTGCTGAACCTGCTCCTGACGTTCGGCGTCATCCGCCGGCTCAAGGAGCACACGGCACAGTTGGAGAAGGTTCTCAGCGGCGGTCATGACGATTCGCTGCAGATGCTCGGCGAACAGGTCGGCGAGTTCGCCGCCACGACCACGGACGGCGAGCCGGTGTCGCGGGCCCTGCTGGCCGGGGAGACCGTGGTGGCCTTCTTCAGCCCGAGTTGCGCCCCTTGCCGGGAGAAGATGCCGGTGTTCGTCGAGCAGGCGCGGGCTCGGGACTTCGACCGGCAGCAGGTGCTCGCCGTCGTCGTCAACGAGTCCGGTGAGCCCGAGGCGGCCGGAGTGAAGGAGATGGCCGAGGCGCTGGCCCCGGTCGCCCGGGTCGTCGTGGAAAGCGCCGACCATCCCCTGGCGAACGCCTTCAAGGTGCACGCCTTCCCGGCGTTCTGCGTGGTCGACGCCGAGGGCGTGGTGCGCGTCATCGGAGGTGACCTGGACCAGCTCCTCGTCACGGCGGAGGCGTGAGCGCGGGCCGGGCCGCCACCGGCGGTGCCCGGCCCGGCCGGCGCGAGCTGCTGGTCAGCGGCGCCAAGGCGCTGCGGCTGGTCTGGCAGGCCGCGCCCGGGCAACTGGCCGGCTTCTCGGCGATCACGCTGGCCGGCGGCGTCGTCCCGGTCGTGGCGGCCTGGCTGACCAAGATCGTCCTCGATCGGCTGGTCGCGCCGGGCCCGGTCGGCGCCGTGGTGGGGCTCGCGATCGGCCTGGCCTGCGTGGGCGTGGTCAACGCGGTGCTCCCGCACCTCGGCCAGTACCTCCAGAGCGAGGTGGACCGGCGGGTCGGGCTGCGGGCCCAGGACGAGCTGTTCGCCGCCGTGGAGCGGTTCGTCGGTCTGGGGCGGTTCGAGGAGCCGGCGTTCCTGGACCGGCTGCGGCTCGCGCAGCACAGCGCCCGGTCGCCGGGGCAGATCGCCGGCGCGATGTTCGGCCTGGGCCGTGACGTGGTCACCCTGGTCGGGTTCGTCGCCTCGCTGGCCCTGATCAGCCCGTTGTTCACCGTCGTCGTGCTGGTGGCGGCGGCCCCCGCCCTGGTCATCGAGCTCCGCATCTCCCGCCAGCGGGCCGAGACGATGCTGCGCATCGAGCCCGCCGAACGCTGGCGGTTCTTCTACAGCGAGCTGCTGACGACGGTGGAGGCGGCCAAGGAGATCCGGCTGTTCGACCTCGGCGGCTACCTGCGCGGCCGGATGAACTCCCAGCTGCGTCAGACCAACCACGCCCACCGGGTCCTCGACCGCCGCGAGCTGGGTGCGCAGGGTGCCCTCGCGCTGCTGGCGGCGCTCGTCTCCGGTGGCGGGCTGATCTGGATCCTGGTGTCCGCCGGGCGGGGCGGGTTCACCGTGGGTGACGTGTCCGTGTTCGTCGCCGCGGTCGCGGGTGTTCAGGGCGCGCTCAACGGGCTGGTCCACGCCACCGCCGAGACCCACCGGCTGCTGCTGATGTTCGGCCACTACACGGCCGTCACCGGGGCCGGCCGCGATCTCCCGTCTCCGGCGACGCCACGGGAGCTGCCGCCGCTGCGCGACGGCATCGAGCTGCGCGACGTGTGGTTCCGCTACAGCGACGACCATCCCTGGGTGCTGCGCGGCATCAACCTGTACATCCCGCGCGGCGCCTCGGTGGCCCTCGTCGGCCGCAACGGGGCCGGTAAGAGCACGCTGGTCAAGCTGCTGTGCCGGTTCTACGACCCGACCGAGGGGGCGATCCTCTGGGACGGCGTCGACATCCGTGACGTCCCCATCGACCGGCTGCGCGCCCGCATCGGCGCCGTCTTCCAGGACTTCATGGCGTACGACTTCAGCGCCGCCGACAACATCGCCGTCGGCGATCTGACGGCGCGCGGCGACCACGGCCGGATCGAGACCGCGGCCCGCCACGCAGGGGTCCACGACACGGTCACCGAGCTTCCGCGCGGCTACGACACGCTGCTGACCCGGATGTTCTCGAGCGACTCCATCGACGACGATCCGCAGACGGGCGTGACACTGTCGGGCGGGCAGTGGCAGCGCCTGGCCCTGGCCCGGGCGCTCGTCCGCGACGAGCGCGACCTCATGATCCTCGACGAGCCCAGCGCGGGGCTGGACGCCGAGGCCGAGCACGACATCCACACCCGGCTGCGCCGGCTGCGGGCCGGGCGCACCAACGTGCTCATCACGCACCGGCTCGGCGCCGTCCGGGACGCCGACTTCATCGTCGTCCTGTCGGGCGACGAGATCGTCGAGCAGGGCGACCACGCCGGCCTGCTGGCCGCCGACGGCCTCTACGCCCGGATGTTCACCTTGCAGGCGGCCGGATACGCCGCACTCGCCTCTGGGGAGCCCGGATGACGGGCTGGTATATCGCCTTGATGGCGGTCTGCGCCGTGGCGCTGCTCGCCGCCCTGCTGCTGTGGGCACGTCGCAGGTACGTCGTGATCACGGTGTCGGGCCTGAGCATGCGGCCCACGTACGATCACGGCGAACGGGTGCTGATCCGGCGGATCCCGGTCACCCACGTGCGGCCCGGTCAGGTCGTGGTCTTCGCCGCCGCGCCCCCCGGCACCTGGCAGGGCTTCGAGGCCCATCACGCCGGTGACCCGAACGGCGCTGGTTCCGAGGCTCGTGACGGCGGCGCCCTGAACGGCGCCGGCTTCCAGGCTCGTGACGGCGGTGACCCGAACGCCCCCGGTCCCGAGGGTCACCGCGTCGAGGCTGCCCGGTGGATGCTCAAGCGGGCCATCGCGGTGCCCGGCGATCCGGTGCCGCGCGAGCGGTGCCCGGCGCTGCGTTCCGTCGCCGACGCGGTCGTGCCCCCCGGGCACCTGGTCGTTCTCGGCGACAACCCGAGCCGCTCCTTCGACTCGCGCCAGTCGGGCTACGTGACTCCGGACCGGCTCGTGGGCGTGGTCGTGCGCCGTCTGACCCGCTCGTGACCGTCAGGAGCTCTCGGGCCAGGCGATGAGCTGGAACCAGACGGACTTGCCGTGCTGGGTGACGGTCCAGCCCCAGTCGTGGGAGAGGGTCTGGACGATGGCGAGCCCTCGTCCGCCGACATCGAACCGGCCGGCCAGGCGAAGGCAGGGGAGCGTCGGGCAGGCGTCGTGCACGTCGACCACGATCAGCTCGCGCTCGCGCATGACCGAGACGCGGACGGCGCCCTCGCCGCCGTGCGTGATGGCGTTGGTGACCAGCTCGGAGACCAGGAGCTCGGCCACCTCCGCGACGTCCTGCCCCGCCTGCCAGTCGAGGGCGACGTCGCGCACGAACCGGCGGGCGGAGGAGAGGCACCTGCCGGCGCGCGGGATCCACCTGTCGCCGAGCATGGGAAGGAGCCGGTCAGGCACGGGGCGGTGCTCGGCCAGTGCCGTACGGGCCTTGAGCGCCTCTTTCATGTACGTTCTCCCGGTCTCGGATTCGCCGCGTCGAGCTTGACAGGCCCTAATTACTCTCGGTAGTGAGTCCATTACCAATACCGCGTTTTGAGGGCCGCGTCCATGGGCTGAAATCCGGCGAAGCATGCCACTTCGCCGACTCTCCGCGTACTCGCCCTTGCCCGGACCGGGGTTTCGCCCTCGCGGGGCGCCGATGGGGTCACGCGGGCAACGGGTCACGCCGGAGGACGGCAGGGCCGGCGACGGGAAAACGGAGGACGGTCACCTCGTCGCGGGCGTGGCGCACCGCGAGCGGCGGGTGGCCGTTCTCTTTGAGCTACCGCTGCCGGGGCGGTCGCGCGTGGCGCCCACCGCCCCGGCGTGGTCCGTCAGCCGCGTGCCGCGTCCAGGACCTTGGCGGCGTCGCGTTCGAAGGAGGCGCGGGCTCCGAGGGTGAGCAGGCCGCCGATCACCATCGCCGGCACCAGGATGTACATGCCGGATAGCAGCGAGCCCATCCGGTCGGAGGCGATGCCCACGATCAGCGAGCCGAACGCGCCGCCCGCCGTGATCAGCAGTTGCAGCACGCCGAAGCCGAGCCCGCGCGCGCTCGCCGGTACGACGTCCGCGACGCAGGCCATCATGTTCGGGATGGCGATCGACATGAGCGAGCAGGCCAGCAGGGTCAGGACCGTGAGTCCGGCGATCGAGTCCATGGAGAGCGCGAGCGCCAGCACGGCGGAGCCGATCGTGATGCCGCCGCCACCGGCGAGCAGCCGGCCGCCCTTGCGGGTGCCGTGCCACCTGCGGCCCAGCCATGAGCCGATCAGGGTGCCCGCCAGCGTGCCCGCGATGGTGATCAGGCCGCTGAGCGACCCGGCGGCGCCGGCGCCCACGCCGAACGTGCGCACCATCAGCGACGGCAGCCAGTAGAAGACGCCGGCCAGGCCCAGCGTGAGCAGGCTGAGCCCCGCGCAGACGAAGAGCAGCGTGGGGATCGACAGCACCTGGCGGACCTGCGGCCAGAACGGCGGCTTCGTGGCGGGAACGGCGTCGTCCGAGTGCCCGTCCGGCGGCACGGTCGGCGGCGTCATGGGGGTCGCGGCCGGTGCCGCGGCGCCGGCGGACGGGGCGAGCCTGGCGACCAGCCGGTCCAGCTCGCCTCGGCCGGGTTCGCGCAGCCGCCAGACGAGCCAGGCCGTCACCAGCCCAGGGACGACCATGATGAGGAACGCGCTGCGCCAGCCGTACGCCTGCCCGAGGACACCGCCGAGCAGGGTGCCGACGCCGCCCAGGTAGGTCGTGACCCGCGTCAGCCCGTACGCCTTGGCCCGGCTGACCGGCGGGTAGTAGTCGGCGAGCAGGCTGCCCGAGGCGGGGTTGTCGATGTTCTCGGCCGCGGCGAGCAGCACGCGCATCAGGTAGAACATCGCGAACCCCGTCGCGAGGCCCGAGCCGAGCGTCGCCACGGCCCAGATGACGACCACGGTGGCGATGATGCGGGTGCGGTTGCGCCGGTCGGCCAGGTAGCCGGCGGGCAGCGCGACCAGCGCGCCCGCGAGCGCGGCGGCCGTGGGGATGGAGCCCGCGGCGGTGTCGCTGAAACCCCACTCCTTCTGCACCAGCGGCAGCACGCCGGACAGCAGGTTGTACTCGATGCGATCGACGAGCCCGACGATGAACAGGACGACAAGCGGTGCCCAGCCGAATGGCGCGGGTTTGTCCGCGTCGATCTCCCCCGTGCGATGCGATCCGAACGTCCCGACCATACGAGTCCTTTCGCGAGGCAACTCTAGAATCTCGTTCTAGGTGAACGTTCTAGCCAGAGTGGCAGAAGTCACAGGATTCGTAAATGGGTGATTTGTGAGAGGAGCCGCCACGTGAGAGGGGCTCCGTGTGATCAGCTCGTCCGCGCCATCCGCTGGGCGCTGATCCAGGCGTCGATGAGCTCCCACTGGGCGTACAGCCAGCGGATCTGCGCCTCCCGCTCGCGCGGCACCTGGTCCGCGGGGACCCGCCACCACTGGGCGGTGATGTGCGCGCTGACCGGGAGCTTGCGCCACAGGTCGGCCACCGTGATCAGGTCGTCCAGCCCGGTGTGCGCCACGAAGATCACGTCGGCCGACGGGCAGGCCTGGATGGCCGCGACCGCGCCGCCCGGCCGGGGCGGCAGCAGGTGGTCCATGCCGCGCGCCCGCGCCGCCTCCTCGGCCAGCCCCTTCTGCTCCAGCCGCCTGATCGCCAGACGCTGGCGGCGCGGGGTGAAGTTGCCGCCCTCGGGGAAGATCACCAGCGCGTCGCGCTCGTCCATGGTGGCGGCCAGCCGGCGGATCTCCTCAATGATCCCGCTCTGGGCGGCCCTGCGGGGCACGAAGGCGTTGGGCAGCCGGTTGATCACCACGTCCAGCGTGGGGTCGAACTGCAGCGCCGCCTTCATCACGATCCGCGGTCGCCTGCTATAGAGCGCTAGAAGATGATAAATCAGTAAAAAGGAGTCGCCGGGACCGGCGTGCCGTGAGAGCACGATCACCGGCCGCGTCAGCCGGGCCGCCTGCTCCTCGGGCGTGGGCAGCGGCTCCTGGATGTCCACCGACAGCCGGAAGATCCGCACCGCGAGCCCGTACACCCTGGTCAGGAACCACTTGATCAGCCCGTAGTGGCGTTCCTGATGCCGGTCACGGCCGAACCCGCCGGTGAGCCAGAGCCACAGGCAGGCGATCAGCACCGCCGACTCGAGCGTCAGCCAGGCCACCCCGAACCAGACGAACCGCGGCCCCCTGCGCTGCGGCGGCGGCAGGTGCAGCGAGGCGGCGGCCGTCACGACCAGCCAGAGCGGCAGCGTCACCACCATGAAGACGGTGACGACGATGATCAGTGGAGCGAGGATGAGGCGGCGGAAGACGCGTGGGGGGAGCAACGTCGGCCTCCCTGGGGGCAGGGCTTCATTCTCCTCTTGTCCGTAAATATCGGGAAGAAGCGTCGTAGGCCCGGTCGATATACGCGGAGATCTGCGTGGGATCCCGGTAGCGCAGCGGCGACAGCGGACGCGGCTCGCCCGCCGGGAGCACGTGCACCTCGACCCCGGGTGGCAGCGAGGCCATCTCCTCGGTGAACCGGTGCCGCCGGGCGATCTCGAACGCCACCATCCCCACCTCCCACGGCCGTCGTGGCACGCTCAGCGGCTGCTCGATCCGTCCGACGTGGAGCACGTAGACGCGCTTGGCCCCCAGGTGCACGGCCCGGCCCACCGGGATGCTGTGCACCAGGCCGCCGTCGAGGAAGTGTTCGCCGCCGATCTCCACCGGCGGCAGCAGGCCCGGCACCGCGCACGACGCCAGCACCGCGTCGACCAGTGGCCCGCCGGTGAACCAGTGGGCGCAGGCCCGCTCGACCGAGGCCGCCACGCACTGGAACGGCACCGCGAGCTCCTCGATCAGCGACACCGGCAGCATGCCGCCCAGCAGGTCGCGCAGCGGCCCGATCGCGTGCAGGTGGGTGCCGGTCCTGGCCAGCGTGGACAGCCGGGTGACCCACGACCCGGCGAAGGCCGTACGGACGATCTCCGAACGCCACAGCGACGTCAGCCGGTCGGCCGCGTCGCCGGGGTCGGCCGCGATCAGCACCCCGTTGAGCGCCCCCACGGACGTGCCGACGACCAGGTCGGGCACGATGCCCGCCTCGTCGAGGGCCCTGAGCATGCCTACCTCGTGCGCGCCCAGCACGCCGCCACCACCGAGCACGAACGCGGTCTCCACGGGGATCACTCTCGCAGCGCCCGCCCGCCCGCGTCGACCACCCCCGGCGGCGGGGGTTGCCGGATGCCGGAAGGCAGGCCGCCCGGCGGCTGCCGAGATGCGCCCATGACACCGTCATCCCCGGCGCGGGACCATGTCGGCATGACAGCAGTGGTGCGGGCCGAGGGGCTGACGAAGTACTACGGGAGGCGCAGGGGCCTGGAGGATCTCACGCTCGACATCCAGCCGGGCGAGATCTTCGGCTACCTGGGTCCGAACGGCGCGGGCAAGACGACCACGATCCGGTTACTGCTCGACGTGATCAGGCCGACCCGCGGCCACGTCCGCGTCCTCGGCGCCGACTCGCGGGAGGCCGCGGTCCGGCGCCGGATCGGCTACCTGCCGGGCGACCTGGCGCTGGAGGAGCGCGAGCCGGGCCGCGCCTACCTGGAGTTCCTCGGCAGGGTACGCGGCGGAGTGCCGGGCAGCCGGATCGACGCGCTGGCCGAACGGCTGGACGCCGACCTGTCGGTGCCCATGCGCAAGCTCTCCAAGGGCAACAGGCAGAAGATCGGGTTGATCCAGGCGTTCATGCACGAGCCGGAGTTCCTCATCCTGGACGAGCCGACCGGCGGGCTCGACCCCCTGGTGCAGCAGGAGTTCCTCGCCATGGTCCGCGAGGTGCGCGCCTCCGGCCGCACGGTGCTGATGTCCTCGCACGTGCTCGCCGAGGTGGAGCACGTCTCCGACCGGGTGGGCATCGTACGGGCCGGCCGCCTGGTCGCGGTCGAGAACGTGGCCGCGCTGCGCGAGAAGGCGGTGCGCCGGGTGGAGTTCCACTTCGACGCCCCCGTGCCGCGCGAGGCGTTCGAGCACCTGCCGGGCGTGCGCGACCTGCGGGTGACGGGCGCCAGCGTACGCTGCACCATCGACGGCCGGCCGGACCCCCTGATCAAGGCCGCCGCCCGCTTCACCGTCGTGCACCTGGTCAGCGCCGAGCCCGACCTGGAGGAGATCTTCCTCACCTACTACAGCGGGGAGGACCACGATCATGATCGCCAAGTGTCTGCGTGACTGGCGCAGGACGCTCATCTGGTGGACGATCGGCATCGGCGCCTTCATGGCGCTCTACCTCGGCACCTACCAGAGCATCAAGCAGAGCCCGGAGATCTACGGCCCGGCCGGCCTGGCCAAGTTCCCCGGGGCGCTCCGTGATCTCATGGGCGGCCTCGAGGACTTCACCTCCGGCACTGGCTACCTGCAGTCGGTGGTCTACCAGCTCTTCGTGCCGTTCCTGTTCGTCGTCTGCGCGATGGTCCTGGCGGGCCGGGCGCTGGCCGGCCCCGAGGAGGCGGGCACGCTGGAGCTGATCGTCACGCTGCCCATCGACCGCAGGCGGCTGGTGCTGGAGAGGTTCGCCGCGATCGCGCTCGGACTGCTCGCCGTGGCCGCCGTGACCCTGCTGGTGACCTGGGCGATGGCGGAGGCCGTCGGCATGGGCGTCGGCTTCGACCGGATCCTCGCCGCCCATCTCGGGGTCTACCTGCTCGCGCTGCTCTTCGGCACGGTGACGCTGGCGGTGGGCGCGGCCACCGGCCGCAGGGCGGCCGCCTCGGCGGTCATGGGCGTCTGGGCCGTGCTCGGCTACATGGTCGTCACGATCGGCCGGAACGTCGAGGCCATCGCCTGGCTCAAGTGGGTCTCGCCGTTCCACTACTACGCCGAGGGCAGGCCGCTGTACGAGGGTCTCCCGGCCGGTGACTACCTGGTGCTGGCAGCCGCGACGGCCGTGCTGGCGCTCACGGCGGTCCTCGCCTTCGACAGGCGCGACGTAGGAGTCTGACCGTGACCCCAGAAGGGCCCGCCGACCTGCTCGGCGAGCACTTACAGGTGCTGGCCGAGGCGGTCGCCACCGGACGGCTGCCCGGCCGGGTCACGCTCGACCGCTACCGCGAGGCCGGCGGGCGGGCCGCCCGGCTCGGGGTCCCGCTGCGGTCGCTGGTCGACGCCGCCCTCGCGGCGGCCGAGGGCATGGCCGGCGACGCGGTGCTGCCCGCTCTCCGCCGCGCCGTCGCGGCCCTGATGGAGGGGTACGAGCAGGCGCAGCTGGTCGCCTTCCGCGAGGAGGAGGCGGCCCGCAGGGAGTTCGTCGACGACCTGCTCCTGGGCCGGGCCGAACGGCTGGCCGAGCGGGCCGAGCACTTCGGGCTGCGGCTGGCCGAGTCGTACGTGGTGGCGGTGGCCTGCGGCCTCAAGGACGGCGACCAGGACCGGATCGAACGCGACCTGATCGCCCGGTTCGGCTCGCACAACGTCCTGGTCGCGGTCCGCGACGGGCGGCTCGTCTGCGTGGTCCCGGCCACGCTCCCGGCGGCGGTGGGGGAGTTCACCCACCACGTGCGCGCCCGGTTCGCGCCCGGCTGGCGGGTCGGGATCGGGCGCCCGCAGCGCGGGCCCGGCGGCGTGGTCGCCTCCTACCGGGAGGCCGTGGGCGCGCTCGACCTGGCCGACCGGCTCGGCCTGCGGCCCGACGTCGTCAAGGCCGCCGACCTGCTCGTCTTCCCCGTGCTGCTGCGCGACCGGGGCGCCATGGAGGACCTGGTGACGAGCGTGCTGAGCCCGTTGCTGCACACCCGGGGCGGGCACGAGCCGCTGCTGGAGACCCTGGAAGCGGTCTTCGCCTCGCACGGCAACCACGCGGCGGCCGCGCGCCGCCTCGGGCTCAGCGCGCGCGCCATCACCTACCGCCTCGAACGCATCCGCCGCCTGACCGGTTTCTCGCCCGAGGACCCCACGCAGCGCTTCACGCTGGAGACGGCCGTCCTCGGCGCCCGGCTGCTCGACTGGCCCTGGCCCTGATCCCGGCTCGCGAGCCGCTCAAGGCCCCAGGCTCACGAACGAGCTCAAGGACCCGGCTCGCCGGCCGCTCACGAGCCGCTCAAGGACCCGGCTTGCCGGCCGCTCACGAGCCGCTCAAGGCAGGAGGGGCCGTGGGAGCCGGGCGGCCAGGCCCGGGGCCGGGCGCCGCGCCGGACCGGCGGGCTCGCCAGGCGGCGTAGACGGGGTGACCCGACAGCGCCTCCTCGTGGGCCTCGGCGGCCAGAGTCGCCAGCTCGTCGGCGCGGTGCGCGAGCGAGCCGTCGTGCCGCCAGGCCACCAGGTGCCGGATCCAGAGGGGCGTCCCGGCCAGCGGGCGGACCACGATGCCGTCTCCGGGCGTGAACGTGGCCTGGCACGGCGAGACGGCCTGCCCGCCGGCGATGAGGACACGGATCATCGGCACCTCGATCATGATGTGCCGCACGCTCGGCGCGAACCCGGCGTCCCGGCAGGCCGCGACGAAGCACTCCGGCCAGCCGGCGCCGTCCGGGGGCGACAGCACCCAGCTGTCGTCGCCCAGCCGGGCGAGGGGCACCTCGTCCAGCGAGGCGAGGGGATGGGCGGCGGCCATGGCGACGAAGACCGGCTCCACGGCGACGGGACGCACGCCCACCGAGGCGGGGATGGGCAGCTCGTGACCGGGATAGTCGACCAGGGTGGCGGCGTCCAGCCGCCGCGAGGTGAGCAGGTCGAGGAGCAGCCGGGGGGAGTGCTCGGTATGCACGGTGATGGCGGCGCCCGGCACCTCGAACAGCCGCCGCAGCAGCCCACTGAGCACCGGATTGGCATAGCCGCCGAGCCGGGCCTGGGCCGCGTGGCCGGTCGACGGCATGACGCCCGTCATCAGCTCGTCGACGGTCTGCAACGCCGACCTCGCCCGGATGAGCACGAACTGCCCGAACGGGGTGGGCGTCACCCCCAGCCGGCTGCGCCGGTAGACCTGGCCGCCGAGCGTCGACTCGATCCGCTGCAGCTGGGCGGTGAGAGCGGGCTGCGAGACGCCAAGGGCGGCCGCGGCCTTGCTCAGACTGCCCGCGTCAGAGATCTCGCACAGGGTCCGCAGATGCCGTAACTCCAGCTGCATGTACTCAACCTAGTGCGAGATCCTGTGCGATATAACGCATGATTTATCCCTCCCTGGGATAAGACGCGGCCCGCTCGCCTGCCGCAGAGTTCAGGGTGACCCGCCGGTTCCCAGAAAGGATCTTCATGCCTGTGACGTACCACCGCTCCGGTTTTGTCTTCACCGAGCACACGATCACCGTCCCGCTCGACCACGCGCGCCCGGACGGGCCGGTGATCGAGGTGTTCGGCCGCGAGGTGGGCGCCGCGGACCGCGGTGGGAGGGACCTGCCCTGGCTGCTCTACCTGCAGGGCGGTCCGGGCCACAGCGCGCCGCGGTCGCCGGTCGCCTGGTTGCGCCGCGCCACCCGCGACTACCGGGTGCTGCTGCTGGACCAGCGGGGCACCGGGCGCAGCACGCCCGCCAACCGGCGGTCGCTGGCCCGCCTCGACGACCCGGCCGCCTACCTGCGGCACTTCCGGGCCGACTCCATCGTCAGGGACGCCGAGCTGTTCCGCGCGCACCTGGCCGGCGATCGCCCGTGGAGCGTGCTCGGGCAGAGCTTCGGCGGCTTCTGCGCGCTCACCTACCTGTCCCTGGCCCCCGAAGGGCTGCGCGAAGTCATGATCGCGGGCGGGCTGCCCTCGCTGACGGCGGGTCCCGAGGAGGTGTACCGGGCCGCCTATCCCCGGGTCCTGGCGCACAACGACCGGTTCTTCGCCCGCTACCCAGAGGACCTGGCCGTCGCCCGCCGGGTGGCCGACCACCTCGGGCGGTGCGAGGAGCTCCTGCCCGGTGGCGGGCGGCTGACCCCGCGGCGCTTCCAGAGCCTCGGCATCACGTTCGGCGTGGAGTCCACCTTCGACACGCTCCACCACCTGCTGGAGGAGGCGTTCGCCGACGAGAAGACGCTGTCCGACGTGTTCCTGCGCCGGGTGGACGCGTTGGTGTCCTACACGGAGTATCCGTTGTACGCGCTGTTGCACGAGGCCGCGTACTGCCAGGGCGCGGCCTCCGGCTGGGCCGCGCACCGCGTGCTCGGCGAGTTTCCGGAGTTCGACGTGGAGCTGGGCGGGCAGGTCCGGTTCTTCGGTGAGATGATCTTTCCGTGGCACTTCGAGGAGGATTCGGCGCTCGTGCCGCTGCGCGCCTGCGCCGAGGAGCTGGCCGCCTGCCGATCCTGGCCGGCCCTGTACGATCCGGACCGGCTGGCCCGCAACGAGGTGCCCGTGTCCGCGGTGATCTACTACGACGACATGTACGTGGACCGCGACCACTCCCTCCGCACGGCAGGCATGGTACGTGGCCTGACCTGGTGGATCACCAACGAGTACGCCCACGACGGCCTGAAGGCGGACGCGGGCGTACTCGACCGGCTCATCGCGATGGCGCGGCGGTGAGCCCGGCCCCTGCCATCGTCGCTTCTCGCCGGACGGCCGCATAGCTCCCGCTCTGCCATAACTGGAGGGTTATGGCAGAGGATGTCGCCCTCATCCCGAACACGGATAACTCACGCGTTATCTCCCTGCCTGAGCTGGGTGTTCTCGGAGCGTGCTTCGCGGCTCACCGGCTCGACATCCCAGCGTTACCGCCCCGTGATTCAGGATGGCCAACAATCTGCGCCATAGCCCCCTAATGGAGGAACTCCATGCGCACATTGAGCTTGGCTGTCGGGAGCCTTCTCCTGGCCACCTGCCTGTCGGCCGCACCCGCGTACGCGGATGACCCGGACACACGAAGGGTCGAGGTCTTCGGCGAGGACGCGCCCCAGGGCTATGTCGAGATCCCGAAGACCGACGCCAACCAGAGGGGCCTGGCCGCGCCGACCGGCACCGTGACGCCCATCGAGGTCAACGGTCCCAGCGACAAGCGGATCGACCTGGTCTACCTCGGCGACGGCTTCACCGCGGCCGAGCAGGACCTCTACACCTCCCAGGTGGCCCACAGCTGGGAGGTGCTCGCGCAGCGCGAGCCGTTCAAGACCTACCGCAAGTTGTTCAACGTCTGGCAGGTCAACGTCGTCTCCAACGAGTCCGGCTCCGACAACGACCCGACCGAGGGCGTGCGGAAGGACACCGCGCTCAACGGCGAGTACTACTGCGAGGGCCTGGCCCGGCTGATCTGCATCGACGTCCCCATCGCCCAGTCCTACGCCGCGCTCGCCCCGGCCTACGACCAGATCGCCGTCGTCATCAACAGCACCACGTACGGCGGCGCCGGCTACACGGATGAGGAGCTGGTCACCTTCTCCGGCGGCCACGCCTCCGGCGCGGAGATCCTGCCGCACGAGCTCGGCCACTCCCTCGGCGACCTGGCCGACGAGTACCCCTACTGGGCCTATCCCGACGACGGCAGCACCTACACCGGCCCGGAGCCGGCGGAGCGCAACATCTCGATCCTCAACGCCGAGCAGCAGGCGGCCCAGCAGGCCAAGTGGTGGCGCTGGCTGGGCGCCGAGACTCCGGACGGCGGCGCCATCGGCACGTTCGAGGGCGCGTACTACAACAACCTCGGCATCTACCGGCCCAGCGACAACTCGATGATGCGGTCCCTGCGCAGGCCGTTCAACCTGGTCGGCAGCGAGGAGATGACCCGCAAGTTCTACGAGACGACCGGTCTCGTCGACGCGGCCACGCCGAGCGCCAAGCCGGTGCGGGCGCCCGCCAAGCTGTCGGTCACCCACGTGGACATCCCGACCGTGTCCACCCGCTGGTCCGTCAACGGCAAGGAGATCACCGAGTGGGCCGGGGCCACCTCGGTCGACGTCCTGGCCAAGAAGCCGAAGGGGAAGCCCGAGGCGCCGTGGTGCGGCCGTAAGGACCTGGAGCGGAAGAAGGGCGAGTGCACCTACACCGTCACCGTCTCCGACTCCACGGACTTCGTGCGCGACCCCGGGTACCGCGCCGACACCCTGACCACCTCGATCACCTGGAAGATCGACTACAAGCACGGGCCCAAGAAGTAGCTCCCGCGCCCGCCGCACAGTGCCGGCGGTGAACCTCCCGGACCGGACCCGCCCGCGACAGCCGGACGTCGCGGGCGGGTTCCCGGGTTTTCGGCTTCCGCCCCGGCTCGGCTACGGGACGAGCAACAGTTTGCCCGTGGTGCGGCGGGCGGCCAGGTCCTCGTGCGCCCGTGCGGCCTCCGCCAGCGGGTAGCGATGGGAGACGTTGATCTTCAGCTCGCCGGAGGCGATCCAGCCGAACACGTCGGAGGACCGCCGCAGCAGCTCGTCCCGCTCGGCGATGTAGTGCACCAGGGTCGGCCGGGTGAGGAAGAGCGACCCGTTCTGGTTGAGCCGCTGCGGATCGACCGGCGGCACCGGTCCGCTGGCCGCTCCGAACAGCGCCATGAGGCCGCGCGGCCGGAGCGCCACCAGCCCACCGTCGAACGTGGTGGCACCCACCCCGTCGTAGACGACGTCCATCCGGTCGCGCAGCGCCTCGGCGAAGTCGTCGTAGCGCAGCACCTCGTCGGCTCCCGCCTCGCGGGCCAGCTTCTCCTTCTCCTCGGTCGACACCGTGGCGAACACCCTGGCGCCCCTGAGCTTGGCCAGCTGGGTGAGCAACTGGCCCATGCCTCCGGCGGCGGCGTGCACGAGCACGTTGTCGCCCTCGCGCACCTCGTGCGTGGAGTGCGTGAGGTAGTGGGCCGTCATCCCCTGGAGCATCGCGGCGGCGGCCACCTCGGCCGGCACCCCGTCGGGCACCGGCACCACCCGGCCGGCGGGCACCACGGCCTTCTCGGCGTAGCTGCCGAGCACGTTCACCCAGGCCACGGTGTCGCCCACGGCCACGTCGCGGACACCCGGCCCCACGGCGGAGACGACACCGGCTCCCTCCGTCCCGATCGGGCTCGGCAGGGACAGGGGATAGGCCCCGGAGCGGTGGTAGATGTCGATGAAGTTGACCCCGCTCGCCGCGACGTCGACCACCACCTCGCCCTCTCCCGGCACGGGATCGGGATGCTCGGCGTATTCGAGGACCTCTGGACCGCCCTGGGCGGCGATGACTATGGCACGCATGCTCCTAGTCAACCCCGCCCGTAACCGCGTATTCCACGGGGCTCCCCGTACGCCTGGGAAATGGGCAACAACCTTTCGTCCGGTGGGTCGCGTTGGAACGGGTGAGAGGAGATCACATTGGATCGTCACGACGACTTCCGCGAGTTCGTGCTCGCCCGCCAGCAGGCGCTGGTGCGGACGGCGTACTTGCTCACGGGAGACGCGCACCTCGCCGAGGACCTGCTGCAGAGCGTCCTGATCAAGGTCGCGGGCAAGTGGCCCAAGCTGTCCCGCGGCGGCAACCCCGAGGCGTACACCCGCAAGGCGCTCGTCAACCAGTACATCTCGTGGAAGCGCCGGCTGCGGCCGGAGGTGCCGAGCACCGAGCTGCCAGAGCGTGGCGCCTCCCATGACGACGCCGCGCTCCATCGGATCGTGTTGCGCCAGGCTCTCGCCAGGCTGGCGCCCAGGCAGCGGGCCGTGATCGTGCTGCGGTTCTGGGAGGACCTGACCGAAGCGCAGACCGCCGAGGCGCTCGGCTGCTCGCCCGGCACCGTCAAGAGCCAGGCCCATCACGCGCTGGCCCGCCTGCGGGCGTTCGCGCCCGAACTGGCCTGTCTGCTGAACGACTCGGAGATGGAGGAGGTAGCCCGATGACGAGGCTGCGTGAGGCGCTGGACGGCATCGCCGCGGAGGCGCCATTGGTGGATTTGGCCGACGTGGCCGTAGCGGGCAACCGGCGCAGGCGGCGGGGCACCGCCGTGCTGGCCGCCGTCGTGACGGTCGCGGTGGTCGGCGTGGCGAGCACCGCCGTCGCGCTGCCGTGGCAGCGAGCCGACCGTACGGCCACGCCGCAGCGGGTGGACGGCGTTCCCGACCTGCCGGACGGGGCAGTGGGACCGATCGCGTACGCGTTCCGGACGCCCTGCGAGACCCAGAGCAACCCGGTCCGCATCGATTGCGGCACGGTGGAGTGGCGGGTCGTCACCCGGAGCGGCAGGACGTACCGGATGCCGCAGGCGCTGGTCAGCACCGCCAAGGACAACGACGTGCCCGTCGCGATCAGCAGGGACGGGCGCATGCTCGTCTACTACAACCGCCAGGCCCAGGCGCACGTGGTCCGCGATCTGGTGGGCGGCACGCAGGTGACCTCGCCTGTCACGGTGAAGGAGGAGCGGATCGGCATGGGCTCCATGCTGGCGCTCTCCGACGACGGCCGCTACGTGATCTTCGATCCGCGCGAGGGGACCAAGGATCCCGGGTTGCTGATCGACGTGCGCACCGGCAAGAGCCGGCCGGTGGACGGCAAGTACGAGGTGGTCAGCATCAAGGGCGGCGTTGCCGTGCTGGTCCGTTACGTCAAGACCGACCTGTGGCGGATGCCGGTCACCGGCGGAGGCCGGCCGGTGCGCTTCGACGGGAAGTTCATCATGTTCAGCGAGATCGCCCCGGATGGCCGCACGGTGGCAGCCATCGAGTGGCCGGACCACACCAAGCGCAGGCTCACCGTGCTCGACGCCAAGAGCGGACGGATCCTGCGGAAGGTGTCCATCCGCGGGCTGCCCGCAGGCGGTGACAAAGCTATGGTGAACACCGCTCTGTGGACCAGCGGATCCGAGGTCGCGGTCGTCTACCAGAGCCGGGACGACGTCCGCACGTACGCGGTCAACGTCAAGACCGGCCAGGCCCACCAGATGGCCCGCTACCCGGTAGATCGGAGCCGCAGGGGGCTGGTACTGCCCGGGGTCGCGAGCCGATAAGCGGGGCGGCCAGAGCCGCTGCAGGCGACGCCGTGCGCGACCTGGCGGCACTACGCCGCCCGCAGCGTCTGCCATGTCTTGTCTTCTCCAGGCCGGATGCCCGGAGTGGCTCAGGGGTCCTTCTGACCGCGCAGCTCGAAGTCGTCGAACGTCGTCTTCATCAGTGACGAGCCGCCCTTCGGCGTACGCGCGAACACCCCGACGGCGCCGTTGCCGATGCCGTTGGGGTCGTCGACCTGGTGGATCCGGTCGCCGTTCACCCACATCGTCAGCCGCATGCCGTTGCCGCGCCGCTCGCAGGCGGCCTCGATGCGGGCCCTGCCCTGCAGGTCGTCGACCTTGACCGGCTGGGCCAGGGTGCCGCCCGAGCCGTCGAAGACTCGCCGGATACGGGCGTTGCCCGTCGTGTCGAGCCCGAACTCGTAGTAGGTGTCGGCATCGACGGCGTGGCAGTAGACGCCGTACTCGCCGCTGCCGGTGATGTGCTTGACCTCGGCGGTGACGCCGATGACCACGGTCTCGGGCAGCATCGGCGTCGGGCTGGCCGTCGAGTTGGGGGAGGAGGTGGGCTTTTCGTACAGGAACGGCAGAGGGGCCTGGCCCCAGCGCTCCTCGCGGTTCTCCCCGACGTCGAGGCCGTAGGTGCCGTCGGTCCGGTAGCCGTAGCTGGTCGTGTCCTCGGGGTCGTATCTGCCGTTCCAGCCGCCGGAGGTCTGCGTGAAGTCCTCCTGGTAGAGCATCGGGAGCTCGGGCGGGCCGCCAGGTGTGAGCAACGCCCATGCCCCCACGCCCACGCCCATGACCACCGCCGCGGCCACGGCGAGCCCCATGACGAGCCGGGCCCTGCCGGCGCGGTAGGAGCCGACCTGGGTCAGCGGCGTGGTGTGCTGCTGCCACGCCACCTGTACGTTCCTGGCGGCCTGCTCCGGCTCGGCCGAGCGCCCCACGAGATGGTCGAGCAGCTGCTGCGCGGTCGGCCGCCCGGCGGGGTCCTTGCGCAGCGCGGCCCTGACCAGGTCGCGCATCGCCGGTTCGACGGCGTCGAGGTTGGGCTCGGTGTTGAGCACCTGGTAGACGATCGTGGGCAGCGCGTCGCCGGGAAACGGCGCCTTCCCGCTGGCGGCGTAGGCCACCAGACAGCCCCACGAGAACACGTCGCAGGCCGGTGAGACCGGCATGCCGCGCAGCACCTCGGGCGCCATGTAGCGGGGCGTGCCGACGAGCTCTCCGGTGCCGGTGACCCCGCCCAGCGTGTCGAGCGCCCGGGCGATGCCGAAGTCGATCACTCGCGGCCCGACCGGTGACAGCAGCACGTTGGACGGCTTGAGATCGCGGTGCACCACCCCGGCCCCGTGGATGGCGGTCAGCCCGGTCGCCACGCTGACGGCCAGCGCGTCGAGGCTCGACCCCTTGAGCGGCCCCGACTGCCGCACCGCGTCCTCCAGGCTGGGCCCCGGGACGTACTCGGTGACGACGTAGAGCTGGTCGCCGTCGAGCGCCGCCTCCAGCACCGCGGCCGTGCAGAACCTGCGCACTCGGCGGGCGGCGTCGGCCTCCCTGCGAAAACGCATCCTGAACTGCTCGTGCTGGCTGAGCTCGGGATTGATCACTTTGACGGCGACCTGCTGCCCGGTGGCGTCCTCGGCAAGGTAGACCGTGCCCATTCCGCCCCGGCCCAGCACGCTCAACAGCTTGTAGCGCCCGATGTGGGATGATTCACGGCTCACGGCGGGCTAGCTTACCGACATGGCGTGAAGTCCGGGCAGTCCCGACACGGGGTCGGCGATGAGGACGTGGCAGCCGGCGGCGGTGGCGGCGGCGATGCCGGGCGGGCTGTCCTCGACGGCGACGCAGCGGCGCGGGTCCACGCCGAGCCGGCGGGCCGCCTCCAGGTAGGGGTCGGGGGACGGCTTGCCGCGGACGGCGTCCTCGGCGGCGATGACCAGGTCGAACTCGTGGCGGAGCCTGGGCAGCACCAGTTCGACGATGCGGCGGGGCGAGGCGCTGACCAGGGCGGTGGGGATGCCCCGCGCGGACAGCCCGGCGAGCAGGTCGACGGCGCCCGGCACCACGTCGACGCCCCGGCCGACGCGGTCGGCGAAGGCGTCGGTGAGGCGCCGCCCGACCTCGGCCCGCTCACCGGCGCGGGCGGTCTCCACCAGGTACGCCGCCACGTCCTCGATCATGCGGCCGAGGACGTGGGGCACGTCGGCGGGTCCGAGCGTCACGCCCAGCGACCCGGCCACCGCCTCCGTGGTCTGCCACCAGAGGGTCTCGGTGTCGACCAGAGTGCCGTCCAGGTCGAACAGGACGGCCCGCGGTGGTTCGGAGGCGGACTCCGGAGGCGGCTGGGCGGGCACCTCAGACGGCATCGGCCGTGGCGGGCGCCGGGACCGTGACCGTCCGGGCCGCCACCAGGACGGGTCGTTCGACCAGCCGCACGCCGACCCGGGTGCCGGGCGTCAGGCGTACGGCCTCGTGACCGGGCACGTCGGCGAGCACCTCGCCGCCTGCCAGGGCCAGCCGCAGCCGGACGGACGCGCCACGGAAGGACGCGGCGATCACCTCGGCGGCGCCGCCTGCGTCCGGCGTGACCCGCACCGCCTCCGGGCGGACCAGCACGTCCACGTCAGGGTCGGCCGGGGCCGTGCCGTCGACGGGCAGGACCTGGCCGAGGACGGTCACCTGGTCGCCGGAGACCTGCCCGGCCAGGTGGTTCATGGTGCCGACGAACTCGGCGACGAACGGCGTGGCCGGCCGGTCGTACACCTCGGCGGGCGGGCCGACCTGCTCCAGCCGGCCCTCGCGCAGCACCGCGACCCGGTCGGCGATCGACAGGGCCTCCTCCTGGTCGTGGGTGACGAAGACGGTGGTGATGCCGAGGTCGAGCTGGAGGCGGCGGATCTCCTCGCGCAGCGAGACGCGTACCTTCGCGTCCAGCGCCGACAGCGGCTCGTCGAGCAGCAGGACGCGCGGCTCCAGGGCGAGCGCGCGGGCCAGGGCGACGCGCTGCTGCTGGCCGCCGGACAGCTGGTGGGGGTAGCGCTCGGCGTGGTCGGGCAGGCCGACCAGCTCCAGCAGCTCGGCGGCCTTGGCCCGCCTGGTGGCGACGGGCACCCGGCGGACCCGCAGGCCGAAGGCGACGTTGTCGCGGGCGTTGAGGTTGGGGAAGAGCGAGTAGGACTGGAAGACCATGCCGGCGTCGCGCTTGCTGGCCGGGACGTCGGTGATGTCCTTGCCGTCGACGAGCACGGCTCCCGAGTCGGGCCGTTCGAACCCGGCGACGCACCGCAGCGCGGTCGTCTTGCCGCAGCCCGACGGGCCGAGCAGGGCCACGAACTCGCCCGGCTCGATGGTCAGGTCGAGGCCGTCCAGCGCGACCGTCTTGCCGAAGATCCGCCGTAGCCCGCGGAACTCCACCTTGGACGTCATTTCTTCTCCCTCCCGAACGCGCTGGAGACCGCGAGCAGCAGCAGCCAGATGAGCAGCAGGCTGAGGATCGAGACCGCGACCGACAGCTGCCCTCTGGAGCCGGAGATCGTCACGATCCACACCGCGAACGGCTGGTAGCCGAGCAGCCTGGCCACGGTGAACTCGCCGAACACCAGGGCGAGCGTGAGGAACGACGCGCTGGCCAGGGCCGAGCGCAGGTTGGGGATGATGACCCGGAACATCACGTGCGGCCACGACGCGCCCAGGTTGCGGGCCGCCTCGACCAGCGTCCGCACGTCCATCGTGCGCAGCCCCGCGTCCAGCGACCGGTAGACGAACGGCAGCACCAGCACCACGTACGCCAGGACCAGCACGATCGGGAACGCCGGATCCTGCACCGCGATCAGCGTGGCCCAGAACGGCGTCGGAGCCAGCACGTCGGCCCCGGCGCGCAGCGAGGTGCCGAGCCCGGCCACGAAGGTGATCGGCGGCACCACCAGCGGCAGCGTGCAGAGCACTTCCATGACCGGCCGCAGCCGCGGCGTGAAGAGTCGTACGGCCAGCATCGCGGGCAGCGTGAGCAGCAGGACGAGCACGATCGTGGCGAGCCCGAGCCCCAGTGAGAGGGCCAGGCTCCCGGCGAAGCCCTCGGCGGTCAGCAGCTCGCCGTAGGCGGCGAACGACACCCCGGCGGTCGGGGTGTAGATCGTGTACCAGAGCGACGCCCCGAGCGGCACCAGGAAATAGAGCCCGGCCAGCAGGAAGACCAGCATCCGCCAGGCCCGCGGCCGGGTGGCCGGGGGCGCGGCCGTGACCAGCGGCTGCTCCAGGCCCGTCACCGCAGCCATCGGGTGCTCCTCTTCTGCAGCGGCAGGTAGACCGCCATGACCAGGCCCGCGATCACGATCATGTTGAGGCTGAGCGCGAGCGCGACGTTCTCCTGGCCGATCAGCACGTCGCTGGTCAGCGCGTTCGCGATCTTCAGCGTGACCAGCGGCACGACCGTGCCGGCGCCCATGGCCGCCGCTGTGGCGTAGGCCGCGAACGCCGACCCGAACAGCAGCACCACGCCGCCGAGCAGCGCGGGCGTCAGCACCGGCAGGCCGACGTAGCGCCAGTAGTGCCAGGCGGTGGCGCCGTTGCCGGCCGCCGCCTCGCGCCACTGCGGCCGCAGCCCGTCGAGCGCGGGCGCCATGACCAGCACCATCAACGGGACCGAGAAGTAGAGGTAGACCACGACCAGGCCCCAGAAGGTGTAGAGCGCGCCCGAGGGCAGCCCGAGCAGCCCGCTCACCACGCCGGAGTTGCCCAGCGTGGCCACCCAGAAGAAGGCCAGCGGGACGCCGCCGAAGTTGGCCAGCACGCCGGACGCCGTCAGCACCGACTGCCGCAACGCCGTGAACCTGGAGGTCACGACCGCGTAGGCGAGGAACGTGCCGAGCACGGCGCCCAGCAGCGCCACGACGGCCGACACCTGCACGCTGCCGGCCATCGAGGTCAGGTTGCCGCCCTGCAGGCTCTGCCGCATGTTCTCGAGCGTCGGCCGCCCCTGCGAGGTGAACGCGCCCACCAGCAGCGCGACCAGCGGGACGCCGAAGACGAACGCGTAGAAGGCGAACAGGGGCAGCGCGCCGAGCCACCCCTTGGACCTGGTCGTCATCCGGAGATGGCCGCGTCCCAGCCGCTGGCCAGCTTGGCCTTGGCCGCGTCGACCTGGGCGGGCGTCGGGAACGTGGGCGTGCCCTCGACCTTGGGCAGTGCCTCGGCCGCGGCCTTGTCGACCGTGCCGTCGGCCTCCATCGCGGGCAGCAGCACCGGCCGGGCGAAGCCCTTCAGGTAGAGGTTCTGGCCCTCGGAGCTGTAAAGGTACTCCTGCCACAGGCGGGCCGCCGCCGGGTGCGGGGCGTCCTTGTTGATGGCCTGCGCGTACATCTGGAAGTATTTGCCGTCGCTCGGCACGTTGACCTTCCAGTCGAGACCCTTGGCCGCCATCTGGGGCGCGTAGGCGGCGTTGTTGTAGTCCCAGTCGATGCTGATCTGGGTCTCGCCCTTCTCGATCGTCGCCGGGGTGGTCTCGACCGGGTTGAAGTTGCCCGCCTCCTTCAGCTTCTTGAAGAAGTCGAGACCCGGCTGGATGTCGTCGAACGAGCCGCCGCTCGCGATCGACGCGGCGTAGACGCCGGCGAACGCCGAGCCCGACTTGGTGGGGTTGCCGTTGAGCGCGACCTTGCCCTTGTACTCGGGCTTGAGCAGGTCGGCGAAGCTCGTCGGGCAGGTGGCGATCTTCTTGGCGTCGCAGCCGATGGAGATGTAGCCGCCGTAGTCGTTGGTCCAGAGCCCGGTGGGCTCCTTCTGGCCCTCGGGGATCTTGTCGAACGTCTGCACCTTGTACGGGGCGAACAGGCCCTCGGCGGCGCCGCTGATCGCGAACGACTGGCCGAGGTCGAGCACGTCGGGGGCCCGGTCCTGGCCCTTGCGGGTCTTGACGGCGTTGATCTCGTCGGCGCTGGCGGCGTCGGGGTCCTCGCTCTCGATCTTGATGCCGTACTTGGCCTCGAACGACTTGATGATCTCGCCGTAGTTGGCCCAGTCGGGCGGCAGCGCGATGACGTGAAGGTCGCCCTCCTTCTTGGCCGCCTCCACGAGCTTGTCCAGGCCGCCGAAGTCGGCGGCGGAGGTGGCGGTGCGCGCGTTGACCCCGCCCTCCGCCGTCGGCTGGTCGGTGCCGGGCGCGGCGCCGCAGGCCGCGGTGACTACCGCAAGTGCTGCTACAACGCCTGCCACACGGGCGCGAGGTGTGAACACGTCGTCTCCACTCTCCGGGGGGTGTGGAAAGAATTTAGGGGAGCTTGTACAAACAAGCCAGCACTAGTAAGTCCCATAAAGATTGCTCTTTCGTGAACGGGAAGGATCGCGGATGGTCTCCCGCTATGAACGGATCGCCGCTGAGCTGCGCGACGAGATCCTCGGCGGCGTCCATCCGGTCGGCTCGCAGCTGCCCACCGAATCGGAGCTGGCCGCGCGCTACTCCGCCGCCCGCGGCACCGTGCGACAGGCGGTGGCTCTGCTCGTCGCCGAAGGGCTGGTCGGATCGCGCCAGGGGGCCAGGCGCATCGTGCTGGGCCACGCCCGCAGCCAGAGTTTCGCCGAGCTGCACAGCTTCGCCCAGTGGGCCCGCGCCAACGGCTACCGCTTCGGCGGCCAGGTGATCAGTCAGCGTCGCAGGCCGGCGACGCCGGCCGAGTCCGCCCGGCTCGGCTGCGAGGAGGTGCTGGAGGTGCTGCGGGTGCGCTCGCTGGAGGGTGAGCCGGTGCTGGTCGAGCGGACCGCCTACGCCGGCTGGACGGCCGCCGCCGTCGAACGACTGCCGGCCGACTGCGAGTCGGTCACGGAGGCGCTGCGCGCCTCGGTCGGGCTGGTCTTCGCCTACGGCGAGCACCTCATCGACGCGGTCTCGGCCGGCGCGCACGACGCCCGCCTGCTGGGGGTACGGCGCGGCAGCCCGCTCCTGCGGCAGCGCCGGATCACCACCACGCACGAGGGCAGGCCGGTGGAGTGGTCGGACGACCGCTACCGGGCGGGCAGCGTGGAGTTCAGTGTCCGCAACTCGATCGGCGCCAATCCACTGGTGCGGCAGGCGGGCGACTTGCGCTTCGGAGGCTAAGAACATATGTTCGATACATAGCGCCCGCCTTCCCCCGGGTGGCTCAGCACAGGCACCAGAGCCGCGGGGAGAAGCGACTTGAGCAGACTCTATGGCGATCCGATCGAGGTGTGGACCAGAGACGGGGAGCCCACCCAGTTCGTCTGGCGCGATCGCCTCTATCTCGTCCGCCGCGTCCTCGACCACTGGGTGGTCGCGCGCGAGTGGTGGAAGACCAGCGAGGGCGACCCCGGCGAGCGCCAGTTCTGGCGGGTCGAGGCCAGTCCGGGGCGTGAGCCCGGCTCCTACGAGCTGAGGTTCGACACCGCCAGCGGAGGCTGGCTGCTGCTGCGGGCGTGGGACTGATGGCCGCGCCGTTCCCGCACCTGAACGTGTGCTCGGCCTACTCGATGCGCTACGGCACCGCCTTCCCCCAGGCCCTGGCGCGGCGGGCGGCCGAGGACGGGATGGACATCCTCGCGCTGACCGACCGCGACGGGCTCTACGGAGCGGTCAAGCACGCCCAGGCCTGCGCGGACACCGGGATCGGCCCGGTCCTCGGCGTCAATCTGGCGCTCGCCGCCCAGGGCACCGGCTTCGACCCGGTTCCCGGCGCCGAAGCCGGTCTCGATCCCGACCTCCTTCCCGGGTTCGCGCCCAGGCCCGGCCGCGGGCCCGGCCGGGGGGCCGGTCGTGGGTCCGGCCGGGCGGGTGGCCATGGTCCGGGCTCCCGGAGCGGGCGGCCCCGGACGGGGCCCGACTCGGCCGACCGGGTCACCGTGCTGGCCCGTTCGGGCGGCTGGTCCCGGCTGGCGCGCCTGGTCACGGCCGCCCACTACGCGGCCGAGCGCGGCGCGCCCCAGATCACCCGCGAGCTCGTCGCCACCTGGGCGGGCTCGGGCGCCGACGGGCTGGTGGTGCTCCTGGGCCCGCGCTCCGACGTGGGCCGCGCGATGGCCGAGCGGCACGACGACCGCGCCAGGGCGCTGCTCGACCTGTGGTGCTCCACGGTCCCCGGTGGCGTGGTGGTCGAGCTGGTCGACCAGTACGGCTACCGCGACGCCACCACCGCCGTCCGCATGCTGGCCCTGGCCGAGTCGCTCGGCGTGCCCGCCGTGCTGACCAACGCCGTCAGATACCTCGACCCCGCCGACCACCAGGTGGGCGACGTGCTCGACGCGGCCCGCCAGCTGGTCCCGCTGCACCCCCGCCACCTGGAACGCGCCACGTCCCACGCCTACCTCAAGAGCACGAAGGACATGCGGCAGGTGGCCGCCAAGATCTGCGGCTCCGACCAGACCCGGATCGCCAGCCTGCTGCGCACCACCAGGCGCGTCGCCGAGGAGTGCGTGATCGACCCGGTCGAGTTGCTCGCGCTGCGCGGCGACCCGCCCAACCTGCACCTGCCGGAGGTCGGCCGCGACCCGGTGCCGCTGCTGCGCCACCGCGTCGAGGACGGCCTGGTCTCGCGCGGCCTGGCCCGCTCCCGCGAGGCCAGGCAACGGCTCACGGCCGAGATGGACATCATCGAGAAGAAGCGCCTGTCCGGATACTTCATCGCCGTGGCCGGCATCACGGACATGATCCGCGGCATGGACATCCGCTGCGCGATCCGCGGCTCGGGCGCGGGCAGCCTGGTCAACTACCTCATCGGCATCGGCGAGGTCGACCCGCTCCGGCACGGCCTGCTCATGGAGCGCTTCCTGTCCGAGGGCCGCATCGGGCTGCCCGACATCGACGTCGACGTCGAGTCCGCGCGCCGGCTCGACTGCTACAAAGCGATCTTCGACAGGTACGGCGAGGAGCGCGTGGCCTGCGTGTCCATGATGGAGACCTACCGGGCGCGCAGCGCGATCCGCGACGTGGCGGGGGCGATGGGGCTGCCGCCGCATGAGATCGACGCGATCGCCAAGGCGTTCCCGCACATCCGGGCCGCGCAGATCACCGCCTCGCTGACCGACCTGCCCGAGCTGCGCGAGAGCCGGCTCGGCGAGGCGGGGCTGGACCGGGTGTTCCGGCTGGCCGAGAAGCTCGACGGGCTGCCCAGGCACATCGCGCTGCACCCGTGCGGGGTGCTGATCGGCAACTCCGGCCTGCGTGACCGCACCCCGGTGGAGCGGAGCCTGCTGGAGTTCCCGATGTCGCAGTTCGACAAGGAGGACGTGGAGGAGGCCGGCCTGCTCAAGCTCGACGTGCTGGGCGTGCGGATGCAGTCGGCGATGGCCTACACACTGGGCGAGATCGAGCGGGTCGACGACGTCGTGGTCGTCCTCGACCGGCAGAGCGGCTCCGAGCCGGGCGCCCAGCCAGACGTCCAGCCGGGCGTCCGGCCGGGCGTCCAGCCGGGCGTCCAGTACGTGTCCCACGACGACCAGGACACCTACGACATGATCTGCGCCGGCCGCACCCTCGGCTGCTTCCAGATCGAGTCGCCGGGGCAGCGCGAGCTCGTCGCCAAGCTGGAGCCGCGCAGGATGCACGACCTGATCGTGGACATCTCGCTGTTCCGGCCCGGGCCGGTCAACTCCGACATGGTCACGCCCTACCTGGAGGCCCGGCACGGGTGGCGCCGGCCGTACTATCCGCACGAGAGGCTGCGCGACGCGCTGAAGGAGACGCACGGTGTGGTGGTCTTCCACGAGCAGGTGCTCAAGATCATCTCGGTGATGACCGGCAAGGACCTGTCGTTCGCCGAGCTGCTGCGGCGCACGCTGGGCACGCCCGAGGGGCGGGAGCGGGTCCGCAAGACGTTCGTGCCGCTGGCCAGGGCCAACGGGTTCGACGACGCCTCCGTGGAACGAGCCTGGCAGGTGCTCGACGCGTTCGGCGGGTTCGGGTTCTGCAAGGCGCACGCCGCCGCGTTCGCGCTGCCCACCTACCAGTCGGCGTGGCTCAAACGGCACCACGCGGCCGCCTTCTTCGCCGGGGTGCTCACGCACGAGCCCGGCATGTACCCCCAGCGCGTCATCATCGACGAGGCCCGGCAGTGCGGAGTCGCGATCCTGCCGCTGGACATCAACAAGTCGGCCCGCGACTGGCGGGTGGAACGGTTCGGGCCACGCCCCGCCGCGCGGATCCGGGTCACCCCCGCCGCCCTGGCCGAGGACGATCCGCCGCGCAGGGTCGCCGACTTCGACGCCGGGGAGCTCGGCAGGGGCTACGCGCTGCGGGTGCCGTTCTCGGCGATCAAGGGGGTGAGCGAGGCGGAGGTCGAGCGCATGGTCACCGGCCAGCCGTACACATCGCTCGCCGACTTCTGGGACCGGGCCCGCCCGTCGCGCCCCACCATCGAGCGGATCGTCCAGGTCGGCGGCCTGGACCAGCTCCACGACCTGCATCCCGGCGGCCCCCGCTGGCGTCCCGGCCGGCTCACCCGCCGCGACCTGATCGCCCAGGTCGGCACCCTCGACCGGGCCTCCACCTCCGGGGTCGCGGCCGCAGCGCGAACGTCGAAGCGCTACACCGCCGCCCGCCCCGAGACCACCGCGATCGGCGCCGATGCCGTGCAGCTCCCCCTGGGCTTCACCGAGCACGTCCTGCCGGGCGAGCTGCCCGAGATGACCGAGGCCGAGATGGTCGAGGCCGAGCTGGAGATCCTGGGCATCGACGTCAGCCGCCACGTCATCAGCTTCCACGACGAGCTGCTCGACGCCCTCGGGGTGGTGCGTTCCAAGGATCTACTGGCCCAGCGCAACGGCGCCGAGGTGCTGGTCGCCGGGGTCAAGGTGGCCACCCAGACGCCGGCCGTCCGCTCGGGCCGGCGCGTCATCTTCACCACCCTCGACGACTCGACGGGCCCGGTCGACCTGACGTTCTTCGAGTCGGTGCAGGGCAGGTGCGCGGCGACGGTGTTCGGCGCCTGGCTCCTGGTCGCCAGGGGAGTGGTCAGACGTACGGGCATCCGGGCGATCTCGATGCGCGCCGTCGACTGCTGGGACCTGGCCGACCTCGACGCGCTCTGGCGCTCGCGCGGCATCGAGGCGGTCCGGGCGGTCCTCGCCCGCACTGAGGATGACCGGGAAGGGGTCGGCGGACGCCCGATCGAGTACGCCAACGGGTTCCGGCTCTCGCCCTACTCCGACCTCGCCCCGGCCGTCACCACCCCGCCCCGCCTGCTGTGGCACGCCAGCCAGGGCAGCTCGGGCCCCACGGCGGCCTGACGGGTTTCAGCCCGTCTGCCCGAGCGGCGCCGACTCCGGGGCGGGGGGCACCAGCGGGCGGACAGGCTGGACGGCGGCGAGCGGGGCGGGGCGGCGCTGGATGTCGGTGATCGTGCGGACCGTGGCCGCGCAGAGCAGCGCGGCCAGCGACAGGCAGGCGAGCTCCGGCACCCCGATCCCCGTGAGGTCGCCCGGCGACGACTCGAACAGCAGCCGCGACCCGACCAGCGCCAGCGTCGCCAGCCAGCTCACCCACCACGCCCCCAGCAGCGCGAGCCAGCGGACCCGGCGGTCGATCGGCGGATGGGAGCCGCGCCAGATCTCGTCCACGAGCACCGGCGGCGCCACCAGGTTGAGCCCCGGGACGAGCCAGGCGGTCACGACCGGACCCGAGGGGACGGACCGGTCGTTGACCTGCCGGGCCCGTACGAGCCAGGTGAGGTAGGCGACCGCGGCGGCGACGGTGGTGCCGGCGACCAGCATCATCAGCACCGCGAAGACGGTCACGGCGCCCACGACGGCCTCGGCGTCGGCTCCGTAGGGCCGGCCGCCGAAGGCGGCGAGCTGGGCCGCGAGCCGCCGGCCGCGGATCTCCTCGAAGATCACGAGAGAGCCGAGGGAGAGCACCTGCGCGACCAGGGTCACGTAGACGGCGGAGGCGGCTTTGGTGGGCGGGGCCTGGGCATAGCGCACGTTGTTCTCCCCCCGTGCCATGCGCTGAGGTTCTGACTCACTTGTATCCCGCCGACCTTGTTGTTAATCAGCTCACGACCCCGCTTTCCCACGCCCACGCTGCTATTCCCACCCGATTGCGGACACCGAGTTTAGCCATGATGCTCCCGAGGTGCGTCTTCACGGTCGACAGCGACACGAACAGCTCGCCGGCCACCTCCTGGTTGGTGCGTCCTCTGGCCACCAGCCGCACGACGTCGAGCTCCCGTTCGGTCAGCGAGGAGTCCGGCGAGACGGCGCTCCGCCTGGGCTGGACCAGGTGCCGCAGCAGCCGCACGGTCACCGACGGCGACACCAGTGCCTCGCCGTCGGCGGCGGCCTTGACCGCCTCGATCAGCAGCGTGGGCCCGCTGTCCTTGAGCAGGAACCCGGTGGCGCCCGACCGGAGCGCGCCGTAGACGTACTCGTCGAGGTCGAAGGTGGTGACGATGACCACCCGCAACGGGTTCTCCACTCCCGGGCCGGCCAGCAGCCGGGTCACCTCCAGCCCGTCGAGCTTCGGCATCCGGATGTCGAGCAGGCACACGTCCGGCCGGAGCCGCCTGGCCTCGGCGACCGCTTCGGCCCCGTCGGCGACGGCGGCCACGACCCGCATGTCCGGCTGGGCGTCCAAGATCATCTGGAAGCCGGTGCGCACCAGCTCCTGGTCATCGGCGATGAGCACACTGATAGTCACGGCCCACACTCTAGGTTCGCCCGTCCAGGATCGGCCGTTCGGCCGAGGCGGACCGGACGCACGGCCGATCCGCCGCCCCGGCCGCCGGCGAGACCCTTTCGGCATGAACGACGTGCTGGTTGGACGGAACCTGACCAAACGCTTTGGGCAGACAGTTCACCTCCTCCGGGACTGAATGATCAGCTTCGCCGCCTGTGGAGAGAGAGGCCATTACTTCGTAGCGGAGCCCCTGGCCGAGGCTTGATTTAGCCTCGGACGGCTTCTCTCAAGCGCACGGATACGCCCGATCGCTGTACAGGCGCCCGAGCGTTTTTCGGCTGGCGCACTGTCTACATAGACGGCGAGTCGAACTCGCCTGCCTTCGCCCCCCCGATGAACGCGCCCCACTCGGATGCGCTGAACCGAAGGTGTGGCCCTTGAGGGTTCTTGCTGTCCCGCACGGCTACTCCACCATCGGGCAACGATGCGATCTCTACACAGTCGCCGCTGGCGTTGCTCAAGCGGGACTTGCGCCAAATGAGGGGCGGCGGGTCACCGTCGATGCTGGGGGTATCGTTCATGGCGCTTCCTTACCTAGCTTCGCGATGAAGCTCCGGCTCTGCCCCGGATTGAGAGCCTTTGCCGCTATATGGTCATAGACCAGGTTATACCTGTCTATATCAGCCGGTTCTTCAAGGTAGAGGCCACTGACTTCGTTCTCGATGTAGACGACATCGGGATCGGGTGGCGTGAAGCTCAGGATGACGAAGCCGCCGCCCATCCCAGCGTGCATAGCTGCGCCGAAGGGGAGGATCCGCAACGTCAGATGCGGAAGCTGGGACAGCTCGATCAGCCGCTTGAGCTGGGCTTGGGGACCTGTGCTGGCGGCTGCCGCCGCCCATCGCAGACTTGCCTCGTTGAGGACAAAGGAGAGCTTGCGGGTCTCGTCGTGAAGCATCCGCTCTTGCCGGGCCATCCTGAACGCGATCTTTCGATCTATCTCGGCCGCGCTGTAGCTGGTTGGCTGGGTCGCGAGGTATGCCCGGTAGTAGTCGGCGGTTTGGAGCAGGCCGGGAATCAATTCCACGTCGTACGATCGGCGTCCTTCTGCCTCGACTTCCAGCCCGATGAGGACCTGGAGCCACTCCGGAAGGACGTCTCCGTAGGTCTGCCACCAACCTTTCTGCCGGGATTGGCGGGCGAGCGTGAGTAGTTCCTCTACTTCGGTGCTGTCAACGCCGTAGATCTCCAGGAGTAGCCGGAGATCGGACGCTTTGATGCCTCGACGGCCGCTCTCTATGCGACTGATCGATGACTGTGACACCTCCAGTCGCTCGGCAACCTGCTCAGCGGTGAGAGTGGATTCCTTGCGTAGACGCTTCAACTCGGCCGCCAACCGGCGTCGCCTCACGGTGGGGCTGCTTCCACCTTCACCTGTCATTGGTCCACCTCAAGTGCACAGACGTCGGCCTCAAGCTCGCGAACCCTATGAGAGTCGCGTACCGGCGAGCAACAAGCAAACGGCTTCATCCAGAGTGGATATTGCCATTTGGATGAAGCAAGATGCATCATTGCCCTAGCGCGTCGAAGATACCCCTCCAGGCTCCGAGCGCAGGCCGCTTCGCACTCGCCCCGGCAGAGAGGCACTTGAAGGCAAGCGGCTGGAAGAGGTCCCGAGAACCGGCCTCTTGCCCCGACAAGCCAAGGGAGGACCACGTTGCGCTACTTCGATCACGATGAGGAGCAGTTCATTCACTTAGTGCGATTGGCGTGGGATCTGGCGGAACTCGGGGTGGGGCTGGCGGTGCAGTGGCCGCGGCGGGAAGAGCCGTTCATCTCCGTTCCGCGGGCGCGCGGGGTGTTGCGGGTGCGGGCCGTGCTGAGGGGTGAGCACTGGGTCTTCACGTGGGGTCATAGTCGGGGTCGGTGCGTGGCCGCGTTCGAAGAGGACGCGGTTACGCGGGTCTGGGAGGAGACGCGGTGAGCGAGCGGTTTCTGAGCGAGATGGTCTTCCCGGGAGAGAGGTGGGTGGTGCCGGTGGCTCGTCGTTGCGTCGGGTCGATCCTGCTCGGGGCCGGTTACCCGGAAGACGTGGACAACGCACAGTTGATCGTTAGCGAGTTGGTCACAAACGCGCTCCAGCACACCGCTTCGGGGTGCGCTGGAGGTCTCGTCGCGGTGGATGTCCTCGGCGTCGGCGGACAGTTGGCACGTATCGAGGTGACCGATGACGGGGCGGACACCGTGCCTCGTCCGCGCCTGTCTGATGACCTGGACTCGCGCGGGCGGGGTCTGCGGCTGGTGGCGCGACTCTCGACCGCATGGGGTGTGCGCGCGTTGGGCGGTCGGCAACTCACGGTCTGGTCGGAGTTTCCTATGGTGATGCACGCCGCGCATCTGTGCGAGGCCACCAGTAACGCTCTGACGCGAGAGATCGAGGGGCGGGCTGGATGATCCGATGCACACAGTATCCGCCGCGCTGCGAATCGCCACACGTTCCCGACGTGGCGGAGTACGAACCGCTGACGTGGATGTCTCCGCGCGAGGGTGAGCTTGAAGCGCGGGTGCTGGGGTGGACCTGCGACTGTCAGCCGGTCGTGTGCGAGCTGGTCACGCTCGGCGGGGTGCGTTACATCCGCCGTATCCGGACTCTCAAGGGAAAGAAGGTGATACATGAGACAGATCGCTGGATAGACCGCGTCTCGAATGCCCTGTGGAATGCTCTGCTTTTTGGGCATGGGCGATAGTCGATGACTGGACATCGCGCGGTTGATGCTCCTTTGGGAGAGGGTGAGCGCCCGCGTTGCCACCCATTCCATCCTTCGTTCAATTAGCCAACCGGCCAGGAGATGAGTCCATAACGAGATGGTATCGCTGCGAAGTGACCGAAGGGGATCCGGCTCGAATTACTAAGCATCCGTAAAGGTCATCCTTGGGGTATGCGGCAAAAAAGATGCTGCATATGCCGGGCAGTATTGACGTGCGCTTGAATATCGAATGCGACCCAAGAGATGTCACCTCAAGGAAAGAAGCGAATGCCAGCGGTATCGGCGTTGGAACGCTAAGGTTTGTTGACGCACCGGAAGGCGCCGATCAAGGTGTAAGCGAACGGAAAATCGCGTGTATGTACATGCGAAAAAATCGTCCGATGGAGGTAGTGAATGAGCACGTGCGAAGGTCTTCGTGTGCCCTGGGGTTTGGGGCGGATGACGGTAAGCGGTCTCGCAGAAGAGCCATGGTACGAGAGCGTATGCCTCGATCCCGCAACCCAAATCACTCGGTTCTACAACGCGGACGGGGAAGTCCTCCCGATTCAGATGGGTCAGACCGTCACCATGTCCAAGGGGGGCGGTGGGGATGGCTCGTCTGGGTCTCCTGAGGTCGCCGACGACTCCCAGAACGACAACTGATCGAGCAGGGGGATGGGTAACTCGCCCAGCGTGGTCTTGGTGGTCACATCGGCGCAAGACGTCACCGCGAACCTGGTCATCGACGCGTTGAACGAGCGGCAGGTGTGTGTCGTGCGTGTTGATCCGGCCAGCGTCGGCGTTGGTCTGATGTTCGGCGCATATTTGATCGACGGGCAGGCGGAATGGACGGGCCGTCTTCAGACGCCGAGCCGGGACGTCGCCTTGGGCGAGATCGGGGCGGTGTACTTTCGCCGCCCCACCCCGTACCTCGCCCGCTTTTCCCATCTGCCCCAGCAGGCGCGTGACTTCGCCGCTACCGAGGCTCGATACGGGCTCGGCGGCGTTTTGAATAGCCTCCTCAAGGCAACATATGTCAATCATCCCATCTCCGTCACTCGTGCGGATTACAAGCCTGCTCAGCTCCAAATGGCCGTCCAGCACGGCCTTTCCGTTCCAGCCACCCTGATTACAAATGATCCGGAAAGGGCGCGGAAGTTCGCGGCGAAACATGGACCTGTCATCTACAAGTCGTTCCGAGGCGCACCACGTCCAGCGGACGGGAATACGGCTGCCATATGGACGCAGCGCATCAAAGAAGAAGACCTTGATGAGTCGGTCACCGTGACCGCCCATATGTTTCAGCGGGAGGTGAACAAGACAGCGGATGCTAGGGTGACCGTGGTCGGACGATCTGTATTCGCAAGCAGGATCACCACACCTGATGGGGCTCTCGACTGGCGGCGCGGGAATTGGGATGAACTGATTCACGAGCCCATCGCTGTTCCCGACGCGGTCGCGAGGGCGTTGCACGCCTACCTCAACAGCTTCGGGTTGGCGTTCGGATGTTTCGATTTCGCCCTGGAGCCCGACCCGAATGATCATACAGCGGGGGCGTGGACGTTCATCGAGTGCAACCCCAACGGGCAGTGGGGCTGGTTGCCTGATTCCGACGCGATAGCGCGTGCATTCGCCGACGTGCTCACGGAAGGATGGCGGTAATGACTGACACGGCCACGGAACTACGGCTCGCCCTGGCCGACCGCCTAGGGTCTACAGGTTGGCGCGAGGCACTGACGAAGGTCCCCCGCGAACTGTTCCTCGGCGAGGCGGTGTATCGAGCCGATGGGGTTCCTGCTGATCGGTGGGTTCCCATCCGGCGATCGGAGATGAGCCGGGAGGACTGGCTGAGCCTGGCCTACACCGACCAGACATGGGTCACACAGGTCGGTGGAGTCCTCGCGGACGACGCGCCCGGTGTCGTGATCGGGTCGCCTAGCTCTTCCTCCACGCTTCCGAGCCTGGTCGTGCTGATGCTGGAAGCGGCTCGCATCAGTGAAGGTAGCAACGTGCTAGAGATCGGCACTGGCACCGGGTACTCGACGGCGCTGATGTGCGCCCGGCTCGGAGAGGGGGCGGTGACCTCGGTCGAATACGATCCCGAGGTTGCGGCCAGGGCTGAGAAGGCGATCTCTGCTGCCGGATACGCTCCCACGTGTGTGGTGGGAGACGGGCTGAACGGCTATGCCGCGAACGCTGCGTACGACAAGGTGATCTCTACCTGCTCGGTGCGGGTCATTCCGCTGCCGTGGTTGTGGCAGGCTCGCAGCGGTGGGACCATCACCACCCCGATGTGGGGCTGGATGGGCGGGGTCGCCTTCGCGCATCTCACCGTGGCCGATGGCGCTACGGCCAGCGGCCGGTTCCTGAAGGAGGATCTGTCCTTCATGACCGCCCGCGCTCATCTGGCACCGCCACGCCCGCCGATCGTCACGGGCATTGGTCAGGCCCGCCCGTCAAGAATTGATCCGGCGATTCTCCGGAACGATACCGCCCTGTGGGTCGCCCAGCTCGCCGCGCCTCAGGCGCAGTGTTCTTGGGGCGAGGACACCACGATTTTGATCGATGTCAGCACGGGATCACGGGCCGACACCAGGCCGGACCCCGCAGGCGGCTGGACGGTACACCAACACGGCCCAGTGCGGCTCTGGGATGCGGTGGAGGAGGCGATTCTGACGTGGCAGGGTGCGGGCAGCCCCCATCAGTCGGGCTTTGGTCTCACCATCAGCACGGATAGTCAGCGCGTATGGCTGGGGGAACCTGGTGGGCCGGGCTGGCACCTTCCCGCATGACATCCCGCTCGGGCTGGAGCCGACGCTTAGTGGTCGCCTCCTCATGAGGCGGCGTGAATTGGTCATCCCAGTTCCTGAGGTCCTGGAGACCGATGGTGCTGGAAGCCGGTGCGCACCAGCTCCTGGTCGTCGGCGATGAGCACGCTGATAGTCACGGCCCACACTCTAGGTTCGCCCGTCCAGGATCGGCCGTTCGGCCGAGGCGGACCGGACGCACGGCCGATCCGCCGCCCCGGCCGCCGGCGAGACCCTTTCGGCATGAACGACGTGCTGGTTGGACGGAACCTGACCAAACGCTTTGGGCAGACGATCGCCCTGGACGGCGTGGACCTCGCGGTGCGGACCGCCGAGGCGGTGGCGATCATGGGGCCGAGCGGCTCCGGCAAGTCCACCCTGCTGCACTGCCTGGCGGGCATCATGCGGCCGGACGAGGGCGAGGTGCACCTGCTGGGGCAGCGCATCGACGCGATGGGGGAGCGGAAGCGCAGCGCGCTGCGGCGTACCCGGTTCGGCTTCGTCTTCCAGTTCGGGCAGCTCCTGCCGGAGTTGCCGGCGGAGGAGAACGTGGCCCTGCCGCTCATGCTGGGCGGCGTGTCCCGGCAGCAGGCGGTCCGGCAGGCGCGCGAGTGGTTCGCGCCGCTCGGCCTGCAGGGCATGGAGGCGCGGCGGCCGGGCGAGCTGTCCGGCGGGCAGGCGCAGCGGGTGGCCATCGCGAGGGCGCTGGTGGCCAGGCCGGCGGTGGTGTTCGCCGACGAGCCGACCGGGGCCCTCGACCAGCGGACCGGGCAGGACACGATGCGGCTGCTGGTGGAGGCGACCCGGCACAACGACGCCTCGCTGATCGTCGTCACCCACGACCCGAACGTGGCCGCCTGGTGCGACCGCACCGTCGAGGTCCGCGACGGCCACCTGGTGACGATGAGTGGAGCGACGGCGTGAACCTGGACCTGACGTGGCGGCTGCTCAAGGGCGGCGGCCGTAAGGGGCTGCTGGGCGCCTGGCTGACGCTGGGGGCCGTCGCCGTGTCCACGGCGCTGCTGCTGTTCGCCGTGGCCGCGAACCTGGCCTTCGACGCCCGCGCCGAGCGCGGCGCCTGGCGCAACCCGGTGCCGGCCGCCGAAGACACGGTCGCCGTCGAGGCGTCCCGCTTCGACTACGTACGCGACCAGGTGATCACCGTCGTGGACCTCGCCGCGCTCCGGCCCGACGCCGCTTCGCCGCCCGGCCTGCCGCGCTTCCCGAAGCCGGGGGAGACGTGGCTGTCGCCCGCGCTCGCGGAGCTGGCTCGTGAGCTGCCTCCCGCCGAGCTGGGCGACCGTTACCCGCGCCGGGCGGGCGTCCTGGGGGACGAGGCCCTGGTGTATCCGGGAGAGCTGGTCGCGGTCGTCGGCCACGCGCCGGACGCGCCGGCGATGACCGCGGAGCGCAGTGACGACTGGATCGTGGGCAAGCCGCCGGTCAGGGTCGCGAGCCTGGCGGGGACGCCGAGCGAGGACGCGGAGGCGTACAAGGTGCTCGCGGTCATCGCGAGCGTGCTCATGGTGGTGCCGCTGCTGGTGTTCGGGGGCGCGGCGGCCCGGCTCACGGTGGCCAGGCGGGACCGGCGGCTGGCCGCGCTCCGGCTGGTCGGCGCGACGCCGGGGCAGGTCGTGCGGATGACGGTGGCCGAGGCGGTGCTCGTGGCGCTGGCCGGGGCGCTGACGGGGGCGGTGGCGTTCGCGCTGGCCGTACCGTATCTGACGCGGATCGAGATCCAGGGGGGCGCCTGGTTCGCAGGGGACCTGTTCCCCGGCCTGGCGGTGCTGGCCGGGGTGCTGGTGGCGGTGCCGCTGCTGGTGGGGCTGTCGGCGGTGGCGGGGCTGCGGCGGGTCGTAGTGAGCCCGCTCGGCGTGGCCAGGCGGGAGACGCCGCCCGGCATGCGCTTCGTCCGGGTGCTCGCGCTGCTCGTGGTGCTGGCCGCGTTCCCGATGCTGACCCAGGGGACCAGCGTGGCGATCGTGGCCGTGGCGCTGGGGCTCGCGTTCCTGTGCCTGAACCTGGCCGGGCCGTGGGTGGTGGGCCTCATCGGCCGGATCACGGCGGGTACGGCCCGCGGCCCCGCCCGGCTGCTGGCCGGGCGCAGGCTGGTGGACGATCCGCGTTCGGCCTGGCGGACGGTGAGCGGCGTGGCGCTGACCGGGTTCGTGGCGGGCTTCCTCGGCCTGCTCAGCCCTGGCGCGTTCGCGGGGGACGACGGGCCGCTTCAGCTGCGCCTCCTCGCTCCCGCCGGGCAGGCCGAGCAGGTGGCGGGGCAGGCCCGCGAGCGGCTGGCGGCGGCGAAGGTGCCCGCCGTGGTCACGGTCGTCAAGCGGACCGTCGTCGCCGCGCCGTCGGGCCCGCTCGACATTGCGGCCATGGACCGGGCGCGTACGGCGCTCGCCGGGCTCGTCCCAGGCCGCACCCCGACGACCGAGGCCGACGAGCGGGGCTTCGGCGATCAGCTGCTGGCCGACGTGCGGGTGGGGACGATCGTGGTGCTGTCGGTGTCGTTCCTGGTGGCCATCGCCAGCGCGGGCATCACGGCCGCCTCGTCGGTCCTCGACCGGCGGCAGACGTACGGGCTGCTGCGGCTGGCCGGGACGCCGCTGGAGGTGCTGGACCGGGCCAGGCGGGCCGAGACGCTGATCCCGCTGGGGGTGATGGGCGGCGGCGCGATCCTGGTGGGGGCGTTCTGCGCGACGCCGTTCATGATCGGCGGGGTCAGCGTGGCCGGGGTCGTCACGCTGGTGGTCTGTGTGGTGCTCGGGTTCGCCGGGGTGATCGGGGCGGGGGCGCTGAGCCGGCCGCTGCTGAGGTCGGTCACGGCCGACCCCGCGCCCCGTCCGGACTGAACCAGTTAGCCGAGGACCAGACTGAACCAGTTAGCCGAGGACCAGACTGAACGAGCTAGCCGAGGACCAGGTCGCGCACGGTGCGCAGGGAGTCCTCGTCGCGCGGGCCCATGACGAGCAGGGACGTGACGGGGGACTTGCGCCAGAGCTCCAGGCGTTCCTTGATCCGGCCGGGCGGGCCGACGAGCGAGATGCCGTCGGCCAGCTCGTCAGGGATCGCCCGGAACGCCTCGTCCTTACGGCCCGACAGGTAGAGGGCCTGGATGTGCTCGGCAGCCTCGGCGTAGCCCATCCGGCCGATGATGTCGGCGTGGAAGTTGCGCTGCCGGGCTCCCATGCCGCCGATGTACAGGGTGAGCATCATCTTGACGCCGTCCAGCGCGGCCTGGACGTCGTTGGAGATGATCACCATGACCATGGCGGCGATGTCGAAGTCCGGGTCCCGGCCCGCGAGCGACTCGCCGTACATCTCCTCGATCTTGGTGGGGAAGGCGAACAGCGGGAGCCAGCCCTGAGCGATCTCGGCGGCCAGGGCGACGTTCTTCGGGCCCTCCGCGCCGAGGTAGACGGGGATCTCGGCGCGGAGCGGATGGGTGATGAGCTTGAGCGGTTTGCCCAGGCCGTCGGGGAGGGGCAGCGGGTAGTGCGGGCCGTCGCTGGTCACCGGCTCCTCGCGGCGCCACACCCTGCGCATGATCTCGACGTACTCGCGGGTCCTGGCCAGGGGTCTGGCGAACGGCTGGCCGTACCAGCCCTCGACGACCTGGGGCCCCGAGGCGCCGACGCCGAGCAGCAGCCGCCCGCCCGTGAGATGGTCGAGCGTCATCGCGGTCATCGCCGTCGTGACCGGCGGCCGGGCCGAGATCTGCGCGATCGAGGTGCCGAGTTTGATGCGTGACGTGCGCGCCCCGTACCAGGCAAGGGGTGTGAAGACGTCGCTGCCGTAGGCCTCGGCGGTCCACACCGAGTCGTAGCCGAGCCGTTCGGCCGCCAGCACGGTCTCCGTCGCGTCGTCGGCGTTGCGCTGCCAGTAGCCGAGGTTCAAACCGAGCTTCATGACACCTCCCGAATTAAGTTCTATACGGTCATGAGAAGCTCATGGTGTCAATGCGCCGCTATCGGGGACGTGAAGTCTGTGGTCAAAGGTCTCTGCCGTCTCGTGTGCATCCTGCTGCTCATCGTCATCGCAGCCGGGCCCACGGTGGCCGCCGGAGAGGCGCGCAAGTCCCCGCCCAACATCGTCTTCGTGCTCGCCGACGACCTCGAATCCGGGACACTGCCCTACTTCCCGAACATCACCCAGCAGTTGGTGAGGCAGGGGGCCTCGTTCGACCGGTTCTTCGTGACCAACTCGTGGTGCTGCCCCTCGCGGGCGTCCATCCTGCGTTCCCAGTACGTCCACAGCCACGGAGTGCTCACCAACACCGCGCCCGAGGGCGGCTTCGACCGCTTCAACAACCTGGCCCTGGAACGTTCCACGATCGGCACCTGGATGCAGCAGGCCGGCTATCGCACCGGGCTGATGGGCAAGTTCCTCAACCACTACCCGGGCGAGACCGCCGAGGAGACGTACGTGCCGTCCGGCTGGAACGAGTGGGCCGTGCCGGTGCGCAACCTCTACACCGAGTACGGCTACCGTCTCAACGAGAACGGCGGCCTGGTCGACTACGGCTGGTCGGAGGGCGACTACCTGTCCGACGTGCTCGCTCGCAAGGCCGGCGACTTCATCGCGGCCGGCTCGGAGCCGTTCTTCCTCTATCTCGCGCCGACCGGCCCGCACAATCCGGCCAACCCGGCGGTGCGCCACGCCGACGCGTTCTCCGACGTCGTCGCGCCGCGCACCCCGTCGTTCAACCAGGCCGACGTGAGCGGCGAGCCCGCCTGGCTGCAGGCCCGGCCACCCCTGACCGAGCAGGCCATCGAGCGGATCGACGAGCGCTACCGCAGCAGGTTGCGCTCCATGCTCGGCGTCGACGACCTTGTGGGGTCGGTCATGGAGAAGCTGCGCGAGACAGGCAAGCTCGACAACACCTACATCTTCTTCAGCTCCGACAACGGCTTCCATCTCGGCACTCATCGCCTCAAGCAGGGCAAGACCACCCCGTTCGAGGAGGCCATCAGGGTGCCGCTCGTGGTGCGTGGGCCCGGCGTGGCGCCGGGGTCAGTGATCCGCGAGATGACGGCGACGGTCGACCTGGCGCCCACGTTCGCCGCGCTCGGCGGGGCCTCGACGCCGCCCTTCGTCGAGGGGCGCTCGCTGGAGCCGCTGCTGCGGGGGCAGCGCCCGGTCCCGTGGCGCAAGAACGCGCTGATCGAGTTCGTCAGGCCGCTCAACCAGGCGTCGGCCGCCCAGACGCCCGTGCCGCCCTACACCGCGCTGCGCACCGAGCAGTACACCTACGTCAAGTACGACACCGGAGAGCTCCAGCTCTACGACGTGGTCACCGACCCCTACCAACTGCACAACCTGGCCCGGATCGCCGACCCCGAGCTGATGCGGGGGCTGGACCAGCGGTTGCAGGCCATGGCCGCCTGCTCCGGGGCCGGTTGCCGGGAGGCCGACTCCCTCTGACGCGCCCGGCGCCGCCGGCGCCGGCGATCTGCGTGCGGCAGTGCGCCTGGAGCTCCTCTCACGGTCGGTGTAGCGGTAGTTGATCGTGATCGGCACCGCCCGGATCTTCAGGCAGGCGAGGAGTGATTCGACGAACTCGGTCCCGTTGAGCAGGTGGATGCCCACATGCTGGTGCGGCTCGCCCCCCGCCGACCTCAGATGATGAGCCAGGGCGTTGGCCCGTTCGTCCAGCTCTGAGAAACTCAGCCGCTGGTCACCACAGACCAGGGCCGCCCGTCGCGGGATCGCGGAGGCCACGGCTTCGAACAGGTTCGCCAGGTTCAACGTCATAGCCGGAGGCAAGGATCGGTCGCGTCGCGAAGTCGGCGCGGTCCCACTGGGGGGTCAACGTCTCAATCGCTGGACCTGGAGACGGGCACGGGCTCGCAGCCATGCTGGACCGACTCACGCGGGACGCCGGGACCCGGGCGCTTCTCTGCGCCACTTGCCGTCGTTCTCTAGATTCAGCAGCCCACCCACATACACCTCCTGATAGGCGGCGTAGTCGGTGGCCGGAGTGCCGTACTCGTCCGGCCTGGTCCGGAGAGCGCTGACCTTGAACGGCTTGCCGTGATCGTCGATGGCCTGCCTGACCAGGGTCCCGTTATCGAGGATTTCCAGCGCCAGGGAGAATTCACAGTAGTGCTTCAGCGTTCTGGCGAGCACTTGAAAGGTGATCTCCTCGTCACGCTTGAGAGAGATGGTCTTCCGCTGGAAATAGTCGCCTCCCCATTGCGACTTGTTGACGATGGTTCTCGCTCGCGGACTGTTCTCGTCCAGATCGAACCCGAGTTGGACGCTTTCCTCGCTGCCGGCGGTCGGGCTTTCGAACAAGCTGCCCGCGAGAGGCGCACCGCAGCGCGGGACGACCTTCATGTCCACTATGCGCACCGGCCGATCCCGGGTGCCGTGCACGACGATTTTGATGTTCGTGTCGATGGGATGGACCGCGCCCTTCCGCCGGAGCCATTGGTGCTGTTCCTCGGAATAGCTGGACATCTTGTTGAGCCGGCCCAGCTCGCTGTCCGAGAGGCGCATCGCGTGGGGGAAAATCCAGGTGGAAGCGCCGCCGGAGCGTTCCAGCCGGACGAGATCCACCCCCACCGGTGACACTTCTGCCGGTTTGGGGGGAGATGTAGAAGTGCGAGGCGTGGCTGCGGCGGTGGGGGGCGTCGACGGGGTGAAAGGCCGTTGTATCAGCCAGACGAGTACACCAACGAGCACCGGGGCAGCAATCGCACTTCCGGCCCATTTCGCACCAGGCCGATTCCACCAGTGTCTCGGCCGACTCGTACCCCGATTCCGTGGATATTTCGGACGTTTTGCCAATTGAATACCCTGCTCTTGGAAAGATGGCAGGCCCCATGTTGACACCATCCGCACCCGAAGGCAGCCCGGGCCGACGAAAAGGTGTTACCGCGTCCTGTTGGCCTCGATTCGTCACGGGCTGATCCAATGCCGTTCAGTTGACGATCAACACGCCGCCGGGTAGGCGCGGGCCAGGTGGTCCGTCACCGCCCGGGTCGCCTCCTCGGGATCGCCCTCGTGGACGGCTCGCAGGATGCGCCGGTGGTCGGCCTGGAGTCCCGACGTGTCGCCCAGGCGTTCCACGGCCTCCACCGCGTACCTGCTCATCGACTCGCGCAGTGAGCGCATGAAGGCGGCGATCAGCCGGTTGCCGGAGATCTCCGCGATCGCGCAGTGGAACGCGGTGTCGTGCTCCACGAACTCCTCGGCCGAGCCGGCCTCGTCCATCCCCTTCAGCGCCTCGGCCAGCGCGGACGTGCCGGCCCGTGCCCGTGCCGCCTGGGCGGCCGCCCAGCGTTCGATCATCAGCCGGGTGTCGATCACCTCGCGCAGCTCCAGCGTGGCCAGGCCGAGGTTCAGCCTGAGGACGTCGGTGAGCGCGCTGTCGGGGCGCGAGGTGAGCACGGCTCCGGCGTCCGGGCCGCGCCCGGCCTGCGACGACACCACGCCGAGCGTCTCCAGCACGCGCATCGCCTCGCGCACCGACGAGCGGCTCACCCCGAGCTGCTCGGCGAGCCGGCGTTCGGCGGGGAGCCGGTCACCGGCGGTCAGGCCGTCCTCGGCGATGCGGTGTTCGATCTGTGCGAGTACGTCCTCGAACGTGCGGGTTCGCTTGACAGGGCGCCAGCGGGTGTCGGTCAACGCTTCCCCCTGGTTCTTGGGTCGACGTGGTGGATTCGGTATGGTCTGACCATATTGTGGTCTGACCATACCTCGAAACCTTGGAAGGAGAGCGGTGCGAGTCGCCCTGTTCATCACGTGCGTGAACGACACGCTCTTCCCCGGCACCGGCAAGGCCGCCGTCTCGCTGCTGCGCAGGCTCGGCTGCGACGTGGAGTTCCCCGCCGCCCAGACCTGCTGCGGCCAGATGCACGTCAACACCGGCTACCGCGAGGAGGGGGTACGGCTCGCGCGCCACTTCACCGAGGTGTTCGCCGGGTACGACGCCGTCGTCGCGCCGTCGGGATCGTGCGCCGCCATGATCCGGGAGCAGTACCCCAAGCTGGTACGGCCCGGCAGCAGGGGGGCCGCGGCGATCGCCGAGGTGACGCCCAAGGTCTTCGAGCTGTCCGAGTTCCTGATCGATGTCCTCAAGGTCGACGACGTAGGCGCATATTTCCCGCACCGGGTGACATATCACCCGACGTGTCACTCTCTCCGCGGCCTCCGCCTCGCGGACCGGCCCACCAGGCTGCTCCGGAACGTCCGCGGCCTCGACCTCGTCCCGCTCCCGGCCGCCGACGAATGCTGCGGTTTCGGGGGCACGTTCGCGGTCAAGAACCCGGCTGTCTCCGCCGCGATGGGCGCCGACAAGGTGCGCAACGTCCTCGACACCGGCGCCGAGGTGCTCTGCGCGGCCGACAACTCGTGCCTCCTGCACATCGGCGGCACGCTCAGCCGGCAGCGGACCGGCGTCCGCGTCATGCACCTGGCCGAGATCCTCGCCGCGACCGAAACGGCCAAGGAGGGCACATTCGCATGAGCGCCACGTTCCTCGGCATGCCCGGAAATTTCCCGCAAAACTCGGCGCTGGCCGTACAGGACTCGCAGCTCCGCTACAACCTCCGCAGAGCCACCCACACCATCCGCGGCAAGCGGGCCTCGGTCGTTGGCGAGCTCCCGGACTGGGAGGAACTGCGGGCCGCCGGCAAGGCGATCAAGGACGAGACCCTGCGCCACCTCGACCGCTACCTGATCCAGTTGGAGGAGGCCGTCACCCGGGCCGGTGGCACCGTCCACTGGGCCAGGGACGCCGCCGAGGCCAACCGCATCGTCGCGGGCCTGGTCCAGGCCACCGGCGAGACCGAGGTGGTCAAGGTCAAGTCGATGGCCACCCAGGAGATCGGGCTCAACGAGGCGCTGGCCGAGCAGGGCATCACCGCCTACGAGACCGACCTGGCCGAGCTGATCGTGCAACTCGGCGACGACTTCCCGAGCCACATCCTGGTGCCCGCCATCCACCGGAACCGGGCGGAGATCCGCGAGATCTTCCTCGACCGGATGGGCGACGCCCCGCCGGACCTCACCGACGAGCCCGCCGCGCTGGCCGAGGCCGCCCGGCTGCACCTGCGCGAACGCTTCCTGCGGAGCAAGGTGGCGATCTCGGGCGCCAACTTCATGGTCGCCGAGACCGGCACGCTGGTGGTGCTCGAATCCGAGGGCAACGGCCGCATGTGCCTCACCCTGCCCGAGACCCTGATCAGCGTCGTCGGCATCGAGAAGCTGCTGCCCGCCTGGCGCGACCTGGAGGTCTTCCTCCAACTGCTGCCCAGGAGTTCCACCGGCGAGCGGATGAACCCCTACACCAGCACGTGGACCGGCTCCGTCGAGGGCCAGGACTTCCACCTGGTGCTCCTCGACAACGGCCGCACCGAGGTGCTGGCCGACGAGGTGGGCCGCCAGGCGCTGCGCTGCATCCGCTGCTCGGCCTGCCTGAACGTCTGCCCGGTCTACGAACGCGCCGGCGGCCACGCGTACGGGTCGGTCTATCCGGGCCCGATCGGCGCGATCCTGACCCCGCAGCTCAGGGGCATGTCGTCGGCCCTGGACGCCTCGCTGCCGTACGCGTCGAGCCTGTGCGGCGCCTGCTTCGAGGTCTGCCCGGTCGCCATCGACATCCCCGAGGTGCTCGTCGACCTGCGCGCCAAGGCACCGCACGGGCCGGCCGAGCGCGCGGGCATGCGCGTGGCGGGCTGGATCTTCAACGACCACGTACGCCTGGCCAAGGCGCAACGCCTGGCCGGCCGCCTCCGCAAGCTGGTGCCCAGACGCCTGCCGGGCCCGGCGTCGGCGTGGACCGACACGAGAGACCTGCCCGAGATCCCGGCCGAATCCTTCAGAGACTGGTGGGAACGCGATGAGCGCGCGTGAGGAGATTCTGGCCCGGATCAGGCGGGCCGTCGACGGTGCCCCGGAGGTGGAGATCCCCCGGGCCTACCGGACCACGGGCGAAGTCGCCGACCTGGTGGGGCTGTTCGCCGAGCGGGTGGGCGACTATCGGGCGATCGTGCACGTGATCCCGGCGGCCGGGGTGCCCGCCAGGATCGCCGGGCTCGTGGGCGACCGGCGCATGATCGTCCCTGACGGGCTGCCCCCGGAGTGGGCCGCCGGCGTCCCGGCCGGCCTGCACGACGCCGACGGGGTGGTCACCGGCTGCGCGGTGGCGATCGCCGAGACGGGCACGATCGTCCTCGACTCCGGGCCCGGGCAGGGGAGCAGGGCGCAGACGCTGGTGCCCGACTACCACCTGTGCGTGGTGCGGGCCGGCCAGATCGTGGCGGGGGTGCCCGAGGCGGTCGCCAGGCTCGACCCGGCCCGGCCGCTGACCTGGATCAGCGGCCCCTCGGCGACCAGCGACATCGAGCTGAACCGCGTCGAGGGCGTCCACGGCCCCAGAACACTCGAAGTGATCATCAGTACCTGATCACCGCGCCAGGTCGGTGACCTCAGTACCCGATCACGGTCGCCAGGTCGGTGACCTCAGCGCCTGATCACGGCCGCCACGTCGGTGACCTGGTCGGTGAACCACAGCTCGGCGTCCGTCATCGCCGCCGCCCTGGCCAGGGCCGAGTCGGCGCGGTCGCGCATCGGCTCCTCGACGCCCCACCGGCGCAACTCGGCCGCGTCGACCGACATCTGGGTGCCGCCGCCGCCGATCCACACCGGCTGCGGCAGCTCGCCGGGTGACAGCACCGCCTGCGCCCGCCCCTCACGCAGGGCATGGGCGACCCGGGCCACCCCGACGGGCCCCGCCGAGTCGCGGTGCCGATCGATCAGCTCGGCCCGGCGGCCGTCGAGCCACAGGTCGAGCGCTCGTTCCACATCGCGTTCGTGGTCCGCGCGGCTGGCGTGCTCGACCATCATCACCCGGTCCGCGGACTTGGTGCCGAGCCGGTCGCAGAGCAACGCGCACGACCGGGGGTCGCCCGCCACCAGGATGAGCTCGGTGCCGATCCGCCGCACCTGCTCGTCGATCTCCTGGGCGACGGCCCCCGCGTCCCAGGAGCCGTGCATCGCGTGATAGCGCCGCCGCGCCCACCCGCCCTGGGCGGTCTTGGGCAGCGGCCACGGCTCGGCCCCCACGGCGGCCCTGCGCGGCGAGCCGCCGCCGACCACCGTCAGCTCCGCCCCGGCCTGCTCCACGACGACCCGCAGGTGCGGCAGGTTCTCGCCGCGCTGCATCAGCATGGGGGTGACGTGCGGCAACGGCGCCCACGCGGCCAGCTCACGCGGCGGCGGCTCGGCGAGGAGCTCGGCCATCACCACGTCGCCGTGGGTGCCGAACAGTGCCGAGGGCCCGGTCGCCGCCCTCTCCAGGGCGTCCAACGTCGCCGGATCCGCGTCAGGGAGCCGGTCACGCACCCCGCGCCAGTGGCTTCTCCGCCCGGTCCCGCTCAGCTCCCCCACGTAGACCGACGCGTACGGCCCGCGGCGCTCGTAGAGCGGCCGGATGAAGTCGAGCCGCACCGGTCACCACCTCCGCCTCTCATCCTTACCGATTGCGCCCTCTACCCCCGCTTTTTGGGGCAAACATCGCAAGTGTGTAGCCTGCCGAGCGTGTTCGATCCCGATGTGAGCATCGCCACCGAGCGCCTCCTGCTCCGGCCGTTCGGACCGGCGGACGCGGCCCGGATCAGATCCATTGTGGAGTCGGGCGCCCGGTTCCTGCCCCCCGGCGCTCCCACCCATGTGGCCGGCGTCATCACCTGGCTCGCGACCGGTGTCCACGAGCTGCGGCACAGCGGCCAGGGCGTGCACCTCGCCATGACCGACGCGAGCGGCCACATCGTGGGCGCCATCAGCCTGTTCAAGACCTCCTGGGGGGCGGGCACCACCGAGATCGGCTACGGCGTGCACCCCCTCTACCGGGGCCGCGGGTTCGCTCCTGAAGCCGTGCGGGGGTTGGTGGACTGGGTGTTCGCCACCACCGAGCTGCGCCGGATCGACCTGACGGCCAACCTGGACAACCTCCCGTCCCTCCGCGTCGCGCAGAAAGCGGGCTTCACCTGGGAGGGCGTGCTCCGTGACGCCAGCCTGGAGGACGACGGCCCGCACGACCTGGTGATCTTCGGCCTGCTCCGCGGCGACAGCCGCGTTCCCTCCGAGGAACTGCCCCGGGCCGAGCTGCGCGCCCCGCGGCTGCTGCTGCGTCCGCTCGCCGAACAGGACGTGCCCGACCTGGCCGCCACCGGCGCCGACCCGCTCACCCAGGCCATGACCGGAATCCCGCGCGCCTACACCCAGGCCGACGCGCAGGCGTTCGTCGCCCTCGCCGAGCGGATCAGGACCAGAGGCCAGGGCATCGCCTGGGCGGCGGTGGAGCTCGACGGCGGGCGCTTCGCGGTCAACATCGACCTCAGGGACCTGGACTGGGTCAACCGGACGGCCGAGGTCGGCTACATGACCGCCCCCTGGGCCCGCGGCAACGGCTACGCGGGCGAGGCGGTGCTGGCCATCGCCCGCTGGCTGTTCGGCGCCCAGGGCTTCCAGCGGCTGACGCTCCGTACCGCCGTCCCCAACACGGCCTCGCAACGCGTCGCCGAGAAGGCCGGCTTCGTCCGCGAGGGCGTCGCCCGCAACGCGCTGCACGGGGACGATCTCGTGGTCTACAGTCTCATCCCGTCCGACCTGGCCTGAGCCGAACGCCAGGGGGAGGACGTACTGACTGGTGAAACACTCCGGCAGCAGTCACCCTGGGTGGTGAGGACGGTGAGTGCCATGATCACGGTTGTCGGGTGGGACGGCTCGGAGTTGCCGATCAGGGTGATCGAGCGGCTGCGGTCGGCGACGCTCGTCGTCGGGCCCAACGCGTTGCTCGGGCGGCTCAGCCTCACCGCGTCGACCGTGGCCGACGACCAGCTGTTCGAAGCCCTGGACGAGCACCTCGAACACGGCGAGGGCCCGGCCGTCGTGATCGCCGAGGGCGATCCCGGCTTCTTCGGTGTGCTCCGCTCCCTGCGCGCCCGGGGCCACCAGCCCGACGTGCTCCCCGCCACCTCCCTGGTCACCCGCGCCTTCGCCCGCGCCGGCCTCAACTGGGAGGACGCGCTCGTCGTCGCCCCCGCCGGCGTCCACCAGCTCAACCGGGTGGTCAACGCCTGCCGGGCGCACCCCAAGGTGGCCCTGCTCGTCACGCCGGGAGTCGGCCCCGCCGAGATCGCCAGGGAGCTGGCCCCCACCACCCCGCGCGAGCTCATCGTCTGCGAGGACCTGGGCGGCCCCGACGAACGCGTCACCCACAGCCGCATGGGCGAGGCCACCACCCGGCCGTGGAAGGACCCCGACGTGGTGCTCGTCATCGACCCGCTCCACCGGCCCCGCGAGCACGGCTGGGTGGCCGGCGCGCAGCCGGGGCCGGCCGAATGGGCGCTGCCGTTCGAGGGCCATCTCCCCGCCGAGGTCCGGGCGTACATCCTGGCCAAACTGGGCCCCCGGCTCGGTGACCTGGTCTGGGACGTGGGCGCGGGCTCGGGCGAGATCGCGGTCGAGTGCGCCCGGCTCGGCGCGGCCGTCATGGCCGTCGAGCGCGATCACGAGGCGTGCGCCCGGCTCCGCGCCGCCGTGCTGGAGCACGGCGTCAAGGTCGCGCTGACCCGAGGGCAGGCGCCGCCCGCCCTCGAACCCCTGCCTGATCCCGACGCCGTCTTCGTCGGCGGCGGCGGCTCCGACGTGATCGTCGCCTGCGCCGCCCGCGGCCCCCGGACGCTGGTGTGCGCGCTCAAGTCGCTGGAACAGGTGCCGGCCGTGCTCGACCGACTGCGCGAGCACGGCTATCGTGCGGAGGGCACCCAGATCCTGGCCTCCAAACTCACCATCCAGCCCGACGGTTCACACAGCCTGGCCGCGTCCGACCCCGTCTTCGTCCTCCACGCCGTCCTGGCTCATCCCATGTGACCTGTCGTTATCGGCACGCATCGGTTATCCTCGCGTGTCCGACTACGTACCGGAGTAACCCTCAAAATGAAGCCCCCGCTCCTGCTGATCGGGCAGGGCTCGAACGACGACGCCGACTCCGCGGAGTTCGGCAGGTTCGTCCATCGGCTGCGCTGCCGCCTCGATCGCACAGCCGTGGACGTCTCCGGTGGCTACCTCGAACGCGCCACGCCACGGCTGAGCGAGTCCGTCGCCTCCCTCGTCGCCCGCGGGCACCACCGCCTGGTGGCGCTCCCGCTGAGCCTCAACCGGGTGGGCGAGGAATACCCCGCGGCCATGGCGCTGGAACAGAAGCGACACCCCACGCTCATGTACGACTACGGGCGCCCGCTCGGGCCCGACCCCCGGGTGCTCGCCCTGCTGGCCGAGCGCCTCAACGACGCCGCCACCGAGATGCCCCGCCCGCGCCCGCTGGAGATGGCGGGTGCGAGGCCCCGGTTGCGGGCCGTCGACGCGACGTTCGCCGAGACCCTTCCGATGCACGTCGAGCCGGGAGAGACCGCGGTCGTGCTGGTCGGCGAGGGCTCCACCGACCCGTCGGCCAACGCCGAGGTCCACCGGGTGTCACGCCTGTTCTGGGAGACGCACGCCTACGACTTCATGACCGTCGAGACCGCGTTCGTCTCCGTCACCCCTCCGGGCGTGCCGGGTGGCCTCGAACGCTGCCGCCGGCTGGGCGCCAAGCGCGTGATCGTGGTGCCCTACCTGCTGTTCGCGGGCGGTCTGCTCGAACGCGTGTGGGCGCAGGCACTGGCCTACGGCGCGGGCCATCCCGAGCTCGACATCCGGTGCGCCGAGGTGATCGGTGACTGTGAGACCCTGGCCGACGTCGTGATCGACCGCTATGAGGAAGCACTCCGGCTGGTCCCCTGATCCGTCCCTGGAGGTTCGACTTGCTCGCAGAAACGCTCGCCGCGATCCGCCCCGCCGACCCGCGGGCGCTCGCCGAGGCCCGCTCCTACCAGGACCGCCTCACCAAGCCGAAGGGCTCGCTGGGCGCGCTCGAGGACGTCGCCGTACGCCTGGCGGGCGCGGCCGGCGTCGTCCCGCCGCCGATGCCCGTGCCGGCGGCGCTGGCCATCTTCGCGGCCGACCACGGCGTCCACGCGCGCGGCGTCACCCCGTGGCCGCAGGAGGTCACGGTCCAGATGGTCGCCAACTTCCTGGCCGGCGGCGCCGTGGCCAACGCCTTCGCCGCGCAGGCCGGGGCGTCGGTGACCGTGGTCGACGTGGGTGTCGCCGCCGACCTGCCCGACGCGCCCGGGCTGGTCAAACGCAAGATCGCGTACGGCACGGCCGACCTGTCCGCCGGGCCCGCGATGAGCGTCGACCAGGCGGTCCAGGCACTGGAGGCCGGCATCTCGGTGGCCCTCGACCTGGTCGCCGAGGGCGCCCGCTGCCTCATCACCGGCGACATGGGCATCGCCAACACCACCGCCTCGGCCGCGCTGATCGCCGCCTTCACCGGCCGCGACCCCGCCGAGGTGACCGGCAGGGGCACCGGCATCGACGACGACACGCACACCCACAAGATCGCCATCGTCCGCGAGGCGCTCGCCGTCAACTCCGCGACGCCCGTCGGTTCCCAGCCCAGCGACGCGCTGCGCGTCCTGGCCGCCGTCGGCGGCTTCGAGCACGCCGGGATCGCCGGCTTCATTCTGGGCGGGGCGCGGGCCCGCGTGCCGGTGATCCTCGACGGCGTCATCGCCGGCGCCGCCGCCCTGGTCGCCGCAGCCTTCGACCCGGCCGTCACCGACCACTGCGTCGCCGGTCACCGCTCGGCCGAGCCCGGCCACGCCGCCGCGCTCGACCACCTCGGGCTGCGCCCCCTGGTCGAGCTCGAACTCCGCGTCGGCGAGGGCACCGGCGGGCTGCTCGCCCACCCGCTGGTCTGCGCAGCCGTACGCGTCATGCACGACGTCGCGACGTTCGACTCGGCAGGAGTGACGGAAAAGTCCGTGTGATGATGGGACACGTGACCAGCGAGTGAGGTGAGTGTGTCCAGGTACGGCCCGATGTACGGACCCGACATCACGTTTCTAGGCGTCGAGAGGTGCGACGTCGCCGATCCGGCGAGCTACGCCGGCGCCGACGTCGTGATCATCGGTGCCCCGTTCGACGGCGGCACCTCCAATCGGCCCGGCGCCAGATTCGGCCCGATGGCCCTGCGCCAGGCCTGCTACCTCCCGCACGACGGCTCCAGGCCGAGCCTGGCGCTGCGCGTCGACGCCCTGCGCGACCTGCGGGTGCTCGACGCCGGCGACGTCGAGTGCTACTCCGGCGACGTCGAGGGCTCGCTGGCGGCCATCGAGGACGCGGTCCACCGCGTCGCCTCCTCCGGCGCGATCCCGCTCGTGCTCGGCGGCGACCACACGGTCGCGCTGCCCGACGCGCGCGGCACCGCCCGGGCGTACGAACCGGGCCGCGTCTCGATGATCCACTTCGACGCCCACGCCGACACCGGCGACATCGAGTTCGGCCACCTGCACGGCCACGGCCAGCCGATGCGCCGGCTCATCGAGTCGGGCGCGATTCGCGGCGACCGGTTCCTCCAGCTCGGGTTGCGCGGCTACTGGCCCGAGCCCGAGACGCTCTCCTGGATGGCCGAGCAGCGGATGCGCTCCTACGAGATGACCGAGATCGTGGCCCGGGGGCTCGACGAGTGCCTGACCGAGTCGTTCCGGATCGCGCTCGACGAGTGCGACCGGATCTTCCTGTCCGTCGACATCGACGTGTGCGACCCCGGGCACGCGCCCGGCACCGGCACTCCCGAGCCGGGCGGGCTCACGGCCCGGCAACTGCTCGATGCCGTTCGCCGCATCTGCTACGAGTTGCCCGTCGCGGGCATGGAAGTGGTCGAGGTGGCTCCGCCCTACGATCACGCGGACATCACCGCGTTCCTCGGGAACCGCGTTATCCTCGAAGCGCTGTCAGCGATGGCCAGACGCCGCAAGGACGACGAGGGCGGGCCTCGCTGGGATCCTCTCCAGCCCCTTCTTGACGGGCGTTAACTCACACGAAGCAATTGCCGCGTTAAGAACCGGTAGGTTTACCTCCGGACACACCAATCTTCGCAGACTGGAGCTTCCCCAGCATGGGCCCCTACCTCCTCGGCCTGCGGCTTTCCGGCCGCCGAGTGCTCGTCGTGGGCGGCGGTCGCGTCGCCCAGCGCCGGGTGCCCGCCCTGCTCGAGGCCGGTGCGGTGGTCACCGTGGTGTCGCCGGTGGTGACTCCGGCGCTCGACGACCTGATCGCCACGGGCAGGGTGAGCTGGCAGGCCAGACCGTACGAAGTGGGTGACTGTGACGGCGCCTGGCTCGTCCAGGCGTGCACCGACGACCGGGGCGTCAACACGGCGGTGGCCGCGGAGGCCGAGGCCAAGCGCATCTGGTGCGTGCGGGCCGACGACAAGGACGCCTCCGCCGCGTGGACCCCGGCCTCCGGGCGGGTCGACGAGATCACCGTGGCCGTCACGGCGGGCGGCGACCCGCGCAGAGCGGCCGGCATCAGGGACGCGGTGGTGGGCGCGCTCCGCGACGGCACCGTCGACGCCCGGCGCAACCGCACCAAACCGGTCGGCGTCGCCCTGGTCGGTGGAGGGCCCGGCGATCCCGGCCTGATCACCGTGCGCGGGCGGCAGCTGCTCGCGCAGGCCGACGTGGTGGTCGCCGACCGCCTCGCGCCCCGCGCCCTCCTCGACGAGCTGGCGCCCGACGTCGAGCTGATCGACGCCGCCAAGGTGCCCTATGGCAGGGCTCTGTCGCAGGACTCGATCAACGAGGTGCTCGTCGACCGGGCCAGGCAGGGGAAGTTCGTGGTCAGGCTCAAGGGCGGCGACCCGTTCGTCTTCGGCCGGGGTGGCGAGGAGATGATCGCCTGCGCCCGGGCCGGGATCCCGGTGCTCGTGGTGCCGGGCATCACCAGTGCCGTGGCGGTGCCCGCCGCGGCCGGCGTCCCAGTGACGCATCGGGGGATAAGTCAGGAATTCCACGTCATATCCGTGCACGTGGCCCCGGATGATCCGAAATCGACCGTCGACTGGCCCTCGGTAGCTCGCTCCCAGGGGACCCTGGTCCTCCTGATGGGTCTGGAACGGCTGGCCAAGGTGGCCGAAGCCCTCCTTCGAGACGGACGTTCACCGGAGACTCCCGTGATGGTGGTGCAGGACGGTACCCTTCCGACCCAGCGGGCGGTTATCGCTCCACTTTCCATCGTGGCCGATCGCGTGTCCGCGGCTGGGATACGGCCGCCGGCGATCGTCATCGTCGGCGAGGTCGTAAGGGTCGGCCAGGAGGTCGAGATGGTTCGAGCGGAGCGCTTGCCGTGAACACCGCCAGAGATGACGGGCGTCAGGAGCCACCAGGGGAGCAGACCCTGAGCTTCCGCCCCATCACGGAGGAGGACGTCGTCCCACCCGACGACGCCCAGGGCGACCACGCCCTACAGCCCGCCCCCGAGGAGCGCCCCACACCCGTGGAGCCGCTCCCCCGACGCAAGCCGTCCTCCAGAAAACCGGCTTCCACCCCCAAAACAGCCTCCAAGACGCCGCCTCCCACATCCGACGATCCGGAGCGCAAGCGTCCTTCCCTATGGGAACGAGCCCCCTCGCCCGACGAGGACCACGCGCCCGAGCCGAAGCGCCCGTCTTTGTGGGACGTCAAGTCTCCGCCTGGGGAGGAGCCCGAGCCGGAGTCGAAGCGCCCGTCTTTGTGGGACGCCAAGTCCTCTCCGGACGAGGGGTGCGCTGCCGGAGGGGACGAGTCGTCGTCCGAGCAGGAGCCGGAGCGGCCCTCTCTGTGGGAAGACGGCGGGTCTGTGCCGGTAGAGGCACAGGACGAGTCTTCGCCGGCTGAGGAGCCCGAGCCGGAGTCGAAGCGGCCATCTCTGTGGGACACCAAGTCTTCGCCGGACGAGGGGCGCGGTGCCGGAGGGGACGAGGCGTCGTCCGAGCAGGAGCCGGAACGGCCGTCCTTGTGGGAGCGCAAGGCATCGACCGGAGAAGGGGCCGAGCCGGAGCGGAAGACGCCGCCGGGCCAGGACGAGCGACCCGGCTCCGGTGCGGACGAGGAGACCGGGGGGCGGAATCCGTACGCCCCGGCAGGAGAGAAGACCAGGCAGGGCGAGGCGTTGCCGGCCGAGGCGGCCAAGGCGCTCATGACCGCGCTGGACACGTTGCGGGCGAGCGTCGCCGAGCTGCGGTTCGGCCTGGATCTGCCGGGCGCCGATGGGGCCAGGCAGACGCGGGCCGACCTGCTCGCGCAGCTCCAGGACTACGTACTCCCAAGGGTGCGGACGAACACCGCGCCCGCCCTCATCGTGATCGCCGGTTCGACCGGCGCGGGCAAGTCGACGCTGGTCAACTCGCTCGCGGAGAAGAACGTCTCACGCACCGGCGTACGGCGGCCCACCACGGGCATCCCCGTGCTGGCCTGCCACCCCGACGACCATAAGTGGTTCGCCGAGGGAGAGCTGCTCAGCGGCCTGCGGCGGATCGACAAGGCGTCACCCGAGGCCGGGCCCGACACCCTCATCGTGGTCCCCACGGAGAAGCTGCCGCAGGGCGTGGCACTGCTCGACACCCCCGACATCGACTCGGTCATCGAGAAGCACCACGCGATCGCCCAGCGCATGCTCGACGCGGCCGATCTGTGGATCTTCGTCACCACCGCCGCCCGCTACGCCGACGCCCCCGCCTGGAATTTGCTCAGGCTGGCCAAGGAGCGCGGCGCCCGGCTGGCCATCGTGCTGTCCCGGGTGCAGCCCAAGGCGCGCGAGGTGGTGCTGAAGCACTTCGTCCGCATGCTCACCGAATACGGCCTGGGCGAGATCGACCGGTTCGTCATCGGTGAGGCAGACGTGACGGACGGAAGGTTGCCCGACCACGAGGTAACCGACCTGCGGCTGTGGCTGGCCGAGCTCTCCGTCGACGAGGATCGCCGCGCGCAGGCCGTACAAGAGACCCTCAATGGTGTGCTCGACAGCTTCCGCACCCGCGTCCCGGCGCTCGCCCGGCAGATGGAGAGCCAGGTGAACTTCCGCGGCGAGCTGCGCGCCGACGTGGAGGCCTCCTACCTGAGCGCGCTCACCGAGATCGACAAGGCGTTTCGCAACGGCTCGTTGATCCACGGCGAGGTGCTGGCCCGCTGGCAGGACTTCGTGGGATCCGGCGACCTCCTGCGCACGATCCAACTCCGCAAGCGCGGCAGGTCGGCCAGGCAGGCCCCCGAACGCATCATGGCGTTCAGGGCGGCTCTGCGCGCCGGCCTCGAGTCCGTGATCGTCGTCGGCGCCAGCCGCGCCGCCGAGGAGGTGGTCGCGCGCTGGCGCCGCCGCTCCCCGCTGGGCGCCGCGCTCGGAGCCGACCTCGACCGCCCCTCCGACGATCTCGTACGGCATGCGAGCCGGGCCATCGCCGCCTGGCAGGAGCACGTCACCGAGTTGGTGCGGACCGAGGGCGTGGCCAAGCGTTCGGTGTCGAAGCTGGTCTCGTTCGACGCCGACTCGCTGTCGTTGATCTTCATGGTCGCCATGTTCACCGGCGGCACGGCCGAGGGCGTGCCGCACCGGCTGGTCAACGCGCTGCTCGGCGCCGAGTCGCTGCGCGGCATCGGCGCCAAGGCGCTGAGCGACCTGAGAGCCCGCATCGGCATGCTGTTCGACGAGGAATCCATGCGTTACGTGCAAGCGCTCGACTCCGCCGGGATCCCGGACGAGTCCATGGCGACACGTCTCTACCAGGCGACGTACAACCTTGAGGTCGCTCGATGAGCACAGTCACCACCAAGCCGGGCCTCGCGCATCGGCTCGCCGCACTCACCAAGATCGTTGAGCTCGGGCCGGGACGGCTCGAACCGAAGCTGCTCTCCGAGGCGAGCACGCTGCTGAACCGCGCAGGCGAGCGGCTCAAGCTGTCGTCCGAGCACACCGTGGTCGCCCTGGCCGGTGGCACGGGCAGCGGCAAGTCATCGCTGTTCAACGCGCTGTCGGGGCTGGAGCTGTCGCCCACCGGCGTGCGCAGGCCCACCACCGCCCGCACCCATGCCTGCGTGTGGGGGCTGGAGGGCGCCACTCCGCTGCTCGACTGGCTGCAGGTGCAGTGGCGTCACCGCTTCGCCCGGGCCAGCGCGCTCGACAAGGGCGACAGCCAGCTCCACGGGCTGATCCTGCTCGACCTGCCCGACCACGACTCGATCAGGGCTCTCACCGACACCGAGGCCGACCGGCTCATCGGTCAGGCCGACCTCGTGCTCTGGGTGCTCGACCCGCAGAAGTACGCCGACGCCTCCACGCACCGGCGCTACGTCACCGAGTTGGCGGGGCACGACGCGATGACCGTGTTCGCGCTCAACCAGGCCGACCTGCTGAGCACCGAGGAGCTCGCCGAGCTGGTCATCGACCTCAACGACCTGCTCCGCCGCGAAGGCGTCGAGCACCCCAGCGTGGTGCCCACCTCGGCGGTCACCGGCCGGGGCGTCGACAGCCTCAAGAGCGTCCTCGCCGGAGCGGTCTCTCGCCGCCGGGCCGCCATCCAGAAGCTGGAGGCCGACCTCCACCGGCTCGAACAACGCCTGGCCGAGAGCATGCCGGTGGGCGAGGTCCTGTCCGCGCCGTCGTCGGTCGACGAGGCCCGCAGGCTCGGGCTCACCGACGCGCTCTGCGACGCCGTGGGCGTCCCGGCCGTCGGCGAGGCGATGGAGAACGGCTACGCCGAGCGGTGCATGCGCTGGGTGGGCTGGCCCTACCCCCGCTGGGTCGCCAAGCTGCGGCCCGACCCCCTCAGGAGCCTCCGCCTGGAAGACGTCAGCGACGAGATCCACGGCATCACCACGAGCTCGGTCAGCGCCCAGACGGCCGAGACGGTCAACGCGGTGCAGGCGCTCGCCGACGGGCTGTCGGCCGGGATGCACCCGGTGTGGCGCACGTCGGTGCACCACGCGGCGCGTTCCCGTTCGGCGCAGCTGCCGAAGGCGCTGACGGAGGATCTCGCCGAGGTCGCGCCCCGGCTCGACCGGGTGCCGGCCTGGTGGTGGCTGCTCAAGGTGTGGCAGTACGTGCTGGTGGCGGCGTTCGTTCTCGGGCTGGGCTGGCTGGCCGTGGGCATTTTCTTCCCCGGCCGTGCGCCGCTGGGCATCCAGTTGCTGGGCGACACGGCGGCGCTGCCGTGGGTGGGGTTGATAATGGCGTCCGTGCTTGGGCTCGGTGCGCTCTCGGGCATCGCGTCACGCAACTTCGTCGAGCTGGGAGCGTCAAGGGAGCGCGAACGGCTCGAACGGGAGATGCGTCGCAGAGTGGCCGCGATCGCCGAGACCATGGTGGTCGAGCCGGTGGAGCGCGAGCTGGGCCGGCACCACGCCTTCTACACGGCCATGAACAAGCTGGCTCGTTAGCTTTCCACAGGCGTTCGTCCGCCGGTCGGCGTTGTCCACAGAACTCCATTCGGCCGCCTCCAGGCCGGGGCCGCTCCGGCACCGTGTTCCCAGGGCGCGGGCACTCCGCCCGCCGCATGGGAGGCAACGGGATGAACGACATCTACATCACGCTCACCGGCAATGTCGCGGCAGAGCCCAGGCAGCACACGTTCGAAGACGGCGCCAGGGTGACCTCGCTGCGGGTGCTGACCGCTCACCGCTACTTCGACAAGAAGACCGGGCAGTGGACCGACGGCGAGAAGGTGTGTTTCGCGGTGCGCTGCTGGCGGACCCTCGGCGAGAACGTCGCTCAGTCGGTCAAGGTCGGGCAGCCCGTCGTGGTGTCCGGCAAGCTGCGCATCCGTGAGTTCGGCCCCGAGGGCGACCGCCGGTTCATGCCCGAGGTGGAGGCCAGCGCGGTGGGCCACGACCTGAGGTGGGGCATGGGCAGCTTCACCAAGCCCGACCGCGGTGGCGCGGCCGCCCTGGTCAGCAGGGAGATGCGCGAGCGACTCGACGAGGAGACCCAGGACTGGGCCATGGGCGCCGGCGCGGCCGAGCGCCCCAGCCGAGACCGAGACCGAGCGGAGCCTCTCCCGCTCACGGCCGGCTCCCGCCAGGACGCACCCCTGCGAGCCATGGGCTCCGCCAACGCCACGAACGGTGACACCACGAACGGTGACACCGGGAACGGCATCACCGGGAACGGCATCACTGGGAACGGCGACACCAGGAACGGCATCAGTGGGAACGGTGATGCCACGAACGGCGGCACCGGGAACGGTCGGACGCTCGACGACGACGAGACCGTCCGCATCCTCGGCGCCGGTGGCAACGAATGCGAAGCCGAAGACGCCGAGTGGCCCACAGAGGAACGCGCCGCCGCCTGACAAGACCGCGCCCGGCCCCGTTCGGAGATCCACCCGCGACCCTCGCCGAAGCCGGTCGCCGGGCGCTGTCCTGAGCGGAAGGCAGGTCTTCTGTTGACCTCCTCCCCTTCGTGACGAGGGGGATTCCCACGGTCGCCCGTGAAGGTTCCTGTATCACCGCCGGTCGCCCGCCAGGAAGGGCGCTGGGAGCACAGCCCGAGGATCAAGGATCTTTCGAGGGGTCATTTGGCTGGAAAGATGCAGGCCGCGCCGCTGGTGGACAAGCCGACGGGTCCTGAGGTGGGCATGTCACCGGAGCCGTACGGATGGCGAGCGGCGGGAGGCGATCCAGGGGAGAAAGCCACCGAGGCGGGAGCAACCCGGAACAGGAAGGCCGGAACGGGGAGACCGGAACGGGGGCCCGAACCGATAGGCCGGGACTGAGAGGCCGGGACGGGGCCGGGACTGAGAGGCCGGAGCTGAGAGGAGGGAGGGGGAGTGGGGGTGGAGGGACACTGACCCTTGCATGCCGCGAGTCCCCCGACGGTTGCGGCAACGGCAAGCGGCCGATGACGCCGCGCATGTCATGTCGAACGGTTGGCTAGTGCACCTGTCAGGTCCAGGTGACGCCCCGCGCCATGGCTGCTCCTTTCCGGCACGGCTCGCAGGGGGGAGCGAACCGTATCCACATTCCCGGACCACATGGAACATGTGGCTCCGCTGCCAACGTATCGGTTCCCATCGCACGACGCACACTCCGCAATTATTGTGTTACACATCGTTAGGCGGAGAGGAACCGGTATGGCGGCGACCAGTCACACCTCGATCAAGTCTCGCGACGGTGTGTCAAGTCTGGTCGGCCGTTGGCCGCTGCTCGGGCAACGTCGTCCGCTCGTCGGTTATCTCTGCGGCATCGTGGCGCTCGATGTCGTCGCGATGGTGCTGCTCGCGACGGTCACCGACGTCCGCTGGCCGCACCTGCTGACCTTCGCCGCCCTCATGGGGTGCGGCGCGGTCTGCATCGAGGCCACCAGACGTCTGGGCATGCCCGCGGGCGTCTCGCGAGACCTGCTGTCGGCGTGGTGGCTGCCGGTGGCGTTGCTGCTGCCGCCGGTCTACGCCCTGTTCGCGCCGATCGTGCTGCAGGCGCTGCTGCAGTGGCGGGTTCGGGCGACGGTGCTCTACCGCAGGGTGTTCAGCTCGGCCGCCATCGGCCTGGCGGGGTGTGCCGCTTCGGTGTTGTTCCATCGGGTGGTCCCCGACCCGTCGGCGTTGATGCGGGGCGGTGGGGCCGCGATCGCGCTCGCGGTGGGCGCGGCGGTGGTGTTCGCGCTGCTCAACACCGGGCTCATCGCGATCGCGGCGCACACCGCCGACCCCGAGGGGCCGTGGCGCGACGTGCTGTGGGACAGGGAGAGCGTGCTGCTGGACGTCGTGGAGCTGTGCCTGGGCGTCATCGTGGCGATCGCCTGCGGGCTCAACCTCGCCCTGCTGGTCCTCACCCTGCCGCCGGTGGTGCTGTTGCAGCGCAGCCTCCTGCACGCCCAGCTCCAGGCGGCGGCCCGCACCGACTCCAAGACCGGCCTGCTCAACGCCGCGGCCTGGCAGCGCGAGGCCGACACCGAGATCGTCCGGGCTCGGCGCAACGGCGACACCCTGGCGCTGCTGATCATCGATATCGACCACTTCAAGCGCGTCAACGACAACCACGGCCATCTCGTGGGCGACCAGGTGCTGGTCAGCATCGCCAGCACGCTGCGCAGCCAGTTGCGCGAATACGACGTCGTCGGCCGTTTCGGCGGCGAGGAGTTCGTGGTGCTGCTCCCGAGCGCCGACATCCATGAGGCCCGCCAGGTGGCCGAGCGGCTCCGCCGGCGCATCGGCCGGATGACGATCGCCGCCGACGACGTCATGATCAGCGTCACCATCTCGGCGGGCGTCGCCGTCATGAGCCTGCACGGCGACGATCTCATCGAGTTGCTCGCCGCCGCCGATCTGGCCCTCTACCGGGCCAAGGAGCTCGGTCGCGACCGCATCTGCGTGCCCGTCGTCCAGTCACCGCCGCCGCCCGTGACCGACGCCTCCCCGGCCTGAAGCCACCCCTGTCGCCCCAGAGGCAGAAGCCCGGGTCAGGAGCCCCTAAGCTAGATACCATGCCGGAGTACATCTATACGCTGCAGCGCGTGCGCAAGGCGCACGGCGACAAGGTTGTCCTTGACGACGTCACGCTGTCGTTTCTGCCAGGTGCCAAGATCGGCGTCCTGGGCCCTAACGGCACCGGAAAGTCGACGCTGCTCCGGATGATGGCCGGTCTGGAGCAGCCGTCCAACGGTGACGCCAAACTCATGCCGGGCTTCTCGGTGGGCATGCTCCAGCAGGAGCCACCACTCAACGAGGAGAAGACCGTCCTCGGCAACGTTCAGGAAGGCGTCGCCGGGACGATGGCGCTGCTCGCGCGCTACAACGAGATCGCCGAGCAGATGGCCACCGACTACAGCGACGACCTGCTCGACGAGATGGGCAAGCTGCAGGAGCAGCTCGAGCACCGCAACGCGTGGGAGCTCGACAGCCAGCTGGAGCAGGCCATGGACGCCCTGCGCTGTCCGCCGCCCGACGCCGAGGTGAGCAAGCTCTCCGGTGGTGAGCGCCGCCGGGTCGCCCTGTGCAAGCTGCTGCTGGAGGCGCCCGACCTGCTGCTGCTCGACGAGCCGACCAACCATCTCGACGCCGAGAGCGTCCAGTGGCTGGAGCAGCACCTGGAGAAGTACGCCGGCACCGTGCTGGCCGTCACCCACGACCGCTACTTCCTCGACAACGTGGCCGGCTGGATCCTCGAGCTCGACCGCGGCCGCGCCTACGCCTACGAGGGCAACTACTCCACCTACCTGGAGGCCAAGACCCAGCGCCTCAAGGTCGAGGGGCAGAAGGACGTCAAGCGCAAGAAGCGGCTCGAGGACGAGCTCGAGTGGGTCCGCTCCAACCCCAAGGCCCGCCAGACCAAGAGCAAGGCCCGTCTCCAGCGCTACGAGGAGATGGCGGCCGAGGCCGACAAGCATCGCAAGCTCGACTTCGACGAGATCCAGATCCCGCCGGGCCCCCGCCTCGGCACCACGGTGATCAGGGCCGACCACCTGACCAAGGGGTTCGACGACCGGCTGCTCATGGAAGACCTCTCGTTCGACCTGCCGCGCAACGGCATCGTCGGTGTGATCGGTCCCAACGGCGTCGGCAAGACCACCCTGTTCCGCATGATCATCGGAAGTGAGACGCCCGACAAGGGGTCGATCACGGTGGGCGACACGGTCAAGATCTCCTACGCCGACCAGAGCCGCGGCGGCATCGAGCCCGGCAAGAACGTGTGGGAGGTCATCTCCGACGGGCTCGACCACATCAAGGTCGGCAACGTCGAGATGCCGTCGCGCGCGTACATCGCCGCGTTCGGCTTCAGGGGTCCTGACCAGCAGAAGAAGGCCGGTGTCCTGTCGGGCGGCGAGCGCAACCGGCTCAACCTGGCGCTCACCCTCAAGCAGGGTGGCAACGTGCTGCTGCTCGACGAGCCCACCAACGACCTTGACACCGAGACGCTCTCCTCGCTGGAGAACGCACTGCTCGACTTCCCGGGCTGCGCGGTCATCACCTCCCACGACCGGTGGTTCCTCGACCGGATCGCCACCCACATCCTGGCGTGGGAGGAGGGCTCCAACTGGTTCTGGTTCGAGGGCAACTTCGCCGACTACGAGAAGAACAAGATCGAGCGCCTCGGTGCCGACGCCGCCCGGCCCCACCGCATCACCTACCGCAAGCTGCACCGCGCCTGACCCAATCCCCGCCCAGCCACATCGGGCAAGGCTGGCACGAAGAGGCGCCGACCACATCTGGTCGGCGCCTCTTCGGCGCTTCACGAGGCGCACATGGCGGTGTCACTTGAGTGGTCTTTCGAAACTTACCGGCTGAGCCTTGACCGGCCCTGAGCTGCCGCCGATTCGGTCAGGGACCGGCCGGTGCGACGCGATGTGACAGGGAACGCGGCAGTTCGCGCATGTGACAGAGAATGCGCACCCCGCCAATATCTTTCCTGGTCAGAGCATGGCTCCGATATTCATGCCCGGCTCTGTCGATTTGGGTTCTCGCCAAACGACGCCTCAGCGAGGTCGGAAATCTGCGGACTGAAATCTGACTGCATTATTAATGCGCCCTAAGTGGAAGAATTGCGTCTTGTGCGGAATGACGGAACGTGTAAGTATGACCTATGTAACCGCCGAAGCCACTATGGTGGTTAGATAGAAAGGAGGGTCATGTCGCGTCTTCTTAAAGGTGCTTTTGTTGCGGCGGTTATTTCATCTGCCCTGGTCGTTCCGGCTGGGGCCGCTTCGGCCGAACCGTGCGGAGCCGGTGGCTCCATTGCCGGCGGCATACAGGTGGTCGGTCATCACAACGCAGCGGCAGCGCGATCCGCATCAAGGCGTACATCAATGGCAGGTGGGGAGCTTGCGCCATCGTCCACGTCCGGGGAAGGGCGACACTGCGAAGCGAGAAGGTCGGCAGCTCCGGGACGTGGGGCGTCGCTTCCTGCTAAAACGCTTCGGTAACCACATGCCTGCGAGGAGGGTCGTCCGCGTTCTCGGAACGGATCCGCGCAGCCGGCATCGGTGTTCCGCACGCTCGAACCTGTGACCTGTCCGACGGCAGACCAGGGACGGACCGATCCTGGGTGATCGGTCGAGCATGAGCGGTCGTGATCGAGTTCTCGCAACCCGTCATCCATGGGTGAGTCATTATCGCGAATAACGTACGTAAATGTCAGTCGAAATCGCTGGTATCCGGAAACAGGGGCTTCGTTTTTCGAGTGCGCTTCCGTGGTTCGTGGTGCGCGAATTCGGGAGCGCGAGGCGCGATGCGGCCGCATGTCATTTCTTATCCTCTATGTTAGGAGATTGCTTTGCTCAAGATGTTCAGTAAAAGCCTCAAATTCGCGGCGGCCGGCGGGCTGGTGGCGGGGGCGGTGCTCATGCCGGCGAGCGCGGCTCATGCCGCCGATCCCCCCCACGGTTGCAGCAGCCAGTACAAGGACAACAGCTTCTGGTTCAACTGCACCAAGGGCAGCGGGTCCTTCAGGGCGGTCGTGGACTGTTACAGGATCGGCAAGTCGACATACACCACGAGATACGGCACGTGGAACCGGGTCGGCTACGGCCCGTCGATAGCCCGGTGCTTCGTCGACGAGGAGCCGAGGAACGGCCGCGGGCCGACAAGGGCCTAGCGACGTTCACTGGCCGCAGCCAGATTGACCGCGGAGGCCGGGTGGTGGCGGGCGTTCAGGTGGCGGCCATCACCCGGCCTTCTCGGCGTTCATTCCGGCAAATCGCCGCGAGGGAGGGCGTGCGGGCGAGGAGGCTTCCGTCTAGAATCAAATTCTAGGATTTCGGCGGAAGGGGTCGTGCGTGGATCTGGAACTGGACGGGCTCGAGGTGACCTTCGACCACACGGCCGTGGCGGCGCCGAGGATCAGGGATTTGCTCCCCATCTACCGCGACCTGCTGGGCGGCGAGCATCTCGGTGGCGGCGGGGACAACCGGGTGAGCGGCTACCGCACGCTGCAACTCACCTACGCCAACGGCGGCAAGGTCGAGCTCATGGAGCCGCTGTCCGGCTCGACCTTCTTCGACACGTTCTTCGAGCTGACCCGGGGCCGGGGCGGGGTGCACCACCTGAACTTCCACGTCAACGACATCGAGGCGGCGGTGGCCCGGCTCAGCGGGCGCGGCTATCGGCTGCACGGGCTGAACATCGGGGACGTCCGCTGGAAGGAGGTGTTCCTGCACCCCAAGGAGGCGCAGGGCGTGCTGATCCAGCTCGCCCAGCCCGGCAGGCGCGACCCCGACGACTGGCGGGCGACACTGGAGGAGGTGCTGGCCGGACAGGGCAGGAACGGAAACGGCATCCCCAGCCCCTGAACATCCGGCCCCTGAAAAGTCTCCCGTACCGCAGAATCTGACTCTAGAGTGTGATTCTAGAAAAAGATGGGGAGGCCCATGAAGCCGGTACCGAAGCCCACGCCGGAGACGCAGCCCTTCTGGGACGGCGCGGCGGCGGGCGAGCTCAGGATCCAGCGCTGCCGGCCGTGCGCGCGGCATTACTTCTATCCCCGGCCGAGCTGCCCGCACTGCGGTGCCGCCGAGGTCGAATGGGTGCGGGCCAGCGGCCGGGCGACCCTCTACTCGTACGTGATCAACCATCGGCCCGCTCGCGGGTTCGAGGACGACGGCCCGTACGCGATCGCCGTGGTGGAGCTGGAGGAGGGCGTGCGGATGATGACGAACATCGTGGGCGTCGAGATCGCGCCCGAGAACCTGCCGCTCGATCTGCCGCTTCGCGTCGTCTTCGAGCGGCGCGGCGACGTCAGCGTGCCGCTCTTCGAGCCCGCGGGGGGAGCGGCGTGACCATCGTGATCGCCGGCGCCGCCGAGACCGACGAGGTGGGGCGGCTCCCGCGACACTCGGCCACCGCGCTGCACCTGGAGGCGGCCCGCAACGCGCTCGCCGACGCGGGCATGACCAAGGACGACGTCGACGGCATCGCCACCGTGGGCAACCCGGGCCCGATCCAGATCGCGCACGCGCTCGGCATCACGCCCGCCTGGCTCGACGGCACGGCGGTGGGCGGGTCGTCCTTCATGTTCCACGTACGGCACGCCGCGGCGGCCATCCGGGCGGGCCTGTGCCACACGGTGCTGATCACCCACGGCGAGTCCGGCAGATCACGGGTGGGGGCGTCGAGGTTCGGGATGGCGGCCGACTCGCTGGCGGGGCAGTTCGAGGTGCCGTACGGCGTGATGGGACCCGCCACGATGTTCACGCTGACGGCGCTGCGTTACATGAAGGAGACCGGGCTCACGCACGAGCAGCTGGCCGAGGTCGCCGTGGCGCAGCGGCGGTGGGCGCATCTCAACCCGAGGGCGATGTACCGCGACCTGATCACGGTGGACGACGTGCTGGCCTCGCGGCTGGTCGCCTACCCGTTCCATCTGCTGGAGTGCTGCCTGGTGACCGACGGCGGCGGGGCGTTGATCGTGACGTCGGCCGACCGGGCCCGCCGGAGCCCGGTCCACCTGCTCGGGTCCGGAGAGGCGGCCGAGTCGCCGATCATCTCGCAGATGGCCGACTTCACCACCTCCAGGGCGTTCCGGCTGTCGGGCGAGGCGGCGTTCGCCGAGGCGAAGATCTCCCATGACGATGTGGACCATCTCATGGTGTACGACGCCTTCGCGCACGTGCCGATCTACGGCCTGGAGGACCTCGGGTTCGTCGGGCGGGGCGAGGCCGGCGCGTTCATCGCCGAGGGCCACACGTCGCCGGGTGGCCGGTTGCCGCTCAACACCAACGGTGGCGGCCTCTCGTACACGCATACCGGGATGTACGGGATGTTCGCCATCCAGGAGGCCGTCCGGCAGCTCCGTGGCGAGGCGGCGGCCCAGGTGCCGGACGCCGAGGTGAGTGTGGTGCTGGGCAATGGCGGGATGTTCGCCTCGGCTGCCACGCTCGTCCTGTCGAACCGGCTCCCCTGAAGAGCCCCGCGGCGGCGGCGATTCTCCCCCCGGCCGCCGCCGCGGTTCGCCGCCCTCCGGAGGGGTCACGATCGCCAGGTGATCAGGGCGTCCAGCGCCTCCACGCGTGAGCCCGTGACCAGCAGCGGGTTGATCTCCAGCGATTCCAGGTCGTCGCCGAGCGTTCCGGCGAAGCCGGCCACCCGGGCGACCACGTCCGCGACGGCGTCGAGATCGGCGGGCTCGGTTCCCCGGGCTCCGCGCAACAGGGCGGCGCCACGAAGCTCCGTCAACGCGTCCCGTACGTCGGCGGCGTCCACCGGCAGGATCCGCAGTGCGGTGTCGCGCAGCGCCTCCACCCACACCCCGCCCAGCCCCACGGCCAGGGTGAGGCCCCACCCGGGGTCACGGACCACGCCCACGAGCAGCTCGATGCCGGCCCCGCGCTGCGGCTGCACGAGCGCCCCCGGCAGGTGGGCTCGGGTCGTGGCGATCACGTCGTGGTACGCCCGCCGTACCTCGTCCGGAGTGGTCAGCCCCAGCCGGACCCCGCCGGCGTCGCTCTTGTGGGCCAGTCCTTCGGCGGAGACCTTCAGCACCACCGGATACCCGAAGCGATCCGCCGCCGCGACCGCGGCCTCCGCGTCTCGTACCAGCTGCGACGGCACGACCGGCAGCCCGGCCGCCGACAGCAGAGCCGACGCCCGATGCTCCGCCCAGACACCGCTCGCGCCCGGTGGGCGCCGCTCAGCGGGCGGGGCGGGAGCCAGGGCGCGGGCACGGGCGCGAGCCCGGGACCAGCGGACGGCGGCGCCGATCGCCTGGATGCCATGTTCGATGCCGCCCACGACGTGCGGGTAGCCGGTCTCCCGCTGCACGGTACGGCCGAACTCGGTGACGTCGGTGAGGACGTTGCTGACCACCACGACGGGCACCGGCGAGGCGGCGATACGGCTGGCGCTGGCGGAGTAGAGGGCGAAGGTGGGGGAGGGGTCGGGCGGAGCGGAACGGGGCGGCTCGGACAGCAGCATGACCAGGTCGATGCCCGGGTCGGCGGTCACCGCTTCCAGGGCCCTGCCCAGCAAGGTCCGGTCGATGAGGACGTAGCCGGTGACGTCGAGGGGGTTCTGGACGGTGCCGAAGGAGGGGACGATCTCCGCCAGCCGCGCCACCGTCGAGGGGGCGAACGGGGGCAGTTCGAGTCCTTCGTCCTCCGCCCGGTCGGCGATGATCTCCGCGGCCCCGCCGGACGGGGTGACGACGCCGATCCGCCGCCCCGGCAGCGGACCCACCGCCGCCAGCAACCCCGAGGTGATGATCAGGTCCTCCACCGACCGCACCCGGATGACGCCGAGCTGCCGGAACGCGGCGTCGATGACGTCGTCGTCGCCGACCAGGGCGCCGGTGTGCGCCTGGGCGGTGTGCGAGGCCAGCCGGCTGCGGCCGATCTTCAACGCGACGATCGGTTTACCGGCGCCGAGGGCCAGCCGGGCGACCCGGGAGAACTCGGCCGGATCTCTGATCGCCTCCAGGAACAGCGCGATGACCTTGGTGGCCGGGTCGCCGACCAGGTAGCCGAGCACGTCGGTGACCGTGACCACTGACTCGTTGCCCATCGAGGTGAGCAGACTGATGCCGATGTTGCGGGCCTGGGCGAAGGCGAGGACGGAGCTGGCCAGCGCTCCGCTCTGCAGCACCACGCCCACCGAGCCGTGCGGCAGCGGCTGGGCGATGGGCAGGCCGTAGGGGGTGATGCCGGCCGCGGCGTTGATGTAGCCGTTGCCGTTGGGGCCGAGGACCGTGAGGTCGTGGCCGCGGGCGAAGGCGGTGATCTCCGACTCCAGGCGAGCCCCTTCGGGACCGGCCTCGCCGAACCCGGCGGTGAGGATCACATAGCAGCGGATGCCCAGCTCGGCGCCTTCGCGCAGCACGCCGAGCACCGCCGTGGACGGGACCATGACGTAGGCCAGGTCGACGGGCGACGGCATCTCCGTCAGGCTGCGGTACGCCCGTTCGCCGTGGACGGTGCCGCCACGCGGGTTCACCAGGTGGACGGGACCGGGGAAACCGTGGTTACGCAGGTTGGCCAGGGTGCTGATCGACCAGCCCGACTTGTCGGTGGCCCCGACGAGGGCGATCGACCGTGGCGTGAACAGCGCCTCGACCGCCATGTCACTCGCCGATGGTGCCGAGGCGGGCGTGACCCTTGATCAGGTTGCGGGCGATCGTGCGGCGCTGGATCTCGTCGGTGCCCTCGAAGATGCGCAGCAGGCGCAGCTCGCGGTACCACCGCTCGATCGGCAACTCCTTGGTGTAGCCCATGCCGCCGTGGATCTGCAGCACCCGGTCGACGACCTGGTTGGCCATGACCGCGCCGTTGAGCTTGGCGATCGACGAGGCGTGCCGGGCGTCCAGGCCCTCCTGTACGCGCCAGGCCGCGTACAGGGTCAGCCACTTGGCCGCCTCGATCTCCACCTGGGAGTCGGCGATCATCCACTGGATCGCCTGGTATTCGGAGATCGTCTGGCCCATGGACTTGCGGATCTTGGCGTAGTCGATCGCCATGCCGAGCATGCGTTCGGCCGATCCGATGGCCCTGGCCGGGATCATGTACCGGCCCTGGCCGATCCACTGCATGGCCAGCTCGAAGCCCTTGCCGAGCTCGCCGAGGATGTTCTCCTCCGGCACCCGTACATCCTGGAACACCAGGGAGGCCGGGCCCCACTGGCCCATGGTCGGGATCGGCTCGGACCGCCAGCCCATGTCGCGGTCGGCCAGGAAACAGGTGACGCCGTACGGCTCGGTCACGGCGAAGACCATGACGAAGTCGGCCTCGTTGCCGCCGGTGATGAAGGTCTTCTCGCCGTTGATGATCCATTCGGCGCCGTCGCGGACCGCGCGCGTGCGGATGTTGCGGGCGTCGGAGCCGGCGCCCGGCTCGGTGATCGCGAAGCAGGAGCGGCGCTCGCCCTCGATCGTCGGGACCAGGTAGCGCTGCTTCTGCTCCTCGGTGCCGGCGTAGAGGATGTTGTCGGCGCTGCCGCCGAAGGTGAACGGGACGAACGTCCTGCCGACCTCCATGGCGATGATCGCGGACATCACGGGGCCGAGGGCGGCTCCACCGTACTCCTCGGGGGTGTTGATGCCCCAGAAGCCGCTCTTCCTGGCCTTGGCGCGAAGGTCGCGCACGGTGTCGGGGTCGAGCCCGGGGCGGCCTTCGCGCTCGTTGCGGAGGACGCCGGGCTCCAGCGGCATGATCTCCTTCTCCACGAAGGACCGGACCGTGTCGCGGATCTGCCGTTCCTCGGTGCTGAGCGAAAAGTCCACGGCCGCCTCCAGATTTTAGAATCGCCTTCCAGGAAAAAGGGTCCAGTCGCGGGGGCGGCCTGTCAAGGAACAGAATTCTAGAATTTCTGCGGCTACGATGTTCCGCATGGCACGCAAGTCTTCGTGGGAGTGGAGCCGTACGGCCGAGACCCGCAAGAGCATGCTCAGGGCGGCTCGCGAGATCTTCAGTGAGCACGGCTTCGCGGAGGCCAACGTGGCCGACGTGGTGGCCCGCGCCGGGTCGAGCGTGGGCAGCCTCTACCACCACTTCGGCGGCAAGACCGAGCTGTTCCTCGCGCTGTACGAGGACCACCAGGCCGCCCACGAGGAAGCCTCGGCCTCCAGCGTGGCCCGGGCCAGGCAGACCGGCGTCGACGACCCGGTCGAGCTGCTGATCTCCGGCGCCCGGGCCTACCTCGCCGGCGCCTGGGATCGGCGCGACCTGGTCAGGCTCTTCATGAACGGCGACGGCCCCCCGGGGTTCGAGCTGATCCGCCGCACCCGGGGCAGGGAGTGGGTACGCCAGAACGCCGTGCTGCTCGGCGCCGGGGGCGACCCGCTCGACCGGTTCACCGTGGCCGTGCTGACCAGCGTCATCGCCGAGGCCGCCCGCGAGGTCGCCACCAGCGACACCGAGGAGGAGGCGCAGGAGATCATCGAGGCGGCGATGACGCTGATCCGCCGCCTCGACCCGCTCAAGGGGCTGGAGGAGGGCTGATCACGGCCCGCCCTCTGTCGATCACCACGGTCCCGTCGTCCTTGGCCGTCCTGAACCGCACGGCCGGGCCGTCCACCCAGATCGAGACCGTGAGCGACTCGCCGGGGAAGACCGGGCTGGTGAACCTGCCCGACATCGCCCCGAACCTGGCCGGGTCCGACCCCGCCACGGCGTGCAGCAATGCCCGCCCGGTCACGCCGTAGGTGCACAGGCCGTGCAGGATCGGGCGGTCGAACCCGGCCCGCGCGGCGAACTCCGGGTCGGAGTGGAGCGGGTTGTAGTCGCCGGAGAGCCGGTAGATCAGCGCCTGGCCGGGCGTGGTCGGATAGGTCACCTTGTGGTCGGGCGCCCGCTCCGGCACCGACCAGTCGTCACGCGGGCCCCGGTCGCCGCCGAATCCGCCCTCGCCCCTGATGAAGACGGCACTGCGAGAGGTGATCACGGGCTCGCCGGTGCCGGGGTCGACGGCCAGCGACTCGCTGGTGACCAGCGCGCCGGACCCCTTGTCGTGGATGCCGGTGACCTTCGAGGTGGTCCGCACGCGGCCCGCCGGCGGCAGCTCGCGGTGCAGCTCGAAGCCCTGCTCGGCGTGGACCAGCATGGCCGGGTCGAAGTCGCCGATCCGCCGCCCGCCGGGCGCCTGCGCGGCCAGCACCGCGAACGTGGGCAGCACCCGCTGGCCCTTCTCCGTGCTGAAGACCGTCTCGTCCACTCCCGCGCCGACCCCGAGGGCGTACAGCATGGTGTCCTTGGCGGTCCACGAGCGCTCGTGCGGTGGGCTCTCGACACCGATCGATCCGTGGTCGAGCGGCATGTCAGCCCTCCCGGCCGGGGATCTGGCCGTTGGTCAGCGCGTTGGGCGCGGCCTTGTCGACCAGGGCGGGGATGACCGCGCCCAGCTCGGCCGGGTCCCACCGGCCGCCCTTGTCCACGGCCGGGCCCGCGTGCCAGCCCTCGGCCACACTGATCACCCCGGCCCGCACGTTGAACACCCGGCCGGTCACGCCCCGGGCCTCGGCGCTGGACAGCCAGACCACCAGCGGCGCGATGTCGTCGGGGTCGGCCGCGGCGCCGCTCGGGATGAGGCCCTCCGTCATGCGGGTGAGCGCGGCGGGGGCGACGGCGTTGACCGTCACGCCGTACCTCTCCAGCTCCTTGGCCGCGATGACGGTCAGGCCCGCGATGCCGGCCTTCGCCGCGCCGTAGTTGCCCTGCCCGGGATTGCCGTAGATGCCGGAGGAGGAGGTGGTGTTGATGATCCGCGCGTCCACCGGCTCGCCGGCCTTCGCCCGGCCCCTCCAGTAGGCGGCGGCGTGGCGCAGCGGCGCGAACGTGCCGCGCAGGTGCACCCTGATGACCGCGTCCCACTCCTCGGCGGTCATGTTGACCAGCATCCGGTCGCGCAGGATGCCCGCGTTGTTGACCAGCACGTGCAGGTCGCCGAAGTGGTCGACGGCCGACTGGACCAGCCGGGCCGCGCCGTCGAAGTCGGAGACGTCCTCGCCGTTGACGATCGCCTCCCCGCCCAGTGCCTCGATCTCCTCGACCACGGCCGCCGCGGCTTCCGACGATCCCGTGCCGTCGACCGCCGCGCCGAGGTCGTTGACCACGACCTTCGCGCCCTGGCGGGCGAACTCGAGCGCGTGCCCCCGCCCGATGCCCCTGGCCGCGCCCGTGACGATCACCACGCGACCCTCGACGATCCCGCTCATCTGACACCTCGATCCTTGACCGGTTGCTGGTGTGAACTAGATTCTAGTATCGAAATCTAGAAAGGATAGGCTTTTGACCGACGAGGGACAGCTCCGCTACGCCTGGCGGACGCTGTCCGTGGTGAGCCTGGCCAGCGTGCTCATCGGTCTCGGCGGTAGCGCGATCAACGTCGCGCTCCCCGAGATCGCCCGGGGCACCGGCGCCGGAGCCGCCGCCTCCACCTGGATCCTGCTCGCCTTCCAGCTCACCACCACCGTCCTCATGATCGCCTTCGGCCGGCTGGCCGACATGTTCGGGCGGCGCACGATGTACCTGTGCGGGCTGGCCACCTACACCCTCGCCTCGCTGCTGGCGGGGTTCGCGCCGGACGCCTGGGTGATCGTGGCGCTGCGCGTCGTCCAGGCCGCCGGCGCCGCCATGTTGCTGACCAACAGCGCCGCCCTGGTCACCGCCGCCTTCCCGCGCGCGCGGCTCGGCGAGGGCATGGGCGTCTACATCGCCTCGTTCTCCATCGCCCAGCTCACCGGGCCGACCCTGGGCGGCCTGCTCGCCGAGCACCTCGGCTGGCGCTGGGTCTTCTGGTACAACGTGCCGATCGGGCTGGCCTGCCTGGTCTGGGGCGCGCTCGTGCTCCGGCGCGCCGGGCCGGCCGGCCGCGAGCGCGGGCTCGACCTGCCCGGCAACGTGCTGGTCCTGGTCAGCCTGGGAGGTCTCCTGCTGGCGCTGTCGGAGGTGACCAGGCTCGGCTGGTCTCACCCCCTGATCCTGTCCGGCCTGGCGGGCTTCGCGCTAGGGCTCCCGCTCTTCGTCCTCAGGCAGTCGCGAGCGGCCCACCCGGTCGTGGACGTCCGGCTGTTCCGCGACCGGGCCTTCGCCCTGGGCACGCTGGCGTCCTTCCTCAACTCCGTCGCGCGGGTCGGCATGGTCTTCCTGGTCGCGCTCTACTTCCAGGCCGTACGCGGGGACGACCCGGTCGAGGCGGGCCTGAAGGTGCTGCCCCTGGCCCTCGCCGCGATGGTCGCGTCGGTGCTGTCCGGCTTCCTGCAGCGCTGGTCCGGCCCCCGCGCGCTGGCCGTGGCCGGCGCCTCGATCACCACCTCCGGGCTGCTGCTCCTGCTCTGTACGATCTCAGCCGGCGTGCCCTACGTCACCGTGGCGGTCGCGCTGGCGCTCATCGGGCTCGGATCCGGCGTGTTCCTGCCCTCCAACACCACGGTGCTCCTCGACCGGGTGCCCGCCGACCGGCTCGGCATCGTCAACGCGCTGCGGCTCATGTTGCAGAACACCGGCGTGGTCGTGGGCAGCGCGTTGTCCCTGTCGATGATCACCGCGCCGCTGCCCGCCGCACTGCACGACCAGGTGTTCGCCGGCACCCTTTCCCAGCTCTCCGGGGGCGCCGTGGAGCAACTAGTGACCGGCTACCGGTGGGCGCTCGGCTGCATGGTCGTGGTCTCGGCGCTCAACGTGCTGGCATGCGCGGCCCGGAGCAAAGGCACCTGACCGCAACCGGTACGGTGGCGCAGTGGCACGAAACTCCCTAGCTCAGCGGCACGTTTTTCCCAGAATGGTGCGGTTCGCGGACATCGATTCGCTGGGACATGTGAATAACGTCCGGTTCTTCGACTATCTGGAGGACGCCCGGCTCGGGATGCTCCACATCGACCCGTACAAAGCGGGTGACGCTCCCTTCAAGAGCCTCGTCGTCGCCCGGCACGAGATCGACTACCGCCGCCCGCTCGGCTTCCGTGCCGAGCCGGTCCTGGTGGAGACCTGGGTGACCGAGCTCCGGCCGGTCAGGTTCACGCTGGCGTACGAGATCCGCGACGAGGACGAGGTGTTCGTCACCGCCACTTCGGTCCTCGTCGCCTACGACGTGGAACGCGCGGCTCCCCGCCGGCTGGCGGAGGACGAGATCTCCTACCTTGAGCGCTTCCTGGTCGCGGGCTAGCGCCATGCCGTGAGAGACGCGCACCGCCGGCGCTGGCTGATGCTCGGCCTGGGGGTCAACGCGCACGCGAGCGTGACCCTCGGCCTCTTCGGCCTCCCGCTGGTCATGCCCGACATCCAGCGCTTCTTCGGCGTCTCGCTGCCCGTCGCCGGCGTCATCGGCAACGCGCCGGCGCTCGGCGTCCTGCTCGCCCTCGTCCCGTGGGGCATGCTGGCCGACCGGCGCGGGGAGCGGCTCATCCTCGGCCTCGGCGTCGGGCTGGCGGCCGTGCTGTTCGCCTGCCTGACCCAGGTCACCGCGACGTGGGCGGCGATCGGCCTGCTGGCACTGGCCGGCGCGGCCGGCTCGGCCGCGATGGTGGGCGGCGGCCGGATCGTGCTCGGCTGGTTCCAGCCGCCCGAACGCGGCGTCGCCATGGGCCTGCGCCAGGTGTCCTACACCCTCGGCATGGCCCTGGCCGCGTTCGTCCTGCCGCCCGTCTCACGGGCCCACGGCATCCCGGGCGTGCTGGCCGTCTGCGCCGCCGTCAGCCTGCTGGCCGCCGTGCTGGCCGGGCTGTTCCTGGCCGACCCGCCGCACACGGTCTCCGGCACCCGCCCGCCGCCGGCCGCCTCGCCGTACCGGCAGGCCACCCTCTGGCGGGTGCACGCCACCAGCGCCCTGCAGGTGGTGCCGCAGATCGGGGTCGCGACCTACGGCGTCACCTGCCTGGTCGGCGTCTACCACTGGGACGTCGTGCACGCGGGACAGCTGTTCGGGGTGGCCTCGATCGGCGGCGCGGCGGCGCGCGTCGCGGTGGGCCGCTGGTCCGACCGCTCGGGCCTGCGGATGGCGCCGCTGCGGATCCTGACGTGCGGCTCCCTGGTCGTGCTCTCGCTGCTGGTGCTGGGCACCGCCACCCGGTCGTGGCTGGGGCCCGTCATGCTCGCCCTGGCCGCGCTGGTGACCGTGGCCGGCAACGGCCTGGCCTACCTCGCCGCAGGGGAACTGGCCGGTCCCGGCTGGGCCGGACGGGTGCTCGGCACCCACAACACGTTGCAGAACAGCGTCGCCCTGGCCGTCACCCCGCTGGCCGGGCTGCTCATCACGAGCGTGGGCTACTGGGCCGGGTTCGCCGCGGGGCTGGCCTGCATGCTGCTCTCGCTGCCTGTCATCCCCGCCCGCGGCGAACCGAACGCCCACGTCGCGCCACGGCCGTCCTGATCATCCGGTGCGCAGCCAGACCGCGGTGTCGGGCGGCAGCCGGTCTCCCTCCAGCGGGCCGCTCGCGATCAGCACCCGGTCATGCGGCGGCAGCCGTACGGGCTGCACACCGCAGTTGATGGCGCAGGTCAGCGGGCCACGGGTGAAGAAAAGCGCATCTGCGGCGGAATCCAACCACTCGATGGTGTAAGGAATCGACCCCACCAGCTCGCGACGGCAGGTCAGCGCCCTGCGGTAGAACTCCAGCGTCGATGCGGAGTCACCGGTCTGGGCCTCGACGCTGAGCGCCGCGAAGTGCGGCGGCTGCGGCAGCCAGGGCCGCGCCCCGTTGAGGGAGAACCCGTGGGAGGCCCCGCCGGACGACCACGGCAACGGCACCCGGCAGCCGTCACGGCCGGGCAGCGTGCCACCCGACTGGAGGAAGACCGGGTCCTGGCGGGCCTCCGGCGGCAGATCCAGCACCTCGGGCAGGCCCAGCTCCTCTCCCTGGTAGAGGTAGGCCGAGCCGGGCAGCGCCAGCATCGCGAGCAACGCCGCCTTCGCCCTGGCGAGACCGAGACCGGGCTCGGTCGCCTCGTAACGGGTGCGGTGCCGTACGACATCGTGGTTGGACAGCACCCAGGTGGCGAACGGCACCGTCGCCAGGGTGTCGTCGATCACCTTCCGGAACGCGGTCGCCGACCAGGGAGCCTGCAGCCAGGCGAAGTTGAAGCTCTGCTGCAGCTCGTCCGGGCGCACGTACAGCGCGAGGTCGGCCGGGTCGTCGGTCCACACCTCGCCCACGGCCATCCGCTCGCCCGGATACTCGTCGAGCAGCTTGCGCCAGGCGCGGTAGACGTCGTGCACCTCGGGCCGGCCCCAGATCGGCGAGGCCGCCTTGAACGACTGGTCCTTGACGTCCGGCAACCCCTCCTCCTTGTAGAGGCCCATCGCCACGTCGATCCGGAACCCGTCGACGCCCCTGTCGAGCCAGAACCGCAGGACGTCGAGGAACTCCTGGTGGACTTCGGGGTTGCGCCAGTTGAAGTCGGGCTGCCCGGGGGCGAACAGGTGGAGGTACCACTGCCCGTCGGGCACCCGGGTCCACGCCGGGCCGCTGAACGTGGACTGCCAGTTGTTGGGCTCGTCACGGAAGAGGTAGCGGTCGCGGCCCTCGCCGCGCAGCGCCGCCTGGAACCAGGGATGCTCGGCCGAGCTGTGGTTGGGCACGACGTCCACGAGCACCTTCAGCTCGTGCGCGTGCGCCTCGGCGACCAACTCCTCGAAGTCGGCCAGCGCGCCGAATAAGGGGTCGACGTCACGGTAGTCGGCGACGTCGTAGCCGCCGTCGGCCATGGGGGACGGGTAGAAGGGCGTCAGCCAGATGGCGTCGACCCCTAGCTCGCGCAGGTAGGGAAGGCGCTGCCGGATGCCGGCCAGGTCGCCGACGCCATCACCCGAGGCGTCGGCGAAACTGCGAACGTAGATCTCATAGACGACTGCGTCACGCCACCAGGGGATAACCATGTGGCGGTCATGCCCGCTATGTCGGGGAGTTCACCAAACTGTGGGCCGCGTTGACGAGATAGGTCCAGAGCCGGCTCTCCAGCTCCTCGGGAAGGTCCAGCGAGTCGACCCCATCACGCATGTGCTTGAGCCAGGCCTCACGCTCGGCCTCGCCGATCACGAACGGCACGTGCCGCATGCGCAGCCTCGGATGGCCCCGCTCCTGGCTGTAGGTATTGGGGCCGCCCCAGTATTGGATCAGGAAACCCCGCAGCCGGTCCTCGGCACCCGTGAGGTCCTCCTCCGGGTAGAGCGGGCGCAGCAACGGGTCCTTCGCGACGCCCTCGTAGAAACGGTGAACGAGGCGGCGGAAGGTCTCCTCGCCTCCGACAGCGTCGTAAAAGGAGGTTTCAGTCACGTCCCCAAGCCTATGCGTTGGGGACCATGGCGATGCCCGCGGAATCGAGCGCCAGCTTGACCCTGTACCTGAGCTCCCGGGCGACCTCTGCCTGCTTGGCGGGCAGCGTCTTGACCGAGATGCGGAACACCAGCCTGCTGTCGGACAACTGCTCCACCCCGTAGACGTCGGGCCGCTCCACGATCACCGTCTGGCGGAACTCGGGGTCGTCCCACAGCTCGTCGGCCACCTTCGCCAGCACGTCGCGGACCGCCGCGATGTCGGTGGCGTAGCCGACCGGCACGTCGAGGTAGGCGCGCGACCAGCCCTGCGACTCGTTGCCGACCCGGGTGATGGTGCCGTTGCGGACGTACCAGACGCGGCCGTCGGAGTCGCGCAGCCGGGTGACCCGCAGGGTGACCGCCTCCACCGTGCCGATCGCGGCGCCCACGTCGACCACGTCGCCCACGCCGTACTGGTCCTCCATCAGCATGAACATGCCCGCGATGAAGTCCTTGACCAGCTCCTGCGCGCCGAAGCCGACGGCGACGCCGAGGATGCCGACGCTGGTCAGCAGAGGAGCGATGGGGATCGTCAGCCGGTCGAGCACGGTCAGCGCCGTGGTGCCGAGGATGACGATCGTGGCGACGTGCCTGAGCACCGATCCCATCGTCTCGGCGCGCTGCTTGCGGCGCTCGTGCAGCAGGGCGTCGATGCCTTCGGTGGCCGCGCCCTTGCGGAAGCGGGTGGCGATGGAGCCGGTGCTGGCCGCGCGGTTGACCACCTTGGTGATCAGCCGGAGCACGATGTTGCGGATGACGAACCCGAGGAGCACGATCAGCAGGACGGTGATCACGCTGGCGGCGACCGGCGCCCAACTCGCGCCGTTGAAGATGTTGGCGAGCGTGGAGCAGATGAGCGTGTCGTCCTGACAGATCGTCGCCATCTGCTGGCCCACCTTGTCGAAATCGAGCAGTTCGGCGGTCGGCGTCGGCGTCGGCGTCGGTGTCGGGGTGGGGGTCGGCGTCGGGGTGAGTGTCGAGGTCGGAGCCGGTGATGGCGCTGGTGTCGCCAGCATGAGCACGGGGTGAATCCCTCTCCGTAAAAGCGATTCGGTCGGCGGTTTCCTGGGCCTATCTTGGCCCAGGAAATGCCGCCGACCGAACCGGCCGCCGTCACATCACGCCGGGGAAGACGGGGTCGTCAGGGTTTCGTGGCCGCGGAGGGCGAGATCCTGACGCTCCGGTGACGTACGGCTCGGACGGGACACGCACCCGGAAGCATGCCCCGCGCCGTTCCTGGGAGGGAAGCCACCCTCCGGGCGACCGGAGAACGGCTGGGTTCGCACGGCTCACCGGCCGTACGCCCATCTGATCGGTTCCTGAACCGGAACCGGCGGGATGACCAGGACCCCCGTGAGGGAGCCCTCCGCACCGATCATCCCGCCGGCTCCCTGTGGCCGCAGCGGTCGCGGTGAGCCGTGGTGGCTGCGCTCCACCCGGGGCACCGCCCTGTCATTCCCCCACTGCGGCGAGCACGCGCGCGACCTTCGTCGCGGCCCCAGCCGGGTCGTCGGCCGTGTGCATCCGTTCGCCCCACGACCAGCAGTACCACCAGTCGGGGAGGTCGGAGACCGCGGTCGGCCGACAGGTGACGTTCTCGGAGAGGCTCGTCGCGTTCGGATTTATCACCCGCACGAACAGCCGTCCGCTCTGGGTCCGGACCACCCGTGCGAGCAACCCGCGTGCGCCGAGCTCTGACACCAGACGCTCGAGGTGCCCGAAATTGTCGTCCCCCACCTTTCGTCCCCTCCCTTGAATGGCTACTGGTGGGCCCAAGATGACTCACATCGGTTCGCTACGCAATGCTGCCCTCACATCTACAGGGAGTCGCTATCTCCCTCATGGGATGTAAGAAACAGTCCGCTGGAGGACGATCCTTATCCGTAAACTTCCGGCGGGCGTTTTCTTCGTGCCAACACTGGTTCATAGTCTTAGGTAGTCACAGCGCAACGTGGAGGCTACGCTCAGTCATCGGTAGCAGGCCGGTCTGGACGTGTGTGAGAGGGGCCGGGATGTCCGGCAGACAGCACAGGGAAACCGAGATGGCACGGCGGATTCGGGCCAAGGGGCTCGCTGTCGGCCGCACCGCCCCGCAGATCGCTGAGGAGATCCACGAAGCCTGCTCGCCGCAGTTCGGCACCACGAAGATCAAGAGCCATCGGCTCTCCCACGGCATCGCGCTGGCCGACGTCATCGAGCAGGTGAGAGCCCTGTTCGAGCGTGACACCAAGGGTCCGCCCGGCATCGGCGAGACGCTGTTGTCGGCCTACGAGAGCGGGCTGAAGCGCCCGGGCCCCGAATACCTCCACTACCTGTGCACCGTCTACCGCGTCGAGCCGGCGGTGCTCGGCTACGACGGTCCGTGCATCTGCGGCCACGGGCACCGGATGCCCGGCGTGATCGGCGGCGACGTCGTCGAGCGGTCCGGCCCGTCCACGCGGGTCCGCGACCTGCTGGCCCCCACCCGTGACGAGCCGGGGCCCGACAACGAGGAGGACGAGAACGTCCTGCGGCGCACCCTGCTGCAACTCCTGGCCAACAACCCCGGCACCAAGCTCGACGGGCCGGTGCTGGGCGCGGTCGAGGGCATCAGGCGGCGGATGGACGACACACTCGTCTCGGCCACGGTGTCCGCGGCCATGCTCGACCAGTGGGAGGAGGCCACGCTCAGTTTCGGCCGCCAGTATTCGACCACCGCGCCTCTCCGCCTGCTCTGCGACGTGCTGCTGGAGCTGAGCGCCGTACGCAGCGCCATGTCCTGCCGACAGCCGATCGACCTGCAGGAACGCCTGTGCCGCATGAGCGCGCAGCTGTCCGGGCTGAGCGGCATGATCATGATCAACCTGGGTGACCACCGGCTGGCCCGCTCGTTCTTCCGCACCGGCCGCACCGCCGCCGACGAGACCGGCGACCGCGCGCTGCGCGCCTGGGTGACCGCCCGCGAGGCGCTCGTCCCGCTCTACTACGGAGACGCCCGCGAGGCGCTCAACCTCGCCAAGAAGAGCCGTGATCTGGCCGGCCAGACCCCCTGCGCCGCCCAGGCCATGGCGCCGGTCGTGGAGGCCCGCGCGCTGGCCATGCTGTCGGGCACCGACAGCAAGAAAGAAGTCGTCGACCAGGCCAAACGCGCCCTCGCCCGAGCCCGCAACGCCTTCACCCACATGAAGAGCAACGAGCAGGAGGACATGGCCTTCGGCTATACCGAGCGCCAGCTCTACTTCTACCAGGGCGACGTGCTGACCAAGCTGGGCCAGACCCTGGAGGCCGAGGTCGTGCTCGACCAGGCCCTCGACAAATACCAGGACCACATCCTCGATCAGACGCTGATCAGGCTCGACCGCGCCCAGTGCCGCCTGATCGAGGGCGACCTCACCGACGCCCTCGACATCGGCGCCAAGGCGCTGGCCATGCTCGGCCCCGAATACCGCACCGACTTCATCATGCGCCCGGCCCTCGCGCTGGAGCAGGCGATCCTCGCGCGCGACAAGAACCATCCCGGCCTGGTCGCCTTCCAGGCCCAGCTCCGCCCGCCGGTGGCCGCCCGCGGCGAGGGGAGTGGCGGTGCATGAATCTGACGATCCGGCGCTATCGCTGGTCTGACCTCGACACGATCCTCGCCCTGCACCAGATCAGCCTCGCCGAGGTGGGCCTGACCCCCGGCGACGGCGTCTACTACGACGACGACTTCCCCCGCATCCAGGAGCTCTACCTCGCCTGTGGCGGCGACTTCCTCGTCGGCGAGGTGGGCGGCCGGGTCATGGCCATGGTCGGGCTGCGGCCCATCGACTCCCAGACGGCCGAGCTGTGCCGGCTCCGGGTCCACCCTGAGTTCCAGCGTCGCGGCTTCGGCACCGCCATGCTCGTCGCCATGGAGAGCAGAGCGGTGGAGCTCGGCTTCCACGGCATGCGCGGCGACACCACGGTCCGGCAGGAGGCCGCCCTGGCGCTCTACGAGCGGCGGGGCTGGTGTGAGATCTCCCGGTGCCCGGTGGGCGACAACGTCGTGGTCTACCTGGAGAAGCGGCTCGTGCCCGCCGCCGTCGACCACTGAGGGTCCCCCCCGCCGCGTCCGTCCGCATTACCTGCGGAAAGCGTGAGCGATGGCGGGCATTCAGCGGTAAAGGCCGGCTCGACGGGCGATCGCGGATAGGGATGTACGAACCCGCGGGTGAGGCACTTACCTCCGAGTGGTAGAGGAACATCACCGGCTGCTGACTGTACATCCCTGGCTGCGTTTTGTAGTGAGATGCTTCGGCCATGGCAGTCGTGCCCGCTCCCCGACCCCTCCTGGGAGCCGTGCTTCTGTTGTTCGTCAGCGCCGTGTGGGGGTCGGCGTTCCCGCTGATGAAAGATCTCATCCTCCGGTTACCGGTCGAGGACCTGCTGGCCGAGCGCTACACGATCGCGGCGCTGACGCTGCTCGCGCTCCGGCCCAGGTGCCTGCGGAGGCTGCCATGGCGCACGTGGGGCAGCGGGGTGCTCCTCGGCGTCATGTTCGGCGTCGGGCAGACGACTCAGGCGATCGCGCTGGAGAACCTGCCCTCGGCCGTGTCGGGGTTCGCCGTCGGCTGCAGCGTGGTGATCACCCCGCTGCTGGCCCTGATCCTGTTCCGGACCCGGATCCCGTTCCGGGTCTGGGTGGGGGTCGGGCTGGCGCTGGCGGGAATGACGGTGTTCACGCTGCTGCGCGGGGTCGGCGATCAGGAGATCTCGGTGCTGGCGCTCGGGATGACGCTCTGCGCGGCGGCGCTCTACGCCGGGCACACGATGCTGCTCGCGCGGTTCTCGCGCACGGGTAAGGCCTTCGACGCGTACGCGCTGAGCGTCATCCAACTCGCCACCATCGGCCTCATGAACGGCGCCTTCGCCGTGCGCGACGGCGTCGACCTGCCGGACACGGTGTCCGACTGGGCGATCCTGGCGCACCTGTCGGTCGTGTCCTGCGCGCTGGGCTTCCTGGCCCGTTCGTACGCCCAGGCGTACGTGTCGGCCGTGCCCAGCGCGGTGCTGATGTCGTCACAGCCGTTGTGGGTGACGGTCATCGCGGTCATCTGGTTCCACGAGCCGCTCGGCTGGAGCATGATCGTCGGCGGCACGCTGATGGCGGGGGCGATGCTGCTGGCCGTGCCGTCGGTCCGCGCTCCGGAACCGGCCGGGCCCAGGAAGGAGCCACGCGACCATGACCTGCTCGCCGTGTCGCGGCAGGCGTCGAAACGGCTGGCCGACCTGAAGATCAAACGGGACGATCCGCTGAAGCTGGGCGTCGAACCCGCGCCGTTCATCACGAAGAGCGCCTGCGTGAAAGACCAGCCGTGCCGGTGGGACACGTATTCGATCAAAGGCGTCAGAGAGCCCAGCCTGGAGAGACTGATCGAAAGGGCCACTCTCATCGTCCGGGCGCGCAACATGTCCGGTCCCGGCTGCTGCCGGTCGATCACTCTCCTGGGGCGCTGTCTCTGCGATCTCCTGGAGGAGTCCGAGCAGGCCAGACAGGCGGCGAGGCCCACCTGGTTCCGCTTCCGGTAACCGGCTCGCCGGTGCTGAATGGATCGAGCTGCGCGAAGGCCACCGGTCGGCCGCGCTCGCGCTGGTGGAGTCGGCCCTGGAGCTGGCCCGCGAGCTGGGGGAGCGGCATCCCGTGCACCGGATGGTGCTGCTGGCCAACCGCGCCCGGCTGCTCGCCGGGTTCGGGCGCGTCAAGGAGGCGCTGGACGACTACGCGGTGGCGATCGCGACCGACCCGATGTTCCCCGACCACTACCTGGACCGGGGCAACCTGCTGGTCGAGCTCGGCCGCCACGACGAGGCGCTGGAGGACTACGAGTGCGCCATGCGGGTCGGCCCGCCGCTGCCCGAGGCCCACTACAACCGGGCCGAGCTGCGGATCCTCCGAGGTGACCTGGACGGCGCCCTGGCCGACCTGGACAGGGTGATCGACCTCGACCCGCGCTACCTGGACGCCCGGATCAACCGGGCCGGGCTGCTGGCCGGACGGCGGAGGCCGACGCCGACGAGGAACGGGCCGCACGGCCCCCTGACGCATAGGCCACTCCGGTGCACGGGATGGGGTGACCCCGGCGAGCCGGGCCGCCGCCGCGCTGGGCCGTGGCGCTGGCCGACGCGGACCAGGGGGCCGGGTTCGCCGTCGCGCTGGGCCGACGCGGACCGGGGGCCGGGTTCGAGGCCGCGCTGGGCCGACGCGGATCGGGGCCGGGTTCGAGGCCGCGCTGGGCTGAACGCCGGTCAGAAGGGGGCGCCGGGTCGGGTCAACGTGGGCCGGGGAGGAGCAGGGTCTTGCCGGTGACCGTGCGCGCCTCGATGGCGGCGTGGGCCTCGGCGGCCGACTCCAGCGGCAGGACGAGGCCGATCGTGGGCCGCAAGCGCCCCTCGGCCGCCCTGGCCAGCGCCTCCCGGGCCAGCTCACGGAGATCGGCGTCCGGCCAAGGCGCCGCGGTCACGCGGGGATCGGGGGTGGTCATCGGGCCGCCCGCCATGCCGTACGCGCTCAGCCGGCCGCCGTCGCGGAGCAGGCCCTGCGCCGCCGCGCCGATTTCGCCGCCCACACCGTCGAACACGACGTCGAGCTCCCCGGCCACGGACCGCACCCGGTCCACCCATGCGGGGTCGGTGTAGTCGACGGTGACCTCGGCCCCCAGTTCCTCGGCGAGCCGCCGCTTCGCCGGGCTGCTCGCCGCGCCCACCACGCGTGCCCCCGCGGCGGTGGCGAGCTGGACGAGCAGGCCGCCGACACCTCCGGCGGCAGCCTCGACCAGCACCCACTCGCCGGGCTGTGGCGAGGCGGCGCGCATGAGGCCGACGGCGGTGCGCCCGTCGGCCAGCAGCGCCACCGCGTGCTGCGTGGACAAGCCCTCGGGGACCGGGATCAGGTCGCCCGCGTCGGCCACCGCGAGCTCCGCGTAGCCGCCCGAGCCGCCCAGCGTGCTCACCACCCGGGTGCCGGTGCCGGGCACGACGCCCGCGACCCCGTTGCCCAGGATCGCCGGCAGCTCGACGCGGCGTGGCCCGCGATCGGCCCGCAGCTGCGTCTCGACGAACGTGATGCCCGCCACCGCCACCTCGATCAGCACCTGGCCCGGCCCCGGGACCGGATCGGGCACCTCCTCGGGGACCAGCGCCTCGGGCCCGCCGTACTTCCTCAACACCACCGCGCGCATGATGAAGCCTCCTTAATCGGAGCGATCTGCTCCGTTAGGAACCTATATCGGAGCGCTTCGCTCCGCAACGCGGTTATCCTGACCCCATGAGTACGCCGGGCGAAGGCAGGCGAGGCAGGCAGGCCGAGGCCGCCAGGAACGACCTGCGGCTGCTGGAGGCCGCCCACGAGGTGTTCACCACGCAGGGCTTCGACGCGCCCGTGTCGGCCATCGCCAGGCGCGCCGGCGTCGGCATGGGCAGCCTCTACCGCCGCTACCGCACCAAGGAGGAGCTGCTCCAGCGCCTCTGCCTCATCGCCATGGAGCGCGTCGTGTCGGCGGCCGAGGACGGCCTGGCCCACGTGGATCCCTGGGAAGGGCTGGCGCAGTACGTACGCACCTGCGTGGGCTTCGGATCGGGCGCGCTCGCCCCCGTCGCCGGCACCATCGAGGTCACCGAGGAGATGGGGGCCACCGCCCGCCGGGCCACCGACATGGCCGGCCGCCTCGTGGGCCGGGCCCACGAGGCCGGCGTGCTCAGGGACGACGTGACCGTGCTGGACGTCTCGCTGCTCATCGAGCAGTTCAGCCGCCCCGCCCCCGGCCCGCCCAGCGAGCGGCACCAGACCGTCAAGCGGCGCCTGCTGGCCATCGCCCTCGACGGCCTGCGCGCCCCCGGGGCCACCCCGCTCCCGGACGACCCGCCGGACCTCGACTGGTATGAAGGTCGCTGGCGGACCGGCACGTAGGACTACGGTTGGACGCGTGGGTTTCGACGAGCTGCTACGCGATCTTCAGCAAGGAGCCAGCGCCCAGGCCGCGGGCATCAGCCGAGGCTACGGCGGGCCGCCCGCCCGTTCCGTGAGCGTCAAGTCCGGCCTGGCCCGGCTGCGTTGCGCCTCGCTGCTCAAACCGCTGTACGCGTGGGTGACGGCCGGCCACATCCCCGACGACGAGCGCTGGCGGCGGCACGCCGAGCCCGCGGTGGTGGTCTCCTCCAACACCGACACGCTCAACCTGTGGCTCGCCGTGGGCCCCCGCGTCATCCTCGATGACCTCTACCAGCGCACCGGCGTGGTGTGGACACCGCCCAACGGCGACCCGTCGAGGTTCGGCTCCGTCGAGGTGGCCGCCGACGAGGTCGCCACCGCCTACGCCGCGCTCGCCCAGTCCGCCGTCGCGGGCGACCCGGTGGCGGCGACCGTGCTCGAGTGGATGCGCCAGGTCGAGGGCGCGCAGACCTACGGCACGCGGGAGGCACTGGATGCCCCCGAGGCCGGGATCAAGTGCGGCTGGTACGGCGCGCCCGAGGAGAGCTGCCTGCGCACCCACGCCGTGGCCGTGCTGCCGAGAGGCGGCATCCGCGCCACGGTCGTGGTGGGCATGACCGCCCAGCCCTACACCGATGAGCGCGAGCGCGACATCTACCAGGCCAGAGTGGGCGAAGGGCTGCCGGTCGAGGCCGAGCACGAGGCGGTCGCGGGGACCCTGCTGCGCCGCCTGATGGCCACCACCCTCGCCGAGCTGGGCCAACGGGCGCCCTGACGGGCCGACGGCGAGCCGCCAAGGGCGACCGCGGGGGTCAGCGCGCAGCCCGGCGGCGAGCCATCAAGGGCGACCGCGCGGGTCAGCGCGCAGGCCGGTGGGGCAGGTCCGGCGCGCCTCGGTGGGCAGGTCAGCGCCGGCCGGTGAGTTCGGCAACCACCTCGGCCAGCGCGGGCGGCTCGACCCCGTCCGGCATGCTCTCCAGCCACTCGTAGCCGAGGTAGGCCGCGCTCTCCTCCGGCGTCAGCTCACCCGGGTCGACCTCCGGCCCGGCCTCCTCGAACCGCGCCAGATAGAACGGCTCCGTCGTCACATACCTGACGCCGAGCCACCGGAAGTCGCGAGGCACCTCGACGCAGACGTCCTCAACGGCCGAACCGGGCAGCCCGGTCTCCTCGGTCAGCTCACGCCTGGCCGCCTCCAGCGGCGTCTCGCCCGGCTCCAGCCCGCCACCCGGCGGCTCCCAGATCGCCTTCCCGCTCACCCGGTCGTGCCAGTGCATCAACAGCACCCGGCCCTCCCCGTCGAGACAGATCACCCGCGCCGCGCGCCGATCGACACCTTCCACCGGTCTTCACCTTCCGTAGGGTCAGCGTTTCATGGCGCCATCGGCGATGGCGTCGGCCGCCTCGCCGATGGCCATGCCGACGATCTCCAGCCGCCGCACCAGCTCGCGTTCCTTCATCGCGTCGGACGTCAGCTCGCCGGAGAAGATGCGAGAGATCTCGTACTGGTACATCCGCCTGATCGCACCGCCCGTCTTCTTCGCCTCCAGGGCGTCGTGCACCACGGCCGACGGGCGCGAGGAGAAGTCGCGCACGGCGTTCTCCAGCGCGTCGATGCCGGTGATGACCTGGTCGAGCAGCGGGGTGAAGCGGATCTGGTCGGGCACCCGGTAGAGGTGCGACTCGCGGACGAAGTCGCGCAGCGAGTCGAGCACGTCGTCGATCGAGCGCGAGAGCCGGAAGAGGTCCTCGCGGTCGATGGGGGTGACGAGCGCGGTGCGCAGTTCCTCGACCAGGCGGCGGCGCTCCTCGTCGCCGAGGTGCTCGATCGCGCGCATCTGCTCGTGCGCGCCCGTCCGGCCGACCTCACCGCCGATCATGGCCATGGCCAGCCAGGCGCCCTCCTTGGTGGCTTCGAGCTGCCCCAGCAGGGCCTCGGTCAGCGCGCTGTCCATGCGTCCGGTCATCAGATCGCGGATGCGTCGAAGTCGCTTCATCGGGCTCCTTTCGCCGCTCAGGTCCTGGCCAGGATGAAGGCCACGACGCCGGCCAGCAGGGCGCTCGCGGGGAGGGTCAGCATCCAGGCTACGACGATCTTCACGGCGGCGTACCAGCGGACCCGGCCCCCTCCTTGGGCCACGCCGGCGCCGATCAGCCCGCCGGCGACGGCCTGGGTCATGCTCACCGGCATGCCGATCAGGGCACAGCCGATCACCGCGACGCCCGAGGCCAGCTCGGCCGCCACGCCGTGCAGGGGACGGGAGACGATGATCTCGCGGCTCAGTGTGCGCCCCGCCTTGGGCAGGCCGTACAGGGTGCCGATCCCGAACAGGAGCGCCACCAGCGCCGTGTACGGCAGCGGCGCGTCCGAGAAGCCCAGCGCGATCATGAAGATGGCCAGCATCTTCTGCCCGTCGTTGGCGGCGTAGGCCACGGTCTGCAGCAGGAAGCCCGCCCAGTGCCACCGCCCCAGCCCGCGCGCCGAGGTCAGCTGGACCAGCAGCCGCGTCGCCACCCAGGCCAGCAGCCCGCCGACGAAGGGCGCGGCCAGCCCGAAGAACAGCACCAGCGCGACGGAGCCGCCGGACACGGGCAGCCCCCAGCCCAGCCCCGCGCCGGTGAGACCGCCCACGATGGCCAGGGTGAGACTGGTCGGACGGCCCCTGGCGCTCAGCGCCATCACCACGACCAGCGACGAAAGCACCGCGATCGTCATCGCCGTCTTGCCGCCCGGCCCGTCGAACGTGGCCAGCCTGTTGACGAACGTCAGGGCCACCGCGTGGGTGGCCAGCGGCACCAGCGCCACCATCACGACGAGCGCGGCGATGCCGGTCATGGGACGCACCGTCGGGAGCTTGAGCCCGGTGGCCAGGAGCGCGCCCCCGTCGTTCATGCCTGACACGAACGCGAACAGCGAGGCGACCGCGATCAGTATGGCGAGGTCCAAGGGCGCCCGCTTCCTCTCTCCCGGCCGACCATCCCATCATGGCCCATGCCGGGCTCGAACAGGCGACGGGTAATCTCGTACTCACCGGCGGTCCGGTGGTGAGGCCAGGTAACCTGCCCGGATCAGCCCGGGTGACGCCCCTCCGATCCACGTCCGCGAGAGTGAACCATGACCTCAGCCGAGTACGTCCTGACCCTGTCCTGTCCCGACCGGCCGGGTGTGGTGGCCGCAGTCTCCGGGCTGCTCGCCGGGCACGGCGGCAACATCATCGAGAGCCAGCAGTTCGGCGACCGGGTCGAGCAGCGGTTCTTCATGCGGGTGCAGTTCGCCTCGCCGCTGTCGGAGGACGAGCTCCGAGCCGCGTTCGCCGCGCTCGCGCCGGAGTTCGGCATGGAGTTCGAGCTGCGCGACGTGGCCAGGAGGCCGCGGGTGCTGATCATGGTGAGCAGGTTCGGCCACTGCCTCAACGACCTGCTCTACCGGGTCCGCTCCGGCAGTCTCGACATCGAGATCGCCGCCGTCGCCTCCAACCACCCCGACCTGCGTCCGCTCACGCAGTCGTACGGCGTCGACTACCACCACCTGCCGATCACCTCCGAGACCAAGGCCCGGCAGGAGGCCGAGGTGCTGGCGCTGGTCGAGCACTACCAGGTGGATCTGGTGGTGCTGGCCCGATACATGCAGGTGCTGTCGGAGGATCTCTGCGCGAAGCTGGCGGGCAGGGCGATCAACATCCACCACTCGTTCCTGCCGTCGTTCAAGGGGGCCAAGCCCTATCATCAGGCCCACAACCGCGGCGTCAAGCTGATCGGCGCGACGGCCCACTACGTCACGTCCCACCTGGACGAGGGCCCGATCATCGAGCAGGAGGTGGCCCGGGTCAACCACAGCCACTCGCCCGACGACCTCGCGGCCATCGGGCGTGACGTGGAGTGCGTGGCGCTGGCCAGGGCCGTCAGGTGGCACTGCGAGCAGCGGGTGCTGCTCGACGGCCACAAGACCATCGTCTTCCCCCGCTGACGGCCGGTGGCACCCCGCCTCAGGGCCGGTACGTCCCGAAGTACCAGACGTTGCCGAAGGGGTCCTTGCAGGCGTACTCCCGTGACCCGTAGGGCTGGTCGACGAGACCCATGGTGATCTCGGCCCCCGCGGCCTGGGCCCGGGCCAGGTGCGCGTCCGGGTCGGCCACGGCGATGTAGATCCCGGGCCCGCCCGGAGCGCCCTCCCCAATCATGATCATGTCGTTCTCCACGAGGAGCTCGGCGTGCGTGACGACCCCCTGCTCGTTCTTCGTCACCTCGTGCGCCCGGAAGCCGAACGCCGAGGTCAGGAAGTCGAGCGCGGCCGGGCAGTCGTGATAGCGGGCAAGTGCGTAGACGGTTCGCTGCATGACCTCAGTCTGCGCGCGGCGGCTTGCCGGGTCTTGGACGAATCTGACCGGGCGTCAGGCCGCCCAGCGTCCTGAACTCGCGGTTCAGGTGCGCCTGGTCGTAGAAACCGCACGAGGCGGCCACCTCGGCGAAGGGGACGCCCGCCCGCACCAGCCGGGCCGCCCGGTCGAAGCGGATCACCCGGGCCGCGGCCTTGGGCGTCAGCCCGACCTGGTCGTGGAAGCGGGCGACGAGATGGCGATGGCTCCAGCCGAGCGAGTCGGCCAGCGACGACACCCTAAGGGCGCCGCCGGAGCCGACCAGCCGCGCCCAGGCCCACGGCACCTCGCGGCCGAGCTCCGGGCCCGCCAGGATGCGCCGCGTCAGCAGCCGGTCGGCCAGCGCCAGCCGGTCGGTCCACGACGGCGTCTCGGCCAGCCGGGCGACGGCGTCGCGGGCCCACGGCCCCAGCACGTCCTCGGCCGGCACCACCACGTTGGCCAGCTGCCGCATCGGCAGGCCGCACAGCCGCCGAGCCCCGAACGGGGTGAGGAACACCTGCACGCCCTCGGCCGGCTCGCTCGTGCGGGTCAGCGTGAAACGGTCGCCGAGCCCGCCGGTGAACGAGGTGAACAGCCGGCCGGCCACCTCCGTCGGCGCGCCGAACCCCAGGATCAGCAGCGCCGCCGGCATGGCCGCCTCGCGCCGCGTCACCGGCCGCTCGTAGTGCTCGCGATAGGCGGTCAGCCGGGTGACGTAGGGCCGCAGAGCGGGGCTGGGGGTGGCTTCGACCATGACCGGCCCCAGCGCGCGCATGCCTTGGACTATAGGCCGGTGTGCCTGGCCAGGAAGGTGAGAGTGTCGGCGGACAGGTCGACCGTGCGGCTGACCGAGCGGGCGCCGTGGCCCACCTCCGTCTCGTTGCGCAGCAGGATCGGCCGGTCGGACGTGGAGGCGTGCTGCAGCGCCGCGCACATCTTCCACGCGTGCGACGGGTGCACCCGGGTGTCGGACTGGAAGACGGTGAAGAGCGTCGCGGGGTAGGCGACCCCCTCGCGGACGTGGTGGTAGGGGGAGTAGGACCGCAGCCAGCCGAACTGCTCGGGGTCGGCGGCGGAGCCGTACTCGACGTTCCAGGTGGCGCCCAGGCCGAACAGCTCGAACCTGATCATGTCGAGCAGCGGCGCGGAGCAGACGACGGCGGCGTAGAGCTCAGGGCGCTGCGTCAGGGCGGCGCCCACCAGCAGGCCGCCGTTGGAGCCGCCGGAGATGCCCAGTTGGGCGGGTGTGGTGACGCCGGTCTCGATGAGGTGCTCGGCCGCGGCGTGGAAGTCGTCGAACACGTTCTGCTTGTGCGCCAGCATGCCCGCCCGGTGCCAGTCCTCGCCCTCCTCGCCGCCGCCGCGCAGGTTGGCGATCGCGTAGACGCCGCCCGCCTCGACCCAGGCCAGGATCGACGCGGAGTAGCCGGGGGTCATCGACAGGCCGAAGCCGCCGTAGCCGTACAGGATGGCAGGCCGCGGACCTTCGGCGTCGACGGGCGCGATCACCAGCATGCGCACCGGGGTGCCGTCCTTGGACCGGTAGACGACCTGGGAGGTGCGCACCTGTGGCACGTCGACGGCGCCCGGCGAGGCGGCCCAGAGCGTGGTCTCGCCCGTCCTGGCGTCGTAGCGCTGGATCGTCGGCGGCGTGACGTTGTCGGTATAGCCGAACCACGCCTCGTGGCCGCCTTCGGGACGCTCGGAGATGCCGCCGATGGTGCCCAGGCCGGGCGTGGGGACCTCGCCGAGGCGCTCGCCCGTCACCAGGTCGTGGACGGTGATCTCGCTGATGGCGTGGCGGGTCCAGCCGACCAGCATGACCGGCCGCTCCAGGTCGTCGAGGATGGCGAAGTCGGACAGAACCGCCTCGGGGTCCTCGGGGATCAGGTCGCGCCAGGCGTCGGCTTCGGGCGTCGCCGGGTCGGTGACGCAGACCCGGGCCCGCGACGCGTCGCGGTCGGTGTGGACGTAGAGCCTGCCGTCGCGGCCGAACACCAGCCCGGTCTGGGCGTCGACGCCCTCCTGCACGACCCGCAGCTCGGGCCGGTCGGCCGGGGACGCCTCCAGGTCGGCCACCCACAGGTCGTTGCGCGGGGCCGTGCCCTCGCTGGCGGAGATCTGCAGCCAGCGGCCGTCGCGCGACACCGAGACGCCGTAGTAGTTGGTCATCTTCAGGCCCTCACCGAAGATCATCACGTCTTCCTCGGTGGACGTGCCGACCCGGTGCAGGTAGACGCGGCGATGGAACTGCGCCTCGTTCTCCGGCACCTCGGTGCGCGGCAGCCGGCGCACGTAGTAGAACGCCCCGCCGCCGGGCAGCCAGGCGATGGGGGAGTAGCGGCAGCGGTCGATCGGACCCTCGATCCGGACCCCCGTGGCCACGTCCATGAGGTAGAGGACCGACTCCTCGTCGCCGCCCACCGAGAGCTGGTAGGCGAGCAGGCGTCCCTCCTTGTCGGGCTGCACCGCGTCGAGCGTGGTCAGGCCCGACGGGTCGATCGCCATCGGGTCGATCAGCGCCCGCTCGGTGCCGTCGGGGTCGACGACGTAGAAGACCGCGTGCTCCTGGTCGGGGGTGCGGCGGCTGAAGAAGTGACGGTCGCCGCGCCAGACCGGCGTGCCCACCGAGCCCGACCTGAGCAGCTCCCCGATGCGCTCCTTGAAGCGCTGTCGCCCGGCCTCCTGCCGGAAGAGATCGGCCTGCCCGAGCAGCCAGCCCTTCGTCTCGGGGCTGTCGGGATCCTCCAGCCACCGGTACGGGTCCGGCACGGGTGTCTCGTGCAGGAGCTCGACGGTTTCCTCGCGGCGTGCGGTCGGGTAAGGCTCACGGGTCATGTCCCGAACCCTACTGGCAGTGGGGACGCGTAAAGCCTGGGTGATACGGGCATAAAACGTATCGTGCGTCCCTCTGGTCATTCCGGCTGGAGGTTATGGGGTGGCGGGGACCACGCTGGAAACGCCAAACTTGGTGGGAAGGACGGTGCCGTGGTGTCGATCCGCTGGACCGTCCGGCGGAGGTCCACGTGACGGAAGCGTCCATGCCCCAGGAGGGGCCGACAGCCGGGACATGCCGCGGCATGTCCCCCTTGATACGCCCGCAGTGGGAAGAGGCTCGATAATGCGCCAAGTCCTGCTGCTCAACGCCACCTATGAGCCACTCACCACGCTCTCGCTGCACCGCGCGATCGTGCTCGTGCTGCGGGAGAAGGCCGACGTCGTGCACCGCGACGGCCGGGGCGCGGTCCTACGCTCAGCCAGTTGCACGCTCGACGTCCCCTCGGTGATCCGGTTGCGCAGATACGTCCGCATCCCTTACCGGTCGCGCATCCCGCTGACGCGGGCGGCGCTCATGCGGCGCGACGACTACCGCTGCGCCTATTGCGGCCAGCGGGCCGAGACCATCGACCACGTCGTGCCCCGGTCCCGTGGTGGTCCCCACACGTGGGAGAACTGCGTGGCCTCGTGCACGACCTGCAACCACCGTAAGGCCGACAAGTTTCTGGAGGAGCTGGGGTGGACGCTGCGCGTCGCCCCGGCGGTGCCACGGGGCGCTCATTGGCGGCTGATCGGTGCCTCACTCATCGGTGACCCGCAATGGGCGCCCTACCTCGAAGCGGCGGCCTGACTTCCAGGCCCGGATCCGGCCGGATCCGGGCCTGATAACGTTTTGCCGCCGTGAGCCGCCGGCTGGCAGGATCCCCGCATGTGGAGCTTCACCGCTGACGTCGAGGCCTATGCCCGGGCCGCCGAGCCGTTCCTGCTGTCCGACCCGGTGAGCAACACGGTGCTGCTCACCGTCCTGGCCAACGTACGGGCGGGGATGCCGTCCGAGGGGGCCTTCTTCGGCTGGTGGACCTCCGAGGGCGAGGTCCGGGGCGCCGCCTTCCACACCCCGCCGCACCCCGTCGGGCTCGCCCGGATGCCGGTCGAGGCGATCGGGCCGCTGGTGGAGGCACTGGACGGCGCGATCCCCGAGGTCCTCGGGCCGCTCGATCTCGTCGGCGCGGTCACCGAGGCGCTCGGCCGTCCCGGCGACGTCCGCGCCGAACGCCTCTACCGCCTGGAGACGCTGACCCCGCCCGACGTGCCGGGCCGGGGCCGGCCGGCGACGGCCGCCGACTTTCCGCTGCTGGTGAGCTGGATGCAGGCGTTCGAGGCCGAGGTGCGGCTGACCGGCGCCGCCGACATGGTCGCGAGGGTCCAGCGGCGGATGGCCGCGGGGGAGCTGTTCCTGTGGGACGACGGCGCGCCGGTGGCGCTGGCGGCGGTGTCGCCGCAGGCGGGCGGGGTCTGCCGCATCGGCTCCGTCTACACCCCGCGGTCGAGCCGCAGGCGGGGGTACGGCGCCGCGGTGACCGCCTTCGTGAGCCGGACGGCGCTGGACGAGCGGTGCGACGAGGTGGTGCTCTTCACCGATCTGGCCAATCCGACCAGCAACGCCATCTATCAGTCGATCGGTTACCGGCCGGTCGCCGACTACGCGCAGGTGACCTTCACTCTCTGACGTAATCTGTGCCCATGCCGCGTTACGACTTTCGCTGCCGCGCCTGCGGCTCCACGTTCGAAGTGTCCCGTCCCATGTCGGCGTCCGACGACCCGGCCTCCTGCCCGGAGGGCCATGACGACACGGTCAAGCTCCTCTCGACGGTCGCCATGACCGGTGGCGCAGCCGCACCCCGGCCCGCGGGCGGCGGGGGTGGCTGCTGCGGCGGTGGATGCTGCTCCTGACCGAGGCGCTCTGGCCCTGACTCCCTTGACCGCCTTGACCGCCTTCATCGCCAGGTAGGGCGATGCCCGTGTCTCCGGAGCCTGCCACCCGCCACGCCGAAGGGCCGGCGGCGTGGCGGGCCGAGGATCGGTCAGATGGCGCGCTGGAGGGCCTTGGGGCGCCTGCGCCGCTGGAACGGCAGGAACCGGTCGGCCAGGTGGGGCCGGGAGGGAGACAGCGTGGGCTCCACCGCGATGATCCGGTCGAACCTGAACGCCCGGATGCCCCGGCGCATCCGGCACACCCCCACCAGATACCAGTATTCGCGGTGGACCAGGCACGTCACCGGCTCCACGTCACGGCTGGTGACGTGTCCGGCGGCGTCGCGGTAGTGCAGGCGGATCATCAGCCTGCTGGTGATGGCGTCGGCGATGAGCCTGGCCCGGGCGGCGATCTCCACGGGCAGCGGCTCGGTGAGTGTCGCGAGGGTGGTGGCGATGACGTCGTCGTCGAGCTCCAGGTGCTCGAACACGTGCTGCAGGCCGCGCCGGGCGGTGACGGCCTGGGGGCCCGATCCCAGATGTGCGAGGGAGAGGGCGAGGGCGGCGATTTCGGCGGTCGTCAGCGGGCGGGTGGTGGGCTTCACGACTGTAGCCATACCCAAACAATAGAGATGGCCACTGACATTTTTCGAAAACGTGTACGGCAAGCAAGCTAACCCTGCCCTTGCCGTACAGGTCGCACGGCAAGGGCGGAAGGGGCGGGCCGGCAGGCCCGGCGATCAGCGGGAGAGCTGCGTCAGATCGCGTGAGGCGCCCGTGGAGGCGGACGTGGTCATGGCCGCGTAGGCCTGCAGGGCCACGCTCACCGGCCGGTGACGGTTACGCGGGCGGTAGCCGCCGAGATCGGCCAGCAGCCGCTCGCGGCGCGCCGCCAGCTCCGGCTCGGGCACCCGCAGCTCAAGGGTCCGCGACGGGATGTCGATGTCGATGATGTCGCCGTCCTCGACCAGTGCGATCGTGCCGCCCTCGGCGGCCTCAGGAGAGGCGTGGCCGATCGACAGCCCGGACGTGCCGCCCGAGAAGCGCCCGTCGGTGACCAGCGCGCACGCCTTGCCGAGACCCCTGCCCTTGAGGAACGAGGTGGGGTAGAGCATCTCCTGCATGCCCGGCCCGCCCTTGGGCCCCTCGTAGCGGATGACCACGACGTCGCCCTCGCGCACGCGGTCGCCGAGGATGCCCTCGACCGCCTGCTCCTGCGACTCGAACACCACCGCGGGCCCGCTGAACTTCCAGATCGACTCGTCCACCCCGGCCGTCTTGACCACCGCGCCGTCGCGGGAGATGTTGCCGTAGAGGACCGCGAGGCCGCCGTCGGCCGTGTAGGCGTGCTCGCGGTCGCGGACGCAGCCCTCGGCGCGGTCGAGATCGAGGTCGTCCCAGCGGTTGTCCTGCGAGTAGGGCTTCACGGTGCGGACGTTGCCCGGAGCCGCGTGCCACAGCTCGACGGCCTCAGGCCGCACGGTGGGCGAGCACGGGTCCCACTCGGCGAGCAGGGAGCCGAGCGTGCCGCCGTTGACCGTCGGCACGTCGCGGTGGAGCAGCCCGGCCCGGTCGAGCTCGCCCAGGATGGCCGGGATGCCGCCCGCCCGGTGGACGTCCTCGACGTGGTACTTGTTCGTCGCCGGCGCCACCTTGCACAGGCACGGCACCCGCAGCGAGATCTCGTTGATCGCCTTGAGCCCGAAGTCGACGCCCGCCTCGCGCGCCGCGGCCAGGATGTGCAGGATCGTGTTGGTGGACCCGCCCATCGCAACGTCGAGCGTCATCGCGTTCTCGAACGCCTCGTGGGTGGCGATCGAGCGCGGCAGCACCGACTCGTCGTCGTCCTCGTAGTAGCGCCGGGCGATCTCGACCACCTGGCGGCCGGCGTCCTGGAACAGCCGCTCGCGCCGCTTGTGGGTGGCCAGGATCGTGCCGTTGCCGGGCAGCGCCAAGCCGATCGCCTCGGCCAGGCAGTTCATGGAGTTGGCGGTGAACATGCCGGAGCACGACCCGCAGGTCGGGCAGGCGTTCTCCTCCATCTCCAGCAGGTCGGCGTCGGACACCGACTCGTCGGCCGCGGCGATCATCGGGTCGATCAGGTCGAGCTTGCGGCCCGGCGTCTTGCCGGCCTCCATCGGCCCGCCGGAGACGAAGATCGTGGGGATGTTCAGCCGGAGCGCGGCCAGCAGCATGCCAGGCGTGATCTTGTCGCAGTTGGAGACGCAGATCAGCGCGTCGGCGCAGTGGGCGTTGACCATGTACTCGACGGCGTCGGCGATCAGCTCGCGCGACGGCAGTGAGTAGAGCATGCCGCCGTGGCCCATCGCGATGCCGTCGTCGACGGCGATCGTGTTGAACTCGCGCGGGATGGCCCCCGCCTCGCGGATCGCCTTCGCCACGACGTCGCCGACCTCGCGCAGATGCACGTGGCCGGGGACGAACTGGGTGAAGCTGTTGGCCACCGCGATGATGGGCTTGCCGAAGTCGCTCCCCGCTACGCCGGTCGCCCGGAGCAGGGCCCGGGCACCGACCATGTTCCTGCCATGGGTGACCGTACGTGACCTGAGGGCGGGCATTGAGCTTCTCCCATCGCTAGCGAGTCTTCCCATGGTACGGCCACCGCCCGGGTGCTGAGACGCCCGTCCACGGCGTGGACACGCCGCCACGGCCGGGCACGCGGATCGCGCACGGGCGCTCCACGGACGTACGCGAGCACATGAGGGCACGCGAGAACATGGGCACACGCCGAAGCGGGCTCCCGCTCAGCGCGGAAGCCCGCCGGAAGGCTGGACGGCCTCAGAGTGTGCGGACGACCTCAGGGGGTGCCCGGCCGCGCGGGCCGGACCGCCCGGCTAGTCCTCGCCGTATCGCGCGGGCAGCACCTGGGCCGCGATCTGGTGGAGCTGGTCGATCTCGGCCTCGGTGAGGGCCCGCTCGCGCTTGGTGATCCACTTGCGGGCGCGGGCGCCCTCGTAGACGTCGACGCCGCGGATCGTCATGATCTTCCACGGCACCGGGGGCCCGTAGATGGCCAGCGACGGCACGACCGAGATCTCCCGTCCGTACGACTCGCTGATCAGCTCGCCGGCCTGGGTCGCCTCCCACTTCGCCTCGGTGAGGCGGGGCTTCATGTCGAAGGGGCCGTGGAAGAGCTTCTTGCCCATCTGCACGCGCACCGGCAGCCGCTTGTCCCACTTCTCGGAGTCGACCGCGTAGACGCCGGTCGGCCCCACGACCAGGTGGTCGATCTGGGCGTCGCTGCCCGGGATCGCCCTGGCGTGCAGGGTGCGGTAGCCGTTGCGTTCGAGCTTGCGGAGCTGGGCCTCGGTGCGGCGCTCGGCGACGGAGGCGCGACGCCAGGCCGGCACGGTCGAGTTGGACCGCGCGCGGTAGACGGTGTCGAGGATGGCCGCGATCACGCCCGCGCTCACGCCCACGCGCCAGTCGAGCACCAGGAATCCCACGGCCAAGCCGACCCCGAGCGCCAGCAGCGCTCGGTTGCGCACCTGCCGGAACCGGCGTTGCTGGAGCACGCTGCGCAGGGAGGTGCGCTCGACAGGCGCGTAGGTCGACGCGGGCGCCGCTGGTCGCGCGGTGGTCTGGTCCGCTTCGGGGCGGTCGCTCACCCAGATGGGTGACGTGCTGGGACCGTCTTCTCGCTGGTGGTCGGAGTCCACGTAGATCACCGTAGCTTGTGGTTCTCGTCGTTTCCTAGTCTTGGCCTGTCCATAGTTTTATGGCCCAGCTCACCGTGTTCCACGCCCGTTTTCCGGGTATCTATTACGTTCCTCGCCAGAGATCCCTACGCTGAGGCAGCGTGCGAGACCTTCACGAGCTTACGGCTCTAGAGCAGGCGCAGGCGATCCGTGACCAGGAGATCTCGCCGGTCGAGCTCACCCAGCACTACCTCGACCGGATCGAGCGCCTCGACCCGCACGTGGGCGCGTACGTGACCGTAACCGCCGAGAGGGCGCTCGACCAGGCCCGCCGCCTGGAGAAGGAACTACCGGACGGACCACTCGCCGGAGTACCGATCCCGATCAAGGATCTCAACCTGGTCAAGGACGTGCCGATCATGTTCGGGTCGGCGACCTACCGGGAGTTCGTCGCGCCCCTGGACGACACGGTGGTGGAGCGGCTGCGCGAGGCCGGCACCGTCATGCTGGGCAAGACCGCGACACCCGAGTTCGGGCTGCCGTGCTACACCGAGACCGACCTGTCTCCGCCCGCCCGCTCGCCCTGGGACACCGGCCGATCGGCGGGCGGGTCGAGCGGCGGGGCGGCGGCCGCGGTGGCGGCCGGGCTGGCCCCCGCCGCCCAGGGCAGCGACGGCGCCGGTTCGATCCGCATCCCCGCCTCGGTGTGCGGGCTGTACGGCATCAAGCCCACCAGGGGCCGGATCAGCTTCGCGCCGATCATCCCCGACCTCGCCGGGCTGTCCACCAACGGCCCGATCGCGCGCACGGTCGCCGACGCGGCGGCGCTGCTCGACGTGATGGCCCACAACAGTCCGGGCGACACGTTCCTCGCGCCGCCGCACGAGGGCACCTTCCTGGAGCGCGCCGGTCGCGAGCCGGGGCGGCTGCGCATCGCCCGTTACGCCGACCCCGTGGTGCCGGGGGCCGAGGTCCATCCCGACGTGCTGGCCGCCTACGACGAGGCCGCCGACACGCTCGCCGCGCTGGGCCACGAGGTCGTCGACATCGCCCGGCCGTACGGGCCGGACATGGTGCCGCACTTCATCACCATGTGGTGCTCGTTCGCCTGCATGCATCCCGTCGCCGAGCACCAGACGGGCCTGCTGCGGCCGATCACCGCCTGGCTGCGCGAGCGCGGCTTCGCCACTCCCGCCCCGACGTTCCTGCAGGCCCAGGCCACGCTCCAGCTCGCCTGCCGGGCGGGCGTCGCGGTGACCGACGGCTATGACGCCGTGCTCACCCCGACCGTCACGCAGCCGCCCGCGCCGGTCGGCTGGTTCGAGGACGTGGCGGACGTCGAGGAGACGCTCGAGCGCATGAGCAGGTTCGCCACGTTCACGGCCGTCTACAACATCACCGGCCAGCCCGCGGTCAACCTGCCGCTGCACTGGACCGCCGAGGGGCTGCCGATCGGCGTCATGCTGGCCGGCCGGGTCGGCGACGAGGGCACCCTGATCTCGCTGTCGGCGCAGGTGGAGGCCGCCAGGGGCGGTTTCTGGGGTGACCGGCGGCCACCCGTCTGGTAGTGCTCCGGCAGACGGGTCTGGCCGGACGGGCGAAGCGGGATTACGTTCATGGTGTGAACGGCGCGCAGGAGACTCTGGTCTTCCTCATCGGGATGTCACTGGGACTGTTCGTGCTGATCAGCCTGCTCGTGATGGTGCCCGGCAGGAGCCCGTCCAGCGGGGCCGCGACAGGTCCGGTCTGGCTGGGCGGCCCGGGGCGCGGCGAGCACGGCGTCAGCACCTCCGGCCTCGCGCTGGACGACGAGGTGCCGCGCTGGGCGCCGGCTCCCGAGTCCGACTGGCTCGACGCCACCCGGACGGCCGAGCCCGGCGGCCGCTCCGGTGGCGCCTCGGCGGGGTGGTGACGATGCGCTTACTGAGCACGGCGCAGGCCGACGACGTCAGGAAGGCGCTCCTGGTCGCCGAACGCCGCAGCGGCCTGCGGTTCGGCCTCTTCGTCGGTCCGCCGGAGGGCCCGCGGCGGCACTTCGCCGAACGGCTGCACGCCGCGTTCGGTGATGAGGCCGACGATGCCGTGGTCATCCTCGTCGACGTCGCCGGTCGGGGCCTGGAGATCGTGACCGGAGCCGCCACCCGGCGCCGGTTGCCCGACTCGTCCTGCCGGTTGACCGCGATGTCGATGGCCACCGCGTTCAGCGTCGGCGACCTGGTGGGCGGCCTGTTGTACGGCATCGGCGCCCTGGGCGAGCAGGCCACGGCCAGACGGTAGGAAGGTGGCTAGCCGGGTTGGCGTTCGAGGAGGCCGACGATGTGCCGGCTGACGCCGTCGAGCAGCGTGGCGGGGGCGATGGACGCGCCGGCGATGGCCGAGAAGAGCGAGGGCAGGCCGGGCAGGGGGAAGTCGTCGTCCTTGAGCGCCGCCGCGCCGACCTCGTTCTTGTCGAGCACCGCCCGGCTGCGCTCCCAGGCGTCGAGCACCTCCTCCGGTGAGGGCACGCCGAAGCCGTGGCCGACGGGCGCCGCGTGGCGCAGCCGTACCAGAGGGGTCTCGGCGAAGGCCAGCGCGGTGCGGGCGCGAACGCCCAGGTCGGCGCGTGGCTCTGGGGCGATCCAGTGCATCGCCGTGCACGGTTTGCGGCAGGTGGAGACACAGACGGCCACCGCGCCGGCGACCTGGCTGTGCTGACGGTCGAAGTAGGCGCGCCAGCCCTCGGGCGGCTCGATCGACACCCGGAGGGTGCGGTTGGTGGCGGACTGCTCGGACTTGGTGTGGTCGCAGTCACGGTCGCCGATCACGCCGAACCTGCTGCCCGGGGCGCTCAGGCCCTCAGGCCACCGGGCGGGATCACCCGCGTGGCCGAGCTGCGGCTCGAACGCCAGCAACGGAAGGTATTCGCCGGCGATGTGCACGGCGGCGATCATGGGACTCAGCTCGCGCCGGTGCCAGCGGGCGGCGATCACCTCAAGAAGCAGCCCGTAGGCGGGCCGCAGCGACTCGAGCGCGCCGCGCGGCTGCTCGCGGGCGGTCTGCGGCATGTGGCACGCCCGGGCGCTCCGCCTCAGACCGGCCGGCACCGACCGCGCCTCGACGGCGAAGTCCTCGGCGTCGAGGGAGAGGAGCCGCTGCCCGAAGTCGCACACGTCGGCGACCTCGGGATCAGGGGCCAGCGCCCCGAGATCGGCGAACGCGTAGCGGCGGGCCAGTGCGATGAACAGGTCGCGAGTCGAGTTCACCTGATCACCTTCTCACGGCCCCGGAGGGCCGGAAGAACGCCGGACGTCAGGGGCAGGGCTCCCGGATGCACTGGATGTCGCCGGTCGGCTTGGGCTCCTCGGCGGTCGGCTCGGGCTCCTGCGGACCGGGCGAGGGTGGCTCCGTAGTCGGCTCGGGCTTCGGCGGCGAGGTGGTGGGCTTCGCGGTCGGCTCGGGCTCGCTGGTGGGCGTCGCGCTCGGTGTGGCCGAGGGGGTGGGTGTGGTGGCCGTCGCGACGGGAGCCGAGGAGCCCTTGGTCGGCGGCGCCTGCTGCTGCCGCACCGGCTGCCGGCCGCTCGGGGTCGCGCCCGGCGACGGCTCCTGGCTGGTCGACACCGCGGGGGGAACGGTGATCGGCTCGGCGGCGCTGTCGGGACGCATCCAGATCGAACCCGCCACGGCCACGGTCGCCGCGATCGAGGTGAAGATGGCCAGGCCCGCGGTCAGGATCCGGCGCCGCGCACTGGACCGCGCCTCGGACACCACGTGCGGCACGCCGGGCGCGGTGCCCGGCAGCGTGCTGTGCTCCGTGCCGGGCGCGGTGGCCGGCGACCCCGCCGACGCCGCGGCGGGCACGAACACGGGCGAGGTGGGCGATCCCATGGCCTGCCGCGCCGCCAGGGCGACCTCGTTGGCCGAGGTCCAGCGCCCCTCGGGCGTCTTCTCCAGGGCCCTCTCGACCACCTGGCGAGGCCCTGGCGGCACGTCGGCGGGCAACTCCGGGACGGGCGCGTGCAGGTGCTTGTAGATGATCTGCACGGGAGTGTCACCCTGGAACGGCAGCCGCCCGGTCAGGCACTCGTAGGCCACCACACCCAGGGAGTAGAGGTCGACAGCGGGCGTCACGTCGCCGGCCATGGCCATCTCTGGAGCGCAGTAGGCCGCCGAGCCCAGCATCGTGCCGGTGGCCGTCAGCTGGCCCGCCGAGACGGAGTGGGCGATGCCGAAGTCGGTGAGCGCGGCGCGGCCGTCGGACCGGATCATCAGATTGGCCGGTTTGACGTCGCGGTGCACGATGCCCTGCGCGTGGGCGGCGGCCAGCGCGTCGGCCACCTCGGCGACCAGCCGCATGGTGGCGTCGGGGCCGAGTGGGCCCCGGCGCAGCACGTGGTCGAGCGACTCGCCGTGGACGAGCTCCATCACCAGGAAGCTGAACCTGCGCTGGTCGACCTCGCAGGCGCCGTAGTCGTAGACGTCGACGACGCCGGGATGCCGGAGCGTGGCCATGGCCCTGGCTTCGTTCTGGAAACGCCGGGCGAACGCGGGATTCTCGGCCAGCGCCGGCATCATCACCTTGATGGCCACGGTGCGGCCGAGCACGCTGTCGTCGGCGCGCCACACCTCGCCCATGCCGCCACCGCCGAGGCGGTCGGTCAGCACGTAGCGATCATTGAGCGTGGTCCCGGGGCCGAACACGTTTCCGAGGCTAACATCGCGTCTTCGATGCGATCGCCGTTTCCGGAGGCCGCCGGGGACGGCCTCGTCGCTTCCCCACGACTTACCGGGCGGAAACGGACGGGCCCCGGTCGCGGCGCGCGGCCGGGGCCCGGTCAGGGCGCCTAGGAGGCGTCCTTGGCTCGGTTGCGCAGGGCGCGGCTGACCCCGTCGGCGCCTTCGAGGATCATGCGGCGCAGCGCCTGGGGCGGCTTGGCGGTGGCCAGGTAGTCCTGGGCCGCCACGACCGTCTCGGGCTCGATCAGCAGCGACGGGAAGCACCCGACCGCGAACGTCTGCGCCTGGTCGAACGTCCACTCCTGGTAGATCCGCCCGACCTCGGCGAAGTAGATCTCGCGGTAGGGCTCCAGCAGCTCGGGATGGTGCGGGTCCTGGAAGCCGCTGACCGTGGTGCGGGCGATGTGGTTGGCCAGCTTGCCGCCGACGATCGTCTCCCAGGCGGCGGCCTTGGCCTCGGCCGTGGGGATGGCCGCGCGGCACAGCGCCGCGGACCGCTCGCCGGTGGCGGTGGGGTCGCGCTTCAGCTCGGCGGCGATGTCCGCCTCGCCCAGCCCGCCCCCCGAGACCAGCGCGTGGACGAGCGTCCAGCGCAGGTCGGTGTCGACGCTCAGCCCCTCGGGGACGTCGGAGCCGTCGAGGATGGCGCGCAGCACGGCGAGGTCCTCGGCCGAGGTGGCCACCGGTGCGAAGGCCTGCAGATAGGCCAGCTGGTGGTCGGAGCCGGGCTCGGCCGTGGCCAGCAGCGACCTGAGCTTGGTGGAGAGCAGGGCGAGGCCCTCGGCCCGCCAGGCCGGGTCGGCGTACTGCTGCGCCGCCATCCGCGCCTGCCGGAGCACCGCCTGCAGCACCGTGATGTCCTTGACCGTGCCGGCGCCCGAGACGACCAGCCTGACGTAGTCGCGGGTGGACATCTCGCCGTCACGCGTCATGTCCCAGGCCGCCGACCAGCACAGGGCCCTGGGCAGCGACTCGGTGAAGCCGGTGATGCCGCCCGCGACCAGCGTGCCGAGCGAGCGCTCGTCCAGGCGGATCTTCGCGTACGTCAGGTCGTCGTCGTTGATCAGCACCAGGTCGGGCTGCTGCTCGCCGGCCAGCTCGGGCACGACCGTGCGGGCGCCCACGACGTCCAGCTCGACCCGCTTGGTCCGGGTGAGCACGCCGTCGGCCAGCGAGTAGAGGCCGATGGCGACGCGGTGCGAGCGCAGCGTCGGGTAGTCGGCCGGAGCCTCCTGCAGCACCTCGAAGCGCTCGAACCGGCCGTCGGGCGACACGGTGAACGACGGGCGCAGCGTGTTGACCCAAGCGGTCTCCAGCCATTCCTTCGACCAGGACGACAGGTCGCGGCCGGAGGTCCGCTCCAGGGCGCCGAGCAGGTCCTTCAGCTCGGTGTTGCCCCAGGCGTGCTCGGTGAAGTAGTCGCGCACGCCGGCCAGGAAGTTGTCCAGCCCCACGTAGGCGACCAGCTGCTTGAGCACCGAGGCGCCCTTGGCGTAGGTGATGCCGTCGAAGTTGACCTCGACCGCCTGCATGTCGGGGATGTCGGCGGCGATCGGGTGCGTGGAGGGCAGCTGGTCCTGGCGGTAGGCCCAGGACTTCTCCACGTTCGCGAACGTGGTCCACGCGCCCTTGCCCCAGTGGGTGGCCTCGGCCTGCGCCAGCACGGACATGTAGGTGGCGAACGACTCGTTCAGCCACAGGTCGTCCCACCAGCGCATGGTGACGAGGTCGCCGAACCACATGTGGGCCATCTCGTGCAGGATCGTCTCGGCCCGCCGCTCGACCACGGCGTCGGTGACGCGGGAGCGGAAGACGTAGTCCTCGAGATAGGTCACGCAGCCGGCGTTCTCCATCGCGCCCGCGTTGAACTCCGGCACGAACAGCTGGTCGTACTTGCCGAACGGGTAGCGCACGCCGAACACCTGGTGGAAGAAGTCGAACCCCTGCCGGGTGACCTCCAGGATGTTGTCGGCGTCGAGGTGCTCGGCGAGCGAGGCGCGGCAGTAGACGCCGAGCGGGATGCCGTCGTGCTCCGACGTCACCTTGTGGTAGGGCCCGGCGACCAGCGCGGTGATGTACGTGGACATGACCGGCGTGGCCGGGAACCGCCAGCGCTTGGCGGGCTGCACGGCCCCGTGCCTGCCGCCCTCGGCGGGCAGGTCCTCGACCGACGCCGCGGCGGCGTTGGAGACGACCTCCCAGTCGCCCGGCGCCAGCACGGTCAGCTCGAAGGAGGCCTTGAGGTCGGGCTGGTCGAAGCAGGCGTACATGCGGTGCGCGTCGGCCGTCTCGAACTGGCTGTGCAGGTAGACCCGCTGGTCGACGGGGTCGACGAACCGGTGCAGGCCCTCGCCGCTGCGCATGTAGGCGCAGTCGGCGTCGACGCGCAGCACGTTGGACGCGGCCAGCGAGGGAAGCGGGAAGCGGCCCTTGTCGGCGTCGTAGGCGGAGACGTCGAGCTCGACGCCGTTGAGCGCGACCTGCCGCACCTGGGCGCCGTGCAGGTCGATGAAGGTGGACGCGCCGGGCCTGTCGGTGGTGAAACGGACCGTCGTGACGCTTTCGAAGCGTTCGTCGCCTTCTGTCAGATCGAGCGCGACCTCGTACGACTCGACATTCAGCAGCCGAGCACGCTCGCGAGCTTCGTCTCGGGTCAGGTTGCCTGCCAAGTTGCGCTCCTTTACACCACTTCGTTGGGGTATGCCGGTATCCTGCCACGCTGGGAATAGGAGACGGGCTCCCCCAGGTTATGGCCCAGCATGACTGCGAAGACTCCTGTGGATCTGTGGTTCGATCCTTCCTGCCCGTTCGCCTGGCTGACGTCACGATGGCTGCTCGAAGTCGAGAAGGTCCGGCCCGTCGAGCCGCGCTGGCACATCATGAGCCTTACCGTCCTCAACGAGGACAAGGAGGTTGACGAGGCCTACCGGGAGGGGATCGCCAAGGCCATGGAGCCGGTCCGGGTGATCACCGCCGCCGCGGCGAAGTACGGCGACTCCGTGATCGGCCCGCTCTACACCGAGATCGGCACCCGGCTGCACAACGAGGGCCGCAACAAGCAGCCCGACCAGTTGCGCGAGGTCCTCAAGGAGTCGCTCGCGGCCGTCGGGCTCGACACGGAGCTGGTCGCGGCCGCGGAGTCCGAGGAGTTCGACGCCGCCGTACGCGAGTCGCACAACACCGGCATCGAGCTGGTCGGCCAGGAGGTCGGCACCCCTGTGATCCGCGTCGGAGCCAATGCCTTCTTCGGCCCCGTCATCACCCGCGTCCCGCGCGGCGAGGAGGCCGGCCGCCTCTGGGACGGCGTGCTCCTGGTGACCGCGTTCGAGGACTTCTTCGAGATCAAGCGCTCCCGTACGCGCCCGCTGACATTCGACTGAGTTCGGAACAACACCCGCAATCCCGGGCGCATGCCTTTACTCTGCTGAAAAGGGTGCGTCAAGCGCCTGTCCTCGCTTTGTGACGGCAGGCGCGCGAGGATGGGGGCTATGCGTCAGCTTTACATCGGCGGTGCCTGGACCGCTTCGGCCTCGGGTGAGGCGATCGAGGTTGTCAACCCGGCCACGGAGGAAATCATCGACCGGGTGCCCGCGGGCTCCCCTGACGACGTGGAGAGAGCGGTCCTGGCCGCGCGAAGAGCCTTCCCCTCCTGGTCGGCCACCGCGCCGGCCGAGCGGGGCAAGCTGCTGGCCGCGGCCGCCGAGCTGCTGAAGGAGCGCGCCGACGAGATCGCGCGGACGATCGCGACCGACATGGGCGCACCGCTCGGCTTCGCGCTCAAGGTGCAGACCCTGATGCCCGCCGGAGTGCTGGCCTCCTTCGGCCGGCTGGCCGAGAACCACCCGCGCGAGTCACGCGTCGGCAACTCGCTCGTGGTCAAGGAGCCGGTCGGCGTGGTCGCGGCGATCACCCCGTGGAACTACCCGCTGCACCAGATCATCTGCAAGGTCGCCCCGGCGCTGGCCGCGGGCTGCACGGTCGTCCTCAAGCCGAGCGAGGTGGCGCCGCTGGCCGCCTACGCGCTGGCCGGCATCTTCCACGAGATCGGGCTGCCGCCCGGCGTGTTCAACCTGGTCAGCGGGCGGGGCCCGGTGGTGGGCGAGGCCATGGCCGCGCACCCCGAGGTCGACATGATCTCCTTCACCGGCTCGACGGCCGCGGGCCGCAGAGTGGCCGCGCTGGCGGCCGAGACGGTCAAGCGCGTCGCGCTGGAGCTGGGCGGCAAGTCCGCCAACATCATCCTGCCCGACGCCGATCTGGGGGTGGCCGTCAAGGTCGGCGTCGCCAACTGCTTCGTCAACGCCGGCCAGACCTGCACCGCGTGGACCCGCATGATCGTCCACCGCGACCAGTACGACGAGGCCGTCGGCCTGGCCGTCGAGGCGGCGCGCAAATACACCGTCGGCGACCCGTTCGACGAGGCCACCCGGGTCGGCCCGCTCGTCTCCGCCACCCAGCGCGACCGGGTGGTCCACTACATCAACCGGGGCCAGGAGGAGGGCGCCCGGCTGGTGGCCGGTGGCACCGAGCCGCCCCTGGACCGCGGCTACTTCGTCGAGCCGACGATCTTCGCCGCGGTCGAACCCGGCATGACGATCGAGCAGGAGGAGATCTTCGGCCCGGTGCTGTCGATCATCCCCTACACCTCCGAGGACCAGGCGGTGCAGATCGCCGACGGCACCAGGTACGGCCTGTCCGGAGCGGTCTGGTCCGCCACCGAGGAGCGAGCCGTCGCGCTGGCCCGGCGGCTCCGCACCGGCCAGGTGATGATCAACGGCGGCGCGTTCAACCCGATGGCGCCCTTCGGCGGCTACAAGCAGTCGGGCGTGGGCCGTGAGCTGGGCGAGCACGGTTTCGACGAGTACCTCGAGATCAAGTCGCTGCAGCTGTGACCCCGTGGCGGCCGATCCGGCCGATCTGGCCGCCACGGCCGTCAGAGGAGCATGCCGCCGGTGGCCAGGAGGTTCTGCCCCGTGATCCAGCGCCCGTCGGGGCCGGCCAGGAAGGCGACGACGGCCGCGATGTCGTCGGGCCGGCCGAGCCGCCCCAACGCGGTGAAGACGGGCGCCTGCTCCAGCGCCTCCGGCGGGTTGCCGGCGCGCAGCATCTCGGTGTCGGTGGCGCCGGGCGAGACGATGTTGACGGTGATCCCGCGTCCGCCCAGCTCGCGCGCCGCCACCTTGGCGAACTGCTCGACCGCCGCCTTGCTGGCCGCGTAGAGGGCGATGCCGGGCGCGGGCAGCGAGGTGTTGAGGCTGGAGATGTTGATGATCCGGCCGCCGTCGCGCATCACCCTGCCCGCCCACTGGATGGCCAGGAACGTCGCGCGGGCGTTGACCGCGAACACTCGCTCGTAGGTCTCCCTCGTCACGTCGGCGATGGGTCCCTGACCGCCCTCGGCCGCGTTGTTGACCACGATGTCGACGCCCGGCAGTCGTTTCTCCGCCATGGCGAACAGCCGGGCGAGGTCCTCCTCGCTGCCCTGGTCGGCGCGTACGGCCAGCGCGCCCGTCTCGGCGGCCACCCGCTCGGCCGCCTCGGTGCTGGTGTGGTAGCTGAACACCACGTCGGCCCCGTCGGCGGCCAGCCGCTCCACGATGGCCCGGCCGATGCCGCGAGAGCCCCCGGTCACCAACGCGCCCATGCCCGAAAGTCTCGAAAGTGAGGTCATGCCGCCAACCTACGCCTTCAGCATGATCTTGCGGGCTTCGCTCTTGGGCAGCCGGTCGAGGTACAGCCTGCCGTCGAGATGCTCGCTCTCGTGCTGGAAGCACCGGGCCAGCGAGCCGCGCGCCTTCACCCGTACGGGCCGGCCCAGCCGGTCGAAGCCCTCGACCGTTACCCCGGAGGCCCGCGCGACCGGCGCGTACGACGGCCGGCCCACCTGCCGGTCGGGGACGGACAGGCAGCCCTCCTCGTCGAGGATCTCCTCCGGATCGTCCACGGTCAGCACGGGGTTGACCACGTGACCCTTGCGGCCGCTGATGTCGTAGACGAACAGCCTCCGGGACACGCCGATCTGCGGGCCGGCCAGGCCGACCCCGTTCACCGCGTACATCGCCTCGAACATCTCGTCGATCAGGCGGCGCAGCTCGCGGTCGAAGCCCTCCACGGGCTCCGCGGGCGTGCGCAGGACCGGGTCGCCGATCACACGGATCTCACGCATGGGTGCTCTGCTTCCGTAAGGAGTGGGTAAGGGTAGGGTCCCTTACTCTAGCCAGAGCGCACGCGCCCGGGAGTCCGATGGACGGCGCTGTGGAAGACTGGAGCCGTGCGCGTCTACATCGGTGCCGACCATGCCGGCTATGAGTTCAAGAACCATCTCGTGTCCTGGCTGAAGGACCACGGTCACGAGGTGACCGACTGCGGTCCCTTCGTCTACGACGCCGAGGACGACTATCCGGCGTTCTGCCTGCGGGCGGCCGAGGGCGTCGCCGGCGACCCGGGCAGCCTGGGCGTGGTCATCGGCGGGTCCGGCAACGGTGAGCAGATCTCCGCCAACAAGGTGCGCGGCATCCGCGCCGCCCTGGCCTGGAGCGAGGAGACGGCCCGGCTCGCCCGCGAGCACAACAACGCCAACGTGGTCAGCGTGGGCGCCCGGATGCACTCCACCGAGGACGCCACCAGGTTCGTCGAGGTCTTCCTGGCCACGCCCTTCTCCGGCGCCGAGCGCCACAGCCGCCGCATCGCCCAGGTCGAGACCTACGAGACCATCGGCCAGCTGCCCTCGCTGCCCTAACCGCCGCGGCGCTTGGGATCGCGCCTCGGCATCTCGTCACGCAGGGGCCGCCGGTCGGCGGCCTCCTGCTGCTCCTTCGACGGTTTCGACACGTCGCGCGCGCGCATCGCGGTGACCGCCGTGATCTGCAAACTCTGCAGCGCCATGCTTCGGAGACTACGTCAGAAGGTCAGCCCCGCCCATGGTTTCGGGCTCCACGACATCGCCGTGGCCAGCGCCCGCACCGCGCCGGGCGAGTGCTCGCGCAGCAGCCCGGCGTCGAGCTGCGTGGTGAGCAGGCCGTCGCCCAGGTACGCCGAGCCGAGCGACGCGACCGGCAGCGTCACGTCGGGCTCGACCTCGACCGGCTTGCACTCGGCGCCCGTCGGATCGGCGCTCAGCCGCCAGCGGCGGGCGTTCCACGGGCACACGTCGTCCTCGACCTCGATGACCACGTCGACGGCCGCCGAGTAGGACCGTGCGGTCAGCGCCCGGTCGACCTCGACCAGCCGGACCCAGAGCTCGTCCGACCATGACGCGCGCAGCTGCCGCGGGTCGGCCAGCAGCGCGACGATCGGGTCGTCGACCGGCCTGCCGCCCACCTCCACCCGGGAGACCAGGTCACGGTCGAGCACGCTGCGCCACAGCAGCGCGTACGCCGCCGGATCGGACGCCTCCAGCTCATACAGCTTCAGCTCGCCGTTGGGCACGCCGTTGGAGTCCCAGCTCGCCTTGATCCGGAACAGCGCGTAGCCGCGTAGGCCCCCGTCGTCCTCGGCGATCACCGAACGCAGTATGCCGTCACCGCGCTGGTCGATCTCCTCGTCGGCCAGCTGGCCCGTCCAGAACTCCTCCTTGCGCAGGTAGCGGCCGGGGCGCCGGGGCACGATCGACGCGAACAGCCGCTCGAAGTCGCCCCTCGCCTCGGCCGGCCTCGCCACCCGGATCCGGAGCGACGGGTCGACGGGAGCGTTCCGGACGAAGGCCGAGCCGTGCGTGTGGATCCGGAACGACAGCTCCCCGGCGGCCCGGCCGTAGCCGAACCTGCCGTAGATCGCCGCCTCGGAGGCGTAGAGGGCGGCGACGGCCTCGCCCCGCTCGCGGATGTCGTTCAGCTGCCGGCGCATCAGCGCGGACAGCACGCCACGGCGGCGGTGCGAGGGAAGGACGCTGACGCCTGTCACGCCACCGACCGGGATCTGCCCGCCCGGCACGGTCATCGTGAGGCTGAAGACGGCCGTGACGCCCGCGATGACCTCGCCGTCGAACGCCGCCAGGGTGCGGTCGAACTCGGTCTGCGCCTTGTACCGTGCGGACTGCTGAGGATGCGGCGTCCAGCCGAACCCCTCGGAGAGCACCTCGGCGAACGCCGGCCACTCGGCCTCGTCAACCGGACGGATCGGATACGTCATCCGTCCACCGTATGAGCGGCCAGGAGTGAGGGCCACCGATTATCAGGCAAGATGATCAAGGTGTTGGTCAAGTGGGCTGCCCAAAGGCGGGCCAGACCGCTACAGTCAGGCGCATCATGAGTTCCCGTCCGGCGCCGCTGATCCCGCCATGGCTCCGTGCGCTCCTCGTACGGGTGCCGTTCCTGGTGTCCGCCGTACGGTTTCTCCGGAGAGGGCCGCTGGCCCGCGACCGCAACCTGCTGGTCACCCTCACCGTGCTGACGCTCCTGGTGGGCCTGCTGGCCGCCCGCGTCTCGACCGAGTGGTTCTCGCCCTCGCTGCTCATCCTCATCACCCTGCTCGGCGGGCTGCAACTGCGCCTCGCCAGCCTGGGCAAGCTGCTCGTGGCCGTCGTCGTCGCGCTCGGCTACATCGCTTTCACCCTCGGCGTGGGCCGGATCGGGCTCGGCCTCATGGTGACCATCGGCTTCACCACCGTCCTGGCCGTGCTCATGGCCCGCACCCGCGGCAAACTCGGGGTGCAGGGGTTGCGCGGCGACGCGATGCTGCTGGAGCTGCGTGACCGGCTCAAGAGCCAGGGCGAGCTGCCCGCGCTGCCCAAGGACTGGGGCGCCAAGGTCGTGCTCAAGCAGGCGGGCGGGTCCTCCTTCGGCGGCGACTTCCTGGTCTCCATGCGCGCCGACGACAAGGTGGAGATCGCCCTGGTCGACGTGTCGGGCAAGGGCGTCGACGCGGGCACCAGAGCGCTGCTGCTGTCGGGCACCTTCGGCGGGCTGCTCGGCTCGGTCGACGACTTCCTGCCGGCCTGCAACGCCTACCTCCACCGCCAGCGAGGCGACGAGGGGTTCGTGACCGCCGTGCACGTCCGGCTCGATCTCACGACGGGCGCCTACACGATCACCTCGGCCGGCCATCCGCCGGTGGTGAAGTTCGACGCGGGCACCGGCAACTGGCAGGTCGCCACGGCCAAGGGCGTGGTGCTGGGCGTGGTGCCCGACCTGCACTGCGAGCCCGACAGCGGCACCCTGCGCAAGGGCGACGCGTTGCTGCTGTACACCGACGGGCTGATCGAGGAGCCCGGCCGCGACATCGACGCCGGGCTCGACAAGCTGCTCGGCGAGGCGGAACGGCTGCTGCCGTCGGGGTTCCGCGACGGCGCGCGGGCGCTGGTCAACGTCATGTCGTCGGGCCACAACGACGACTGCGCGCTGGTGCTCATCTGGCGCCCATAGCGCCCGCGTGGCAAGCCCTGTGGTGCCCCTGTAGTGACGAACGACATGGGTCGCACCATGACCGACCGCATGGCCCAACCATGATCGTGGTCACTGGCCGGTGCGCTGGAGTCCTGGGATTCTCGTAACGCTCTGCCCATGAGCCCGAGCCCCGGGGGAGCGGCGCGGCTCCGTCCGGGGTTCGGCCCGCTCGTGGCGGTCAGAGCCAGCCTGAGTCGCTGGCGATGCGTACGGCGTCGAGGCGGTTGCGCGCGCCGGTCTTGCACATGATCCGCGACAGGTGGTTGCGCACGGTGCCGACCGTCAGGAACAACTGGTCGGCGATCTCCGCGGACCGGGCGCCACCGGCGGCGATGCGCAGCACGTCGACCTCCCGCCGAGTCAGCGGGTTGGCGGCGCACTGCAGGGCGGCGATCGCCAGCTCCGAGTCGATCGCCCGGCGGCCCGCCGCGACCTGCCGCAGGCCCTCGGCCAGCTGCTCGGGAGCGACGTCGAGACTCATGAAGCCGAGCGCGTGCGCGGCCAGGGCCCTGCGCACCTGGCCGGGGGTCGGCTGGGCGGACAGGATCAGCGCCCGGCAGCCGGGCGCCTTCTCGTGCAGCCGTGCTACGGCGGGAATTCCGCCCGAACCGGGCAGGTCCAGGTCGATGACCGCCGTGTCTGGCTCACAGGTGAGCGCCGCGGGCAGCACGTCCTCGGCGCTGCCCACCTCGGCGACGACCTGCAGGTCAGGCTCGGCGTCGAAGGAGGCGACCAGGCCGCGCCGCACCAGCGGCAGGTGCTCGGCGACCAAAATCCGGATCAAGGCGCCCCCTTCGTCATGCCTCAGAGTGATCGTTTGATCTCATACTGTCAACGCAGTCTGGCGATTCCGCAAAGGGTGCGCAAGCCATCCAGGTGGGGAGAGTTCGACTAGTCTGATTCCGTCAAGACCTTTCCGCCGGCCGGGAGCGCGCGTATATGGACTGGCTCTTCCTCGCGGGGATCGCCATTTTCTTCATCGGGCTGATGGTGTCCATCGCACTGCACGAGATCGGCCACCTCGTGCCGGCCAAGCTCTTCGGTGTCCGGGTGCCCCAGTACATGGTCGGCTTCGGGCCGACGGCCTGGTCCCGGAGGAAGGGCGAGACCGAGTACGGCGTCAAGTGGCTGCCGCTCGGCGGCTACATCCGCATGATCGGCATGCTGCCGCCCCGGCCGGGCGACGACCCCACCAAGCTCAGGGGCAGCTCGACGGGCCCGTTCCAGAACCTGATCGAGACCGCTCGCGAGGTGGCCCAGGAAGAGGTCCGGCCCGGCGACGAGGACCGCGTCTTCTACCGGAAGAAGTGGTGGCAGAAGGTCATCATCATGTCCGGCGGCCCGGCGATGAACTTCGTGCTGGCGTTCGTGTTCTTCTCGATCCTGCTGGTCGGCATCGGCCTGCCCGCCTACGCCCCGATCGTGTCCCCGCAGACCCACACGTGCGTGATCCCGGCCGGTGAGAAGCGCACCGAGTGCAAGTCCACCGACCAGCCCACCCCCGCCGCCAAGGCGGGCATGAAGCCCGGTGACGAGATCGTCTCCTTCAACGGCCGGCCGGTCTCCTCCTGGGACGACGCCACCCGTCAGATCCGCTCACACGGCGCGGGCGCCGTCAAGATCGGCATCCTGCGCGACGGCAAGCCCACGACGCTCGACGTCACGCTCATCGCCCAGGACCGGCCGAAGCTCGACGACCCGGCGACGATCGAGAAGAACGTCGGCTTCCTCGGCGTCAGGCCCACCGAGGTCATGCAGAAGCAGAGCATGGGCCAGGTGGTCGGCTACATGGCCGAGTTGACCGGCAGGGTGGCCGTCTCGCTGGTCAAGCTGCCGGAGAAGATGGTCGGTGTGTGGCACGCCGCCTTCTCGGGCCAGGAACGCGATCCCGAGGGCCCGGTCGGCGTCGTGGGCGCCGGGCGCATGGGCGGCGAGATCCTCGCCTCCGACATGACCGGCATCCAGAAGTACGCCTTCTTCGTCAACCTGCTGGCCGGCTTCAACCTGGCGATCGGCATGTTCAACCTGATCCCGCTGCTGCCGCTCGACGGCGGCCACATCGCGGGCGGCCTCTGGGAGGGCATCAAGCGCGGCTATGCCCGGGTCATGCGGCGGCCCGAGCCCGCCTACGTCGACATCGCCAAGGTGCTGCCGCTCACCTACGCGCTGGCCTTCGTGATGATCATCATGGCCGGTCTGCTCGTGTACGCCGACCTGTTCAATCCGCTCAGGCTCACCGGGTGATCCGAGGGATGGATCCGCTGGACGAGCTGCGCAGGCTCTGCCTGGCCCTGCCCGAGACCACCGAACGACTCAGCCACGGCGAGCCGACCTGGTTCGTCAGAGGCAGGAAGACGTTCGTCAGCTACGCCGACCATCACCACGACGACCGGCTGGGCTTCTGGTGCGCGGCCCCTCCTGGAGTGCAGGAGGAGCTGGTGGCCGAGGACCCCGCCCGGTTCTTCCGCCCGCCGTACGTCGGCCACCGGGGCTGGCTCGGCGTCTACCTCGACGTCGAGGTGGACTGGGCGGAGATCGCGGAGATCGTCGCCGACGCCTACCGCGTGATCGCGCCCAAGTCCCTCGTGGCCCGCATGCCCTGACGGTTACGCGAACTGTCCTCTTGATGGGCCACCGCCGTAAGTCGCTCCCGTCAGCCGTGTTCGGCGGCTTCGCGGGCGAAGTACTCCGCCACGACCCTGGTGTGGAGCGTGAAAGCCAGCTCCCGTGGCCCGGCGATCAGCGACCAGCCGGTCGTCTCGGCCGTGGCCGCCATCGGAGGGAGGGCGGCCGAGCCGATCCGCGGCCCCAGCGCGAAGATCAGCACGGTGCCGTCGGGAGCGCTGAGCACGTCGAAGAGCCGCACGTCAGCCACGTCCACGACGACCCCCGTCTCCTCGCGGAGCTCCCGGACGGCAGCCCGCTGCCAGGACTCGCCCATGTCGATGAAACCGCCGGGCAGGGCGAGCTCACCACGGCCCGGCTCGATGGCACGGCGCACCACCAGCAGGCGGTCGTCCACCGGCAGCAGCATCACCGCGACCGGCAGCGGATTGAGATAACCGGTGTTGCCGCAGCCGGAACAGGCCCGAGGCCATGCCTGGTCAGGGGTGAACGCCTGACCGCAGTAGGAGCAGTGCGAGTTCTTGATCGCCATGATGGGAGACTAGGCCCCTCGGCAACGCGCGCCCGAGCCGGATGACGGTGTCGCGTCTCAGGGCGCTTGAGCGGCGAACGTCCCCTGGGTTCGGTGGCGGAGAGGCTTCTTCCAGTGGTGCGAATGCTGCTTCACCGCGCGAGCAGCGGAAGCGCCGGGAAGGTGTGGTCCTGCCACAGCAGCCGCGAGGTCTCTTCCGGGTAGGCGGCGACCATCGACGGCGTGTCGAAGAGCTGTGTGAGGCGGTGGTCGGCGTCGTACGCAGGCCAGCCCGGGTCGCCGTGAGCGGCGAACGCCGTCCACGCCCCGCGGATCTGCGCGGACAGCTCCTCCGCCACCGGGGAGGGCGGGTCGCCGATCAGCATGGCGGGCTGTCCGCTGCTTAGGTTGCCGAAGACGAGCGGCACGTCCAGGCCGTGGCAGGCGCCGAGGGCACCGCCTGAGCCCGGAGTGGACCAGGTCAGTTCGTAGAGGTGGGCCTGGCCGCCGCCGGCGATCTGCGCGTCGGCAAGGTGGAGGCTCGGCATGCGGAACAACCAGTCCGCGTTGACCAGCTCGTACAGCTCCTCATCGGCCGCGGCCGGGAACGCCTCCCGGTACCGGCGTGCACCGTCCGGGCCGGGGGCGAGCATGCGCAGAGCGGTCTCGGTCTGCTCATGCGTGACCTGGCCGAAGACGCCGTCGATCAAGCTGAACAACCGGTGCTCGTCACGCGTGTGCCCGATGAGAAGCCCGACGTCCCGGGCGGCGCCATGGGCCAGCGCCTGCCAAGGGGTCACCGGCAGGACGTCACCGTCGACGACCGGTGCGAACGGAATCGGCCGGTGGGTGATCTGCCCCCAGCGCTCCCGCCACCGGACCGTCTTGGCGAAGATCGCGTCGCCCGCGGCGGGCAGCCGGGCCGGGGCCACCGCCGACAGGCCGGACACCGTGGGCCGTACCCCCAGCTCCGCGGCGCAGGCGGCGGCGATGTCGGCGGCCAACTCGGGGGAGAAGAACGTCCCCGGCACGCTCTGCGCGACCGCCCGGCGGAAGAGCCCGGCGGCGCGCGGCATGGCGAGCAGCGCGGCGACCGATCCGCCACCCGCCGACTGCCCGAAGACCGTGACCCGGTCCGGATCGCCGCCGAACACCCTGATGTTGTCCCGCACCCACCGCAAGGCCGCGACCTGGTCGAGCAGGCCCCGGTTGGCCGGGGCTCCGTCGATCTGGGCGAAACCCTCGATACCGAGACGGTAGTTGAGGGTCACGACCACGGTTCCGCTCCCGGCCAGGTGCCCGGCGTCGTATTCCGGGAGGCTGGAGTCGCCCATGGCGTAACCGCCACCGGGGATCCACACCATCACCGGGAGCCCTGCCGCCGGATCCGCTTCCGGTGTCCAGACGTTGAGCGTCAACCAGTCGTCGCCGGCGGTGTCCTGAGACACCCCGAGCACGCCGGACTGCGGGGGCGGCGGGCCGTACGCGACCGCCGGGCGCACACCGTCCCAGCTGCGCACCGGCTGCGGCGCGGCGAAACGGAGGGCGCGTACCGGCGGCTCGGCGAACGGAATGCCGCGGAAGACCGCCAAGCCCGCTTCCCGGCCGCCGCGGAGGACGCCGGCCGCCGTGCGGACTTCCGGCTCGGACTCGGACGGCTTGCTGGATGCGGTGACGGCCACTTCGCGGTTTCCTCTCCGTTCCTGCTCGGCCGAGCATCCCAGTGCGCGCCATCCGCGGGCAAAGCATTTAGGGGCAGCCCACACGCGCCTGAAATCCGGCCCGGCGGGGGCGGTCCACGGCGATGTGCCGCCTCCGGCAGCCCTGCCGGAGGCGGCGAGGTCGCGTCACGCGACGGCGGTCCCCTCAAGCTCGACCATCAGGTCGGGGACCGCCAGCCGTGTCACCCCGAGCATCGTGGTGGACGGTGCCACCCCGGCGGCGCCCAACCGCGACGCCAGCACGCCGTAGTGCTCGAAAAGCCGATCGACGTCGGTGGTGTAGACATTGAGCCGGACGAGGTTCGCGAGGGACATGCCGGCCTCGCCGAGCACGGCCTCCAGGTTGTCGAGGGTCAGCGCCAACTGCGCCGCCATGTCACCGCCATGCTGGGGCTTGCCGTCACCGCTCATCGCGGTCTGCCCAGAGCAGTAGAGGGTCCGGGTGTGCCCGGAGACGATCTCACCCTGGTTGTAGCCCATCTCCACCGACCACGCCCACGGGTTGACCGCCGTTCGCTCCATTGCCACATCAGCTCCATTCGTTTCGTCGAGAGTTCGTACGTCCATCGGCTCGGTAGCCGCCATGCTCTGGTCGTGTTGATGAGCCTTCCAACAAATCACGACATCCTGTGTCGTATATTTCGGTAGAGTTCTGGTATGCGCGCAGACCGGTTGGTCTCGCTGGTGCTGCTGCTGCGGCGGCACGGTCGGCTGTCCGCGGCCACGCTGGCCCGCGAGCTGGAGGTATCCACCCGCACCGTGCTGCGCGACATCGAGGCGCTGTCCGCGGCCGGCGTGCCGGTCTACGCCGAACGTGGCCGGCACGGCGGTTTCGCGCTTTTGCCCGGTTTCCGGACCGAGCTCACCGGGCTGAACCCCGACGAGGCCCTTGCCCTGCTGGTAGCCGGATCGCGGCGCGGCGCGCAGGCATTCGGCCTCGGCTCGGCGCTCGCTTCGGCGATGCTCAAGGTGGTTGACGCGCTCCCCGAAAGCTATCGGGACACCGCGGCCGGCGCGGCCGAGCGATTGCTCATCGACCCCGAGACCGACCTCCTCTCGCGCCGGGTGGCCGCTGAGGAGGTGCCTGACGCCATAGCGGCCGAGGTCCTGCGCGCGGTGTTCGCCGGACACAAGCTGCAGATCCACTACGCGGCCGTGGACCAGACCCCGAAGTGGCGCACGGTGGACCCGATCGGCCTGGTCACCATACGCGACCGGGGCTACTTGCTGGCCACGAGGTCTGGCGCGGACCGCACCTACCGGCTGTCCCGTGTCTTGGCCGCCAAGGAACTCGCCGAACCCGCACAGCGACCAGACCGGGTCGATCTGGACCGGGCCTGGCAGGAACGCAGCACGCGGTTTCGGGCCGGCGGCGACCAGGTCACCGTGCTGGTGCGGGTGAACCCGGCGCGGCGGGAGGACCTGCTGGGCACCGCGCTGGCCGTCCGCGCCGAGGAACCCGGCGCGGATGGCTGGCTGCGGCTGGAGGTGACCTTCCAAGATTCACGACACGCCGAATGGGCGCTGTGGCAGCTCAGTACGAACGCGGAAGCCCTGGCCCCGCAGTGGTTGCGCACCTCCCTGCGCGACCGCGCCGCCGCGATCGTCACCCGCTACGGAGTGTCATCCTGAGAGTTCGCATGACCGGCGAGAACAGCCATGTCTCCGTCGCCCGCGAGGTGCGCGAGGGTGGAAACGACGTCGTCGACAGTGCCATGGCGACCTGACGCGGTCACGCCGCTGAACATCGGGTCCGCGGCCCGTCGCCCGATTCGCGTGGGTGTCGATCGTCCGTTTCGAGGTGCGACCGGTCCTGCCGCTCTCCCATGTCCCCGTCCGGGTGGCGATCCACCGATCGGTGGATCGCCTCCACCGCTCGGTTGAGCCGACGCCTCCACCGCTCGGCAGCCAGGTCCCGTCTCCTGGCCGGTGTTGGAAGAAGTGCTGGTCGTAGCAGGCTGAATGCGCCAATCGCCGATGGGCCGAACCCGAAAGGACGCGCGCATGCCACCAGTGATCGAGGTACGCGACCTCCACAAACGCTATGACGACAAGATCGCGGTCGATGATGTCTCGCTCACCGTCCAGGAGGGTGAGATCTTTGGCATCCTCGGCCCGAACGGCGCCGGCAAGACGACGACCGTGGAGTGCATCGAGGGCCTCCGCATGCCGGATCGCGGTGAGATCAGGGTGCTCGGGCTCGACCCCCTCCGGGACCGCGCCGAGCTGACCCGGCGGCTCGGCGTCCAGTTGCAGGCCGGCCACCTCCCCGAGCGGCTACAGGTCGCCGAGGCCCTGGAGCTCTACAGCTCCTTCTACTCCGAGCCCGCCGACTGGCGCGCGCTGCTGGACGGCCTCGGCCTGGCGGACAAGGCGAAGACCAGGTACGCCAAGCTGTCCGGCGGCCAGAAACAACGGCTCTCGATCGCGCTGGCGCTCATCGGCAACCCCCGGGTGGCGATCCTGGACGAGCTCACCACCGGTCTCGACCCGCAGGCCCGGCGCGACACCTGGGACCTGATCGAGGACGTGCGCTCTCGAGGGGTGACGATCGTGCTGGTCACCCACTTCATGGAGGAGGCCGAGCGGCTGTGCGACCGGCTCGCGCTGATCGACGCCGGCCGTGTCGTCATGGTGGACACCCCGGCCGGTCTGACCGAGCGGGCGCGCATCGAGCAGCGGATCCAGTTCCGCCCGTCCAGGCCGATGGACGACCGCCTGCTGACGAGCCTGCCCGACGTCTCCGGCGTCACCCGCCGGGGTGAGCTGGTCATCGTCAGCGGCAACGACAACGCGCTCAACGCCGTCACCACCGTGCTGGCCCGCAACCAGATCGTGGCCGAACAGCTGCGTGTCGAGCAGGCAAGCCTGGAGGACGCGTTCGTCCAGTTGACCGGCAAGCGCCTCGAACCCGGCCCTCGGTAACACATCACAGAGAGGACCTCATACCCATGTCAGCCCTGCGCACCGCCGCACCCCCCGTCACCGCCGAGCGAAGTTCCGCGACGTGGCGGCTCATCAAGGCCGAGAGCACGTTGTGCGTCCGCGACAAGGTCGCCCCCCTTTGGGGTATCGGCTTCCCGCTGGTCCTGTTGATCATCCTCGGCAGCGTCTCCGATCTGCGGGAGCCCGTGGAGGGCGGCGGCGGCCTGACGTACTTCGACCTCTACGTCCCTGTTCTGGTCCTGTTCAATCTCGCCGTCCTGGCCACGGCCGCCCTGCCGACCACGCTCGCGGGATACCGCGAGAACGGCGTGCTGCGGCGCATGCGGACCACGCCCGTCGGCCCGGCCCGCGTGCTCGCCGGCCAGCTCGTGGCCAACTTCGCCATCGCGGTCATCGCGATGGTCCTGTTCCTCGCGGTGGCCGGGGTCGGCTTCGGCGTCGACCTGCCGAAGCACCTTCTCGGTTTCGCCCTCGCCTGGCTGCTCGCGGCGGCCGCGCTGCTCGCGATCGGCCTGCTGATCTCCGCGCTCGCGCCCGGGCGTGGCCCGGCCACGGCGATCGGCACGGTGCTGTTCTTCCCGATGATGTTCTTCGCCGGACTCTGGGTGCCGATCTCGCAGATGCCGCCGCTGCTGCGGGACATCGCCCACTACACCCCGCTCGGTGCGGGCATGGGGGCGTTCCAGGACGCGTACCTGGGTCACTTTCCGTCCGCCGTGCCGCTGTTGACCCTGGCGGCCTATGCGGTGGTGTGCGCGTTCGTCGCGGTCCGCTGGTTCCGCTGGGAATAGACGCTGGGAATGGACGCTGGAATAGAATCCCGCGGGGAGAGGGAGTTTTGAGCAGGGAGATTTCGCAACAGCCGCCGTTCCTCCTGGTCAACGTGGTGCCGTACACGCTGCTGGCGCTCCTCGTCCCGATCCTGATGATCGTGGAGGACTGGGCGGGCGGCTCGTTGCTCATCGACCTCGGCCTGTGCGCGCTGGCGGCCGCGTGGATGCTCGGCATGTTCACCCTGCGTCCCGGCTGGCGGGACCGGCCACGGATCATGGGGGTGTTCGTCGTCGGGCTGCTCGTGATCACCGCGGTCCTGGTGGCCCGTAACCCCGTTTTCGGGCTCTTCACCCCTGCCGCCTACATCTACTCCTTCACGGTCCTGCGCTGGCCGTGGCGGCTGCTGGGCGTGGCCGCCGCGGCGGTCCTGGCCGGTATGGCGCAGGCGTCCAGCGTCCCCAAGACGGACGCGCTCGGCCTGACGATGCACGTGACCATCGTCGCCTTCAACATCGCCATGATGTGCGCCTGCGCCTGGGTCCTGCGGCGCGGCGAGAGGGAGGATGAGCGGCGCGAGCAGACCCTCGAAGAGCTGAGCCGGACGAACCGGTTGCTGGAGGCGTCGCTCGCCGAGAACGCCGGCCTGCATGCCCAGCTGCTCGCCCAGGCCAGGGAGGCGGGTGTGCTCGACGAGCGCCAGCGGATGGCCCGCGAGATCCATGACACCCTGGCGCAGGGGCTCACCGGCATCATCGCGCAACTCCAGGCGGCCGAGCAGATGCACGAGGTCCCGGCGCCGTGGCGCCGGCCTTTCGCAGCCGTCAAGAACCTGGCGAGGGAGAGCCTGGCCGAGGCGCGGCGCTCGGTCGACGCGCTCCGGCCCGAGCCGTTGCAGACCGCGCGCCTGAGCGACGCACTTGCCGACGTCGCTGACCGCTGGTCGAAGCTGCACGGGCTCGCCGTTCACGTCACGACGACCGGCACGGTACGGCCGATGACACCGGAGGCCGAGTTCGCGCTGCTGCGCACGGCACAGGAGGCATTGGCCAACGTGGCCAAGCACGCGCACGCGACCAGGGTCGGGGTGACACTGTCGTACTTGGAGCACGAGGTCGCGTTGGACGTACGTGACGACGGCAAGGGCTTTGATCCCGCGGGTCTCGAAGCCGGCACGGCCGCAACCGGCGGGTCATGGCCGTCGTCCCGCGGCGGCGGATTCGGCCTGGCCATCATGCGTCAGCGCGTCGAAGGACTGTCCGGCACTTTGCAGATCGAGTCCGAGCCCGGCGCCGGCACCGGGATCTCGGCCTGCCTTCCCACCCTGCCGGCCGGGAGCCACGCATGACCGATCACGCGGCCGAGCCGGTAGCCAAGACCCCGATCCGGTTGGTGATCGCGGACGACCATCCCGTCGTCAGGGATGGGCTGAGCAGCATGTTCGCCTCCGCGCCCGGATTCGAGGTGCTGGGCGAGGCCGCGGACGGCGCCGCCGCCGTACGGCTCGCCCAGGAGCTCCGGCCCGACGTGATCCTGATGGACCTGCGCATGCCGGGCATGGACGGGCTGACCGCGATCAACGAGCTGACCAGGCTCGGTGTCACCGCGCGCGTGCTGGTTCTGACGACCTACGACACCGATACCCACGTCCTTCCGGCGATCGAGGCGGGTGCGACCGGCTACCTGCTCAAGGACTCTCCCCGGGAGGACCTGCTGCGAGGTGCGCGGGCCGCCGCCAAGGGCGAGAGCGTGCTGTCCCCTGCGGTGGCGGCACGGCTGATGAACCGGGTCAGGACACCCGCGCCGCAACTGCTCAGCCAGCGTGAGCTCGAGGTCCTCGAACTCGTGGCGGCCGGCAACACCAACCGTGAGACGGCCGCCCGGCTGTTCATCACCGAGGCCACGGTCAAGAGCCACCTGCTGAACATCTACGCCAAGCTCGGCGTGGGGGACCGCGCCGCCGCCGTCACCGAGGCGTTCAACCGAGGTTTGCTCGTCCCGCGAACGCCTGAGCGGTCCTGACCCTTCAGCTGTTCGTTCCTCTTCAGTGCATCGAGATGTGTACGTGGTCGAAGTGGTTCTCGGTGATGCTGCCCCGGTTGGACATGGTGCTCCAGCCGGACCCGTGGTTGATGCGCTGCTTCCAGATCACGTACTTGACCCCGAGCTTGGCCTTGTTCTGCAGGGTCCATTCGGCGACGCGGTCGCCCAGCGCCTGGTTGGCCGCGCTCGGCATGGAGCCGCCGCTGCTCATCATGAAGTCGCAGGCGCGCCCCAGCGGATGCTCGCCGCTCGAACCCGACCGGAAGCAGCCCACGCTGTACGGCAGCGCGAAGTTCTTCTGGATCAACGCCCGGATCGCCCGCGTACGGGCGGTGATGTTGTCCGAGCCGGACGGGAGCTGGGGAGTCCAGGTGCCGTTGGAGCGGCGGCCGGTGCTGACCGGGATGAGATCCTGCAGCTTCTTCTCGATGTCCTTGATGACGTCCTCGGCCTCGTCGCGCTGCTTGTCGACGCTCGTCGCGTCGGCGCTGACCTTGGCGGCGAGCGCGGCGGCGGCCTCGGCGGCCTTCTTCTTCTCGTCCCGGGCGTCGGCCACGCCCTGGACGACCGCCTGCTGTTCGGCGGTCAGCTGGTCGAGCACCGCCGCGCCGCCTCCGCTGGTGGGAGGCAGCACGCTGGGCAGGGAGAGCTCGGCGTTCTGGTAGCGCAGCCGGGCGATCTCGGCGACCCGCTTCTCGGCCGTCGTGAGGGCCTCTTCGGAGGTGGCGAGCCGTTCCTCGGCGGTCGCGGCGGCCTGGCGGGCCTTGGTCAGCTCGACCCGCTTGAGGTTGTAGGCCTCGATGAGCTTGTCGACCTTCTTGTTCAGGCTCTTCAGCTCGGCCCGGAGCTGGGATTCGCTGGGTTTCGGCGCGGCCGACGCGGGCGCTGAGCCGAAAGCCAGGGCCGAGGTGGCGATGAGGCCGATGGCAAGACGCGTGGGGAGCGCAGCCGCCACGAAGATGTCCTCTCCCTCTGCCGACCGGGTTAGCTGACGGGTTCGGGCATGGGAGTAGCCCTACCACCGAAGTGGATTCACCCCAGATGCGGTGGGTCCCCGGCTCCCGGGCAACGCGCCCGGAATTAGGTCCGCAACGGCAGTTATGGCCGGTGCAGAAGGGATATTAGTAGTAAAACGAAGGTCATGCGACTCCAAGCAGAAATCAATTAGTGATCTACCTGTGATCGAAGCATCCGCGCGGCCTCCTCGGGCGACACGTCGTTGACGAACGCGCCCATCGCTGACTCCGAGCCGGCCAGGAACTTCAGCTTCCCGGGGGCCCTTCTGATGCTGAACAGCTCCAGGTGCAGGTAGGCCAGCTCGCGGTCCCGCCGTACGGGCGCCTGGTGCCAGGCCGAGATGTACGGCATGGCGACGTCGAACAGCCCGTCGAGCGCCCGCAGCACCGAGGTGTAGAGCGGGGCGAAGGCTGCCCGCTCCTCCTCCGACAGCGCCGCCAGGTCGGGCGTCCGCCGGTGCGGATACACGTGCACCTCGAACGGCCAGCGGGCGGCGGCCGGCACGAAGGCGGTCCACAGCTCGTTGGCGGCGACCACCCGGGTCCCCGCGGCGCGCTCGGCGGCCAGCACGTCGGCGAACAGGTTGGCGCCCCCGTGCCGGGCGGCGTAGCGGGAGGCGGCGCCCAGCTGCAGCTTCGTCCGGGGAGTGACGTACGGGTAGGCGTAGATCTGCCCGTGCGGGTGCGTCAGGGTGATGCCGATCTCCTCGCCCCGGTTCTCGAAGCAGAACACCTGCTCGACGCCCTCCAGGGCGGACAGTTCGGCCGTACGGTCGGCCCAGGCGTCCATGACCAGCTCGACCTGCGCGGAAGACAGCCGTGAGAACGACGAGGAGTGGTCAGCGGTGAAACACATCACCTCGCACCGCCCCACCCCCGGCCGGACCTCACTCAGCCCACCCACATCCTCATAGACACCGAAATTTCCGGAAAAGGAGGGGAAGCGGTTCTCGAACACCACCACGTCATAGTCGTGCGCCGGGATCTCCGAGGCCCGCGTGCCGGACGACGGGCACAGCGGACATGCGTCAGCCGGAGGCAGGAACGTCCGGGTCTGCCGATGCCCCGCCACCGCGATCCACTCCTCGGTCAGCGGGTCGTACCGCAACTCCGAGGCCACCGGCCGGGGATCGAGCGGTCGCCGGTCGATCGCGCTCCGGTCGGCGTCGTCACGCCGGTCGAAGTAGATCAGCTCGCGTCCGTCGGCCAGGTGGGTGATGGTCCGTTTCACTGTGAATCCTCTGCGATGATCAGCTCGCCGACCCGCTCGGCCAGTTCAAGACGTGCGTCCTCGGGAAGGGCCGCGTCGCTGATGACCACGTCGGCCTCGGTCAGCTCGGCGATCGTGCTGATGCCGACCGTGTTCCACTTCGTGTGGTCGGCGGGGACGACCAGCCGGTGCGCCGCGCTCACCAGTTCCCGGTCGGTCTCCGATTCGAGCAGGTTGGGCGTGGTGAACCCGGCCCGCACCCCCATCCCGTGCACCCCGAGGAAGAGCGTGTCGACGTGCAGGCGGCGGATCGCGGCCACGGCCACGGGCCCCACCAGCGCGTCGGACGGCGTGCGGACCCCGCCGGTGAGCACGACCGTGCGGTCGGCGCGCGGATTGCGGTGGAAGACGTCGGCGACCGGGATCGAGTTGGTGATGACCGTGAGCTCGGGCACGCTGATCAGGTGATGGGCCAGCGCCCAGATGGTGGTGCCCGCAGAGAGCGCCACGGCGGTGCCCGGTCGCACCAGCCCGGCGGCGCGGCGCGCGATGGCGTCCTTCTCCCGCTGCTGGCGGGCGGACTTGGCGGTGAAGCCCGGTTCCTCGGTGGAGCCGGGGCCGAGAGCCGTGGCGCCTCCGTGCACCTTCTCCAGCAGACCCCGCTCGGCCAGCACCTCGAGGTCGCGGCGGATCGTCATGTCGGAGACGCCGAGCTCGCGCACGAGGTCGGCCACCCGGACACCACCGCTGCCGCGCACGCGCTCGAGGATGGTCTGCTGCCGCTGCTGTGCGAGCACGCTCCCACTCCTTCCAACAGATTCCACCAAATTATGACATGGAGATGTTGAAGAATGTTAGGACCGGCGGATCGCTTGTGCCGAGACGGGAGGCGCGAGACTTTGGAGATCGCATCCCACTCGATCACCGAGGAGAGGCCATGGCCAGACGCGCTCGCAAGGGCAAGGCTCGCAAGAAGAAGAAGGCCAACCACGGCAAGCGCCCCACGGCGCGTTGAACGGCAGGTCGCCCGTGGCGAGACACGCTCACCACGGGCGGCAATCTACCCCGGAAGCCCCGTGAGAGCCTCGTCGATGCGCTCCTGGGGCAGCGAGAAGTCCTCCATCGCCCCCGCCAGGTAGCGGTCGTAGGCGGCCAGGTCGAAGTGGCCGTGGCCGCACAGCGCCGTCAGGATCACCTTCTCCTCGCCGGTCTCCTTGCAGCGCAGCGCCTCGGCGATGGTCTCGGCCAGCGCGTGGGTCGGCTCCGGCGCCGGCACGATGCCCTCGGTGCGGGCGAAGCGGACACCGGCCTCGAAGCACTCGCTCTGCGACCTGCTGACCGCCTCGAACATGCCCAGCTCGTACATGTGCGAGAGCAGCGGAGACATCCCGTGATAGCGCAGGCCACCCGCGTGGATCGGGTCCGGCACGAAGTCGTGGCCGAGCGTGTGCATCTTCAGCAGCGGCGTGAACCCGGCCGTGTCGCCGAAGTCGTAGGCGTAGACGCCCCGGGTGAACGACGGGCAGGCATCGGGCTCCACCGCGCGGATCGTCGGATTGATCTTCCCGGCCAGCTTCTCGCGCAGGAAGGGGAAGACGAGGCCACCGAAGTTGGACCCGCCTCCGGTGCAGCCGATGATCACATCGGGCATCTCCTCCAGCTGCTGGAGCGCCTCCTCGCCGATCACCGTCTGGTGCATGAGCACATGGTTGAGCACGGAGCCGAGCGCGTAGCGGACGTCGTCGCCCGCGCCCGCCACCTCGACGGCCTCACTGATCGCGATGCCCAGGCTGCCCGTCGAGCCGGGGTCGCCGGCCAGGATCTTGGCGCCCGAGCTCGTCACGGGTGACGGGCTGGCGTGCACCGTCGCGCCGTACACCTGCATGAGCGAGCGGCGGTAGGGCTTCTGGTCGTAGGAGGCCCGCACCATCCAGACCTCGCACTCCAGGCCGAACTGCGCGCACGCGAAGGCCAGCGAGCTGCCCCACTGGCCGGCGCCCGTCTCGGTGGTCAGCTTGCGGACGCCCTCGCGGGCGTTGTAATAGGCCTGCGGAACGGCGGTGTTGGGTTTGTGCGAGCCGGCCGGGGAGCCGCCCTCGTACTTGTAGTAGATCCGGGCGGGAGTGCCCAGTGACTTCTCCAGCCGCCGCGCCCGCAGCAGCGGCGTCGGCCGCCACAGCCGGTAGACGTCGAGCACCTCCTGCGGGATCGCGACGAACCGCTCGGTGCTCACCTCCTGCGCGATCAGCTCCATGGGGAAGAGCGGCGCGAGATCGTCCGGCCCCACCGGCTCCCGGGTGGCCGGATGCAGCGGCGGCGGGGGCGGGGAGGGCAGGTCTGGGACGATGTTGTACCAGTGGTTCGGGATCACCGCACCAGTCTGCCTCGGTCACCCCTCGTGTTCCAGTGCTACCTGACGGCGAACCTCCGGCACGACCTCCTCGGCGAAGATCGTGAGCTGCCGCCTCTGGTCGCCGTCCGGCCAGAGCACGAACCCGTCCATGCCGTAACCGAGCGCCAGGTCGGTCAGCTCGTCCACCCACTGCGCGGCCGGCCCCTTCAGGAAGCCCTCAGAGGCGCCGTCGGTGATCGTCCCGTTGACGTTGTAGAGCCTGCGGATGTCACCCGGCCGCCTGCCCGCCTCCGTGGCGGCCTCGTCGATCCGGGCGCCGAACTCACCCAGCCGGTCGGGCGTCGCCCACGTGGACGAGGGCAGCCAGCCGTCGGCCAGCCGCCCGGTCAGGGCCAGCGCCTTCGGCCCGGTCACGCCGAGCCAGATCTCCATCGGATGCGCCGGCACGGGCCCCGACTGGGCCCCCGTCAGGTGGTAGTGCTCACCCGCGAAGCGCAGGTTGCGCTCCCCGCTCCACATCGCCCTGATCACGGCGACCGCCTCCTCCAGGGAGCCGAGCGCCTCCCTGGGCGTCCGGTGCGTCCCGCCGTACGCCTCGATCGCGTCCCAGAACGCGCCGGCGCCCAGCCCGAGCTCCACCCGCCCGCCGCTCAGCACGTCCAGGCTGGCCGCGGCCTTCGCCAGCACGGCAGGCGGCCGCAACGGCAGGCAGGCCACGTCAGGGAAGACCCGGACCCGCCCGGTCGAGGCGGCGATCACGCTGAGCAGGGTCCAGGTGTCGACGTATTTACGCTGGTAGGGATGATCCTGTACGCCGATCAGGTCCAGGCCGAGATCGTCGGCGAGCCGGGCGTACTCGACCAGCGGGTCGGCGGCATTGGGCACCAGGAAGTAGCCGAACTGGAGAGTCATACGGCCAACCTAGGCCGCCGTACGTGAATCAGCCGTCAACCTGGAGCGCGGGTCGGCCCGGACGGTCGGCCCTGATCACCACGTCGGCGGTGTCCTGGGGCCGCGCCTCGCGTTCGTAGCGCGCGTAGGCGGGCAGGCGCCACCGATCCTCGTCCGCGGTGCCGCGCTCCAGCGCCGCCTCCGACAGCCACAGGTGCACGCTCAACTCCACCGGCAGGCCCCTGCCGAGCAGCAACGTCCCGTCGAGCAACAGCACCCCGTCCCGCGGCAGCGTCTCGTACGGCAGGCGGTAGGCCCGGTCCGCCCGGCTGTCCCACAACGCCGGCAGCACCCTGCCCGAGCCGCCCGCCTCCAGCGGGGCGAGCACCTCGCGGACCAGCGCCCCGGTGTCCAGCCAGTCGTCGTAGAAGGCGTCGGGATCCGTCCTGCCGTACTCCAGTCGCAGGGAGGCGGGCCGGAGGAAGTCGGCGGCGGACACCCGCAGCACCGGCCGGCCGCGCAGCTTGAGCGGAGCCACCAGCGCGTCGGCCAGCCGCTCGGGATGAGCGGGCGGAGCCCCGTCGACGGCCACCCGCGTCCATGCCCCTCGGGGACGCCCGTCGATCCGCTCGGCCAGCTCCAGCGTCAGCGCCTCGGGCGAGATCGGTCGCACGCGCACGGAGGGGACCCTACCCTGGTCCGATCACACGGGATGGGCCCCTCCCCGGCCCGGTCACACCGCGGGCAGATAGAGGACGAATCTCGCGCCGCCGGTGAAGTCGTCGACCCGCACGTCGCCGGCGTGCGCGAGCGCCACGCCCTTCACGATGGCCAGGCCGAGCCCCGTGCCGCCCGCCTCGCGGCTGCGTGCCGTGTCGAGCCGGGAGAAGCGCTCGAAGATCCGCTCGCGGTCCGCTACGGGGATCTCCACTCCGTCGTTCTCCACGGCGATCACCGCCTTGTCCTCCTTCCGGCCGACCTCGACGCGGACGTAGTGCTCCGCGTAGCGCTCGGCGTTGTCCAGTAGATCTTTCAACGCCCTGGTCAGCTGCATTTTCACGCCGTCGACCACCACGCCGTCGGCGAGGTCCAGACGAACGGGCACCCTGTCCCTGCGAGTGGACATCACCTCGCGGACCAGCTCCGCGAGGTCCAGCCGTTCCCTGGCCACGTCCACCCGCGCTCCTGTCCTTGCCAGGAACAGCAGGTCCGACATGATCATTTCCAGGCGGTCGGTGTCACGCAGGGTCTTCTTCACCAACTCGCCCAGATCGGTGTCGTCCGGATACAGCTGGGCGCTCTCCAACTCCGCCCGCAGCCCCGCGATGGGGGTGCGCAGCTCGTGGGAGGCGTCGGAGACGAACTGGCGCTGCTGCTCGGCGGAGTGTTCGAGCCGGGACAGCGTGCCGTTGATCCGTTCGGCGAGAGCGCTCAGCTCGTCGTCGCCCGGCGGCCGCGTCACCCGGGCGCTCAGGTCGCTCGCACTCACCCGGTCGAGCTCCGCTCCCATGACCGCGACAGGTCGCAGTGCCCGGCTCATGAGCAGCCACGCCGCGAGTCCGGTGAACCCGATGAGCACCACGGTCTCGACCATTACCGCGATGTCCAGGGTACGGGTGACCAAGGCCGCGGGCATGACGCGCCCGACATAGATGATGGGGGAGCCGGACGCGATCGTCGGCCGCACGGCGGTCACCACCACGCACCTGTCGGGCAGGCAGGACCGGCCACTGAGAACGGGTTTCTCCGGGGTCGGCTGGAGGTTGCTCAGCCGAGGCAGTGTCCTGGCCTCGTCGCTGGTCGCCACGATCCGCCCGTCGGGTGAGACGATCTGCACGAGATTCACCGGAAAGGAGGGTGCCGGGACGTTCGCTCCCCGCGGGAGCGTACCCGCCTCCACCTGGGAGGCGATGCGCTCCGCCGCCTGCACGGTGTCGTCGATGGCGTTGCTCAGGATCAGGGACCTGGTCAGGATGACAGCGCCGATCCCGACGGGGATCAGCACCAACGCCGCAACGATGATCGCGAAGAGAGTGACACGTCCGCGCAGGGAACGCGCCCCGACACGGAACACACCACTGACACTACTGACGGTGACGCACGCGCTGAGTCGCGTGTCAGGAAAGCTTGGTCCAACGATCGCCCTCAGTCCGCCGGCTCGCGCCGGCGATCGGCCGCTCACGATCATCTCGGAGCGGAGTTCCCGCCGGAGGCTTTCTGTCTCGTAGGGCCTCGAACCACCATCGCCGCGTACGCCTGCCATTCGGCACCGACGAACGCCCGCTCTAGGTAGATGAAGATGCTCACGGCGGGTGATCGTATGCCGGGGGGCGAGCCTCCGAGAGCTGATGACCGGGACGGCCCAGGCTCGGGATCATCTCCCTGACCTGGGCCTCAGTGCGTGGAGCGGACGACGGGAATCGAACCCGCGTAGCTAGTTTGGAAGACTAGGGCTCTACCATTGAGCTACGTCCGCGCGAACCGGTCGAAGTCTGGTCTAGACTTCATCCGGCGTTAGGGCGTAAGCGTACCGGAGGAGCGGAGCGCGTGCGCAACCGGCGCGACGGGGCGTGGCGCAGCTTGGCAGCGCGCTTGCTTTGGGAGCAAGAAGTCGCAGGTTCAAATCCTGTCGCCCCGACAGGCTCAAAGGCCTCTCCCGATACAGGGAGGGGCCTTCTTTTTTACTTCTTCCGTCACCAGGCAGTCGCGCGCGGGGATCCAGCGCTTGCCCCGTGACCCACGTCGTCACGCGCCTCGAAACCCAGCGCGTCGTGGTAGAAGGCCCGCTCGATGCGCCGAGTCATGAGGTAGCTGTAGGGCGACTCGCCGTAGACGGCACGGAACTCCCGGCTCAGGAGTCGGTGCGGAAGAGCGCCCAGACGGCCTTGCCGCCGCGGTCGAGCGCGTCCCAGCCCCAGCATTGGCTGTAGGTCTCGACGATGTAGAGGCCGCGCCCGTTCTCGGAGATGAAGTCGGGCTCCTTCGGCCGCGGCACCTCGTCACTCGGGTCGGCCACGGCCAGCAGTACGTGCGGGCTCACGCGCATCAGCAGGAGTTGGATCTCGCGACGGCCGCGCGCGTACATCGCGTACCTGACGGCGTTGGTCACCAGCTCCGACACGACCAGTGCGGCGTCATCGCCCAGCTCAGGCAGGCCCCAGCTACGCAGTGTCGAGCGGGTCACGTCCCGGGCGGTCTTCACGGAATCGGCCTGGAAGGGTAACGGGCACGAGGTGGTGTACGGCTTGTGTGCCGTCAGGAGGGTTTCGAAGCCGACCTCACGGGTTATCTGCAGGCAATCGGCAGTGGCCAAGGGGTCCTCCACCATCCCGCCGATACCTCCAGATAGCCTCGAATTTGTGCATGTTTGGCCAATATGCACTAGACCATCATGGATCACGACTCCGGGTCGCTGCAAGACCCAAATGCACGTGCAGGTGCAATGTGCAGAAGCATGCGCGTTGAGTGATGTGGGTAACCGAATCGGACACCAGGTTGGGACCTTGTCATACGCGCCGAAGAGGTGTCACTGTGTGTGCGGACCTTGATAGGAGGCAGAGTGACGCAGAACCCGCCGGGTTCCGGCCCTACGGCGCTGCGTATCCTGCTGGGCTCTCAGCTGCGCAAGCTGAGAGAGGGTAAGGGCGTAAGTCGCGAAGAGGCGGGCCACCTGATCAGGGGGTCCGAATCCAAGATCAGTCGCATGGAGCTCGGCCGTGTCGGGTTCAAGGAGCGCGACGTGGCAGACCTGTTGACGCTTTACGGCGTCGTCGACAAACAGGCGCGCTCGGCGGTGCTCGACCTGGTCGCCACGGCCAACGAGCCGGGATGGTGGCACAGGTTCAACGACGTCCTGCCGACGTGGTTCCAGGCGTACGTCGGCCTGGAGGAGGCCGCCGCGCGGATCAGGACGTACGAGGTCCAGTTCATCCCCGGCCTGCTGCAGACCAAGGAGTACGCCAGGGCGGTCGTCACGGCGGGCGCGGCCGGCATCGGCGCCGAGGAGATCGCCCGCAGGGTCGACCTCCGGCTGGAGCGCCAGCGTGTGCTCGACCGGTCCGACGGGCCGATCTTCTGGGCGGTCATCGACGAGGCCGCGCTGCGCCGCCCGATCGGCGGTGTCGAGGTGATGCGGGCCCAGATCCAGCACCTCATGGAGCTGATGCGCCAGCCGGCCATCACGATCCAGATCATGCCGTTCAGCTTCGGCGGCCACAGTGCCGAGGGCGGCGCGTTCAGCATCCTGCGCTTCCCCGACTCCGACCTGCCCGACGTGGTCTATGTCGAGCAGCTCGCCAGCGCTCTCTACCTGGACAAGCGCGAGGACGTCGACAAGTACACTGAGGTGATGGAGCGGCTCTGTGCCGTCAGCACCACGCCGGACGAAACGGTCGAGTTGCTGCGGTCGATCGCCGAAGAGTTCTGAGGCTCGTCGCGTCGCTGTCGGGTAGGCATCTACCCTAGACTGGCGCACGGCGCTTGGATCCCGCCGAGGCGGAGCATGCCCCAGTGTCGCTCATGTGGGCGCGGCGCGTGAGCCGTACCGAATGGACGCGCCCGCGATCACTCGAAGCTTGATCAAGGAGACCACCCCGTGAAGACCGCTGTCGAGGAGCTCAGCCCGACCCGGGTGAAGCTCACTGTCGAGGTGCCGTTCGACGAACTGCGCCCGAGCATGGATGCGGCATACAAGAAGGTCGCGCAGCAGGTGCGCGTCCCCGGGTTCCGTCCTGGCAAGGTCCCGGCCCGCATCATCGAGCAGCGCTTCGGCCGGGCGGTGGTGCTGGAGGAGACCCTCAACGACGCGGTGCCCAAGCTGTACGGCCAGGCCGTCGACGAGGTCGACGTGTTCCCGGTCAGCCAGCCTGACATCGAGGTCACGAAGATCGAAGACGGTGAGCAGATCGAGTTCACCGCCGAGGTGGACATCCGTCCCAGCTTCGACGTACCCGACTACCAGGGCGTCGAGATCACCGTCGACTCCGCCGAGGTCTCAGACGCCGACGTCGACGTCCAGCTCGACGCGCTGCGCCAGCGCTTCGCCACGCTGACCGGTGTCGAGCGCCCGGCCGCCACCGGCGACTTCGTGGTCATGGACCTGCGGGCCGAGATCGACGGCCAGAACATCGAGGAGCAGCAGGCGAGCGAGGTCTCCTACGAGGTCGGCGCCGGCTCGGTGCTCCAGGGTCTCGACGCCGCCCTCGAGGGCATGTCCGCGGGCGAGGAGAAGGGCTTCAAGACCGAGCTCGTCGGTGGTGAGAACGCCGGCGAGGAGGCCGACGTGATCATCACCGTCAAGACGGTGAAGGAGAAGGTCCTGCCCGAGCTCGACGACGAGTTCGCGCAGATGGCGAGCGAGTTCGACTCTCTCGACGAGCTCAAGGAGAGCATCCGCGAGCAGTCCCGCCGCAACAAGCTGATCGACCAGGTCGTCCAGGCCCGCGAGAAGGCCCTCGACACGCTGCTGGATAAGATCGAGATCCCGATCCCCGAGAGCGCGCTCAAGGCCGAGATCGACGCCCGCAAGCACAACCTCGACCACCAGATCGCCGAGAGCGGTCTCAGCCGTGACGCGTTCTTCCGTCTCTACCAGACGACGGAGGAGGAGCGGCTCGCCGACTTCGAGTCCGGCTCGAACAAGGCCATCAAGATCGGCTTCGTGCTTGACAAGATCGTCAAGTCCGAGGAGCTGGGCGTCTCCGAGCAGGAGCTGACCAACTTCGTCGTCCGCCGCGCCATGGAGATGGGCGTCCAGCCCAACCAGCTGGCCCAGCATCTGGCCGACAACGACCAGCTCACGCTGGCCATGGTCGAGATCGTTCGCGACAAGGCCAAGTCCGTCGTCGGCGACGCCGCCAAGGTCGTCGACACCGACGGCAACGAGGTCGACCTCAAGGCCATCTACGCCGAGATCAACGGCGAAGAGGTCGCCGAGGAGCCGGCCGAGGACAAGCCCGAGGCGTAACCCCTCCCAGGCGTTCCGAGGCCCTCGAACCTGACCGGTTCGAGGGCCTCAGGCATGTCAGGGACGGCCGCCGCGGCCCTGCCCGTACCCAGCGGACAGCCTGTGCCGACTCGTCCGCGAGCGCGACGTTCGCGGGCCTCTGGAGGTTCCATCCGAGGCCCTGCCGACACCTGCGCCGTCAGCGAACAGTCCACGGACGGGGCATGAGCTAGGTGCGCCGCGCGTTAAGGTCACAAGCAAAGCCAATCGATAACGACGCATCGGAAGGTGACGCTGTGACCAGCCCGCCGACCTTCTATCAGCCTGAGTCGCGAGGCCGTGAGAACGGCTCGTCCTTCCGGCTTGAGGACCAGCTTTACCAGCGCCTGCTGCGCGAGCGCATCATCGTGCTCGGTCAGGAGGTGAACGACGAGATCGCCAACCGCATCTGCGCGGAGTTGCTGCTGCTCGCGGCCGACGATCCCGAGCGTGACATCACGCTCTACATCAACTCGCCGGGGGGCTCGGTGAGTGCGGGCATGGCGATTTACGACATGATGGAGTACGTACCGAATGACGTCTCCACGGTTGTGATGGGCATGGCGGCCTCGATGGGGCAGTTCCTGCTCACCGCCGGCACCCGGGGCAAGCGCTACGGGCTGCCGCACGCGAGGGTCATGATGCACCAGCCGTCCGGAGGCATCGGTGGCACCGCCGCCGACATCGCCATCCAGGCGGAGCAGATGCTTTACGTGAAGAAGACGCTGGCCGAGCGCATCGCTTACCACACCGGCCAGCCTCTCGATCAGATCGAGGCAGATTCCGACCGCGACCGCTGGTTCACGGCCGACGAGGCCAAGGACTACGGCTTCATCGACCACGTCGTGCGCAGCGCGCGGCAGGTGCCCTCGCAGGGTCCTGTCTCTTAGGGGGAGTTGAAGTGAACATCCAGAGCCGTTACGTTCTCCCCTCCTTCGTCGAGCGCACGTCGTATGGCGTGAAGGAGATGAACCCGTACAACAAGCTCTTCGAGGACCGCATCATCTTCCTCGGGGTGCAGATCGACGACGCGTCGGCCAACGACGTGATGGCCCAGCTGCTGACGCTGGAGTCGCTCGATCCCGACCGTGACATCAGCATCTACATCAACTCGCCGGGTGGCTCCTTCACCGCCATGACGGCGATTTACGACACGATGCAGTTCGTCCGGCCGGAGATTCAGACCGTCTGCCTGGGGCAGGCCGCCTCCGCCGCGGCCGTGCTGCTGGCGGGCGGCACGCCGGGCAAGCGGTTCGCGCTTCCCAACGCCCGGATGCTCATCCACCAGCCCTCCACCGAGGGTGGCGGCCAGGGCAGCGACATCGAGATCCAGGCCCGCGAGATCCTTCGCATGCGCTCCCTCCTTGAGGAGATGGTGGCGAAGCACTCCGGAAAGAGCGCCGCGGAAGTCCGGAAGGACATCGAACGCGACAAAATTCTCAACGCGGACGAGGCAAAGGCGTATGGTCTGATCGACGACATCATCCCGTCGCGGAAGAAGCGAGCTCAGGCGGTTGCTTCCTGACGAGATGTGACGCACCGGAGCGCTGCCTAATTGGGCACGTTCCGGTGCGACTCGCCGCCAGGGGGCTCACTGAGGGCCCAGAAGACGGTAACGTCGAAACCTGAGCGGTTCGGACCGGGTCCGGAGGATACGGATCGCGGAGCAGGGCGGTCCCACGCAAAGGAGTATCTGGGGTGGCACGCATCGGCGACGGGGGAGACCTGCTGAAGTGCTCGTTCTGCGGAAAGAGCCAGAAGCAAGTCAAGAAGCTCATTGCCGGTCCAGGCGTCTACATCTGCGATGAGTGCATCGATCTCTGCAACGAGATCATCGAGGAGGAGCTCTCCGAGTCCTCCGAGCTCAAGTGGGACAACCTGCCCAAGCCGAGGGAGATCTACGAGTTCCTCGACGCCTACGTCATCGGTCAGGACAAGGCGAAGAAGGCGCTCTCGGTGGCGGTCTACAACCACTACAAGCGGGTGCAGTCCGGTGACCGGGGCAGAGACGACGGCTTGGAGCTGGCCAAGAGCAACATCTTGTTGCTCGGCCCCACGGGCTCGGGCAAGACGCTGCTCGCGCAGACGCTGGCGAAGATGCTCAACGTGCCCTTCGCCATCGCCGACGCGACCGCGCTGACCGAGGCGGGATATGTCGGCGAGGACGTCGAGAACATCCTGCTCAAGCTCATCCAGGCCGCTGACTACGACGTCAAGAAGGCCGAGACCGGCATCATCTACATCGACGAGGTCGACAAGATCGCTCGCAAGAGCGAAAACCCGTCGATCACCCGCGACGTCTCCGGTGAGGGCGTGCAGCAGGCGCTGCTGAAGATCCTCGAGGGCACGACCGCGAGCGTTCCGCCGCAGGGCGGCCGCAAGCACCCGCACCAGGAGTTCATCCAGATCGACACCACCAACGTGCTGTTCATCTGCGGTGGTGCCTTCGCCGGCCTCGAGAAGATCATCGAGTCGCGCATCGGCAAGAAGGGCATCGGCTTCAACGCCATCATCCGGTCGAAGGAAGAGGTCGACACGGCCGACATCTTCGGCGACGTGATGCCCGAGGACCTGCTGAAGTTCGGCATGATCCCCGAGTTCGTGGGCCGTCTTCCGGTCATCACCTCGGTGCACAACCTCGACCGCGAGGCGCTCATCCAGATCCTCACCGAGCCACGCAACGCGCTGGTGAAGCAGTACCGCAAGCTGCTGGAGCTCGACGGCGTGGAGCTGGAGTTCACCGACGGCGCGCTCGAAGCCATCGCCGACCAGGCCATCCTGCGCGGCACCGGTGCCCGCGGGTTGCGCGCCATCCTTGAGGAGGTGCTCCAGTCCGTCATGTACGAGGTGCCCTCCCGCAAGGACGTCGCCCGCGTGGTCATCACTCGCGAGTCCGTGCTCGAACACGCGATCCCGACCCTCGTACCTCGTGACCAGCTGGCAGCCAAGCAGCAGCGCACGCCACGCGAGAAGTCCGCCTGATCTCTCCCCGCGACGCAGGCGCCCCATGGACACCCACCATGGGGCGTTTCGCTTTCGCCCTTCCCTAGAATTGGTCACTGTGACAACGCCAGAGCTGCCCACCCAATACACCCCGGCCGACGTCGAGACCCGCAGCTACGAACGCTGGGTGTCCGCCGGCTACTTCCACGCCGACCCGGGCAGCTCACGGGCGCCGTACAGCATCGTCCTGCCGCCGCCCAATGTGACGGGCGTGCTCCACATCGGCCACGCGCTCGACCACTCCATCCAGGACGCCCTGAGCCGCCGCGCCCGGATGCGGGGTCAGGAGACTCTCTGGCTGCCCGGCATGGACCACGCCGGCATCGCCACCCAGAACGTCGTGGAGCGCGAGCTGGCCAAGCAGGGCCTGTCCCGCCACGATCTCGGCCGTGAGGCGTTCGTGGAACGGGTGTGGGAGTGGAAGGAGGAGTCCGGCGGCCGGATCCTCGGCCAGATGCGCAAGCTCGGCGACAGCGTCGACTGGGAACGCGAGCGCTTCACCATGGACGAGGGGCTCTCCCGGGCCGTCCACACGATCTTCAAGAAGCTCTTCGACGACGGGCTGGTCTACCGGGCCGAGCGCATCATCAACTGGTGCCCGCGCTGCCTGACCGCGCTGTCCGACATCGAGGTGGAGCACAGCGAGGACGAGGGCGAGCTGGTCTCGATCCGCTACTCCGACGAGATCGTGGTCGCCACCACGCGGGCGGAGACGATGCTCGGCGACACCGCCGTGGCCGTCCATCCCTCCGACGAGCGCTACGCGCACCTGGTCGGCACCCTCGTCGAGCTGCCGCTGACCGGGCGCATGATCCCGGTGGTCGCCGACGAGCACGTCGATCCCGCGTTCGGAACCGGTGCGGTCAAGGTGACTCCGGCTCACGACCCCAACGACTTCGAGATCGGGCGGCGTCATTCACTGCCGTCGCTCACGGTCATGGACGAGCGGGGCGTCATCACCGCCCACGGTCCGTTCCAGGGGCTCGACCGCTTCGAGGCGAGGCCGGCGGTCGTCGCCGCGCTGCGCGCCGAAGGCCGCATCGTGGCCGAGAAGCGTCCCTACCTCCACTCGGTGGGCCACTGCTCCCGCTGCAAGACCGTGGTCGAGCCGCGGCTGTCGCTGCAGTGGTTCGTCAACGTCTCGCCTCTGGCCAAGGCCGCGGGTGACGCCGTGCGTGACGGACGCACCCGCATTCACCCGCCGGAGCTGGCCAAGCGCTACTTCGACTGGGTCGACGACATGCACGACTGGTGCATCTCGCGGCAGCTGTGGTGGGGCCACCGGATCCCGGTCTGGTACGGCCCTGAGGGCGAGATCGTGTGCGTGGGCCCCGACGAGACGCCGCCGGCCGGCTATACGCAGGACCCAGACGTGCTCGACACCTGGTTCTCCTCGGGCCTGTGGCCGTTCTCCACGCTGGGCTGGCCCGACGACACGCCCGAGCTCGCGCGTTTCTACCCGACCTCCGTCCTCGTCACGGGCTACGACATCCTGTTCTTCTGGGTCGCCCGGATGATGATGTTCGGCCTGTACGCCATGGACGGCGAGCCGCCGTTCCGCGTGGTCGCCCTGCACGGCATGGTCCGCGACCAGTACGGCAAGAAGATGTCCAAGTCGTTCGGCAACGTGGTCGACCCGCTCGACTGGATCGAGCGCTTCGGCGCCGACGCCACCCGTTTCACGCTGCTGCGAGGCGCCAACCCCGGCGCCGATGTCGCGGTCAGCGAGGAGTGGGCCGCCGGTTCACGCAACTTCTGCAACAAGATCTGGAACGCCACCCGGTTCGCGCTGATGAACGGCGCGGCGGTCGGCTCTCTCGACGGGCTCGACCTGACACCCGTCGATCGGTGGATCCTGTCGCGGCTGCAGAGTGTGATCTCGGCCGCTGACGACGCCTTCGAGGAGTTCGAGTTCGCCAAGGCGTCCGATCTGCTCTACCACTTCGCGTGGGACGAGGTCTGCGACTGGTATCTCGAGCTGGCCAAGATCCAGCTCGGCGAGGGCCTGGAGCACACCCGGCTGGTTCTCGGACACGTGCTCGACACGTTGCTGCGGCTGATGCATCCGCTGGTGCCCTTCGTCACCGAGGAGCTGTGGCGTGCTGTCACGGGCGGCGACTCCATCGTGGTGGCCCCGTGGCCGGTGCCCGAATCCCGCTACATCGACGCCATGGCCGAGTCGGAGATCGGGGCGCTGCAGGAGCTCGTGACCGAGGTTCGCAGGTTCCGCTCCGATCAGGGGCTGAAGCCGGGCCAGAAGGTGGCCGCCCGCCTCGGGCTCGCCGGCACGCCGCTCGCGGCCCAGGAGAACGCCGCCCGGTCGCTGCTGCGGCTGACGGAGCCCTCCGAGGCGTTCACCGCCACGGCGCAGTTCAGCGTGGGGGGAGTGACGGTGGAGATCGACACCGCGGGCGCCATCGACGTCGTGGCAGAGCGCAAGCGGCTGGAGAAGGATCTGGCGGTCGCCCGCAAGGAGGCCGCGCAGTCGGCTGCCAAGCTGGGCAACGAGCAGTTCATGTCCAAGGCCCCCGATGACGTGGTGGCCAAGGTCAGAGGGCGGGCGCAGGCGGCGGCGGCTGACATCGAGAGGCTCGAGGGCCAGCTCGCCACCCTGGGCGTTTGAGCTCTTCCCACGAGGGGAAGACTGATTCGTTACCGAAGTTGGACCTTGGACGCCGTCGAGGCTGGTAAAGTTTTCAACGCAGGGCAGTTGGCCCTGTCCTCCCTCTGATCAATCTCTGGGCGTGGGGCATGCTCCAACAGCTGTTGGACATGAGCCAAATGTTCGGGTAAGTTAGCAGGGTTGCCTCGAAGCGAGGATGGTCCGGAAGCTACCGGATCGGGCGGTTTGACAAGAAACGCCCAGATCTGGTACGATGGACACAATGGAACTGTGCGCCTCCTGCAGTTTGGGAGTACGCGTCCGTTTCTTGAGAACTCAACAGTGTGTTAAAAGCCAGTGCATGATGCACAACCCCGTCATGTATGTGACGGATTCCTTTGGTTGACA
>NZ_JBFAKL010000012.1:0-250942 GCF_040655715.1 Nonomuraea cavernae | reverse complement strand
AGGGGTCGCGTTTGTCATGTGCACCCCGGGGTGCCCTCAACACCTGCCTCATCGAGCCCAGCGAACGTCCATCAACCGAGAACGCAACGGCCTTGCGAACAGGAGTGGCGGTAGGCGGCAGGGCGGCGGCTCGAGGACCGGTCAGGCGCCAGGGGCATGGCTCCCGAGTGCCGGATCAGCAGGGTGTGGACGTGGCCGAGCGCAGGTGCCTGCTCCGCGGCGCGACGGCCACCGCCGTCCAACGGTAGACGCGGCGTTTTGGTGCCGGCTCTGTAGAAGCGGCGCTTCCACCCTGCCCCCTGGCAAGGATTCGGTCACTTACCCAGGCAGGCAAGAGAGTGACGGTATACCCGAACCGGGGTACCGGGCGGCCTCTGACGTGTAGCAACGGTCTTGTTCACCAGTGGGGGCGGGTCAGCCCGAACCGACCGGCCCCCACTGGGGGGTCTTGTCAGACGCCGCCGCCGTGTAGGCGGCAGGTGCGTTCGTCGGCCGGGTCGAGCAGGATCGCCGGAAGTTCCTCCAGGCCGAGGTCCAGGGCGCGATAGATACGGTGCCAGCCGTCGATCACCAGGCGGTTGCCGGGAGGCTGTGCGCACGGGAGGGGTACGACCAGGAGCGGTTTGGTCAGGTCGACGGTTGCGGCGTGGTCAGGGTCGATGCGGATGAGGTCCTTGACGCCGGTCAACGTCCGGATAGCAGCCGGGCGTACGGGGTGGCGTCGGGCCAGGCGGGTGGCCAGGTCTACATCCCATGCCCACCCCAGAAGGGCGAACATCTCGTCGGACATTGTTTCTCCTTCATGGCAGGGGCCCGGCCGAGCGGCCGGGCCCGTTGATGTGGGGTGTCAGTCCTGGGGCCTTACCATGCGGAAGCGGTTGGGGCGTTCGCTGACGAGCTCGGCCTCGCCGTTGTTCGCCAGGGTGTCCAGGGCGTTGGCGACCGCCCCGGAGGAACGCTTGAGAACCTTGGCGATCTCGTTGGCGGTGAAGGCGAGGTCGGGGTGCTTGATCAGGTGGGTCAGGACGTCCGGGCGCAGGGGGCGGGGGGCGTTGCGGTCGCCGCGCGAGGAGCCCCATGCGGTGGTGGCGCCGGTGGCCTTGGCCTGAGTGACGCGGGCGGCCTTACGGACGTCTGCGGTGCCGGTGTAGATGGCCTCCAGGCCGGTGGCGAGTGCTGCTTCGTCGTCGGTCAGGAGGGCCGCGTAGGTGGTGGTGACAGCGCTGAGGAGGTCGGTCAGGGCGCGGCGAGTGTCCTCGATCGTGCGGGCCTTGGCCAGGGTCTGGGCAGCCTGCTGACGGCGGGCCTCCTCCTCGGCCTGGGCGCGGGCCAGCTCGGCCTCGGCGATCGCGCGGCGATCGGTTTCCTGTTCCAGGATGCGCATCGCGTCCTGGAGGGACATGGCAGGCGTCGTGGCGGAGGTGTCTGCCGGGATGGCTGGGGCGTCCTGGGTGGCCATGTCGGGGGCGGCCGGGTCGGTCGGGGCCTCGGTGGACACGTCGGGCGTCACCGGAGCCTCGGTAGTGGTGTCGGGCGTCGCGGGGGCGTCGGCCTGGTCCTGAGCGTCAGGGGTGGCAGGAGCCCACGTGTCAGGAAGGGCGCGTCCCTGGTCGTTGCGCCCACCCGGGGCACGGACGGCGTTGCCTGCCTCGGCGAACGCTGTGAGGGCCTTGGTGGCGGTCGGGCGGGAGACACCGGCCGCCTCGGCGATCGTCGTGATGGGCGTGGCCGGGTTGGCGGTCAGGGCCTCCCACACCTTGGCCGCCGTGCCTTCGGGGCGGAAACCGATGGTCTCGGTAATCGTGTTCGTCGTCATTTTCGTTCTCCTTTGTTTGGGGCGCGGCCCACATTTCGTGGCACCGAATTCCTCGATGCATGACGACCATTTCTCGATTCCGAATGCGAAGCAAGCCGATTCGGTGATGCACGCAAAAATAAATGGATCTCTGATCGCCAAGCCGGGTAATGAAATCTTAGTGACGCCGAGAGGCCGCCTCAGCGCGAACACCTTTTCGGTGCATGCGTACCCCTTCTTCAACGCGCGAACAAACGCCTGTTCGCGACGGGAGTTCGGCGCAGGCGTCACATGGACAGCCAGAAGCTCCTGAAGACGAGAGATTCGAATATAAAGATATTGATTATGGAAGGAGAAATAGAGGATGAGGTGAGTAGAGCAGGGGCCGTCAGATTCGGCCGGAGGCTCGCTCCTTGCCAGGTTCTTGTCTGGTAATGCAAGTCGGGCGGGCCACCGGTAGCGCCGATGGCCCCATCTACCTGCGCGGACTCGCCAGTCGGGGGTACCGATCAAGGCGGCAGGCCGATCGGTAGGGCGATCGGCGCACCGGTCGGCGGGCCGAACGTCGGCGCGCAAAGTTCGAGCAACGAGGGCCTCGTGGCCGAGGCAGCAGGTCTTCATCGCAGCGGGCGTGCCCGTACTCTGAAGGGTGGGACCAGCCGGATAGCAGCCGGTTGGTCCCACCCTTCTTGGCGCCTACGCGACTCGGGGCAGGCAGAGCGCGGCTCACACGAGGTAGCCGCGCCGAGGGCTACCCCACAGTCGAACGTCACGGCGAACGCTGCTGCTGCGAGGCCCCGCCTGCAGATGTCGACGGTGGGGATGCCAGAGCCGACGAAGTCACGTACCTCGGCCTTGTCGTGGAACGACCTTCGCCAATTAAGTACGGATGAGTTTCCGTCGACCTGTAGAGCCGCATGTCATAATAAGCGGTCAACGATCACGTGTCCTCCTTTGAATTCCGCTGCCTTCGTCGCGCGATCATGCGCGTACGGTATATCGGGCATCGACTCATAGGCTCTCGTCAAGTCGCCGAGAAGCCGTTCGCCCCCTCATACGGAGTCGGCGATTACGCGATAGAGCTGCTCCGTTTTCGAGGAAGGCTTTCTGCCTCGGGCACGCAATTGTTCGCGTAGTTCGTCGTAGCAGTAATGCACGGCTTGGGGCCTGCCGAGGCGGGCGTAAACCTCCATCCGCCTGCGGTACAGATGCTCGGCGACGCCGTCGAGTTCTGTGGCGCGTTCGAGATAGCCGATCTCCAGTTCGGGCTGGGCTTCCAGATCGGCGAGTTGGGCGAGGGCCTGGACGATGCCGCGGTTCAAGGCGTCCGCCGTCTCCCACGCCCAGGGATGCGGAACATCGGGGAGGTAGGTGCCGGTATAGAGGTCAACGGCAGCGGTCAGCGCGGCGGTCTTCTCCGAGCCCGTGGCCACGGCCGCTGCGGCGAGCAGGTCGCGGATCTGCCAGACGTCGCAGCCGTAGAGGTCGGGATTGATCCGATATCCGGTGCCGCCCTTGAACTGGATGACGACTCGTCCGTAGTTGCCGGGCATCCCCAGGGCATCGCACATCTTGGCGCGGGTCGCCTTGAGGAGGCCGGCGAACCGGTCGCTTTGGGCTCCGGCTTCGGGCCAGAGCTTGTCGCCGGCGAGTGCCTTGCTCAGCAGAGAGGTGCGGTGCTCGGCGAGCAGGCCGAGCAGGGCCCACGTGTCGGTTCCCCAACCACCCGCTGTGCGGTTGGGGCCCTCAATGGCGCACTGGCCGATGAGGTGGATCGTGCCGCGCCGGTCAGCTGACGCCACGTCAAGAACGGCTGTGGGCCTGGTCAGCACCATGGCCGGTTGCGATGGTGCGCATTGCCCAGCCGACTCTGGAGGTGTCGCGGGGGTCGTCGCGTCCGTACCCCGAAGGGGCGTCACGGGGGCGGGAACTGCCCGCGCGGCGTCCATCGCCAGGGCACGTGGCGTTGGGGTCGCGGCGGGTGGGGCCACCGAACGACTGCGCCAGTTCAACAGGCCGAACGTCACCGCGAGTCCGACCAGACCATGTGCCACCAACGACGGTCCGGTCAGATTCTTCATCACTCTGCCGACAAGATGCCGCCGCATGCTGCCTCCCTCGTCCCTCTGGAGCGTTCGCACTGATCAGACCGCGCGCAGCGCCGGAACCGAGTACGTGAAACTCTTCACGGCGGCTACTGACCGGGGGCGCGGTGTCCAGAACCGCGAGAACGCCTGTGGCAGTGGGCTTCTGGGCCCGCGGCGCTGGGTGGTGAGAACCCACCATCGTGCGGAACTACTCACCGCCCGACACGGCCGAACAGGGAACACTACAGTTAGTGCTCGCACCACTACTCTCTGACTGGGGGTGACGGTGGACGGACAGAATCAGATCAACGCGCAGCGTCTACTGCAGGGTGTCGTTCCGGATGAGCTCTTCGCGTCGTACGCCAAGCTGCTCGCGGAAGACGGCTGCCCCGAGGACGACGCCGCGTCACTGCTCGGCGGCTGTGAGCAGGTGGCGGAACTGACCGCCCGTGGGATGGCACATCTCCGGCCAGACGGTCCGCTGGTGCCACCGCGTCTCGTGCCCGCGCCTCCGGAACTCGCGCTGCAAGGCGTCCTGACGGATCTCGCGCGCCGCCTCGTCGGCGATCAGGAACGGTTGCTGTCCGGACACAAGCGGCTGAACGAGTTCCATCAGACGCCGACGGCTGCTTCCTCAAACTCCGCGATGGACCGGCTTGTACAGATCGTCACCGATCGGGACGAGATCAGCTCCCTGTCCTACGCACTCATCAACGCCGCACGGCACGACTGGCTCACGCTGGACAACTACGTCCTGGAGGCTCCCGTCGCGGACTCCACCGGGTACGCGCCACTACCGGTCTTCGAGGGCCAGGTTCAGTGCCGTGCGATTTACGAGACCCGCTGCGCAGAGCATCCGATCGGCGCGAAGACGATCGAGGCCGCGGTGGCAGCCGGAGAGCAGGCCCGGCTGTTGCCTCGCGTCGGGATGAAGATGAAGCTCGCGGACGAAGCAGTCGCCCTCCTTCCTCTGACACCCACGGGGATGGGCGGGGCATTGCTCGTGCGCTCGCCCGTCATCGTCGGGGCGCTGCGGGAGTACTTCGAATTGCTCTGGGAGAAGGCGATCCCGTTCGGGAGCTCCGAGGCCGCCGGCCCCCTCACGTCCGCGCAGTCACAGGTACTGCAGCTGCTCACCCAGGGACTGTCCGACGAGGCGATCGCCCGGCGGATGGACATCAGCGTCAACACCATGCGCAGACATTGGACCGCCATTCGCGATGCGCTGGGCGTGGAGACCCGCTTCGCCGCCGGAGCCGCAGCAGCTCGCCGCGGCTGGATCAACTGAACCCGAGAGGCCTTGTCACATGCCCGGATACCTGGACTTCGTTCCCCAGCAACGTTTCCAGCCCACCCTCGCTCTGTCCCCGGACGGCCGGCTGGTCGCCTACTCCAGCCATGCCTCCGGGCACTACGACCTGTGGGTGGTCCCCGTCGCCGGGGGCGAGCCGCGCCGCGTGGCAGGCTTTGACGACCGGACAGTCCGGCAGATCGCCTGGACACCCTCAGGCGACCAGTTGGTCTTCACCGCCGATGAGCACGGGGACGAGCAGTTCCGCCTCTACCTCGTCGCGCTGAATGGCAGCGGCCTGACCGAGATCAGCTCCGGGCCAGACTGCCAGCGGGTCCTGGCCGGGTCGCCGTTCGACCCAACCGGCCGTTTCCTGGCCTACACCGCCAACGACCGCGACCCCGCCGCCCAGGACCTCATCGTCCACGATCTGGTGACCGGCGAGCTCCGCCGGTTCACGCCCCCTGAGGGGGTCGCGTTCGAGGCCGTCAGCCTCTCTCCGGACGGACGCTGGCTGCTGTCGACCGGCTTCCGCTCCAACACCGATATAGCTGTCTACCTCACCGACCTGGGGGATCCGGACGCCGAGCCGGTCTGCGTGACGTCCACCCTCGGTGAGGGGGTCTTCGACCCCGGGGTCTGGGCGGCGGATTCCAGCGGCTTCCATCTGCTCACCGACCATTGGAGCGAGTTCACCGCCGCCGCCTTCTACGACCTCGCAACCGGATCCCTGCACCCGATCGCCCGCCCGAACTGGGACGTCGAGGTCCTCGACGCCGCAGCCGGAGTCCGCATCTGGTCCGTCAACGAGGGCGGCAGCTCCCGCCTGCATGCCGACCGCGACGGTTCCTCCGTCTCGCTGCCCGACATCCCGCCCGGTGTCATCACCGCCCTGTCCCTGGCGCCGGACGCCTCCTTCGCGGTCGTCATGATCAACTCTGCGGCAAGGCCGGCAGAACTAGCGGTCTTGGACCTGTCTAGCCACGAGTTCCGCTACCTCACCGACACCCGCCCCCCGGCCCTGCACGTCATCGACCCCATCGCCCCCGAGCTGATCACCTACCCGGCTCGCGACGGGCGCGACGTGCACGCCCTGCTCTACCGCCCGGACGGCCCCGGCCCTCACCCGGTCCTGCTCTCCATCCACGGTGGCCCCGAATCCCAGGAACGTCCCGTCTACGCCCGTTCCGGCCTCTACCAGCACCTCCTCCACCAGGGCATCGCCATCCTGGCCCCCAACTTCGCCGGATCCACCGGCTACGGCACCGCCCACCAGAAGCTCATCTACTGCGACTGGGGCGGCATCGACCTCGACGACCTGGACCAGGCCGTCCAGTACCTCCACACCCTCGACTGGGCCGACCCGAACCGCCTTGCCGTTATGGGTGCTTCCTACGGCGGCTTCGCCGCTCTGTCCTGCCTGGCTCGCCTTCCCTACCCATGGGCCGCAGGCGTCTCCATGTGCGGTCCCAGCAACCTGCTCACCTTGGCGAAGGCGTCGCCCCCCACGTGGAAGACCTTCGTCGCCACCGTCCTCGGCGACCCGGACACGCGCGCTGAACACCTCCTGGCACGTAGCCCCGTCACCCATGCCGATGGCATCAACGCTCCCTTGTTCGTCCTCCAGGGAGCTCATGATCCGCGTGTCCCCCAGGCCGAGTCCGACCAGATCGTCGCTCGCCTGCGCGAACGAGGCGTCGAGGTCCGCTACGACATCTACCCCGACGAGGGCCACGGCTTCACCAACCGCGCCAACGAGTTGACGGCGTACGAGGCCATCAGCGCGTTCCTCCACACCCACCTGATTGCCACCACCGCCGACCGCACCGAAGCGCTCCAGGTGGGCTGACGGCCCCAAGCACAACGATGCCCACCCGTCGACCGGGTGGGCACCGTGAATCACGCCATCCAGGGTTCAGAATACCCGTCCACCCGCAACGCACCGCTGTCCTGCCCACCGACGGCGGACAGGAGGGACAGCAGGCTAAGGCGGTGGGCCCGCATCTCGCGGACGTTCTCCTCGACCGCGTCGAGAGAGGAGTCGAGGCTGACATTGAAGCTGCAGTTGTCGTCGCTGCTGACGTAGACGAAGGCCACGTCGCACATCAGTGAGAACAGCTTCGCCCGCACGTCATCGCCGCGCGCCGGGTACAGCTGTTCGAGGAAGGCCTCGAAGTCAACGGTGCTCATGATCGCCTTTCCTCCTGTGGAGACGTCCCTGCCCGTACGCCGGAGGTCGGCCTGATAGCAGCAGGCCGACCTCCCTTCATCCCGCTGCGGCGCCCGCACATTCGGCGCTCCTAGCCTTGAGTTCGAGGTAGACCCAGACCGTGTGCCCAGTCTGCGGGCTACCGGCCCGGGAGAGCTGCGCGGCGAGCTCGTTGACGATGGCGAGCCCGAACCCGCCCACCCGCTGCTCGTACTCGGCCTGCCGACGCCTGAGCTGCGGGACTCCAGCTCCACCGAGGTCATAGACCCCGAGGTAGGCCGGGCCGTCGTCCGGGAGACGGATCTCCACTCCGAACCAGCCTCCGGCGTGGCCGGACCGGGTGTGCAGCAAGGTGTTGGTCGCGAGCTCGGACACGATGAGCCCGGCGTCGTTCTCACGTCCCGTTCCGGCGAACAACGCCTCGACCATGCGCCGGGCGTGCCTGACCTGGTCCATTTCCCCGGGGAACACGCACCGCCACATCATCCGTTCGGGCGCGCGCGTCCGTTCCTGTTGTTCCTGTGGGTTTGTCGCTGCGATCATTCGCGGCGTTCCTCCTATGGTCGTTGGCCGCCGCATCCGGGTGGATGCGACGGGCTCCTATGGGGACCCGACTTCATGCCAGAGGTCAAGCCGCCCAGCACATGCGGGACCTCCTTCCTGAGTCGGACGCGCCTGCCGTTCGAGTACTGAACTGGTTACGGACAGCGAACACCTGCGAAACGGGGACCGTCAGGAAGAGACTGGAGGAGGTTGCAGGAGAACCCTCGGCTACCGGTACACAGGTGATTCCAAATGAGTGAAAATGGCGTCAGGCCCAACTGGGCGGAGGGCATCCGCGCGAAGCGACTCCACCGGTGCTGGAGCCAGAACGAACTGGCACGACAACTCGAGCTCGCGGCCGACTCCCGAACACGCGCAAGCCTGCCGAGCCGGAGCTCGATCATCCGGGAAATCCGCTTTCATGAGGCCGGCACTCACCAGCCCGGCCCGGTGTACGCCGAGCTCTACCGACGTGTATGGACGCGGAACCCGGAGCCGACAGCAGAATCACCGACCGAGTTGCCCGGTGACCACCTGGCCCTCGCTTGGACAGTAGGAAGGCTGAACCTGCGCATGGACCGCCGATCCGTCTTGCAGCTGGCCGCAGCCGCCACAGTAGGCGCGGCACTCGACCCAGCCCAACGCCTCATACGTGCCCTGGCCGGAGACCACCGGCCGGACGACACGACGATCACCCACCTCGAAGACCGGACTCGCGGCTTCCACCGCCTCGAAGAACACATTCCCGCCGACTCCCTCTATCCGGCGCTGCTCAGCCACCTGAACGAGGTAAGCGCCCTGCTGGAAGGCGGCCTTCCAGACCACCAGCGGAATCGGCTGGCAGTGGTGGCCGGGGAGAGCGCCATCTTGGCCGCATGGTTCGCCTGGGAGCAGGGCGACGAGCACATGACGGCCTCGCACACCCGCCTGGCCACCGTCGCCGCCAAACACGCGAACGATGACGCGATCGCCGCCTGCATGACCGGCTACCGCTCGTACATGACAGGCGGGAACGGCACCCAGAGCACCAGGCTCATTCAGCGAGGGCTCGACCGGATCGGGGAGGGCGATTCCGCAACACGGGCGTGGCTGCTCGCCCGCCGGGCCGAAGAGACGGCGCTCCTTGGCGACCACCGTGGCGCGTTGCGCTCGATTCACGAAGCGGCGGATGTCTATGCGGGCGTGAACATCAACGCCCGTCCGTGGACGTGCTTCCTCGACCCGGGGCGGTTCGCGTCCATGAGTCTGACCGTCCACTCGCGGCTCCGGCGCCAAGATGACTCCGCCGCCGCCATGGACGAGATCGCGCTACACCTCGGACCGACGACCGAGATCAAGAAGTTGTGCGTCGTCAAGGCCGAGATGGCGCTCGCGCATTACCGCCTCGGAGATGTCAACGAGGCCGTCGACTCCGCGCGGTCCGCACTCGACGCCACCACCGCGATGAACTTCCCCCTCGGCTGGGACCGCCTGGACAACGTCGCCGTGGAGCTCAAGCCCTCACGCACCCAAGTCGCCAGAGATTTCCACACGGAGTACGCCGCTACTCGCCCTTCACGGAAACAGCCGTCTCTTCTGTGATCCAGGTCAGATAGTCGGCCAGGCCACCCTCGATGGGGACGGCCACGATCTCCGGCGTCTCGTAGGAGTGGGCCTCCCTGACGACCACGATCAGCTCGTCAAGCCGGGCGGTGACGGTCTTCATGAGGATCAAGTACTCCTCACTCCGCTGGATCTCACCCTGCCACCAGTAGGTGGACACGATCGGACCGCTGATCTGAGCGCCGGCCGCCACCCGGCTCCCGACCACCGCATCGACGATGCGCTCGGCCTCTTCACGGGTCCCGGCGGTCACGTGGACCTCGACATGGCGGGTCATGACCCCGAGCGTACGTCCTTGAAACGATCACCTCCTCGTTTCAGTTCACGTAGAGCCTCCAGCTCCCGCCTCAGGGCATATGGCCCGGCGAGCATCAGGGCATGTACAGCGCTCACCTGCCGAGCCGATGCCCACATGCCCGACGTGGGCGCTTGGAACGGGACGACCTCGATCGAGTGAATCCGGAACGCGGCCGGATCCAGATATCGCTTGCCCCCGGTCCCGCATAGGTAGGTCCTCGCACCGGTCAGCCAGGCGAGGTCGGCCAGCCGCTGTGACCGTTCCCCCCGGGCGAGCAGATCGCTGCTGTGCAGGATCCGTCCCGGCCACCCGACCTCCGCCAGCAGCAGGCGGGTGGACAGCTCCGTCACGTCCGCCAGCCGATCCGTGCTCTCGAACGCCGCGAGCATGGGTTCGAGACAGCGCTTGAACGAGGGCCAATAGGCGCTGTGCCGGTAGTGGTCGGCGAGCAACTGGGCGACGCGGCGGCGGCAGCGGACGGGTTCGGCCAGGCGCGCACCGCGGATGGAGGTGGAGCGGCCATGGGGCAGGTGAGTGGCGATGGAGAGCCACTGCGTCCGCTGCGAGCCGTCGAGCGAGGCCAGGCGCGTGCGGTGCTGGTAGTCGCGCCGAGCGAACTGCACGTCGTCCAGGACGATCCAGTAGTCGGCCGCGAACAGCTTGGCCAGGGTCGCGAGCCGTGGCAGGAGGTTGGGTTGGTGGATGGCGCACATCTGCCCGTTCGGCGAGTCAGGGCGTGAGGAGCCTGCTGTCGAATCCGGCGTGGAGAAGAGCCTGGTAGGCGTCATGGACCTCTCCTGGGACGGGCTGCTCGATGGCGTAGCCGAGCTTGGGGTACTCGATCACGCGCTGGAGGTCGCCGACGAGCATGTCGATGACCAACTTCGGATCGCCGATCGAGCTGACGTAGTTGTCCAGCTCCAGCGGCTCGGAGGCGCACACCACCTCGACCTCGGGCCACACCTTCCGCGCCGTGGCGTACGCTCGGCGCTCCATGTACGGCTTGGAGATCAGGAGTACCGAGACGGGTTGGATGCCCGCATCGGCCAGTACCTGGCGGGACAGTGCGATGTTCTGGCCGGTGTTGGTGGCGTTCGGCTCCACCAGGATCGTCTCGTCGGGCATGCCGAGTTCCAGCGCGTGCTCGCGGTAGTGGACGGCTTCGCCGCGCGGGAACCGCGCTGCGGTGGTGGGGCTGGTGGCGCCGGAGAAGACGAGCAGCGGGAACCAGCCGGCGCGGTACAGCTCGACGGACGCGCGCGCGACCCCGAGGTCGTGGCTGCCCAGGCCGATGGCCACATCACACCGGCGCAGGTCGTGGTGCATCTGGTGGTAGTCCCAGATCGCGCGGGCGTGCCGCCACTGCTCGTCGGTGATGACCTGCTGCTTGACACTCACTCGACTGCTCCCTGATCGCCGTGGCAGAGGGAACTGGTCGTTGTCCCCCTGGATGGTCCGCTGGATGCCCTCGATGCTGCGCAGTTGATGCGCGAGCCCGTGCTGCGCGGCCTCGCGTGCGGCACGGTCGAGGATCATCAGCCCATCATCCACGGTGGCCCGGTCGGAAAGCAGGATGTGCCCGTAAGCCGTCTCCAGTCGTACGCGCTGCATGGGCGCGTCGGTGACTGCGGTGGCACGGGCGAGGTCGATCAGGCGCAGCGCCTCGGTGAGGTTTCCGGCGCCACGGTGGGCCAGGGCGAGTTTCTGGTGCGCGACGGACCAGTCCTCGGGCTCACCCAGGCTCTCGAACTCGCGGATGGCGGTCGTCATCAGCCGGGCGGCGTAGTCGTTCTTGTCGTTCTTGCTCAAGGCGGTGCCGACCCACAGCCGGGCTCTCGTCCGATCACGTGGCGAGAGCCGGTCGTCCACCGCCAGTGCCTCATACTCCTTGGCGGCCTCGTTCAACGAGCCCGACATCTCGGCGACCACCGCCAGCGACAGGTCGAGCTGGGCGATGCGGCGGGGGATGTCGAGCTGACCGTAGATCGAGCGGGCGTTGAGGTAGGAGCGGCGAGCGGACAGAGGGCCGGCGACTGCGCCTTGGTCACGTTGGAGGTCGCCGAGCAGCGTCGTCGACCGCGCGAACAGGTACAGGCCCTTGTCGTCCAAGGCGTGGGGGTCGTAGCGGGTGAGCCATCGGTTCAGCAGGTCCGTGGCATAGCTGAAGCTCTGGCGGCTGAGGGCGACCACGGCCCGGTCGAGGTCGTCGGTCCAGGTCTCGTAGTCCCAGGCCCGAGGGCCGACCCGGGTGACTCGGAGCCCTTGGTCGGCGTCCTGGCCGAGCTCCAGCAGCAGGGTCTCGAAGCGCAGGTGGGTCGCCGAGTCCGCGCGTGCCAGTGCGGTGTCCAGGATGGCCTGGGTGTCGGGGCGGGGCCGGGTGGCGGAGCCGAGCTGGTCCCACTTGGCCACGGTGCGGGGAGCGACGCCGAGGTGCTGCGCGAACACCCGCACGCTCATCCGTACGGCAAGACGAAGTGCATGCGCTTCGAGGCCGGTCCACTCATGCACGGTCGTCACGTCACTGCTCCCTTCCACGGCCATGGAAGCACGCAGAGGTACCGAGGGCCTACGGAAGTGCAACGCAAGTGCGACAGCGGGTCGTATCCAGCCGGGGCGGGGGTGGCCATGCTCGAAGAGCGGGCCAACAGCCCCGACCCACGGTAAGGACGGCTACCTTGTGGACACTCACCGAACAACACGATGTGGACGGCCCGATCGTCTACGGGTACCTGCGGCTGCATCGCTCGACCTCCGAGCGGCAGGCAGCGCTGACGGTGGCCCTCGTCCAGTACTGCGAGCGGCACGAGTTGCAGCTCTGCGGCATCTTCACCGATCGAGGGACCGATTCGGCGGACACCGTCGCGTTCACCGGACTGCTGGACGTCCTTCTTCTGTCCAACGTGTACGGGGTGGTTCTGCCCACTGCGCACCACTTGGGCGGGAAGCAGGTCGCTCCTCGGCGGCGGGAACAGCTCGACGCGATCGGGGCGAGGCTGCTGTTCGTGCGTGGAGCACTTCGTACGACCATCCCCTCTTCTGACGGGAACTCCCCTCGAACGGACGTGCCAAGTCACGGAAGCAGGCGTGCGGCACGTTGTGCTGCCACGCCGGGCGCGGGCGGCCCGGTGTAGTCATCCCCGCCGTACCGCGCCTTTCGGCGCGGGCTGGGCGGTTACTTCCCGTCGCCCAGCCCGCGCCATCAAGACGTCCCTGTTACCAAGGAGAGCCCATGCTGGGCAATGAGGCCGAGACCGCTGCCGACGCGGTGGCGATGAGGCAGGTGGTTGATCTTCAGCGCCGCGCCGGCGGCTGGTTCTTCCTGATGTACTCCCTCTACTGGCGCCGCCATATTGCCTTCTACCTGGGCGAATCCGATCACGGCATCATCCTTCAAGCGGGCAGTCCGGACGAGCTTTGGCAGCTCATGGATGGCGTTGCACCGCCCGACTGGCAGGTGGAGGGTCTGCCGCGCCTCACTACGGGTTCGCCGCCCGAGACCGTGAGCGTTCAGGCCGTGCTTTCCGAACTCCCGAGAGGGCGCGGGTGACAAGGCAAGACGCGGCCGAGCAGGAATCCTGTGCGCAGACGGTTGAGCCGACGCGGGAAGAGCCTGCGTTCGAGTGGGTCGCGTACGAAGCGGTAGGCAGTTTGCTCCGGGTCTCGCACACCTCGTGCTGCGGCCGGTTCGAGTGGGCGTCCGAGGGCGGCCATTTTTTCGTGCTGCGCTCCACCGATGACGGCGGCTACGAGGAGACCGGCCGCGGCCTCTACCGGCAGGCCATAGACGTCTACGTCACTCTGGCCGAGCATCACCGCGCCGAGCATCTACGCCGCAGAGAAAGGCCGGGGCCCGACACCTTCCTCAGAGAAAGAGCGTGGCGCGGCTGATCCCGGACCACCATTGCCAGTTGTTCATCACCGCCAAGACGAGGGGACCCAGCCTTGACCACCGACAACGACGTCGAGGAAGCCGCCGCGCTGCGCGCCGCCATGGTGTGCGAACTGCGTGATCAGGGGGCGTGTCAGTCCGAGCGAGTGGCAGCAGCCTTCGCCGCCGTGCCGCGACACCTGTTCACGCCGGGCGAGTCACTGAAGGTTGCCTACGCCGTGGACATCGCGCCGATCGTCAAGCGCGGCGACAACGGGCTGACCATCAGCTCCGTGTCCGCGCCACATCTCCAGGCGACCATGCTGGAGGCGGCTGACATCAAACCGGGCATGCGCGTGTGCGAGGTGGGCAGCGGCGGCTACAACGCGGCTTTGCTGGCCGAGCTCGTCGGCGACGGCGGACACGTCACCACGGTGGACATCGACCCCGAGATCGTCGAGCGCGCCCGCACCTTCCTCAACGAGGCGGGCTACGACCGCGTCGACGTGATGCGGGCCGACGCGGAAGAGGGAGTCCCCGACGCTGCTCCGTTCGACCGGATCATCGTCACGGCTGGAAGCTGGGACATCCCGCCCGCCTGGATCGACCAGCTCGCCGACGATGGCCGGATTGTCGTCCCTCTCCGGTTGAAGGGGACGACGCGTTGGATCGCGTTCGACCGCGACGGCTCGGGCTTGGTCAGCCGCAGCTACGGGTTGTGCGTCTTCGTGCCGTTCCAGGGGGCCGGCTCACACACCGAGCGGACCGTCACGATCGAGGACGGGGTGGTGCTACGCCTTGACGACGAGAACCTCAAGGTCAATGGGGACGCGCTGCGCCGGGCGTCGCACCTGCCGAGGATCGAACGCTGGTCCGGAGTCGTGTTCGACATGCCCGACGAGCAGGCGCTGTTCCTGCTCACCAACGCCTCAGATATGGCGCTGCTGTACGCCGACCAGGAGGCCGTCGACCGAGAGCTGATCGCGCGCCCGGCGCTCAAGGGCGTGCCCGCCCTGATCGGCAGCGACAGCTTCGCCTACCGGGCCGCGCGACCGAATGACGACATGAGCAGCGGATACGAGAGCGGCGTCTACGCTCACGGACCCTCGGCTGAGAACCTCGCCGCCCGGTACACGGACCTGCTGCACAGGTGGGCGGACAAGTACCACCGCCGTGGCGCCGCGTCCATCCGATACCTCCCTGAACCTGCTGACCCGCCAGCCCTCTCCAGCGGGGTCATCGCCAAGCGGCACGGGACCGTCGTCATCACCTGGCCATAGACCGCCGAGCTCTCCGGGGAGGTCTGACGATCTGCCTGGGAGCACCGGGGAACCCCACCCGCCCCAACGAAGGAGGACCTTCATGATCGCCCGTACTGCCAGAGGTGCGGCAACGTTCACACCCCCTGCGCCGGAACCTCCGGACAGCGAAGGCTGGGACGCCGATTGGCTCGCCGAGCTGGACGTGTCCATCGTCGAGTCCGGGGTGGCCGCCGAGCAGCTCATCCGCATGACCGACGACGGCTGCAACTCAACGTGCGGGACCGCGTGCGTCAGTTGCGGCACGTAGACGTCCTGCTGGAATCCAACGCCTAAGCGCTCGGTCGGCGAGGCTCACCAGCCGACCGGGCGCCCCCAGCCATGGAGAGGCTGATGTACCGATACCTCGACGCCGCAGTGCTGCGCGCCCCAGCGTGGCATCCAGACCAGCAACCCGAATCGTGGCCTGACCTGACTGGACCGGAGGCAGGCCGCGCCTCGTGGCAGGTCTGGCTGGCTCGCACGTGGCAGACGCCGGGCTTCGCGGCGGCTGTAGAGCAGGCCAGCCCGGATCTGGCCCGGCGGGTGCGCGAAATCTGTGCCGAACGGCAGGTGTCGGATCCGGGAGTGCGCCGGGCGGTGCTCTCCGTGATGCGCTACCTGCTGCGGGCTTCCGGCCGCGCGACACCGTTCGGTCTGTTCGCCGGGGTGGGTCCGGCTCGTATCAGCTCTGAAAGCGACGCGGCGGCTGTGCGCATCGGGGACGCGCATCGCCCGATAGCCCGTGTCACGGCGGAATGGCTCTCGGCCGTTGTTCAGCGACTGGAAGATGAGACGACGCTGCGGCGGCGCTTGACGGTGACGACCAACAACCTCGCGTTCGAGCGGGACGGCCGCCTGGTGCTCGAACACCGCGCCAGCACCGTGGCAGGTGGTGCGCCGGGGGAGGTGAGCGTGCGCGCCACCGGCCCCGTACGGACGGCTCTCCACCTTGCGCGTGATCCGCTCCCGGTCGCGGACCTGATGGCCCAGCTGGCGGCCGCCTCCCAGCGAACTGCCGAGAGCACCATCGACGCCCTCGTGGCCGAGCTGGTGGCCCAGCGCCTCCTGCTCACCACCCTGCGCCCGCCCATGACGGCCTGCGATCCGCTCCGGTACCTCCTGCAAGAGCTCGATGCGGTGAACGCGGAAGAGATCGGCGAGGTGGCCGACATCGTGAAGGGCTTGCGCGCCGTCGCCGACGAGCTGGCCCAGCACGACCGTGCGCCCGCCGCTGTTGCGGTCGATCATCGGGCACGCGCAGCCGCCGCGATGGCGACCATCCACCGCACCACACGCCCGCCGCTCGCCGTCGATCTGCGTCTAGACGGGGAGGTGACCATCCCCGCCGCCGTAGCGGCCGAGGCGGCCACGGCATCGGGCGTGCTCGTCCGATTGGCCCGCCGTTCGGCGCTCAACACGGGCTGGCTGACCTGGCATGAACGGTTCCTGGACCGCTACGGCCCGCGCGCCCTGGTCCCACTCCGGGACGTCGTCGATGCCGACCTCGGGCTCGGCTACCCGGACGGATACGGCAGCGAACAACCGGCATCTCAGGATGGGCCGCTGACGGATCGCGACCGCAAGCTGCTGGTGCTGGCGCACAACGCCGCGCTGCGCCGCCAGCGCGAGATTCTGCTCGACGACGGCATGATCGCCGACCTCGGCGGGGTCGCTCCGGCCGCTCCGGTTCAGCCCACCACAGAGTTGACCGTACGGATCGACGCGCCCAGTCTTAAAGCGCTGGCTGAGGGTCGATTCACGCTTGTCGTCACCGGGGCATCGCGCGCCGCAGGCACCATCACCGGCCGGTTCCTGGACCTGTTCGACGACCAGCACCGACAGCGGATGAGCACCCTGTTCGCGCATCTGTCCCCGGGCGTCCGGAACGCACTCACGGTCCAGCTCTCAGCCCCGGCCCCGTACACCAGCACCGAGAACGTCGCCCGCGCCCCACAGGAGCTGCCACACCTACTGCCGGTCGGCGACCACTCCGGTGGCACGCAGGTGCTCGACCTGGATGACCTCGCCGTCACAGCCGACCTGCGCGGCGTCTACCTGGTGTCGCTGTCGCGCCGCCGCACCGTCGAGCCGATGATCCTCAACGCGGTCAACCTGCTTCAGCACACGCACCCGCTGGCGCGGTTCCTCCTCGAAGCACCTCATGCGCTACGGGCTCCATGCGCCGGTTTCGACTGGGGTCCCGCCACCGCGCTGCCGTTCAACCCAGCACTGCGCTATCGGCGCACGATCATCTCGCCCGCCCGCTGGCGGCTCACCGCAGCCGACCTGCCCACGCCATCGGCCGACTGGCAGGAATGGGACAGCGCCCTCAGCGTGTGGCGGGAGGAGGTCGCGCTCCCGGAGACGGTCTGCCTTGGTGGTGGCGACCAGCACATTCGGCTCAACCTCAGCGAGCCCGCGCACCGCGCCCTCCTACGCACCCAGGTGGACCGTGCCGGCACCGCCGTGCTGCGCATCACGCCCGACGCGGACGCGGCCGGGTGGATCGGCGGCCACGCCCACGAGATCGTGATCCCGCTCGCCTCGACCGGCCGTCCCGTCGAGCCGCCCCGGCTGCCGCGCGAGGTGACCTCCCGCAGCTACGGTCACTTTCCCGGCCAGCATGGGCGGCTGTCACTCAAGCTGTACGGCCACCCCGACCGGCACCACGCCATCCTCACCCGCCACCTGCCACGCCTGGCAGAAGCGCTCGGCAGCGACGCTCAGTGGTGGTTCTTGCGCTACCACGACCCCAACCACCATCTCCGTATCCGCCTCGCTGTGCCTTATGGCGCGTTCGCCGACGCCGCCGCTTACGTCACGACGTGGTGTGAGGAGGTGCGCCGGGCCGGGCTGACCGGGCACGTGCAGTGGGACACCTACTTCCCGGAGACCGCCCGCTTCGGCGAGAGCACTGCCATGGACGCGGCCGAGACGTACTTCGCCGCCGACTCGGCCGCAGTCCTCACCCAGTTGACCGCGATCACCTCCCCGAAAGGGCCCAGCCTGCACGCCGTGACCGCCGCCAGCCTGCTCGACACCGCCGCCGCCTTCCTCGGCGACGCCGCCACGGCGATGCGCTGGCTGATCGACCACACCCGAGCCGACACCTCCTCGCCCGACCGGGCCATCTACGACCAGGCTATTCAACTGGCTCAACCGGACGATCACAGAGCCTTGTCCGCATATCCGGGGGGCGAGCAGATCGTCTCCTGCTGGGAACGGCGGCGGCAGACGCTCATCGCCTACCGCCATGTGCTGGAGGAGACGAGCACGCTGCCCCCAGTGGTCGTGTTGCCTGATCTGCTGCACCTGCACCACGTCCGCATGGCCGGGACCTCGCTGAACAGCGAGCGGGCCTGCCTGCACCTGGCCCGCGCCGCCGCCTTGAGCTGGACCGCACGCACCAGGAGGAAACCATGAGCCAGCCCAACCCGGAAGCGCTCGCCGCCGCCGACACCATCGCTACAGCGCTGGCCGACCCACAGCCGTGGGCAGTTGAACTGCCAGACAGCGGTCTGGCCTGGCCCCAATCGCTGTGGGCCGGAGCGGCAGGCATCGCCCTGCTGCACATCGAACGCGCCCGATCCGGACACGGTGACCCCGGCATCGCACACGCCTGGCTGGAAGTGGCCGCCTCCGGCGCGTTGACGGCGGCACCAAACGCGAGCCTGTTCTTCGGCGCCCCCGCGCTGGCCTTCGTCACACACACGGCCGCAGGCACGTCGGGCCGCTACCGGCGCGCGCTGGAGCGCCTGGACCACACGGTCACGGCGATCACCCGCACCCGCCTGGCCGACGCTCACGCACGCATCGACCGCGGCGAGCAGCCCGAGATGAAAGAGTTCGACCTGATCCGAGGGCTGACCGGCCTGGGCGCCTTCCACCTCAACCGCCACCCAGACCACCAGATCACCCGCGACGTGCTGTCCTACCTGGTGCGCCTAACCGAACCGCTACCCACAGGCGGCGAGCTCCCGCCGTGGTGGACGACCGTGGCACCCAACGGTGAACCCAGCTCGGACTACCCGCACGGACACGGAAACCTAGGCATGTCCCACGGCATCAGCTCGGCCCTGGCCCTGCTGTCCCTGGCCGTACTGCGCAATGTAGACGTGCCCGGCGTGAAAGAGGCGATCGAACGAATCTGCGCCTGGACCGACACGTGGCGTCAGCAAGACGACGCGGATGTGTGGTGGCCAGGTCTGGTCACCATCGAGCAGACGCGCGAGCAGGGCGTCGACCCGTCCCAGCGCCCCCGGCCGTCGTGGTGCTACGGGGTCAGCGGCACGGCCCGCGCCCAGCAACTGGCCAGCCTGGCGCTCGCGGACGAGACCCGGCAGCGAGCCGCCGAAGAGGCGATGCTGATCACCCTGCGCGATATGGCGCAGCACGAGCGACTTCCGGAGATCGGACTGTGTCACGGCACAGCCGGGCTACTCCACTCCGCCTGGCGGATGGCCGCCGACGCACGAACCACGCGCATCCGCGACGAGCTCCCAGAACTCGCCGCCCGGCTCGTCGCGCAGATCTCCCGCTCCGAGCCGCAACCGGGGCTTCTCGATGGCTCTGCCGGGGTCGCGCTCGCCCTGCACACCTACGGCACCGACGCCACGGCGTCGGACTGGGACACCATTCTGCTCTTGACCTGACCACCGGAGGCAACCCGTATGGACTCCCACCCGTGGCGGCAAGTCAACGTCACCTTCCCCGACTGGGCCAAGGCCGAGCACACCGCTGTCACCTACCTCGCTCCGCTGCTGGCCAAGGCCGAAAACGAACAGCTCATCACCACCTGGTTCTTCGTGCGCAAGATCCCCTGCTGGCGCGTCCGCTACATCCCAAACGGCGAACGAGCGCAGGCATATCTACGCGGCCACCTGGACGACCTCGTTCGGCAACGCCACATCAACGCCGCTAATGAGGCCATCTACGAGCCCGAGCCGCACGCCTTCGGCGGCGCCAAGGCCATGACAAGCGCCCACGACCTCTTTCACCTCGACAGCCGGTACCTGCTCGCCTATCTCGCCCGCTCGCCGGACGCTGAGCACCGCCGCGAGCTGTCGATCCTGCTCTACACGGCCCTGCTGCGCTCGGCCGGGCTGGACTGGTACGAGCAGGGCGACGTGTGGGCACGGGTAGTCGACCACCGCGACCTACCCGAACCGATCCCGCCCGAGCGGCGGCACGCGCTGGAGGCCAGCCTGCGGCGGCTGATGAGCGTGAACGCCGTCCCCCTCCGATGCGACGGCGCGCCCCTGGCGTTCGCCGCCGAATGGTCAGCAGCGTTCACCACCGCCGGCCGGGAGCTGGCCGACCTGGCAGCCGATGGGCGGTTGCACCGCGGCCTGTGCGCCGTCCTCGCCCACCACATCGTCTTCGCGTGGAACCGACTCGGCATGCCCTACGCCGCTCAGGCCGTCCTCGCCCACACCGCCAGACAGGTCGTGTTCGGATGCGACCCCACCAACACCCCCGAGATCGAGAGACCGAGGAGCGAAGGAAGATGAACGCCTTGCAGCAGGCCGCGCAGCGCTTTCCCCTGATCGCGCGCCCTCGCCCGGCCCGCCAGCCTCTCAAAGCTCGTGTCGCCGAGCTGTGCGCCCTCAGCGACGCAGCCGCCCAGGGCACGGACGCCAGGCACCTCACGCTCGCCTCCGAGACGCTGAACAAGGCAGCACTGATCGCGAGCGACTGTGGCGACTCCGCGATGGCCCGCTCTCTGTGCTGGCGACACTTCGCCGCCTACCGGCCAGCTTGGCCACTGGACGCACCCCAGGCACGCCACGCCTTGGAGCCGCTCATCAACCTCGCCCGGCTGGCCATCCGCGAACACGACGGCACTCGCGGCTACCACCTGCTCAACGCCCTCTTCCACGCCGTCAGCACCGCGAGCACAGCCGACATCGACGGCCATCGCGTCCAGTTCGACAACCTCACTCGCACCGACGATGATCTCCACACCGTCCGCAAGTGGTTGTGGGGAATCTTCCTGGCCGAGGGCATTCGGGCGCTCATCAGCGCGGGCAAGTGGAAACAGGCAGTCACCCACGCACAGCAGTACCGTGGCGTCGGCCAACGGCTCCTGGACGGCCGACAGGCCACCATCATCGCGAACTGCCTCGCCGGGCGCACCGACACCGCCCTGAAACTCGTCGCCGACAGCGCACCCGAACAACCCTGGGAACATGCGGTAGCCAGCTGCCTGGACGCGCTATGCAACCGTGTGGCCGCACGCTCGTCCGGCCACACCCTCGCCGAGGTCCAACGCCAGTACCTGGAGCTCGACCGGGCACCGGAGCTGCTGGTCTTCCGCACGCGCCTCGGTCTGACCATCCTCGACGTGGCCGCCGACACCAACGGGCCCTTGACTGACCGCATCTTCACCTCTCTGATCAGCGACATTCTCGCCACGGCGGATGGATACACGGCGTGGGAAGTCCTGACCCACAATCGGACCAGTGCGCTGCTCAGCCCTGCCCAACAGCATGAACTCACCTCGGCCGTGCAGGACTCCGGGCTCGGACTCGGCGCCATCCCTGCCCCGCTGATGCCCGATCTCTTCTCAGCCGTCCGGGCGAGCGAGGCGGTGATAGAGGCGGGCCTGGATGCGCTCACGAGGGCCGTCATCAGGCATGCGCCGACCTAGAAGCCCACCCTGATTGCGAACCCCGCACTCCAAGCACGGCACCCGCCCGGCATGGGTCCGAACCAAGCCGCGCGGCTGTGGGACGGCGCTGCTGGTGAGCCCGTCCCACGGCCGCAGGCCTTCCTTCCTAGGACATCCGGCAGTGAAGGACCCACCATGGAACCCCTCTCCACTCCACCCGACGGCGGCTTCTACGGATGGTCCCCGCCCGCCGAGGGTTCACCGCGCTGGCCGTGGGTCGCGAGGCTGTTCGGATACCCCAGCAGCCCTCCAGAACTTTCGCCGCGAAGGAAGCAGCGATTCACGAGTGCCGTCATCTGGAGATGCCTGTTCTCTCCTCGGCACTCTTCATGGCCGTCCCGTTCAGGTCGACGACTCGAGCCTGTGCGAGATATACGCACACCCCGGTCGTCATAGCTCGACGGCGTGAGCACCGGACAGACGCACTTATCCGGATAGATGCCATCGTCAGCAGGCACAAATTTTAAATGCAATGATCGAGCTTTACGGTGTGTGACTGGCTCCCTGGGAGGGCTGCAGTAGTGGTCAAGGACTCCGCGTTGAGGGGCTACTTGTTGGAAGAGTCGCTGGCTTGGCTGCTGCGCTTCAGTGGATACCGACTGCTCGTCCACGAGGACCAGGATCCCGTTGAGTTGGTCACCCAGGGTGACACCCTCCGGGTACGCGGAAGAGGCGCACTCCACCAAGTGGACGTACTCGGAGAGTTCGCATTCACGCCGGCGTTCTCCATGCCAGTACGGCTGTTCTTGGAGGCTAAGTACTACCTGAGCCACTGCGGGCTGGAAATCGTACGAAACGCCCACGGCGTCGTGCATGACGTGAACGAGAACTTCATAGCGGATCAGGAGAAGGTGCCTCGGCAGCGATACAAGTACTCATATGCATTGTTCTCCGCGAGCGGCTTCACACCGGAGGCCCAGAGGTACGCGCTCGCTCACCAGATTTCCTTGGTGGATCTCTCCGGCGCGTCCTTTGCCTGGCTGCTCGGCCACATCGGAGCCACCGCGTTGACCCTGGAAACAGCGCAGAAACACCTGCCGAAGTCGGCTCGCTTTCCGGTGACCTGGATGCGTACGGAGCTCCGGCGGGCGCTGGAGATATCCCCACTGGACCTGTTGTCGCCCGTCTCCATAGCTGATGGAAGATTCAAGCAGGCTGCCAACGCCGCGGTGGCTGAGTTCGCGGATGTGCTACGGCAGCGCAGCAACGCCGGGCTGCTGCTCGGCTTTCCCTCCGCACCGTTCATCCTGCCGCTCGCCGCGGACGATCAGAGGCGATTTCTGGAGTATGCAGAGACCAGACCGGACCACACGGTGCGGATCAAACAGCGTGGCATGGGCTCTGCGGCGGAGTGGACGGTGTCGCCTGCGGGCGACCTCGGCGCCTATGAATTGACCTTCAAGCTCCCAGAGCATATCGAGGAGTGGATCAGCGGTATCGCGGGCAGCGAGCGCCGCCGCGCTGCGCACGTCAAGGAGAACTTCCTCTCCACGATAACGCTCTACCGCGTGGACCAGGCAGGCGTACGGACTTATCAGTTGCGCTACGAGCCGAGCTCGCTGTCCCGCTCTGGAACCGAGTCGTAGGCTCGTCGGCTCCTGTGCCTCGAGGGGTCCAGGACTCCGCGCTCACACTGGAAGGTAAGGGCTGGGCTTGTCATGCCAGCTGACGGTCAGAGCATCACGAGCGCGGGTGGCGGCGACGAACAGCAGGGAGCGAGCCTTGCGCTGCTCGCGCTCATAGCGAAGCGGGTCTTCGGTGCGGTATCGCTCAATGACGTTGGTACGCGGGATGATGCCGTCACTGGCGCCGACGATGACGAGCCGCTGATATTCGAGGCCCTTGAAGCGATGCATAGTGCCGACGTGAACGTCGCCGTCGCCCTTGGGACCGTCTTTGGTTAGCTCGGCGCAGGTGATGCCCGCCTTGCTGGCCAGGTAGTACATGGTCTGGCTGACCATGTCCCGGTCGGCGACGCACACGGCGATACGGCCGCTTGGGTCGAGGGGAGCGCCATTGTCGTCGGTGGACAGTTCTTCGCACCAGGTCTTCAAGGTGGTGCCAAGCCCTGATAGTTCATCATCCCAGGTGCCGTACTGGACGAAATCGGGTTTGGGGCCATGAAGGACTGAGCGGTATCCGGCGAGAGTGTCGGTGCCCTCATCGAGGTCGTCGTAAGACACCTTCAGGCTCTTGCCCTTGGGGTCTACGACGCGGAGGGCCTCGGCGAGGATCTCTCTGGTCGTGCGGTAGCTGAGGGTCAGGCGGGAAGCGCGGCCCCTGATATTGATACCGAGAACACTGAGCGCGACCTGGTGATCGTAGATGCGCTGATGGGCGTCGCCGAGGATGAACATGTCGTTGGGCAGGTCGGTATCGACCATGGCACGCAGCATCTTCCAGTGCGCGGGGCGCAGGTCCTGGGCCTCGTCGACCACAATGTGCCGGTAGCGATAGCCGAGGTAGCGCATGCCTGAACTGTCGTCACTGTCGACGAGCAGCTGACGATCCCGGATCTTCGCCGCACGTTCGATCTCGAAGCGGGCGGCGCGCTCGGCGGCCTGGCCCCAGGTTTCGACACCGAGCTGGTCGAGGCGGGCGGTGAACTGCTCGATGAGCTTCCAGACGTGGTTGCGCTCGGGACGGGTCAGTGCCCGGCCGCGCCCGGCACGGCGGGCCTTGAAGTATTCGGATCGGGTAGTGATCGACTGGCCGAGGATCACCTGTTCCCACTCTTCGAGGAGGAACTCAGCCTCCCAGCGCCGCTCGTCGAGTTCGGCCAGCAACTGGCGCATCTCGTTCAGGGCCAGGTGGTCATAGACGCGTTGCTTGGCGTGTCCGGGGGCGGTGTTCTCGCCCAGAACGCGAGCGGCGAGCTGGTCGATATGGACGACGTCGACACGGGCCAGAAGTTTGGGTTCGAGGAGCGAGGCGAGCCGCAGGCGTAGGTCGGTGGTGAGGTTCTTGGTGAATGTCGTCAGCAGGATTGGTCTGTCCTGACCTGGGGGCAACTGCTCGGCGAGGTGCTTGACGCGATGCAGGGCAACGATGGTTTTGCCGGTGCCCGGACCGCCAGAGGCTCGGGCGGGGCCCTTATAGTGGCGACGGACGATGCGTTCCTGGGTGGGGTGAAGGAAGACCTTCCACGCACGGAAGTCGCCCTCTTCGATGATCTGGCGTAGGTCGTCGTCGACCGTGGTCACCTTGGTACGTGTAAGAGCTGTGGCGAAGTCGTCGGGGTCGGGGCGATGGTCGAGCTCGACCGGCGCTGTGATCTCCTTGCGCACTTCGTCAAGATCCATCCCGGCGGCGAGGCCGTAGAGGACGTCTTTTGACAGCAGCGGTGCTCCCTCAAGGAGTTGGTCGAGCTCGCCGCTGGTGGTCACAGTGAGTGCCAGTTCGATCAGCTGCTCGGCGACGCCGAGCTCACGCAGCTGCCCGGCGTCGTACGCAGCCAGCAGCGCCGAGACCGCAAGTTCGGGTTCAGGCTCGGGAGTGGGCTCGGGAGTGGGCTCCTCCGGCTCTGTGGGGGTTAGGGTGATGCCGGCCCTGCGCAGGGCGCTGTCGCCGACGACGGCGAGGTCGACGAACTCAATCTCGCCGGTGACCCGGTTGACCGCGATCTGAAGCTCTTCGTAGACGTCCTTACGGTGTCGGACTGCGATGACCAGCCAGCTCTCAGTGCCGTCCGCATCGACCCCGATGGGGGTGAGCAGAGCTCGGTAGTCGTGGTCGACTCGAGCGGACCAGATGCGGGAGTCGCCCTTGAGCTTCTTCTTCCTAAGTCCGTTCCGCTCGGGATCCTCCCGGAAATTGTGGCAGAAGTTGTAAAACTGGCCCTTGACCGAGCCGTCGAGCTTGTACAGCTCCTGTTCGGCTTTGCGATACAGGCTGAGCCGGGCGGTCATCGGGTGGCACCTTTCTCCGCGTTGGGTAGTTTTTCGAGTAGGTCGTCGAGGTGGGCGAGCCATTCGGTGGCGGTGCGGACCGTCCAGCCGTCCTCGATGTACGCGGCATCGCGCCGCTGGGCCTCATCGTCGGCCACGCCCTGGTGGGCGGAGACCACGGCGATCTTGATGCCCTGAATGTGCCAGGCGAAGTCGGCCTGCCAACGGCTGGTACCCAGTTCGAAGCCGAAGACAGGGGCTTGCTTACCGTGGTCAGCCAGAGTTTCAGCGAGGCGGATCAGGTCCGGCGCCTCGTTGGGCTCTTCACGCAGGATCTCAAGGATGTCCTCGTCCCAGAGGGCGTCCCGGAACGCCTGCTCGGCCGTCGAGCCACCGGAAACGACAGGTGTGACGACACCTGCGGGCACCCCGATCAGCGAGTCAAGTTCGCCGAGCCCACCGCATACCGCGAGAATTTCGACCTCGAGGTCGGCAGCCTTGCTAGCGGCGAGCTGGACGCCGTCGGCACCGGCCAGGGACAGGAATTGAGTGAGGTTGGTCCAGTACAACCAGGACCGCCAGCGCTCCTTGTGCTCGTCGGTGTCCAGCACGGCGTCGCTGTCGTCAAGGATGGCGAGAGCAGTCCACTTCAGCGCCTCGGGATCGGCGGCATCCAGGACGAACACGATGGGCAGCCCTGTGTCGTCCTGCGAGCGGAAGACATGGACAGGGCCGATGCCGACGCCGTCCGGCACGACGGGTTTGTCGTGGCGTTCGGCACCGGCGAAGGTGGCCAGTTGGTCACGCAGAGCCGTGACGAGTTCGCTGCGGCGTCCAGTCGCCGCGACCTGGGTGGTGCCCGGTTGGGCGGTGAGCCCGGTCACCAGGGCACGCGCACTGCGGGCCCAGCGGCCCGGATCCGGGTCGCGCAGGTAGGCGATCAGGGTCTCGATCGGGTTGGTGAAGACGGCGGGGGAGAAGCGGGCGCGCTGCCCGCCGTACTGCTCGTACGCCGTCTTGGCCTGCTCCTGCGCAGCCCCCCGGTACGGCGGCCAGACCGGCTTGGTACGGGTGGGTTGCTTCTCGAACAGGTCGATGTCGGCCCAGGTGATCTGGAAGACGACGGCCCCTTCGGCACGCAGGAGGGTGCGCTTCGCCGCGTCGGTGGCGATGTGGTTGTGCTCGCGGCCGGCGTGGAACCGGAAGCCTTCGAGATAGACCTTGACGCTTTGGACCGGACCGTCGACACGAGTGAAGGTGAAGTCGCTGATCGTGCCTTGGAGTTGTTGTTGTGCGGTCAGCCGCCAGTGCGTCACGCCGGAGCCGCCGGTGAAACGCAAGTGCCCGCTAGCGTGGCCGTCCTCGTCCAGGGAGGCGTCGTCGGTGACCTTCACCCAGTCCCGCAGGGCCGCCAGGAAGCGGGCCTCAAGGTCGGATTCCACCTGGGCGTCCAGGCCGACCAGCCCGGTGTGCTCAATCCTCTTGGTCTCCCAGCCGTCCTCACCGTCCTTGGTGAACAGCAGGGACTCCAGCATCGTTATCGCGGATTGACGCGAGACGATGTCCTGGAAGGGTTCCGGGGTATAACGGTGCAGGCAACGATGGCAAGCCCGGCGCTGCTCCTCGGCGCACAGACAGCTCTGCAGCATGTCGTACGCCGCCATCAGGGTGTCGCGGAACGCGATCGGGTCGGTGAGCCGATCGAGATAGCCCGTCCCGCCGGGCAGGGAGTCAAAGAGCACCAGGAACCACCGACGCTCTCCGGTCTCGTCCGGCATGGACGCCACCGTGGTGGCCAAGTGCTGTGGATCTCCACCGAAGTGGAGGTCCACACCGAGGCGCAACGCGGCCCTGAAGGAGTGCACCTTGGCGTCGACGTTCGCGGTAGCGGCCGGGACCAGCACCCGCAGTGCCTCGGTCTGCAGTTGATGAGCGAGCAGTACCCGCTCCTCCCTGGCTCCGCTCTCTTTGCCACGGCGCAGCGGGCACCACGGGCGGTGGTGCTTGAGCCGCCCGCTGCGGGCGGTCAAAGAGTCCAGCTCATCGGTATGGTGGTCGAAAACCGGCTGACCATCTGCACTCGCCGCTCCGCACACCGTGCAAACGTGGAACGGGTTGAGGCGCACCTGGTGTCCGGCCAAGCTGTCGCGAGCCTGGGCGTCGAAGCGGACCGGCCCGACGTTGATCCGCCGGATCATGGCGCGACGACAGTAGTCGACGCCGAACGTCTGATGAGCGTGCCGCCACGAGCCGGGCTCGATGTCCTCTGTGGGAATGTCCACGGCGTCCACAACGGTGTAGAAACGGCGGTCCCGATTGTCCTTGTCGTCGCGAATCCGTGCGTCCTCCCGCTTGTCGCGCGAGGTGACGGTGGCCGGTTCGACGACCTGGAACAGGCACGATCCGTCATCCGCGATGTGGGCGGTCGTACAGCGCGGACACTCCGAGCGGTCCTCTTTGGCGTTCTCGGTACGCACGTATCCGCAGCTGGGGCAGATCCGCCAGGTGAGCCACTCTTGCTGGCCGCCGGTGGCGATCTCCAGGCCGCTGATCTGGTGCTTGTAACCGTTGACATAGAACGTGTTACTAGGCGCCAGCTCCTCCAGCGCGATACGCCGAGGCCGCTCGTAGGCGTAGGTTTCGGAGGTGTAGATCGTCCTGCCCGTCGCGGGGTCTGCTCCGTCCTCCCCGTATATGGTCGCCGACAGGACGGTCGTGGAGTCGATCAGTGCGTAGTTCGGCAGCAGCCCCAGGTCACACAGCGCGGTCTGTGCTGTGGTCTCCCCCCGGTTCATCAGGTGCCGCCCGACACCGCGTCGTTCGGCGTCGAGCTCGGCTTTCTGCCGCGCCTGGTCCTGGTCTGAGTCATGGAGCTCACCGTGGGCCTCGTCGATCTCGCGCAGCCGCTCCCGCAGTGCTCGCTCGCCGCGGAACCACTCCCGCTCGGCCTCCTCGACCGCGGATCGAAGACCGTGCGTGGCATACTCGCGCAGATCGGCCATAGCCTGGTCATTGACACCGGTGGGGAACAGCTCCAGGAATCCGTCCGCGAGTTCTTCGCCTTGGGCGAGTGCCGCCTCCATAAGGTCAGCTAGGTAGCCAGACGGGCCGAACAGACGGGGCGCCTTGTGTGGTAGCGCGCGAAGCGCGATGCCGTCCGCGCGCACCAGCCGTCCAGCTGCGGCAAGGTCCAGCAGATGGGCCAGGAACTGACGGCGCAGGATCTCGATAGCCGACAGGTAGCAGCCCGGCGGCACGATAGTGCCGGCGATCAAATCCTTGGGGCGCTCCAGAAAGTACAGGTCACGGCGCCTACGATCCGGGATCGTCAGCAGGAACGCGTTACCCGTATTCCGTCCCGCCCGCCCGACCTGCTGAACGTACGAGGCGGGGCGGCGTGGCAGGGCGGCCAGGACTACGGCCGACAGCCGACCGATGTCGATGCCCATCTCCAGCGTCGGAGTGCAGGAGAGCACGTTGGGATCCTTGAAACCTTCGCCTTCTTTGAAGGCCCTTTCCACTTGCTCGCGTTGCGGGCGGGTCAGCATGCCGGTGTGCTCGGCGGTGACCACCTGGTAGGTTCCCGCCCTGTTATACAGGCCCCGGTAGTAGTCGCGGGTGTAGTCGCGGTCGCGATGATGCACGCCCAGCCCTTCGGGCCGGTCGCCGGCGACCAGTCGACCGATTCGGCAGCGGTAGGACTGGCAGGGTTGATCATGCCACTGGTCCAAGAGCGACGGGTGAACCGTCTGCTCCCAGAAGCACACCGGGCAGCGCACGTACGCGTGCCGCACCTGCTCATCGTCCAGCAGCTGGGCCTCGATGTTTCCCGGCTTGAGACCATAGACGCGCAACGAAGTGTCACGTGGAGTGCGCACCGACAGCAGCCCCAATGCGGCCAGTTCGGGCAGCAACCGCGACCAGAACTCCGGCGATATCTCCCGCGGCAGCCCAAGGCAGCGGCCGACCCACCGCTCATACCAGGACAGTCGCCCAGTGGCGAAGTCGAAGTCGCTGTCATTCTTGGGCTGGTTCAGCAGGAACACCGGGGCCGCGACACGCTTGGGGAAGGCTCGCATGCCGGGCTCGCGCTTGCCCCAGATGTAGTAGCGGCTGGTTCCAGCATCGTCCACGTATCTGCTCAGCCACCTGTGGGCGACCGCACCACGGGTTCGAAGTCGCTCCAAGAAGATCCGTACGAACGCCAGATACCTGGCGTTGTCCTGAGCGAGCAGCGGCACTCTGTCTTGCACGCACTCCTCATGGATCCTCCTGACCAGCGCAACTACAGCGGCCGGATCATCGATGCGCACATGTGCGGCAGCGGTCCTGGTCAGCTCCAGGGTGCGACCGTTGCGGGAGCGGAATCCGAACTCCATCAGGGTTTCGAAGGCGAGCCGCTGGCCGATCAGCCGCCACGTCGCCAAGTTACCGCCGCGCCCTTGGCCGGACAGTAGCCGGTCTACTCCCTTGTAAACATGCAGGTCCGGCGGCACCACCGCGGCGAGAATTCCCTTGTCCGTGGTGGCCCCGACCACATCCGAGATGAGATCGTGGAGCGCCGTCGGCTCATCGTTGCACAGGTGCTCGGCCAACAGGGCACGCAGCGAGAAGGTGTACGAGCGGTTGGCGACGAAGCCGGCTCGGTGCGCGGCGTCCTGCACCGAGTCGTTGAACATCAGTGTCTTGTCTTCGTGCCGGCTCTTGTCGAGTTCCCCGCCGGTGAACAACTGTGTGATCGACGCCGCGGCTATGGCGGCACTACCGGTGCCCAGATAGCGAATCGCATTGCGCTCGCCACATGCCGGGCACCAGTCCTCCTTGGCGGCGGTGTTCGCCACCGTGCCACCGAAGTGGACCAGTACGAACGCCGAGTCGCGGGCTGTCAGCCGCGGCTCTTTGGTGTCCTTGTCGTAGTCGTTGACCGGATCGGGTGGCCGCAGCCGCTTGCGCACACCGTCCAGGACCAGCAGCACGCCGCCGGCGCCTTGCGCTGCCCCGGTGCTGTGAGTTCGCCGGTCGGCGGACGCGGGCCCCACACCGGAGCCCTCTCGTGCCTCCCGCTCAGTGGCCGCGATCAGGTTCCGTACCCTGGCCTTGTCCTGCCCGAGCGAGGCACGCCTGATCTTGAACGTGTCGAACTGGACATCGTGGTCGTCGCTCTCCGGTGAGAACACCGCCCAGCCCGACCGCCCACAGTCGCGGCAGTACACGGCCGGAAGGAAGAGATTCGCGTTCTGTGCCGACGTCGCCGTCGTCGCCGGTGCCGTGCGCTCACCATCTGTCGCACTCGCATCCGCCATGCCCGCCGCATCCCAGCGAAACTCCGCCTTCGGCCAGGGGAGCACCCCGCGCAGCAGCCGGGACACCGACCGGGCCCACTGGTGCGCCTCGACGTGGACGAGCGGGCGTGGCTCCTCTGGCGAGGATTTAGGGTCGCGAGCGTACGACAGCAGCGCCACGAACCGGGCCAGCGCCTCGGCGGCCTTCTCCGGCTGCCGGACCACTGCCTCCGCCCAGCCGGCCGCGCCCACTCGCCACATGACGTCCAGCACCTCGGCGCTGGTCTTCAGCTCACCGCCCAGCGCCTGCATCACCGCCCGGGTGAACAGATGCCGCTTCAGGTCCTTGCCCAGTCGTCTGGGATCAGCGTCGCGGACTCCAGTCACAGCTTCGATGAGGTCGAGCAGTGCTTCCTCGCCGGTAGCGGGGTCAGGCAGTGCGAGCAGCTCGTACGGTGCCGGGAGCCGCTGCATCGTCACGCTGGTGAGCGGGATGAACTCCTCCACCGGCACCCGGTTCTCGCCGACGATCGACTCCTCGGTGAACTCCGTGCCGAAGACGTCGGTCGCCACCTCCAGCAGGCGCCTCACCCCGTCGTCGTCCGTGCCCGACGCGAGCGTCGCCGACGTCGCCACCGGGCAGATGCTGCCCAGCGGGCGTCCCTTCTCGGACACCCCGACCGAGGACGCGAGCCGCCGCAGGAGCATCGCCACATCGGTGCCTTGGGCTCCGTCGTACGTGTGGAACTCGTCCACCACGACGTATCGGATGTCCGACTCCCGCCACAGTGGAGTGTCGTCCTCGCGTTGCAGCAGCAGGTCCAGCATCTTGTAGTTGGTGAGCAGGATGTCGGGTGGTGACATCTGCATGTCCGAACGCCGGGTACGCACCTTCTCGTACCGCGTCACCGCCCGATCTCCGATGTACAACCCGGCCCACAGCTTGCCCAGCTCGCTGTTCTGCGTGAGTAGATCGTTGATGCGCTCCGCCTGGTCGGTCGCGAGCGCGTTCATCGGATACAGGAACACCGCTTTAACGCCGGTCTTCCCTGCTTCCCGCTCCCGGCGGCAGTGATCGAGCACCGGGTAGAGGAACGATTCCGTCTTGCCCGAGCCTGTGCCCGTCGTGATGAGGGTCGGCTGCGGCGTGTGCCCGTTCGCGGACGTCAGTCGTGCGAACGCCGCCGCCTGGTGGGCGTAAGGGGTGAACCCCTCTCGCCGCCATTCCAGATGCTCGCGCCACTCATCACCGGCGGTTGTGAAGGGAGTGTGGATCCGCAGGTACGGTCCTCTGAACATCCCTGACGTCTCGTCGCCGAGGAAGCGGTGCAGGGCCTCGCGTGCGCCCTCGTCGCTGAGGGCGTACGTCGTCGACAGGTACTGCAGCAGGCTCTCTTTGAGCGCCCGTGCCTGAAGCGTCGGCCTCACGGCTTCGGCACCTCCTGCTTGATCGGGTCCCATTCACCATGGGCGATCGCGTCGTCGAGTCGCTTCTTGAAGACGGCGTGTGCCTCTCGCATCTCCGTCTCTCGGTTTGCCTTGTAGAAAGGCAGCGTGTAGCCGTCAGGCACGGGGGCCTTCTTCGGGTCAGCGTCGTAGGCCAGGAACTGCTGCCAGGTCTCCTTGGTCTGCCGCTGCCCAATGGTGCGCGCATTGCCGGCGAACTTCCAGCCGTGGGCGTCGAACCAGGTCACGGCCTCGTACTTCTGGAGCACAGGGAATCGGCCCTTGTACGCGGCGATCAGGGAGTCGGCGTCCATACCCAGCCAGACCGCTACCAGGGCGTCGATCTCCACCAGAGCGGACCGGCGAGCCCGCTCGGTACGGAGCGGCGTCTCGGGGCGCCAGTCCGGGGTCACTTCGTCGAGTCGCTGAAGTCCTGGCCATTCGCGTGCCCAGCACTCCTGGCCGTGCCATGCAGGGTCGTAGAGCTCGGCCCAGAGATCGGCATATACCTGCGTGAGGCAGTTCAGGCGCAGCGTGCGGAGAAGGAGAGCGGCAGCGAGTGGGTGGTCGAGTGCGGGGGCGGGCATGGCTTTGGCGCCGGTAGCCCGAAGGTCGCCGCGACCGGTTGCCCGCAGAAAGTAGTCCAGCGGTAGAGCCGCCCAAAACCCAGCGACCAGCGCAGTGAGACGGGCATCAGCCATGGCGAGGCTGTTCATGGCATCGATGTGCGCCGGGCCGGGCGGAACGAGTGCGGCGTAAAGCGCTCGCTCAGTGTTGGGGGCAATTTGGCGGCGCCAGGCAAGTCGGTGGAAAGTTACATACCGGCGTTGGGCCAGCCGCACCAGCTCGGCCTCGACCTTCTCCGGAGTCACTTGCACCTCAGGGACACGTTCGGCCAATGCGATCCATCGCCGCAGCCGAATGATTGCATTGTCCCTCACCCGCAGGCGCGCGAGGGCCCGATAATCTGTCCAACGTTCCTGCTCGGCCAGAAACTCACGGCTTCTCCCGGGCACCCGCACGTATGCGGTATCGGGAACGAAATACGGCGGAAGAGCGACGAGATCGGCACCGTATGGGTCGTTGCTGTTGGCGTCGTGCCGCTTGAATACCGGCGTGGCAACGCTCAGCTGGGTACCCTTGAGGACTACCCGACGCCAGCTGTCCGGACGGTACTCCTGGCCGGTGGTGGGGTCGGGGCGGTTGTAGTCGATCAGGTTGCCCTTTTTCGCGCCGCTCTCGTTGAACCCCAATGAAATTTGTGGAGACAAGGAACCAAGCCGTAGCGGATAGTTCGCCAGGGCCTCGATCGCCGAAGCTTCATCCGTGCTGACAGGGAAGACCAGACGAGCCTGTTCGACGGGCTGGTCGGCCTCGTCCTGCATGCGCTGCCAGACGGAGAGCTGGTGCGTGTCCACCCGGATGACGCGGGCCCGGTGGGGACGTTCGTCGAACTCGCCATTTCGGTACCGGACACCTGGTACATCTCCGGAGCCGTCGTGCTGGGCGGAGTGACGCAGCGCGTCCACGGAAACCAGCCAAGAGAGGTGGTCGAAGCCGATCTCTCCTGGAGATCCGTAAACGTGAACTCCGAAGTGCGCGGTATCACCAACCGGACGCGGAAAGAACCGCTGCCCGGAGTTCACGAAGTCCCCGTGAATGCGGAGGCGCCGATACGCCGCCTCCCGTAGGCTTCCCTCCTTGTCGCCCGTGAAGTGCGTGTCCGGATGCACCATCCCGGCGGTTCCGTCATCCGAGGTGTGCGCCCAGACCTGTGACATGAAGGCTCTGTACAGATCAGGCTGGGTGCCCGTCAGCAGCGGGTACATCTGCGCGGAGCCGAACACGGCGACCTGCGCGCTCGTGTTCGTCAGCTCGCCAAGCACATACCGCCGAGCCGCTGGGGACTTGAGAACCTCCGCGCGCCGCCGGTCCTTCTCGGCCACGGACGCCTTGGCCTCCAGTTCGAACCACGGCTCGTGCTCCGCGAGGACGGCGGACTCGTTCCAGCGGGGCCGCACCCATGGCGGGTTACCCACCTGAAGGTCGAAGCCGCCGCCGCGAGCGAAGACGAGAGCGAACTCCAGCTCCCAGTGCAGGAATCCCTGTTCCTTCGCGATGTCGCGGACCGTCCGAAGCCACGGGAACCGGTCCTCCGGGTTGCCGGGGTCCATCCCCATGAAGGTGGGGATCGTCTCTTCGAACTGCTTCAGTTCGTCAAGGCTCTTGGAAGCGTCGAGAAGAGTGCCGGCGGGCACATCGGCCCGGCCCAGCATGGCTTCCAGGAACTCCAGCCAGTCGTCCAGGTCCTTGAGCGGAACGATCCGTCGCTTCTCCGGTTTCGGCTTCGCGGCCTTCTTCGTCCCTGTCGGCCCGACCTTCTGCAGTTCCACGACCACGTCATCATCGGCGGATGGGTCCAGCCCCCAGATGGTGGTCTGTTCCGGTCCTACGGAGAACAGGGTCACTGCCTCCACGTAACGCGGTCCAGCCGTTGACGCCGGGACGACCGGCGGCTGCGGCAAGTCACGTACCTCGGGTTTCTCCACGGTCAGGGGCACTTCGCCAAGCACTTCGCGGAGACCGTCCGCGTCGCTGACCGCGGTTCGGGCCGCGTACTCGCCGTCGGTCCCGTCCAGCAGCCCGGCCTTGTCGACCGGCCAGAACCACAGGGCGCACCAGGCGTCCATGACCGTCTTCAACCGCCAATAGGGGGTTTCGACGGCTTTGAAGAGGTCCTCCAGCACCTTTTCCTTGGGCACCGGCCGGTCGGGGTACTGTAGGAAGGCGTACTCGGGATCCTTTGGATCGGCTTTCCAGACATCGATCCGGCGCGCGATCTCCTTCTCCGAGAGCTCCATGCGCTTGACGACGGCCGCCCAGAGAAACTCGACCCGTCGGGCGGCGTCCCGCAGCCGGGTGAACTGCGAGGGTGTCTCCCGCTTCGGTCGCTGGGTCTTGGGGTCGCGCTTGCGGGTGCCGTCCTTGTTGAGATGCGCCGTGCTGCGCTGGGGGCGCTGGAGGATCCCCTTCTTCCAGGAGGCGAGTTGCTCCACGCCTTCCTTGGCGAGGTCCTTGGCCTCTGTCCAGCCCGTAACCGCGGCCCAGCCGACGTTCGGAAGCAGGAACTGGTGCACCGCGTCATCGGGAAGCGACGGCGACTCGCCGTCCGTGGGGAAGGCGAGCGGCGTCGGCGCCGACGCGCCCTTGGCCTTCAGCCAGAGCTTGTCCTTGCCTGAGACGTGGTCGCCCGCATAGACCGCCCGGCGCGCGCCGATGAGCGAGTTGCCGCGGCGCAGGTGCAGACCGAACCATGGCGCGCGCATGCCTGGGTGCATGGTGTTGAGCCACAGTGACACCTCGGCCAGCTCGACGCCGGTGGCGTTGAGGTCGACCCCATAGGCATTGTGCAGGGCGATGTACGCCTTGGCCCGCTGCTTCTCGGTGACCGCGTCGGACGCCGGGATGCTGATGCCGAGTTCTTTCTGGCGGCGACGCAGATACTCGTCGGCGACCTGGTTGATGGCCTCGTTGAGGAACGCGCCCGAGCCGAGCGCTGGTTCGCAGATCTTGTACCTCAGCAGCTCCGAGGCTCGGGTCTCGATCACCTTCCCGTTCTCATCTCGCTCCTGGTCGAGACGGTTCTTGAGGGTGAGCTCGACGGTGACCTTGGTCAGTGACTCAGGGGTGTAGTAGGAGGCGGACGTTTCCCGGTCGCGGCCGGCGAGCCGGTAGACGAAGGAGCCCTTGTCGTACTTCTTGGGACCGCGCAAACCCTTGCGGGCGTCGTCCTCGCCATAGTGGACGAGGGTCTGGTCGGGGTACTGGTCCTGCTTCCAGGACGGGATGAGCCAAGATCCCTGGTCCGGGTCGCCGCCTCTGGCCACCTCGCACAACTCTTCCTCGGCGATGATGCCCGTGTAGGACATCAACCCCTCGTAGACGGCGCCGAGCTGGTTGATGCCAAGGTTTCGATAAGAGATGAAGCCGCCGCGTTCACCTCGTTTGCCCTTCTTCATGGTGAGCAGCCGCAGCACCTCGTGCAGGGCCTCGTTGCGCAGACGCAGGTCGAGCCAGCGCGGCTCATCGTCCTCGTCGCAGCGAGGATCCAGGACACCGGTGCCGATGAGCCGGATGGCGGTCGGCTCAAAAAGCTCGCTGCGGAGCGGCTCGAAGCGCAGGCCACGGTCCTCACTGCGGTGGGCGGCCTTGGCCTGGCGAGTCTGCTCGTCGTCACCGGGCTGATCGTCGTCCGGTTCCGTACCGTAAGCGCGATGACCAAAGTTGACCTTGTTGAACAGGACATCAAGGGAGGCGAAAAGGTGGAAACCGTTCCTGGCCTCCTCCTCGACGAGTTCCTCATCACGTTCGACAAGCTCTCGCAGCCGAGCCATGGAGTAGCCGGCCTCGTACGATCCGTCGTCGGCAGGCAGGATGCCGAGCTCGGGGCGGGCTTCCGCGTACAGCAGGAACAGGATGCGGTAGAGATACCGCAGCGCTTCGCGGGTGAGTTCCCTGGCGAAGGGGATCTTGAGGCTTTCGATGTTCGCGGGGACGACGTTGTTCGCCGGCTCGGCCATCCGATGCAGGACCTCGTTGGCGATGATCTCCACCGAGCGCTGCAGGCCATGGCGCAGCTCGCTGGAGACGCCGACCGCGTTGTCGCCGGAGCGCTTGAGCAGGGCATCGATCGCCCGGCTCCGATCATTCTCGCCGGGGCGCAGCATGTCGAGGCTGAACAGGGCGGCGATGGTGGCGAGCTCGCCCTGCTGCCCCCGGTCATTGCGCTCCAGCGCGGCGTCCAGGTTGACCGCGAGGTAGCGGCCCTCGCTCCAGGCCTGACGGTCGGCGAGCAGGATCACACCGCCGCACAGCAGCAGGATGAAGCGGGGGTGCGGGCCGCCCGCTTTGCCGACCTCGCTCTGGAACAGCCAGGAGGCCAGAGCCGGGCCTGTTTCGTACGACTCGCTCCCGCTCACGCGCAGGGGCGACAGCAGTCGCCCCGCGCCGTCGGCGTTGAGGGCGGCGTCGTTGACGGCGGACCAGCCGCAGTCGAGAGCGATGATGCCGTGACCGTGGTAGGCGACGGTGACAGAGTGGTCGCGGCCGGCGCGGTGCATGGTGAGTTCAGCCGGGGCCGGATCATAGCCCAGGGCCCGCAGGATCATCTGGTGCCACTCCGCGAGCCGCTTGACCCACCCTGGGTTGTTGTATGTAGCTAGCCGGGCTTCGTCGCCGGCGTCGGCCTGGGTGGTCTCAGCGAAGTAGCCACGCATGTCCTCCGCGAGATAAAGGCTGCGCAGCGTGCGCAGCAGCTCGCGCGGAGTCTTGCGCGGGTCGTTCTCATCGCCCTCTCTCGATGCCCAGGCGGCGAACAGGCCCTTCTTCAGATCGGCGCCGAGTTGTTCGGCGAAGTAGTGCGCGGATAGGTACTCGCCGCGATTGGTGAAGGTGTCGAAGTCTGTGCTCATCGCGTGGTGCCTCCATCGGCGGCGGTGTGCGGCTCAAGGACGGCCAGCAGGCGCAGCATCGGCTCGCCTGCTGTCTCCAGGGACTTGACCAGCTTCAGCCGCCGTTTGGCTGTCCGATTGAGCTCCGCTTCCTTCGGCCGGGCGCTGGCGAAGAGCGCTTCCTGCCGCCACGCGGCGACGCGTTCGCGGTAAGGCGCGAGGGTCTCGTCGATCAGCCGGCGATACTCCGTTTCGAGGGCGGCGACGTGCCGCCGGGCGGCGTCGATCGCGTCCGGCACGAAAGTGCTGAGACCAGGCAGGTCCCGGGGAGCGGCGCGACCGGGCATGTTGGGGCCGACGCCGTAGCGGTCCAGCACCTCGGCGGTCAGCGGCACCACGACGGGATCTCCGGGAAGATGGGAGACGGCCATCCATTCGACGATGGTGGGCTTGCCCAGCGCGTTGGAGTAGATGCCCTGCACAAGGTACGTCGGGGCATCCACGGCGGCGGCGAGCACGGGAGCCTGGTGCCGGCCGATCTCGACCAAGACCTTGTCCGTGAGCCAGTCCAGGACCGGGTGGACGTCTGTGACATACGAAACGTTCGGCCACTGGGAGGCGGTGGTCTCTCGTGCCGCCTTCAGGCGTGCGGCGGCGAGTTCCTTGACGAAGGTGATGCGCATCCGCCCCGGCTCCGACTTGCGCGGCAGAATCTGCTGCTCGTCCAGGTAGGACTTGGGAAGCGCCTTGAGCCGGTGCAACAGGTCCCGCGGTGGCTCGAAGGCGATGGTGCCATCGTCGTCGCGTCGCAGCGACAGCATGTCCTCGGGATTCGGGCGGCAGATCTGCCGCAGCGCCTCCTCGAAGTAGTCGGCGGTAGATCGGAAGAGGCTGGGCACTACGGCGTCGGGCACTTCAGGGTGCTCGTGGACCGCGCCCACCTGGCCCAGGAGCCCGGCGAGGAAGGCCGTCCCGCCCTGCTGGGACTGCTTGATGGACTCCTCGACCGTACGACCCGCGATCAGATCCTGGGTCAGGCGGTTCTCCTCTTCCTTGGCGCGATAGAGGCCGGTGACGGCCTCGGCAGAACCTTCGATCTTGTGGGCCTCCTCCTCACGCTTGAGGAGTTTCTCCCCGACCAGCCGGTCATCCAGCGTGCGTGGCTGTCCCGTCGTCTCATCCGTGCGCCACGGGAGGTCGCTGGTGAGGATCAGCGCCCGGAACTCGGGGGGCTTTTCCTGTCCGTACCGGTCGATGCGGCCGTTGCGCTGCTCGATACGGATCAAGGACCAGGGCAGGTCGTAATGGATCAGTAGGTTGCACTGCTGGTGCAAGTTGACGCCTTCGGAGGCGACGTCTCCGGTGAACAGGATGCGGACGGGGTCATCGCGCAAACCGAACTTCTCGACGATGGCCTGTTGTTCCTGATCTGTAGTGGCCTCGCCGTGCATGACCAGCACGGACCCGCCGAATCCCAGCCAGGGCTTCTTCTCGTCGGTGCCGGCGACACGCTTGAAACCCAGGGCCGCAGGGACCTTCTCGGCCAGCCACTTCGAGGTGGGGATGCTCTCCGAGAACACCACCACACGGGTATCAGATCCGGGCCCGACACCCATACAGCGGAGTTCATCAACCAGTGCGGCCAGCTTCGCCGAGTCATGATCCTCGATCTGTTCGGCGAGGTGCCGCAGGTCGACCAGCGCGGCGCGCTCTACCTTCCGAGCCGCTTCGGCCTCCTCGCTCCGTGTCTGCCGCGTCCGGGATTTGCCGGCCGCCGGGTCGTCGAGGGTTCCGATCCGGGTCTTGATCGTTTCCAGCAGGGCCTTGTGCGAGGACAGGAACGACTTCAGCAACCGATACGGAACAAGCAGATTCCTGCTCACCGACGGCACCGACGGATCAGCGGGAATCCACCGCGTTACCAGTTCCTTGAAGACTGCCAGCTCCTTGTCAGTGGCTGCTACGGGGAGAGGCTTGGACGGGCCGCGATCCGCCCAGGCGCCCTTGAGCGACTCACGTACCTCCGGCGAAGTCTTCGTGCGCCGAATGTAGAGATGGCTGAGGTTCTCCACCTCGTAGTGGGTTGGGTCGGCGATCGCCGCCTCGTCCAGCAGTCTGACCAGTTCGGCGAAGGAGGCGACGTCGCCGTTGTGCGGGGTGGCCGAGGCCAGCACGAGCGCGTCCGTCTTACGGGCCAGCAGACGGGCCAGTGCGTTGTTCTTCGTGCCCCGGTTGACGAGGTTGTGGGATTCGTCGATGACGACGGCGTCCCAGTCGGTGTGCTCCAGGTGGTGCGCGTACACATCGCCCTTCAGCGTGTCCATGGAGATGATCACACGCTTGAAGTACGCGAACGGGTTGCGCCCTGCGGGGATATCCTGCTGCACCCGTTGGATACCGGTCGAGTCCAGGCGCACCAACGGGATCCCGAATCTGGTCCAAAGCTCACGCTGGAACTGCTCCAGCACGTGCTGCGGCGTCACCACCAGAATCCGCTCGCCACGCCCGCGTCGGATGAGCTCGGCCAGGAGCACCCCGATTTCCAGGGTCTTGCCGAGGCCGACCACGTCGGCGATCAGGATCCGCGGCTGCGGGTTCTTCATCGACAGCGCCAGTTCGGCCGGCCGCAACTGGTGGACCTGCTGGTCCATGAGGAAATTGGTCGCCAGCGCCAGGCCATGCTCGGTCTGCGGAAGGAACGTCTTCCGGATGACCGCTTCAAGGAAAAGCCGGGAGCGACGGTGGTTCGGCGAGTCGTCCGGCACCAGCTTGGTCTTACGCGGATCCAACTCCTGAACAGCATCAAGTCGGTCGTAGAAGGTGGCATCCATGCCACGAACAAACGAGGAGATACCGGTTACATCGACCATCCACCCGTCACGATAAGTGGGCGTGCATTTGCGTACGAGCCACAGTTCGTCACGAATCTGAACTTGAGTTCCTGGTGCGTATCCGCCGGTGGGGGACAATTCCACGACAGGCGGGGCTTCGTCAAGCGCTTCAGCGTCCTGTACGGCATCATTTCGCCCGGTCATGGTTCCCACTTCGACGCCCAATGCCCACTCCGATTCTTCGCCCACGGCGTTCTTCAGCCAAGCGTCCCATCAGACGCCGGCAGTGCGCCGTCACAGTTCGGCATTCACCGCGTACTCCTCCCGCAACTCGTCGGCAACCCGTTTGGACACTGGTTGGCGCCCGCTCGCGGACCGGTTCCTCGGGGGCACGACCGGCTCCGCGTGCTCGGGCACCTGCCCGCCTTCCGGCGTCGGCTCATCCGTCGAAATTTCGGCCCGATGACCATCCAGGGGCGACCCCCCGGCGTCGACGATATTGACTTGGCCCTCGAGAAGCTTCTCGAACGATGGAGTCAGCAGTTCCTTCGCCGGGTCTGGCAGGTTGCCGGCGGTTGTTCGCGCGATCAACGCAAGCCGCGCGTCGGCCGGTGCCAATCCGGCGGACTTCAACAGCTCCCGGCATTCGCCGGCCATGGCATCAAGCGTGGGTCGCGCCTCCGGCGCATGAGCGAGCATTGAGGAGATCAATGGCTTAAGCCCATCTGGCACACCGTTCAGGTTCGGGCCGATGTCAGGGTTCGTCACCTGCATGGCGACGGCCTCCCACGCCACGCCGTCGTACGGGTAGTGACGGGTGGCTGCGTACAACAGGACTGTGCCCAGCGCGTACACATCCGCTGCGGGCGTCACCTTCGGGTTCCCGCCCGCCTGCTCCGGAGGCATACACCGTACAGTTCCGATGATCATGCCGCTGTGGGACAGGGACTCCTTCGTGGTGTCCATGAAGGCCCCGAGTCCGAAGTCGATGATCATGGGGCCTTCCCTGCCCATGATGACGTTCTGTGGCTTGAGATCCCGGTGAAGCAGTTTGGCGGCGTGCACGGCGCTCAAGCCCTCGGCGAGCAGCATGCCCAGACTGGCGACCAGCGGCAAGGGGAGGACGCCATCCTGGTCCGTACTGGTCAGAAGCGTACGCCCAGCCACGTATTCCATGGCAAGCCAAGGTCTATCCGCGAATGGGTCGGCATCGAGGAAGCGCGCCACCCTGTTCGTGCCGATCACGGTGCGTGCTATCAGGGCTTCCTTCTCAAAGCGCGCCCGTGTGTGCGGATCAAGCTTGTCGCTCCGGATCAGCTTCACCGCCACCGGGTCGCCGCCGGGGGTGTACGCAAGGTAGACCTCACCCATGCCCCCCGAGCCCAACTCCTTGACCACGGTGTATCGGCCGATCCGCTCAGGCATACTCGTCATTCGCTGCTCATCGCTCCCTGCACAACCCGCACGCCAGCCGATCAAGATCTATGGGGCGGGGTAAGCCTAATTGGACTTCCTAGAGAGCCGTGGTCACTTGAGTGGATGAGAGGGACCACCTGACCCAAGGCGCGCGGTCGCCATCGGCCCATCACTTGGCTCATCCAGTTCGTTCTGAAGCACCGGCCCGCTTCAGCGCGACCTCGATGGCATGGTGATAGGCGGCCCATCCTCGTTAAACCCCTCCGGCCCACTCCCACTCATGGCGATCCGCTCCAAATTCCGTCATTTCGGGCGCACGACCCAGCGCCTCAGCGATCTGCAGGTAGGAGACGCTGGCGTTCGCCAGCTTGGCCTTCTGGCGACAAACATTGGCGAGCGGAGAGCCCGGGTTCTGCATGGCCTCTTCGTACGGCGGCGCGCCGAGAGCGACATAAACGGCATCGACGAAGTCATGAGCGCTTCCCAGGAGCAGGTCCACACGCCGAGATGTGGCGGGCGCATTCTCGCCGATCGCCGCGTACAAGCTGGCTAGGTCACCATTGAACCAATGATTGGCGGCCTTGGCCGCGAAGCGCGCGAACTGCTTGAACGTCGGAAGCTTTCCCCGTGCGGCGACAGATTTGTTGAGCTCGTAGGCGACGTCGGTCAACTCGTTCTTCCAGCGATGCCGCAGGTATTCGGCGAGGTAGCGGTGGCTCCACCCCTGCCTGTGACGTGTGACGATGTCCCGTAACATCTCAAAGCCGGCACGGCGCTCCCCGGCGATCATCCCCATGGACATGTGCACGCCATGGGCGGTCCCTTCCTGGCTGTGCGAGTACACCGGCTGGGGCGGTCCGAGGTAACGCTCGGCGTGCTCGAGCTCATCGAAGAGGCTGGGGTGGACGGGCGTGCCGGCCTGTTCGAGTTCGGTCAAGTGGCGGTGGTAGTAGGCGCGAAGTCCTGGAAGAGTGGTCCGGGACGTGGGGCCCTCGCAAACGAACCACGCCGTGAGCGCCACACCGTGCCAGAACGAGACAGCAGGGCCCAGAGTTTTTGCCATGAGGTTGTGCGGATACGGCTCGCTGACGATGGTCTCCGGCAAGCGCGACAGGATGACGCCGTCCCAGAGCCGATCGACCTCCTTGACCATGTCCGGTGACAGGAGCCAACGGTAGAGCTGCCGGACCGGGCCGAAACCGGCCCTGATGGCGTACGGCGTGTCTTCGACGAGGCCCCAAAGGGGATGCATGCCCGGTGTCTGACGAGCGTGAACGACGTCGAACTGCGACCACCAGCGCGTCAAGGCATCGATCCGCTGCTCCACCGGGGACACGGAGCTGCCTTGGCCAAGGAAGGCTGCGAGCATCGCCTCGACGTCGCTGACGTCGATCCCCTGCTGGGCCGCGACGGTTACGGCCTTGGCAGCCCCGCCTACGAACAACTTCGTCTCCGGCAATGTCGTCACGATCTCCTCGCCTGGGTTCGGCGGCATCTCCAGGTAGTCGAGACAGGCTAGCCAGTCACCCCCGAAGTAGGCGCTCAATGTGGGTTGGAAAGCTTTGGTGAGCACCTTGCGGGCGAGCGGTGTTTCGTGCCGTGCCTTCTTCATGGCGGCACTGATCAGCGCGCGCATGCGTGCGGCCCGGAAGCGCGACGCGAGCTGTGACGGATCGATGCGACGCAGCTCGTCCAGCAGGGCGAGGCGGGCCCGCATCTGGCCGGCACGGTCGAGGCGATGCCAGCCCTTGCCATGGGCGAAGACCTCGATCTGTGGCGTGATGGCGATGCCCAGGGCCGTGTACAACCCGAAGATCATGGCCCAACTCTCCTCCTGCTCCGGGCCGGACTTCGACGAACCCGCCGACCGGACGGTGATGGGGGCCATGAGGTCATCGAGCAGAGGGATGAACAGCGACCATGCCACCAGCGTGTCCGGCGAGGAACTGAGATGGACGCGTGCCGTGTCCTCGGCTGCGACGGTGATGGCATGCCAGGGATGGTGGCGGAGGTAGGCGGGCAGGTTGAGCGTTCCGGCCTTGAGGGGTGCCTGTTCGGGGAGATACCAGGCGCCCCGCTCCTGTTGAGCGGAGAACATGTATGCCTCTGCCGCAACAGAACGCTCTCGAGCGCTCAACGTACCCAATGTGAGCGTGTCACTGTTCTTCACGCCACGTTGCCCGGGGACGACGGTCGCCACTTTGTGCCCGGCCAGGGCGGCCGAGATCACGTTCGCGGCCATCTGATCGATCTCCGCGAACCTGGCGTTCCTGCCGGCCTCGCGCTCCAAGTGGAGGAACTGTTCAGGCTCCGCTGCCGCGAGGGCGGATGCGAAGGGGGACTCACCCATGGGTGCTCCTCATGACGGCGACGAACCGCTCGAACGGCTGTGGGTTCGGTGCATCCTTCACGTATCTGGCGTAGGCCTGAGCCATCGCGTGCAGTCTTCGCTCCTCAACGCGGGCTTCGATGCTGTCCAGAGTGTGAAGGAACTGCTGGCGTGTGTCTCCCTCTTCATGAAGGACCGTGGCTTGTGGATGCTCCCCGCCCGCCGGGCGGCCTGTCGGACTCCCACCCCGGTCGGGGACGGGCGCGTCACCGAAATCATCGGCATCGGCCGGGTGAGGATCCATGTCGTTCTCGACGCGTAACGCCTCAAGGTGATCATCCAGGCCGAGTTCGCCGCGGTACACGAGATCAAGGTGCTGTTCCTGATGTCGATCACGAAGTGCAGCGTGCTGAACGATGCGGATCCCGCGGCCGACGAGCTGATAGAACTCGCCGAAGCCGCCGTAGGGACGCATGGGCACCACGATGGCGATCGCAGGCAGGTCGTACCCCTGGCCGAGCATCCTCATCTGGACGATCGCCCGCAGCGTTCCTGCCTCGTCCTCGAACCGGGCCCGGACGGCGGCGATCGCGGAATCGGTCATCGAGTGATGGAGCACGGCGGCCGCGATGCCGTACGCGTTCGCAATGCGGCTGATTTGTTCGGCGTGCCGCTTCCCGATGGCGGCGAACAATACCCGCGGGCGGACCGGGGCCAAGACCCGAATCTGAGCCTCCAGACTGGTTCGAACGATCTCCATGACCTTGCGGATCGGCTCCTCGGAGGTGGCAGTGACGTAGGCGACCCTGCGCTCGTCCTCCACGACCTCGAGTAGGGCGTCCTTTCCGACGATCTGCTCCCGTGAGCCGTCCGGCCAGGCGATCTCGTACTCGGTCTGCCCCACGTCCGGGCTGAACCGATGCGCTCGCAGGTGCTTGGCATGTCCGTCGGCGATCGAGTCGATCAACCTGTAGCGGTAGACCACGTCGGCAGTCACGGGCTTTCCGTCGCCGCGGCTGAAACAGGCCGACATCAGCAGCCGACGGGCGTTCGGGAAGTGAGCGAACAGCCGCCGGTACGACTCCGCGACGGCGATGTGAGCCTCGTCCACCACGATGAAGTCGACGTCATCCGGTCCGAGCTTGGCGAGCAGCCCGTCCTCGCCGCCGGACTCCCCGAGAGAGTGGAAATTGGTGACGATCACTTCCGCGTTCAGCAGCCGTTCTCTGCTGACAGCACGGATGGAACCGTTGGTGCGATCGAGCACCTCGACAACTGGCGGGCGCAGCTTGGAGATGAGCGGGCCTCCGGGCAGAGTGAACAGGACGTTTCCGGCGATCGAAGGGTCGAGCGCCTTGGCGAATGTCCCCCTGATCACGCGTCCCGGGGTGACGATCAGTGCTCGCCGCCGGGCGAAAGCGAGTGTGGCGGCGACGCCCATGGCCGTCTTGCCCGCCCCGACCGACATGACGCAGGCCGCGTTGATATCTCCTCGCCGGTAGTAGTTCCCCAGCGCCACGATGGCCTCGCGCTGGCACTCGCGGAGCGGCTCAAGGGTGAGCCGCTCCCGCACCTGATCGAAATAGCCGCGCTCCACTGCATGCGGCCGGGTGGGAGGGGTGATCACTTCCAGCGGTGTCGTTCCCATGTCATCAGGCATCGGAACGATCGGGTTGGTGATGAGATATCCGGCCAGGACCGGATCTTGACGGAGAACCGTCTGGAGCTGGGCGACGCACTGTCTGGCGTTCCCACGGATCATCTCGTACGAGAACCGCAACACCCTGTACTGCAGCCCGACCAGGTGATTCTGGCGAATCCGGTCGTGGACGAAAGCCTTCCTGTCGCTGTGGTAGGCGAAACCGTCCAGCTCGACCACGACACGCAGCACTGACCCTGTCAGCAGGAAATCCAGGCGATAGTCGTGTCCATCAACCGTTACAGGTTGCTGCGCGCTGAGATGCTGGGCGATCCCGGGCGTCGCGGCGAAGCTCAGGACCCATTTGACAAAGGCGTTCTCGAGGAAGGACTCGCCCCGGATCAGGTCGACCAGGCGGGGCATGGTCACCGACCCTCGGCGTCGAGTGCGGACACCTTTGCCTCCAACTCCTTGCGCCTGTAGCTCTCTCCGAACCGCTGTGCCCGCTGGCTCACCGCCAGCGCGTCGCGCAGCGCGCCCTCGGCCTCCAGCAGCTTCATCCAGATCTCTACCGCGGCGAGGCGAGCGAATCCCCGCGAGAGATCCTGCTCGTCCATGGCGACCACGTGCGGAACGGCCTCGACCAGGTTGAGGTCGAGAGAGGTGAAGACCTCGACGAACCCGAGCCCGGCCGGGGCCACGCGCCGCTGCGACCATAACTGCTTGACCGCGTTCTGCAGCAGATGGTGATAGTCGGACGGGATACCCGGGAGTTCCACTCCTTCCCACACCCAGCGGACGAGCATGTCCATATCCATGTCTTTGGTGTTGGCGAATGCTCGGCGATGTGCCGGAGAGGCCGTGGTGGTGCCGCCTGGAGCGGGCCATCCCAGATATCGGGATCCGGGCTCATGGTGGGGCCGGACATGGACATCAGGCAGCCGGGAACGATCCATATCCGGGCTACCTGCGAAACCGATCCCAGAGATGTCAGCCATCCGGCCGTACCACCGCGTCACAGCCCAACACCTCTTCCAGTCATGCCTTACAACAGTCCTGTGCATTCACATAGCGAGAAGATCATCGCTGCGGACAGTCCGAGTGTTACCGTGATCAGCGCTCTCCATACTGGCGAACTTTGATGGCTACGTGGACTAACCTGCGTGCTTGCGGGTCTGCTTATGGTCCTTCTTCTTCGAATGCTTGCGAAGGTGTGCCGGAAGCCGCTTGCGCAGTTCCTTCGGAAGTCGCGTGCGGATCCGCTCCAGGGCCCTCACTTCCAGTTGCCGGATGCGCTCACGGGTCACGCCGTAGCGGCGGCCAATCTGGTCGAGGGTTTGGGGTTCGTCACCGTCAAGGCCCAGATGCCGGCGGAGAATGTCGGCTTCCTTGTCCGAGAGAGGGGCCAGCCACTCCTCGACGGCCTGCTCGGAGATCATCTCTTCCAGCATCTTCTCCGGCCCCGGTATGGGGTCGAGCAGGGACAAGAATTCGCCCAGATGGACTCCATCTCCGACGATGCGGTCCAGGGAGTCGGTGACCTTGCTCAGCGCACGCACCTCGTCCACCGTAGGAATGTCCAGGCCGGTGGCCAGCGCCACATCGACCGCGGTGGCAGGCTTACCAGCCCGGCGCAGCGCTGACTCTGTGGCCGCGACCTTGCGCATCTTCTCGTGCATGTGGGCAGGGATGCGAATGGCCGCGCCCTCGTCGGCGATCGCCCGGGTGATCGACTGCCTGATCCACCAGGTGGCGTAGGTCGAGAACTTGTGACCCATCCGTGGGTCGAACTTTCGCACGGCGCGGATGAGGCCGAGGGCTCCATGTTGGGCGAGGTCTTCTTCCTCAAGCCCTTGCCCTAAATAGCCCAGGAGGATGCTGTAGACCAGTCGCGTGTTGTGCAGGATGAAGGTGTCGCGGGCGACCCTGCGGATGTCGTCGGCGGGCAATGCCGAGAGTTCCTCGTCAGTTGGTTCGACGCCCGCGCGGTCGACGCCGCCGCGTATCAGGATGCTAAGACCGATCTCCTCGGTTCCGCTGAGAAGGTGCCTACCGGGATCGGCACGAAACAGGTCATCGCTGATGAGGCGGCGCGCTGCCGCGACGGCACGCGGCATGTCGTACGTCAGGCCGGTGGGCTGGGGGGCGTGCTTGGGCTCGCGTCGGGGCGTGCTAGCCGGTTCTGACCTCGCAGGAGTCCGTTTCTCGTCCGGTACGGTGATCCCGGCCTTCTTCGCGTGCTCGGGCAGTGAGGCGATCTCTTCGGTGTCCAGCCCGGCCAGTCTGCCGAAACGGCTCAGTTGTTCTCGAGTGACATGACCTGTGGGAATGTGGCGGCGTAGCAGCGCCAGCGCACGCTCCAACCGGTCGGACGGCCCGGCCGCCGCGGTGGGTTTGGGGATAACGACCCGCAGGCCCATTTCAGCCAGTGCCGCGATGACGCGCTCGCGCGCTTCCGGGGCCAGCCTCATCTGCTCGGTGGCGTCCTCGAAGGCTCTGGCGGACACGGCACCGTTCACGGCGGCGCTTCTGAGCTGCTGCAGGACGCCTGCCACGGCCCGATGGAGGCCCGACTCACCGGAACGTGCCAATGGCGTGTCAACGGTCATGCCCATCACGTTGCCATAAGCCACCGACATCCGTGACAACCGAATTCTCGCGCCAAGCGTCTGTCCGGAGCATAGTTAGCATCCGGGTGACCGGATTAAGTTGGAGGGGCGGATGTCTTCACGCGAGGAGCTACTGGGGTACCTCCGTCAGCAATTGAGCGGCCCGATTGGGGAGGTTACGGAGCTCATCGAAGAACCGCCCAACCGGCGCTACCTGATGGGCACGCTCTATCCGCAAGACACCAACCGTCAACAGAGTTTGACTATGGCTGCCGAGGTCACCGAGCCGGACGACGTTCCGGAAGAAGCGTCCGAGGAGACGCGCCTGGTGAACGACACGGTCCCAGACGCCAACGCCTGGCTGCCGTCCTCGATGGGGATGTCCCTCTACACCAACGCTGAAGAGCTGACGCTGGTCTGCCGGGGCGCTCGCTACGAGACGCAGCGGGGCAAGGTCAGGAAATGGCAACGCGTCCCGCTTGAGGATTTCGAGGAGACCTTCAATGTGAGAGAGACCGAAAAGGACATTTGGGGTGATCGGGCGCAGATTCGCCTGCGATGGCGTTTGTTCGCGGGCAAGTTGCTGGTGACTGTCGCGTTAGTCAACGCCAAAAAGGCCGTGGGAGACCACGGGCCCCAATGGGACGACATGCTTTTTCAGGCCTCGCTGGAGGTCAGGCCGGTCGGCGGCGAGCTGCTGCAGTACCCGAGCATCCGGCTGACCAGCCGCGACCTGGAAGAGCAGGAGCTGCGCCTGCAGTACAGGCATGTAGTGACGCGTGCCGTCGGCCACAGCTGCGCGGTGGACGAGATCGTTGAGGACGGCCAGGTAAGCGGACTCCGGACCCAGATGATGCCCGAGGCCGAGGTGCCAGCGATCAGCCCGGCTGGCCCGGCTGGGCTATCCGTGCTGAAGCTCGCTCACCTGTCCGACCCCAACGTGGCGAAGTCTCAGCTGCACACCGAGATCATGGACTTCATCGGCGGCTACCGGGAATGGTGCCAGGCTCAGCGCAAGGCCGACGTGCCCTCTGGGGCGCAAAAGGCAGCCGAGCGCATCCTCGACAGGCTGGACACCGCCGTTCGGAGGATGGAACTCGGGGCCAACACCCTGTTCACCGAACCCTCCGGCCATGCACTTCGCGCCTTCCAGCTGGCCAACTGGGTGATGGCGCTCCAGATGCGGCACTCGGCTCGGGACCTGGGGGGACGGCGCCGTCCGCGTTCCGAGGCCGTCCCGCTGAATCCAGCACCCTCGCCCAGCGCAGCATGGCACCCGTTTCAGCTCGGATTCTTTCTGTTGTCGGTCTGCGGGCTGATTGACGAGTCCCACCCTGACCGAGAGGTGGTGGACCTGATCTGGTTCCCCACGGGCGGCGGTAAGACGGAGGCGTACCTCTTCCTGGCGACCTTCGAGATGATCCTGCGCAGGCTGCGGTATGGAGATGACGGCGGCGGAACCGCCGTGCTCAGCCGGTACACCCTGAGCCTGCTGACGACGCAGCAGTTTCAGCGCGCCGCGACGACCATCTGTGCCCTCGAGTACCTCCGGTTGAAGGAAGACCTGGGAATCCCGGGCGGTGCGTTCAGTATCGGACTGTGGGTTGGCGGAACCACCACCCCCAACAAGTACGTCGATGCACATGAGATGTTCCAGGAGCAGCGCGGGGCCGCCAGGCCGAAGGACGTTTTCATCCTGGACCGCTGTCCCTGGTGCGGCACGCAGGTGATGCCCACAGCCAAGTCCCCTGATATCGGTGACTACGGGGTGCGGACGACCGAGACGTCCTTCCGGTTCCTGTGTCCGAGGGAAGAGTGCCACTTCCACGAGCGGTTGCCGGTAGCGGTGGTTGATGAGCATCTTTACGCGGACCCGCCGACATTCGTCCTCGGCACTGTGGACAAGTTTGCCCGGCTGGCCTGGGAACCCGACGCGGGACGGCTGTTCGGCAGAGAACAACTGCCTCCGTCCCTGGTGATCCAGGACGAGCTGCATTTGCTTACCGGGCCGCTTGGCACCACCGTGGGTCTGTACGAGGCGGCCGTGCTGGAACTGTGCTCGCGAAACGGCCGTGCTCCGAAGGTCGTCGCGTCCACAGCCACCATCCGGCGTGCGAGCGAGCAAATCCGTGGGCTGTACGGCCGCGACGTCCAACTGTTCCCCTCGGCTGGTCTGGACGCCCGCTTCTCCTACTTCGCCGAACCGGACCACACAGTTCCAGGACGCAAGTACGTCGGTGTCATGGCGCAAGGCCACACCGCAGGCCGCGCGACAGCGGTGACCGCAGCCGCCATGTTGCATGCACCCATGGAGTTGCCCGAGGAGCACCGCGACGACTACTGGACGCTCGTCGCCTATCACCACAGCATGCGGGAGCTTGGCCGGACCCGTACCGCCACCGGTGACGAAATCCCAGCACATCTACGTGGTCTCGGCTCGCCAGGACGCCGTCGTGAACTGGCCGAACGCCAGGTGGAGGAACTGTCCAGCAACCTCGATAGATCCGAGCAGCCCAAACTGCTGGATCGCCTTGAACTGGGTTTCGAGGACCCCAACAGTCTTTCCATGGTGGTCTGTACCAACATGCTGTCGGTCGGAGTGGACGTAAAGCGGCTGGCGCTGATGCTGATGCTCGGCCAGCCCAAGGCGAACGCTGAGTACATCCAGGCGAGCAGCCGCGTCGGGCGGCACGGCGTCCCTGGTCTCGTGGTCACCTTCCTCAACGCGACCCGGTCGCGTGACCGATCGCATTACGAAACGTTCGGCACCTTCCATCAGGCGCTCTACCAGCATGTCGAGCCGACCAGCGTGACTCCGTGGTCGATTCCGTCCCGCCGCCGGGCGCTGCATGCCGCGTTGGTGATCCTTGTACGGCACGGCCTCGGGCTGTCGGCGGACGACCAGGCTGGTGACGTCCTTCACCACGCTGGCGAGCTGGCCGAAGCTGCGTCCCGGCTGGTCCGGTGGGCGGCCGCGGCGGACTCATCCGCCGCCGGCGAGGTGCAGGCCGACCTCGACGAACTTCGTCGGGCCTGGCTGGACGCGGCTGAGCAGGCTAGGCGGGCGGGCAAACGCCTGTACTACAAGCCCGCTGGGAAGGCGCAGGCGAGCCTTCTCAAGAACTTCGACCGGCCCGGCGGTATGTGGGAGGCGCAGCACTCCATGCGCAGCGTCGACCGTGAATGCCAGATCATCGTGAAGGGGGCCGGGGGATGAGCACCCGCAAGCTACGCGTCCGGCAGTCGCAGACGGTCGTGCCTTTCGGAGTTGGCGCGGTATTCGACGTCCAAGGCGAATCGTTCGTCGCGGCCGGGATCGCCGACTGGCCGTCGCCACGGGACCTGGAACGAATCTACGCACCCCGACTAGAACGGAAGCTGAAGGTCACGGGCCTGTGGGCGCCGTTGCAAGCCCCCGTCGCCGACTACGACGTCCCCGACGCGACGGGACCGACGTTCATCCGCTTCCCGGCCTGGCTCTTCTGCGGATCGTGCCGCCGGATGACCCACTGGCGGATACAGGACGAGAAGTTCGGGCATCCGCCTCACTGCTCCTTTTGCAGCCCGCGGCACAAACTTACACCGATGCGGTTTGTTCAGATCTGCGAGGCCGGGCACCTGGGGGACGTCGATTGGTGGTACTGGGCGCACTCCGAGCTCACGCCGACGGAACGTGACAAATGCCCAGGGCCTACGGCGCTGAGCTTCGAGGCTGGGGGGAACGCCACCGGACTTGAGGCTCTGACGGTGCGATGCCGGCACGAGGAGTGCGAGGCGGCCAGGAGAGACCTGCTCGACATTCTCGGAACGCAGAAGATGCGCTGCTGTGGGCGCAATCCGTGGGAGCGGTTCAGCGAGCGGAAGGACTGTAGGGAGCGGATCCAGATCGTGCAGCGGACCGCGGGCAATGTCTACTACCCCGTCGTGCATTCGGCGCTCGACATTCCGACCCCTTCCGCGCCCGCAGCGGTCGATGATGAGGTCACGACGCAGGTCCGGGAGCACCCCTTTTTCAACGCACTGTGCCAGGCACCCAACACCCCGGGATCAGACGGGCTCATCGCGATCATCGCGGAGGCGGCCAAGACTGACCCATCGCTCGTCAGGCGGCTGATGGAGGAGGAAACCGGGCAGGCCACTGATTCCGGTGTTTCGCCCATGGTGGAGGAGTCCGATCTGAGCAGGGGTGAGTGGGCCGCCTTCGCCTCGACCAGGCCCGAGCGCAGCATCCATTTCGTCACTCACGAAGTCGGCCTGGGCACATCACAAGAGCCTCCATGGACCGAGCTGGAGGCGAGAATCTCGCGAGTTGTGGTGGCCGAACGGCTCCGTGAAGTTCGTGCCCTCCAAGGTTTCAGCAGGGTCTCCCCGGAGAGCCGAATGATTCCGGTGGATTCCTCAGGAGGTCGACGCTGGTTGCCCGCCGTCGAGGTGTTCGGCGAAGGCATCTTCCTGACGTTGAACGAAGAACTGCTCAAGCAGTGGGAGGCCCGCCCTGAGGTTCGTGCACGCACCGCAGGAATGAAAGTGGACGTGGCGAAGTCGTTTCAGCAGGACCGGGTCGAAGCCTTTGCTGGTTCCCGGCTGTTGCCCCGGCTGCCATTGCTACACACACTGGGGCACCTCCTCGTCCGGCAGTTGTCCTTCGAGTCCGGGTACAGCGCCGCGTCGCTGCGGGAGCGGGTATACGCGCGTGCTTCAAAGGACGGCGGTCATCAGTACGGACTGCTCGTATACACTGCCTCCGGTGATGCAGAAGGTACGTTGGGCGGTCTTGCGCGCCAGGGCGAGCCCGACCTCCTTCCTGAGCTTCTCCTACGGCTTCTGGAACAGGCCGCCTGGTGCTCGGCCGACCCGCTGTGCTCCGAGCACGACGGCCAGGGGTACGGCAGCCTGAACCGGGCCGCGTGCCATGCATGCGCGCTCATCCCCGAGACCAGCTGCGAGGTGGGCAACATCCTGCTCGACCGGGTGATGGTGGTCGGCGGCTCAAGGGTTCCAGGATTCTTCGAACCTGTCGTTCAGGCGGCCCGGGAAGAGGCGGCACATCAGGTCGGTGCGTGGTGACCATCGACTATCTCGACTTGCTCGCCGAGCAACGCACTGTGCTGGACAGACTCATCGAACCCGGCCATCACCTGGTCAGCGGTCCGCCCGGATCCGGCAAGAGCCTGCTCGCGATCCACCATGCCGCCGCGCTGGAGATCGCCGGCCGCCCCGTGACGCTGATCGCGCACTCGAAGCTGCTCGGCCAGCATCTGAATGCCGATGGCGTGCGACTCGGCGCGTCGTTGCCCATCATGACCTTCCACGGCTGGGTGCACGGCTGGTACCGAGAGACCACGGGTTCGCCACTCGGAGCGAGGAACGGTTCCTTTGACTGGTCGCAGTTGATGTCCGCGGCCCTTCATGACACCGGACGACGGGGGCATACTCTCGTCATCGACGAAGCTCAGGACCTCCCGCAGGAGTTCTTCAGCCTATGCAGGGTCCTCGGTATGGACGTGATCGCGTTCGCCGACGAGTACCAGCGGATTACCAGTACCCAATCCACCCTCGACGAGATCGAGAAGGCTCTCGGCGGCTGCGGTCAACTCGAAATCAGCACCAACCTGAGGAACCCCCGCCCGGTCGCGGAACTTGCTCGTCACTTCCACCCTGGGCTGCGCCAGCCGCCGCTGCCGCACCGGGACGGGCCGGTTCCGGTACTGCTGCGGCGCCCGGAAGCGCGCCGTCCATTCGCGCGCTGGCTCACCCGCTACGCCGAGGACCATCGTAAGCTCAAGATTGGAGTTGTGATCAAACGCAGCCGTGAGCAGGGAGAACTGCTGGCGGAGATCGAGCGGATGCGTACCGGCTTGCGGCCACAGATCTACATCGGTGCTGCCGGAGACACACGGTACAAGAACATCGACGCAGATCGTCCTGGTCTACGACTGGTGAACCGGGCGAGCGTCAAAGGCCTGGACTTCGACACCGTGATCGTCCCGGACACTCATCTGGACGCGGGCGATCCATCCAGCGCCGATCTGAAGATGTTATACTACGTGCTCATCACGAGGACGCGCGGGGAACTGTACATCTGCTACTCCGGTGACCAGGAACCGAGAATGTTCAGCGGGATACCGCAGCAAACCCTCGCCCGGGAGCTCTTGCCTGGTTGAAGCGAAGCAAGAAACGGAGCTCAGCACCCAGGATCACAGCTGGATCACTCCCCGCACCAACGAGGGCCCGGTAAGGGCCAACTTGCGCACGCACTCGGCCATGGCCCCCACGGACGGTTTTAAGTTCCGCCTGTCGATGATCGACGGCGCGAGCGGGGCGTCGGACACTGACCGGATGACGTCTGGCAGGTGCTCAGGATCGAGACAGAGCTCCACCGAATCCGGGGCGGTTCAGCGCGGCGGTGGTGGCTATGTGCAGCCGCTACCACGGTTTTGGGTGACTATCTGGGTGACAATCGCCCCGGCCGCCCGTGGATCCGTCAGGACACGTTCGGACGGAAACCACAGGTCAGGGCCTGAATGGTCGCAGTTTCACTACTGTATGAGTTCGCTTACAAGCGAGGGGTCACTGGTTCGAACCCAGTACCGCCCACCTGTAAAGGGAGTTCTGTTTCCGATCATGGAAACGGCTCGAACACCTTCGCTACGGCGGGTTTGGTCACCGGTGGCCTCCCGCGTCGGCTGGAGGGAGGCTGCGGTGTGTGATCTCATCGCCGCAGTCACGCGCGTTGAATTCGTAAGGCCGGCTGGGATGATCATGGTGGTTTGAGAGTCAGGCCGACCTGTCCAAAGGCAGCCGGTGATCAGATGAGGCCGGTACTGGATCTTCTTGAGCTTGCGCTTGACGATGCGGACCAGGCCGTGGAGGTCAGCCACGACGAAGTTGCCGATCGAGCGTTTCAGCGGCCAGGCACGGCTCGCTCCAACTCAACCAGGGCCAGCGGGGGACCGTCGTCGAAGTCGTGGTCGTGGGTCCTGCCGGTCTCGGCGAAGCCATTCTTGGCGTAGAAGCGGCGCGCTTGGGCGGAGTCCCGGAGCGTCCACAGATGCACGTCGTCGTACCCGGCGTCTCGCACTCGGTCCAAGACGGCCATCAACAGGAGCATCGCGATGCCGCTGCCCCAGACCTCAGGGTGGGCGAAGAAGGTATGGATCTCCGCGAGGCCGGGGCGGGAAGTGGAGGCCCCGAACCGGGCGAAAGCCCCCGCCCGCTCGTTCAAGCGTGCCAACAGGATCGTGTCCACGCCCTCGGCCAGAATGCCGTGCCACTTGGTGCGCCGCTCCTCGATCCCGGCTGCAGCGACCTTCGGCGTGCAAAACGGGCCGTGCGAGACGCCCCAAGACAGGGCGTGGATCTCGCCGAGGATGTCCCCGTCACCGGGTTCCGCGGGGTGGACCGTGATCGCATCAGGCATGGCGTAGACACTACAAGTAGTGGGCAGGCGGCAATTCTTCGCGTTGTATAACCGCTGGCTTCTCCGTGGTGATCAGCCTCGATTGAGGCAGGAGACGTGTGCATCCGTACGGTGTGCCATTCGCATGCCATTCGGCGGCCACAGCGCGACGAGGACGCCCCGATCAAGCGGCATGGATACGGGCGAGAGGTGCATGATCGTCGTGCCATTAGCTCTGACCGGGCGGCTTCTGAGAAGGTGGTGGTGGTGTAGAGCAGGACCAGGTCAGCGGTATGCGATCTGGTGCCGGTAGACCGTCTCGGTGACCACCGTGTTGGAGTGATCGCCGAGACTTGACGGTCTTGGTGTCGCCCTTCTGTCATACGGATCGCCAGACGTAGACCGCGAAGTCGTCGTGCTCCCAGCCGGTCTGAGCCACCGGTGGCCAGGCGGCACAGTCCTCGTCGTATGCCACGACGTGACCGGCCGGTCGAGGATGCTGTGGATCAGCCTGAGCGACCGGGTGCCCAGTTCGCCCGTCTTGCCAGCGAGCCACTTATCGACGTCCTCTACTGAGAGATCGCGTAGCTTGCGCGCTCCGAGAGTAGGAATCACGTGCCTGTCGGCATAGGTGGTGTACATCTTCACCGTGGCGTCCGACCTCGCGCCGAGGCCGTGCTGGCTCATAGGTAAATGTAACCATGCGTCGGTTACATTTACTTGGGTTCTGGTTACATTTTGTCAGGCCTGTCCGGAGCGCGCGCGAGCAGCGGCTTGGGGGCCGGTCTCGCGCGGGAGCCGCGCGCTACAAAACGGCGGTTGGCCAGGCATCTCATAGACTCAGTAGATCACCCGAGGTCCTGCGCCTCAGCGGGAACCGTCCGTAAGACCCAGGTAGACAAGGAGAACCACTCCGATAACAAGCCCTGCGTAGGCCATCGAACCGAGAGCGCTACCCGGCTTCGATGCCCTGGGCTTCTCGCCGGAGTTCTGGATCAAGGCCGCGAGCACAACCCAGGCGATGGCGATGAAGACGGCGGCGAACGTATCAGTCATGGTGCGCCCGATCCTGCCGGAGATCCTGGCAACCAACAACATGCCTCCGGCAGGGGACTCAACTCCGGGATGCTTGCTGTCCGATCGCGTCGTCAGTGGCTGAGGTGAGCCCGGGTCCCAAGCGGAGGGGTGGGCTGCGGGTCAACGAGGCCGGGGGCCCTTCCTTTTGCGGCCGGCCGGCGCGGTCCGGCGGCCGGAGCCCTTCTGTGCGGGTTTCTGTGCCTGCCGCTGTGCCGGTTTCGCCGCAGGGGAGGCGGGGGTACGGCCCCGCGAGCTGTTCACTGTCCGCCCGCGGACGATGCCGATGAAATCCTCCACCAGGTCAGTGGTCGCGTCCGTGGGCCAGGCCAGCGCGACCTGAGACTGTGGCGCGTCCGTCACCGGCCGGTAGGTGAGATCCCTGCGGTGGTGGAGGCGTGCCAGCGACTGCGGAACCAGGAGCAACCCGCTGCCGGCCGCTACCAGCTCGACCGCGTCCGTCGTGGTGGCCGGGCGGGTAAATGCGGGCAACCCGGGCCGGGCCGTCCACTCGATGGTGTCGTCCAGAGGATGGAACACCTCGTCGTCGGTCAGGTCGTCGATGGTCACCTCGTCGGCGGCGGCCACCGCGTGGTCCTTGGGCACCACGACCACCGTGGTCTCCACGTAGAGCGGAATCACGCTGAGCCCGTCGCGGTCGACCGGCAGCCGGACGAATCCGGCGTCGGCGGCGCCATCCCGCAGGAGTCCCACCACCTCGGCGGCGGGCGCCGCGACCAGGGTGATCGGCACGCCGGGCATCCTCTCGGTCCAGACGTTGACCCATTTCGCCGGTGTCACCCCGGGTGCGTACGCCAGCCGGAACACTTTGCCGGTCTCTCCATCAGTCACTTCCACAGGGTATCGATGGCAGGGGAACCCTTTCGGACTGACTACTCTTGGCGCCATGACCTCGTCCAAATCGAAGACCATCCAGACGATGAAGCCCGAGACCGCGGCCAAGAAGCTGGGTGTCCTCCTCTCGGCCACTCCCGCCGAGTTCCAGGCGGGTGTCGTCTCCAGGGACGAGCTGAACGAGTTGCAGTCGACGCCCCCTGCCTGGCTCGCTGACCTGCGCCGCAACGGCCCGCACCCCAAGCAGGTCGTCGCCGCGAAGCTCGGGGTCTCCCATTCCGGCCTGGCCAGAGGCGGGATCACCGGACCGCTCACCACCGCTGAGATCGAGACGCTGAAAGCGGAGAACCCGGCGTGGCTGGAGCGCGAGCGGTCCGTCCAGGCCGAGGCCCGCAAAGAGGCACTCCGCCTCAAGCAACGCTAGACGGCTGAGATCCTGCTCAAGGGGCGTCACCCGTATTCGTCCACGTCCAGCTCGGCGCCGGTGGTGACCAAGAACCGCAGCACGCGGCGATCCAGACGCCAGCCGAGCAGCTGGTGTTGTCCGGCCATCTTCTCCAGGCCTGGATGTGAAGAGGTCAGGTCCTCGTCCTCGCCGTCTTCGCCGTCAAGGTAGCGAACCACCTGCAAGACGGCACACGGGCGGTCGTCCGGGCACCGCTGGTTCAGTTCGTCCACCAGCCGGCCGACGGCCTGGCTGAACGGTGCGAGCCGGTCCACCAGCTGAGCGATCATCTCGTCGACGGTCAGTCCCGGCTCGCGGCACATGATCTGCCACGTGTGCGTGGCGGGTCGGGGTGGTTCTGTTGACTTGCTCCCTCGCACGGTGATCTCGTCCGGCTTCACCCCGATGCGGACCGCGATCTCGGTGGCATCCATGTACTCGCTCCGCACGGCGAAGTAGGCGTACTGGCGAACACGCATTCGCTGACCCTAACGAACGATCAGACGTACGCAGGCGTACCGAGATCCATCTGTCCCGCCTGTGGGAACGAGGCGGAGCGACTCCAAGAATGCGTCCGCCGGCCCATCGCGGGCTGGGGGATGCCGAAGGTCAGATCCAGCCGTGTTCTCTGGCGGCCATGCCCGCCTGGAAGCGGGTGACGGCGTTGAGGTCCCTCATCAGGAGGTGGATGCGGCGCTGCACGGTGCGCAGGCCGAGGCCGAGTGAGCGGGCGATGACCTCGTCGGTCAGGCCGGCGGCGAGCAGTCCGACCAGCTTCCGGTCCAGTTCGGCGGGCCCGTTGTCCGGCGAGGCAGGCTTGGGCGCCGCGCGTAGCGGGGAGGCGCGCTTCCACTCCAGTTCGAACAGGGCCAGGAGGGCGTCGAGCAACGTGGAGCGGTGCACCACGAATGCCGCGTTGATGCCGTTGACGCCGTTGAACACGGGGACGAGGGCGAGCGCCTCGTCGGCCATCCAGAGTTTCAGCGGCACGGTGGGCAGCACGCGTGCCTGTTCGCCGGCCGCGCAGGCGGCCCAGATCGTGTCGAGCTTACCCGGCAGGGTCAGGGTCTCCTGGTCGTACAGGCTGCGGTAGTCGATGCCGGCGAGGAGCATCTGGCGTTCGCGGTCCTCGTTGCTGTTGAGGACGGACATCACGAACGGCGGCCTTTCCATGACGCGGAAGACGGCCTGCGCACTGTCCTGGATCGCGTACGCGCGGCTGAGGATGTTCTCGGCGCCGGTGATCACCTCGATCTGCTCGCCAGGGTGCACGGTGTTCCGGGTGGCGCGGTGGAACGACGAGGTCAGGTCGTGGACGGCCGAGCGGGCCTGGTTCAGCTCCTCCTCGCGCAGCGCCAGCATGGGCTTGAAGGCGACGTCGGGGGAGATGGCGACGTAGCGCGCGCGGCGCCCGGGTAACCGGTTGGCCAGGCCGCGCCGGGCGAAGGTCGCCAGCATGCGGGCGACCGCCGCCGTCGACAGGCCGCAGCACGCCGCGAGCTCTCCGGCGGTCGAACGCGGCTGGTCGACGAGAGTGGAATACAGGTGGCTCTCGGTCGGTGACAGCCCGATCGCTTCCAGCATGCGAAACCTCACTCATCTGGCGGCATCCCGCCATTTGGCGGGTTCCAGTCCGGAGTGCGCCCTTGCGCGGTGACCGATTCCCAAGATTAAGTCAGCAAAGAATTGATCTCCATGGCCTTCGGCCGGTGATCGGCCGGGGCGCCGTAGTGTTCGGAGGCTGTCGCTCAGATGGTGCAATCCCCCAGGTTACGTGTGCTCGGAGCTTTATTGCTGGCGGTCGTGCCGCTGGCGGTGGTCAGCGAGGGCGCGTCGGCGGCTCCGCCCGCCCCAGCCGTGAAACCGTCATCCGTCGTCATGTCCCCGGTCAGGCTCACGCTGCTGACCGGGGACACCGTCGTCTACGCCAAGGACGGCTCGGGCCGCGCCTCGGTGACCGTGGACCTCGCCCCCGGCCGCGAGACCCTCACCTACCGGGCCCAGCAGGACAAGCAGGGCTACTACGTGTTCCCGAGTGACGTCCAGCCGTACGTGGGCGCGGGTCTGCTGGACAAGGAGCTGTTCAATCTTGACTCCCTCGCCGCCGGCGGCAGTGCCAAGGGAGACGACCTTCGCCTGATCGTCCAGTACCAGGAGCAGGTGAAGGACTCCGAGATCGCGGGCAAGGCCCGCGCGCTGAAGGCCGGCCAGGACCCGCTGGTGCTGAAAAGCATCGACGGCGCCGCGCTCAAGGTGGACAAGGACAAGGCGGGCGCCTTCTGGGAGTCGATCCGCGGTGAGGCGCCGTCGATCGCCAAGGACAGGCCGGCGACCGCCGATCCCACCCTCGGGGCCGGGCTGCGCAAGGTCTGGCTCGACGCCAGGGTCAAGGCCCTCGACGACGTGAGCAACCCGCAGATCGGCGCGCCCACCGCCTGGGCCGCCGGGTTCGACGGCACCGGCGCCGAGGTGGGGATCATCGACACCGGGGTCGACGACAAGCACCCCGACCTGCGGGACAGGATCGCCGCGGCACGCAACTTCGTGCCCGAGGGCAACCCCGGCGGAGGTGATCCCGACGTGGCCACCGACCGGCACGGGCACGGCACCCATGTGGCCGCCATCGTCGCGGGCACCGGCGCGGCCTCCGGCGGCAGGTACAAGGGCGTGGCTCCGGGCGCCCGGCTGAGCATCGCCAAGGCGCTGGACGACTCCGGCAGCGGGCAGACGTCCGAGATCATCGCCGCGATGCAGTGGCAGGCGGAGACCCGCCGCGTCCGGGTGGTCAGCATGAGCCTGGGCGGGAGCCCCACCGACGGCACCGACCCACTGAGCCAGGCGGCGAACGAGCTCACCGCCGAGCACGGCACGCTCTTCGTCGTGGCGGCGGGCAACTCGGGACCGGATTCCTCGACGGTGGCCGCCCCTGGCTCGGCGACGGCCGCGCTCACCGTGGGCGCGGTGGACAGCGCGGACCGGGTCGCCGACTTCTCCAGCCGCGGCCCGCGTGTGGGCGAGGTCCCGACGATCAAGCCGGAGATCACCGCTCCCGGGGTGCGGATCATCGCGGCCAGGGCCGCGGGCACCGCGATGGGCGGACCGATCGACGACAACTACACCGCGGCCTCCGGCACCTCGATGGCCACGCCGCACGTGGCCGCCGCCGCCGGCATCATGGCCGCCAAGCACCCTGGCTGGACCCCGGAGCAGCTCAAGACGGCGCTGGTCGGCACGGCGCACCCCCTCGAAGGCAGCCCGTACGACCTGGGCGCCGGACGGCTGGACGTGGGCCGGGCGGTCACCCAGCACGTCTTCGGCGACCTGTCGGAGGTGTCGGCCAAGTTCGTCGAGCCGTACGACGGCCAGACGCTGACCAGGAAGGTCACCTACCGCAACACCGGCGAGGAGTCCGTCACCCTGGCCCTGTCGGTGGCGCTCGCGCACGGCGACGCCGCGGCCCCCGACGGGACGGCGACGGTCACGCCGTCGTCGCTGACCATCCCGGCGGGCGGCACCGCCGAAGCACGGCTCACCATCGAGCCCACCGTCGGCGCCGCCGGTTGGTACACGGGCAGGCTGACGGCGACCGGCGGCACCGAACGGCTGACCGCGCCGATCGCCTTCCACAAGGGGGTCAGGTACGACACCCTGAAGGTCAGGCTCATCGGCGACCCTCGATGGTCCAGGATGTACTCGAACATCTCCTTCGGCAGGATGAACGACACCGATCCGCTCCTGGACGGTGAGCCGCTCGACTTCCCGGGCGGATCGTGGCGGGCCACCGACACGGTCAACACCTGGGAGCAGGAGGTCAGGCTGCCGCACGGCGGCGTCTACTCAGCGATCACGCAGGTGCTGGGTTACGCGCTTCCGGACCGTGAGCTGCAGCACCATCTCATGATCGAGCCGGAGTTGCGCCTCGACGGGGACACCTCGATCACCTTCGACTGGACCAAGACGAAGCCGATCCGGTTCGCCACGCCCCGGCCGTCGGAGGCGAACGGCTTCAACATGATGTACACCCAGACGGGCGCGTCCGGCCGCCAGAGCTCCAGCGGTCTCATCGCCGTCTACGAGGGCGTCCGGCCGGACCACTTCTTCGTCTCGCCGACCAAGGCGCCGTCGCTGGGCGGCGCCGTGCTGAACCTCGACCAGATCCGTCGCGCCACCCAGGTCCGGTTGACGGTGGCCGGACAGGAACTGGACCCCTACTACGCGACCGACCGGCTCGACGCCATGCCCAAGTTCGCCACCGATCGCCGGCTCACCCTGGCCAAGGGCGGGAACCTGCGCGGCAAGCTGGCCTACGTCACCGGTGAGGGTCCCGAGGAGTTCCTCGCGGGCGTGGACGCGGCGGTGGCCGCCGGCGCCGCGGGTGTGCTCGCGGGCAGCCACATGGGACGGCTCATGTCCTACGAGCCCTATGTGGACCACGCCAAGATCCCGATCATCGCTCTCGGTAAGGAGGACATCGCCCGCGTGGAGGCGGCCCTGGCAGGCAGGTCGTCCGTGCGGGCCGACCTGAAGGCCGAGCTGACCAATCCGTACGAGTACAAGCTCGCCTCCTGGTTGCGCGGCGGCGTCCCCACCAGCTTGAGCTTCACCGTCAAGCCGGGCGAACTCGCGCAGATCGACACCACCTACCATGCCCAGTTCACCCCTTCGGCGGGCAGGCACGGCCCCATCGCCAACGCCTCGGAGGCCAACCACCACTTCGGCCCCGGCGTGAACCTGAGCTACCGGGCATCGATCAACTTCGCCATCCCCGCCAGTCGCACCGAGTACTACAGCGTCCTCGCCCCCGACGTGCTGTGGCAGCGCGGCTACCAGTTCAGCGATGCCGAGGCTCCCGACGCCATGCGGGTCGCCACGTCCAACCGAGGGTTCCCCCGGCCCGTACGGGAGACGGAGCACTGGAACGAGCCGCTCGTGCCCTCCCGCGCCGCGGTCGGCCCCGACACTCCGACCGCCTTCGATCTCGGGCTCTTCTGCGACACCTGCCGGCAGGGCGACCGGCTGCGCCTGCGCACGCTCAGTGCGGCGGGCATGGGCTACTACGCGGACGCCTCCGATCCGAGCCACTCCTACCAGGGGGCGCCGGGCACCGAGGAGACCCACCTGTTCAGCGGTGACAGGGAGCTGACGCCCCAGACCGACCAGCTCGGCCTTCCCTACTACACCGTCCCCGCCGGCGAGGGCACCTACCGGCTGACCAACGTGTTCAAGGACGGCTTCACCGGCCGTCACGGCGGCACCAGCGTCAACACCAGCTGGACGTTCCGCTCCTCCCGGCCGGCGGCCGGCAAGCCCTCCTTCCCCTGCCTGGACGGCAAGCTGTTCGGCGACAAGAACCCGTGTGCCGAGCTGCCGCTCATCCAGCTCGTCCACCACCTCGGCCTGCCGGCGGACGACACCGTACGGGCGGGCCGGCCGTTCACCTTCACCTTCGACACCAAGGGCGGCGTGGGCCGCCTGACCAAACTCCGTGTGTGGACGTCCGCCGACCAGGGCGCTCACTGGACCCCGGCCGTCGTCGTACCGGGTCTCGGCACCACGCATCGGGTGGTGACCAAGCACCCCAGCACCCCCGGAACGGTCACCATCAGGACCGAGGCGACGGACTCCGTGGGCAACTCGGTGCAGCAGACCATCGTCGACGCCTACAAGGTCAAGTGAAGAAGGGATGGGGAGCGCCTTCGGGCGCTCCCCATCCCCTTGGAAGGGGCGTCCAGCGGCCGGGGCCGTGACGCGTGTCAGCCTCGTACGGTCTGGGCGGCGACGAGGTCGGCGTACGTGCCGCCCAGGGCCATCAGTTCGGCGTGGGTGCCGCGTTGCACGACCCGTCCCGAGTCGATGACGAGGATCAGGTCGGCGTCCCTGACCGTGCTGAGCCGGTGGGCGATGACGATCCGGGTCTGGACGAGGCGGCTCAGGTTGGCCTCGATGAGTGCCTCGGTGGCGCTGTCGAGGCTGCTGGTGGCCTCGTCGAGCAGCAGGACCTTGGGCCGTGACAGCACGGCGCGGGCCAGGGCGAGCCGCTGCCGCTGACCGCCGGACAGCCCGCCGCCGTCGGTGAGCACGGTCTCGTAGCCCATCGGCATCGCCGCGATCTCGTCGTGCAGCCCGGCCAGCCGAGCCGCCGAGACGACCCGCCGGAGCGACGCGCCGGGGTCGTTCATCGCGATGTTCTCCCTGATCGAGCCGCTGAACAGGGAGGGGTCCTGGGTGACCACGCCGAACTGGCGGCGCAGGGTGCGCAGGTTCAGCTCGGCGGCGGGAACCCCGTCGTAGCGGATCTCGCCCTCGGTGGGCAGGTGCAGCGCGAGCAGCAGCCTGGCGAGGGTGCTCTTGCCCGAGCCCGAGGCGCCCACCAGCGCGACCTTCTGGCCGGGCCGGATGGCGACCGAGACGCCCCGCACCGTCCACGGGCCGCGCGGGTCGTGCCGGAAGCTCACGTCGCGCAGCTCGACGGCGCCGCGGAGCCGGAGCACCTCGATGCCGTCGCTCGGCTCGGGCTCGGAGGCCAGGATGTCCGACAGCCGGTCGAAGTGCGCGCCGGCCTGTTGCAGGCTCTGCAGGCCGGTCATCAACGAGCTCAGCGGGGTCAGTGCGCCGAGCGCGATGGTGTTGAGCGCGATCAGCTCGCCCATGGTGAGCTGGCCGTCCAGCACCCGCCAGGCGCCCAGCCACAGCAGCCCGAGCGGCGCCACCACCCGGATCGCGGACAGCGCGGCCTCCAGGAAACCCCTGGTAAGGCCGCTGCGTACGTCGGCGTCAAGCTGTTTGGCGAAGTGGCCCGACCACTGCTCCACCGCCCGCTTCTCGGCGCCCGACGCCTTGAGCGTCTCGATGCCGGTGATCGCCTGGATGAGGCTGCTCTGCGAGGCGGACAGCGCGGTCAGCTCCTGCCGGGTGAGCATGGCGATGCGGTTGGTGGTGGCCAGCAGCAGCACCGTCTGGAGGAGGGCGACGCCGGTCAGCGCCAGCCCGAACACGGGGTCCCAGAGGTAGACGAGCACGAGGTAGCCCACGGCCAGCGGGCCGTCGAGCAGGGCCGCCACGACCTGGCCGGTGAGGATGTCGCCCAGGGTCGAGACGCTGGCGGCGCGGGTGACCAGGTCGCCCTTGCCGCGCTGGGTGAAGTAGCGGTAGGGCAGGGCCACCAGGTGGCCGACCACCCCTTCGGTGAGCTCCTGGTCGGCCCGGGCGCGTACGGCCACGAGCAGCGCCGCCCGCAGGTAACCGATCACCAGCTGGGCCGCGCCCGCCAGCAGCACGGCGACGCCCAGCAGCGACAGGAGCTCCGTGCCCCGCGACGGGACGATCGTGTCGATCAGCAGCTCGGAGAACAGCGGCAGCGCCAGCCCGAGTAACTGCAGGAGCAGCGAGGCGGCGATGACCTGCGCGAGCAGGCCGCGACGGCGCCGGAACAGGGTGCGGATGAACGCGCGGCGCCAGGCGCTCGCCATCGAGGAGGTGCCCCGGTGGAATCCCTCGCCGGGTTCGAAGACCAGCAGCACGCCGGTGAACCCGGCGCTGAACTCCTCGGCGGTGAGCCGGCGGCGACCCTGGCCCGGGTCGACGACGTCCACCCGGTCGGGCGACCAGCGCTCGACCACCACGAAGTGCCTGAACTCCCAGTGTGCGATCGCGGGAAGCGGCACGCGCGCCAGGTCCTCGGGCGCGAGGGAGAAGGCCCGCGCCTTCAGGCCGTGCTCGCGGGCGCCGTCCACGATGGCCTTGGCGCTGAGGCCGTCCCTGCCGACCTGGAGCCGTTCGGCCACCTGGAGCAGGGTGGTGCGTCGGCCGTGGTGGCAGAGCACCATGGCCAGGCAGGCCGCGCCGCACTCGGTCTCGGTGTTCTGCAGCAGGACGGGGACCCGGCGCATCATCGGACCGTCTCCAGGATCACCGCGGCCAGCAAGGCCGCGGCCGCCGCGATGGCCGCCACCGCCACCCACAGCAGCAGGAACGAGGGCGTCCTGATCACCAGCGGCAAGCGGTCGCCGATGTGGGCGCCGTCGCGACCGCGCAGCGCCTCCTCCCGGTAGACGCCGTGCCTCCGGGGGGCGGGGTGACCGGTCACGTCCAGCGCCACGTGATCGTGGCCGCGGCGCGGCGGGCGGCACTCACCGGCCCGGCGTTCCCGCCGGCCGCGGACAGCCGGTGGGCTCCGCTCCCTCGAACGGCGGATCGGCAATCGTGATCTTCGGCATGGGGTGTTCCTTCCGGCGCGTCTCCGCGACCTCGTCCGGTTCCCCGGCTCTCGTCCCGAGCGCCGGTCGCCGAGGCTCTGAACCAGCCCCGGCCTGGACGGGAAGAAGGCTAGAAGCGCCCTCTTGGAAGTCACTTGGGATCCGCATGCGTTCTCCGCGGATTCCGGGAAGTCGCCGGTCAGCGGCGGGCCGGGTTCCCGGCCTCGTGATGGGTAGGGGGAGAACAAGGAACGGAGGAGGTGAAGATCGTGAACGAGAAACACTGGGACGTTCAGATCGACATATCCGAGAACGACGACACCACGACCGCGCAGGCCACTCTCGCCACTCCGGCCGACGCGCAGCTGACCGGTTACGGCGAGGCGCACCGCAACCCGCACGACCCGCCGGCCGCGGGGATCGGCGACGAGCTCGCCGCCGCCCGGGCGCTGGACGACCTCACCCGGCAACTGCTCGGTGTGGCCGACCAGGACGTGGTGCGCAACGCGAGATCCGGCTCGGGGGTGGGGCTGGCCTGATCACGTCGCGGGGGCCGCGCCTTCGTTCGGACGGATCGCCGTCCGTACGAGGTCCGCGGGGGGTTCCGCGAGCATTTCTCACATGGGATGCTCATCGCCGTGAACGTGAAGAGGTTGACCGAGATCAACGTGCGTTCGGGGGATGGTCGAAGGCAGAACGTCGCCGCCGTGCGGGCATGCGGCACGATAGCGCTCATCGTGGGTGGAGCCCTGTCGGTGATGGCGCTCGTCTTCTCGCGGGGTGAGCCGCCCTTCCAGATCGTCTCGGTGTCCATCGCGGCAGCCGTGATAGGGCTCGGCATGCGCCTTGAGGCGGCCCTCCGGGAGCGGCGTTAGGCCACGTCCCGGATGCCGGAAGGACCCCGGACCGACAGGTGGCGGGGGTCCCTTACCCTGAGCGCATGATTCGCATCGCCACCCCCGACGACGTCCCCGTGATCCTCGAACTGATCCATGACCTGGCCGAGTACGAGAAGGCTCCGCAGGAGGTCCGGGTCACCGAGGAGCAACTGCGCGACACGCTCTTCGGCGACGCGCCCGCCGTCTTCGCGCACATCGCCGAGGACGAGGGAGAGGTGGCCGGGTTCGCCATGTGGTTCCTCAACTACTCCACCTGGCGCGGCACGCACGGCATCTACCTGGAGGACCTGTACGTACGGCCGGACCGGCGAGGCGGCGGGCACGGCAGGGCGCTGCTGACGGAGCTGGCCCGGATCTGCGTCGAGCGCGGATACCAGCGGCTCGAATGGTTGGTGCTCGACTGGAACGAGCCGGCCATCAGGTTCTACCGGTCGCTCGGCGCCGGCCCGATCGACGAGTGGACCACGTTCAGGCTGACCGACGAGCCGCTCCGGCGGCTCGGGAGCGGCTCGTCGCGGTAGCCGTGAGCTCGCGGGAGCGATGCGGCCCGAAGGTCTGGGCGGCCGGCGCCATCGAGGTCGCCGGACAGGGCGGCCGGACAGGGCGGCCGGACAGGGCCGCCGGACAGGGCCGCCGGGCTGGGCGGCCTCTGTCCGGCGGCGTTGTCCTAGGCTCCGGAGTGAGCCGGCTGCCTGGCTCCGGTCGAACGCTGAAGCATGTCGGCTTCCGACTCCTTCTCAAGGTCGCGGTGCGTCTCCTCGATGCGCAGCGCCACCCCCAGGGCGAAGAACGTCGGCGCCCACTCGCCGACGAAGATGCCCCAGCGGTCGGCCCGGTCGAGAGCCGACCCCTTGGCGTTCTTGGACATCACCCAGGACGCGATGGAAAGGCCGATCGACGCGACCCCGGCAATGTACGCGTGCTCGGACTTGATGCCCATCTTGTGCAGCATTTTGATCATGATTTCCCCCTTGGTGAGGTGCTGTTACCCGAGGTGGGAGCAGGTAACCGAGCGACAAACCGTTTTGCCGGGTCTTGACGGCGCCCCTCCCGGAACCCGGCTGTCGCCGCGAACGCGATCGTCCGGACGTGCTCGTTTAGTCACTTCACTCCCGGGCATCCACTGCGGAAACTCATGAGACGGGGGGTCTGTCATGCCGGCGTTCGACGCCTCCGCCTACGGGCGGAGCATCGCGGACATCTACGACGCGACCGTGCGCGAGCTGCCCACCGAACGCGCGGTCGAACGGCTGCACGAGCTGGCCGGCGACGGCCCTGTGCTGGAGTTCGGCATCGGCACCGGCCGCCTGGCGCTGCCCCTGGCCGCGCGTGGGCTCGGTGTGGCGGGGATCGACGGGTCGCCGGAGATGGTGGAGGTGCTCCGTGCCAAGCCGGGCGGCGAGGACATCGCGGTGATCGTGGGCGACTTCTCCGCCACCACGGTGAAGGGGCGGTTCGGGCTGGTGCTCCTCGCGGCCAACACGATCTACGCCCTGCCGTCGCAGGACGACCAGGTCAGGTGCTTCCGCAACGCGGCCGAGCATCTGCGGCCCGGTGGCAGGTTCGTGGTCGAGGCGTGGGTGCCCAATCTGAACGCCTTCCAGGACGGCTCGGCGCTGCGGCTGCTGTCGATGAGCGAGGACGTGGTCGTCGCCGAGGCGGCGCAGGTGTTCCCGGCCGAGCAGCTGATGCGCACCACGAAGGTCAGGATGACCGCCGAAGGGGTACGCCTGCTGCCGGCCAATCATCGCTACGCCTGGCCCGCCGAGCTCGACCTGATGGCCCGCCTGGCGGGCATGGAGCTGGAGCACCGCTGGTCCGACTGGGACGGTGCCCCGTTCACCGACGCCAGCACCGCGCACGTGTCGGTCTACCGGCTCTGACCTAGGGAGTGATTCCGATACGCCTGCCCGAGGCCCGCGGTCCCATCACCGCGCACTTGTTCGAACGGCTTCGCGAGGCGCCCGGCGGCGCCGCGCCGCCCCTCGCGTCCGCGGCGTCCGACCTGGAGGATCCCGATCTGCAGCTCGCCCTGTTCTGCTGCTACGAGCTGCACTACCAGGGGTTCGACGACGTGGACGACCGCTGGGAGTGGGAGCCGTCCCTGCTGCGGGCTCGCGCGATGCTGGAGCGGGCCTTCGAGGAGGCGCTGGCGCGGGCCGTGCCCTGGCCGGAGCCCGTGGGGCCGCGCGACGTGCGGCGGGTGCTGAAGGAACTGGCCGCCGCCGACGACGGGCCGTCGGTGTCGGCGTTCATGCGGCGCGAGGCCACCCTGGAGCAGTTCCGCGAGTTCGTCGTCCACCGGTCGATCTACCACCTCAAGGAGGCCGACCCGCACACGTGGGCGATCCCGCGGCTGCGGGGCGGCCCCAAGGCCGCGCTGGTGGAGATCCAAGCCGACGAGTACGGCGGCGGCCGGCGCGAACGCATGCACGCCGAGCTGTTCCGCGGCACCATGCGCCACCTCGGCCTGGACGACTCCTACGGTGCCTACCTGGGCCGCGTGCCGCCCATCACGCTGGCGATCTCCAACGCCATGTCGCTGTTCGGGCTGCACCGCAGGCTGCGCGGCGCCGCGCTGGGCCATCTGGCCGCCCTGGAGATGACGTCCTCGCAGCCCAACCGCCGCTACGCCATCGGCCTGCGGCGGCTCGGTGGCGACGCCGCGGCCACCCGCTTCTACGACGAGCACGTGCAGGCCGACGCGGTGCACGAGCAGATCGCCGTGCACGACATGTGCGGCGGATTCGCGGCCGCGCACCCCGAGCAGACCGGCGTCCTGCTGTGGGGCGCGGCCTGCGCGCTGACCCTGGAACGGCTGTGGGCCGGTCACGTCATGTCCCGCTGGGAGCGGGGCCGGACCTCGCTCGCCGGTGACAGCCTCGCGTCGAGCTCGATGTGATGGACCTCGACTACGTCCTGCCGCTGCGCTGGGACGACGACTCGGGGCTGGACGAGCTCACCGCCTACCTGCGCGGCCTGGCCCGCCACGTGCGGGTCGTCGTCGTGGACGGCAGCCCCGCCGGGCTCTTCGAGCGGCACGCCCGCCGCTGGCGCGACCTGGCCCTGCACGTGCCTCCCGACGCCGGGCTCCGCTTCGCCAACGGCAAGGTGGCCGGCGTCACCACCGGGCTGCGGCTGGCCCGCGCCGACCGCGTGGTGATCGCCGACGACGACGTCCGCTACGACGTGGCGGGCCTGCGCCGGATGCACACGCTGCTGGCCGGGGCCGACCTGGTCCGGCCGCAGAACTACTTCGACCCGGCGCCCTGGCACGCCCGCTGGGACACCGCCCGCACGCTGCTCAACCGGGGGCTGGGCGCCGACTACCCGGGGACGTTCGGCCTGCGCCGGGAGTTCTTCCTGCGGATGGGCGGCTACGACGGCGACGTGCTGTTCGAGAACCTGGAGCTGATCCGCACCGTCCGCGCCCACGACGGGATCGAGATCCACGACCCCGGCCTCTACGTCCGGCGGCTGCCGTGTGACGTGAGGCGGTTCTGGTCGCAGCGGGTCCGGCAGGCCTACGACGACCTGGCGCAGCCGGCGCGGATGGGGCTGTTCCTGGCCGTGCTGCCCGCCGTTGCCGCGGGGCTGGCGCGGGGGCGATGGGGGGCGTTGCTGGCGGGCGCCGGGCTGGTCGTGGGCCTGGCCGAGGCGGGGCGACGGCGGGCCGGCGGGCGACGGGTCTTCCCGGGCAGCGCGTCGCTGTTCGCCCCGGTCTGGGTGCTGGAGCGGGCCACCTGCAGCTGGCTGGCCGTGGGGGCGGCGCTGACCGGGGGAGTGCCGTACGCGGGCCGTAGGCTCGGCACGGCCGCCCACTCGCCGCGCGGGCTGCGCGAACGCCGTCGTCAGGCCGGAGGGTCGGGCTCGCTTGCGGCCCGGAAGCCCGCCACCTTGTGCGAGCCGTCGCAGAACGGCTTGACCGACGACCGGCCGCACCGGCACAGCGCCACCGTGGCCCTGCCGGGGTCGATCGGCACGCCGTCCTGAGTCAGTAGCGCGAACCGGCCCCGCACGAGCAGTGGGCCGTCCTCGCACGCCGTCACCGTCACGACCGTGTCGTCCTCGGGGGCGTCCTGGGGAGGATTGTTCTCGGCGGGCATGAGCGGCCCTCTGCCCTCGCAGGAGACCGGAAAACTTACTCACGGTCACGCTTCACTGGACAGCGTGAGATCGTTCAGAGGTGCGATCGTGACCAGATCGCGACCACCCTTTCGTGGTCCCAACGTAACGTCCTCGGGGTGCCTGAGGTCGAGTCGAAGTTGAGCAACGAGCCCCAACCGCTGCCACAACGCGAGGACGCCCAGCGCTGCCGCAGGGTCGACTCCGAACGGCGCTGCGTCCTCCCCGTGGGTCATCAAAGTGGCCATGTATACCCACCTGCGGAGATCGTCACGGAGTTCTAGTGCCTGACCCCGATGCCCCTTAGCTCCGTAAAGGGCTCGTCCGAACTGGACAAGTGGGCATTCGGCCGGAGATCGCCTGGGCATCAAGCGGGCATGCACCAGAACTTCCACCGCAAATCACTCCTGCTGGCGGCCGTCGTCGTTCCTGCCCTACTGGCGGGGTGCGCGGCCGGAGGCAGTACGTCCGCCATGGGCGTGGCCAGTCCTCCGACCGAGACCACGAGCCCGATGCCGCCCGAAAACGAGATGAGCCCGCTGCCGACCGGCTCAGAGATGAGCCCGGGACCGTCGGAGAGCGCCGAGCAGGGCTCACCGAAGGCCGCCGTCCTGGCGTACTTCGAGGCCCTCAAGGCCGGTGACGCGGACAAGGCCGTCGCCGCGTACAGCCCGGAAGGGCTCGCCGCCATCCAGGGCATGAAGACCGCGGAGGGCACGGACGAGCTGACCAAGGTCTACAAGGAGATGCTGAAGGAGAAGGACACCGCGACGCACAAGATCGAAGAGGCGGCCGCGACCGGCGACTGGGCCTTCGTCCGCGCGTCCAGCGAGAAGGACGGCCAGATGATGCGGGAGTTCTTCATCCTCAAGAAGACCGGCAACGAGTGGAAGATCGACCGCTACATGAACAACGACTCGTCCTGACCGGGTCCCAGAACCCCAGGTCATGCCCGGCGCGCACGCCCGGGACGAGGACGAGCGAGATCAGGGCCACCCCGGCCGCGACCACGGCACAGACGGTGAAAGCCGCGACGAGACCGTCGATGCCGATGGCGGCCGGGGTCGCGCTTGTGGACGGCGCCCCACCGGGCGTCACCGCGACCGGGCACGCACCGGGGCCACGCGCGATCTAGTGTGGCCGCATGGGGGACCTCTCGCGGTACCAGCATCCTCGGTTCGCTCGCATGTACGAACGGATGAGCGGCCAGGCGGAGCGGTTCGGCATGGCCGCGCACCGCGACCGGCTGTTGTCCGGGCTGTCCGGGCGGGTGGTGGAGGTCGGGGCGGGCAACGGCCTCAACTTCCCCCACTATCCCGCGGGGGTCCGCGAGGTCGTCGCCGTCGAGCCGGAGGACCTGCTGCGCGGCCTGGCCGAGCGAGCCGCGCTCACCTCGCCGGTGCCCGTCCAGGTCGTCGCCGGGCACGCGGGCGAGCTGCCGTTCGACGACGCGACGTTCGACGCCGCCGTGGTGTCGCTGGTGCTCTGCTCCGTGGAGTCCCAGGCCGCCGCGCTCGCCGAGCTGCGCCGCGTGCTCCGGCCGGGCGGTGAGCTGCGCTTCTTCGAGCACGTACGCTCCGGCAAGCGGGTCCGGGCCACCCTGGAGCACCTCGTCACCCCGCTGTGGTGGCGGTTGTGCGGTGGCTGCCGCCCCAACCGCGACACCACGGCCGCGATCCGCGACGCCGGGTTCACGATCGAGGCGAACGACCGCTTCGTCTTCCGCCCGGCGCCCGGCTCCCCCGCCATGACCCACATCCTCGGCCGCGCCCACCGCTGATCCCGGGAACCCGCGCCGCCCGTCCGGTGTACCAACACCGGAGGTGTGTGATGAAGAAGAAGATTTTGACCATCCTGGTCATGGTGGCGGCGGCGCTGGCCGCCGGGGCGCTCCCGGTATCGGCCGCCGGCAACTGGGCGGTGACCTATCTCGACCCGATGCCCGCGCGGTTCGCCCCCGGCACGACGTACACGCTCGGGTTCTGGGTGCTCCAGCACGGCAACCACCCCTACGAGGGCGATCTGGGTGTGGTGGGGCTGCGGCTCACCGGCGAGGGAGGGAAGGAGCTGACCTTCCCCGGCACCCCGCTGCCCGAGCCCGGCCACTACGTCACCGCGATCGCCGTGCCCGAGGGATCGTGGCGCGTCGACGGCATCCAGGGCCCGTTCGAGCCCCATCTCGTGGGCACGCTCAGCGTCCCGGGCGGCCTGAAGGTGCGGCCTGTGTCCACCGACCTGGTGCTGGGTGGCGGCAAGGATTACTGGGGCGACATCCGGCCGCCGGGGTTCCCGCGCGGTGAGGGAGCAGCCATGAAGGCCGCCGCCGCGCCGTCGGACCCGGCGCCCGCCGCCGCGCCGTCGGTCACCGCACCCGCCACCGCGCCGGTCGCCGCGGCTCCTGCGCCGAGTGGGGGGAGCGGGGTGCCGGTGTACGCGCTGCTGATCGCCGCCGCCGGTGGGGCGCTCCTCACGCTGGCCGCCTCAAGGCTGTCCAGGCGGGGCCGGCGAGAGCCCGAGCCGCCCGTGGACGAAGGGCGCGACACCCTGGCCTTCCCGGGCTGACCCGCGCCGGGTGACCTCGGCCCGAGCGGAGAGGGTTCGCAGGGCTTCCAGCAGCTCAGGGGGGTCGCTGACGGTGAAGTCGGCATCCAGCGACAGGATGTGGAGGGCCAGCCGCATAGGGGTCTCGCCGCCCGCGTGCACGACGCACGTACCGTCGTCGACGCTCTCGACGAGCACCGATTCCGGCAGGTGCGAGGCGATGGCGGAGGCGGGCGCGTGCACGGTGACGCGCGCCCGGTACCGCATCAACGCCGTGTCGACCCCTTTGGGCACGATCGACGCGGGCGGCTCCTCCCGGGGGGTGAACCGCGGCCCGCCGGGCGTCCGCAACGCGATCCGGTCGACCCGGAACGTCCGCCAGTCGCCCCGGTCCACGTCCCAGCCGATCAGGTACCACCGGCGCCCGGTGTGCACCAGCCGGTACGGTTCCACGTCGCGCTCCCGCCCGGACCCCTCGTGCGTCCGGTAGCCGAACCGCAGCCGGTGCCGGTCGCGGCAGGCGGCGGCGACAGCGGTCAGCGTCTCGGCGGCGACGGCCGGCCCGCCCGGCGCGAGGGAGACCGTGGCCGCGTGCAGCGCCTGGACCCGGCGGCGCAGCCGGTCGGGCAGCACCTGTTCCAGCTTGGCCAGGGCGCGCAGCGACGTCTCCTCGATGCCCTCCATCGCGCCGGCGGTGCGCAGCCCGATCGCGACCGCCACCGCCTCCTCGTCGTCCAGCAGCAACGGCGGCAGCTTGGCCCCGGCGCCGAGCCGATACCCCCCGGTGACCCCGGGCGCGGCGTGTACCGGATAACCGAGGTTGCGCAGCTTGTCGATGTCGTAGCGGATGGTCCGGGGGCTGACCTGGAGGCGCCCGGCCAACTCGGCGCCGGTCCAGTCGGGCCGGGTCTGCAGGAGCGCCAGCAGGCGGAGCAGCCGTGCGGAGGTTTCCAACATGCGCTGATTCTCCCGGTCATTACGGCAAAAAGCTTGCCACATGCCCTGAGACGGTTGCTCCATGGACATCAGGGAATTCCACCTCGACATACCTCAGGCCGACCTCGACGACCTGCGCGAGCGGCTGAGCCGGACGCGCTACCCCGTACAGACTCCCGGCGCCGGCCCGGAGCGCGGCATGCCCGTGGCGGAGCTGCGCGAGCTGGCCGAGTACTGGGCCACCGGCTACGACTGGCGGGCGCACGAGGCCCGGCTCAACGCCCACCCCCAGTACGTCACCGAGATCGACGGCCAGAACATCCACTTCCTGCACGTCCGCTCGCCCGAACCGGACGCCACCCCGCTGATCCTCACCCACGGCTGGCCCGGCTCGGTCGTCGAGTTCCTCGACGTGATCGGCCCGCTGACCGACCCGCGGGCGCACGGCGGGGACCCGGCCGACGCCTTCCACCTGGTGATCCCGTCCGTCCCCGGATTCGGGTTCTCCGCGCCGCTGGCCGAGACCGGCTGGACGCTCAACCGGATCGCCCGCGCCTGGGCCGCGCTGATGGCCGGGCTCGGGTACGAGCGGTACGGCGCGCAGGGTGGCGACTGGGGGTCCGGGATCTCCCGCGAGCTGGGGCTGGTCGACTCCGAGCACGTGATCGGCGTGCACGTGAACTACCTCATGACGTTCCCGTCGGACGACCTGGGCGAGGTGAGTGAGTCCGACAAGGAGCGGCTCGCCAAGCTGGAGCAGTTCACCGGCGACAGCGGCGGCTACATGGCCATCCAGTCGAGCCGGCCGCACACGCTCGGGTTCGGGCTGGCCGACTCGCCGGCGGGGCAGCTCGCCTGGATCGCGGAGAAGTTCCGCGACTGGACCGACCGGCCGGTGGACCGCGACCGGCTGCTCACCGACGTCACCCTCTACTGGCTGACGAACACGGCCGACTCGGCGGCGCAGATCTACTGGGAGTTCTCCCACGCCTGGTCCATGCCCCAGCCGTCGCCCACTCCGCTCGGCGTCGCGGTGTTCCCGCACGACATCGTGCTGCCGATCAGGAGGCTGGCCGAGCAGATGGACAAGGTGGTTCACTGGACCGAGTTCGAGACCGGCGGCCACTTCGCCGCCATGGAGGAGCCCGAGCTCCTGGTTGGCGACATCCGGGCCTTCTTCAGGGAGATTCGCTGAAGCGTGTTTCCGCTGTGACGCATGTTGTGTTGCCTGTTGCCCGGGTGAGTTACCCGTAACGAACGCACAGCGCTGATCCGCTTCTGTGCGTAACCCCGGATTGTTCCTAAAGGTATCCAGGAGCCCACGTCGGCCCCGCCCGCCGGGCGGGGCCGCGGTGCTTGTCAGGCCACCGGGCGTCTGAGAGATTGCCATTACCTTTGCGATCATCTGCCACGGAGGACACGCGTGCCACAATTACGCCCCGCCCTCTTCGCCGTCGCTCTCACTGTGGCGCTGGCGACACCCGCCCAGGCGGCCGTGGGGCCCGTCATCACCGTCGAGAACGGCCGCACCCAGCCGGTCTTCTCCTACGCCGACGCCGTCCGCGAGCACGTCTATGTCGAGTCCCCCGTCGACAGCGACGCCGACGGCCGGCTGGACAGGGTCCGCGTCGACATCATCCGGCCCAAGGAGTCCGGTCCCGGGCTCAAGGTGCCGGTGATCATTGACGAGAGCCCCTACTACGACAATTCCGGACGTGGAAACGAGGGGGAGCGGAAGGTCTACGACGCCAACGGGAATGTCACTAAATTCCCGTTGTACTACGACAACTTCTTCGTCCCCCGTGGCTACGCCGTCCTGAACGTCGACATGCTCGGCACCACCAAGTCCGACGGTTGCCCCGACATCGGCGGCAAGGCCGACGTGCTGGGCGGCAAGGCGGTCATCGACTGGCTGAACGGCCGCGCCCCGGCGTTCCGCGCCGACGGCAGCCCGGCCGTGGCCGACTGGACCACCGGCAAGGCCGCGATGATCGGCAAGTCCTACGACGGCACGCTGGCCAACGCCGTCGCCGCCACCGGGGTGCGCGGGCTGGAGACGATCGTGCCCATCTCGGCGATCAGCTCCTGGTACAAGTACCAGCGCTCCAACGGCGTGGTCTACAACTACGACTACGCCTCCTGGCTGGCCAACTACATCGACACCGACCCCGAGGCCAAGTGCCAGGCCGTACGCGACCGCATGGACGCCGAGGACGGCGACGACACGGGCGACCACAACGCCTTCTGGGCCGAGCGCGACTACATCTCCGGCCTGCTGGGCGACGTCTCGAAGGTCCGGGCCAGCGTCTTCGTGATCCACACCAGCAACGACCTGAACGTCAAGCCGGACAACTTCTCCACCTGGTGGCAGGCGCTGGCCAAGCGGAACGTGCCGCGCAAGATCTGGGTCGGCCAGTACCAGCACGTGGACCCGTTCGACTTCGAGGGCCGCAGGGACCTGTGGGTCGACACGCTGCACCGCTGGTTCGACCACTGGCTGCACGGCGTGCGCAACGGCATCATGTCCGAGCCGCGCGCCGACGTGCAGGCGGGCCCGACGCAGTGGATCACGCAGCGCGACTGGCCGGCCCCGTTCGCGGCCAAGCTCCGGTTCCGTCCGGCCGCCGACGGCTCGCTCGGGCTCAAGCCGGCCGCCAAGGGCGCGACAGCGTCGTTCGCCGACGTGCGGATGTCGGAGTCGGACATGATCGCTGACGTGGGCACGGCCAACCCGGGCCGCGTGGCCTTCACCACCGGGCCGCTCCCGCTCAGCCTGCGCCTGTCGGGCACGCCCACGGCGGACCTGAGGGTCAAGCTCGACCAGCCCACGGCCAACCTGACGGCTCTGCTCGTCGACTTCGGCGACGCCACCCGGGTCGACTGGCGGCGCGGCCAGGGCATCACCACCATCGCCGAGGAGGACTGCCACGGCCAGAGCACGGCCGCCGACGACGCCTGCTACCGCAAGGTCGTCACCAACGTGGCCAACCGTCCCGCCGAGATCGTCGCCCGCGGCTGGATCGACGTGCGCAACCGCGACTCGCTCAGCGCGCCCGCTCCGCTGCCCGTCGGGACGTACGGCACGGTCAGGTGGGAGACGTTGCCGCACGACTACACCTTCGCCAAGGGGCACCGCCTCGCCCTCGTGATCGCGGGCACCGACGGGACCTACAGCAGCGAGACCGGCACGGGCGCTAACGTCACGGTCGACCTCGCCCGGAGCAGCGTCTCGGTGCCGTTCGTGCTGGGCACGCCGCTGGTGGACGTGCCGAAGGACCAGAGCGCGTTCCGCGGTCCTGAGCAGCTGCGGCTGCCGGAGCCGGAGCCGGAGTTCAGCTTCTTCTAGCCGGTCCCCGAGCCGGGTTCCGGCTTCTGGCCGGTCCCGGAGAACGTGCCGGACCGCCGGGTGGTTGCCACGCCGACCACCACCCGGCGGTCCTGTCCAGATCCCACCGTGACCCCTCGCTCGCTCGTCCTTCTTCGGTGACCGTCACCTGGAGGCCAGGTGACGGTCACCGCGGAGGCCGGCGGGGGACGACCACCTCTGAGGGTCTTGCCACTGTGGGTGGGCTGCCACGATGAGCCGCCCGGATGCCGGTCTCACGTCCTTTCCTGGCTAGTACGAGCTGCAGTTGGTCCAGGTGCCGCCGCCCTCGCCGTCCTGCACGTACGGTCCAGGGTCTCTCGGCACCTTCCACGTCACGCGGAGCTTGAGCGTGCCGCCGCCGGTGGTGGTGCCCGCGGTCGTACGGCCGTCGCCCTTGGCCGTGCCCTGCCAGCGGACGGTGATCGTGCCGGACCCGCGGGCCGCCGGGCCGGGGCAGTCGGGACGGGAGGCGGGCGCCTTCACCCGGAACGACCTGCCCGAGACGGCGATGCCACCTGAGCCCGTGACGGACGTGACCCGGCAGGCGCCGCCCCTGCAGGCGAGCGCGAACGAGCCGGTGCGGCGGGTGTCCAGGCTGATCGAGGTGGGCGTCAGCGACGCCATCGGAGCCTTCGGCCGGGGCAGGACCGCCTGCTTGACCGGTGACCGGTGGGTCGTCCCCGTCTCGCTCGGCCGTGACGCGCCGGTCGCGCGTTCCCCGGACGGCTCCGCCGGGCTCATGGTGCCGGCCACGGTCGGGCCCACGTTCGAGCTTTCCACCGGGCTCGCGGCGGGGGTCGCGTCGCCCGGTGGAGGCACCGGCACCGCCGCCTGGGGTGAGGGGCGGTCACCGGGCGCGGGCGTCACCACCGGCCCCGGCGCGGCCATCTCGGAGATCACGGTCATCCGCTGGCGGGCGTTGAGCCCCGACCAGGCCAGGCCCGCGACCAGGATGCCGACACCGACGAACAGCCCGACGCGGGCCACCGTCCTGATCGTGATCGCCGGCTCGGAGTCGGTCTCGTCGGGGCGGTTCTGCCAGAACTCGTCCGGCCCGACCCGCAGCTCCATCACCTGACCGCCGTTCACCCAGGCCGGGCCGCTCTCGTTCCCGCCGGTCCACGGCGGTTCGCCGTCCCTGCCGCGCGCCCAGACCGGCTCGCCGCCGGCCTCGTGAGCCGGTGGCAGGTCCTCGGCCGTGGCCCGGATCCGCATCGCCGGCGCGTGCCCGGCCTTCCCCGGTGGGCCATCGTCCGCCTGGTGCTCCCATGGCGGGCCACCTTCGGCCCGGCGTGAGGGGTCCCTCTCGCGACCGGCCGGGCCGCTGGTGCTCCGGTCGTGAGCGGACGCCGCTGGAAGGTTCCGGTACGGCACGCCTCCGCGGGCGCGTCGGACGATGGCCCAGTCAGGGCCGGGCACGGTGGGAGCCGGAAGGACGATGCCGTTCGCGGCTCCGGTGCCCGTTCGGGCCGCGGCCTCCGGGCCGGAGAGGGCGGCGTGGACGGGTTCGGCGGGTTCGGCGGGCTGGACGGGGCCGTCGAGCTCGGTGACCTCGTCGGGGAGATAGACGGGCGCGGCCAGGATGGGTCCCCCGCCGCGGGCCCGGCCAGGGGCCGTCCTGCGGATTGGCGCGGTCGTGACCAGGGCCTCCTCGTCCGAGCCCGGCCCCTGGTCGGGCGGGCCGGGCCGGGCGTGCCGGCTGGTGGTGCGATGCGCGGCCAGATCGTCGGTGTGCTCCGGGCCGGCGGCGGCCGCGCCCGCCACCGGCCCGGAACTCTCCCTGGTCCCCGTCGTGGGGCCGGGGACCGAGGAGATCGGGGGTGGCGCGGGTTCCGTCAGGCCGCGCACCTGCGTGGGGAACCCGTCGTCGCGCCACATTCCGGCCTCGCCGGGCAGAGGCAGCGCCCAGGCCAGCTGCTCGCCGAGCGTGCTCGGCGCGGGCGCGATCGGCATCTGCCGGAGCAGGGTGTCGGCCACCATGGTGCGCGGCGCCCGGCGGCAGTCGCCGCAGCGCGCGATGTGGCGGCTGATCCGCGCGCGGGTCCGCCTGCCCGGCGTGGAGGCCCAGTCCGTCACCCGGGACTCCAACGCCGGGCACCCATGGCGGGTCCTCGCGGCGATGACGGCGGCGAACCATTCCTCCAGCCCGTCGGCCGCCTCCAGCACGATGGTCTCGACCTCGTCCGGGCTCACGTCGAAGATCACCGCGATCTCCGCGCTCGTCAGGCCGTGCCGTACGGACAGATCGAGGAGCTCCCTGCGCGACGGGTCGAGGGCGCGCAGGGCCTCGGGCAGCAGGTCCGACATCCTGCCCGGCCGCGACCACGAGCCGACGCTGGTCGGAGTGGCGAGATAGGCGCGGTGCGCGCGGGCCAGCGCGTACAGCCAGGGGCGCAGCAGGGACGACTGCTCCACCCGGTCGGCGCGGGCCTGCGCCGACAGCAGCGCTCCCGCCACGGCCAGCTCGGCGTCGCTCGAGGCGAGCTCCGTCCGGCAGTAGTCGTAGAGATGGGGCCCGTAGCCGTCGCACAGCTCGCGAACGGCTTCGCGAGTGTCCTCCGACAGGGTTCGCCACATCCGAGTCCCATCTCCTTCCTGTTGTGTGCTGCTCGCGAGTCAGCCCGGTAGCTGCTCGGCGACCTCGGTGGCCCAGTAGGTCACCACGCTGCCCGCCCCCGCCCGGCGGATCGCGACGAGGCTCTCCCGGATCGCGCGGTCGCGGTTGAGCCAGCCGCGCTCGGCGGCCGCCTCGATCGCCGCGTACTCGCCCGAGACCTGGTAGGCGACCACCGGCACGTTGACCAGGTCGGCGACCTTGCGCACCACGTCGAGGTAGAGTCCGGCCGGCTTGACCATCACCATGTCGGCGCCCTCCTCCACGTCCAGCAGCACCTCGCGCAGCGACTCGCGCAGGTTGGCGGGATCCTGCTGGTGCGTCGAGCGGGTGCCGACCAGGCGGGACTCGACGGCGTCGCGGAACGGGCCGTAGAAGGCGGAGTCGTACTTGGCGGCGTAGGCCAGGATCGGCACCCGCTGGTGCCCGGACCGGTCGAGCGCGGCCCTGATCGCGGCGACCTGGCCGTCCATCATGCCGCTCGGCGCGACCATGTGCGCCCCGGCCGTGGCCTGGGCGACCGCGACCTCGGCGTAGGCGCGCAGCGTGGCGTCGTTGTCCACGTCGCCGCCGGCGTCGAGCACGCCGACGTGCCCGTGCTCGGTGTACTCGTCCAGGTTGACGTCGCCGATCACCACCGTCTCGTCGCCCACCTCGGCGGCGATGTCGGCGAGGGCCAGCTGCGTGATGCCGTGCTCGTCCCAGGCGCCGCGCCCGTCGCGGTCCTTGGACTCCGGGATGCCGAAGACCAGCAGCCCGCCGACGCCGGCCCGCGCGGCGGCCGCGGCCGCCTTGCGCACGCTGTCGCGAGTGTGCTGCACCTGGCCGGGCATGCAGGCGATCGGCCGGGGCTCGTCCAGCCCTTCGCGGACGAACAGGGGCTGCACCAGGTCGGCCGGATGCAGCCGGGTCTCCGCGACCAGGCCGCGAAGGGCGTTGGTACGCCGCAGGCGGCGAGGTCGGTCTGCGGGATAACTCACGATTCAGCCTCCGATCACCTTGCCGAGCAGGACACGCTCGGCATGCTCGACAGCGGCTGCGGGCGGCAGCCGTAACCAGTAACCGGCGCCGCTGCGCGCCGTGATGTTCAGTGCCCGCAAGCCGCACAGGTGCTCAGCGGTCTTGATCGCCAGCCCACCGGGGTCGATCACCGGCAGGCCGTGGAACTCGTGGATCCGCAGGTGGACCAGGATCACGTTGGGAATGCCCTCCGCGGGCACCAGCCACTGCGCCCCCGCCTCGGCCGCCCGCCGCGCGGCCGCGGAATAGGCGTCCACGAGAGGCCCGAAGTCGTGTGCCAACGCGCGTTCGACCAGCGCCGTGCCGTTCTCGACGACCTGATAGGAGGCCAGCTCGGCGCCCGCCGCGCGGATGTTCTCGGTGATGGGCTCGGCCAGATCGGGGATGAAGCCGATCACGCCCAGCCGGTGGCGCTCCATCCTGGCCGCCTGCCACACCGCGTCGCCGTAGCCGACGACCGGGATCGAGACCCGCGAGCGGGCCATGGCCAGACCCGGGTCCTGCCCGGCGCCGCTGATCCACGCGGTGCACCCCGCACGCTCGGCGGCCACGGCCGTCTGCGCGAAATAGTGGCCGAAGAGCAGGCCGAGCTGCCCGTAACCGACCAGATGCTCGGGCAACGCGGTGCCGTACGTCTCCGGGGGGAGCGTGTGGATCTCCACGGTGGTGCCGGGAGAGGTGACCAGGGCCAGGTGCTCGGCGTACAACTTGTCCAGAAGTGCCGAGCGGCCTTCGACGGTGTGTTTCTGGAACCAGATGCGCATGTCAGTTGTGCCTTACCGCTTGGGGGGTGAGCGAGTGAGGGATGGTGTCGAGCATCGAGGCCTGCGCAAGGTAGACGCGGGTGGCCTCCGGATCGCCGGCGATCGCGCGCAGTCCCGCCATCGCCGCGGCCAGCTTGGAGGTGTTGCGGTCCTGCACGCCGGCGACGCGCGCCTCGCTGCGCGGGATCACCCGTTCGAGCAGTACGGCCCGCCGCCGCCAGGCCCAGGCGTCGAGCGCGTCGACGCCGGCCAGGCCGCCGAGCACGTTGGCGAGCACGTGACCGAGGTCGACGGCGTCGTGGATGCCGGCGTTCATGTTGAGCCCGCCGGCGGTGGAGGTGAGGTGCGCCGCGTCGCCGGCGAACAGCACGCGACCGCACCGGTAGGACGACAGCACGCCCCGGGCCAGGCCGTACCTGTCGGCGCCGATGACGCGCACCGGCCGGCGGACTCCGGGAAGCGCCCGGCGTACCAGCTCGGAGACGTTGGCGGCGGACAGCGGGTCGTGGGCGTCGCACGGGATCCTGACGATGATCCGCCAGTGGTCGCGCAGCGCGAGCAGGCTGCAGGACTGGCCGACGTCGCGCACGTACGTGAGCGGCGCCAGGCGGGGCAGCAACTGGTCGAGCGGTGAGTCGGTGAAGACGCGCAGCGCCTGCGTGGGATAGCTGGACCGGGGGAACGGCAGCCCGAGCGACCGGCGCACGGTGCTGTGCGCCCCGTCCGCGGCGATCACGTACTTGGCCCGCGTCCACGTGTGCCCGATGCGGATCCGCACCCCGGTGCCGCCCTCGGCCACTCCGTCCACGTGCGTGCCGAACCGCACGTCCGCCTCCGGGTAGCCGGACAGCGCCGCCAGCAGCAGCGGCGTGAGCGAGGACTGCTCGGCGTGCAGCCGGAACGGGTGCCGGGTCAGCCCGTCCAGGCTGCCCATCCCCATCTCGGCCAGCACGCTGCCGGCCCGGTCGCGCCACTGGACGCGTTCCACGACCCGGCCGCGGGAGATGAGCTGCTCGGTGACACCGAGGTCGTCCAGCAGGTCGAGCGTGGCCGGATGGAAGGTGGAGGCGCGGGACTGCGAGGCCAGCCCCGGCTCGCGTTCCAGCACGGTGACCGGCACGCCGGCCCTGGCCAGGGTGAGCGCCGCCGCCAGCCCGACCGGGCCCGCGCCGACCACGACGACGCCGTTCATGACCGCTGTCCCTGGGCCGCCGGGCGATGCGGCACCCGGCCCAGCCGGATCGGCATGCCCGTCGCCCTGGACAGCGCCCACCAGGCGCTGCACAGGTTGGAGGTGAGCAGGATCCGGTCGTTGCCGGCGCCGATGGACACCAGCGTGGGCAGCGTGAGCATCCCGGTGCCGGTGATCAGCACCACGGCGTCGTGCGGCAGGCACGCCTGGCCCACCTGCTCGACCAGCTCGGCCGGCGTGACGGAGTAGGGCGAGAACATGCCCTGCGCCCGCACCGGCACCACCCGGCTGACGTTCACGCCGGCCGACTTCCAGAACCGCTCGGCGAGCTCGGTCAGCCACGGCTGGTACGGCGAGACCAGGATGATCTCGTCGGCGCCGATGTGTTCGACGGCGTCCAGCGTGGCCATCGTGGCCGAGGCGAACGGGATCCCGAACCGTCTGCTCAGCTCGTCGCACCGGAACCGGTCCTCGTCGGGGCCGAGCAGGTAGCGCGAGCCGCTGCAGAGCATGACGATCGCGTCCAGCGGCAGGTTGCCGAAGGAGCAGATCATCGCGGGGAGCGCCTCGTTGTAGCTCTCCAGCCGCTCGGCCAGGCCCAGCCCCGGCCGTACGGGAAAGCGGGTGACGTGCATGTCCGCGCGGGATCCGAGCAGCCGCGCCAGCTCGGGCTCCGCCGCCGGGTTCGCGGGCGGCACGATCACGCCCACTCTGCCTCGCCTCATGCCGTCCCTCCCGCCTGACCTTCGAGTGCGAACAGCGTGCGCAGGGCGTCGGCGTACCGGTCGCCCAGCGGGGAGTCCGCGTAGCGGGTGACGCGGGTGATAGGCCCGTCCAGGAACGCCTCGACCACGCGCTGGACGGTGTCCCTGACCTCGTCGCGCACGGAGTCGTCCAGCCCGGGCGCCCGGGAGGCGAGCCGGCCCAGCTCGGCGTCGGCCACGGCCTCCGCCTTGCGCCGCAGCGCCGTCACGACGGGCGCCACCCTCGGCGCGGGAGGGGCCGCGATCGTGCCGTGCCCGTTGCGGGCGCCGGGGACGGTGGTGCCGGCCGCGCGCCCGTTGCGCGGGACGGGAACCGTGGTGATCGTGCCGCGCCCCCTGCGCGGGCCGGGAGCCGGGCCGATCCCCATGTACCGGCGCCTGCCCCCCAGGACGGGAGGAGGGATGAGGTCGGCGGTCATCAGCAACCCGACCAGGCCGCGGCCCAGAAAGCCGCTTCGCGACGTGCCCGCTTCTCGTCCTCGTCGGTGACGTCGAGCCGCACCCCCGTGCGTTCGACGCCGAGCAGGTCCACTGCGGCCCCTATCACGGTGTCCGCGAATTCCCGTTGACGGTCGGTGTTCACGTTCGGCGGGCATTCGACCTTGATGGTGACCATGGTGTTCCTCCTGCGGGGGGTTCTGGGGATGATCAAGACGCCTGCTCGAGCACCTGGTCGATCACGCTGATGGCCTGGTCGGACACCTGCCTGATGTGGTGCAGCCGGTGCACGGTGCGCTCGGCGGAGGCGGCGGTTCTCGGGGGGTGGTCGTCGCTCGAAGTGGGGGTCGGTGCGGGCCGTTCGCCGCGTGCGGTCACGGCGTAGGGGTGCTGGTACGGCCTGCGGAGGTCGTCGGCGAGCATGGCCACTCCTGTCAGCGCTGGTTGACGGCTCTATACGTGAGAGGTTCGCGGGCGCCGAAGCGGGCCAGTTCTTCCTCGGCCTCGTCGCGTACCTGGACGAAACTGTCGCGAAGCTCGGCGAGGAGCCGGCGCAGCATGATGAGCTCCTCCTCGGCCTCCCGCCTGGACATCCGGGCCGGCCGGCGGCGCGGGGTGCCGGCGACGCGGACGAGTGCGGCGGTGCCGAGCAGCACGGCCGCGGCCATGCAGGCGACCAGCACCGAGGCGAAGCCCGGCATCGGCCCGTCCAGCAGTGGCTGGTCGACCAGCGCCGAGGCGCCCGCCACGCCGATCGCCCCGCCGAGCATGCGGGCGGTGTTGATGGCGCCGACGGCGGAGGCGTACTGGGTGGGGTGGGCGGCCATGGTGCCGACCGCGAAGGTGCCGGTGGACAGCGCGCCGAAGCCGCTGCCCAGCATCAGCGCGGCGATCACGCTCAGCACGTTGGGCTGGGGGTAGGCCAGCATGAGGGCGCAGCCGCCGCCGAGCAGGAGCGCTCCGGCGTAGATGACCGCGTTGAGGCCGATGCGGCGGCCGGCCAGCATGGCCAGCGGGCTCGACACGATCATCGCGATCGACACCGGAGCCAGCCAGAGGCCGATGCTGACGGGGTCGAAGCCGGACGACCTCAGGTACAGCGGCCCCATGGCCAGCACGACGAACGACGCCGCGCCGTACAACAGGGACGCTCCTCCGGCCCACAGGAAGCCGGGGCGCCGCCACAGCCGCATGTCGATGGCGCCCGCGGCGTGGCGCCACGACTTCGTGACGGCCCCTGCCAGCAGCACCGCGGCTGCCGCCGCGCAGCCGAGTGTCCGCGTGGAGGTCCATCCCCACGCGCCGCCCTGGGACATCGCGAGCACGGCCGCCGCGATAGCCCCGACCAGGAGCACCGTGCCCAGCACGTCGGGCACCCGGCGGTCCGTGCCGCGCGAGCGCGGCAGCGCGGGGGTCAGCATCAGCAGCGCGGCCGCCAGCCCGGCACTGGGCAGGAACAGGCCGCGCCAGCCGTACGACTCGACCAGCAGCCCGCCGGCTCCCTGCAGGGCGAGCGCGCCGATGCCCGACGAGGCGCTCCACAGGGCGATGGCGCCCGCGCGGCGGTTGGCCGGCAGCTCGCCGAGCAGCAGGGCGAGTGAGGCGGGGAACATCAGCGCGGCGCCGATGCCCTGCGCGGCCCGCCCGCCGAGCAGCAGCGGCCAGGACGTGGTGGCGATGACCGCCGCCGCGCCGAGGCCGTAGAGGGCCAGACCCAAGGCGAGGACATTGCGCCTGCCCAGCAGGTCGGCGAAGCGACCCGCGGTGGCCAGCAGTGCGGCGACCGCGGCGAAGTTGACCGTGCTGACCCAGGTGACCTCGGCCATGGGCAGGGCGGCCGCGATCGGGTCACGGCTCAGCACGGGGATCGCCAGCATCGTCGCCGTGCTGTCGGCCATGATCGCGATCACCACTCCGGAGGCGATCAGGCGCAGTATGGCGAAGCGTCCCCGGACCCGGAGCCGTGGCCGTGCCACGGGCTCGACGACGGGTCCGGCGACATGCTCGCGAAGGGAGGTCAGTGTCATCGCGGCGTCTCCGCGAGGTCACGGTGGGCGACGGTGACCGGCTCGGGGCGCGGGATCTCGGGACAGTTGGGCACGCTCGCCGCGACCATCCGCTCGGTCAGCCCCACGGACTGGCCGGGCGTGCGGGACCAGGGCTGGGCCTTGCCACCGACCAGCGTCCGGACGATCTGCGAGGCCAGCGTCAGGTGCTCCGCGCAGCGGCGGCTGACCTTGGCCTCCAGGCCGGCCACCTGCGCCAGCCTGAGCCGCAGCGGCTCCAGCGACGCGGTGCGCTCCAGGCCGTCGAGCTCGGCCAGCCGGTGCGGCCAGCGCAGCTGCCTGCCGAGGCGGTCCTGGACCTCACCGGCGATGCGGTCCTCGGGATACTTCTCGTCGCGCAGCCGGGTGCCGATGGCGACGGCCGTGCGGGCGGTGTGCTCGTAGTCGGCCAGCCGCCCGGCGAGCGCGGCGTCGAGCATCCGGGCCCGGTGGGTCAGGCAGTCGGCGCTCCAGCCGAGCACCATCAGGCGGTCCTCGCCCACCTCGGTGTGCCAGCCGGCGAGCCTGAGCTCGCGGGCCATGCGGTGGTAGAGCACCCACCGCTCGCCGTTGCCGTCGACCCAGACCTGCACGCCGCCGAGCGGCAGGTTGGCGACGTGCACCTGCTTGTTCTCGGGCGCCACCCGGGAACAGATGCGTTGGATCACCCGGTCCTGCGCCGGCACGGCCTTGGGCCGCCTGGCGAACCAGGAACCGTTCTGGGGATCGAGGGTCACGTCCGGCCTCCTCCTCGCCGGCGACTCTCCAGAACCGTCCGGCCGTCAAGTCACAGTTACCATGTGTCGGTCCGATAGTGGGACCAGGGCGGAAGTTGTGTCAACTGGTAGTTATCATTTGAGTTTGAATCGGTTTAGGGAGCGGAATCCCGGACCCGCGGCCGGACATGCGACGAAACGCCCGGCTTCCCTTACGCTGGAGGCCCTACGGGCGGCAGGAGGTGCGCGGTGGCGAACATCGCCGAGCGGCTTGACCTCGCTCTGCGGAAGCGCGGCTACAGCGGCGCCCAGGTGGCGGCCGAGCTGACCAAGGCCGGCATCCCGATCACCCGCGCCTACGTCAGCCAGCTGCGCACCGGCAAGCAGACCAACCCGACGCTCCAGGTGCTTCGCGCCCTGGCCGCCTGCCTGCAGGTCAGCGTGGGCTGGCTGGTCGGCGAGGAGCACGCCGACCTCGGCGAGGAACGAGCCGCCGGGCCGGCGGACGCGATCGGCGAGTCCGCGTCGGGCCTGTCCGACACCTCGCTGCACGTCGTGCGCGACGTGATCGGCCTGGCTCGGCGGGCCGAGGGCCTGCCGGAGCGGGAGCCGGAGCCCGAGCCCGCGCCCCGGATCCCGGAGATCCCCGAGGTGGCGCCCGCGCTCTCCGGGGCGCAGCGCGAGGCGCTCGGCAGGCGGCTGCGCGGCCTGCGCCTGTCGGCGCGCAGGTCACCCGAGCAGGTCGAGACCGCGCTCGGCCGGGGCAAGGCGGCGATCGAGGCCATCGAGGCGGGCGCCGTCGTGCCCGCTCCCGCCACGGTGGAGCTCCTGCTCGACCTCTACGGCGTGACCTCGCTGCCCGTCCGCGAGCACGTGCTGTCGCTGGCCCGCGCCGAGCGCGAGCCGGTGCGCTGGGACGACGACGCCGTGCCCGTCTGGCTGGCCGCCGCCTTCGCGCTGGAGCAGCGCGCCTCGGTGATCCGCACCTACCACCCGCAGTTGGTCCCGGCGTTGCTGCGGACCGAGGGCTACGCGCGGGCCGCCATCGCGGTCGCCGGGCCGGCCACGCTCGGGCAGGAGTCGGTCGACGACGCGGCCCGGCTCGCCCTGGCCCGCCAGAAGCCGGTGATCGAGGGCGGGCCGGTCGTGTGGGCGATCATGGACGAGAGCGCGCTGCTGCGTTCGATCGCCGAGCCACACGTGCATCTGGCGCAACTCGAAACGCTTCTCGAATACGCCAAACGCCCGCACATCTCGGTGCACGTGGTCCCCATTCAAGATCCGGCTTATCTGCCGCGCACGGGGCCGTTCACGCTCTGGCGTTTCGCGGAGGCTTTCGAGCCCGACATCGCCTGTGCGCACGCCGTCGAATCCGAGGAATTGATCACGGATCCGGCCGCCGTCGAGGCCTATCACCAGGCGTTCACCAAGCTGTCGGTCACGACGACGACCCGCGAGGAGACCCTCGACCTGCTGTATGCGTACCGTGACCGGGCCGCCCAAAGATGATCAAAACAAAGTCGGAAACCGATATTTCCTGAATTTGTTGGCCCCAATGTGTTGAATTGTTGGGACATTTGGATCATTTTTAACTTGGTTCCGATGAGACACGAAGCCAGAACTTTCCCGGCATTGCCTGGCGAGGGGAAAGGGGCGAGACGAAATGAACGAGCGCGCCATCCGTAATCTGGCGAGACTCGATATGTCTCAGGCTCGCATCACCCGCATGCTGGACGCCGCCGCGGGCGGCAAGAACAACTTCGTGGCCGACCGCGAGGCCGTGCGGCGCTATGACGAGGCCACCCCCGTGACCACCGCCGCCGCCCGTGCCGTGCTGGGCTTTCTCGCCCGGGTGGTGCGGCACCTGGCGCTCGCCGGAGTCGACCAGTATCTGATCATCGGCAGTGGCGTGCCCAGCGGCCTGCCCACCGGCCACCAACTGCACGACATAGCCCGCGACACGCTGGGCGGCGCGGAGGCCCGGGTCGTCTACGTCGAGAACGACCCCATGGTGCTGGCCAACGCGCGGGCCACGATCGAGCCCGTGACCGACGCGATGCGGGTGGTCGAGGGGGACGTGCGGCAGATCGAGGAACTGCTGTCCGACCGGGTGGTGCGCACGTTCCTCGACTGGGACCGGCCGGTCGGCATGCTGCTCGTCACGATGCACGGCGTCGGTGACGAGCACGCCGGGCACGTGATCAAGTGCCTGGGCCACGCCGCCCCGGCCAACAGCTATCTGGCCCTGCTCCAGACCACGTTCGACGGCATCCCCCAGGAGCTGCTGCCGGCCGCCCGCGAGCTGCTGGCGATGACCCTGCCCGGCCACGCGATCCGCGACAGGGCCGAGGTCACGGCGCTGCTGGACGGGCTCGACCTGGTGGAGCCGGGGCTCGTGTGGGTGCCCGAGTGGCGGCCCGACGGCGCCGAGACCACCTGCCTGGAGCAACCGAGCACGTCGGGCAACTACGGGGCCGTGGCCCGCCTGATCTGACGTGCCCGGCCCGGCCCGGCCCGCCTGATCTGACGTGCCTGGCCCGGCCCGCCTGAGCCGGACGCGGTCAGTCCCACCAGAACGACCAGCTGTGGCTGCCGGCGATCTGCTCGGCGTAGGCCTGGAGGTCGCCGGGCCCCTGCACCACGTTGTCGGGGCAGAAGGCCCAGTGCTCGGCCGCCACGTGCAGCGCGTGCTCCGGCTCGACGGGAGGCGCGGCCACGCTCAGCTCCAGCGTGTTGAAGCCGACGCACACCACCCGGACGCCGAACCGGTCCTCCCAGCTGCGCACGACCGCCGCCAGCGGCACCATCCACTCGTTGTGGTGCAGTGCCCCCTGCCAGCCCATGACGGCCAGCGCGTCGGCGCCCCGGGGGGCGGCGACCAGCCCGAGCGGCAGGCCCCGGCCGGCCAGCTGCTCGGCGTGCCAGTCGGCCACGGCGCCCGGATCGGCCGCCGGCACGCCAGGCGGCGCCAGACCCGGGCAGATCGCGCCGAAGGGGTCGAGCTCGTCGAGCGCGTCGGGCGGCATCTGCGCCACCCACTCCTGCCACACCTCCGTCATGAACCCCTCGGCGGTGAAGTGGCCGATCAGCTCCGCGTCGTCGGGCACCACCTGGCCGACCGCCCAGGGCTGGGCCGACTCGTCGAGCAGCACCGGCCACAGGCCGCTGCGTGGGTGCTCGGCGCGGAAGCGGGCCCACTCGGCGCCCGTCGCCGGCTCGTCGCTCATCCAGAACGCGGGCCGCGACGCCTCGCCCTGGCTGGTGTAGCCCGGGTCGGGCCAGACGGCCTCGCCCTCGGGCAGCGCGACCGACAGGGTGCGGCCCCTGCCGCCGTCGGCGAACAGCCGGCACAGCTCGCGTGGCAGCCGGTGATCCTTCATGCCCTACCGTTCCGATCCGGATCCGTCGGGGAGATGGTAGTGCCGGGCACCGACACGCCTCCGGGGGCCGGGACTTTTGTCCTGGACGATCCTGGATCGATGGACCTTCTGGCAGGTCGTGCCGGTCCGCGACCGTGGGTCCATGAGGATTCTGCTGGCCATAGCCGTACTACTCACAGGATGCGCCACCAGCGAGGAGGGCCCGCCCGCCGGGACGGGCGCGGGGGACCCCGCGGTCGTGCGGACCGACGCGGGCACGGTACGGGGCACCACGACCGGAACATATCGCCTGTACCAAGGCATCCGCTACGGCACCGCCGCCCGTTGGGAAACCCCGCGCCCGGCGCCCGCCTGGCGGGGCGTCAAGGACGCCACCCGGCCCGGCCCCATGTGCCCGCAGGTCGGCTCCGACTACGCCGACATCAGCAGTGAGAACGAGGACTGCCTGTATCTGAACGTCACCACCCCGCCCGGACCGGCGGGGCCGGACGCCCGGCGGCCGGTGATGGTGTGGATCCACGGCGACGGCGCCGTGGGCGCCGGGCACTTCTCCGACGCGCGCCGGCTGGCCGCCGAGGGCGTCGTGGTCGTCACCGTCAACTACCGCCTCGGGGTGTTCAGCGGCTTCGGCTACCCCGGCCTGCGCGACCCGGGCACGTACGGCCTGCAGGACCAGCAGGAGGCGCTGCGCTGGGTCAGGCGCAACGCGGCGGCCTTCGGCGGCGACCCGGGCAATGTGACCGTCTTCGGCGTCTCCTTCGGCGCGCTGGCCATCGGCGGCCAGCTGACCTCGCCGGGCGCCCAGGGGTTGTTCCAGCGGGCGATCATGCAGAGCGGCGAGACCATGATGGACATGCCGGCCGGCAGCATGATGCCGGGCCTGCCGGCCTACCCGTCGTTCGCATGGCGGACCGGTGCCGAGGTCACCGCGATGGGACAGTACTACGCCGAGCAGCTCGGCTGCGCCGACCTGGCCTGCCTGCGCGCGCTGCCCGTCAGCAAGATCCTCGCCGCGCCCCAGATCATGAACGCCTTCCAGGTGTACGCCCACGGCAACGACGTGCTGCCGGCCGCGCCGGACACGGCGCTGCGGAAGGGCCGCTTCCACCAGGTGCCGGTGCTGGCCGGCGCGACCAAGGACGAACACCGGATCTTCGTCGGGATGAGCTACGACGTGCGTGGCGAGTCGCCGGACTATCCGAAGCTGGTGCGCGAGGCGTTCGGCCGCAAGGCCCCGTCGATCCTCAAGAGGTATCCGGTGAAGCGGTACGGGTCGCCGAGCGTCGCCTGGGCCACCGTGCTGACCGACCGGATGTGGGCCCGCGCGACCCACGAGCAGAACACCCTGCTGGCCCGGCGGGTCCCCGTCTACGGCTACGAGTTCGCCGACCGGAAGGCGCCGATGTTCCTGCCGCTGGAGGCCGACTTCGACTGGGGCGCCTACCACGCGGGCGACCTGCCGTACCTCTTTCCCGAGCCGAAGGCCGCGCTGTCGGCCGAGCAGCGGAGGCTGTCGGGGCAGATGGTCTCCTACTGGACGAACTTCGCCCGCACCGGCGACCCCAACGGCCGGGGGCTGCCCGCCTGGCCCCGAGTGGAGTCGGGCACGCTGTCGCTCGCGCCCGGCGCGGTCCGGCCGATCGACTACGCTGCCGGGCACGACCTGGCGTTCTGGAAGTGACCGGGTTCCCCGAGTGAGTCTCCGCGGGTGAGTTGCCGCGAGTAGGTGCCGCGAGTTGACGGAGTCGCCGTGATCAGGGTCATGATCGCCGAGGACCAGGGCATGATGCGTGACGCGCTCGCGCTGCTCCTCGGCCTGGAGGACGATCTGGAGATCGTCGCCCAGGTGCCGTCCGGCGACGAGATCGTGCCCGCCGCTCTGACGCACCGGCCCGACGTGGCCCTGCTCGACATCGAGCTGCCCGGGCGCAGCGGGCTCGACGCGCTGCCCGAGCTGCGCTCGGCGCTGCCGGAGTGCGTGGTGCTGGTGCTGACCACGTTCGCCCGGCCCGGCTACCTCAGGCGGGCTATGGAGGCCGGGGCCGCCGGGTTCCTGGTCAAGGACGGGCCCGTCGAGGAGCTGGCCGCGGCCGTCAGGCGGGCCGTGGCGGGGGAACGCGTCGTCGACCCGGCCCTGGCCGCCGCCGCGCTGCACGCCGGACCGAGCCCGCTCACCGAGCGCGAACGCGACGTGCTGGCGGCCGCGTTCGACGGGGCCACCGTCGCCGACGTCGCGGCACGGCTGCACCTGTCGGAGAGCACCGTGCGCAACCACCTGTCGTCCGCCATCGGCAAGACCCACACGCGCAACCGGATCGAGGCCGCCCGGCTGGCACGGCACAATGGCTGGCTGTGACCTACGACGCTGTTCTGTGCGATCTCGACGGCGTGCTGCGCCAGTTCGACCACGACGTCCAGGCCGAGATCGAGGCGAGATACGGGCTGCCGCTGATGAAGACCGCCTTCGATCCGGCCCTCATGCTGCCCGCCACGCTCGGCCGGGTGACCGAGCGGGAGTGGGCCGAGTCGATCGTGGTCGCCCTCGGCGGAGACGAGCGGGCCAGGCGGGCCGTGGCGGAGTTCGTCGCGGTGCCGTTCCGGGTCGATGAGGAGGTCAGGCGGCTGCTGGCCAGGGCCCAGGAGCGGATGCCCGTGGTGCTCGTCACCAACGCCATGGACACGCTGGAGGCGCACCTGGAGCAGCTCGGGCTGACCTACTTCGCCGACGACGTGGTCAGCAGCGCGCGGGTCGGCGTGGCCAAGCCGGACCGGCGCATCTACGAGATAGCCGCCGAGCGGGCCGGGGCCGCGCCCGAGCGCTGCCTGTTCGTCGACGACCGGCCGGCGAACGTCGAGGCCGCGCGCGCCCTCGGCATGACCGGCGTCCACTTCCGGACGGTCGCCGACCTCGCCGTGGTGCTTGGCTGAGCAGGTTCTTCGCTTCGTGCTGAGCGGGACTCTCGCCCCGCGCCGTGCCGGCCCTTCGCCCCGTGGGGCTGGGCGGGCCCGTCGCCCGTGCACCGCCTGTTTCCGGCGTGGCCCGCGCCAGCCGCGCCGGAAACGTCAGCGGCCCCTGGCTGTCAGTACCCGCCGTACGGCGAGGACGAGCTGGGCTTCTTGGTGTGGCTGGGCGAGTGCGACGGAGACGTCGTCGGCGCCGTCACGGTCGAACGCGACCCGGCGGGCCGGATCACGCCCAGCACCCCGTGCTTGCCGCCGTCGGAGCCGGCGGAGAACCACAGGGCGTTCTCGCCGCCGTTGGCCGAGGTGCCCGGCTCCAGGTCCCAGAGTCCGGGCAGCGTGATCTTGCGGCCGTCCGCCTTGGTGAGCGCGCCCAGTTGGCGCCCGCGGCGGAAGGCGTGGATGGTGCCGTCGCCGAAGTTGCCGACCAGCAGCGCGCCGGCGTACCGCCCGAAGGACTTCGGCGCGGCCGTCATCGCCCATGGGGCGTTGAGCCCGGTACGCGCGATCCGGCCGGTCAGGCGGCCGCCCGCGTCGAAGCGGCTGATGAAGCCCTTGCCGGAGCCCGCGACGGACTTGCCGGTCGCCGCGTCACGCAGCGCGTAGGCGATCCAGATGTTCCCGTTCACGACCGCCACGTTGAACGGCGAGTAGGTGGACGGGATGGCCCGGTCCCTGAACTGCGAGCGTGACAGCTGGATCCGCCTGAAGTCGGAGTCGAAGGCGTGGATGCGGCCGTTCGCGAAGTCGGCGGCCAGCAGGAAGTCGCCGTCGTCGGTCCGGACCAACTCCAGACCCTTGTAGTCGGCGCCGCGGGTGAAGGCGGCGATGACGGCGTTCTTCGGATCGACCTCGGCGTTCCAGCCGGTGATCGCGCCGCTCGGGCTGGCGAAGATGAAGGTGGCGGGCTTGCCCTTGACGGTGAAGCCCTCGGTGGGGTTGAAGACCTGGCCGGTCGGGGCGCCGCCGGGGATGCTGACCTCGGTCTGCTCCTTCTTGCCGTTTCCGGAATAGACGGTGGCGCTGCCGCTGCCGGTGCCGGATACCCACAACGTCTTGCCCATGGCCAGCCCCCAGGGGTTGACCAGCTTGGGATCGGTGACGGGAGCCTTGCCCGAGAGGTCCGAGACGAGGTTGACGACGTCGAACCTGTTGCGAGGGGTGGCCTGTGCGGGAGTGGCGAGAGTCGCTCCCAGAACGACTCCGACAGCGCAGAGTGTGATGATGCGTAACCGCATCCGTGCCTCCTTGTTAGCGCTTGTGACGCGAGATACGCGGGCGGCCCGGGACGGGTTCAGTGAGGTCCGGAAATATCCGGCTCGGCGTTATTCGCCGCCGATAGGGGAGAAGGACTGTCATGGATGTTCTGGGGATTGATATCGGTGGTTCCGGGATCAAGGGCGCGCCCGTCGACATCGCGGCCGGCAAGCTCACCCGGGAGCGCCTGCGCATCCCCACCCCGCAGCCGGCCAAGCCAGGTCCGGTCGCCGAGGTGGTGGCGCGCATCGTCGACCACTTCTCCTGGACCGGCCCCGTCGGGGTGACGTTCCCCGGGGTGGTGCGCGACGGGGTGGTCATGACGGCCGCGAACGTCCACCACTCCTGGATCGGGGTCGACGCGGCCGAGTTGTTCGGCGGCGCCACCGTGCTGAACGACGCCGACGCGGCCGGCCTGGCCGAGATGGCCTTCGGCGAGGGTCGCGGCCGGCGGGGCACCGTGCTCATGCTGACGATCGGCACCGGCATCGGCAGCGCGCTGTTCACCGAGGGCGTCCTGGTGCCCAACACCGAGCTGGGCCACCTTCAGCTGAAGGGCAAGGACGCCGAGCACCGCGCCTCCGACCGCGCCCGCGAGGAGTCCGAGCTCAGCTGGGAGAAGTGGGCCGCGCGGGTGGAGGAGTATCTCCGGCACGTGGAGATGCTGTTCTCTCCCTCGCTGATCGTCGTCGGCGGCGGCGTCAGCAAGAAATCCGGCAAGTGGCTCCCGCACGTGCACATCGACACCCCGATCGTCCCCGCGCTCCTGCAGAACGAGGCGGGCATCATCGGCGCCGCCCAGATGGCCGCCGCTCCCCACCCGGCCGCCACGAGGTAGCCCCGGCGCGCTCGTACAGGACGCCGCGAAGTGGCCCCCGCGCCCTCGTACGGCACGCCGCCGAATCCCCGGGCGGAAAGGGGCTCCGGCATGGCAACCGGAACGGCTGCTCAGGAGTCTCACTGGTGACGTGACCGTCCTCGACGACGATCTCTGGGGAGAGTGGGCCCGCCGCGGACGGTCACGGCGTTATTTGGGATGCGTGCGCCCGTGGTGATCGGGCAGCATGGGTCGTTGGCTCCGGTCGCGCGGGGCTCAAATATCCTGAAAGCAGTATGGGAACCTCTGCGTTGTCCTCCTCTCACTCTGAGCTCGGCGAGCTGCAGTCACGCCTGCCCGAGCTCATGCCCCGTGACCAGCGCCGGCTCCGGCGCCGCCTTGACGGCGCGCGGCGCGTCCGCTCCCGTGAGGCCCGGGAGAAGATCGCCGCGGAGATCCTCGCCGACGTCGAGCGCGCCGAGCGGCGGCTGACCCGCCGCCGCGAGGCCGTGCCCGAGGTGAGCTACCCCGACAACCTGCCGGTCGCCCAGCGCAAGGACGACATCCTCGCGGCCATCCGCGACCACCAGGTCGTGATCATCGCGGGCGAGACCGGGTCCGGCAAGACCACCCAGATCCCCAAGATCTGCATCGAGCTGGGGCGCGGCGTCAGAGGGCTGATCGGCCACACCCAGCCCCGCCGCATCGCCGCCCGCACGGTCGCCGAGCGCATCGCCGAGGAGCTCGGCACCGACCTCGGCCAGGTCGTCGGCTACAAGGTGCGCTTCACCGACCAGGCGAGCGACCGCACCCTGGTCAAGCTGATGACCGACGGCATCCTGCTCGCCGAGCTGCAGAACGACCGGCTGCTGGAGCAGTACGACACGCTGATCATCGACGAGGCCCACGAGCGCAGCCTCAACATCGACTTCATCCTCGGCTACCTCAAGCAACTGCTGCCGAAGCGCCCCGACCTCAAGGTCATCATCACCAGCGCCACCATCGACCCCGAGCGGTTCTCGCGGCACTTCTCCGACGCCCCGATCATCGAGGTGTCCGGCCGCACCTACCCCGTCGAGGTCCGCTACCGGCCGCTCGACGACGATGACGACCAGACGCAGGGCATCGTCGACGCCTGCCGCGAGCTGGTCACCGAGGGGCCCGGCGACATCCTCGTCTTCCTGAGCGGCGAGCGGGAGATCCGCGACGCCGCCGACGCCCTGGCCAAGGCCGAGTTCCGCAACACCGAGATCCTGCCGCTCTACGCCCGCCTGAGCGCCGCCGAGCAGCATCGCGTGTTCCAGCGCCACACCGGCCGCCGCATCGTGCTGGCCACCAACGTGGCCGAGACGTCGCTGACCGTCCCCGGCATCAAATACGTCGTCGATCCCGGCTACGCCCGCGTCTCCCGCTACAGCCACCGCACCAAGGTGCAGCGGCTGCCCATCGAGGCCATCTCCCAGGCCAGCGCCAACCAGCGCAAGGGCCGCTCCGGCCGCACCTCCGACGGCGTCTGCATCCGGCTCTACGAGGAGGACGACTTCCTCGCCAGGCCGGAGTTCACCGACCCCGAGATCCTGCGCACCAACCTGGCCTCGGTCATCCTGCAGATGACCTCGATCGGGCTGGGCGACATCGAGGCGTTCCCGTTCGTCGAGCCGCCCGACCGCCGCCAGGTCAGAGACGGCGTCAGCCTGCTGCACGAGCTCGGCGCGTTCGACGCGCAGGGCGACCTCACCGCGGTCGGCCGCAAGCTGGCCGGTCTGCCGGTCGACCCCCGCCTCGGCCGCATGGTGCTGGAGGCGGAGAAGAACGGCTGCCTGCGCGAGGTCATGGTGATCGCCGCCGCGCTGTCGATCCAGGACCCTCGCGAACGTCCGTCCGACAAGCAGCAGCAGGCCGACGACAAGCACCGCCGCTTCGCCGACCCCGAGTCCGACTTCCTGTCCTACGTCAACCTCTGGCACTACCTCCAGGACAAGCAGCGGGAGCTGTCGTCCAGCGCGTTCCGCAGGCTGTGCAAGGCCGAGTTCCTCAACTACCTGCGCGTGCGCGAGTGGCAGGACATCTACAGCCAGCTGCGCCAGTCGCTCGGCGCCCAGCCGGGCAGCCAGGTCGCCGACCCGCGGAGCGTGCACGTCTCGCTGCTGGCCGGGCTGTTGTCACACGTGGGCGTCAAGGACGTCGTCGACAAACAGCGCGCCTCCGACGGCCGCCGGCCGATCCAGGAATACCTCGGCGCCCGCAACGCCCGCTTCGCCGTCTTCCCCGGTTCGGCGCTGGCCAAGAAACAGCCGCAGTGGGTGATGTCGGCCGAGCTGGTGGAGACCTCGCGGCTGTGGGCCCGGGTCAACGCCAAGATCGAGCCCGACTGGGTCGAGCCGCTCGCGCAGCACCTGGTCAAGCGCACCTACTCCGAGCCGCACTGGGAGAAGAACCAGGGCGCGGTGATCGCGCTGGAGAAGGTCACGCTGTACGGCGTGCCGCTCGTGGTCGGGCGCAAGGTCAATTACGGCCGCATCGACCCCGAGCTGTCGCGCGAGCTGTTCATCAGGCACGCGCTCGTCGAGGGCGACTGGGACAGCCACCACACGTTCCTGCGCGCCAACCGCAAGCTGCTCGAAGAGGTCGAGGAGCTCGAGAACCGCGCCCGCCGCCGCGACATCATGGTCGACGACGAGGCCCTGCACGACTTCTACGACCAGCGGGTGCCCGCCGACGTCGTCTCGGCCCGGCACTTCGACTCGTGGTGGAAGAAGGCCCGCGTCACCGAGCCCGACCTGCTGACCTACTCACCCGAGATGCTGGTCAACGAGGGCGCCGACGTCAGCGCCCGCGACTACCCCGACGCCTGGCGGCAGCTCGGCCAGCGGATGAAGCTGACCTACCAGTTCGAGCCCGGCGCCGACGCCGACGGCGTGACCGTGCACGTGCCGCTCCAGGTGCTCAACCAGGTCAATTCCGACGGGTTCGACTGGCAGATCCCCGGCCTGCGCGAGGAGCTGATCACCGCGCTGATCCGGTCGCTGCCCAAGCACCTGCGGCGCAACTTCGTGCCCGCCCCCAACTACGCCAAGCAGGTGCTGGAGGGTGCCCGTCAGGGCGGCGAGCCGCTGCTGGAGGCCGTGGAGCGTGAGCTGCTGCGGCTGACCGGCGTCCGGGTGCCGCGCGAGGCCTGGCAGCTCGACCAGGTGCCCGACCACCTGCGCATCACCTACCGGGTGATCGACGAGCGCCGCCGCACCGTCGCCGAGGACAAGGACCTCGACGCGCTGAAGCGGCGGCTCGCCCCGCGGCTGCGCCAGACGCTCTCGGCGGCGGCCGACGACCTGGAGCAGTCGGGGCTCCACACGTGGAGCTTCGGCACCCTGCCCAAGGTGTTCGAGCAGGGCCGGATGAAGGGCTACCCGGCCCTGGTCGACGACGGCGACTCGGTCTCCATCAAGATCTTCGAGACCGAGCTGGAGCAGCGCCGCTCCCACTGGACCGGCACCCGCCGGCTGCTGCTGCTGGGCGTCACCAACCCGGCCCGGTCACTGCTCGGCGGCCTGTCCAACCAGGCCAAGCTGGCCCTGTCGCGCAGCCCGCACGGCGGCGCGGTGGCGCTCTTCGACGACGTGGTCGACGCCGCGGTCGACAAGCTGATGCACGACCGGGGCGGCCCGGCCTGGGACCCTGTCTCCTTCGACCGGCTCTACCAGCACGTCCGGGCCGAGCTGCACGCCACCTCGGCCGATGTGCTGGCCCGGGTCGAGCAGATCCTCGGCGTCTGGCACACCGTCGGCGCCGGGCTGGAGTCCGTACGCGCCGGCGCCTCGGCCGACGACGTCCGCGACCAGCTCGCCAAGCTCGTCTACCCGGGTTTCGTCGCCGCCACCGGTCACCGGCGGCTGCCCGACCTGCTGCGCTACATCCGGGCCGTCGAACGCCGCCTCACCAAGCTCCCCGAGGAGCCGTGGCGCGATGAGGAGTGGATGGACCGCGTGCACAAGGTCGAGGACGACTATCACGACCTGCTGGCCAAGCTGCCCCCCGCGCGGCGCTCCGACCCCGACGTGGTGGAGATCCGCTGGATGATCGAGGAGCTACGGGTCAGTTTCTTCGCCCAGACCCTCGGCACCCCGACCCCGGTCTCGGAGAAGCGCATCGCCAAGGCGATGGAGAAGCTCACACCTTGAAGACGGACGTGTCCAGCTCGACGTCGATCGGGCTGGGCAGCCGCAGCGGCGACCCGACCGGCACCGTCCCGCTCGCCAGATAGGCGCCGTCGCGGGGCTCGCTGTAGGCCGTGACCGACGGCGGCTCGGCGAGGAGGTCGATCAGCAGATAGATCGGCACGCCGCCGGTCGCGTACAGCGGCGGCTTCTCCACGCGGTCCCTGAGGGTGCTGCCGGCGGAGACGACCTCGGCGACCATGATCAGCCCGGACGACCGCAGCTCGCGATCACCCCACCTGGGGCAGTCGGGTGGCGCGAGCACGAAGTCGGGCTCGACGGGCTCTCGCGGTCCTTCCACGCACACGTCCACGTTGCCGGTCCAGGCTTCCCATCCCTCCCTGTCCTGGACGGGGATGAGGGCGCGGAGAAGGCGCATCGCGCAGCTTGCGTGTTCGGGGGTGCCTACAGGGCTCACGATGAGATTTCCTTCGACGACGTCGGCCCGGAAGCCGGGGAGTTCGGGGAGTGCGTCGAACAGCTCCCGTGCGGTCTCCGGCAAGCGCTTGTCGTTGGACGGCACCAGCTCGGTGTGGTGCTGCCTGATCGCCATGACAACCATCGAAACTGTCCCTCCGTACTCGAATGGGTACCCTGAGTATCGCACTCGCGCGCCTGCAAAGTAGACCCCCTTCCGACGGCAAACCGGCCGCCTCGCTGTCAGCGAGGCGGCCGTGGATGCGGCGGGGGCGTCAGTTGGGTGTGGGCCACCAGGTGGGCAGTGGTTCGCCGGGCGTCTCCGAGGTCCGCTCGCCCGGCCGCCGGTTCACGCCGCGCTTGATCACCTTCAGCAGATCGGCGGTGTAGTCGTGCCAGACGTCCTGGTCGGCGCTCGCCGGCAGGTCGTCGAGCTGCCCATCCTTGGTGTCGCCCTCTCGTGGCATGGAACATTCCCCTTCATGGTCAAGCGACCGGTTCGATCCCCGGTCGAGTGATTCCGTACGGATCCGTACAGTGGGGGGACGTACGAGTGGGGGGTTTGATGATCAAGGCAGTGGTGTTCGACGTCGGCGAGACGCTCATCGACGAGACGCGCATCTGGTCGCGCTGGGCCGATCGCCTGGGAGTGAGCAGGTTCGTGCTGATGGGCGCGCTCGGCGGGATGGCCGCCCTGGATCGTTCCCACCGCGAGGCGTTCGAGCTGGTCCGGCCCGGACTCGACATCACCGCCGAGCTGGCGGCCTGGGAGCGCGACGAGCCCGGCTGCCTGCGCAATCACTTCGACGCCGACGACCTCTACCCCGACGTCCGCGAGGCGCTGGCCGAGTTGCGCGCGGCCGGTCACCAGGTGATCGTCGCAGGCAACCAGCCCGTCCGGGCCTACGACGCGCTGGTCGCCATGGACCTTCCGGTCGACTCGGTGCACACCTCCGAAGGCTGGGGCGTGTCCAAGCCCGCGGCCGAGTTCTTCGCCAAGGTCGCCGCGATCGCGGGCAGGGAGCCCGCCGAGATCCTCTACGTCGGCGACCGGCTCGACAACGACGTGCTGCCCGCGGCCAGGGCGGGCATGCGGACGGCGCTGCTGCGCAGAGGGCCGTGGGGTCATCTGCACGCCGAACGGCCGCAGGCGAAGGCCGCCGACCTGATCGTCGACGACCTGCCCGCCCTGCTGCCCGCCCTCGCGGGTCTCACCTGATCTCCTCATCGGGTTCGACGTAGATCGCGCGTTCCTCGGCTGACAGGTCACCGGAGTCGTCGCCCCAGTCCTCGCCGATCTCGTCCGGCTCCTCGTCGGGGGCCAGACCCTCGTCGGGCTGGGTGAGACGGTGTCCCGGCCGCGGCGCCGGCTTCTCCCTGTCGGGCTTCTCCCGCCACAGCCGCTCGTCGAGGGTGTCCTCGTGACGCGGATCGTCACCCTCGATGCGATGCTCCCGGCCGAGGTCGTCGGTCCACTCCTCGACCTCGATCTCCTGCTCGTCGGCCAGGCCGTGCTTGTTCGGAGGCTGTTCGGTCATACCCATCCTCTTACCCAGGAGCCCGCCGAAAACCTAGGATTTGGTCTCCCCTGGATCTTCGACGACTCTTCCTTGCCCATCCAGGGGCACGCCCGGGGGCGTCACACCAGTTCGAGTGGGCGGTCCCTGCTCACCAGGGCGGCGTAGTGACCGTCGAGGGCCAGCAGTTCGTCGTGGGTGCCGCGCTCCACCACCCGGCCGTGGTCCAGGACGACGATCTGGTCGGCGTCGCGGATCGTGGACAGGCGGTGCGCGATCGTGATCGTGGTGCGGCCCTTCGCCAGAGTGTCCAGCGCCTCCTGTACGGCCCGCTCGGTCTGCGTGTCGAGGGCGCTGGTGGCCTCGTCGAGGACGAGCACCGGCGGGTTGCGCAGGATGGTCCGGGCGATGGCCAGGCGCTGCTTCTCGCCGCCGGAGAAGCGGTAGCCGCGCTCGCCCACCAGCGTGTCGTAGCCGTCGGGCAGCGAGGCGATGTGGTCGTGGATGCGGGCGGCCCGGGCGGCCGCCTCCAGCTCCTCGTCGGTGGCCGTGGGATCGGCGAAGCGGAGGTTGTCGGCGATGGAGGCGTGGAAGAGATACGTCTCCTGGGAGACCACGCCGACCGTGCGGGCCAGCGACTCGAAGGTGAGCTCGCGGACGTCGACGTCGTCGATCGTGACCCGGCCGCCCGTGACGTCGTACAGCCGGGGCAGCAGGTAGCTGAGCGTGGTCTTGCCCGACCCGGTCTCGCCGACGATCGCCAGGCTGGTGCCCGCCGGGACGGTGATGTCCACGCCGGTGAGCGTGGGCGCCTCGCCGTAGGCGAAGTCGACGTTCTCGTAGCGGACCTCGCCGCGCACGCCGGTCAGGGTGCGAGTGCCGGGGTGGATGTCCACGGGCAGGTCGAGATACTCGAAGATGCGGCCGAACAACGCCAGCGAGCTCTGCACCTCGACGCCGAGCCGCAGCAGCGACACCGTGGGCCTGAACAGGCTCGCCTGCAGCGTGGTGAAGGCCACCAGGGTGCCGATGGAGATGGCGCCGGTGTGGCCGACCGCCCAGTAGATCACCGCGGGCATCGCGGCCATGACGATCTGGATCGACGACTGCCGCCATCGTCCGGCCATGCTGGAGCGGACTCCGAGGTCGGCGAGCTCGTCGGAGGCGACGGCGAAGCGGCGGGACAACTCGGGGGAGCGGCCCATCGTGCGGCCGAGCAGGATGCCGCTGATCGACAGCGACTCCTGGACCATGGAGGAGATCACGGCCAGCTTCCGCTGCCGCTCGGAGGTGATCCGCTTGCGCTCGGCGCCGACCTTGCGGCTGATCCACACGAAGACCGGCAGCAGCGTCAGCGAGATCACGGTCAGCCGCCAGTCGAGCGCGACCATGGCGACGACCGTGGCGATGACGGTGGTGAGGTTGGAGACGAGGGAGGTGGCGGTGGAGGTGACGACCGACTGCATGCCGCCGATGTCGTTGGCGATGCGCGACTGCACCTCGCCGGTCCTGGTGCGGGTGAAGAACGCCAGCGACATGCGCTGCAGGTGGCCGTAGACGGCGGTGCGCAGGTCGTGCATGACGCGCTGGCCGACGGTGGTCGACACCAGCGTCTGGACCACGTCGAACACGCTCGTGATGACCGCGACCAGGATCATGCCCAGCGCGAGCAGCGCGAGCAGGCCGGTGTCGCGCGCCGGGATGGCCACGTCCAGCACCTCGCGCAGCAGGAACGGCGAGGCCAGCGACACCAGCGACGACAGCAGGATGAGACAGCCCACCACGGCCAGGCGGCCCCGGTAGGCGCGGAAGAGGCGGACGATGCGCCGCAGCGGGGCGCGTGGTTCCTCGGCCAAGCAGGTGCTCCTTTCAGATGTTCTCTCAAACAGAGGTTAGCTCATATTTGTTCCGCCACTAGGCTTGGACCATGGACGACGTGGAGCTCTCCGAGCTCATGCACCTGGTCGGCCGCCGGTTGCGGCATGGCTATCTGCATCGGCTGGAGCCACTCGGCCTCAGTCCCGGTCAGGCTCGTGCGCTGCGCGTGCTCATCGACGCGGGCCGGCCTCTCAGGATGGTGCAGCTCGCCGACGAGCTGAGGATCGTGCCGCGCTCCGTCACCCCCGTCGTCGACGCGCTCGAAGCGGCCGGGCTCGTCCGCCGGGAGGTCGATCCGGCCAACCGGCGCTCCACCCTGCTGGTCGTCACGCCGGTGGGCCGCGAGATTCACGAACGTGCCCGCGAGGCCCGCAGACGGGCGGGCCAGGAGCTGTTCGCGGTGCTCTCGGCCGAGCAGCGCGACCAGCTCAAGGAGCTGCTCACCGCCGTGGACGCCCAGTTCAGGTAGACCCGGTGCCCGGTCAGGCGGGCGTCGCCGGGCGTGAGTCGCGGGGCAGGTAGCGGCCGGACAGCCGGGCCAGTTTGAGGCTGAGGTGCAGGGCCAGCCGCTCGCCGCCGTCCTTCAGATCCGTACGTGCCAGCTCCTCCACCCGGCGTAGCCGGTAATACAGGGAGGTGCGGTGCAGCCGCAGCGCCCGCGAGGTGGCGACGGCGCTGCCGGCCAGGTCCAGATAGGTCTCCAGGGTCTCCAGCAGCGGCAGATGGTGCTCGTCGGCGAGCAGTGGTTCGAGGCCGGGGTGCAGCTCGTGCTGCGACAGGTGGGTCAGCATCCGGTAGACACCGAGCCGGCTCCACTCCAGCGAGCTGCCGAGGCCGGGCACCCGGGCGGCGACCTCGGCCGCGTGCCGGGCCTCGGTGTAGGACGCGGCCGCCGCGGCCAGCGCCGGTCGGGGCCGCCCGATCCCCACGGTGACCGGCACGGACATCGCCGCGTGCAGCTCGTCGGGGGAGACGGCGGGGCCGGCGGTGAGCAGCACGGCGTGGTCGTAGCGCACGAGGTGCAGCGGATGGTGCCCGCTCAGCCGCCGCCGCAGCGCCAGCAGCCCCTGCTCCAGCGCCAGTCTGAGCGCCTCGTCCGGCTCGGTGGCCAGCGGCCTGGCCACGAGCACGGTCACCGGCTGGGCCTGGGGGAAGGCGCCGGCCTCGATCAGCTGGCGGGCCGCGTCGCGCTCGCCGAGCAGGAGCCCCGTCACCGCCTCCAGCTCCCGGTGCGAGGCCAGGCCGACGGCCAGGCTCTCGTGGTAGAGCGCCAGGGCCAGCGCGGGCGCCGCCGCCGCGGCCTCGGCGACCCGCGCGTCGGGCATGGCCGGTTCGGCGTCGATGAACCAGAGGAAGCCGAGCAGCCCGGCCTCGTGGCGTACCGGGACGCAGACGCGGGGGAGCAGGCCCAGGTGCGGCGCGCCCGGGGTGCGGAGCGGGAGGGCCGCGCCGTCGATGCCCGCGGCGCGCAGCCACTGGCGTACCTGCGGCGTGGTGTGCCTGCGCAGGATCGAGTCGCGGCGGATGTCGTCCATGGCGCCGCTCTGCTCGCTGTAGGCGATGACCCGTTGCAGGTGGTCCTCGAGCAGCAGTGGCCGGCCGAGGCGCGCCGCGAGCTCGTCCACGGTTCGCTGGAGGTCCGCCATAACTCACCTGGTTATTTCAACAAATGTCGGAGATACGGCTATGGGTCTTCTCTACAGCTGACCGGTGATCTCTGTCAATATCGCCTATACCGTCCCATTGGTGAAGAACCCCCCGAAGAAGCTGTTGAAAGGCCTGCTCGCAGCCCTCGTGCTGATCCCGATGAGCCTGATGGCCACACCCGCTTCCGCAGCACCCCCCGCAGACGATCCCGAACACCCCTGGCGGCAGAACCACTGGCCGCAGACCCAGCCCTGGCAGCGCGACGAGCCCGCCGAGGCCCAGGCTCTGCGCGGCCGTCCGGTCGCGGACATCAAGCCCATCGACCCGCAGAACTGGGAGAACCCCGACCACATGACGTGGGCGGACTACAAGAAGCCGCCCGGCACCAACTGGAACGACCCGGCGGTCAAGGGCTCGACGCGCACCTTCAAGGGCGCGCTCGTCCTGCTCGACTACCCCAACCAGGAGTTCGTCGTCACTCAGCCCAAGGGCTCGACGATCTTCGGCAACCCGAGCGCCGAGGCCCACGACATCCCCCGCGACCAGGTGGCCACGTTCTACCAGGACTTCCTCAACACCCCGAACGCGCTGAACAAGGGGCACACCATCCATGAGTACTGGATGGAGGACTCCGGCGGCCGCATCGGCGTGGACCTGACCGGCTTCGGCCCGTACACGATGCCGGGCAAGGACCATGAGTACGCCATGGAGTATCAGCGGAACGCCTGCCCCAGCGGCGACACCTGCAACCGCAACCTGCGCACCGACGGCAACGCGGCCTGGATCGCCGCCGTCGGCGAAGAGGTCGCCGCGCAGTTCGACTTCATCTTCTACGTCAGCGCCGGCCAGGACGAGTCGTCCACCTGGCAGGAGTTCGGCATGATGAAATTTCCTACCAAGGAGGACGTGACCGACGAGTTCGGCCCGCCCGACCCCGCCCTGCCCAACTGGTCCGCCACCCGCTACGTCGACTGGACCTCGTGGCAGGCCGGATCCACCTTCTGGCCCAACGCCCGCTTCGGCGTCGACTCGGTGCAGGCCGAGAGCTCCGGCATGTCGGTGTACGCCCACGAGCTGAGCCACATCATGGGCATCGCCGACAACTACAACAACCCGTACGGCGTGCCGCTGCGCAGGGCGTACTCCGGCATCTGGGAGATGCTCAGCCGCGGCACCTTCAACGGCCCCGGCGGCCCGCACAGCCGCTGGCTGATCCCGCCCACCGCCGGCTCCTCCATGGGCTCGCAGCACATGCTGCGCAACAAGATCAAGTTGCAGATGGTCGACCAGGCCAACGTGCTGAACCTCTCCCGTGACGCGCTCGACGAGTCGGGCCTGGTGACCGCCAGGGTGACCGCCCGGGCGGTGCAGCCGGGACCGAACGGGCTGATGGGCCTCAACATCGCCTTCGGCTCCGGCGACAAGAGCCCCGCCTGCGACACGGCGACCAACCCGCTGTGCGACGGCGGCGGCTACGACAACTACACCGTCGAGGTCGTCGACCGGGTCGGCACCGACTCCTTCACCCCCGACTCCGGAGTGCTCCTGGCCAAGACCAAGGATCAGGACCGCTCGCCGTTCATCTGGGTGGTCGACGCCAACCCGCAGGACATCGGGATGACCGACTACGTGCTGCCCGACGGCACCGAGGTGCCCATCACCATGGGCGACTACCGCCAGCTGTCCGACGCCCTCTTCCACGCGGGCACCGACTCGGGCAGCGAGTACGAGTACGCCGACGAGGCCAACCGCCTGCACTTCTACGTCACCGACCTGAAGCGTGGCCGCGACGGCACGCTGTCCTACACGGTCGCCGTCCGCTCCCTCCACGGGGCGGGCCCGCAGAAGCGCGGCGTCCGGCTGCTGCCCGCCGCCGGAGTCCCCGCCGGCAAGGGCGTGTCCACCTGCACGTTCCCGCTGTTCAACACCGGTAAGGCGGCCCCCGCGCAGGGGCAGCACCCCGAGGACGTCAGCGCCTACCTCAACACCGACGTCTACCGGCTCAAGGCCGAGGCCCGGGGCAAGGGCTGGACCGCCCGGCTGCCCAACGCCCTGGCCACCGTCGACTTCGGCAAGCACGCGACGGTCACGGTCAACGCCGTGCGCGAGGCGGGCGGCGCCCGGCTCGGGAAGATCGAACTCACCGCCACCTCGGAGAGCGATCCGAGTAAGACGGTGACGGCCACCTGTCACGTGGTCGGCCTGTAGGTCGCCGGTAGGTCGGCCTGTAGGTGAACGACGGGGTATGGCTGGCGCGAGCCGTACCCCGTCCGTTTGAATACCCCGGAGGGGGTGTTCATTGACGGGGCAGTCGCCAGATGATCAGCGACCTCGGCGCCGCAAGGTGCCACTGGCCGCGCCCGTGGCGGCGGGGCTCGCCGCAGCGGCCGCGAGCGTCCTGGCGGCATCGGTCGATTGGGAGATCCCGCCCGCCGCCAAGATCGGGCGCGCCGCCAAGATCGGGCGCGCCGAGGCGCTCGCCGAGTTACGCGGCGTCTTCGCCCCGCGCCGCAAGGCGAGCGACCTGGCGCCGCCCCTCGTCGTCTCCGTCTACGGCCGGGGCGGCGTCGGCAAGTCGGCGCTCACCGCCCGCTTCGGCCAGGAGGTCGCCGACTGGTTCCCCGACGGGCGGCCGGCATGTTCCGGCAGCGCGGCGAGCTGTGGGAGGAGGCGCGCTGCCCGCGCGCGGCGGGCGAGGTCGGCGACCCGGCCAACGGGCTGCGCGAGCTCGACTTCGTACAGCGCGCCGAGGAGCTCCTGACGGCCCTCGGTGACTCGTGGGGCGTGGCCCGCACCCGCGCTGTCCGCCGGCCGGGCGCTCGCCAGGCTGGGCCGGATCGAGGAGTCGGAGCGCGAGCTGCGCCGAGCCGTGCACGCCTTCGAGGAGCTGGACGACCGGTGGTGGATGGCGCTGAGCCTGCGCCACCTCGGCGAGGCCCACCTCGACGCGGGCGGCCCGAGCGCCGCCGTCCACCCCCTGGAGCAGGCCAGGGAGATTTATCGCAGCCTCGGCAACGAGGCCGGCCTGCGCCGCACCCTGGAGCTGCTCAAGCGGACGGGGGCCTGATCAGCTCGCCCGCCGTCTGGCGGGCCTGGTCGATGCTCTCCTCGAACAACTTGCGCACGTGCCGGGCCTGCTCGCCCAGCTCCCTGATGCGCTCGTACGCCACCTGGTCGCGCACCGTCTCGGCGATCAGCTGCTGGTAGTCGGGGGTCCGCGCGGCCAGCGCCTCCAGCCGCTGGTGGGCGTGGTAGACCTGGTCGGCCCGCATCACCTGCTTGGCGTACTCCTCCAGGCGGCGGACCCGTTTCGACAGTGACGTCCAGGCGGCGTCGAGCGCCGAGGTGTAGGGCTTGAAGGCGTCCTCCAGGCCCGACGGCAGCTCGCGCGGGACCAACCTGCCGTGCTCACGGTGCATGGCCGACAGCCGCGACAGCCGTTCGGCGATCTGCCACACCTCCTCCGGCAGCGTCACCTGGTTGTCGATCGTGTCGATCAGCCCGGCCCGGTGCACCCGGGAGGCCAAAATCCTGTCGACCGCGTCCTGGGCGCGGCTCAGCAGCATCTGGCAGGGGTAGTCGAGGTCCTCGGGCAGCACGTAGCGCGCGGCGTGCTCGTAGGCGAGCCGCAGGAGCCTCCTGTTCGCCCGCTTGGCGGCGTCGACGGCCAGCCAGCGCATCAGCGCGATGAGGCTCATGCCGGCGGCGGCCACGACCGTGGCCGTGGTGTCGGTCAGTATCCAGATGAGCAGCAGGAAGCCGGGCAGAGCGAAGAGCAGGACGGGATTGTACGAAGGCTCGATCCGCCAGCCGGTTCGGGCCATGCGGAGCACCTGCGGATTGGATCGCAGCTGGATCGATATCTCCGGTGGCAGCGATGGATCTATCACCAGCCGCGGGGGCAGAGCACGCGGATCCATAGGTTCATGCTGCGTTATGAACCTCGAATCCGCTCATTTTTCAGGGACGTATAGGGTCGCATCGATGAATGCGATGACGAGATGGATAGACCTGGAAGGCGCCGTCAACGTCCGTGACCTGGGAGGGTTGCCCACCACTGATGGTGGAGCCACCCGTTACGGCCGGATTTTTCGCGCGGACAATCTCCAGGGGCTCACGCATGGCGATGTGTCACGGCTGGTCAGCGAGCTCAAGCTGCGCCACGTCGTCGACCTTCGCTCCACCGCCGAGGTCAGCCTCGAAGGTCCCGGCCCGCTGGCCCGCGTCCCCGAGGTGACCCACCACCATCTGACACTGTTCGCCGAGGGAGGCAGGCACACCGACGTCGAGGCCGACACCGTCGACCTCGACCGGGTGCTGCCCTGGCAGGAGCGCCGGCTGGACGAGGACCTGCGGATGACCGGCTTCTACTACGGCTATCTGCGTGACCGGCCCGACGCGGTCGTCGCGGCGCTGCGCGCGATGGCGCTCAGCGACGGAGCGGCCGTGGTCCACTGCGCGGCCGGCAAGGACCGCACCGGCGTGCTGTCGGCGCTCGCGCTGGAGGTCGCGGGCGCCACCAGGCAGGCGATCGTCGAGGACTACGCGGCCACCGGAGAGCGACTGGAGCTGGTGCTGCGCCGGCTGCGGAGCAGCACCACCTACCGTGACGACCTCGACTCACGGCCGGCCGACGACCACATGCCGAGACCGAGGTACATCGAGCAGTTCCTGGCCGTGCTCGACGACCGCTTCGGCGGGCCGCGCGGCTGGCTGGAACTGCACGGCTGGACCGGCGACGACACCGACGCGGTGCGCTCCCGCCTGCGCGACTGATCCCGGCGACCGCGCGCCCACCCGCGCGGCACGCCCGGTAGGTGCGCTCCCGGCCGCCGGGCCGGCCGGGTGGGCACCGCCCCGTGCGCGCCTCAGCCCAGGTGCGTCACGATGCGCTGGACGGCCGAGACGCGGGCCGCGTCGAGAACGGCCAGCGCGTCGACGACGCCGCACGGGTCGACCGGCGGCGCCGCCCCCTCGCGCAGGCAGGCCACCACGCCCCGGTAGAAGTCGAGATAGCGGCCGGGCAGAGTGGGGACCGAGACGGCCTGCTCGGCGGCGCCGAGCGTGCCCCACAGGTCCTCGTCCTCCTCGCCGAACCCCGGCGCGGCGGGCGAGAGCCCGGCCCGCAGCCGCCCCTCCTGCACGTCGAGACCGTGCTTCAGGTAGCCGGCGGCCGAGCCCAGCACCCGGAACCGGGGCCCGGGACGCGCGGCCATCGCGCCGGCCCACAGGTGGGAGCGGACACCGCCGACATGGGTGAGCGCCAGGAACGTGTCGTCGTCGGAGGCGACGCCCGCACGCCGGACGTCGGTCTCGGCGTAGACCTCGCGGACCGGGCCGAACAGCTGGATCGCCTGGTCGACGAGATGGCTGCCCAGGTCGTAGAGCAGGCCACCGATCTCCTCGGCGCCTCCGGACTCCCGCCAGCCGCCCTTGGGCACCGGCCGCCAGCGCTCGAACCGTGACTCGAACCGCAGCACCTCACCCAGCGCCCCGCCGTCCACCAGCTCGCGCACGGTCAGGTAGTCGCCGTCCCAGCGGCGGTTCTGGAACACGGTCAGCATGAGCCCCCGCTCGCCGGCGAGGGCGACCAGCGAGCGGGCCTCCTCGGCGCTGCCCGCGAGCGGCTTGTCGACCACGACCGGCTTGCCCCGGGTGAGCGCCTCGGTCGCCACCGGCACGTGGGTGCGGTTGGGCGACGCGACGACCACCAGGTCGCACCGGTCCCAGAGCAACTCCACGTCGGGCACCGCCACGGCGGCGTACCTGCCGGCGACCTCGGCCGCCCGCGCCGGATCGCGGGTCACCACGGCCGCCAGCCGCAGCCCCGCGGTCGCCTCGATCAGCGGAGCGTGGAAGCAGGCTCCCGCGGTGCCGTAGCCGACCAGGCCGACGTCGATCTCGCTCATCCGGTCAGGCTAGCGCGCCGCTCACTCGTCATCACGCTCGGCCAGAAAGCGCTCGAACTGCGCCGCCAGCTCATCGCCGGTGGGCATCTGGTTGGGCTCGGCGATCAGGCTCTCGCGCTCGGAGCCGCCGGCGAACGCGTCGTACTGCTGCTCCAGGCCCTTGATCGCGGTCGACAGCTCGGTGGACGCCTGGATCTGCTCCTCGATCTCCGTCGTCGTACGCCGGGCCGCCTCGCGCAGCTCGTCCATGGGGAAGACCAGGCCGGTGCCCCGGGTGACCGCCTCCAGTGCGGTGACGGCGGCATGGGGATACTCGGCCTGAGACAGGTAGTGCGGCACGTGCACCGCGTAGCCCACCGCGTCGTGGCCCTCGGCCCCCAGCCGGAACTCAAGCAGGCCGGCCACGCTGCCGGGCACCTGGACCCTCCCGAACGAGCTGGTCTGCGAGTTGATCAGCTCGGGACGGCTGGCGTGCATGGTGATGCCGAGCGGGCGGGTGTGGGGCACGGCCATCGGCACGCCGTGCAGCGTGACGATCTTGCTGACCCCCAACTCGTCGAGCAGGGTGCCGACCGCCTTGGTGAACAGCTCCCACTCCCGGTCGGGCTCGGGACCGGTCATGACGAGGAAAGGCGTGCCGGTGGTGTCGCGCAGGGTGTGCACGGTCAGGGCGGGGGTCTCGATCTCGACCCAGCGGTCGGTGTCGAAGGTCATGATGGGGCGGCGTGAGCGGTAGTCGAGCAGGCGGTCGACATCGAATGTCGCCACGACCCGGTGCTCCAGCTCTGCCAGCAGGTGGCCCAGCGCGAGGCGTCCGGCACCGCCAGCGTCGACGAAACCGTCGAAGTGGTAGATGAGCACCGGATCGGCCGGCTCGGGCACGTCGTCTGCGAGCTTGTAGAGATCCTTCGGGTCGAACACGGTTGGACAGCCTTTCCCTAGGTACTCTCTCCAGAACCTACGGCGAGCCGGAACGATTCCGTGCAGGGCACCCTATCTAGCCCCGAGGGGAAGCGTGGACGGGACCCGGAGCCGGAAGAGCTCCCCACCAGGTTGTTCGCCGTGGCGAGGGTGGGTGAGCCGGAGTTCTTACGCGCCTGTGCGGTGGGCGAGAGGCTCACCGAGCTTGCCGACGACAAAGGTGACACTTTGCTGATGCCGGCGGCTTATCACGGTAACGCCGAGACGCTCATCGAGCCCTGTGCCGGCCCGGACCGCGCGAACGACCGTGGCCAGAGATCGCTCGCGGGCGTCGTGGGCAAGAAGGAGCCTGACGTGGTCAGAGCGTTGCGCGACGCGGGATCCGATCGGGGGCCGGCAATCCATCCGCGGTGGAGCACCGCCACGACATTCGCGAAAGAACAGTTCTAGAGCGCTAAGCGACAAAGCCATTTATAACATGACATATCAGGAAATGGTGGTGGACTAAACGTGCGTGGCCTTTCAAACGCTCCATCGTCATGCTGTATGAGTGGCTACTTCTGTGCATTCCTCCTTTGGTGGGCGACCCCTCCGCATCCCCCCGCTGCCATGCCCGTTCCCCAGTGACATCAACGTGCATGCCGCGGAGGTCGACGCGGAGAGCCACGCCTGGCTGGCCGCCTCCCACATGCTTGACGGGCCCAAGATGATCGAGCACTTCCGGCGCTCCAGAATCGGCCTGCTGGCCGCACGGACGAACCCCACCGTTCCGCGCGAAAGTCTCAGACTGATCAACGACTGGTACAACTGGCTCTTCGCGTTCGACGACGCCTTCTGCGAGGGGGAGTTGGTGGGACACCGGGCCGCCGCGCTCGCCCGCGCGCTGCCGCCGCTCCTGGAGATCCTCGACGGCCGCAGGAAGCCGGACGGTGACGACCCCTTCGGCGTGGCGCTCCACGAGCTCTTCCACCGCATCTCGGCGACCGCCACCCCGGCCCAGGTGGACCGCTGGCGCATCGCGGTGAAGGAGTATCTCTTCGCCCAGATCTGGGAGGCGGCCAACCGCGAGATCGACCTCATCCCCACCCCCGAGGAGTACGTCCTGATGCGGCGCATCACCGGCGCCACCTTCACCTGCTTCGCCCTGATCGACGTGGGCGGCGGCTACCGGCTCGAAGCGGAGGAATGGCACCACCCCGATGTGCGCGCCCTGTCCGACCTCGCGTGCGACCTCATCGGCTGGGACAACGACCTGCTCTCGTACGCCAAGGAGCGCGGCAAGGACCAGGCCAGGCACAACCTCGTCACCGTCCTCGCGGCGCACCGGGCCTTCACCCTGCAGGAGGCGCTGGAAGAGGTGTCGAGGATGCACAACGACGTGATCGCCGCGTTCCAGGCCCGGCTCGGGTCACTCGACCACTGGGCCACGCTGCCGGTCCGTAAATACGTGCGGGGCCTCGAACACTGGGTGCGCGGGCACATACAGTTCTCGCTCGGCAGCGCTCGCTACATCCACGCCTGGCCCACCGGAACCCACTGGCCGGAGGCCGGAGGCCGTCAGTCCCCGGGGGCGTCCAGCTCGCCCAGTGCGAGCGAGGACGCCTCGTCGAGGTCGAGCCTGCAACCCTCCTCGAAGAGGTTCCTGTAACGCGACTCGCCCAGCGCCTTCTGACATTCCTTGACGCACTGCTCGTGGTCGCTGGTCAGGAACGGAGCCCCGAGCATCGGCAGGCCGGCGGTCTTCCAGTTCTGGTGCAGGGCGCCCAGCAGCCGGGCGGCCAGCGTCGTCTCCTCACCCGCGGCGAAGACCCTCGCGGTGGTCTCCAGCACCAGCAGCGTGCCGAGCGTGTCATGGAAGTGGCGTTTGATCCGCAGAGCCTCACGCGCGCTCTGCAGGGCATCTTCGGTCCGGGCCGTGGCCAGACGCGTGATCGACAGCGCCCACTGCGCGTAGGAGCTCACCCACAGCTCGCCTCGTTCCTTGCACACCTGCAGGCAGTCGGTCAGCAGCGACTCGGCTTCGAACAGCTCGCCCTGCGAGGTCAGTACGATCGACAGCTCGACGATGGCGGGCAGCAGGCCCGGGTTGAGCTCCTTGTTGTCGCTGTTGAACTCGATCGCCACGCCCAGCAGCGCGCTGGCCTTCTGCAGGTCGCCCTGCAGGAGAGCGGCGGTGCCCTGCATCTTGGAGGCGAGGATCACCGCCCTGGAGTCGCCGACCCTGACCGCCTCGGTGCTGCACTGCTCGGCCGCCTGCAGCGCGCCCGTGCTGTCGCCCTGGGCGCTGCGGACGTAGGAGAGCACCCAGAGCGCCTTGCACCGCTCCTTGCTCACGCCCGGGTTGGCCTGGAGCGCCCGCTCCAGGTAGAGGCGCCCTTCGCGGACGAAGCCGCAGCACACCCACATGAACCACAACGACGACAGCAGGGTGAGCGCCAGGACGGTCTCGCCGGGTGTGCGCAGGGCGTGCTCAAGGGCGACGCGCACGTTGTCGTGCTCCTGCCGCATGCGGACGAACCAGTAGATCTGCCGAGGACCCGACCAGGCGTCCTCGCTGCGCCCCGCCAGGGTCAGGTAGTACTCGAGATGCTTGTGGCGCATCTGCTCGGTCTGCCCGAGCTTGTCCAGCCACTCCTCGCCGTACTCGGCCAGCGTGTCGATCAGCTTGTAGCGGACCCCGGCATGGTTGCTCCGGATCAGCAGGATGGACTTCTCGACCAGGCCGGTCACCAGATCGGTGATCGCCTCGGACGGCAGCCGCTCGTCGGAGCAGACGGACCTGGCCGCGTCCAGCTCGAAGTCGCCGGCGAAGACGGACAGCCGCGCCCACAGCAGCCGCTCGGCCGGATCGCACAGCTCGTGGCTCCAGCCGATGGCCGCGCGCAGCGTCTGATGCCTCGGCAGCGCCGTCCGGCTGGCCCCCGCGAGCAGGCTGAACCGGTCGGTCAGCAATCCGAGGATCTGGTCGACCGACAGCGCCCGCAGACGCACCGCGGCCAGCTCGATGGCCAGCGGGATGCCGTCGAGTCTGCGGCACAGCTCGGCCACCGCGCCGATGTTCTGCTCGTCGAGCGCGAAGTCGGGCACCACGGCGCCGGCCCGGGCGGCGAACAGCTGGACGGACTCGTTGGTGAACAGGCTCTCGGCCGGATCGTCGCCCGGCACCAGCAGCGGCGGCACGGGCACGACGTGTTCGTACGGCAGCTGCAGCGACTGGCGGCTGGTGGCCAGGACCTTCAGATGGGGATTGCTCTCCAGCAACTCCTTGACCAGCTCGGCACAGCCCTGGACGAGATGCTCGCAGGTGTCGATGATCAGCAGCATCCGCCGGTCGCCGACCCACTCCGCCAGTGACTCGGACTCGGTACGCGAGGACTGGTCGGCGATGCCCAGGGCGGACGCGATGGTGTGCTTGACCATGCCCGCGTCCTGCAGCCGCGCCAGATCGGCGAACCATACGCCGTCTTCGTACTGGGATCTGATCTGGTGCGCCAGCCGCAGCACGGTGCGGGACTTGCCCACCCCGCCGATCCCGGTGACCGTGACCAGACGCGACTCACCGAGGTGGCGCTTGAGGTTGGCGAGCAAGCGCGTGCGACCCACGAAGCTCGTCAGCTCCGCCGGAAGATTGCCTTCTCGCCGCCAGCCTGTCGGGGTGGCCATGGGCTGCCTCACGAGGGGGTAGGCGGACACCTGCCCAGGCATCGTACCTCTGGAGATTCCGGCTGTCCGGGCGCCGACGCGGCCTGTGGGAGAGACTTTGTTCCTCTCGGTAGCATGTCTACCGTGAGTGAATTTCTCCCTGAGCAGTCGACCGACGACACCGACCTCGGCTGGGGCGAGTGGCAGGAGGACGACTCGGACTCGTTCTATCTGGACGACAAGCCCCCGCACTGGGCCTGACCTCGGGGCCCGGCACCGGGCCCCGAGACCTAGCTGACCACGTCCTTGCGGCGGAACCTGCGGAAGGCCACCGCGATGAGGATGGCCGCGTAGGTCACCGACACCGAGGCGCCCTTGGCCATCCCGCTCCAGTCGAGCTCCGGCGCGAGCGCGTCGAGCCAGGCGGTGTTCCAGAACGTGGGCAGAAACTCCCGCAAGGCCCCCAGCGCCTCCACGGCCTGCAGGATCGTGCTGACGATCCACAGGCCCACCGCCCCGCCCACCGCGCCGAGCGGCGAGTCGGTGACCGTGGAGATGAGGAACGCCAGTGCCGCCACCACCAGCTGGCTGACCAGCGCGTAGCCGATCACGATGCCGAAGCGCGGCAGCACGTCGAGCGCCGGGATCGTCTCGCCCGTGCCGGGCACCTGGATGTCGTGCCAGCCGAACGCGAGCGTGCCCGCGAGCAAGGCCATCAACGGCAGGCAGATGACCGCCGTCGCCGAGTAGCCGAGCGCCACGATGAGCTTCTGCCGGAGCAGCCGGTCACGCGGCACCGGGGCGGCCAGCAGGTAGCGCAGTGACGACCAGCTGGCCTCGCTGGCCACCGTGTCGCCGCAGAACAGCGCCACGGCCACCACGAGCAGGAAGCTGGCCGACACCGACAGCACGAACGCCGCGAAGTTGAGCCCGCTCGCCGAGGCCAGGTCGGAGATGCGCAGCGTCGCCTGCTGCTGGCCGCCGCCCTGCGGGCCGAACTGGAACGCGATCACCAGGATCCACGGCAGCGCCAGCAGCAACCCGAACATGACCAGCGTGCGCCGTCGTTTAAACTGCCTGACGATCTCGACCTTGAGCGGAAGGGTCCGGCGGGGGGCGTAGCCCGTCGCGGCGGTCACGACTTGTCTCCGATGAGGTCGAGGAACACGTCTTCGAGGCGCGGCCCGTGACCGTTGGTCGGCACGGCCTCGCTGAGCAGGACGGACACCGGCCCGGCGGATACCAGGCGGCCCCGGTGCATGACCACCACGTGGCTGCAGGTCTGCTCCACCTCGGCCAGCAGGTGGCTGGACACGATCACCGTGCGGCCGTCGCGCGCGTAGCGCTTGAGCACCTCGCGCATCTCCCGGATCTGGGGTGGGTCGAGCCCGTTGGTCGGCTCGTCGAGCACCAGCAGGTCGGGGAGGCCGAGCATGGCCTGGGCGATGGCCAGCCGCTGGCGCATGCCCTGGGAGTAGGTGCGGACCGCCCGCTCCAGCGCCTTGCCCAGCCCCGCGATCTCGAGCGCCTCGTCGAAGCGTGCGTCGGCGGTGGGCCGGCCGGTGGCGGCCCAGTAGAGCTCGAGGTTTTCCCGCCCGGACAGGTGGGGCAGGAACCCGGGACCCTCGACGAACGATCCGAGCCGAGACAGCACGGGCGCTCCTGAGGTCACGAGGTCGCCGAAGATCCGGATCTCGCCCGCGTCGGGCTGGATGAGGCCCATCATCATCCGCATCGTGGTGGTCTTGCCGGCTCCGTTGGGCCCGAGCAGCCCCAGCACCTGGCCCTGCTCGACCCGGAACGACAGCCCGTCGACGGCGAGCTCGCCGTTGCGGTAGGCCTTGGTCAGCCCGGTGATCTCCAGCGGGACCCCGGGCTCGCCGGCCCGCTCGGCCGCGTCCTCGCCGGAGCGGACCCGCCTGCGGCCGGTGGCCAGCACGAGCGCGGCCACCACGATGGAGGCCAGCGGCAGGGCCCACACCCACCAGGCCAACCCGGTCGCGGGCGCCGTGAGCGTGGTGACCGTGGGCACGGTCAGCGCGGGCGAGGCCAGGCCGATCTGGTAGGAGGCCGGCTCGGCGGGCGTGGCGTACCCCATGTCGGTCGTCGCCACCGTCAGCCGCAGCCGGTGCCCGGCGGCGAAGGCGTGGTCGACGGCGGGCAGCGTCACGGTGGCCTCGACGCTGCTCTGCCCCTCGGGGACGGTCACACGGAACGGCGCCACCAGCCCGGCGGGCAGGGTGGGCGGCTGGGCACTGTCGGACACGTCGAAGAGCTTGGCGAACAGCGTCACCTGGCCCTTGCCCGACACCTTGATCGTGGCGGTCGGGCTGCCCGTGAGCTGGAGGGGTGCGGTCAGCGGAGCCGACTCGAAGGAGGCGCTCTGGCCCGGCATGTCGAGCGAGAGGCTCACGTTGCTCTGGCCGCCGCCGCCCAGCAGGCCGCTGACGCCCGGCACCGTCGAGATCGAGGCGGGCGCGCCACCGGGCGGGTTGACGACCGGCTGCTCCGGGCCCGACAGCGTGACCGAGGTCGTGGCGGTGCCGCCGAGGCCGGGGTAGGAGGCGGCCTCGGGGTGCAGGCGGATGCGCTGGCGGGTGCCGGGGTCGCGACCGCCGTCACGGGTCACCGTGAACGGCTGGGCCACGGCCGAGCCGTCCTCCTTGAGGTAGTGGCCGAACCAGGCCGTCGTCTGGTCGTGCAGCCAGTCGGCCTCACCGTTGCCGCCGTCGTGGCCGCCGTCGAACCAGGTCAGGCTCACCGGTGTGCCCGCGGCGGCGATCGCCCGGGCGTTGGCGTCGGCATGGTCGAGAGGGAAGAGCGAGTCGCGCTGCCCCTGGACGAGCAGCGTCGGCGCCTTGATGCGGCCGGCCACCGCGACGGGGCTGGACTGGCGCAGCAGCGCCACGGCCTCGGGCGTGGCCTTGCCCGTCTGGGCGACCTGCTGGTAGATGTCGCAGATCGCGGGCAGGAACCGGCCGCAGCGCGCCTCCTCCGCCGAGAGCGGCTCGGGCTGCCGGGTCAGCGCCTCCAAGCCCTGGATCGGGCCGCCGCCCCTGCCGAAGAAGAAACCGGCCCACATACGCTTGAACACGCCGTTTTCCGGACCCTGGCCCGTGGCGTCGGGGAACAGCGCGTCGGCCAGGTCGGACCAGGTGATCTGAGGGACGATCGCGTCCACCCGGTTGTCGTGGGCGGCCGTCATCAGCGCGATCGACCCGCCGTAGGAGCCGCCCGCGATGCCGACGCGCGGGTCGCCCGCGGCGTCGAGCCGGACCTCGGGCCGCTCGGCCAGCCAGTCGATCAGCTGCTTGACGTCCTTGACCTCGTAGTCGGGGGAGTTGAGCGCGATCTGACCGGTCGAACGGCCGAACCCGCGCGCCGACCAGGTCAGCACGGCGTAGCCGTCCTGCGCGAGTCGTTCCGCCTGGAAGCGGACGCTCTGCTTGCTGCCGCCGAAACCGTGCGCGAGCAGGACCGCCGGAGCCTTGCCGCCGCCCGGTGGAGCGAAGAACGTGGCGTCTATCTCCACTCGCTGGTCGTCGGCGGGCCCGTCGACGACGGCGATCCTCTGCTCTTGCCCGCGCACTTCGGGTGCGGACGGCCAGATCAGCCAGGCCGCCACGCCGACGAGCGCGAGCACCGCGACGAGCGCGGCCACACGTTTCATGGCGCGAGCCTACTTTCCCGACCTGAGAGATCCCTGAGACGACCGGCTCAGCCGAGGATCGCGTAGACCGTGGACGCCCGCGCGACCGGGTCGCCGGCACCGTCGGCCATCAGCGTGATCTCGGAGAAGGCCAGCGTGCGGCCCAGCTTGGTGACGCGCACGTCGATCAGGACGTCCTTGTCCACGACCGGCCGCTGGAACGTCGTCGACTGCTGCACGGTGGTCATCGGCACGAAGCCGCCCCGGGCCGACGAGATCGCGAGCACCGTGGCCGTGTCGGCGGCGGCCATCATCGCCTGCCCGCACAGCCCGCCGCCCTCCCTGGCCAAGGTGCCGGACCAGGGCAGCCGGACGATCGCGTGGCGCTCGCCCACCTCTTCGACCCGCAGCCCCAGCTGCTGGATCCACGGCGCGAAGTAGTCGCGCAGAATCGCCTCGGCGTCTTCTGGAGTCACGCGCTCATCATGCACGCTGGAACCCGTGAACGAGGACACTCCGGCGCCTCCTGTGGACAACGCCGGTTCACCCCGCCCGCCTGTGGACGACGGTCCACGACCCCGCCCGCTCGCGGACGACGCCGGATCCGTGCCGCCCGTGGACGTCTTCCTGCCCTCGACGTACGCGCGGGCCGTGCCGTACGAGCTGTACGCGCGGCTCAGGCGTGAGGCCCCCGTCTGCCGGATCCCCGAGCCCGCGGTGGGCCCGTGGCCCGAAGGGCCGGGCTACTGGGCGGTCTTCCGGCACGCGGACGTCAAGCACGTCCTGCGCACCCCCGCCGACTTCTCCTCCCACCTGGGCGCGACCCAGATCCGCGACCCCGAGACCCCGGCCGATCTGGACTTCGTCCGGGCCATGATGCTCAACACCGACCCGCCCGGCCATTCCAGGCTGCGCCGGATCGTGGCCGCCGCCCTCACCCCGCGCGCCGTCCGCGCGCTGGAGCGGACGATCGCGGAGCGGGCCGCGTCGCTGTTCGCCGCGGGCGAGTGCGACTTCGCCGAGGTCGCCGCCGACCTCCCGGTCTGGACGCTGGCGCACGTCATGGGCGTACCCGGCCAGGACAGAAGGCTGCTGTACGACTGGGCCTCGCGGGTGATCGGCTACCAGGACGCCGACCACGCGGGCCTGTCCACGGCCGACGTCGAGCGGCTCACCCCCGCCGGCTGGCTGGCCGCCGCCTCCCGGCCGGAGCCGCGTCCCGGCGCGAACCCGCGCTCCCGGGCGGCGTTGCGCGACATGTTCGGCTACGCGCACGCGCTGGCCCGGTCGCCGATGGACGGCGAGTCGGTCATGTCCGCCATGCTCGCGGGCGGTCTGACCGAGGCGGAGTTCGAGAACATGTTCTTCCTGTTCGCCGTGGCCGGCAACGAGACGCTGCGCAACGGCATTCCCGGCGGCCTGCTCACCCTGCTCCAGCACCCCGGCGAGTTCGCCCGGCTGCGCGCCGACCCGTCGCTGCTGGACTCCGCGGTGGAGGAGATGCTGCGCTTCTGGCCGCCCGTCATGGACTTCAGGCGGACGGCCACCCGTGACCTCACGCTCGGCGGCCGGCGCGTCGCGGCGGGGGAGAAGGTCGTCGTCTATCACGCCTCCGCCAACCGGGACCCGGCGGTCTTCTCCGACCCCGACCGCTTCGACGTCGCCCGCACCCCGAACGATCACGTCAGTTTCGGCTTCGGCCCGCATTTCTGCCTCGGCGCCCATCTCGCCAGGGTCCAGCTGCGCTCGGTCTTCAGAGAGCTCCTCACCTGGGACGTCACGCTCACGGGCGAGCCCGTACGCCTCACCTCGAACTTCCAGAACGGCCTCAAGCAGCTGCCCGTACGCCTGAGACGGCACTGCTGAGATCCCGCGGCGGCCCGTAGGATGCTCGCCGTGAAAACACCAGCCATCGTCAGCAACGCCGCCGCCTGGGCCGCCCCGCACTGGACCAGAGGCCAGGCGGGGCGGGAGACCCCGCCCGACCTGTTCAGGGTGCTCTACTACGGCTGGCTGGTGGCGCTCACCCTCAAACTGCTCGGCTCGGCCTGGGACGTGTCGTGGCACTTCAAGTGGCTGCGTGACGACCTCGCCCCGCCGCACCTGCTCAACTCGGCGGGCACGGTGCTGGTCCTCGCGCTGACCATCGTCCACGGCTACACCGGCTACGGCGTCGACAAGGCGGCCCTCCGGCTGATCCAGTGGGGCACCGGGGTGTTCCTCGTGGCGGTGCCGCTCGACCTGATCAACCACCGGGTCAACGGGCTCGACATCACCTCGTGGAGCCCGTCGCACATCATGCTCTACGCCGGGACGTTCCTCATGATCGCGGGTGTGATCCGCGGCTGGTTCATGGGCGCGCCTCCGGGCAGGGAGCGCACCGTCGTGCTCGGCGCCTTCTTCGCGTTCTTCCTGGAGAACGTGCACTTCCCCGAACAGCACCAGGAGTACGGCATCCTGTCGATCGGCGCCTGGGACAACGGCGCGACCTACGCCGAGCCGATCCTGCTGCGGTTCGCCGCCGACCAGATGGGCCGCCCGATCGACCGGGTGATGATGACGGGGTTCGCGCTGCCCGTGCCGGACGTGCTGTATCCGGTCTACGCGGTGGTCGCCGGTCTGGCCGTGCTGGTCGTCGCCCGGATGATGATCGGCAAGTTCGGCGCGGCGACGCTGGTGGCCGCCGGCTACGTCGGGTTCCGCACGCTGATCTGGCCGCTGCTCACGTTCACCGGCTTCCCGCCGTCGGCGGTGCCGTTCTTCCTGGTGATCGGCGGGCTCTGCGTCGACCTCGCGTTCGCGGTGCGGATGCCGGTCGTGCGCGCCGTGCTCGGGTCGGCCGTGGTGACGGCCGCCGTCTACGCCGCGCTGGCCGCGCAGAGCACGCTCATGGGCCAGGTGTACGGCACGCTCACCGGCCAGTCGGGCCTGCTGGGCGCCCCGCCCCTGGTCATGTCGTCGGCCGTCTGGGCGGGGGCCGGGCTGCTGGCCGTCTGGCTGGTCTGCGAGTGGCTGGCCGCGCGTCAGCCGATCGAGGCGCGGGTGATCGCCACGGCCACGCCGTAGGCCAGGCCCATCACGGCCAGCTCGGCCGTCGCCCAGGCCACCACGGCCGTGGTCGCGCCCCGGCGGACGCCGGGCAGCAGCCGGAAGCGGATGTGCGCGGCCAGCGGCACCAGCAGCGCGGTCAGGGCCACCTTGGCCACGACCAGCAGGCCGTACTCACTGGTGACGATCGCGCCCGGCAGCTCGACGCCGGGCGTGAGCGCCATCGTGCCGAGCCCGCTGATCAGCCCTGACAGACCCACCAACAGCAGGCACAAGGTGGCGACCCGGGAGAACCGGGGCAGGGCCACGGCCAGCAACTCCTTGCGCGGCGCGACGAACACCATGACCGCGATCAGGCCGCCCGTCCAGACCGCCGCACCCATCACGTGCGCCTCCATCGAGATCATGATGGGGTCGTGCCAGACCGAGTCGACCGCGTGACCGGTGACCGGGATGGGCAGCAGCCCGAACAGTGCCACCACGATGCGCAACTCGGCCGGCACCTTCTCGCCGAACCGCACCGCCATCAGTCCGATGCCCGCCGCGGCCAGCGCGCACGCGGCGCTGAACAGCAACCCCTGTCCGGTGCCGACGGTGTCGACATAAGTCGCGATCATGCCGAGCGTGGGCACGCCGCCCGGATTGAGCTCGGCCGTCTGGAACACGATCGTGAGCAGCGCGCACGCCGCCCACGCCCACGCGGCGGTGACCGTGAGCGGCCGGACCCGGCGCATGACGGGCTCGGTGCGTCGCGGGTCGTCGTAGCCGAGCAGCTTGGACAGCAGGCTGAGGCCGACCACGGCGACCGCGGCGATGTCCAGGAGCACGCGGACGACCGGCAGCCCGACGGTCACGACGGGCCCCGGCAGCGGGATGCCCGGCACCGCCTCCTGCGCGGTCAGCGTGGCGGCCACCACGGTGGCCGTGATCGCGCCCACCGCGAACGCGCCCGCCGCCCATCCGCCCGTCCGGTCGTTCGTTCGCTTGGGGACGGCAGTCGTGACCGTCACGCCTGGCTCTCCCCATCCGTCGCCGGGCCGGGACCGGCCCGGCGCAGGGCGACCGCCGTGCCCACGGCCAGGATCAGCAGTGCACCTACGATCCACACCACGGCCATGCCCGCTCCGCCGTTCGCCGCCGCCTCGGCCGCATCGGCGGCCTCAGCCCCGGCATCCTGCCGCGCTGGATCGGCCGGTGCCGCATTGGTCTGTGCCGGGTCGCTCTGAGCAGGGTCAGCCCGTGCCGCGTCAGCCCGTGCCGCGTCAGCCCGTGCCGCGTCAGCCTGTGCCGGCCCGGTGGGGAGGGCGGCGGCCAGGGTGAAGGTGATCTTGCCGGTGACCGGGTGCCCGTCGGCCGACAGGATCCGGTAGCCGACGACGTACGTGCCCCCCGCGGGGAGCGCCCTGACCTTGACGGACACCCGCTCGGCGGCCACAGTGGCGGCGCCGTCGGCCCAGGACGAGCCGCCGGCCCCCGTCACGCCGATCTGCGCGTAGCCCCGGCGTACGGACTGGTCGAACACCAGCGTGATCCGCTCGGGAGAGGCGGACAGCGTGGCCCCGTCCTTGGGGTCGCTGCTCACCAGCACGTTGTGCGCCAGGGCAGGGGGTGAGATCCCCAGCCCGGCGCAGACGAGCAGCAGAACCGTGAGTAGCCGCCTCACCGATCAGCACCTTCCCTAGGACGTCACGCGACGTCCATGGTCCCACCTCGCGAGGGACGGCGGCGCCCGTGGCCGCGGCGGTCAGGCCCAGATGCCCATCAGCTTCCAGAGGCGCCTGCTGAGGGCGTTGACCAGGCCGACCTCCACGCACAACTCGCGGGTCCGGCTCACCGAGTCGCGGATCTCCTGTTTGGCGGCCGGGTTGCGCACGTAGACCTCGGTCACGACGTTCAGCGGGATCCCGAACCGCTTGATCATCGGGCCGGGCGGGGCCAGCATGATCCGGGCCATCACGCCGAGGACGACCGGCGAGATCAGGCTCAGCAGGAAGCGGCGGTGTGCGGGCATCTTCGGCACCCGGTCGCGCAGGTAGTGCCGGGCGAAGGAGATGTGCCTGGCCTCCTCCGCGATGTGGATGCGCATGATGATCTCCTCCAGCGGGTGGTGCGGCCGCTCGTCCTTGAGCACCCTGCGCTGGACGTGGTCGATCGGGTCCTCGCCGCCCAGCACGAACACGAAGAACAGTTCGGTCGAGATCAGCGGGATCCACGGCGTGACCTGCGCGATGGCCGACAGAGGGCCGGGCATGCCGCGGATCGGGAGCTTCGTACGGTTGACGAACTCCTGGAACATCATCCCGTGATGTCCCTCTTCGATGGTCTCGTGGTAGACGTAGCGGAACTCGGGTGAGCCGTTGGGCAGCCGGTAGGCGAAGTTCAGCAGGCCCCTCTTGAGCAGGTTCTCGAACTGCAGCCCGATCTTCATGGCCGTGGCCACCCGCCACAGCCCGATCAGCGCCCGCGTCTCGGGAGGCTGGCGCCGGTACCACGGATGACCGCCCAGCTTGTCGACGTCCGGCAGCTCCCAGCGCGGGTCGGTCCGGTCGATGAGGAAGCCGGGGTCGTCCCACGGGATGTCCCGGTACGGCTCCCAGTGCTTGTCGACCGAGGCCTTCGACAGGCGTTCGATGACCGTCTCGTAGGCGCTCCGCTCGCTGGCGGTGGTAGAGCTCGGGGCGGGTGTCATCGGGTGCGCTCCTCTCCTCGCCGCTAATTGTACGAAGCATCCAATAAGAGCGGAAGAGGGAGGGCTTCACAGATCGGCGACGGACAGGCCGAGCTCCATGGCGGCGGCCGTACGGACCAGATGGTTGATCCGGCGCCGGGACAGCGTGTGGGGATGCACGTGGTTGTGGATCGCGAGCCCGTCGATGAGCGAGAAGATCCGCCAGGAGGCGTCCTCGGGATCGGCGCAGACGAAGTCGCCGGAGTCGACGCCGTCCTGGATGATCCCGCGCAGCACCGTCCGGCCCTGCTCGTCGAGTCTGCGTGAGATCTCCTCGAGGTCCCGGCTGCGCATCGCCTCGGCCCAGGCGTCGATCCAGAGCCGCCACCCGTCCGGCGAGCCGTTGGGCGAGCAGCGCCGCAGCAGGGTCCGCAGGCGGTCGAGCGGAGGCCGTTCCAGGCGCTCGATCTCCTCCAGCGTGTCGCGATGCTGGCGGGCCGCGTAGTCGAAGGCCTGGGCGAACAGCCGATCCTTGGTCTCGAAGTGGTAGAACAGCAGCGCCTGGCTCACGCCCGCGGCCCGGGCGATGTCCAGGGTCCTGGTGTGACCGAACCCCCGCTCGGCGATCACGTCGCAGGCCGTCTTGAGTAAGTCCTCACGCCTTAATCGGCTGAAACCTGGAGTCACAGCGGGCCACTTTAACCAGTGCGCCGGACGATCAGTAGGACAAAACGGGCGGCGGGTATCGGATTATCACCCGGCCGGCTCCTCCGTGAGCGGCAACTGCAGGACGAAGCGGGCGCCGTAGTCGGAATCCTCGATGGTGAGCGTCCCGTGGTGCGCCGCCGCGATCTCCCTGGCGATGGGCAGCCCCAGTCCGGTGCCGCCGGCGTCGCGGCTGCGCGAGGCGTCCAGCCGGGTGAAGCGCTGGAAGACGAGCTCGCGCTGGTCGGGCGCGATGCCGGCTCCGTCGTCGAGGACCTCGATGAAGGCCGTGTCCTTGCTGCGCCGCACGGCGACGATGATCGTGGACTCGGCGTGACGTTCGGCGTTGTCGAGCAGGTTCGTGAGCAGGCGGGTCAGTTGCAGCCGGTCGCCGGGGACGATCACATCGGGGTGCAGGGTGGTGATGACCTTCTTGCCGCGCGGTCTGGACGCCTCAGCCGAGATCAGCTCCGACAGGTTGACCGGCTCGTGGGCCGTGGGCGCGCCCGCGTCGAGCCGGGCCAGGGTGAGCAGGTCGGCCACGATGGCCTGCAACCGGTCCAGGCTGGTCATCAGGGCCTGGCCGATCTCCTCCCAGTCGGCGTCGGCGGGATGCAGCATGGCGTCCTCGAGCTGCGTGCGCATCGCGGTGATGGGGCTGCGCAGATCGTGGGAGGCGTCCGAGACGAACATGCGCTGCCGCTCCGCCGCATCCTGCAGCCGGTCGAGGGTCTGGTTGACGGTATGCGCCAGCTCCCGGATCTCGTCCGCGTTGCGTGGGATCCGTACCCGCTTGCCCGGGTCGGTGGCGGTGATCTCGGCCAGTTCGGCGCGGATCCCGTCCACCGGGGTGAGCGTCCTGGCCACCACCCGCGAGACGCCGAACCGGGTCAGCAGCACCATGGTCACCGTGAAGCCGGCGAGGGAGGCCACCAGCACCGGGTGGACGTACCACGGCACCTCCTCCACGACGGAGTAGACGAGCCAGTCGCCGCCGCCGTCCTGGTACGCCCGGAAGATCGCCATGAAATGGCAGTCCCCGGGCAGCTGCGGCAGGTCACAGGTGATCAGCGTGCGGCTGGCGGTGTTCTCGGGCTCCAGGGCGCTGATGCGGGGCCGTCCGACCAGGTTGGGGGTCGAGGCCATCACCTGTCCCTGGGCGTTGAGCACCTGGATGGCGTCCACGCCGGAGCCGGTGATCACGGTGGGCAGCTCGCCGCGTTCGACGTGGTGCACCGTGCTCAGCGCCGCGTTCACCGCCGAGGCCCTGCGCCACTCGTCGGCGGTGTGCTGCACGACGTACAGCACGAGCACGCTGAGCAGGGTCCAGAGGACCGCCGCCGCGACGCCGGCCCACAGTGTCAGCCGCGCCCGGATGGAGCTCCCGAACCGTGTGATCACACCTTTCCCCCTGGTAATCAGATGATCACACTAGGTTGTCGTGGCTCTAGTTAGCGGAGATTCCGCTCCAAATTCGGATAAAACGCCCAGAACAACGCTCTATGCGGGTCGTGGCCAGGTGGTTAGAGTAAGTGAACACTGATGCCAAGGAGACGATGTGAACCTTGACGTGAACCTCGCTGAGTATCGGCGTACCGCCAGGATGTGGCTGGAAGCCAACACCCCGGCGGACGACGCGCGGGAGGCGGACGGCATCGCCCGCGCAAAGGAATTCATGGCCAGGCTTTACGACGCCGGATACTCCGGCATCACCTGGCCGGCGCGGTGGGGCGGCCAGGGCCTGACCCAGGCCGAGGAACGCGCCTTCGCCGCCGAGTCGCGCGACTTCACGCTGCCCACCTACGTCTTCTCCATCGGCCTTGGCATGACGGGACCGACGCTGGTCGACCGCGGCACCGACGCGCAACGCGAGCGCTTCGTCCGGCCACTGCTGCGCGGCGAGGAGATCTGGTGCCAGCTCTTCTCCGAACCGGGCGCGGGCAGCGACGTCGCCAGCCTCCAGACCAGGGCCGTACGTGATGGAGACGACTGGGTGGTCAACGGGCAGAAGGTGTGGACCTCGGTGGCCCACCACGCCGACTGGGGCCTGCTGCTGACCCGCACCGACGTCGACCTGCCCAAGCACAAGGGCCTGACCATGTTCGTGGTGAACATGCGGCATCCGGGGGTGACGGTCCGGCCGCTCAAGGACATGTCGGGCAGGGCCAACTTCAACGAGATCTTCTTCGACGACGTCACGATCCCCGACGAGCACCGGATCGGCGAGGTGAACGACGGCTGGAGCGTCGCGGTCACGACCCTGCTGCACGAGCGGCTGTCGATCTCGTCCGGCGTCGGCATGGGCACCAGGAGGGACGACCCGACCGCGCTCGACGGGCTGCGCCGGCTGGTCGACACCACCGACCCGCTGGTCCGCGACGAGCTCGTCGAGCTGCACATCCGCTCCCGCGCGCTGGCCCTGTTCAACCAGCGCCTGGCCCAGGAGACCAAGGCCGGCGTCTTCCCCGGCGCCCGCGGCAGCGCCGCCAAGCTGCTGCTCGCCGAGCTGACCATGTACCAGGCCGACCTCGCGACCCGGCTGGCCGGCCCGTCCTCGGTCGTCGGCGAGGACAACCCACTGTCCCAGGCCATCTCCCTGGCGCCCGGCATGGCGCTCGGCGGTGGCACCAACGAGATCATGCGCAACATCGTCGGAGACCGGGTGCTCAACCTGCCGCCCGAGCCCCGCGTGGACAAGACCGTGCCGTTCAAGGACCTGAAGGTGGGGACCCAGGCGTGAACCTCGTACTCAGCCCGGAGCAGCAGGAGCTCCGCGACACCGTCCGCTCCTTCCTGGGCGCGGTGTCGCCGCTGCCCAAGGTCCGCGAGGGCTACGACCCGGACGTGTACACCCGACTCAACGGCGAGCTGGGCCTGTCGGGCCTGATCGTCCCCGAGGAGTACGGCGGATCCGGCGCCGGCTTCGCCGAGCTGGCCGTCGTGCTCACCGAGACGGGCGCGGCGCTGCTGCCCGGCCCCTTCCTGGCCACCACGTTCGCCGCCATCGCGCTCACCCGCGTGCCCGACAAGGAGCTGCTGACCGGCATCGCCGAGGGCCGCGTCGTCGCCACCCTCGCCCAGCCCGCCGAGGAGGACGGCCTGGCCGCCGAGAGCGCCGACGGCGGTGTGGCCGTGCGCGGCACGCTGGCCCAGGTGCTCGGCGGCATGGAGGCCGGCGTGCTGCTGGTGCCCGCGCGCACCGGCGACGGCGTGGTCCTGGTGGCCGTCGACCTGACCGGCGAGGGCGTCACCCGTACGCCGCTGGAGACACTCGACATCACCCGCGGCCAGGCGCGGATCGAGCTCGACGGAGCGCGCGGCCGGGTGCTCGGCGCGCAGCCCCAGGACGGCGGCATCGGCGACCGGCTGGCCGTCGCTCTGGCCGCCGAGCAGCTCGGCGTGCTCCGCGCCTCGCTGGACTCCATCGTCGCCTACGCCAAGATCCGCGTCGCCTTCGGCCGCTACATCGGCTCCTACCAGGGGGTCAAGCACAAGCTCGCGGACATGCACTGCAAGCTGGAGCAGGCCGAGTCCATCGTCCGCTTCGCCGCCTGGGCCGCCGACGAGTCGCCCGAGGAGCTGCCCGCCGCCGCCGCGCTCGCCCAGGCGTACGTCGGCCGGGCCTGCTTCGAGGTGGCCCGCGACCACCTGCTGCTGCACGGCGGCATCGGCTTCACCTGGGAGCACGACGCGCACCTGTTCTACAAGCGGGCCAAGACCGACGAGGTCCTGCTCGGCCCGCCCCGGATCCATCGCGCCCGCCTCGCCCAACTCCTGGAGCTGTGAATGGACGTCAAACAGTTGCCCGGCTTCTACGCGATCGCCGCCGCCGACCCCGGCCGCCTCGCGGTGATCGACACCGACGGCTCCGAGACGACCTTCGGAGAGCTGCTCGCCAAGGTCAACCAGGTGTCCCACGGCCTGCGGGCTCGCGGGCTCGGCAACGGTGACGTGGTGGCCGGGGTGCTGCCGAACGGCATCGACGCGGTGGTCATGCTGATGGCGACCGGCCAGGTGGGCATGTACTACGTGCCGATCAACTGGCACCTCACCGAGGCGGAGATCTCCTACATCCTGAGCGACTGCGACGCCAAGGTCGTCGTCGTCCACGCGCCCCACGCGAAGATCGTGCCCACCGCCGACGTGGGCACCGGCGCGCTCGCCGAGGGGCAGCCCGAGACCGCGCCCGCCGACCGCACCTCCGGGGCGGTCATGTGGTACACCTCCGGCACCACCGGCTTCCCCAAGGGGGTGCAGCGGCCGCTGCCCGGCACCGAGCCCGAGGCGATCGCCCCGCTGTACGCGTGGTTCTTCGGCGAGGTGGTCGACCTGGTGCCGGGCGACGAGGTGCACCTGGTGACCTCGCCGATGTACCACTCGGCGCCCTGCGCGCACACGCAGTTCGCGCTGCACTTCGGCCACACGGTGGTGATCACGCCCAGGTTCGAGCCGGTCAACATCCTGGAGCTGATCGAGCGCCACCGGGTGACCAACGCGATGATGGTGCCGACCATGTTCCACCGGATGCTGCAACTGCCCGACGAGGTCAAGAACAGGTACGACCTGTCCAGCCTGCGGCAGGTCATCCACACCGCCGCCGCCTGTCCGATCGCGGTCAAGCAGGGGATCATGGACTGGTGGGGGCCGGTGCTGTACGAGTACTACGGCTCCACCGAGTCCACGATCGCCTTCTCGGTCAAGCCGCACGACTGGCTGGCCCGCCCCGGCACCGTCGGCAAGCCGGCGCCCATGTTCGAGGCCAAGATCCTCGACGAGAAGGGCGACGACCTGCCCGCCGGGGAGCCCGGCATGATCTACATCAAGTCCGGCCTCGGCACCTTCGAGTACCGCAAGGACCCCGCCAAGACGGCGGCCAGCATGCGCGGCGAGTGGTACGCCCCCGGTGACATCGGCTACATGGACGAGGACGGCTTCCTGTTCCTCTGCGATCGGCGCACCGACCTGATCGTCTCGGGCGGGGTGAACATCTACCCCGCCGAGATCGAGGCGGCGCTGCTGGAGCACCCGGCGGTCGCCGACGTGGCCGTCATCGGGGTGCCCGACGAGGAGTGGGGCCACAACGTGGTCGCGCTCGTGCAGCCGGCCGAGGGCGTCGAGGGAGACCCCGAGCTCACCGCCGCGCTCCTGGAGCACTGCGCGCCGCGCATCGCCAGGTTCAAGCATCCGAGGGTGATCGAGTACCGCGACGAGCTGCCCCGCACCCCCACGGGCAAGCTGTCGCGCTCGAAGGTCAGGCAGGAGTACCTGGACGGGATGTGAGCACCGCCCAGCGGTACGGCAGCGCGGCGCCGGCCGCCTGCCGTACCGCGTCCAGGCCGGTCACGCGGGCCGGTGGTAGCCGCCGGCCGCCCTGCGGAAGCGTTCCGACAGTCTCAGCACGGCCTCGGCCAGCTCGGGCGAGTCGAGCACCTCGAAGTCGACGCCGAGAAGCCCCATCCAGGCCGCCATCCCGTCGAGGTCGTCGCCGCCGCCCCTGACGAGGCAGGTGGCGTCGTCCACCGGCTCCAGCTCCAGCCCCTGCGGCAGGTGGCTCATCCGCTCGATCGGCGCGTGCAGCAACACCGTCGCGCGGTAGCGCCACATCGCCGTGTTGACGCCCTTCTCCACGTACGCCGCCACGTCGCCGTCGCCGGGCAGCTCGCGCGGCGTGAAACGCGGCCCCGACGGCGTGCGCGGCGTGATCCGGTCGACCCGGAACGTCCGCCAGTCCTTCCGCTCGACGTCGTAGCCGACCAGGTACCAGCGGCCACGCCGGTGCACGAGCCGGTGCGGCTCCACGTCGCGCGCCCCGGTGGAGCCGTCGTGACCGGTGTAGTCGAAACGCAGCCGCTCGTGGTCGCGGGCCGAGACGGCGATCGCCGTGAGCACCCCCGGCGGCACGGACGGCGACTTGCCGGGGATCTGCACGGTGTAGGTGTTGAGCGCGTTGATCCGGCTGCGCAGCCGCGACGGCAGCACCTGCTCCAGCTTGGCCAGGGCGCGCACCGACGTCTCCTCGATGCCGTCGACGCCGCCGCCCGCGGCGCGGCCCAGGCCGACCGCGACCGCCACGGCCTCCTCGTCGTCGAGCAGCAGCGGCGGCAGGGCCGCCCCCGCGCCCAGCCGGTAGCCGCCCGCGACGCCGGGCGTGGCGTGCACCGGGTAGCCCAGGCTGCGCAGCCGTTCGACGTCGTTGCGGATGGTCCTGGTCGAGACCCCGAGCCGCTCGGACAGCTGCGGGCCCGACCAGTCCCTGTGCGCCTGGAGCAGGGAGAGCAGCTTGAGCAGACGGGCCGAGGTATCCAGCATGCCGTTCAGTCTGCCCGCTATCGCGGAAGAACCGGTTCCGCGATCTGCCTGAGTCGCGCTCACTAGCCGCCGAACAGCCGCTCCGCCTGCTGGATCACGGTCAGCACGGTCAGCGAGCCGAAGAAGGCGACCGACCAGACCAGCGCGCCGAGCCGGAAGGTCCGCACCCTGATGGCGCCGGGTAACGCCCGCCGGTTGAGCACGATCAGCAGGATCGAGTAGACGAACATCATCACCGCCGCGAAGCTCGCCGAGAGCACGAGCAGCAGGAGCGGCTGGTCGAAGCCGAGCAGCAGGATCGTGACGCCGGTCAGCGTCATGACCCACACCACGACGAAGTAGATCCGGTTCTCCGAGACGGCCCGGTCGCGCAGGTAGATCGTCTTGATCGTGTCGGCGGCCAGCCGGGAGCTGTAGTCGACGATGCCCATGGCCGAGGCGAACAGCGCCAGCGCCCCGATCACCCAGAACAGGACGCCGAACCAGGGCCCGACCACCGTCCGCAGCGTCTCGCCCTCGACCTGGAGGAAGCCGATGCCGTTGGCCAGGCCCGGCTTACCGAACACCGTGGAGTAGGCGAGCATCGACATCAGCGCGATCGTCACGAACGACACCAGCGCGAACGTCACCGCCTGCTCGACGTTGGCGAAGCGCCACCACTGCCGCCAGCGGGCCAGGTTCTCGGGGGTCGGCGCGAACTGGAAGCCGGTCGAGGGCGCCGCCTCCTCGTGCCCGGTGACCGGGCTGACCAGGCGCGGGATGTACAGGCCCATGCCGAAGCCCTTGTCGCGGATCCAGTTGCTCTGGCACAGGTTCTGCCCGCCGCCCGCGCCGGCGTACGCGATCGCGCCCATGAGCAGCGCGAACTCCAGCGGCGGCACCGGGAACTCGGCGCCGACGGTGAGCCCTCTGCCCAGCTCGACCCAGCTCTCGGCGGTGATGGCGAACACGATCGCGATCACCACGAGCGTGAGCACCAGGCCGATCTTCACGAAGATCACCCGCTCCAGCGCGGTGTAGATGACGGGCGCCAGCGTCAGCCCGAGGGCGATGACCACCAGCATGCCGATCGTGATCCACCGTACGCTGCCCTCGCCGCTGCCGGTGAGGTAGGTGACCATGGTGGCCGAGGTCGTCACCCACCCCGGCCACAGGTTGGAGGCCAGCGCCATCAGCACGAAGACGAGCCCCCAGTGCCTCCACATCCGGCTGAAGCCGGTCAGCGCGGTCTCGCCGGTGGCCAGCGTGTAGCGCGCGATCTCCATGAGGAACCACTGCGTGTTGACATCCTCCCGGCTCTGAGGAACCGGGATTCCAACCGTCGCCGGTTGGGCTTCCTGCTTCACCGCCGGTCGCCCGCCCGAGAAAACTCTCGTTGAGGTCTTACACCGGCTCCACAGGCGTTTCGCCTCTCCGCAAGCCCTGCGGCGAGGGTGATTCTGATCGTTCGTCCGGTGGCTTGGTCATCGCCACCGTCGAGACACGCTACCGAACCGTGCGGTGTCGTGCGGCGTTTTGACGGCGGTCCGCCTGGCGGCGAATCGCCTGCCCCTGCCCTGCTCCACAGGGGTCCGATTCCTCCGCCGCCTGAAGGCGGGGGTCTCCTCGGAGGTTCCCGGTGAACCATTCAGTAATCACCACATATTCGCCATTCTCCGTGAACCCGGTGACCTGTGATCCCCGTACCATCAGCCCGCCGAGCACCTCCCGCAACGCCAGCCGCCACGCCCGGCCCGCCCCGGGATCGTCCCGGCGCAGCGTCTCGATGTCCGGCGGCGTCGCGACCAGCACCACCGGCCCGTCCACGCGCCCGATCACCGGCCGCCCGCCCTCCACGCCCAGCCCCACCGTGTACGGCTCGCGCGGCGGCTCCTCCGGCCGCTCCGTCAGCCGCCAGAGCGCGAGCAGCCGGTCGGACTCGTCGCCCTCGTTGATCGCGTCGCCCATGACGCCGTAGAAGTTCGGCAGATACTCGACCGGCCGGGCGCCCAGCTTGCCCAGGTTGAACCGGGCGTTCCTGCGTACCAGCGGATCGAAGGTCCAGCTGATCGCGGTCAGTCCCCGCTCCAGGCACCACGCGCGCTGGTGCAGCTTGAGCGCGAAACCGATGCCCCGCCCGATCGAGGCGCCCGTGACGTGCGAGTGGAGCGTCGTGCCGTCGGCCCGGAAGCCGACCGACGCCCCTGCGAGCGTGCCCTGCTCGAAGGCCCCGGCCACGTAGCCGCCCGCGTGGGCGAACCCCACCATCAACTCCACCGTCATCGGCGGATTGCCCGGATCGGGATGCCAGATGTCGTCGAAGAGCCGGTAGACCTGCGCGAACTCGCCGATCTCGTGCAGCTCGCGGATCGTCACCCCGGCCTTCGCGGCCGCCTCGACGGCTGCCTCGTGGGCGGTCTTCATGTCCACCCTCTACCCGGAGACCTGTGGCGGACCGCTTCGACCAGCGCCCGCAGCAGCGCCGTACGGTGGGGCAGCTCGGCCACGATCACGTGCTCGTGGTCGGCGTGCGCGCCGCCCCCGACCGCGCCGAGCCCGTCGAGCGTCGGGCAGCCGGCCCCGGCGGTGAAGTTGCCGTCGGAGGCGCCGCCCACCGCGGCCGAGGTCAGCGGCGCCAGCCCCAGACCGGCCGCCAGCTCCTGGGCCAGTGCGTAGAGGCCGGCCGACATGGCCTCCTCCAGCGGTGGCCGGTTGGGGCCGCCGCGCACCTCCAGCCGGGTGCCCGGTACGGCCGGCCGCAGCGCGCGCATCGCCGCGTCGACCCGCCGCTGCTCGGCCGCCGAGCCCGCCCGCACGTCCACGCCCACCGTCGCCCCGGCGGGCACCGTGTTGAGCGTGGTGCCCCCGGACAGCACCGTCGGCGTCACCGTGGTGTCGCCCGACCCCAGGGCGGCCACGGCCAGGATCTGGTGGGCCAGCTCCACCCCCGCGTTGGCGCCCCTTTCGGGTTCGAGCCCGGCGTGCGCCGCCTTCCCGTACACGTGCAGGGTGTAGAGGGAGGTGCCCTTGCGCGCGGTCTTGAGCGCGCCGCCGTCGGCGCTGGCCTCCATCACGAACGCCGCGGCCGCCCCGCGCGCGGCCTCCTGGATGAGCCCCGCGGAGGTGGGCGAGCCGACCTCCTCGTCGCCGGTGATCAGCACGCTGACGCCGTCGAGCGAACCGAGCCCGGCCAGCGCGTGGAACGTCTGCACGAGCCCGGCCTTCATGTCGAACACGCCGGGACCGCGAGCCACCCCGTCGCGCACCGACCACGGGTGGGTGAGCAGCGAGCCGATCGGCCACACGGTGTCGTGGTGGCCCAGCAGCAGCACCCGGGGCGTACCGAACGTCCAGCGCAGGTGCGTCACGCCGTCGATCACGATGAACTCGGGCTGGGCGCCCAGGTGGCGGGCCCCCATGCCGGCCACGACCTTGGCGCTGCGCGCCACCGCCTCCAGGTCGCTGGAGAACGACTCGCAGGAGACGAGCTCCTCCAGGTCGGCGATCATGCCAGCCGCTCGCCGAGGAAGCGGTGCACGTTGGCACCGATGATCTTCTCGACGTCCTTCTCCGGGATGCCGCGCCGGAGCAGCCCCTCGGTCACCATGGGCAGGCCCGCGGGCCCCTCCAGGCCGGGGACGGCCGACCTGGGGTCGACGCCCCTGGTGTTGACGTCCTCGCAGCAGGGCGGGGTCAGGTCCTCCATGACCTCGCGGATGAAGTCGGGCCCGAGGCCGACGTGGTCGATGCCGGCTACCTCGGCGACGTGCTCGATGTGGTCGAGCAGCCGGTCGAGTGTCCTGTCCTCCTCGCGCTCGGCGAGGAACGGCGCGAAGAAGTTCACGCACACCACGCCGCCCGTCGCGGCCACGCCGCGCAGCTGGTCGTCGGTGAGGTTGCGGTGGTGGTCGCGCAGCGCGCGGGCCGAGGAGTGGGTGGCCATGACCGGTTCGGTGGCCAGCTCCAGCACGTGCTCCACGCCGGACGCGCCCAGATGGGAGATGTCGAAGACGACGCCGAGCCGCTCCATCTCGCGCAGCGCGGCCACGCCGTGCGTGGTGAGGCCGCTGCCGGTGGCGTCCTCGCCGCTGCCGTCGGCCAGGGGGGTGCGACCCCAGTGCGCGATCGAGGCGATGCGCACGCCCAGCCGATGGACGGTCGAGATCAGCTCCACGCTCGCGTCCAGGCCCGGCATGCTCTCCAGGGCGATGACCAGCGCGATCCGGCCCGCCTCCAGCGCCCGGTCGATGTCGGACGCGTCCCGGCAGATCCGTACGTGCTCGGCGTTGCCCTCGGCCAGCACGTGCGCGCACTCGATCATGCGCAGCGTCTGCCTGAGAGCCCCCTCCGGGAGGTACTGGTCGTCGATGAAGACCGGCAGCACCTGCAGGTCGACGCCTCCCGCGACCAGCTGGGGCAGCCAGCGCTCGCGGAAGAACGAGGCCCACTGCTCCGGCGGCCGGGCGGAGACCGCCATCAGCAGATCGTTGTGGGTGTCGGCCACGACAGCGCGCCGGTGCAGAGGAGTCGTCATGCGCTGGACGCTACCGCCCGGCGCCGGCCGCTCCAATGTCGGCGGGCACGAAGTCCCGGCCTCCGGTTCGGTGGGTCACACCGGGCGGTAGGCCCGCCGGGGCGGCAGCGCCGTCAGCCTGCGATAGAGGGGGGTGGGCCCGGGCCAGTTGTTGGTGACGCGGCCCTCGGCCGTCTTGTACCAGCTCTGGCAGCCGTCGCCCCACACCATGCGGGACATCGCCGCGTCGATCTGCCTGGTCCACGTCGCCATCGCCTCGGGCCGCACCTCCATCGGGCCCAGCGTGGAGATGTACGGCAGGCAGGCCATGATGTGGTTCACCTGGCACTCGATCATGAAGATGATCGAGTTGTGGCCCAGGTTGGTGTTGGGCCCGTAGAGCAGGAACAGGTTCGGGAAGTTCGGCACCGAGATGCCCAGGTAGGCCTCCGCGCCGCCGCTCCACTGCTCGGCGAGGTCACGGCCCTGACGGCCGGCGACCCTGATCGGGGCGACGAACTCGGTGGTCTTGAAGCCGGTGGCGTAGATGATGGTGTCGACCTCGTACAGGGACTCCGTGGTCTCGACGCCCCGAGGGGTGATCCGGATCGGCTTCTCCGTCACCACGTCCACGTTCGGCCTGGTCAACGCGGGATAGAAGGTGCTGTCGATGACCACCCGCTTGCAGCCCGGCGGGTAGTCGGGGGTCAGCTTGGCCCGCAGGGCGGGGTCCGGCACCTGGTCGCGCAGGTGCCGCAGCGCCCGCTGCTTCAGCAGCCCCACGCTCCAGCCCTGGGCGAGGGCCGGGTAGAGGGTCGCCTCGGCGTACCTGTAGATCCACTCGCGGTAGGCGCGCTGGAGGCCGGGGACGTAGTGGAAGGCGAGCCGGGCGAGCGGGCCGAACGTCGCGTCGGGCTTGGGGATGACCCAGTTCGGGGTGCGCTGGAAGACGCTCAGGTGCTCGACCTGCGGGGCGATGCGGGGGATGAACTGCGCGGCCGACGAGCCGTTGCCGATGACGGCCACCCGCCTGCCCGCGAGGTCGTGGTCGTGGTTCCAGCGGGCGGAGTGGAAGGACGTGCCCTCGAAGTCTGAGATTCCGGGTATGTCGGGTAAGTGGGGCCGGTTGAGCTGGCCCACACTCATGACCACCATGTCGAACGACTCGGTCAGCGGCTCCGCGCCGGGCGTCGGGGCCTCCGTGGTGACCTGCCACTCGGCGCCGTCGAAGACGGCGCTCACCACTGCACTGTTGAAGCGGATTTTTCGCCTGACGTCGTATTTATCGGCGCAGTGCGCTAAGTAGCCGAGGATTTCAGGCTGTTCGGGGTAACGGCGGGTCCAGCTGCCGTACTTCTCGAAGGAGTACGAGTAGAGGTGCGAGGGGATGTCGCACCCCGCGCCCGGATAGCTGTTGTCGCGCCAGGTGCCGCCCAGGTCGCCGGCCTTCTCGAACACCGTGTAGGAGTCGACCCCGGCCCGTTCGAGCTGGATCGCCATGCACAGCCCGCCGAATCCGGCTCCGACGATCGCGACCTTGGGTGCCATGCCGTCCTCCCAGATGTCAGGATTCACTTACAGTACGCCGAACCATGTTCGGGCAACAGTCCCGGCCATGGCGCCGACCGCGCCTTCCTGCCCGCCGACCGATAGTCTGCGCAGGTGGTCGCAGTGACGCTGGCAGACGTGATCAAGAAGCTCGAGGGGGCTTACCCGCCCGGCCGGGCCGAGTCGTGGGACGCGGTGGGCCTGGTCTGCGGTGACCCGGCCCAGCCGGTTCGGCGGGTGCTGTTCGCCGTCGACCCCGTCTCGGTCGTCGTGGAGGAGGCCGTCGAGTGGGGCGCCGACCTGATCGTCGTCCACCACCCGCTCTACCTCCGCGGCACCACGACCGTCGCCGCCGACACCCCCAAGGGCCGTCTCGTTCACACGCTGATCAAGCACGACATCGCCCTCTACACCGCCCACACCAATGCCGACGTGGCCAATCCGGGCGTGTCCGACGCTCTCGCCCGTGCCGTGGGGCTGGTCGGCGACCTGGTGCCGCTCCAGCCGTTCCCCGACGACCCGTGGCGCGGCCTGGGCCGCGTCGGCGAGCTGCCCGAGGAGACCTCGCTGGAGCAGTTCGCCCTGCGGGCCGCGGCCGGGCTGCCGAAGACCGCCTGGGGCATCCGCGTCGCGGGCGACCCGGCCCGCCGGGTCTTCCGGGTGGCCGTCAGCGGGGGAGCGGGCGACTCACTGCTCGGCACGGCCCGCGCGGCCGGGGTCGACGTGTTCCTCACCGCCGACCTTCGCCACCACCCGGCCAGCGAGTTCGCCGAGGAGGGCGGGCCCGCCCTGATCGACGCCGCCCACTGGGCCACCGAGTGGCCCTGGCTGGCCGGCGCCGCGTCCATCCTGGACGCGAGTGGCGTTACCGTTGAGACACGCGTCTCCGCCACGGTCACCGATGCTTGGACAAGAGGATATTGATCATGAAAGCCGCCCCTGAGATCCAGAAGCGACTGCTCGACCTGGCTGAGCTCGACTCCGTGATCGACCGGCTGGCCCACCGCCGCCGCACTCTGCCCGAGCTCGCCGAGATCGACGAGCTGTCGAAGCGCTACGCCAAGCTGGCCACCGAGGTGATCGAGGCCGAGACCGAGGCCGGCGACCTGGCACGCGAGCAGACCAAGGCCGAGAGCGACGTCGACGCCGTCCGCCTCCGCGCCGACCGCGACCAGAGGCGGCTCGACTCCGGCGCCGTGACCTCGCCCAAGGACCTCTCCGGCCTCCAGTCCGAGATCGTCTCCCTGAACAAGCGCCAGGGCGACCTCGAGGAGGTCGTGCTGGAGATCATGGAGCGCCGCGAGGCCGCCGACGCCAAGGTCGCCGACCTGCGCCGGCAGCGCGATGAGGTCGCCACCGCCCGCACCGCCGCCGCGGACCGCCGTGACGCCGCGCTCGCCGAGATCGACAAGGAGGCGGCCGAGGCCGAGGGGCGCCGCACCACCGTCGCCGCCGACATCCCCGCCGACCTGCTGGGGCTCTACCAGAAGCTCAAGGGCCAGTACGGCGTGGGCGCCGCGATGCTGCGCGGCGGCCGCTGCCAGGGCTGCAAGGTGGCGCTGTCCATCGCGGAGATGAACCAGATCAAGTCCGCACCCCACGACGAGGTGCTGCGTTGCGACGAATGCCGCCGCATCCTCGTCCGCACCGCGGAGTCCGGTCTGTGACGTCCTATGTCATGGAGGCCGACGGCGGCTCCCGCGGCAACCCCGGCCCCGCCGGTTACGGCGCGGTCGTCAAGGACGCCTCCGACGGCCAGGTGGTGGCCGAGGCCGCCGAGGCGATCGGCGTCACGACCAACAACGTGGCTGAGTACCGAGGGCTGATCGCCGGGCTCCGCGCCGTCCTCGACGTGGGCGGCGAGGGCGCCTCCGTGGCGGTCCGGATGGACTCCAAGCTGGTCGTCGAGCAGATGGCCGGCCGCTGGAAGATCAAGAACGAGGGCCTGCGACCGCTCGCGCTGGAGGCCGGCCAGTTGGCCAGGCGGCTGCGGGTGACCGAGTGGACCTGGATCCCCCGCCACCTCAACTCCCACGCCGACCGCCTGGCCAACGAGGCCATGGACGCGGCGGCCAAGGGCCTGCACTGGAAGGCGGGCGGATCCACCGACTCCGCGACGTCTCCCGTGCTCGTGGAGCAGACCGACCTGCTCGACGTCGCGGGCGCCTCCGAGGTCTCGGCCCCGGCCGCCTCGGTGGCCACCGCCCAGCAGCGAGCCAAGGCCACCGTCACCGCCAAGGGCGCCGGCTGGGCGCCCCCGGCCCGGGTGGCGACGTCGCTGCTGCTGCTCAGGCACGGCGAGACGCCGCTGTCGGTGGAGCGCAGGTTCTCCGGCCTGGGTGACGCCGAGCTGACGCCCAACGGCCTGGCCCAGGCGTCGGCGGCGGCCGCCAGGCTGTCCCGCGAGCCGTACGAGATCGATGTGATCGTCAGCTCTCCCCTCAGGCGCGCCGTGCAGACCGCGGAGGCGGTCGCGCACCGCACGGGCCTTCCGGTGCTGGTGGACGAAGAGCTCAGGGAGGCCGACTTCGGCGCCTGGGAGGGCCACACGTTCACCGAGGTCCAGCGCCGCTGGCCGGGCGAGCTCGCCGCGTGGTTCGCCGACCCCGACGCCGCGCCCCCCGACGGCGAGAGTTTCGGCGTCGTGGCCCGCCGGGTCCAGCAGGCCGGCGAGCGGCTGCTCGACCAGTACGAGGGCAGGACGGTGCTGGCGGTCTCGCACGTGACGCCCATCAAGATGCTGCTGCGGTTCGCTCTGATGGCTCCGCCGGAGGCGCTCTACCGCATGCACCTCGACCTGGCCTGTCTGTCCCTGATCGAGCACTATTCCGACGGGCAGAGCGTGGTCAAGTCCTTCAACGACACCTCCCACCTGCACTGACACCGACCTGGCGGCGCTCCGGGGCGGTCGCGCCGGATGCCGCCAGAGGCACCCGGCGCGACCGCCGTACGCCACCGTCCCCCTCAGGCGATGACACCGCCCATTCCACCGGCTCCGTCTTGTCGCCGAGTTGGAGATCGCTTGGGATGCGATACCCTTCGGAGCGGACGAGTCGGCCGGGCGACCGCGTCGGGCCCGCAAAGGCCCGCCGAGGAAGGTCCGGGCTCCACAGGGCAGGGTGGTCGGTAACACCGACCCGGGGTGACCCGCGGGACAGTGCCACAGAAAGCAGACCGCCTTCCGCTCACGCGGGAGGTAAGGGTGAAAGGGTGGTGTAAGAGACCACCAGCGCCCACGGTGACGTGGGCGGCTCGGTAAACCCCACCCGGAGCAAGGTCAAGAAGGGACGCTCTCCGGAGCGTTCCGCGCGCGGCGCCTGAGGGCTGCCCGCCCGAGCCGCGCGGGTAGACCGCTTGAGGCCGCCGGCAACGACGGCCCTAGATGGATGGTCGCCCCTTCACACGAAGGACAAAACCCGGCCTACAGGCCGACTCGTCTCACACACCCCTCTGACCAGGGGCTGAGACCGGCACCGACCCCAGCAACGGCAAGCCCGCCTTGAGCTGGCACTTCGACCGGCAGGCGCTGGATGCCGAAGCCGCCACCGACGGCTGGTACGCCGGCCGTCCCGCGATCCCCACCGGCAAGCTCATCCTCGGCGCCCTGGCCGGCATCCGGCTGATCCCGGGCACCGGCCAGTCACCGCCGACCATCCCGCAACCCCCCACCCACCTCCAACGTGATCTTTTGGACCTGCTCGACATCGATCCACGAGATCTCCGCTGACGATCACTCACGTCGAGGTAATTGAAGATCGTTCAGCGGCGAGGGCAACCGTCGCCGCCGGTCATCTGCGGAAACGCCCTTCTTTGCGCCGCCGGTCTGGGCACGGCCTGTTCCGGTCTTGAACGGCCACTCTCTGGGCATGTACGAATACAGAGAGTAGTCGGTAGGGATCTAAGGAACTTCCATAAACCGCGTTTCCGCTGGTAGGAGCATCTCTCCGCATAGACGATCTCTACAGAACACCATGGCTGGCGGTCGCGCACGCCGCTTGTCCGGCGCGGTTCAACCTCTTCTTGGGGACAGCCGCGTCAGCCGTTAACGGAAAGGGAGCACAATGAGCGACAACACGGAACCGAAGCTGATCTACGGCCAGGGGGCCGAGGCGTGCCCTGAGGGACACTTCTGTCTCTACCGGGCCAACAACTTCAACGCGGGTCAGACCCCGGGGCGTGGCGACAAGATCCTGGCCATTCCGACGGGCGCGTATGTCAACGACTTCTCCGAGTACGGGTTCGACCACAGCGGCGACGGGGTGAGTGCCGTCGTCAACAACACGGTCGAGGACAACGCGCTCTTCTCGGCCGCCAACCAGCAGGGACACTCACTGCCGGTGGACCGGGGCGCCTCGATCGCGAGGCTGTCGGACATCCCCATGGCCGGGAGCCCGAACGGCTCCTGGAACGACCAGGCCCAGTCCGCGCTGGCCTCCCGCTTCGTGGGGAACCTGCGCGTCGACCAGGAATTGCGGGGCCACTGGGCGGAAGGCCCGGGGTACCTCTACTCCTACCGGCTCACGATGCACGCCGAGGACACCCGCGTCGTGAAATGGGCTGTGGGCTTCGGTGACCTGCCGGAGGGAACCTCACTGTCCAAGAGCTTCATCGACACCTTCTGGGGCGAGATCCTCCGTGACGGCACCGACGGTGCCGTCCTGCTCGGCTCCCCTGAAGGCGGCGGACACAGCGTGGATCCCGGGACGGCCCTCCCCATCGACATCCAGGTCATCTACCCCGGCCAAAACCCCGCCTACGAACGCCTCACCGGCCTGAACGCCCAGCAACTGGGCTGACCCGGCACCCGATGGCCCCACCGAACTCCCCTGGACGGTCGCGTCTGGGGGAGTTCGGCCCGATCCGGCATAGGTCTCGCCGCCTGCGGCCCAGCGTTCTAGCGGCCCCAAGTGAATGCCCCTGGAACGGGCTCCAGGGGCATTCAACGAGATGCCAGCCCATGACGCGAAGGCGGATTCGGGTGCCCGCATTGGCCGAGATGGCCTTGGGCAGGCTGTCCTGTCCGGGCGCTGGGTGGCCAGGATGAGGATGATGCCCAGGGCGCGACCTCGCTTGATGGTCGCGGTGGCATACTTGGCCGCCTCCTCGCCGTACTCGTCGTCGGGCACAGCAGGAACACGCACACGCACATGCCGGGGATCAGGAAGGTCGTCATCACGCCGCCTCCGCCTGGCTCGTGTCTCGATGGGAGAGACGCCGAGATGAGGGGCGGAGGCATCGGCACCTCCGCCCCTCTCGGCCCCTGGGAGTGTGGACCGCCGCCGCGCGAGGTGCAGTGGTGACCAAGGGCAACCTCGCGGACACCGGCGACGCTAGCCTCGCCCCGTCGCCCGGTCTGCGGACGAATACGCACAACGGGGGATCCGGCTGCCGTCAGATCTTGACCGCGAGCGTGGGCGGCAGCGGCGGGACGATGTGCACTTGCGCCGCGCCGATGTCGAAGTAGAGTCCCACCAGCTGCAGCCGCCCGTCACGCACCTGCTCGTCGACTTTCCGGTATGTGCGGAGGTTCTCCAGCTGCTGCTGCACGTTGACCCGGCAGAGCTGGTCGAGCGCCCTGCCGTCCAGCGGCTCTTCCGCGTTCTCGACGAACCTGGCCAGGCTGTGATGCCCGTGCCGCAGCCAGCGCCGCAGCCCCGGCAGGCTGCCCGCCTTGACGCCGCCGCTGAGCAGCCCGGCCATCGCTCCGCAGCCCGAGTGGCCGCACACCGTGATCGTGTGGACGCTCAGCACCTGGGTCGCGTACTCGATCGCCGCCACCATCGAGTCGTCGTGCGGCTCGGCGCCCCGGCGCGGCACCAGGTTGCCGATGTTGCGCACCGTGAACAGGTCACCCGGGCCGCTCGCGGTGATGAGGCTGGGCACGACCCGCGAGTCGGCGCACGTGATGAACAGGTGCGACGGCTGCTGCTTGTGGGCCAGCTCGGTGAAGATGGGCCGCACCAGCGGAGCCGTACGCCGGTGGAACTCCCGCGCGCCGGCCGTCAGCTGGCACTCGACGCTGGCGGGACGGCCGTGAGTGGGCGGGGTCACGCCATGAGTCGGCGGGGTCGCATGGCGGGCGGGACGGTGGTTGCGGTGGGCCCAGGGCAGCCACGACCGGTCGGGCGCCTTGGGCAGGCTCTTGGCCGGGTAGGTGCGGGCGCCGCTGGCCGCCAGCGCGTACCACTCGTCGTGCACCTCGTCGATGTCGACCGTGCCACCGAGCCGCTCATGGCCGAGTCGCCAGGAGTGGATGGCCTCGAAGGCGGCGTTGTCCATGAAGTCGATGTTCAGGTCGAGGTCGACGGCCGCGCCTTCGGGGATGGCCCGCAGCTCGTGGGTGAGCCGGGGCACGCCGAGAAAGGTGAGCGAGCCACAGATCGTCGCATGCCAGCGCCCGTCCGGCATCTCGTGGATCTTGACCGTGACCCAGGTCAGCCGCCGGAGCGCGAGCAGCGCGGCCAGCGCCAGCCCGGCCAGCACGCCCTCGGCCAGCCCCAGCAGGATCACCGCCGCCATCGTCGCCACGTAGACGGGCACCTCGCCGTGACCGTGCACCTTGCGGACGTGGCCCAGGTTGACCATCTGCACGCCGATGAAGACCAGCAACGCGGCCAGCGCCTCCACCGGGATCAACTTGATCGTCCAGCCGAAGCCGAGCGCGAACACCAGCACCCAGCTGCCGTGCAGGATCGTCGACCACCGGCTGCGTGCCCCCGCCTGCACATTGGCGGTGCTGCGCACGATCACGCCGGCCAGCGGCAGCCCGCCCAGCGCGCCGCTCACCATGTTGGCCACGCCCTGCCCGGTGAGCTCCTGGTCGAGGTCGGCGCGCGGGCCCGTGTGCATGCCGTCGACCGCGACCGAGCAGAGCAGCGATTCGACCCCCGCGAGCAGCGCGACCAGCAGCACGGCCGCCACGATGTGTTCCCAGTCGCCCTGCGGCACCACGGGGAACTGCCAGTCGCCGAAAGTGCCTGACAGGTCGATGCGGGTGACGTCCCACTGGAAGACGTAGGCGGTGAGAGCGGCCACGAGCAGCGCCGCGAGTGGCGCGGGCACCACCTTGACCCGTTTGGGGAGCCGGGTCCACAACGCCAGCACCGCGATCGTGAGCAGGCCCACCGCGACCGTGTGCCCGTGCATCTCGGCCAGCTGCGCGGGCAGCTCCATGATGTTGGCCAGGGCCGAACGCTGCGAGCTGCCGCCCAGCACGACGTGCAGCTGGGAGAGCGCGATGACCACGCCCACGCCCGCCAGCATGCCGTGGACCACGGCGGGGGAGACGGCCAGCGCCGCTCTCGCTGCCCTGAACACGCCCAGCACGAGTTGTACGGCCCCGGCCAGCAGCGTGATCATGCAGGTGGCCCGCCAGCCGTACGTCTGGACGAGATCCGCCACCACCAGCGACAGGCCCGCCGCGGGCCCGCTCACCTGTACGGCGGAGCCGCCGAGGGCGCCTGCCACGATGCCACCCACCACCGCGGCGATCAGCCCGGCGGCCAGGGGGGCGCCCGAAGCCATCGAGATGCCCAGTGACAGGGGTACCGCGATCAGGAAGACCACCAGCGAAGCAGGCACGTCGTACCTGAGTGTGCTCAGCAAGCGACTCTGTGTGACGACGTCCATGCGCCAAACACTAACGCCCGACGGGCCGACCCTTAAGAGGTCATCGCGCGGGTTTTACGTAATCAAGGGTCAGCGGTAGTAGTCGGGGAAATCTTGCTCGGGTGTCCGCTGGTTGCCGTTGCCGTTGCCGTTGCCGTGCCGGGCGGCGTGCCCCGCCTCGGTCGTCGCGCCGTACATCTCGTTGTAGTCAGGCCAGCTGGCGTTGCCCGGAGCTCCCTCCGGCCAGGCGGCCTGGGAGGTGAAGTCGCCCGTCTCGTACGCGATGGCCTGGGCGGGCGGCGGCGCCGACAGCACGTCGTCGTAGGCCGAGACCGTCCTGGCGGGCCGGGTCGGGGTGCCGGTGGCGGGTGAGGGCCCGGTGACCGCCTCGGAGTCGTCGGCCACGGCCCAGCCGGAGCGCACCTCGTAGGACGACGGGTAGGGGGCGGCGGCGGGCTGCTGCGGCTCGAAGGCGGGCCAGGAGCCGCTCGGGACGGGGGCGGGGTCGTCGAGGATGTCGGGCGAGGCGGTGGCCGGCCAGGAGCCCGAGGCGGTCGAGGCGGGCGGGGCCGGCCAGGCCGGGCCGCCACTGAGCTGGTCACCCGTGCCGTTGTAGGCGGGGAACGGGTCGCTGGTCGGCGCGCCGTGCACCGGGGCGGCGGGCGTGACGGGGAACGAGCCGGTGTTGGCCGGGGAGAACATGCCACCGGCCGGCGTGGACAGCGAGCCGCTGCTCCCGGCGGCCGGGAACGACCCGCTGGAAGCGCCGCTCCCCGTGGCGGGGAACGAGCCGCTCGGCGTGGACAGCGACCCGGTGGACGAGCGGGGGCCGGAGGGCGGGGCGGGCAGGGGCTTTGCGCCCGCACCCAGGATGCTCATCACGTCGGACGTGGGAGCGGAGAACGTCACCGTGCGCTGGTCGGCCAGGTCGGAGGCCGCGACGGCGGGCCGCTGAACGGGCTCCACCAGGTCGGCCAGCCCGGCCGAGGGGACGGGCCGCTGCGGAAGGGGCGCCTGGACGGTCGCCGCGTGCGGGTCGACCGCCGCGGCGGCCTGCCGCCGGGCGGGCCGCTCACGTTCGGCGGGACGTGCGCGCTCGGAGTCCGGCTGCTCACGCTCGACGGGACGCGAGGCGCCCTTGCGTGCCGCGACCGTGCCCCCGGCGCCGAAGCCGCCCTCGGTCGCGTCGCTGCGGATGTTCGCCCAGAACTCCTCGTCCTCGTCGTCGGAACTCGGGTTGCCCCACTCGTCGACGCCACGCTTGCCCCGCTGACCGGTGCGGACCGGTTTGGGCTTGGGTTCGTCGATGGGGCTGAAGTCGGGGCTGAAGTTGTTCATCCGTGGTTCGTGAGCGGCGAACTCGTCCGTCGACCGAGCATGAGTCATCTCCTCCTTCTCGGCCATCTGCTTCAGCCGCTCCGGCGGGAGCGAACTCTCCCGTCGGCTCATCGAACGCATGCCCAGTGCCACGACGACGAGCACGAGGAGCACGACAGCGACCAAGCTGATGACGACCGCGATCATTGCACCACCCTCAAAGCCATGGCCTCCCTGTGGCACCGGTGAGATCGCGCGGCCATCGACGCGATCTGCCCCCTTTGATCACCAGTACCTAACAATTGGATCTGATTCTGTCGGACCACTACGAGCGTTGTCACACCCTAAGCGAAGAATTGGTAACGATTACTACGCGTAGTGTTTGGAATCTCACTCAGTGTGGACTGCGGTGAGACGGCCGCGAGCGATGGTCTGGTCCGCGATCTCCTTCAAGACCGCGGAGAGGGGGGCGCCCTCCTGGACCTTGACCTTGTCGCTCAACGTGTAGACGGAGAACCGGTAACTGCCTGTTTCATCGCACGGGGCCTCATAACCAGCCTTGCCGCTGGTCACCTTGGCCTGGCTGGAGCCGTCCGGGACGTCGGCCGCCGCGTCGGGCCCGAGCTCCGTCGTGGTCGCCGGGATGTTGTAGAGCACCCAGTGCACGTTGGACTCGGACGGTGAGAGGGAGTCGACCACGATCGCGATGGACTTCGCCGTGGGCAGCGGTCCGCTGGACCAGCGCAGCGGCGGGCTGCTCTGGATGCCGTTGCATGTGTATCGGCGAGGCAGCGGCTCTCCGTCGCGCAGGTCCGGGCTCGACACGTTGATCTCGGCGATCTCCTTGGCTTCTGACTTGCCGATGAGGATGCCGCAGCCCGACAAGGCGAGCATGATCGCCACAGCTGTCACCATGACAGCGATGCGTCTCACACGTCCAGCCGTGTTACACAGCCCCATGCCGGATGATGCTACGCGGGTATCGGCGGTGTGCCGACCGTTTCGAGAGGGTCGGTGGTCGATAACGATACGAAATCGGACACCGGGCAGGGGATAGACAGGGTGAGCTTGGACACAAGCGGGACCCCCGGCATCTTCCGGACGTACAAGGTGTGCCGATATGGGTGATTAGTGAAGATCGCCCCATAATGCCGCCCACCCGCTGTGGCCTGCCGCTTCGCGACACCGCGGTCACCGGATCGGCCGAGCGAGTGGTGGAGCGGTCACGTGCCGGCGGTCCGGCGGGGGGCGGACTTCGAAAAAAGCGGGTGCGCCAGGTGGCCGGTCTCAAAAGCGGGTGCGCCAGGTGGCCGGTCTCCGGACAGAGACCGGCGGCCGCACCCGAGATTCCCCGGGTGCGGCCGCCGGTGCATGAGCGTCCGCACGAAGCGCCGCCCCCGCCCCACCCGCCTCATCGTCGCCGCTCTCGTGACTCGCGGCGTGGTGACCAAGCCTGCCCCTGTGCGGCGCGATCACCGGCCGGCCAGGCGCGGCGGGGGGTGGTCAGACGTGCTTGCGGAAGACCCTGATGGCCAGCGGCGCGAACACCAGGACGAAGCCCGCCGACCAGAGCAGCGACACCAGCGCGGGATCAGCGACCTCTCCGCCGATCAGCAACCCGCGGATCGCGTCGGCCAGATGGGTCACCGGATTGATGTCGGACCAGGCCTTCAGCCAGCCCGGGAAGGTGTCGGACGGCACCAGCGCACTGCTGGTGAACGTCAGCGGCATCATCGCCGAGAAGGCGATCATCTGCACCTTCTCGGGGTTGGACGCCTTGAGCCCGATGAGCACCGACATCCACGACATGGCCAGCGCCACCACCACGAGCAGGGCCAGCGCGCCGACCAGGCCGACCAGGCTGGTCGTCACCCGGAAGCCGAGCACCAGGCCGAACCCGACCAGCAGCGCGAACGCCCACACCTGCTTGAACGTGTCGGCGATGATGCGCCCGGCCAGCGGCGCGACGCGGGCGATCGGCAGGCTGCGCAACCGGTCGAAGACGCCTTTGGTGATGTCGGTGTTGAGCCCGATCGCCGTGGACAGCGTGTAGAACAGCGCGTTCTGCACCAGCAGGCCGGGCAGCGCGAACTGCAGGTAATCGCCCGTCGAGCCGGAGATCGCGCCGCCGAACACGTAGGTGAACAGCAGCAGGAACATGATCGGCTGGATGCTGAGGTCGAGCAGCTCCCACGGATTGTGCTTGATCTGCACCAGGCTCCGCCACGCCAGCGTGAACGTCTGCTGGATGGTCGCCCCGAGCCCGACCCGTCTGCTCACCGCCGGCGGCGGCGCGAGCGTCGTCACGGCGGTCATACGAGAACCTCCTCCTGGTCGGCGGGCTCCTCGGCGCGGTGCCCGGTCAGGCTGAGGAACACCTCGTCAAGGCTGGACTTGCGCAGCGTCAGCTCGGAGGCCACGACGCCGAGGTCATCGAGGCGGCGGACGACGGCCGGCACCACCGCGGGGTCGTAGACCGCGGCCGTGACCCTGCCGCCCGACACCTCGGGCTCCTCGTCGATGACGTCGGTGACCACCTTGGCCACCAGCTCCAGCTGCTGCGCGTCGAGCGGGCGCACCTCCAGCACCTGGGCGCCGGTGGTCGCCTTGAGCTCGTCGGACGTGCCCGACGCGATCACCCTGCCGTGGTCGAACACCACGATGTCGTCAGCCAGCTGGTCGGCCTCCTCCAGGTATTGGGTGGTCAGCAGGACCGTCACCCCGTCGGCCATCAGCCCCCGGACCACGCCCCACAGCTCGGTGCGGCTGCGCGGGTCGAGCCCGGTGGTCGGCTCGTCGAGGAACAGCACCTGTGGCCTGCCGACCAAGCTCGCCGCGAGGTCGAGCCGCCGGCGCATGCCGCCCGAGTAGGTCTTGGTCGCGCGCCCGCCCGCGTCGGCGAGGTCGAACCGCTCCAGCAGCGCCTTGGCCCGCTGCCGTGACTCACTCCTGGACAGGCCCAGCAGGCGCCCGATCATCACCAGGTTTTCGACCCCGGTGAGCATCTCGTCCACCGCGGCGTACTGCCCGGTCAGCCCGATCAGCGAGCGGACCTGATGAGCCTGGCGTAAGACGTCGAACCCGAGCACCGAGGCGCTCCCCGCGTCGGGGCTGAGCAATGTCGCCAGGATGCGCACCGCTGTGGTCTTGCCGGCTCCGTTGGGCCCGAGCACCCCCAGCAGCCTGCCGGGTGGCACGGCCAGGTCGACGCCGTCGAGCGCCTTGGTGTCGCCATAGTGTTTCACCAGGCCCTCGGCCTGAATCGCATATCGCATATCGTCGTCCCTTCGTATCAGTGGCCTCCACTCTCCACGACGGCACCGACAATTTCGGCGCCGCGGTGACGCCGCCGGGAGATCGCCCCATGGTGCCGGGCACCATAGGCTGGGATTTGTGACGTCAAATGGTCCACTGCGCGACCCGGCGCACCGCGTCTCGCCCAAGGCCGTGCGGCTCTGGCTGCTGGAGGCCCTGATCGCCTTCGTGCTGCTGATCGGCGGTTCGATCCTGCTCGGGGGATGGGTCAGCGGGAGCGGCTGGGACTGGGTGCCCGACTGGTTCGACGGCCGCTGGTGGCTGCTGCCCCTGGTGGTGGCGGTGCTGACGACTCCGTTCTTGGTGGCGGAGCCGTTCGTGCGCTATGCCGTACATCGGTGGGAGCTGGCCGGTGACGTCGTTTACGCCCGGTCGGGGTTTTTGACCAGGGAATGGGTGTTCGTGCCGGTGAGTCGCATCCAGACCGTCGACAAGGCGCAGGGCTGGATGGAGCGGATGCTCGGGCTGGCGACCCTGGAGATCCGCACCGCGTCCCACGCGGGCTCCTCGACCATCAACGGGCTCGACTACGTGGTCGCGGCGGGGCTGGCCGAGCAGCTCGCGCACCGCGCCGAAGCACTACGGGACGACGCCACGTGACCGGACCTTCCCAGCCTCCGACCCCACCGCCGCCTCACGACCCGGCGCACCCGCCCCCGCCCGCCTGGCACGGCCCGACACAGGGCCCGACACAGGGCCCGCAGGGGCCCCCGGCACCGGGAGGGCCGAACGTTCCGGGCCCGGGTGATGACGGTCCCGTTCCGGGCCTGGCGGGGTTGCCGCTGCGGCTGAGCCCCAGGGTGCTGCTCATCGACCCGGTTCGGATGCTGCCGTCGCTGCTGCTCCCGTTCGTCGGGCTGCTGCTCGCCGGCGGCTTCTCCGGCACCTCCTACGGCTTCGCCGCCCTCGGCCTGTTCGGCACCGTGGTCTTCGCCGTCATCAGGTGGGGCACCTTCAGCTACCAGATCGTGCACGATCGCCTGGAGATCAAACGCTCGCTCATCAGCCGCTCCGTCCGCACCATCCCACTGGAACGCGTACGCGGCGTCGATGTGTCCACCCCGCCCATGCACCGCCTGCTGGGCCTGGCCGTGCTCAAGATAGACACCGGGGCGAGCGGCGGCGAGGAGGAGGGCAAGCTCGACGGCGTCACCCTGGACGAGGCCGAACGCCTCAAGGCCGTCCTCCTGCGCCGCGCTCACGCGACGCAGGAGCAGGGCGCGCGGACCGAGGAGGCCGCGGGCCCCACCGCGCCGGCCGAGCACACCATCATCGGTGTGCCCCGCAGATGGCTCCTGTACGGCCCCCTTTCAGGCGCCTACCTGCTGACACCGTTCGCCCTGGTGGGCGGTGCCGTCGGGCTGGCGTTCCAGTGGGGCAACGAGCTCGGCGTCGGCAGGGACACCGCCTGGACGGTCGGCCAGTGGCTCTGGGACCGTCCCTACCTGCTGCTGGTGGCCGTGCTGCTGCTCGTGGTGGCCATGCCGTTCGTGGGCGGTCTCATGTACGCGGTGTTCAACTGGGACTTCCGGCTCAAGCAGCGTGACGGCTACCTGGTGGCGGAGCGCGGGCTGATCAACCGGCGCAGCGTCTCGCTGGAGCGGAGACGGGTGCGCGGCTACGAGGTCGTCGACGGACTCGTCGAACGGTGGGCCAAGGTCGCCCGTGCCTGGGCCATCGTGACCGGCCTCGGCGACTCGTCCACACGGGGGCAGCTCCTGCCGGACGTGCCGCGCGCCGTCGCGTTCCAGGTCGTCGCGGACGCCATCGGTCCCTACCAGGCGTCCCTGCGCCCGCATCCCCCCGTGGCCCGAAACCGGCGCCTCTTCCGCGCCGTGTTCCCGTGGCTCGTGCTCACCGCCGTCGCCGGCCTGGCCGCGGTGTTCGCCGGGACTCTGTTCTGGTGGATCCTCATGGTGCTCGCCCTGATCCTGGCGGGCCTCGGCGTCCCGCTCGGCCTCGACCGCTACCGCTCGCTGGGGCACGGCTTCGACGGTGACCGCCTCTCGGTCCGCTCCGGCTCCCTGCGACGGGTCCAGGCCGTGGTCGAACGACGCGCCGTGGTCGGCTGGCGCATCAGGCAGACCTGGTTCCAGCGCCGGGCCGGCGTCTTCACACTCATCGCCGGCGTGGGGGCGGGCAAGGGTGGTTACTCCGCGTACGATGTCTCGCGCGAGCAGGCCGTGAACTTCCCCACCGAGGTCACCCCCGACTGGCTGGCCCCCTTCAGCGAGGGCTCCGACAACGCTCAGTGACCCGTCACCGAATCTTGAACGGCTCGGCCATCATCTCGTCGGCGCGGGACACCGGCGACGGCATTTCACGATCAGCTTTGATCGCGTCTACGACCAGATCCTCGCCCGGTTCTCCTGAGGCCCCGTCCTGCCGGTGCGGGCGGCAGCCGGGCCTGCCACCGATCACCAGGCCGGGGCAGGTACCTGCCCATGGCCCTCGTGGTCTCCACCCAAAGCCATGGCGCCAGGTGACGGTCCGCACCCAGCGGCACCACCCGGCCGACGGTAGGTGACGGGCCTTGGCTCCTGGTCACCCCGGCGGGCGACTCGCAAGATCAGTCCGGGCGGCGGGCGCCGAACATGATCTCGTCCCACGTCGGCACCGAGGCGCGGCGTCCCCGCGACCCCTTGCGTGCCGGGCGTGCCGCCGGAGCAGGCGGTGGGGACGGCACCGGCACCGCGGGCTCCTCCGCGGCCGTGCCCTCCTTGGCCGGGTCGTCCTTGCCCGGCCGTGCCGCGGGCACGGCCGCCTTGGGCTCACGCCCCGGGGCCGGCTTGGGCCTGGGCGCCGGAGGCTTGGGAACGGGCTTGGGAACCGGAGGCTCCTGCACTGGCTCCTGCGCCGGCTCCTGGGACGCGGCCTGAGGCTCCGCCTCCGGCTCGGCAGCCGGTGCGGGAGTCTCCGCCGCCTCGGACACCTCGGCGGCCGGCGTGGCGACCGCCATCTCGGCGGGTGCTTGCGCGGCAGGGGTCCCGGTGGCCGGTGTGGCGGTTTCCACTGCCCCGGGCGCCTCGGCGGGGGTGGTGGGCTCCGTCGTGGCAGGGGCTTCTGCGGCCGGTGTGGCGGTTTCCGTCGTGGTGGGTGCTTCGGCGATGGGCGTGATGGGTTCCGCCGTCGCCGGTGTCGCTGCGGATCCCGTTGTGGTGGGTGTCGCCGCTGCCGGTGTGGCGGCTTCCGTCGTGACAGGTGTTGTGGTCGATGTGGTCGTTCCTGCTGCGGTGGGTGCTTCCGTGGCCGGCACGTCCCCGCCGGTGGGCTCTGCCGTGCCTGTGGTGCCTTCTGCCGAGCTCGGCGTTTCGGCGGACGGCGGCACGGTCGCTGCCGGGGCCGCCGGTGCTTCGGTGTGCGCGACGGCTGCCGGTGTCGCTGTTGTGTCCTTGGCGGCGGTGGTCGTCTCTGACGCGGCGGGCGTGGTCTGGCCCTCGGCGACGGCAGGCGACGCCGTCACTGGCGCGGCGGCGGGCGGGGCGATCGGTGTCGTCGGGACCGAGGTTGGCGCATCGGGTGACGACGGAAGGGGGGTGGGCGTGGCGGGTGCCGGAAGCGTTGTCGGTGTGGCAGGCGAGGTCGGAAGGCCGGCCGGCGTGGCGGGAGTCGCCGGAGTAGTCGGGGATGCCGGCGACGTGGTCTGCCGTTCGGGCGTGGCCTGCGCGTCAGGCGTGGTCTGGTGTTCGGACGTGGCCTGCACGTGAGAGGCGGCCGGGCCGTCGGGCGTGGTCTGGCTGCCGGGCAGGGTGGGCGAAGTCTGCGTGCCCGCTGTCGGCTGTGGGCTCATGGCCTGGTCGGTGCCGGTGGTGGCGTCGAGCTGTGTGGCCGAGGTGGTGGACGGCGGGGAGGCGGGAGGCGTAGCCCTGTCGGTTGAGGTCGCGGCGGGTGTCGTGTCAGCAGGCTGAGAAGGCGCGGCGGGGTCGCCGAGCGGGCCGGACGTGCCTTCCGGCGCGTCGCCGGTCAGGGACTCCGCGGTGACCCTCATCCCCGCGTCGGCCGGTGGCTCGCTGGACGAACCGGTGCCCGCCTGGGCGGTCATCTCGGTCACCACGGGCCGGTCCTCGGTGGACGGCTTGTCGCCGGGGGAGGCCGGAGCCTCGGTGGCGGGCTTCGTCTCGGGAGCCGAGGCCACCGCATCGGCCTGGGCTGCGTGGGCCGCGATGGTCTGAGGCGGTGTCTCGGGAGCCGAGGCCACCGCATCGGCCTGGGGCGCCGAGAAGGCCTGAGGCGGTGCCTCGGGCCGGCCGGTTGGGTGGACGTCGGCGACCGGAGTGGTCGCGGGCCGAGGGCTCGGAGCGGGTTCCCTGGCCGGCGATCCGTCGGCTGCCTGTGTGGACGGGGCGAGCGAGTCGGCATGGCCCGTTCCGGAGCCCGGAGCCCGGCCCGAGTCGGCATGGCCCGTTCCGACGCCTGGGGCTCGGCCCGGGTCAGCGTGCGTCGTCGATCCGGACTCGGCGAATGAAGGCGCCGCGCCGGTGTCGGCGAGGAAATCGGGCTGGCGGGGGGCGTGCTGCTCGGGCTGGCGAGAGAGGTGGTGCTCGGGCTGGACCGGACGCGCGCCGGTGGGCCGGTAGGTGTCCGGGGCGGCGGGGGAGGACGGCGGCGCGGTGGAGGCCGGAGGCTGGAAGGCGGCGGGCGGCGCGACGTCGTCGGGCGCGTCCGCGCGGTCGGGGCCGGGGGAGGGCCGGAAGTCGCGGCCGGCCGGACGGGTGGAGCCGAAGTCGGGAGCCCACGGCGCGCCCCCGCCGGGACGGGTGTGGCCGGGCTCGAAGGGAGCCTCACGGGACGGGGAGGCCGGGCGCGTGTAGGCGGACTCCGAGCCGCGCGCGGGCGGCTGGTAGCCGATGGCGGGCTCCTCGGGCTCGCGCCGCACCACCGAGGGGAACGGCAGCGGGTCGGAGGCCAGCGGCGGCACCGGCTGCAGCTTGGCCACGCGCGGCGCGAACGGTGTGACCGTGGTGTCCTCGGTGACGGGACTCGGATCGAAGTCGGCGGCCGACAGGCGCAGCGCCTCGTCGTCGTGCGGGGTGACGTGGCGGCGCCGGGGGTCGAACAGCCACTCGGCGTGCCTGGTGTGACCGTTCCACACGTAGCCGAGCTTGACCCGCCACAGCCCGTCGTCACGCTTGGCGGAGTCCCAGTCGATCTCGTCGGTGGGCACGCCGCGCCGGGTGAGCCGCTCGGCGACCAGGTCGCCGAGGGTGGGGCCGGGGGAGGACTCTCCCGGCATTCGTACGGCGACGCGCTGCGCCTGCTGGGCGACGTACTCGCGCTCCTGCAGCACGGGGCCCTCGAACCAGCGGACCCGCTCGACAGGGATGCCGGCGGTCGCGGCGATCTGTTCCGCGGTCTCTCCGGCACGTATGCGAGCCTGGATCTCCTTGGGGCGCAACGGACTCTCCACTTCGATCTCGTACTGGCCGAGACGGGAGAAGTTGCCACGGACGGCAGCACGGAGCCGGTCGTCCACGGGAAGCGTGAAGCGTGTACCCCGGCCGGCAGTCGCCAGCACGAGATAGGTGCCGTCTTCGCTCACCGCGACGAGTCGGAGCTCCTGCATACGAGTCCCTTCGTCAGCGTGCTCGTTCTTCCCCCGGACCCATGAGTCTCTCGCGTGTGCCGGTTGCCTGCCAGCACCGTACCCGGCATGTCCGAACATCGCCTTCCTGGGATAGCCCCGGGGCGATGTGACGCCGGTCACATTTATCGCTTCCATCGAAATCAGCGCCCGCCGTTTCGCGGGGCCCCTGATGGATTCTGGCGAACTGAGCCGCGCGCCGCCGTGCACTTCAGGTAAGACGCGAGAGCCAATGGACCGGCGGCTGGATGGAGCTCCAGGTGACGGGCGGCGAGTCCGGCCAGCCCAGGGGCGGCGGCGGAGAACGCCTGGCCGTTCCGGGCCAGCCGGCAGCCGGCGGTGTCCGAGGCGCCGGTGACGAAGACGCCGGACCGCACGAGGCGGCGTACGGCGGTGGCGTAGGCAGGGGAGCCGGCGCCGTCGAGGGAGAGGTTCGCCACGGCGGGGTGCCGGGCGTGTCTGCGCACCCAGTCGAGGCCGGCGACGACGTCCGACAGCGTGCCGGCGCCGTCGCAGCCGAGCACGCGCACCGAGGCGATCCTGGAGCCGGGCGCGGCGGCGGAGATCTCGCGGGACACCCGCGTGCCGTGCCCGGTGCAGTCGTCGCCGGTGCCTCCGGTCGCGTCGAAGGCACGCCAGGCCCGGTCGCCGAACTCGGCGCGGCCGAGGTCGAGGCCGCTGTCCACCACGTACACCGTGGTGCCGGCGCCGGTGGCCTCCGGTCCGGGGTCGCCGGGCGGGCGCGAGCCGGTCAGCGGGCGGATCAGCCGGTCGGGTTCGATGGCGCGCACGCGCGGATCGGCGCGCAGCTCGTCCGCCTCGGCCGGGGTGAGCCAGGTGGCGAAGCCGGGCAGCGCCGCGGTGTAGTAGCGGCGCACCCGCCAGCGCACCTCGCCGACGAGGTCCCGGGCGGCGGCCCGGTCGCGCGCGGTGACGACATGGGGCAGGGCGGGCTCGCTCGTGGCGGGCCGGGCGGCGAGGCCGGAAGCGGGCGTCATGGCCAGGGGCACCGCTGTGGTCATGGCCGTCGCCACGGCCGCGGCTAGGTAGACGGAGGGCAGGCCGAATCGTCGGGGCACGAGCCAAGAGGGTGCCTGTCGCGCAGGTCACAGGAACAACGGGACACGCAGTCGCGTCTATTCACGAGGAAGCTCTTTACCTTACGGATGGCCAGAGGGGACTGATCGACGGTATGGGCGGCGAGCAGCGGAAGTTCGAGCTGAGCGGGCCGCAGATCGGAGGGAGCGCCCTGGCGGCGGTGACGGCCGCGGCCGCGGCCTCCTACCTCGGGGTTGCGGGCACGGTGATCGGCGCCGCGGTGGTGAGCATCGCCAGCACCGTCGCCTCGGCCGTCTACACGCACTACCTCAAGCGCACCGGCGACAAGGTCAAGCAGCACACCGTGATCGCCCGGCTGACCCATCCCGACCACGCGGACCCGCCCCACGAGGCCGAGGGCGAGGGCGCGCTGGCCACGGCCGCGCACGCCACGGTCCGTGACGACGACCCCGATCAGGCGGAGTCGACCCTGGTCATGGCGCCGGTGGAGGCGCCCCGGCCGAAGTTGCCGTGGATCACGATCGCCGTCGCCGCGACGCTGGTCTTCGCCGTCAGCATGGGCGGCATCCTGATCTACCAGGGGATCGCGGGGACGACCGTGCACGAGCAGCTCCGGGGGCCCGTCAGCGACAAGGGGCCGGCGAAGGCGCCGGTCGAGGAGGAACGCCGCTCGTGGGAGCCCTCCCCGGCGGTCACCACGCCGTCCGGCGACCCGTCGCCGACTCCCGTGCCGACGGTCACGGTGACGGCCACTCCCACCTCGTCGCCGACGCCTTCGCCCGTCCCCACGCCCACGCCGACGGACACCGGCACCCGCCCGGCCGAGCCGGTCGACCCGACGAGCGCCCCGCCGGAGCCGACGGAGCGGCCGGACGTGGTGGAGGAGGCGCCGGCATCGCCGCCGGAGGGCGACGAGCCCGCCGCGGGGGCGCCGGAGTGACGGGGCCGGTCAGCCGGCGGGTCAGGCGCCCGCCGGTCGGCGCTCACCCGCGTCGTCACCGTCAGCCGAGCACGGCGTCCAGGTAGGCGTTGCCGAACAGTCGCTCCGGGTCGAGCCGGTCGCGCAGCGCCACGAAGTCGGCGAACCTCGGGTAGACCGTGCTCAGGTAGGCGGCGTCGCGGGTGTGCAGCTTGCCCCAGTGCGGCCGGCCCTCCAGCCGCGTCATGATCTCCTCCACCCCCGCGAAGTAGGCGGGGTTGGGCGTCGGCCGGTACATGTGGCAGGCGATGTACGCCGACGGCCGGCCGTACGCGGTGGAGAGCCAGGCGTCGCTGGGCGGCGTCACCCGCACCTCGATCGGGAAGGTGATCTTCCAGTCGGCGCGCTCGACCAGGTCGCGCGTCTCGCGCAGCGCCTGGCCGAGCCGATCGCGCGGCACGGCGTACTCCGTCTCAAGGAAGCGCACGTCGCGCCGGGCGGTGAAGACGCGGTACGAGGCGTCCACGGCCTCGGAGTCGCCGAGCGCGGCCGCGCTGAGCGCGTTGATCCGGGGGATCAGCCCGGGGAACCGGGCGCCGGCGGCGCAGGCCACGCCGAAGACGGTGTTCTCCAGGAAGACGTTGTCCAGCCAGTGCTTGGCGGCGCTCGGCGGCCGGGGCGGGCCGGGGTGCCGGTTGTTGGTCTTGACCAGGCACGCGTCGGTGTGCGGCAGCCAGAAGAAGTCGAGGTGTTCGTTGCCGCTGGTCATCTCGTCGAGCGAGTCGAGCATCCGGCTGAGTGTGATCCGGCGCCGCTGGTTGCGCAGCAGGAACGCGGGCTCCACCTGGAACGTCACGGCGGTCAGCACGCCGAGCGCGCCCAGCCCGACCCGGGCGGCGTCGAACAGGTCGTCGCCCGGCGCGGCCGTCACCACCGAGCCGTCGGCCAGGACCAGCTCCAGGGCGGTGACCTGGTCGGCCAGGCCGCCGCTGTCGCGGCCGGTGCCGTGGGTGCCGGTCTGGATGGCGCCCGACACGGTCTGCTCGGTGATGTCGCCCATGTTGGCCAGGGCCAGGCCGCGTTCGTCGAGCAGCTCGTTGAGCACCTTGAGCGGGGTGCCGGCGAGGACGGTGACGCGGTCGCCGTCGACCGAGCGGACGCCGGTCAGCGCGGAGGGGCGCAGCATGATGCCGTCGGTGAGGGCCACTCCGGTGAAGGAGTGGCCCGTGCCGACCATGCGCAGCCGCCGGCCGCCCGCCGCCGCGTCGCGCACGGCTCGTACGACGTCGTCGACCGAGGCCGGGGTGCGCACCTCGAAGGGGGTGGCCGACTGGTTGCGTGCCCAGTTCGTGTAGACCATGAGCGGCCCCTTCGAGTCTCGTTCCGAACTAAACGTGAACGATACTCAGTTTTCCCAGCCCTCCGGAACCGGGAAGATGTCACCCGCCTCCAGGTTCTCCTTCTTGAGGATGTCGGAGACCTTCACCAGGGTGTAGCCGCGACTCTGCAGCGTCTTGACCAGTGAGGGCATCACGTCGACGGTCTGCTTCACCCAGTCGTGCATGAGGATGATGCCGTCGCGCTTGGCCACCGCCAGCGTCTGCTTCTTGATGGCGTCGGCGTTCTTGGTGGACCAGTCACGCGACCCGCCGGTCCACAGCACGATCGGCATGCCGAACTCGGCCGCGATGTCCGACACCTGCAGGTCGGCCATCCCGTACGGCGGGCGCAGCAGCTTGGGCTCGACGCCCGCGGCCTTCTTGACGGCATCCTGCGTCTTCTGGATCTCGCTCCGGATGGCCCCCGGCTCGATGGTCGTGAAGTTGGGATGCTTGTAGCTGTGGTTGCCGAGCTCGTGGCCCTCCTTGGCCATGCGCTTGACGTAGGCCGGGCGGCTCTTCACGTACTGGCCCTCCAGGAAGAACGTCGCCTTGGCGTCGTACTTCTTCAGGGTGTCGAGGAGCGTGCCCGCGTACTTGCCCGGCCCGTCGTCGAAGGTCAGCGCGATGCACTTGAGCTGCTCGCAGTCGACCGGGGCGGGGGTGGTCTTCGCCGCCTGCTGGTTGGCTGGGGAGTCGGCCAGGGCGGGTGCCGGTGTCAGCGTGAGGGTGACAGCCGCGATGGCCAAAAGTGAATAGATTTGTCGGGACATGAAATAGGGCTTCCGGTGTGAAGGGTGTTACGAGGGATGTTTCGACCGTAGCGGATCATGTCTCCGCGGGTGAAGGTGCCTCGGGAAGTCTCAGCAAACCCGAACCTCCCACACCGACGACTGCGGCGAGGGCCGCGCAGACGACGGAGAAGCCGTACGCGCTGGACGCCCCGAACGCCTCGGTGAGCGCCCCGCCGGCCCACGCGCCGACCGCCACCCCGAACCCGATCGAGGTCGAGATCCAGGCCAGACCCTCGGTGAGCAGCGACGGCGGCACCAGCCGCTCAGTGAGCGAGAAGCCGGTGATGAGCGTCGGCGAGATGGCCAGCCCGGCCACGAAGAGCCCCACGGCCATGATCCACGCGTCGCCGATGAACGAGATCGGCACCAGCCCCACCACGAACACGCCCAGCGCCCGCACGAACCGGCCCCGCAGCGGGATCCGCCAGTTCCTGGACCCGAACCACAGGCCCGACACCATCGACCCGCCGGCGAAGGAGGCCAGCAGGAACCCGGCGGCGCCCTTCACGCCCTCCTCCTCGGCGAACGCCACCGTGATCAGGTCGACCGAGCCGAACACCGCGCCGAGCGCCACGTAGACGCAGGCCAGCAGGGCGATTCCGGGGATCAGGATGGGGGTGCCCGAGGTGCTTCTGACCGGCTGGACCGGCGGCTGCGTGCGCCGCTGCAGCGCCAGCGCGAAGGAGCCGCCGAGCATGCACAGCAGCGCCACCAGCAGCCCCGCGTACGGGTTGACCGCCGTGGCGAGCACCGTGACGATCGCCGGCCCGGTGACGAAGATGACCTCGTCGGCCACCGACTCGAAGGAGAACGCGGTGTGCATCCTGGCCGAGCCGCCGTACAGCGTGGACCAGCGGGCCCGCACCATGGAGCCGAGCGAGAGCGAGGTCGCGCCGACCAGCAGGCCGGTGACGTAGAGCGTCCACTCGGGCAGGCCGAACCTCGCGCTGAGCATCAGGGCGGCCAGCGCGAGGGCGTTGACCGAGGCGAGCGGGATGATCACCCGGCTCTGCCCGAACCGGTCCACCAGCCGCGCGGACAGCGGCGCGGCGATGGCGAAGGCGACGTTGGTGGTCGCGGCGACGGCGCCCGCGGTCGCGTAGGACCCGGTGAGGGCCGAGATCAGCAGCACGATGCCGATGCCGAGCATCGACATGGGCATCCGGCCGATGAAGCCGGCCAGCACGAAACCTTTGACGCCGGGCCCGTTGAACAATCCCCGGTAAGGCCCGACCACGTGACGTTTCTCCCTACTGCGCGACCTTAACCTTTACGCACCGTCTGTCCGTACAGCAACTGTTTTACCCGATGGCTGAGCTAACGTGTGCCGGGTGTCCGGACTTCCCACCCTCCGTGCCGTGCTCTACATGATCGTCGCCGTGGTCGTCCTCACGCTGGTGGGCGGCGGAGTCGTGGTGATCATGAACGATGACCTGCTCGGGACCGCGAAGGAGCAGCCGGCACGCCGCGACCGCGAGCGACCGGAGCAGATCCGGCTCGACCAGCTCGTCCCCACCACGGCGCCCGCCCGAGACTTCGGCGAAGGCGGCCCCGGCGTCACCCCGACCCCGCCCAGGCTGCTCGCGATCGCCCGTGGCGAGGTGCCGAAGCGGACCCGGTTCGCGCTGGCCGAGCTGAAGAACGTGCAGAAGGTGATCGTGATCGACGCGGGCTCGGTCAAGGTGTCGGGCACCGGGCTCAACCTGCTCGCCGTCGACCCGGCCGGGTTCCGCTCGTGGACGCCCAAGGCGGTCGCCGGCCAGCCCGGCGTCTGGAGCGCGCTGGACAGGGGCGAACTCGTCGCCGACGCGGCGGCCACCCGCCGCCTGGGCCTCGTGCTCGGCGCCCATTACCAGCTGGACGGCGGCCCCAGGTTGCGCGTCGCGGCCTCGGCCACGCTCGGACTGAAGGGCGTCGACGGCCTGGTGAGCACCGAGACGGGCAAGGCCCTCGGGCTCGCGCCGGGCGTCGCGGTGCTCCTGCACGGCAAGGGCGCCATCAGCCAGGCGCGGGTCAAGAGGCTGCTCGGCGACGGATCCCAGGTCGTCTCACTGGTCGCCGAACCGCGCAAGAGCACCCCCCCGAGCACTCCCCGCGCGACGGAACAGCCGGTCGCCGCGCAGCGGCCCACCAGCTACCTCGATCTCTACAAGGTGTCGGCCACCCGCTGCCCCGGCCTGTCGTGGACGGTGCTGGCCGCGATCGGCCAGGTGGAGAGCGGCCACGGCCGCAACAACGGCCCCTCCAGCGCGGGCGCGCTCGGGCCCATGCAGTTCATGCCCGCCACCTGGAAGGCCTATGGGGTGGACGGCGACGGCGACGGCAAGGCCGACATCTGGAGCCCGTACGACGCGGTGCCCGGAGCGGCCAACTACCTGTGCGCGAACGGCGCCGGCAAGGGCGGCGAGAAGCTGCGCAAGGCGATCTGGTTCTACAACCACTCGTGGGACTACGTGAACAAGGTGATGGGCGTCGCCGCGGCCTACGCCCGCGCCTACGCCTGACCCCCGCCGATCACGCCCGGGGCGCTCCCGGGCGTCGCGGCGGCGGGCAGCAGGTCTGCGCGCACGGCGCCGGCTCGGGCTCGTCCATCAGCTCGCGCACCATGCGGACGAACGCGGGATGCACGCCCGCCGTCGAGGCCCGCTCCATCGGCAGTCCGAGCTCGCCGGCCACCTGCCGGGCCTCGGTGTCGAGGTCGTAGACGACCTCCATGTGGTCGGAGACGAACCCCAGCGGCACCAGCACCACCGAGGGCGCGTCGATCTTGCGCAGGTGGTCGCAGACGTCGGGCTCCAGCCACGGCACCTGCGGCGGTCCGCTGCGCGACTGCCACACCAGGTCCCACGGCTGCGTGCGGCCCAGCGCCCGGTTGACCAGCTCGGCCGAGCGGCGCAACTGCGCCTCGTAGAGCCCGCCGGCCGGACCGGAGGTCTCGGCCATGGCGACCGGGATGCTGTGCGCGGTGAACACCAGCCGGGCGTCGTCACGGCCGAGCCGCTCCAGCGCCTGCCGGGTGTGGTCGGCCACGGCGGTGACGAACCCCGGGTGGTCGCCGTAGTGCCGCATCTTGACCAGCTCGGGACCTCCCTCGACGGAGATCCGGGCGATGTCCTCGTAGTACTGCCGGCAACTGGAGTAGCCGGCCCACGCGGAGGTGGCGAAGACCGCGGCCCTGCGCACGCCGTCGTCGCGCATCCGCAGCACGGTGTCCTCGCCGAACGGGCGCCAGTTGCGGTTGCCCCAGTAGACGGGCACGCCGGCCACCGGGCGCAGCGCCTCGACCAGGTCGCGGTTCTGCTGGTTGATCGGGCTGACGCCGCCGAACGCCAGGTAGTGCTCGGCCACCTCCATCAGCCGCGCGCGCGGCACGCCCCTGCCCCGGACGACGTTCTCCAGGAACGGCAGCACGTCGTCAGGACCTTCGGGCCCGCCGAACGAGAGGATCAGCAACGCGTCGTAATTCCCCACGTGACAACCCTATGTCGGAGTGTCCGTGCTCCCTGCCGCGAGGTAGGTTCGATCGAGTGAGCGCATTCAATGACATCCGTGACTATGTGGCGATCCCTCGAGTTCTCTCACTGAAGCTCTCGCCCGACGCCTCGCGGCTCATCTCCGCCGTGCAGTCCCTCAATCCCGACGGCAAGTCGTACGGCACCGCGCTCTGGGCGATCCCGGTGGACGCCGAGCCCTACCGCCTGACCCGGTCGGCCAAGGGCGAGACCCAGGCGGAGTTCACCGGCGCGGGCGACCTGCTGTTCACCTCCGCCCGCCTCGACCCGGCGGTCAAGGACTCCACCGACGAGGTGCCCTCGCTCTGGCTGCTGCCCCGCTCCGGCGGAGAAGCCCGCCAGGTGGCCTCCCGTCCCGGCGGCATCGGCGCGGTGCGCGCGGCGGGCGACGTCGTGGTGTTCGCCTCCGACGTGCTCGACGGCGAGGAGGCGACCGAGGAGGAACGCCGCAAGTCGCGCAAGGACGCCGGGATCAGCGCGATCCTGCACGAGGGCTACCCGGTCCGCTACTGGGACCACGACCTCGGCCCCGGCCGGACCCGGCTGTTCGCCGGGAGGCTCGGCGACGACCGGCTGGAGGACGTGCGCGACCTGACACCCGACCCGGGCGACGCGCTGCGCGAGGTCGCGTTCGAGCTCACCCCCGACGGCGCCACCGTGGTCTCGACCTGGCGGGTTCCGCTGTCCGGCGGCGAACTGCGCACCGAACTCGTCGCGATCGACGTGGCCACCGGCGAGCGCCGGGTGATCTTCGCCGACGACGCCCACGACTTCACCGGGCCGATCGCCGTCTCGCCGGACGGCGCCCGCGTCGCCTGCTCCCGCGACCGGCACACCGGTCTGGAGGTGTCGGCGCGCGCCGAGCTGTGGATCGGCGACCTGGCCACCGGCGAGGGCGGCGCCCACGCGCCCGACCTGTTCCCGGCGGGCCTCGCGTGGGCGCCAGACTCCTCGGCCGTCTTCCTGGTCGCCGATCACCAGGGCCGCCGCCCGGTCTTCCGCGTCCCGGTGGGCGAGCGCGACGGGCGCGATCACGAGAACGGAGAGGCGGTCAGGCTCACCGGTGACGACGCGTCCTATCTCGCGCCCAACGCCTCGCCCGACGGCCGGTTCCTGTACGCGCTGCGCAGTGGGGTCGGCCTCGCGCCCGCACCGGCCAGGATCGACACCGCCACCGGCGAGATCGCCGACCTGCCGTCTCCCACGCCCCGTCCCGAGCTGCCCGGCACCCTGACCGAGATCTCCACCACCGCCGACGACGGCGCCACGATCCGCGGCTGGCTCGTGCTGCCCCGGGACGCCTCGGCCGCCGATCCGGCCCCGCTGCTGCTGTGGATCCACGGCGGCCCCGTCGGTTCGTGGAACGACTGGCAGTGGCGCTGGCAGTCGTGGATCATGGCCGAGCACGGCTACGCCGTCCTGATGCCCGATCCGTGCCTGTCCACCGGCTACGGCCAGGAGATGATCGACCGCGGCTGGGGCGACTGGGGCCCGCGCACCCTGGCCGACCTCGACGCGATCATGGACGTGGCCGTGGCCAGGGACGACATCGACGCCGACCGGCTCGGCGCGATGGGCGGCTCCTTCGGCGGCTACATGGCCAACTGGGTCGCCGGTCACAGCGACCGCTACAAGGCCATCGTCACCCACGCCTCGCTGTGGAACCTCGACCAGTTCGCCGGCACCACCGACGCCTCCATGTACTGGCAGCGCGAGTTCGGCGCGCCCGGCTCCGAGCGCTACGCGAAACTCTCCCCGCACCTCGCGCTGGACGAGATCGGCACCCCGATGCTCGTCATCCACGGAGACAAGGACTACCGGGTGCCGATCGGCGAGGCCCTGCGGCTCTGGTGGGACCTGAGGCGCACGAACGTCGAGTCGAAGTTCCTCTACTTCCCCGACGAGAACCACTGGATCCTCAAGCCGGGCAACACCATCGCCTGGTACGAGACGATCCTGGCCTTCCTCGCCCAGCACGTACTCGGCCAGGAGTGGAAGCGCCCGGACTCGGTGGCCTGATGACCGACTTCGCACGGCTGGCCGAGGACATCGCGCGGGAGGCGGGCGACATGCTGCTCGCCAAGCGGCCCACCATGTCCGGCGTGGTCGCGACCAAGTCCAGCCCCACTGACGTGGTCACCGCCCTGGACCGGGCCTCGGAGGAGCTCATCCGCGCCCGCGTCCGGGCGGCCCGGCCCGGTGACCGCTTCCTCGGTGAGGAAGGCGGCGAGCAGGGCGGTTCCTCCGATGTCCGCTGGATCGTCGACCCGATCGACGGCACGGTCAACTTCCTGTACGGCCTGCCCGAGTGGGCGGTGTCGATCGCGGTCGAGGTGGACGGCGAGATCGTCGCGGGCGTGGTCAACGTGGTGCCGCGCGGCGAGGTGTTCACCGCGGCGCTCGGCGAGGGCGCCTGGCTCGGCGGCGAGCGGCTGCGTTGCAACACCGGGGTGCCGCTGTCACGGGCGCTGGTGGCGACCGGGTTCGGCTACGGGGCCGACCGGCGGGCGGTGCAGGGCGAGGTGGTGGCGGCGGTGCTGCCGCGGGTGCGCGACATCCGGCGCGGCGGGTCCTGCGCGATCGACCTCTGCTCGGTGGCCGCGGGCCGGGTGGACGCCTACTACGAGCGGGGCGTCAACCACTGGGACTTCGCGGCGGCCGGGCTGGTGGCCACCGAGGCCGGGGCCGGGCTGGGCGGACTGCACGGCAGGCCGCCCAACTACGGCCTGATGCTCTGCGCGGCGCCCGGGCTGTTCGAGGAGCTGCACGACCTGCTCGTCGCGCTCGACCCCGAGCGCGACGGCTGACCTCGACGCCGGCCGCGGGTTGGCCGCGGCGGGCGAGCCGGCCGTGGGTCAGCGGCGGGCGACCCCGGACGTGACGGCGGCCGGGCCCCTTTCCCAGGGGCCCGGCCGCCGTCACGCGGGCATCAGCTCCGCAACGGGATGCCGTGATCGTCCGCCAGCCTGCGCAGATCCTCGATCTCCGCGGTGAAGGTGTCGGCGAGGTAGTCGTCACCGGCGCTGCGGGCCTCCCTGAGGCCCTTGTAAGCCTGGTCGAGGCGGCTTTCGATCGTGGTCGTGAACTCGCCCATCTCACCTGCTTTCTGAGGGGGTCCAGCTTTCTGAGGGGGTCCAGAAACGTCCTGGGCGACGGGTGTGACCCGGCCTGCGCACGCGAGGGTCGTTCGGCACACGGCGGCGGGTGTTTCGCAGGCATACCCAGCCCCCTCGTCATCCGAAACATGGAAATTCGCGGAGCCTTGTCCGAGGCAGGCGCCGACATGCCTTACCGTGCGCTTATCGAGGCTGAGGTCAGAATGTCGGTCAGGAATCGGAGAGAGGTGCACGGGCGTGCGGGTGCTGGTGGTTGAGGACGAGCGAGTGCTGGCCGACGCGATCGCGACCGGGTTGCGGCGCGAGGCCATGGCCGTCGACGTGGCCTATGACGGGGGCGGGGCGCTGGAGCGCACGTCCTACATCGATTACGACGTGATCGTCCTCGACCGTGACCTGCCGGTGGTGCACGGCGACGAGGTCTGCCGCCGCCTGGTGGAGCAGCGCTCGGCCTCGCGGATCCTGATGCTGACCGCCTCGGGCGACGTGGACGACAAGGTGGAGGGCCTCGGCCTGGGCGCCGACGACTACCTCGCCAAGCCGTTCGTCTTCATCGAGCTGGTCGCCCGGGTCCGGGCGCTCGGCCGCCGCTCGGCCCCGGCGCTGCCGCCCGTGCTGCAGCGCGGCGGGATCCGGCTCGACCCCGGCAAGCGGCTGGTCGAGCGCGACGGGCGGGAGGTCGTGCTGACCAAGAAGGAGTTCGCGGTCCTGGAGGAGCTGATGCGCGCCGAGGGCGCCGTGGTCAGCCAGGAGGACCTGCTGGACAAGGCATGGGACGAGAACATCGACCCGTTCACCAACGTGGTGCGCGTGACGATGATGACGTTGCGCAAGAAGCTGGGCGACCCTCAGGTGATCGAGACGGTGCCCGGGGTGGGATACAAGTTGTGAGCGAACGTCCAGAACGGCGCGAAGAGGTGCAGACGCACCCCATGATCAGCCCGTCGTCCGAGCGGAAGAGGCAGGCGCCGCCGCCGAGCGGACCCCCGGCCTGGGACGGCCCGCCGCCGCCCTCCTACGCGCCGGTCCAGCGGAGCGCGATGGACCGGGTCAGGGAGCTGCCCGGCCGGGTGAGCATCCGGTGGCGGCTCACCCTGACCTACAGCGCGCTGTTCTTCGTGGCCGCCGCCGTGCTGCTGTTCTCGATCTACGCGATCGTCGGCAGGGCGATCGACGACGCCTGGCTGCCCCTCGACCTCAGCGGCATGAACGCCATCGACGCGGCCATCATCGAGAACCGGTGGCGCCTGGCCCAGCAGCAGGCGGTGCAGACCGCCCGCGACGCCCTGCTGAGCAGTTCGTTCCTCGCCCTGCTGGGCGTCGGCCTGCTGGCGGTCATCCTCGGCTACTTCGTCGCCGACCGGGCGATGCGCCCGGTGGCGCAGATGAACGCCACGGCCAGGAAGCTGTCCGAGAGCAACCTGGCGCACCAGCGGATCGACCTCCAGGGCCCCAACGACGAGCTGAAGGAACTGGCCGACACCTTCGACGCCATGCTCACCCGGCTCAACGTCGCCTTCGACACCCAGCGGCGGTTCGTCGCCAACGCCTCGCACGAGCTGCGCACGCCGTTGACCATCAACCGGACGGTCCTGGAGATCGCCCTGTCCGACCCCGAGGCCTCGCAGGACCTCCAGGCCCTGGGCCGCACCCTGCTCGAGGTGAACGCCCGCAACGAGCGGCTGATCGAGGGGCTGCTGCTGCTCGCGAGGAGCGAGCGCGACCTGGCGGTGCGCAAACCCCTGGACGTCGAGGACGTCGCGCGCACCGCGGTCGAGCAGGTCATGCCGTTCGCCGTCGAACACGGGGTTTCGGTCGTCACCGATCTGGTCAGCGCGCCTACCGTGGGCGATCCGGTGCTCCTGGAGCGGTCCGTCAGTAACCTGCTGGAGAACGCGGTCAAGTACAACATTCCCGAAAACGGAAAAGTCTGGATCCAGACGGGAATGGCGGACGGTGCGTTGGTTGTTCAGGTGGCCAACACCGGACAGCACGTTCCGGCGTACGAGGTCAACAGCCTGTTCGAGCCCTTCAGGAGGCTCCACGCCGACCGGGTGGAATCCGCGAAGGGAGCGGGTTTGGGGCTGTCCATCGTGCGAGCGGTGGTCCAGGCTCATGGGGGAAATGTGACCGCTGTGCCACGCGACGGCGGCGGACTTGTCGTGACCATTCGGCTTCCACGCCGCTGATCCGGCGTGTTGGTCGAGTGGGGGCGTCTCGTTCTCGCCGCACATGTGGTTGGATGTGCCGTCGAACACGGTGGTGCGTGACGCCAAGGCTGTGGGTTTCGCCATATTTGGCTAACCATTGCCATCGGCGGCAGGCCCTGACGTGTTGGGAGGTTCGATGGCCGTTCTCCTGGGGTACCGATGCACAATCTCCCCGCCGGGATCGGGCACAAGATGGGCGTCCCGGACGTTAGAAGACGCGCGATGAGCGTGAAGACATATAGATGAGGGGGATGGAGTTAGCACGATGGCTACCGACTACGACAGCCCACGCAAGACGGACGACGATCTCAGTGAGGACAGCCTGCAGGAACTGCAGGCCCGGCGCACCGACAAGTCGTCCGGCAGCATCGACATCGACGAGACGGATCTCGCCGAGTCGCTCGAGCTGCCCGGCGCGGACCTGTCGAACGAAGAGCTCAGCCTGCGGGTCATCCCGCGCCAGGCTGACGAGTTCACCTGCGCGCGATGCTTCCTCGTGCACCACCGCAGCCAGTTGGCGTCCGAGAGGAACGGTCAGCAGGTCTGCCGGGAGTGCGCTGCCTGACGCCGTGGCTCAGGGCAAGCGGCGATGCCGATCGGCCCTGAGCGGTCGCCACCACCGGACGGAGGCTTCGCGTGGCCGTACCCGATAAGGACAAGCAACCGGGCAAGGAGGAGGCCGACCTCGACAGGGAGGTCGGCGAGCTCGTGGGCAGGCTCACCGAGCCCGGTGAGCTGGAGCCGGCCGAGCGGCGTAAGCTGCTCGGCCGCCTAGCCCAGTCCCTTTCGGCCGCCTCCAGGAGGGCCAAGGAGAGCGGCACCGGACGAGGCCGATGGCTGGCCGACATCTTCCTCAACATCGCGCCGCGCATCCCCATCCGGGACCTGCGCACCCTGTCCGAGCACCACCACGGCCTGACCGGCGAGCAGCTCGCCGACGACCTGGTCCGCACCGCCCAGAAGGCCACCATGACGGTCGGCGCCATCGGTGGCGCGCTCGCGGCGGCCCAGTTCGCCGCGCCCCCTCTTCTCCTTTCCGCTCCCGCTCAGCTCGTCGCAGAGACGATCGTGGTCGCCGCCATCGAGGTCAAGCTCCTCGCGGAGCTGCACGAGGTCTACGGCGTACGCGTCGAGGGCACCGGCGCCCAGCGCGCGGTCGCCTTCACCGCTGCCTGGTCCAAGCAGCGCGGCGTCGACCCGCTGGCCCCCGCCTCCGTCTCGCTCGCGCTCGGCGCGGCCACCAAGACCGCGCTGCGCAACCGCCTCATGCGCACCCTGGGCCGCCACCTGACCACGCTCGGCCCGTTCCTGACCGGCGCCGTCGCCGGCGGCGCGCTCAACCGGCTGGCGACCAAGAAGCTCGGCCAGGCCATCCGCGAAGACCTGCGGATCAAGCTGCCGGCGGCTCCCGAGCGCGGCCGGTTAGAGCCTCCTGAACGGGGCCGATCAGGCTCCTAGCCCGCCGACGAGCAATGTTCTGCTCTGCTTCGAGGTGCCGGCCCCCGTGGTCGCCCGTGAGTGGCTGGCCCGGCTTCGCGGTGAGCGGTCGCTGCTCGCCCTCCTACGTGGTGGCCGGTGCCGGTGCTGGGCTGCCGGACGGGAGCTTGCGAGATCAGTTTTGTGACGGTTTCCTACTACTTGTGGGCGGAATGAGCGATTAGCGTTTGTTTGCCCAGGTCTTGGGCAAAGTCACTAGGGCGCCGCTCGCCGTCCGCGAGCTCGCGACGATGGATGGCACCGGTGGCCTGGCCGACGAACTCGGCGTCAGGCCGGACGAAGCGTGGCTGATCAGGCCCGACGCTCACATCGCCGCGATCATTCCCCATGCGGGGCCGGAGCCGGTGGCGGCCGCCGTGCACCGCGCCTCGCGGTGCACGCTGGACAGAGTCGTAGGAGGACTTGAGTGAGTGGCCGTAGCTCGTTTCTGATCGTTGCCAACCGCTTGCCGGTGGATCGGACGGTCGAGCCGGACGGAACGGCCTCATGGCGCAGGAGCCCGGGCGGGCTCGTGACCGCCATCGCTCCGGTGATGCAGCGCCGTCACGGCGCCTGGCTGGGCTGGCACGGCGCCGCCGACGAGAAACTGGACCCGTTCGAGCAGGACGGCATGAACCTCATCTCGGTGCCGCTGTCGACCGAGGAGGTGGAGCTCTACTACGAGGGGTTCTCCAACGCCACGCTCTGGCCGCTCTACCACGACGTGGTCGCGCCGCCCGTCTTCGAGCGGGACATGTGGGACGCCTACCGCCTCGTCAACCAGCGTTTCGCCAACGCCGCGGCCGAGGTGGCCGACAAGGGGGCGGTCGTCTGGGTGCAGGACTATCAGCTGCAGCTCGTGCCCGCCATGCTCCGCAAGCTCCGGCCCGACCTGCGCATCGGCTTCTTCCTGCACATCCCGTTCCCGCCGGTCGAGCTGTTCTGGCGGCTGCCGTGGCGCAAGGAGCTGGTCGAGGGACTGCTCGGGGCCGACCTGGTGGGGTTCCAGCTGTCCGGCGGCGCCTCCAACTTCCGCCGGCTGTGCCGCAGGCTGCTCGGCCTGCCGTACAAGGGGAACGAGATCTTCCTCGACGACCGGGTCGTCACCACACAGGCCTTCCCGATCTCCGTCGACTTCGGTGAGCTCGACACCATGGTGCGCGACCCGGCGGTCATCACCCGCGCCAAGGAGATCAGGTCGGAGCTCGGCGACCCCGCCCACCTGCTGCTCGGCGTCGACCGGCTCGACTACACCAAGGGCATCGGGCAGCGGCTGGAGGCGTTCGGCGAGCTGCTCAAGGACGGCAGCCTGGCGCCCAACGAGGCGGTGTTCGTGCAGATCGCGACGCCCAGCCGGGAGCGGGTGGAGGAGTATCGCCGGCTCCGTGACGACATCGAGCTGCAGGTCGGCCGGATCAACGGCGAGCACGCGATGCTCGGGCTGCAGCCGATCCAGTATTTCCACCAGTCGTACGGCCGCAGGGAGCTGGCCGCGCTCTACCTGGCGGCCGACGTGATGGTCGTGACCCCGCTGCGCGACGGGATGAACCTGGTCGCCAAGGAGTACATCTCCTGCCGCCACGCGATGGACGGGGCACTCGTGCTCAGTGAGTTCGCCGGGGCTGCCGATGAGCTGCGGCAGTCGTATCTGGTCAACCCGTATGACATCGAGGACGTCAAGCGCCAGCTCCTGGCGGCGATGCGGGCCACGCCGCACGAGCTGACCCGGCGCATGCGCACGATGCGGCGCCGGGTCACCACCTACGACGTGGACCGCTGGGCCAACGAGTTTCTCAATGCCCTGGAGTCACCTGTTTCACAGTCCGCCACGCTTCATACCGCTTCTTGGCGGTCCGGTTGACCACGATCTGCGCCACGGACATGCCGACGCCCATCACGACGGCGTAACCGATCGCCTCGCCCAGGCTGACCTCGGGTGAGTCGGTGTCGATGGGTGGCTCCTTGCCGGTCGTCTTCACCCAGGCGAACCCGAGGAGCTTCCGGGCCGCCCACGCGGTCGCCAGACCGACCAGTCCGCCAATGACCCGCCAGGCCAGATCCGGCTTGTCCTCTGCCATGCGGCGTCTCCTTCCCCTAGATAACGAACCCTAGTCTGCAACGCGTTCGTGGTCCGCGAAGCCGTACCATAAGGAGGCATGACTCAACAGCGACCACGCCATGCGTCCATGCCCGAGAAACCCACTCTCGATGGCTTGGAGCAGGTATGGGTAGGCCGCTGGGAGAGCGAGGGCACCTACCGGTTCGACCGGTCCAGGGCGCGCGAGGAGATCTACTCGATCGACACCCCGCCCCCCACCGTCTCCGGCTCCCTCCACGTGGGTCATGTCTTCTCCTTCACCCACACCGACATCATGGCCCGCCACCAGCGGATGCTGGGCAAGTCGGTGTTCTACCCGATCGGCTGGGACGACAACGGCCTGCCCACCGAGCGGCGCGTGCAGAATGTCTACGGCGTGCGCTGCGATCCCTCGCTGCCCTACGACCCCGAGTTCGTACCGCCAGACAAGCCCGGCAAACGTGAGATCTCCATCTCGCGGCGCAACTTCGTGGAGCTGTGCCACAAGCTGACGGCCATCGACGAGCAGGCGTTCGAGGCCGTGTGGCGGCGGGTCGGCCTGTCGGTCGACTGGTCGCTGCTCTACACCACGATCAGCGACGACTCCCGCCGGGTGTCGCAGCGGGCGTTCCTGCGCAACCTCGGCCGTGGAGAGGCCTACCTGGCCGAGGCGCCGACGCTCTGGGACGTCACCTACCGCACCGCCGTCGCCCAGGCCGAGCTGGAGGACCGCGAGTGGCCGGGGGCGTTCCACCGGATCTCCTTCTACGGCCAGAACGGCCCGGTCTGGATCGAGACCACCCGCCCCGAGCTGATCCCGGCCTGCGTGGCCCTGGTCGCCCACCCCGACGACGAGCGCTACCGGCCGCTGTTCGGCACCTCGGTGCTCACGCCGCTGTTCGGCGTCGAGGTGCCCGTCCTGCCCCACCACCTGGCCGAGCCGGACAAGGGCTCGGGCATCGCCATGATCTGTACGTTCGGCGACGTCACCGACGTGACCTGGTGGCGCGAGCTCGACCTGGAGACCCGCCCGATCATCGGCTGGGACGGCCGGCTGCTGCCCGAGCCGCCGGCGGGCGTCGACGCGGAGCCGTACAAAGAGCTGGCGGGCAAGACCGTCCACAGCGCCCGCGAACGGATCGTCGAGCTCCTGCGCGAGTCCGGCGACCTCGACGGCGAGCCGCGGCCGGTCCAGCGCACGGTGAAGTTCTACGAGCGCGGCGACAAGCCGCTGGAGATCGTCACCACCCGGCAGTGGTACATCCGCAACGGCGGGCGCGACGCGGAGCTGCGCGAGCGGCTGCTGGAGCGGGGCCGCGAGCTGAGCTGGCACCCGCCGCACATGCGGGTGAGATACGACAACTGGGTCGGCGGGCTGGCGGGCGACTGGCTGATCTCCCGGCAGCGGTTCTTCGGCGTGCCCTTCCCGGTGTGGTACCCCCTCGACGAGACCGGCCGGCCCGTCTACGACCGGCCGATCACGCCGCCCGAGGAGCTGCTGCCGATCGACCCGTCCTCCGACACGCCACCCGGCTACGCGGAGCACCAGCGGGGCGTGCCCGGCGGGTTCATGGCCGATCCCGACGTGATGGACACCTGGGCCACCTCGTCGCTGACCCCGCAGATCGCGGGCCGCTGGGAGACCGACGACGACCTGTTCCGGCGGGTCTTCCCGGCCGACCTGCGCCCGCAGTCCCACGAGATCATCCGGACCTGGCTGTTCTCCACCGTGGTCAGGTCGCACCTGGAGTTCGGCGACGCCCCGTGGAGCGACGTCGCGATCTCGGGCTGGATCCTCGACCCCGACCGCAAGAAGATGTCCAAGTCCAAGGGCAACGTGGTCACCCCGATGGACCTGCTGGAGCGGCACGGGTCCGACGCGGTCCGCTACTGGGCCGCCAACGGCCGCTACGGCATCGACACCGCCTTCGACGCCGGTCAGCTCAAGATCGGGCGGCGGCTGGCGATCAAGATCCTCAACGCCTCCAAGTTCGTGCTCGGCCTGGGCGAGGGCTCGGGCGAGGGCTTGGGCGAGGGCTTGGGTGAAGGCTCGGGCGGGGGCTCGGGTGAGGGCGGTGGCGGTGGCGAGGTCACCGAGCCGCTCGACCTGTCGATGCTGGCCGCCCTGGCCGACGTGGTCCGCGAGGCGACCGAGGCGTTCGCCGGCTACGAGCACACGCGGGCGCTGGAGGCCGTCGAGCGGTTCTTCTGGTCGTTCTGCGACGACTACCTGGAGCTGGTCAAGGCCCGGGCCTACGAGTCCGGCGCCGGGGCGGCCTCGGCCCGCACCGCGCTGCGCCGGGCGCTCGATGTGCAGTTGCGGCTGTTCGCGCCGTTCCTGCCGTTCGTCACCGAGGAGGTCTGGTCGTGGTGGCGTGAGGGCAGCGTGCACCGCGCCGCCTGGCCGGCGGCCGAGCGCGGCGGTGGCGACCCGGCCGTGCTGACGGTCGTCTCCGAGGTGCTCGGGCGGGTCCGCAAGGCCAAGTCGGAGGCCAAGCTGTCGATGCGGGCCGAGGTCTCGTGCCTGACCGTCATCGGCCCCGAGATCGGGCTCGTCCGCCTCGCCCAGGACGACCTGTGCGGCGCGGGCAACGTCGAGGAGTTCGTCCTCCTCGACGGGCCCGAGTTCGCCGTCCAGGTGTCGCTGGCCGAGGGCCAGTAGCCGAGGGTCAGTAGTCGCACACCCCCGTCGGGAAGATCGCCTCCAGGCGGCTCCGCTCGGCGGGGGTGGGCCGCCAGCCGCCGTAGAGCCCGCGCGCGATGGCGCGGGCCACCGGCTGCAGCCGGCACGTGTAGATGCCGCCCTCGATGGGCCCGCCCGCGACGATGCGCGAGGTCGAGTAGAGCGGGAACCTCTCCGTGCAGGCGCCGGCGGCGCGCCGGTTCAGGATGCCGTCCCAGACGCGCGGGCCGGCCGCGATCTGGCTGCCGTCGGTGGCGAAGCAGCGGTCCACCGCGTCAGCGGGCCGGTTGCCCGCCACCCCGCGCCGCGGGTGCTCCCGGATGTTCGCCAGCCACGCGTCGATCACCCGCAGCGCCTCGGGCGCCTGGTCGAACCGGGGGCCGTCGGGGCGGGCGTCGGTGAACCAGATGACCTGGTTGGCGGCGTCGCCGTCGTGGTTCAGCATCCGCTTGCGCGAGGCGAACGACTGGTGCGAGTTGTGCATGTCGAGCTCGTCCTCCAGGTAGTGGCGCCAGTCGATGACCGGGATGTCGATGTCGCCGCGGAAGACCAGCCCGCTGCGCTCGACGTTCCTGATCGCCACCGGGTCCCCGGCGCGACGCGGCGCCGGGTCGCCCAGGCGCATGTTGCGCGAGCTCCACGGGTCGAACTCGGCCGGGCAGAGCGAGGGCGTGAACGGGCAGCCCTCCTGGACCATGTCCCGAGCCTCCTTCCACGAGCCCGCCCTGGCGTTGAGGTCGAGGAACTCAGCGGCCGTGATGGTGCCGTCGGCCAGCGCCTTCAGCCCGTACTGCACGCCGACGTTGCCCCAGGTGGAGCGGGCGTAGCCGTCGGAGCCGAGGCCGTAGACCGTGCGCAGGTCGTCCCAGTGCGTCCACTGGACCGTGTCCTTCACGCCAGGCGGATCCATCTGCTGCCACTCGGGGGAGTTGTCGGGGGTCCACAGCGGGTTCATGGTCAGCGGGGTGAGCCCGCGCCAGCCCTCCACGCACTCGTCGGACCCGGCCTTGCCGGTGTAGGGGTTGGCCACGGTGTCGCTGGCGTTCATCCCGATGAGCGCGGTGCGCGAGTCCCAGTTCGCCCAGCGCGGGTTGTGGTCCATGTAGCGTTCGAGCAACTCGCAGTCGCCCACGTGGATGGTCTGGGTGACCATGTCCGGATACGAATACTGCGGGATGGCCGCGTCGATCACCCGGTCGCCGTGGTTCTGGCCGTAGATGTACTGCTGGATCGCGCCGCCGGAGCCGCCCAGGCCGACCGTGTAGAGGGGCGGGCCGTACCGCTCGATGAACCTCTCCTTCACCATGAGCGCCGTCTCGCCGCCCAGGATCAGGTTGTAGTGGGTCGAGGTGCGGGTGCCCGACGAGTGCAGGATCGCGTAGCCCTTGCCCAGCCCGTACGGGTCGAGCGCGCCGCCGCCCAGCGTGCCCTGGTCGTGGCCGATCGCCACGCCGCCGTCGAAGCGGTAGATCGCCCGGCCGTTCCAGCCGCCCTCGATCATCGCGATCGAGTAGAGGAACCGGTTGATCACGCCGCGCTCGCGCGTCACCACGAAGTCCACCACGCGCCCGTCGAGCAGCGTGGTGGTCGTCATGTCGGCCGGACGCTCGGCGGGCATCGGCTTGAAGGCGCCGTCGGCCGCCCGGTAGATCCGGTCGGTCACGGCCGGCGCGAAGCAGTCCCTGCTCCAGCCGCCCGGCACGCGCATGCCCTGCCCGTCCTGGTTGTCGGCCACCGGCCGGCCGAGCCCGGTGCGCTCGGTCTTGCACACGAACGGGTACTGGTGCGGCCCCGAGAAGATCGGTCCCGCGATCGGGTGGTCACGCACCCTCAGCGTCTCGCGGTGCGGCCCGGCCACGGCGCTGATCGTGTTGTCGCCGGTCCGCAGCCCGGTCACCAGGCCGGTGAGCGAGCGCCCTCCCGGATCGGCCCGGAACACCGGGGTGACGTCCTCTCCGTTGCGCAGCACCCGCACCGGGCCGCCGCGGGCCGTTCGCACCCTGACCAGGGCGTCACCGCCGCTCACCTGGTCGGCGCGACTGGAGAGCACCTCCAGCGCGAGCCCGCCGCCAGAGGCGGACCCGGCCGCCGCGGCGGCCGGTGGAGCCGAGAGGACGGTGAGGAACGGGGTCAGAAGCACGCTGACGAGCGTGACCACAGCCTTCATGGGCACGACGGTGACACGGCTCGGTGACCTTGCCCAGGCCCGATCTTTTAACCATGCGCATCCCGGCCCGGGACGTGCCAGTCTGGAGGGCGTGACCACCGACCGCCCCACCTCGCTCGTGCCACCCGTGCTGGCAAAGATGGCCACCTGGGCGGCGTGCCTGATCCTCGTCGGCGTGGTCGTCTACTTCTTCGCCCTCGGCATCGGGCGGCTCAGTTTCGTCGCGCTGCCCGTGGCCGTCGCCCTGCTGCTGACCGCGCTGCTGTTCCCGCTGACCAACAGTCTGCGCAAGGCCGGGATGCGGCCCATCTACGCCACCTGGATCACCATGCTGGTCGCCCTCACCGTGTTGGTGGGCACCGGGTGGCTGGTCGGCGCGCGGGCCACCGAGGAGTTCCCCAACCTGGTCCAGCAGGTCCAGGCGACCGCCCGTGACGTCCAGAACTGGCTGATCACCGGCCCGCTGCACCTCCAGCAGGCGCAGATCACCGGCTATGTCGACGAAGTCGCCAACATGGTCAACACCCAGCGCACCGCCATCACCGGCACCGTGCTGAGCGCCGGGGCCGTCGCCTTCGAGGTGCTCGCGTCCATCGTGCTGCTGCTGTTCGTCACGTTCTTCCTGCTCAAGGACGGCGACCGGATCTGGTCGTGGTTCCTGCGCGGGTTCGGCGCGATGTCGCCGCGGGTCGACCGGGCCGGCCGGGCCGCGTGGACCACGCTCTCCCACTACGTGCAGGGCACCGTCGCCGTGGCCGCCGTGCACGGCGTCATCATGGGCATCGTGCTGGCCGGCATGGGAGTGCCGCTCTGGGCGCCGCTGGCCGTGCTGATCTTCTTCGCCAGCTTCATCCCGATCGTCGGCATCTTCTTCGCCGGCACCATCGCCACGCTCGTCACGCTCGGCGCCAACGGGCCCGTCTACGCGCTGGTGTTCGTCGGCATCCTGGTCGTCGAGCAGCAGCTCGAGAACCACGTGCTGCAGCCGCTCATCGTGGGCCGGGCGCTCAACTTCCACCCGCTGGCCATCATCCTCGTGCTGGCCGTCGGGGGCATCCTCGGCGGCATCGCCGGCGCGGCCGTGGCCGTGCCGGTCGCGGCGGTGATCTACCGGGCGCTGCCCGAGCTGCGGCACGCCCCGCCGGCCCTGCCTCCGGGGGAGTCCGCCGAGCCGGAGCCCGGCCCCGAGCCCGACCGGCCGCCCGCGCTGCCCGTCCTACCAGGTAGGGACCCGCGTCCAGCCGACACCGAGTAACCTCGTCATCCGTGACTCGTTCTCCCGTGACCACCCCGCCCTCGGGCACCGAACCTCCGAAGCCGCATCCCGACGCACCGGCGCCGGGCAGCGCGCTCGGCAGCCACTACAGCGGCTGCTTCGGCTGTGGCGTCGACCACCCGACCGGCCTGCACATCTCGGCGTTCACGCCCGACGGGGTCAGCGTCGAGGCGGAGTTCCTGGTGGGGGAGCCCCACCAGGGGGCGCCGATGCTCGCGCACGGCGGGGTGCTGGCCTCGGCGATGGACGAGGTCATCGGGATGTCCGTGTGGCTGTTCCGCAAGCCCTACGTCACCGGCCGCCTGGAGACCGACTTCCTTCTCCCCGTTCCCGTCGGCACGACACTCCACCTGCGTGCCTGGTGCAACGGCATCTCGGGCCGGAAGGCGTACCTTGAGGCTGAGGGGCGCATCGGCGCCCCCGACGGCCCGGTCGCCGTCCGGGCGGCGGCGCTCTTCATCGAGGTCGAGATGGAGCACTTCGCCCGCCACGGCGACGCCGAGGCCATCACCGCCGAGCACCACGACTTCGAGGTGAATCCTTGACCGGCAGCCCGTTCGTTGACACGCCCGCCGAGGGCACGATGGAGGTCCTCCTCCACCGGCTCGACTCCGAGCTGCCCGTGCCCTCCTACGCCCATCCGGGCGACGCGGGCGCCGACCTCTACTCGGCCGAGGACGTCGAGTTGTCGCCGGGTGAGCGGGCCGTGGTCGGCACGGGGATCGCGATCGCGCTGCCCGAGGGCTACGCCGCGTTCGTGCACCCGCGCTCGGGTCTGGCGGCCCGGCACGGCGTCACCATGGTCAACGCTCCCGGCACCGTCGACGCGGGCTACCGGGGCGAGATCAAGGTGACGCTGATCAACACCGATGCCAAGGAGCCGTTCCGCCTTCGCCGCGGTGACCGCGTCGCGCAGCTCGTGCTGCAGCGCGTGGAGCGGGCCGCCTTCCGCGAGGTGGGAGACCTGCCCCGCTCGGCGCGCGGCGCCGGCGGTTTCGGTTCAACAGGACGTTAATCCAGGGAGTGTGAGACCAGTGTTCCGACGTCGCCGTCGTGAGCAGCCGGACCCAGTCGTGGCGGAGACCTCCGCCCCCATGCGCGCCTCCGGCCCGTGGGACGCCGACGAGCCCCACCCCGACCATGACCGCATCGATCTCGGCGGCCTCCGGCTGCCGCACAACCCCGACTTCGACGTACGGCTGGCCTCGGTGGGAGACCAGCACATCGGCGTCGTCGTGCTCTACGAGGACAGCTCGCTCCAACTGCAGGCGCTGGCCGCGCCCCGGTCCATGAGCCTGTGGGACGAGGTCAAGACCAAGATCCTGCAGCAGGCTCCGTCGCTGGAGGAGGGGCAGGGCCCGTTCGGCGTCGAGCTGTCCGGTGAGATCACCTCCGAGGGCGCCACGCGCCCGGCTCGCTACCTCGGCATCGACGGCCCGCGCTGGTTCCTGCTCGCCGTGATCTACGGCAAGGCCGCCATGGACGAGGAGGTCGCCGCGCCGTTCATCGCCTTCGTCAGGGATGTCGTCGTCGTGCGCGGCGCCGAGCCGATGGCCCGCGAGGAGCCGATCACCCTGCGCAGGCCCAGCGACCAGACGGCCGAGCCGGGCGAGGAGCCCAGCCTCAACCCGTTCAAACGCGGGCCCGAGATCAGCGAGATTCGCTGACCGTCCCATCGCATAGGCTGAGTCATCATGAGTACGGCACCGCCCCCCAAACGCGGGGGCCTGCGCGGGTTCTTCAGCCGCCTGGCCTCGCCTCAATCCGAGATCGAGGCCCAGGAGCTGCGCAAAGACGCCGAGCAGACCGGCGCGACACCGATCGCCTCGTGTGGCGGCCGCCGCCGGTTCTGCGTGGCCGGTACGCTACGTACCGTCACCTTGCGTCCACGGGGCGGAGCCCCGGCTCTGGAGGCCGAGCTCTACGACGGGTCGGACGTGATCGACCTGGTCTGGCTCGGCCGTCGTAAGATCGCGGGGATCGAGCCCGGCCGCATCGTCAAGGCCGAGGGCCTGGTCAGCGTGCAGGACGGGCGCAAAGTGATGTTCAATCCGCGATACGAACTGCGCCCAGGGAGTTGATCAGGTGAGTGCCGAGGCGGAAGACGTCGCCCACGACACTGTGGAGGCCGCGGTTCGAGCCCAGCTCGGCAAGGCGTTCGGCGGTGTGCGCGGCATCATCGAGGCCGCGGTGCCCACGGTCGCGTTCACGGTGGCCTGGATCAGCACCGAAGACCTGAAGCTGTCGCTCATCATCAGCATCGCGCTGTCGGTGCTCCTGCTCGTGGTCAGGCTGGTGCAGCGGTCGACGCCGCAGTTCGTGGTCAACAGCCTGATCGGCATCGCGATTGGCGCGTTCTTCGCCAGCCGCACCGGTGACGCCAAGGACTATTTCCTGCCGGGCATCCTCTACAACGGCGCCTACTCGATCGCCATGCTCGTCTCGATCGTGACCCGCTGGCCGCTCGTCGGGTTCCTGATCGGCTCGGTCACCGGTGATCCCACCGGGTGGCACAAGGATCCGGGCATCGTCCGGCTGTGCACCAAGCTGACCTGGCTGCTCATGCTCCCGTGCGTGGTGCGGGTGGCGGTGCAGCTGCCGGTCTACCTGTTCGGCGGCGGTGACGAGGCCGTGGCCGCGCTGGGCCTGGCCAAGATCGCGATGGGCTGGCCGCTGCAGGTCGCGGCGCTGGCCGCCATGGTCTGGCTGCTCGGCAGGGGCCGCACCCCGATCAAACCGCCCGTCGCCTCGGCCTGACCCCCGGCGCGGGGTCAGTGCCGGGGGAACGGGGGGTCAGTGCTGGGAGAGCAGGGGGTCAGTGCCGGGAGAGCAGGTGCGCGAGCTCCTGCTCGACCTCCTGGCTGGCGACGAACAACAGCTCGTCGCCCGCCTCCAGCGGGTCGTCGTCGCTGGGCACCAGCACGCGGCCCTCGCGCAGGATCGCCACCAGCGCCGAATCGACCGGCCACGGCACCGAGCCGGCCCGCTGGCCCACCACGGGCGCGTCGTCGGCCAGGGTGAGCTCCACGAGGTTGGCCTGCCCCTGGCGGAACGTCATCAGCCGCACCAGGTCGCCGACGCTCACCGCCTCCTCGACCAGCGCGCTCAGCAGGCGCGGCGTCGAGACGGCCACGTCGACGCCCCACGACTCGTTGAACAGCCACTCGTTGTTGGGGTGGTTGATCCGCGCCACCACGCGCGGCACGCCGTACTCGGTCTTGGCCAGCAGCGACACGACCAGGTTGACCTTGTCGTCGCCGGTGGAGGCGACGACGACGTGACAGTCGTTGAGCCCTGCCTCGTCCAGCGAGGCGATCTCGCAGGCGTCGGCCAGCAGCCACTCGGCGCGCGGCACCGTGTGGATCTTGATGGCCTTGGGGTCGATGTCGACCAGCAGGACCTCGTGGCCGTTCTCCAGGAGCTCGGCGGCGATGGACCGGCCGACGGCGCCGGCTCCCGCGATGGCGACACGCATCAGTGCTCCTCCTCGTGGGCGGCGGCGAGCAGCTTGTTGATCCGGTCCATGTCGCTCTCGGCGGCGATGACGTGCAGAATGTCGCCCTCCTGCACCACGGTGTCCTCGGTGATGACCAGCGCCTCGCCCATCCGGTTGATGAAGGCGGCCCGGGTCCTGGCCTCGCGCTCCAGCACGTGCACCTGGGTGCCGATCCAGGAGGGGTGCACGGTGACCTCGGCCAGGACCACGGTGCCGGTCGGGTCGCGCCAGAGCGGCTCGGCGCCCTCGGGCAGGATGCGGCGCAGGATCTGGTCGGCGGTCCAGCGCACCGTCGCCACGGTGGGGATGCCCAGCCGCTGGTAGACCTCGGCGCGGCGGGGATCGTAGATGCGGGCGACCACGTTGTCGACGCCGAACGTCTCGCGCGCCACCCGGGCGGAGATGATGTTGGAGTTGTCGCCGCTGGAGACCGCGACGTAGGCGGTCGCGGACTCGATGCCCGCCTCGGTGAGCACGTCACGGTCGAAGCCCACCCCGGTGACCCGGCGACCGCGGAACCCGGCGCGCAGGCGGCGGAACGCCTGAGGGTCGCGATCGATGATCGCGATGGAATGGCCGTTGTCCTCGAGGATGTGCGCCAGAGTCGAGCCGACCCGGCCACATCCCATGATCACTATATGCATTCTCCCCCGCAATTCGCGGTCGGCCGGTTGCTCGACACCAGTATGGCGCGGACCGGGAGCGTAGTGGCTGTGGCCCCGGAAGATGGGACTACCATCTCGTTACGTGGCGAAGGGAACGGATCTCTTTAAACGCGTCCTCGTGGGGCGCGCGCTGCGCAGCGGCCAACTGCACGAGCAACTGTTGCCCAAACGCCTCGCCCTGCCGGTGTTCGCCAGCGACGCGCTGTCCTCCGTCGCGTACGCGCCGCAGGAGATCCTCGTCATCCTGTCGCTGGCCGGAGTCTCCTTCTACACCTACAGCCCGTGGGTCGCGCTCGCCGTCGTGGTCGTCATGATCACGGTCGTCGCCTCCTACCGGCAGAACGTCCACGCCTATCCGAGCGGCGGCGGCGACTACGAGGTGGCCACCACCAACCTGGGCCCGAACGCCGGGCTCACCGTGGCCAGCGCGCTCATGGTCGACTACGTGCTGACCGTGGCGGTGTCGGTGGCCAACGGCGTCGACTACGTGGGCGCGACCATCCCGTTCGTCGCCGCGCACAAACCCGCCGTCGCCATCGGCATCGTCATCCTGCTCACCGTGGTCAACCTGCGCGGGCTGCGCGAGTCGGGCGTCGCGTTCGCCGTGCCCACGTACGCGTTCATGATCGCGGTGCTCGGGCTGATCGCGTGGGGCGGCTTCCGGCTGCTCGTCTTCGGCGACGAGTTGCGGGCGCCCAGCGCCGACTTCGGCATCGTGCCCGAGCAGACCAACCTGACCTCCTTCGCCGCCGCTTTCCTGATCCTGCGGGCCTTCTCCACCGGCTGCGCGGCGCTGACCGGGGTCGAGGCGATCAGCAACGGCGTGCCCGCCTTCCGCAAGCCCAAGAGCCGCAACGCCGCCAGCACGCTGCTGCTGATGGGCCTGATCGCGGTCACGATGTTCAGCGGCATCATCGCTCTGGGCCTGGCCTCGGGGATCAAGGTGGCGGACCCGGCCGTGGTCGCCACCGACCTGCTCCGGCCCGACGGCACCCCGGTCGGCCCCGGCTACCACCAGCAGCCGATCATCTCGCAGGTGGCCGACGCGGTCTTCGGCGGCGGTTCGCTGTTGTTCGTGGTCATCTCCGCGGTCACCGCGCTCATCCTGTTCCTGGCCGCCAACACCGCCTTCAACGGCTTCCCCGTGCTCGGCTCGATCCTGGCCCAGGACCGCTACCTGCCGCGCCAGCTGCACACCCGCGGTGACCGGCTGGCCTTCTCCAACGGCATCGTCCTCCTGGCGCTCGGCGCCTGCCTGCTGCTGTGGGGCTTCGACGCCGACGTCAGCCGCCTGCTCAACCTCTACATCGTCGGCGTCTTCGTGTCGTTCACGCTGAGCCAGACCGGTATGGTCATCCACTGGACCCGCCACCTGAAGACCGAGAGCGATCTGCGGGTCAGGCACCAGATGCACCGCTCCCGGGTGATCAACTTCTTCGGCGCCGTCATGACCGGCGTGGTGCTGGTGGTCGTGCTGCTCACCAAGTTCGTGGTCGGGGCCTGGATCGTGTGCATCGCGATGCCCCTGCTGTTCCTCATGATGAAGGCCATCAGGCGCCACTACGACAACGTGGCGGCCGAGCTGGAGATCACCGAGGAGTACGACGAGGCGACGCTGCCGGCGCGCAACCACGCGATCGTGCTCATCTCCCAGATCCACAAGCCGACCATGCGCGCGCTCGCCTACGCCCGCGCCACCCGCCCGTCCACCCTGGAGGCGGTCACCGTGGGCGTCGAGGGCAAGGAGGCGCGGCAGTTGCAGGAGGACTGGGAGCGGATGGGCATCCCGGTGCCGCTCAAGATGCTCGACTCGCCGTACCGGGAGATCACCCAGCCGGTGCTCGACTACGTCAAGACGCTGCGCCGGCGCTCGCCCCGCGACGTGGTGACGGTCTTCATCCCCGAGTACGTGGTCGGCCACTGGTGGGAGCACCTGCTGCACAACCAGAGCGCGCTCCGGCTGAAGGCGCGGCTGCTGTTCAAGCCGGGCGTGATGGTGACGAGCGTGCCGTGGCAACTGCACTCCTCCGACCGGCTGCTGGGCCGCCCCGAGCCGGCCGCTCCCGGCTCTGCGCGCCGGCCTCCGCGGCGCAACGTCAAGGACGACCAGCCGCGGAACCACTGAGCCGCTCGCTCAGCCGCCTGCCGGCCGTCGTTCAGCGTCCAGCCCCGCGTAGGGGCAGGGCATAGGGTATGCGTGTGGAACAGGCATCTCTGGAGTTGACGGTGGGTCCGGTCGCACACGGCGGCTGGTGCGTGGCACGACACGAGGGCCGGGTGGTCTTCGTCCGGCACGCGTTGCCGGGTGAGCGGGTCGTCGCCGCGGTCACCGAGGAGACGACCCGGTTCCTGCGGGCCGACGCCGTGGAGATCCTGGAGCCGTCTCCCGACCGTGTGACGCCGCCCTGCCCCTACGCGGGGCCCGGCCGCTGTGGTGGCTGTGACTGGCAGCACGCCACCCTGGAGGCGCAGCGCGCCCTCAAGGCCGACGTCGTCGCCGAGCAGCTACGGCGGCTGGCGGGCATCGAACGGAAGATCGTCGTCGAGGAGGTGCCCGGCGCCCCCGACGGGCTCGGCTGGCGCACTCGCGTGCAGTTCGCCGCCCGCCCCGGCGGCGAGCTGGGCTTCCGCAAACACCGATCGCACGACATCCAGCCGGTCGACGCCTGCCTGATCGCCCACCCCGAGGTCGAGACGGTCGGCGCGGAGCGCCACGAGTGGCCGGGCGCCGCCGGGGTCGAAGTGATCGCCTCCTCCGGCGGGGACCACGCCGTGGTCATCAGGCCCCGGTCGCACCGCGCGGTGGCCGTGCCCGACCTCGACGTGCCAGCCTCGATCCTGCTCGACCAGGGCAAGGGCCGCACGGTGCCGCGCCGGGGCTCGGGCGTGCTGCGTGAGCGGGTGGGCGACCGCGAGTTCCGGGTCTCGGGCAGCGGCTTCTGGCAGGTGCATCCCGGGGCCGCCGAGACGCTGCTCGACGCGGTTCTGGCCTATGCCACTCCCGAGCCGGGGGAGTGGGCGCTCGACCTCTACTGCGGCGTGGGCCTGTTCGCCGCCGGGCTGGCCGAGGCGGTGGGCCCGGAGGGCGCCGTCTTCGGCCTGGAGTCCGACGCCGCCGCCGTCCGCGACGCCCGGGCCAACCTGCGCGACCTCCCTCAGGCGCGGGTGGAGCGGGGCCGGGTGGAGGAGGCGCTCGACCGGTTCCAGATCGAGCGGGCCGACCTGGTGGTGGTCGACCCGCCCCGGACCGGGCTCGGGCGTGACGTGGTGGACCGCGTCGCCTCGCTGGAGGCGCCGCGCGTCGTCTACGTCTCCTGCGACCCGGCGACGCTGGCCCGCGACCTGGCCTGGCTGGCCGAGCGCGGCTACCGCCTCGACGATCTGCGCGCCTTCGACGCCTTCCCGATGACCCACCACGTGGAGTGCGTCGCGCTGCTGGTCAGAGGCTAGCTCTCGGGGGTTTGTCCCGGTCCGAAAGGGCTTTTTCGGGCGTCCGTACGCGTGAGAACCGGATGATTCGCCCATGAGGGCGTACGGTGCGCAGCATGGGTCCCCAGCGATCACAGGAGCGCCGATCGTCCGCGAGCCGCCGGCTTCGACGGGGCCCGCTGGCGTGGGCGTCCCTCACGGGCGTCCTGGTGGCCGGGGTGGCCGCCACGCTGATCCTGGCCCTGGACGTCTCACCGCCGTTCTCCGGGACGGGTGGCCGGCTGCCCGGGGCCGCGTCCGGGGTGGTGAGCGGGACGCCGGATCCGAACGAGGAGCAGTGGTCGGAGTTCCTGGCCCGGCTGGACGGGATCGCCCCATGGCTGGTGGCCGAGGAGCCGCGCACGCTGACGCGGGCCCGCGCCACCTGCCTGGAGATCGTCCAGGGAGTGCCGGAGACCGAGCTGGTCAGCAACGTCCAGGAGCGTTTCACCGACGTGACCCGCCACCAGGCCGGCCAGATCGTCACCGCCGTCAGGGCTTGGTGCGCCGAGGGAAGCTGACACGTCGGCCCGGCAGGCGTAGGGGGCTGACGCGTCGGGCAGGTGTGGGGGGCTGACACGTCGGCCCGGCAGGTGTGGGGGAGCTGACGCGTCGGCCCGGCGGGAGTGGGGGAGCTGACGTGTCGGCCGGCGGGAGTGAGGGCGGTCAGAGCCTGGGATCGACCGGCTCGGACTCCAGGGCGAGCACCGCGAAGACCGGTTCGTGGACGCGCCAGCCCGGGTCGCCGTCGGCCAGCCGGGACAGGGCCTCCAGCCCCAGCGCGTGCTCGCGCAGCGCCATCGACCGCTTCTTGCCGAGGAAGCGCCGGCGCAGCACGTCCAGCGACTCGGTGTAGTCGGGCCCGTAGATGATGCGCAGGTATTCGCGGCCCCGCACCTTGACGCCCGGCTGTACGCGGCCCGGCGTGTGGACGGCGGGCTTGACCACCATCCCCTCGCCACCGGCCGCCGTCAGCGCCTCCCACCAGGCCACCGCCCCGGCACGGGACTCCGCGGAGTCCAGCGAGACGAACACGTGACGGGTCGGGGTGATCAGCGGAGAGTCGAGCAGCGCCAGCGTCGACAGGTGCCAGGCGTGCGGCTCCAGCGCCGTCGCCCGCCCTTCGCAGGCCAGGATCTGGAACGGCGCCAGCCGCACGCCGTCGAGACCGTCGACCGGCCAGCAGTAGCGTGCGTAGGCGTCGCGGAACAGCGCCGCGTTGCCGGCCCGGCGGCGGGTGCGGTCGAGCAGCTCGCCCACGTCCAGTCCGCGCCCGGCCGCCGCCTCCAGGGCGGACACCGCCTCGGGCAGCGCCGCCCGCGCCGCCGCCCCCACCGACGCGTACTGGGCCCTGATCAGCTCGCCCGCCTTGGCCGACCAGGGCAGCAGCTCGCAGTCGAGCGCCACCCAGTCCGAGCCGAGCGCCGTCCACAGCGGCTCGCACGCCTCCCGGAGCCCGTCGACCAGGGGCGCCAGGTCACCGAAGAACGGCCGTCCGGTGCGGGTGTAGACGGTCCCGGAGCCGCCGTCCGTGACGCCGAACCGGGCCGCCGCGACCTCCGGCGTGCGGGCCAGCACGGCGACCGCCCGCGAGCCCATGTGCTTCTCCTCGCACACGACCTCGTTCACGCCGGCGGCGGCGAACTCCTCGAACGCCTCGTGCGGGTGCTCCAGGTAGCCGTCCAGCCTGGACGTCTCCGGCGGCGCCATGGTCGGCGGCAGGTAGACCAGCCAGCGCGGATCCACCGCGAACCGGCTCATCACCTCCAGCGCGGCGGCCGCGTTCTCCTCCAGCACCTTGACCCGCGTGCCGAAGCGGGTCTCGACGTGCCTGGTGCCGCGCACGTCGCCGATGTCCAGCATGGCGGGGTCGCGGGCGGGGCCGTCGAGCGGTTTGACCGACGCGTACCAGACCTGCTCGGCCGGCACCTGGACGAGCTCGCGCTCGGGGTAGCGCAGCGCGGTCAGCGAGCCGCCGAACACGCAGCCGGTGTCGAGGCAGATCGTGTTGTTGACCCATTCGGGGTGGACCGTGGGCGTGTGGCCGTAGACGACCATGGCCCGGCCGCGGTACTCCTCGGCCCACGGGTAGCGGACCGGCAGGCCGTACTCGTCGGTCTCGCCGGTGGTGTCGCCGTACAGGGCGAAGGCGCGGACCCGGCCGGAGGCGCGCCCGTGGTAGGCCTCCTTGAGACCGGCGTGCGCGACGACCAGCCGGCCGCCGTCGAGCCGGTAGTGGCTGATGAGGCCGTCCATGAACGCGCGGGCCCGCTCGGCGAACTCCGGCGGCCCGGCGCCGAGCTGGTCGAGCGACTCCCGCAGGCCGTGCGTGGTCTTGACGGCCCGGCCGTTCAGCGCGCGCACCAGCTTCTGCTCGTGGTTGCCCGCCACGCAGATCGCGGTGCCCGCCTCGGCCATGCCCATGACCAGCCGCAGCACGCCCGGCGTGTCGGGGCCGCGGTCGACCAGGTCGCCGACGAACACCGCCGTCCTGGCCTCGGGGTGGCGGGCGGACACCGCCTGGCCGCCGGCCCGCTCCACGACCCAGCCGAGCCGCTCCAGCAGCGACTCCAGCTCGGCGCGGCAGCCGTGGACGTCGCCGATGATGTCGAACGGTCCCGTCAGGTGCCGCTTGTCGGTCCAGGCCTTCTCGTACGAGATCGTGGCGTCGTCGATCGCGTCGAGACCGCGCAGCACGTGCACCTTGCGGAACCCGTCGCGGGAGATCTTGCCCAGCGAGCGGCGCAGGTCCTTGCGCTGCCGGATCACCACGCCCGCTCCGAAGTCACGCTCGGGACGCACGGCGTTGCGCCGGATCGCCACCTCCTCCGGCACGTCGAGCACGATGGCGTCGGCCAGCACGTCGTGCCGCCGGGCCAGGTCGATGAGCGACTTACGGGCGGGATACTGCACGTTCGTGGCGTCGACCACGGTGAGCAGGCCGCGCGCCAGGCGGGTGCCGACGATGTGGTGCAGCAGCTCGAACGCCGCCGGGGTGGCCGACTGGTCGTTCTCGTCATCGGACACCAGGCCGCGGCAGAAGTCGGAGGAGATGACCTGGGTCGGCCTGAAGTGCCGGGCGGCGAACGTCGACTTCCCGCTGCCCGAGACGCCGACGAGCACCACGAGCGAGAGCTCAGGAACGCTGATCACGGGTGAACACTCCCATCTGGGTGGGCGGGCCGACCTCGGGGTCCTCCTCGCCCACGGGCCGGAGGACGACGCGGTAGCCGTGTTCGGCGGCCACCCGGGCGGCCCAGCCGGCGAACTCGGCGCGGGTCCACTCGAAGCGGTGGTCGGGGTGGCGCAGCCCGGTCAGGAACTCGTAGCGCACGTTGTACTCGATATTGGGAGTGGTGACGATCACGTGCTCCGGCCTGGCGTGCCCGAACACGACCCGCTCCAGCGCGGCCAGCCGCGGCGGGTCGACGTGCTCGACGACCTCCATGAGCACGGCCGCGTCATAGCCGGACAACCGCTTGTCGGTGTAGGTGAGCGCGCCCTGGAACAGGGTCAGCCTGGCCCGCTTGCCGTCCGGCATCCGCTCCAGCCGCAGCTTGCGCGCCGCGATGGTCAGTGCCATCGCCGACACGTCCATCCCGGCAACCCGGGCGAACCTGGGCGTGGCCAGCAGCGCGCCGACCAGCGCGCCCTGCCCGCAGCCCAGGTCGATCACGCTCGCCGCGCCGAGCTCCTCCAGCGTCCGCAGCACGGCCTCGCGCCGCTGGACCGCGAGCGGTCGCGCCTTCGGCTCCGCCGCGCCGTCTCGTACGTCGGCGGGTCCGCCCTCCGGGGCGTCGCCGTTCGATGGCACGTCGTTCCGGGCGCCGTCCGGGACGTCTTGGGCGATCGCCGCGGCCATCTCGTCGGCCGCGGTCTCGCCCACGGCGGCCTCCTCGGAGACCGCGGGCTCCAGCCGCTCCTCGGGCTCGTCGCCCAGCTCGGCGAGCCGGGCCAGCGCCGTGCGCGTGAGCACCCACCGGCGACCCAGATAACGCCGGCTGATCAGGCCGCGCTCGGGATGCTCGCGAAGCCAGCCCTCACCGGCGCGGATCAGCTTGTCGACCTCGTCGGGCGCGATCCAGTAGTGCTTGGTGTCGTCGAGCACCGGCAGCAGCACGTACAGGTGGTTGAGCGCGTCGGCCAGCCGGACGGTCCCGCTGAGCGACAGACGGACGTAACGCGAGTCGCCCCACTCGGGGAACCCCTCGTCGAGGGGTACGGCCTGCGCGGACACCCGCCAGCCGAGCGGCTCGAACAGCCGCCCGGCCAGCTCGGGCCCACCACGGCAGGGCAGCGCCGGCAGCCCGATCTCCAGCGGCAGCGGTGTGCCGGGCAGCTCCGGCCTGGCCGCGCACCGCCCGGCCCGGGCCGTCCGGAAGACGTCGGCCAGGGCCACCGCCAGCAGCGAGGAGGCCGCGTAGGGCCGGTCGTTGACGTACTGCGACAGGCTGAAGTCGGGCGAGCCCTTGCCGCGCGACCTGGCCAGCGCGACCGGGTCGACGTCCAGCAGCAGCGCCGCCGTGCAGCGCCGCTCGCCCGCCTCGGGGTAGAACACCGTCGCCGTGCCGAACGACTGGCCGAACTTCTGCACCCGGTCGGGATGTTTGTGCAGAAGGAAGCCGAGGTCGGTCGCCGGACGAGCAGTGGTGGAGATCGTCAGCAGCACCACCCAAGTGTGGCGTAGCACGACAAAGCGGTGCTACTCGATTAGTCGCACGTCCGGCAGCCAGTCACACGTACGGCAGCACCTCGGCCGCGATCAGCTCCAGCTGGTCGAGATCGGCCAGGTCCATCACCTGGAGGTAGATCCGTTCGGCGCCCAGCTTCGTGAGCGCGCCGATCTTCTCCAGCACCTCCGCCGGAGTGCCCGCCAGCCCGTTGGCCCGCAACTCGTCGAGACCGGTGCCGATGGCGGCCGCCCGGCGCTCGAGCTCGGCCTGGTCGTTGCCCACGCACACGGTCTGGGCCGCGGAGTAGACGAGGCCGCGGCCGGTGGCCTCGGCCGCCTGACGTACCCGCTGGAAGGCCTCACCCGTGTCGGGCAGGGAGCGGAACGGCACGTTGTACTCGTCGGCGTAGGTCGCCGCGAGCCGGGGCGTCCGCCTGGCGCCGAACCCGCCGATGATGATCGGCGGGTGCGGACGCTGGACCGGCTTCGGCAGCGCGGGCGAGTCGGCCAGCCGGTAGTGGGCGCCCTCGAACGAGTAGGACGTGCCGGCCGTCCACAACCCCAGGATGATCTCCAGCTGCTCCTCGAACCGGGCGAACCGCTCGCCGACCGGTGGGAACGGGATGCCGTAGGCGGTGTGCTCGCCCTCGAACCAGCCCGTGCCGAAGCCCAGCTCGACCCGGCCGCCGCTCATCTGGTCGACCTGGGCGACGCCGATCGCCAGTGGGCCGGGCAGCCGGAACGTGGCCGGCGACACGAGCGTGCCCAGCCTGATCGTGGACGTCTCCCTGGCCAGCGCCCCCAGCGTGATCCAGGCGTCGGTGGAGCCGGGCCCCGGGTCGCCGGGTCCGATGCGCTGGTAGTGGTCGGACCGGAAGAAGGCGTCGAACCCCAGCCGCTCGGCGGTCTGGGCGACAGTGAGGAGGTCGTCATAAGTGGCGCCCTGCTGGGGCTCGGTGAAGATCCGCAACTTCATGCCGCCATTATCTGGCATCGGCGAAACAGACCCGGGGGCGCGTGATCCCCTGCTAGCCTCACGGCCGGTAGCCGGTCAAGCACTCGGAGTGGCTCATGTCGGGTCCGCGGCACAGGCGGGAGCCGGGCACGCTCCCGCGCCCTGTGGCCTTCCTCGTGGCACTGACTCTGGCCGGTGCGACGGGGGCGGCGATCACCCTGCTCCCCGCCGACGCCGCCGACCGTCCCGGGTCCGCTCCGCCCGCGCCCGCCGCCCTGTCCACGTCGCCCGCTCGGCAGGCCGGTCGCGATGGTCCGTCCGGGTTCGTGAGGTTCGTCGACACCGCGCGTGAGCCCGGCCTCGACCTCCCCGCCGACGCGCGCCGCACCGGCCTGCGCTGGTACGCCCTCGGGCACGTGGTCGCCGGCGCCGAGGAGTGCACGCCCGCGTGGTCGGGGCGGCTCGACCCGGTGGCCGATCCGGTCGGCCGACTGCGCGCCCTGGGAGCCGACGCGGTCGTGGTCTTCGGCGGCCCCGGCGGGCGGGAGCTCGCCGCCACCTGCACCAGGCCGGGCGCCCTCGCGTCCGCCTACCGCGGGGTCGTCGGAGCCCTGGGCGTCCGGTCCGTCGACTTCGAGGTCCGCGACGGCGCCGACCGGGCCGTCGTGCTGCGCCGGGCGCGGGCCGTCCACGCCCTGCAGCGGGAGCGGCCGCTGCGGGCCGGCTTCACGCTCACGCTGCGGCCGTACGGGCTGGCGGCGCGCGACGTGGCGATGCTGCGGCTCACTCGTGAGCAGGGCGTGCGCGTCGGCACGGTCAACCTGCTGGTCACGATCGAGTCGCGGGACGCGGCCGAGGGGAGGATGGCGCGGCTCGCGGCGGCCGTCAGCGCGGCGCGGGGCCAGATCGCGCGGGCACTCGGCCCGACCGGTCACGCCGTGGCCGCCGGCGGACAACACACCGTGACCACCGGGGCCGGTCACGGCGTCGCGCTGACCCTCGTGTCGGCCGGTTCCGGCGACCTGAGCGAGGTTGACGCGGGCGAGCTGGCCGTGTTCGCCGTCCGCCAGGAGCCGGCCTGGGTCTCCCTGCGCGGGGCCGCTTCCGGTTCCGCTGTGTTCCGAGCCCTCTGGAGCGCATCCGGCTGAACTATAGGATTTCCGGAGCAACAGGCTCTTTGTGGTGAGGGGGAGGGACGGTGGCCCGCCCGGAGAAGGCGAGAAGGTTCCTCCTCTACTGGATGGACGGCGCGGTGGCGCTGCTCGCGCTCTCGTTGAGCGGCCTCGTCGTGCGCCTCGGCGTCGAGGGCCGTCTGTCCGTGCCACACGCCCTGGCCGCCGAGGCTTGCCTGCTGGGCGTCCTCGTCCCGCTCCCGTTCCTGCTCAGGGCCGCCTACGACAACCGGCCCCGGCCCACCGCGCGGCTGGTCCTGTCCGGGATGGCGGCGCTCGGCGCGGTGCTGCTCGTGCCCCCCTCGTCGAACGACGTCCTGGGGGAGGGCTCCTGGTCGATGGTCGCGTTCCTGTGGCTGTCGGCCGCGGTCCTGTTCCAGCCGCTGTGGGCGGCGCTCTGCATGAGCGCCGCCGTGATCGTGCTCACCAGCGCCGTCGTCACCGTGATCACCGGGCAGCCGTGGCAGGTGGTGCTGCCCGTCCAGGCGTTCACCGCCGGAGTGATGGTCGTCGCCATGTGGCTGTGGCGGTGGCTGTGGTGGACGATCCGCGACGCCCACGAGAGCCAGGAGGCCAAGGCCGGCCTGGCCGTCGCGGAGGAGCGGCTGCGCTTCGCCCGCGACCTGCACGACCTGCTCGGGCACAGCCTGTCGGTCATCACGCTGAAGAGCGAGCTGGCGGCCAAGCTCGCCACCAAGGACCCTGGCCGGGCGGCCCGCGAGATGGCCGACGTACGCCGCCTGGCCGGCGAGTCGCTCACCGAGGTCCAGCTGGCCGTCGACGGTTACCAGGGGATCGACCTGCACGAGGAGCTCGACGGCGTGTGCGCCGCGCTGGAGGCGGCGGGCACCCGCTGCACGGTCGAGGCCGGCGCCGACGACCTGTCGCCCGGTGCCCGCGCGCTGCTCGCGTGGGTGGTGCGCGAGGGCGCCACCAATGTGCTCAAGCACAGCACCGCCACGCGGTGCGCGATCGTCATCGACGGCGGCGTGCTGGAGATGCGCAACGACGGGGTGCACGGCTCCCCGGCCGCGGGCGGCACCGGATTGCGCGGCCTCTCCGAGCGGCTGGCCGCCGTGGGCGGCTCCCTGTCGGCGGGGCCCACCTCCACCGGCGAGTTCCTGCTGCGGGCGGCGGTGCCCGCATGAGAAGGCGCGCGACCAAGCTGGACAAGATCCGGTGGCTCATCGTCTACTCCACCGACATCATCCACCTGGTGCCCCTGCTCGGCCTCGCCGAGCTGTACATCCTGTGGGGCCTCGGCATGCCCGGGTGGGCGGCCGGCGGCGCGGCCGTCCTGCTGGCCACGCTCATCGCGCTGTCCGCCCGGTCGTTCCGGATCGCGGTCAGGGGCGGCTCGCGTCCCACGGTCCTGCTGGCCGTGACCGGGGTCCTCGCGCTGGTGCTCTCCGTGATCCCGGTCGTCTGGGCGACCGCGCTGTGGGCAGGGATGCTGACGCCGTTCGTGCGGCGGCGCACCGTCGCGCTCGCCGCCGTCGCGTCGGTCCTCGCCATCAACGGCTACGTGGCACTGGTCAGCAGCTGGTCGTGGGCGCTCTTCGGGCTCCAGACGGCGCTGACGGCGATCGTCGTGGGCTGCGTCCTGGCCAACCTGTGGCTCTGGCGGGTGGCCAAGGAGGCGTACGAGGGGCAGGAGGCCAAGGCCCGACTGGCCGTGTCGGAGGAGCGGCTGAGGTTCGCCCGCGACCTCAACGACCTGCTCGGGCAGAGCCTCGCCGACATCTCCGCCAGGACGGCGGGCGCGCAGGAGGCGCTGGAGACCGATCCGGCGGCGGCCGGGCGCGAGATGTTCGCGGTCCGCGACCTGACCAGGCAGGCGCTGCGCGAGGTGCGCGCCACCGTGCAGAGCTACCGGGCGCTGGACCTCGACGAGGTCCTGTCCAGCGTGCGCGCGGTGCTGGAGGCGGCGGACGTGAGCTGCACCGTGCGCGCCGAGACGGCCATGCTGAGCGCCGAGACCCGCACGCTGCTGGCCACCATCGTGCGCGAGGGCGCGACCAACGTGCTCAAGCACAGCGAGGCCGGGCACTGCACGATCACGATCACGGATGGGGTGCTGGAGATGTCCAACGACGGGGTGAGCGGGCCGGTGGGCGACCACGCCCCCAACGGGCTGGCCGGGCTGGCCGGAAGGGTCCGCGCGGCGGGCGGCACACTGTCCGCCGCGCCCACCGGGGAGGGTTCCTACCTGCTCAGGGCGGCGGTGCGAGCATGACGACACGCGTGCTGCTGGCCGACGACGAGCACCTGATCCGCGGGGCTCTCGCCGCCCTCCTCGACCTGGAGGACGGCATCGACGTGGTGGCGCAGGTGGGCCGGGGCGACGAGGTGCTGGCCGCGGTCACCGAGCACCGGCCCGACGTGGCGGTGCTCGACATCGAGATGCCCGGCATGGACGGCCTGAGCGCGGCCGAGCAGATCAGCTCCCAGTGCAAGATCGTGATCCTGACCAGCCTGGGCCGTCCCGGCTACCTGCGCCGGGCGATGGCGGCGGGCGTGAGCGGGTTCCTCGGCAAGGACGCCTCGGCCGAGGAGCTGGCCATGGCGATCCGCAAGGTCCAGGCGGGCGGCCGCTACCTCGACGCGGAGCTGGCCGCGGCGGCCATGGCGGCCGGCGACAGCCCGCTCACCGAGCGGGAGCGCGACGCCCTGCGGCTGGCCGGTGACGGGGCCACGATCGCCAGGATCGCGGCGGAGCTGCACCTGACGGAGGGCACCGTGCGCAACTACCTGTCCAGCGCGATGACCAAGCTGGGCGCCCAGAACCGGCTCGAGGCCATTCGCACCGCTCAGCGGATGGGTTGGCTTTGATCTGATTCCATCAAGTTTGTGTAAGTCCAGCCGTACCTCCCTGACCTGCGGGTATCTCCGGGGTCTGAAGGAGGGCCGGCATGGCGACTCACGACGCCCATCAAGAGCACCTGGGCCACATCGTCTTCATCACGGCGGCCGCGGCGATCGGCGGGTTCCTGTTCGGCTATGACAGCGCCGTCATCAACGGCGCCGTCGTCGGCATCCAGAAGTACTTCGCGGTGGGCGCCGTCGAGATCGGGCTCGTGGTCGCGATCGCGCTGCTCGGCTCCGCCCTCGGCGCCTGGGTGGGCGGCGGCCTGGCCGACCGGCTGGGACGCACCAGGACGATGCAGGTGGCGGCGATCGTGTTCGCCATCAGCTCGATCGGGCAGATGCTGCCGTTCTCCATCTGGGATCTCGGCGGCTGGCGCTTCCTCGCGGGCGTCGCGATCGGGATGGCCTCGGTGCTCGGGCCCACCTACATCGCCGAGGTCTCGCCACCCGCCTACCGCGGGCGGCTGGGCTCGTTCCAGCAGCTCGCGATCGTGCTCGGCATCGCCGTGTCCCAGCTGGTCAACTACGCGATCGCGCGGGTGGCCGGCGGGAACGTCAACAACCAGCTGTGGGGGTTGCAGGCCTGGCAGTGGATGCTGGGCGCGTGCGTCGTGCCGGCCCTGCTCTATCTGCTGTTCGCCCTGACGATCCCCGAGTCGCCCCGATACCTGATCATGGCCGGCCGCCCCAGGCAGGCCCGCAGGGTGCTGGCCGAGGTCGAGGGCTCCGACGTGGACCTCGACGCCAGGGTCGCCGAGATCCAGCACGTGCTCCAGACCGAGCGCAGGCCGACGATGAAGGACCTGCGCGGGCCGAGACTGGGGCTGCGGGGGATCGTCTGGATCGGCATCGCCCTGTCGGCGTTCCAGCAGCTCGTCGGCATCAACGTGATCTTCTACTACTCGTCCGTTCTCTGGCAGTCGGTGGGCATCGCGCAGAGCGAGTCGCTGCTGATCAGCTTCTCCAGCTCGGTCATCAACATCGTCGGCACGTTCATCGCGATCTCGCTGGTCGACAAGATCGGGCGCAAGCCGCTGCTGCTCATCGGCTCGGCGGGCATGGCCCTCTCGCTCGGCACCGCCGCCTGGGCGTTCAGCACCGCCGAGAAGGTCGGCGACACGGTCACCCTGCCCAGCCCGCAGGGCATGATCGCGCTCATCGCCGCGAACGTGTTCGTGCTGTTCTTCGCCCTGTCGTGGGGTGTGGTGGTCTGGGTGCTGCTGGGCGAGATGTTTCCCAACCGGATCCGCGCCGCCGCGCTCGGCGTGGCCGCGTCCGCGCAGTGGATCGCCAACTGGGCGATCACGGTGTCGTTCCCGGCCCTCTCGGAGTGGAACCTGCCGGCCACCTACGCCGGCTACGCCTGCTTCGCCGCGCTGTCCTTCCTCTTCGTCGTGAAATGGGTCAAGGAAACGAAGGGCCGCAGGCTGGAGGAGATGGGCTGACCACGCGCGCGGGCGACGACCTGACCCCGCCGTCAATGCGCGGGCTAGGTCAGGAACGGCGGTGGGTGCGCCGGTGGATCGCGCTGAAGATCATGGACCCGATCCAGATGAAGAACACCACCTTGAGGAGCCCCCAGCCGCCGAACATCACCCCCACGATCCCGACCACGAACAGGATCGGCAGGAGGGGCCCCGGCCCGCGGTGATGGTGGCGACGGGACTGGTGAGGCCACTGGCGCCCCTCACGCCGCAGGTCGCGGTGGGCTTGCCGCATGGACTGCATCTGCGCCCGCTGCGCCTTCATGGCCGCGTGCCAGTCGCCCGGCCCCGGGACGACGGGGTCGCGGTAGGGCTGCGGGCCGGAGCCGGGCAGGTCGGCCGTCACCCGGGCCAGGTCGCCCGCGGTGCGGGCGGCCAGGGTCTGGCCGAGGCGCTGGTCGAGCTCCTCGTGGTCGAGCCGGCCCTGCGCGAAGTGCTCGCGCAGGGCGGTCATCGTGTGCTCGCGTTCGGCGTCGCCGATGCGGAGATCGCTGGGATCCATGGCAGGTGGCTCCTTCTCTCCGAGCCGGCTTCTCGCAGCGGCGCCGGTCATGGGGTCACTCCTCACCCGGATCGCCGTCGGCCAGGATCTGGTAGAGCTTGCGCCGGGTCTCAACAAGAGTCTTACGCGCTTCGCGGATCTGTGCGTCGCTCCCGGTCTGCAGAATTTGCATGAGAGCGAACGCCGACTGGCGAGTGAGATCCCACATGTCGGCGGTGTTCTCGTCGATGTCGGGACGCATCTCGTCCCACGGGGCGCGCACCTCGTCGGGGTGCGCGTCGATGTAGGCGCGGCCCTCGTCCGTGAGGCGGAAGGTCTTGCGGCCCTCGTTCTCCTGCGCGACGACCAGGCCCTCGTCGGTGAGCTGCTGCAACGCCGGGTAGACGGCGCCCGGACTGGGCTTCCAGCCGCCCTCGCTGCGCTCGGCGATTTCCTGGATGATCTGGTAGCCGTTGCGCGGCTGCTCGGCGAGCAGCGCCAGGATCGCGGCGCGGACGTCGCCCCGCTTGGCCTTGCGGGCGCGGCCGCCCCAGCCGCCCCGGTGCTGGCCCCACGGTGCGCCGGGACCCCACGGCCCGCGCCCGAACTCGGGCGGGAACGGTCGCCTGCCCCGGTGCCTCTCCTCGTGCGGTCCCTGGTGGTGGTGATGATGGTGGCGGTGCCCGCCCTGCTGCCAGGCGCCGGCCATGGCCCTCATGGCGTCGCGCGCGGCGCGCTTGAACTCGCGTGTGTCGGGCCACTGCCCGCCCGCCGCTTGTGCTGCAGTCATGATGTCTCCTTCTTTCTGACTGTTCTTGATGCTTCAAAGATATATCGACAACATGTCGTTGGCAACGTTCGCGACAAAGTGAGACACATCACGAAAAAGTTGCGGAATCGGGGAACAGGATCCCGGACACTCTCGTTGTTCAGAGCAGACGAGGTCGTTCCGCGTCGGCAGGGCTGGGGGGTGCTGTCGCCGCGGAGACGACCTCGTCTGCGTTTCCCGGGTTTCCTGGGTTTCGCGGGGTCGGGACACCGCCGAGGGCCGCCGAACGGGCTCAGAGGATCGCAAAGGCGGGCCCGGCGCGTGGTCATGGGCTTTGCCGTACAGTCCGGATCATGATGGGGCACACGCACGCGATGACGGGAGCCGTCGCCTGGCTGGGGCTCGCGCCGGGGCTCGCGGCGCTGCCGATGGTCATGGAGTCCAACCGGTTCATCGAGACGGGGATCATGGCGGGCGCGTTAGGCCCGTCCGAGCTCATCGCCGGGGCGATGATCTGCGCGGGCGCGGCGATGCTGCCCGACCTCGACCATCCCAGCGCGACGATCGCGCAGACCTTCGGGCCTGTCACCTGGACACTGAGCAAGGCGGTCAACTGGCTGGCCGGCGGTCACCGGGGGGCCACCCACTCGCTGGCCTTCGCGGTCGCGATGGGGTTCGGCGCCCACTGGCTGGCGAGCACCTATCCGCTCGGCCGCGACATCATGGTCGTGCTGCTCATCGGGCTCGCGTTACGCGCCATCGGCGTCGGCATCCCCGGCAACAAGATGGGGTCGGCCCTGATCAACATCGGGCTCACGGCCGGGCTCTACGCCGTGTTCCTCTCACAGCAGGTGGGCTACGCCTGGCTGGGCATGGCGGTGGGGATCGGCTGCCTGATCCACGTCGTGGGCGACTGCATGACCGAGCGCGGCTGCCCGGTGCTCTGGCCGCTGTCGGTGAAGTTCCTGCTGCCGTGGAAGATCGGCATCAAGACGGGCCGGAAGTTCGAGCAGAAGATCCTCGCTCCGTTGCTGTCCGTCGCCATCGTCGGCTTGCTGTTCGTCCGTCTCGGGCCGGTTTAAGTTGATGTCGAGATACTTTTCCGGATATCTTGATATCGAGACATCCGCCGCGGCCTGTGGAGTTAGGGTCACCTAACGTGCTGATCGCTTCCGCTGTGCGGCAGGATTCAAAGGAGCAACCGTCTATGGAGGAGGGCGAATCACCGTGTCCGCGAACAGCTTCGGCAGCCGTGACACGCTGCGCGTCGGCGACGCGTCATATGAGATTTTCCGGCTGGACGCCGTCGAGGGCGCTGCCCGCCTCCCGTACAGCCTGAAGATCCTGCTGGAAAACCTCCTCCGCACCGAGGACGGCGCCAACATCACCGCGGACCACATCCGCGCGGTGGGCGGCTGGGATCCTGAGGCCGCGCCGAGCGTGGAGATCCAGTTCACCCCGGCCCGCGTCATCATGCAGGACTTCACCGGCGTGCCCTGCGTCGTCGACCTGGCCACCATGCGCGAGGCCGTCCGCGACCTGGGCGGCGACCCGGCCCGCATCAACCCGCTGGCCCCCGCCGAGCTGGTCATCGACCACTCGGTCATCGTCGACTACTTCGGTCACCCCGACGCCTTCCAGCGCAACGTCGAGCGCGAGTACGAACGCAACCGCGAGCGCTACCAGTTCCTGCGCTGGGGCCAGACGGCCTTCGACGAGTTCAAGGTGGTGCCGCCCGGCACCGGCATCGTCCACCAGGTCAACATCGAGCACCTGGCCCGCGTGGTGATGACCCGCGACGGCAAGGCCTACCCCGACACCTGCGTCGGCACCGACTCCCACACCACGATGGAGAACGGCATCGGCGTGCTCGGCTGGGGCGTCGGCGGCATCGAGGCCGAGGCCGCGATGCTCGGCCAGCCGATCTCCATGCTGATCCCGCGCGTGGTCGGCTTCAAGCTCAACGGCAAGCTGCCCGCCGGGGCCACCGCCACCGACCTCGTGCTGACGATCACCGAGATCCTGCGCAAGCACGGCGTGGTGGGCAAGTTCGTCGAGTTCTACGGTGAGGGCGTGTCGTCCGTGCCGCTGGCCGACCGGGCCACGATCGGCAACATGAGCCCCGAGTTCGGCTCCACCTGCGCGATCTTCCCGATCGACGGCCAGACCGTCGACTACCTCCGGCTGACCGGCCGCTCCGAGGAGCAGATCGCGCTCGTCGAGGCCTACGCCAAGGCCCAGGGCCTCTGGCTCGACCAGTCGGCGCCCGATCCGGTGTTCTCCGAATACATCGAGCTCGACCTCGGCACCGTCGTGCCGTCGATCGCCGGCCCCAAGCGCCCGCAGGACCGCATCGAGATCTCCGACGCCAAGCGGGCCTGGCGCGCGGCGGTCAAGGACTACGCCCCGACCGTCCTCGGCCCGACCGACGAGGCGTCCGAGGAGTCCTTCCCGGCGTCCGACTCCCCGGCCATCAGCCACGGCGGCAACGGCGACGAGCCGCACGCCCCCGAGCTCAACGGCTCGCGCCCGCACAAGAAGGTGCCGGTCACGCTGGCCGACGGCACCTCCTTCGAGATCGACCACGGCATCGTCTCCATCGCCGCGATCACCTCGTGCACCAACACCTCCAACCCGTACGTCATGCTCGGCGCCGCTCTGCTGGCCCGCAACGCCGTGGAAAAGGGCCTGACCCGCAAGCCGTGGGTCAAGACCTCGCTGGCGCCCGGCTCGCAGGTCGTCACCGGCTACTTCGAGCGCTCGGGGCTCCAGCCCTACCTCGACAAGATCGGCTTCAACCTCGTCGGCTACGGCTGCACCACCTGCATCGGCAACTCCGGGCCGCTGCTGCCGGAGATCTCCGAGGCGATCCAGGCCAACGACCTCGCGGTCACCGCCGTGCTCTCCGGCAACCGCAACTTCGAGGGCCGCATCAACCCCGACGTGAAGATGAACTACCTGGCCTCGCCGCCGCTCGTGGTGGCCTACGCGCTGGCCGGCACCATGGACATCGACCTCGACACCGAGCCGCTCGCCGTCGGCGCCGACGGCGAGCCGGTGTTCCTGCGCGACATCTGGCCGGCGCCCGAGGAGATCTCGGCCGTGGTCCACTCCTCGATCGGGCGCGACATGTTCGAGCGTGACTACGCCGACGTGTTCAAGGGCGACGACCACTGGCGGTCGCTGCCGATCCCGACGGGCGACACCTTCGAGTGGGACCCCGACTCGACCTACGTCCGCAAGGCCCCCTACTTCGAGGGCATGCCGTCGTCCCCCGAGCCGGTGTCCGACATCTCCGGCGCGCGGGTGCTGGTCAAGGTGAGCGACTCGGTCACCACCGACCACATCTCGCCGGCCGGCTCGATCAAGGTCGGCACCCCCGCCGCCCAGTACCTGCAGGCGCACGGGGTCGAGGTCCGCGACTTCAACTCCTACGGCTCGCGACGTGGCAACCACGAGGTGATGATCCGGGGTACGTTCGCCAACATCCGCCTGCGCAACCAGATCGCACCGGGCACCGAGGGCGGCTACACCCGCGACTTCACCCAGCCCGACGGCCCGGTGTCGTTCATCTACGACGCCTCGGTCAACTACGCTTCGGCGGGCACTCCGCTGGTCGTGCTGGCGGGCAAGGAGTACGGCTCCGGCTCGTCGCGTGACTGGGCGGCCAAGGGCACCGCGCTGCTCGGCGTCCGCGCCGTCATCGCCGAGTCCTATGAGCGCATCCACCGCTCCAACCTGATCGGCATGGGCGTGCTGCCGCTGCAGTACCCCGAGGGCGTCACGGCCGAGTCACTCGGGCTGACCGGTGAGGAGACGTTCGACTTCACCGGCGTCGAGGAGCTCAACAAGGGCGGCATCCCGTCGACGGTGCACGTCAAGGCCGGCGACGTCGAGTTCGACGCGGTGGTGCGCATCGACACGCCGGGCGAGGCCGACTACTACCGGCACGGCGGCATCATGCAGTACGTTCTACGCTCGTTGCTCGCCAAGTAGGTCACACGTCCCGCGTCCGCCGCCCGGCCAACAGCCGGACGGCGGTGGCGGGGGCCCGCCCGCCTCACCGGCGGCGCGGGAGGGCGCGATCCTCACACGCCCATCTCGGGGGAACCACCCGACCACCGGAAGCCGCCTCGTCGCTGCACCCATGCGCGAGGCGGCTTCCGGGCATCCCGGGCCTTTCCCAAGCCGGTCAGGGGCCTGATCCCGGAGCCGGGCGGGAGGCTCGGTCGCCGAGGTCAGGAAACCCGGGAGGGGGTCGACTTCCAGGTGTCGCAGGCCGCGGGGGAGACCGCGGTGAAGCCGCGTTTGAGCCAGTAAGCCCGGTTGCCTCCCGTGCCGTGGCTGCGGCGATCGTCGTCGTCACCGGTGGCCTTGGTCGCCTCCACCACGGCGGCCCAATCGTCCTGGCTGCGCGAGAGCGAACCCCACACGCTGCCGATGAACACCCCGGACAGGCAGTCGGCCTGGAGCTCGTAGCGGCGGCCCAGCTCGGCCTGGCGCGCGTGGTCGGCGCGGATCCGGGCCTCGTAGTGGCGCCTGATCCCCGTCAGGCTCTGCACGTGGTGACCGTACTCGTGGGCGGCCACCTTCAGCGGATAGAGGTCGGTGCGGCCCTCGATCCAGTCGCCGGTGAGCAGGAAGACCAGGGTGCCCCGCTCGGTGCAGTAGAAGGCGGAGGCGCCGGAGGGCCAGCGGACCCCGCACACCCGCTGCTCGGGTTCGTCGTAGAACCGCACGACGGGCTTCCGGAACGCCAGCCCGGCCCTGGCGAAGTGCGCGGACCACGACTTTTCCAGGCATTTCGTGATCACCCCGAAGTACTCCCGTGCTCGCGGCACGTTCCCCCACACGAGCGGCGGCTCGGCACACGCCCGCGCCGCCAGTTTCCCGCTCCGTGCCAGCCGGGTGGGCGCGGCCGGCCCCACTCGCCCGGCGATCGCCGCGGCGGGCCGAGTGGTGAGCGTCGTGGCGGTGGGCCGACCGGTGAGTGTGGCGGTGCCGGCCCGGTCGGCGGGTGCGCCGGACCGACCGGCAGCCATGACCGTGCCGGGTGGCAGGGCGACGAGGCAGGCGGCGCTCAGCGCGAGCAGCGGCGCCGGGACCGCCACGCGGCGACCTGGCCCGCGACGGAAGGGCCTGGCGGGGCGGACCGCGAATGAATCGGGCCTGACGTCGGCTGAGGCGGACTCGGCTTTGGCGGGGGTGGCCGCAGCCGGATCGGGCCGGGCGGGGGAGCGGGAGAGCACGATCAAGGAGCTTAGAGCAGTGGGATGCGCCGGACTCTGGCACGATGTGAGCGATCGCCCGGCGAAATTCCGCTTCGCCGGGCGGCCACATCTCACATCATCCGGTTGAGCACGATGATCGCGTCTTTGACGACGTCATCCGGAGCGTGTCCGACGTGGAAGTCGAACCGATCCGGGGAGACGGCTCGAAGTTGCTCGACCATCGCCCAGCTCGTCTTGGCCAAGCCCGTCCCGTCAGAGGTGATCCTGACATGCGTGAGATAGCCACGCTCTCGGGTCGTCAAGGGAACGGCGAGAACGAGTCCCAACCTTGAGTGATTGAGGTTGTCGTTGCTGAGGATCAGCGCAGGGCGGGAGAAGCCCCGCTCGCGGCCTGTCGGCTCACCGAAGTCGGCGAACCAGATCTCACCTTGCGCTATTTTCATTGTTTTCCTCGGGAAATGTGATCAGCCCCTCCCACTCCGGTGCTATCCGGCGAGAACGGGATGGTGGGCCCATGAAGAGCTCGCGTTCGGCGGTGTAGGCGGCCCAGGAATCGGGGTCCTCACGTTGGGTCCGCTCGATCTGCTCGTTGAGCTCCTCCCAGAACTGCTTGCGTTCGTAGTCATGAATGGCTTCGTTGAGCACCTCGGTCATGGTTCGGCCCTCCTGACGGGCGATGCGGGCGATGCGATCTCTTGTTGCGACGCTGACACGTATCGTCGTTGCTTTCGGCTTCATCCGCATACTCCAGAGGCTATGTCTGCGTCTATGGAGACCATACAGCGCTATGGCGACGTTGCGTATGCGAACGGCAACACAGAGTTCAAATGATTGACTCTGGTGCATGAGTCATGAGTTGTGGGTGCTGCTCGTTGGTGGGCTGGCGGTCTTCGTCGGAGCCGTCGTGCAGGGCGCTGTGGGGTTCGGGCTGGGGTTGGTGGCCGCGCCTGTGCTGACCTTGCTCGATCCGGGGGTGATGCCTGGTGCGATCCAGGTGGTCAACATGACGTTGCCGGTGTTCACGCTGGCCGTGGAGTGGCGTCGGGTCGACTGGCGCGGGGTGGGGTTCGGGATGCTCGGGCGGCTGCCCGGTAGCATCATCGGCGGGTTCATCGTGGTCTACATATCCGTCTACACCTTAGGCGTCTTCGTCGGTGTCATGGTGCTCGTCGCCGTGGGGCTGACCGCGCGGGCGCTGAGCGTGCCGCGCAACGGAGTGACGGTCACCGCGGCCGGGTTCGTGTCCGGCATCACCGGCACCGCCACCGGCATCGGCGGGCCGCCCATCGCGCTGGTCTACCAGAGCGCCAAGGGGGCGCAGATCAGGGCCACGCTGGCGATGTTCTTCTTCCTGAGCGCCGCGCAGTCGCTGGTCATCCTGGCCGTCGTCGACCGTCTTCCGGCGCGGGCGCTGACGACGGGCGCGACCCTCATCGTGCCGATGATCCTCGGGTTCCTGGTCTCCGGGCCGCTGCGGAGATATCTCGACGGGGGCAGGGTGCGGGCCGCCATCCTGGTGGTGGCGGCGATCTCGGCGCTGGTCCTCATCATCCAGAGCCTTGCCGCGTGACCGGTGCCAAGGTGCGCCTCGGCGGCCGGCACGAGACTCTGGAACCGCCGACGCCCGCCGACGGGCCGCCTGCGGGCGTCGGCCGAGGTCAGTCGCGGGCCTGCCAGGTGCACAGGCAGGCCCGGTTGCCCTCGGGGTCGGCGAGCACCCAGAAGCTCGGCGCCTCCGCGTCGCTGACCAGCGTGCCGCCGGCGGCGAGCGCCGCGGTCATGCGTGGCTCCACCTGCGCGGGATCCAGCCATATGTCGAGATGCCAGCGCTGGTGGGGCTCCCCGCCGTCGGAGGTCTGGAACCACACGGTCGGCAGAACGCCGGCCGGGTCGCGGACCTCGTCGCCGAAGCCGGGACCGGACAGGTGCTCCATCGCCAGCACCGCGGCCCAGAACGGTGCGATCACGTCTCGGCCCGGGGTGTCGAGGGCGAGTTCGAGCTGGGAGACGCCGGAGCACTCCAGCCGCACCCCGGCGTCGGCGGCGACGGAGGAGATGGCACGGGCGAGCCGGATGTCACGCTCTGTGACCGCGCGCTCGTCGTGGCTGGTCAACCGAACGTCCACGTGGGTGCGGCGCAGAGTGAGCTCGGGGTGATGGTTCATCTCCTCGGCCGCCGCGCCGATGGCGTTGACGACCGCGAGTCCGGTCGCGAAGTCCTTGGTGTGGATGCGGGTCTGCAGGCCGCCGAGCAGGTAGGCCCACCCGTCCAGCCGCTCGGCCTCGATCCGTTGTCCGGTCAGCTTGCTCACAGGGCATCTTCGCACGGGAGGACGTGACGATGGGGGGTTATGCCGAGGCGTGATAGTTGTCACCAGTGGTGCCTGTGACCTGGGCTTGTGGTCGCAGGAAGGCGCGGTAGCTGTCACAGATTCGGCGCGCTACTTGTCACCAGCGCCGTCAGAAGCACGCTGGTTGTCGCTGGCTTCGGCAATCGCGGTCGATTGCCGGCCGTCCGAGGCTGGAGGGGGCCAGTCGATGTTTCCCTCGATCATGCGGCGAGCGAAGTCCCGGGCCTCGTCGAGGTACTCGACGTGGCGTGCGGCACACTTTGTGCGGAAGTCGTGGTCGGCGCTGTCGTTCTGTCCATCAGAATCATCGGGGTCTTCGCATTCGTCCATGTCGAGGTGTGTGAGAAAGGCGACCAGCTCAGGGCGAGTGGTGCTTGCTGATGCGAGGCTCTCCCGGATGTGGCTGGGAAATCCGCTGGAGTATCGGGCGCCGTGGTACTCGTCGACGACGCCGAGGAACATCGTGTCGAGGCTGGGAAACGATGTCTGGTCGATGACTTCTGCCGGTAGTGGCAGAGCGTACTTTCGCGTGCCGGCGTTCCAGCAGTCTTGTTCAAGGTCAAGTTCGAGAAGCAGCTGGGCTGCTCGGGATGTGGCGAGTTCGATCAGGCCGTCGTCCCCGATGATGTTGTCGTGCAGGTTCAGGTCCCAGAGCTGGGGCAGCATCGCCCACGAGGCGAGGGCTATCGCGCCGCGCGTCCCGACGCTGTTGTAGGCCAGCGAGATGCCGCGGAGGCAGGGCGCGGAGATCGTTGCCGTGAGTGCTTCTATGTCGTCGTCGCCGAGACCGCACTCGGAGACGTTCAAGGTTTGCAGCGTGCGCCAGACCGGGGCGTTCGCGAGCGCGCTGGGCCAGGTTCCGACTGGATTGTCTGACAGGTCGAGGGTCTTGAGCCGCTGCAGCTGCTCGGACTTCATCAAGGCGGCGAAGCCGTCCACTCCGAGCCCGGTGGCGGCCATGTTCAGGTACGTCAACTTCGCGGCGTTGTCCGACGAAGCCCATGCGCCGGCGCCGGCGTCGCCGACCGGTTGGATGTCGGGGCGTCCGTAGTACGGTGAGCCACTCTTGCGGCCGCTCAGGTCGAGGTATTCCAGTGCGGGCATCCGAACGTCGGTCGCCAGTTGCCGCGCCGCGTTCATGCCGAGCCGGTTGCGGCTCAGGTCGAGGTGGCGCAGGCGCGGAAAGGCTCCGGCAGCAATGAACGCTCCGGCCGTGATGTCCGTGGCCACGAGATCTGCGAGCACCAGCTTCTCGATGCGATCATGGTTGATCGCCCCGAGGATGTTCACGATGGTCGCGTCGCCGACCGGAAGCAGTTCCAGGGTCAGCTCGGTCAGCTGAGGGAGCACGCTGCTGGCGATGATGGCGTCCACGCCCCGATGACCGAGTCCCTCCCGACCCAGTCCCATGGACTTGCCCAGCACCCTGAGGGTACGCAGGCTCGCGAGATCGGCACGTGCGAAGAACGCCTCGCATGCGCTCTCGTCCTGCTCGATGACATTGCCGAAGTACGGCTTCCACAGCGGCTGGCGTCCGTCGTGGCCACAGCGGAACCCGATCGCCAGGTGGTCGAGCTGGGCGAGGCCCTCACAGTCAGCAAGGGCTTGGGCTTCCTCGATGTCGCACACGAGTACATCGGCGGAGCGCAGGTCCGGCACAAGTCCCGAACGCATCAGGTGCACCAGGTCAGGCGCCCGCAGACTCGAGTGCCGCAGCCGCCACGGCGGCCCGGCGACCGGGCGGAACGGTGGCTTCCTGAAATGGAACAGGTCCTCCCGCACGTCCACCAGGTTCAGCGATTCGAGCCGCCTTATGGCAGAAGAGCGAGCGAGCCTTGCTACCAACTCCTCATCCGTTTCGGTGAGACCCCGGACCTGGATCGACCGCAGGTTGTCCCAGTGGTCCATCGCTTCGACCAATGCCAAGAGTTGATCGCGCGCGTACCAGGCGAGGTCGAGATGGGTTACGCCACGCACTTCAGGATGAGCGCGTGGATCCGGCAGGACGGCGTCGAGAGTGCCGCACCGTTCGGTTTTCAGCGCCAGTGATCGGACGAGAGGCCAGACCGGTTTCGAGTGGCCGGCCTTCAGCGCGGCAAGCCAGGACCACGGTGCCTCGCGCTCCGTGTCAGGCCACGAAGCGAGTCGCTCCTCACACGACGAGAGGAACTCCTGCGGACTGTCCGCACGGCCCAGAGCAGCGCAGAGAGCACGGAAGGCGAGCTTGCTCGGAGGACCTTGCAGTATCCGCTCAGCCTCGGCGCCGTAGTCGATCACGACCGTAAAGTACTGCCTGTCGACACCCATGGTCACGAGGGACCAGCTCGAGACCTTGGCCGGACGGCAAGCTGACGCCGATCCACCCGGTGACAGGACGCCCGCTTCCATGACAACTAGCGTGCTTTGGCTCAAGGGTGGCCAACTACCGCTCTCAAAGTGGCCAGCTACTGCTCCCACTGGCCATCTATCGCTCACACGCTCATGACGACGGGCCCGGTCGCCCGGCCCGCACGTTTCTGGATTGTTACCCGGAACAACAAATCGCCCGCAGCAGAGGTCTTCCAAAGCAGGCCATACCGGAATACGTTGCCGCAAACAACATTCATCCGGGTGCCTCCGGAAGAAAGGACCCTGCACCATGCGCATGGGGATCCTCAGCCTGACCGCCGCAGCCGCCGCGCTCGCCCTCGGTCTCACCGCCTGCGGGGGCGACAGCGGTCAGACCGGCGCCACTTCGACGGCAGAGAGTTCGCAGAAGGCCGGGAAGATCGGCGTCATCCTGCCCGACAGCAAATCCTCGGCCCGCTGGGAGACGGCGGACCGCAAATACCTGGAAGAGGCGTTCAAGGCCGCGGGAGTGGCCTACGACATCCAGAACGCGCAGAACGACAAGACCGCGTTCCAGACCATCGCCGACCAGATGATGACCAACGGCGCCACCGTGCTGATGATCGTCAACCTGGACAGCGGCACCGGCAAGACCGTCATCGACAAGGCCAAGTCGCGCGGCGTGGCGACCATCGACTACGACCGGCTGACCCTCGGCGGCGGCGCCGCCTTCTACGTCAGCTTCGACAACACCAAGGTCGGCACCCTGCAGGGCGAGGGCCTGAGCAAGTGCCTGGCCGACAAGAAGGCCGACAAGCCGATCGTGGCCTACCTCAACGGCTCCCCGACCGACAACAACGCCACCCTGTTCAAGGAGGGCTACGACGGCGTGCTCAAGCCGAAGTTCGACGCCGGCGAGTACGTCAAGGGCCCCGACCAGGCCGTCCCCGAATGGGACAACACCCAGGCCGGCACGATCTTCGAGCAGATGCTCACCAGCGAGCCCAAGATCGCCGGCGTGCTGGCCGCCAACGACGGCCTCGGCAACGCCGCCATCACCGTGCTGAAGAAGAACAACCTCAACGGCAAGGTGCCGGTCACCGGTCAGGACGCCACCGTCCAGGGACTGCAGAACATCCTCGCGGGCGACCAGTGCATGACCGTCTACAAGGCCGTCAAGAAGGAGGCCGACGCGGCGGCCAAGCTCGCGGTCGCGCTGGCCAAGGGTGAGAAGCCGACGGCGAGCGGCAGCGTCAAGGACCCGGAGAGCGGCCAGGACGTCCCCTCCGAGCTGCTCGACCCGCAGGCCATCACGTTCGAGAACGTCAAGGACGTCGTGGCCGACGGTTACGTCGCCAAGGACGACCTGTGCACCGGTGACTTCGCCGCCAAGTGCACCGAGGCCGGCATCCAGTAACACAGCGGAACAGGGTACGGCCCACGCCACGAGCGGGGGCCGTGCCCTTCCCCGAGGGAGACCCATGACCCCCCTGCTCGAAGTGCGCGGGATCGACAAGAGCTTCGGCCCGGTGCAGGTCCTGCACGACGTCACCTTCTCGGCCTACGCCGGCGAGGTGACCGCGCTGGTCGGTGACAACGGCGCCGGCAAGTCGACGCTGGTCAAGTGCGTCGGCGGCATCCATCCCATCGATGCCGGCGAGATCGTCTTCGACGGCCGGCCCGTGCAGGTGCACGGCCCGCGCGACGCCGGCGAGCTCGGCATCGAGATCGTCTACCAGGATCTGGCGCTCTGCGACAACCTGGACATCGTCCAGAACATGTTCCTCGGCAGGGAGCGCAAGAGCGGCCTCGTGCTCGACGAGGCCACGATGGAGGAGCTCGCCGGGCAGACGCTCGAAGGCCTGTCCGTCCGCACCGTGAAGTCGATCAGGCAGCGGGTCTCCAGCCTGTCGGGCGGGCAGCGGCAGACCGTCGCCATCGCCAAGGCCGTGCTGTGGGACAGCAAGGTCGTCATCCTCGACGAGCCGACCGCGGCGCTGGGCGTCGCGCAGACCGCGCAGGTGCTGGAGCTGGTGCGCCGGCTCGCCGACAAGGGCCTGGCGGTCGTCCTCATCTCGCACAACATGAACGACGTGTTCGCCGTCTCCGACCGGATCGCGGCCCTCTACCTGGGCAGGATGGCCGCCCAGGTGAGGACGGCCGACGTGACCCACGCCCAGATCGTCGAACTGATCACCTCCGGCCGGAGCGGAGACCTCGGCCTCAAGAACGGGACCGCCCCATGAGCAAGGTCAAGGAACTTCCGGGCGAGGCCGTCGTCACGGCGGCCGGCGCGCCGTCCATCGTCAACAGCTCACGCGCCTACCTGGAGCGCGTCCGCGGCGGCGACATGGGCGCGCTTCCCGCGGTCTTCGGGCTGCTCGTCCTCTGCACGGCCTTCGCCGTGGCCCGGCCCTCCTTCCTCACCGCCATCAACTTCGCCAACCTGTTCACCCAGGGCGCGGCGATCACGGTGATCGCGATGGGCCTGGTGTTCGTCCTGCTGCTCGGCGAGATCGACCTGTCGGCCGGATTCACCAGCGGCGTCTGCGCCGCCGTCCTCGCGGTCACGCTGACCGAGATGGGCCTGCCGTGGTACGTGGCCGTGCTCGCGGCGATCGTCAGCGGCTTGATCATCGGCACCATGCTCGGCACCCTGGTCGCCAAGGTGGGCATCCCGTCGTTCGTGGTGACGCTCGCCGCGTTCCTCGCCTTCCAGGGGCTCGCCCTGGTGCTGGTGAACGAGGGCACGAACATCTCGATCAACGACCCGGTGATCAAGGCGATCGCGCAGAAGAACCTGCCCCCGGCGCTCGGCTGGGGACTGTACGCCGCGTGTGTCGCGGCGTACGCGCTCGTCCAGCTCGTGCGGGCCCGCAAGCGCGCCCGGCGCGGCCTGGTCGCCGAACCGCTCTCGCTGATCGCGGGCCGGGTGGGGGCTCTGGCCGTCGTGGCCGGCGTCGCGGTGTACGTGCTCAACCTCGAACGCAGCTTCAACCCGGAGTTGGCCTCGCTCACCGGCGTGCCGATCGTGGTGCCGGTCATCCTCGCGCTGCTCGTGCTGTGGACGTTCGTGCTGGGCCGCACCGCGTTCGGCCGGCACCTGTACGCGGTCGGCGGCAACGCGGAGGCGGCCCGGAGGGCGGGCATCGCGGTGGACCGGATCCGGATCAGCGCGTTCGTGATCTGCTCCTCGATGGCCGCCGTCGGCGGCATCATCGCGGCCTCGCGGGCCAGCTCGGTCGACCCGAACACCGGCGGCAGCTCCGTGCTGCTCTACGCTGTGGGCGCGGCCGTCATCGGCGGGACCAGTCTGTTCGGGGGCAAGGGCAGGGTGCTCGACGCGATCCTCGGCGGCGCGGTCATCGCCGTGATCGACAACGGCATGGGGCTGATGCAGTACGGCTCGAGCGTGAAGTACCTGGTGACCGGATTCGTCCTGTTGCTCGCCGCCGGTGTGGACGCCCTGGCCCGTAAGCGGGCGGCTGCCACTGGTCTAAGGTGATCAGCGACTTCCACCCTCATAAGGACAACCAGACGATGCGTGCCGGCCCCTCGCAGGAGGACATCAGGCGCCACAACCTCGGCGCGCTGCTGCGGCACGTACACCTCGGCGGGCCGACGTCGCGGGCCGAGCTCACCTCCAAGATGGGCCTCAACCGCAGCACGATCATGGCGCTCACCTCCGATCTCACCGCCGCCGGGCTGGTACGCGAGGAACTGCCGCGCGAGACGGGACGGGCCGGCCGCCCCTCGCTGGTGGTGCGCCCGGAGTCGTCACGGGTCTATGTGTTCGCCTTCGACGTGGGGCCCGACCGGCTGGCGGTGGCCCGGGTGGGGCTCGGCGGGACGATCCTCGACCGCAGGGAGGCCGTACGCCGGCGCGGCCCCTTCGAGCTGGAGGAGCTGGCCGGGATGCTGGCCGGGTTCGCCCGGCAGATGCGGCGCAGGACGCGGGCCGACACGGTCTGCGTGGGCGCCGCCGCGGCCGTCTCGGGCGGGGTGCGCAAAAGCGACGGCGTGATCAGGTTCGGCCCCAACCTGCAGGCCGAGGAGATGCCGTTCGGCGAGGAGCTGGGCCGCAGGCTGGGCCTCGGGCTGCCGGTCAGCGTGGGCAACGACGCCAACCTGGCGGCGCTGGCCGAGCACAGCCGGGGCGTCGGCGTCGCCGTACGTGATCTGATCTACCTGCACGGCGACGTCGGCATCGGCGGCGGCATCATCGCGGGCGGTCACCTGCTCGGCGGCCACGAGGGCTACGGCGGCGAGGTCGGCCACATGGTCGTCAACCCCGGCGGGCGGGTCTGCGACTGCGGCTCGCGCGGCTGCCTGGCGGCCGAGGTGGGCGAGCAGGCGCTGCTGGAGGAGGCGGGCAAACTCGGCGGCGGCCAGCACGGCCGCGAGGCGGTACGGGCGGTGGTGGACGCGGCCGACCGGGGCGACATCGTCGCCCAGCAGGCGCTGAAGAGGGTCGGCGACTGGCTCGGGCTGGGCGTCGCCAACCTGGTCAACATCTTCAATCCCGAGATGGTCGTCTTCGGCGGCATGCTCAGGGAGGTCTACCTGGGGTCGGCGGCCCAGGTGCGCAGCCGGATGGCGGTGCACGCCATGGCTCCCCAGCGGGAGCGGCTCCGGTTGCGTACCTCGGCCCTGGCCGACGACGCGACGCTCGTGGGCGCGGCCGAGCTGGCCTTCGCCCACGTGCTCGCGGACCCGCTCGAGGTGCTGGCGCGGGTCACCGGCTGACGTCAGGCGACGCGCGCGTTGGACGCGGTCCAGGTGTTGCAGTAGCGGGCCGAGCCGCCGTTGTAGCCGCGGTTCTGCCAGTAGGCCAGGTTGCGCGGCTTGCCGTGGGCCTTGCTCTCGGTGCCCCTGGACACCGCGTCGGTCCACTGGTCCCAGGTGATGCCGGCGTTGATCGAGTCGAGCGTGGCGCTGTAGAAGAGGCCGGCGAAGCACTCGGCCTGCATCTCCAGGCGGTGGCTGAGGATGGTGCGGGCCTGGCCGCGAGCGCGCCAGTAGAGCCTGTTCTGCGTGTCCAGGATCCCGGTGAGCTCCTGCACGTGGTGACCCCACTCGTGGGCGGCGGAGTGGGCGATGTTCATCCGGAACGGGTCGCGCAGGTCACGCTTCATGATGCGGATCACGACCGTCCGCTGCACCGGGCAGTACTGCGCGCCGTTGTTGGTGATCTTGCCGCAGACCGAGTTGCCGCCGGTGGTGATGGTGACCTTGGGCGGCGTGTACCTCATCCCCGCGGCCCTGAACCGGGCGGCCCAGAACCGGTCGGCGCACCGGGCCATCGCCCGGTGGAAGATCTTGAGGGAGGCGGTGCTGCCCCGGGTGATGTCCGGGGCCGCGCAGGACTGGGGTGACGGCGTGCCGGAGCGGTAGATCTTGTTCTTGGTCAGCACGGCGGGCGGCGCGGCGATCTTGGCCGCAGCGGAGGGCTTGGCGGTCTCCGCGCTGGCGGCCTCCGCGCCGGCGGTGCCGGACATGGCCAGGCCCACGGTGATGCAGACAGATGCTGCGACAAGGGGAATACGCACGATCGCGGATACTAGACCAGTTAATGCGAATTGTTTACTAATTCTTGGCTTTTGCCATGAAACCTTCAGCGCGGCCGCGCAGGTGTGACGCGGCCGCACCAGGGTCGTGGCTAGGAGACGTAGCGCGCGGAGACGCGCCAGGTGTTGCAGGAGCCGGGTGAGCCGGAGTTGAAGCCGCGGTTCATCCAGAAGGCCTGCGTGGGGCCCTTGCCGTGGTCGTTCTGCGCCCAGGCCTTGGCGCCGTTCTTGCGGAACCACTCGACGGTGTGGTCCCACTCGGCCGGGTCGACGGGGAGCGTGTTCCTGATCGTGTTCATGAAGGCCGCGGAGAAGCACTCGGCCTGGAGCTCGGAGCGGCGCGAGAGCTGCAGCTGGCCCGAGCGGCCGGCGCTGTTCCTGGCGGACCAGTAGTAGTTCCAGATGCCGGACACCTGCTGGACGTGGTGACCGTACTCGTGGGCCATCAGGCGGGTGATGCCCAGCGCGTACGGATTACGCAGCTGCGTCTTGGTGATGAGCATGTACATCGTGCGGTCGGCGGAGCAGTAGACGCCGTCCGCGCCCGCGCTCCAGGGGCCGCAGGGCGTGCGCACCTTCTTGGTGATGATGCGCAGCCGGGGCTTGCTGAAGGGCAGGCCCGCCTTGCGGAACTGGGTGGCCCACGACCGGTTCAGACAGTTGGTCACCCGAGTCAGGAAGCGCTTGTAGGCGGCGGTGCTGCCTCGCGGCAGCGAGCCGGGCGAGCAGTTGGACCCCGCGAGCCGTCCGGTCTTGTACAGCGGGTTGGCGGTCGCCGCGGCCTTGCCTCGCGGCGGGGCCGTGACCTGCTGTTGTGCCTGCTGTTGTGCCTGGCCGGCGGGTTGTGTTGCGGCTGACGCCGTGCCCGTGCCCGCCAGCCCGATCACCGCGCCGGCCGCCACGAGAGTCGTCAGTGTCTTCATGGGGAGAGTGTTCATAATGAGGGAAAGACTAGGTCAAGATCGTACATAAGTGGGCGTAATTGACTCGATGGAGTCAGTGGGACGACCACGAACTAGACTCGATCCGTTGGCGCACAGAAGCAGAGGGGATCGCATCCGTGAGCGGGTTGCTGGGCTCGGTTGAGGGACCGCACGACGTCAAACGGCTCGATGTCGAAGAGCTGCCGAGGCTGGCAGGGGAGATCCGTGATCTGCTCGTCGACGTGTGCGCCCGCCTGGGCGGGCACCTGGGGCCCAACCTGGGCGTGGTCGAGCTGACGATCGCCATCCACCGGGTCTTCGACTCGCCCGGCGACCCCGTCGTCTGGGACACCGGCCACCAGGCCTACGTGCACAAGCTGCTCACCGGGCGGGCCGCCCGGTTCGACGTGCTCAAGCAGGAGGGCGGCCTGTCCGGCTACCCGAGCCAGGCCGAGTCCGAGCACGACCTGGTCGAAAACTCCCACGCCTCCACGGCGCTGTCCTACGCCGACGGCCTGGCCAAGGCGCTCAAGCTGCGCGGCGAGCGCGACCGCACGGTGGTCGCGGTGATCGGCGACGGCGCGCTCACCGGGGGCATGGCCTGGGAGGCGCTCAACAACATCGCGGCCGTCAAGGACCTGCCGGTCGTCATCGTGGTCAACGACAACGGCCGCTCCTACTCGCCGACCATCGGCGGGCTCGCCTCCCACCTGTCCAAGCTGCGGGTCACCCGCCGCTACGAGGAGGTGCTCGAGTACGTCAAGGAGAAGATCGGGAACGTTCCCGTGCTCTACGATGCCCTGCACGGCTTCAAGAAGGGCGTCAAGGACATCCTGGCCCCGCAGGCCATGTTCGAGGACCTCGGCCTCAAATACGTCGGCCCGATCGACGGCCACGACGAGCAGGCCATGGAGGCGGCGCTGCGTACGGCCCGCGACTTCCGCGGTCCGGTCATCGTCCACGCGCTGACCCAGAAGGGCCGCGGCTACACCCCGGCCGAGGAGCACGACGAGGACCAGTTCCACTCGCCCGGCGCGTTCGACCGGGAGACCGGCGCCGAGAAGCCCAAGGGCCGCATCTGGACCAACGTGTTCAGCGAGGAGCTGGTCAGGCTGGGCAAGGAGCGCGAAGACCTGGTCGCGATCACCGCGGCCATGCTCCACCCCACCGGCCTGGCCGCCTTCGCCGACGCCTACCCCGACCGCATCTACGACGTCGGCATCGCCGAGCAGCACGCGATGACCAGCGCGGCCGGCCTCGCGCTCGGCGGCATGCACCCGGTCGTCGCCGTCTACGCGACCTTCCTCAACCGCGCCTTCGACCAGCTCCTCATGGACGTGGCCCTGCACCGGCTGCCGGTCACCGTGGTGCTCGACCGGGCCGGCGTCACCGGCGACGACGGCGCCAGCCACAACGGCATGTGGGACCTGTCGATCCTGCAGGTCGTGCCCGGCCTGCGGATCGCGGTGCCGCGCGACGGCGAGCGGCTGACCGAGCTGCTCGGCGAGGCCGTCGCCGTCTCCGACGGGCCCACCGTGCTGCGCTTCCCCAAGGGCCCTGTGGCCGAGCCGATCGAGGCCGTGGGCAAGCTGGGCGACATGGACGTGCTGCGCGCCGCCGACCCCGACGACGTGCTGCTGGTCGGCGTCGGCCCGATGGCCCAGGTCTGCATGGACGCCGCCGTCCTGCTCGACGCCCAGGGCATCTCGGCCACCGTGGTCGACCCCCGCTGGGTCAAGCCGCTCGACGAGGCCCTCGCGGACGCGGCGGCCACCCACAAGCTGGTCGTCGTCGTCGAGGACAACGGCCGGGTCGGCGGTGTCGGTGACGCGGTGGCCCGCCTGCTGCGCGACGCCGACATCGATGTGCCCGTGCGCACCTACGGCATCCCGCAGCAGTTCCTCGACCACGCCAAGCGGGCCGCGATCCTCGGCCGCATCGGGCTGACCGCCCAGGACCTCGCCCGCGAGATCACCGAGGCGGTCGCGAAGCGGAGCCAGCCGATCGAGAGCCAGACCGCCCACTCCTGACCGGCCCCTGCCAGCGGCGACGTCCGGCACGCTCCTCCACGGCGGGGGAGCGTGCATGAGCGCCTGCGGTCAGGGAAGGTCGGAGATCGTGGACATCCTTCGCACCAAGAATGTCGAGCAGTCGATCCGCGACACCGAGGCTCCGGAGCATCGGCTGCGCAAGCGTCTGACCGCCATCGACCTGACGGTCTTCGGCATCGGTGTGATCGTCGGCACCGGCATCTTCGTGCTCACCGGGCAGGTGGCCAAGGAGCTCGCGGGCCCCGCGGTGGCCGTCTCCTTCATCGTCGCGGCGGTCGTCTGCGGCCTCGCGGCGCTGTGCTACGCCGAGCTCGCCTCCACGATCCCGGTCGCCGGCTCCGCCTACACCTTCTCCTTCGCCACCCTCGGCGAGTTCCCCGCGTGGATCATCGGCTGGGACCTGATGCTGGAGATGGCCCTGGCCGCCGCGGTGGTCGCGGTCGGCTGGTCGGGCTACTTCGCCTCGCTGTTGTCGTCGCTCGGCCTCGACCTGCCCGCGTCGATCGCCGGCGAGAACGCCACGGTGAACGTGCCCGCGATGGCCGTGGTGCTGCTCCTGACCGGCGTCCTGGTGGCCGGCATCAAGCTGTCCTCCCGGGTCAACCTGGTCATCGTGACCATCAAGGTCGCGGTGATCCTGCTGGTCATCGTGGCCGGGCTGTTCTTCGTGAAGGCGGCCAACTACACGCCGTTCGTCCCCGATTCGATCCCCACCGAACAGGTCTCCGGGCTGAAGGCGCCGCTGATCCAGGTGCTGTTCGGCATCACCCCGGTCGCCTTCGGCGTGATCGGCATCTTCTCCGCCGCGGCGATCGTGTTCTTCGCCTTCATCGGGTTCGACATCGTGGCCACCGCCGCCGAGGAGACCATCAAGCCGCAGCGCGACCTGCCCCGCGGCATCATCGGGTCGCTGACGATCTGCACCCTCCTGTACGTCGCGGTCTCGCTCGTCGTGGTGGGCATGCAGAACTACCGCGAGCTGAGCGTCGAGGCGCCGCTCGCCGACGCGTTCACCGCGGTCGGCCAGACGTGGGCGGCCACGCTCATCAGCATCGGCGCGATCGCCGGCCTGACCACCGTGGTGATGATCCTGATGCTCGGGCAGACCCGGGTGCTGTTCGCCATGTGCCGCGACGGGCTGCTGCCGCGCCGGCTGGCCAAGGTGCATCCCCGATTCGGCACGCCGGCCCGGCTCACGGTGATCATCGGCGTGGTGGCGGCCCTGCTGGCCGGCTTCATCTCACTCGGGGCGCTGGCCGAGCTCGTCAACATCGGCACGCTGTTCGCGTTCGTGGTGGTGTCGGCCGGGGTGATCATCCTGCGCCGGACCCGGCCCGACCTGCCGCGGTCCTTCCGTACGCCGATGGTGCCGGCGCTGCCGATCCTGTCGGTGCTGGCCTGCTTCTACCTGATGATCAATCTGCCGGTCGAGACCTGGATGCGGTTCGTGGTGTGGATGCTCATCGGGGCGGTGCTCTACTTCACCTATGGCTACCGGCACAGCCGGATGGCCCGCGAGGCCCGCCCGTGACCGGGTGGTCGTGGGGGACAGGACGGCGCCCGCCCCCCACGCGCGGTCACCTCGGGCGTTCCGGGTAGACCGCTCCGACGGCCGCCCGGGCCAGGCAGCTGTTGGGGTAGGAGCCGCTGAAGGACAGGTTGGTGCCGCGCCACTTGCCCTTGACCGACACCTTGGTCGGGGCGTACTCACGGGTGCAGACGGCGTCGGGCCGGCGCAGCCGCGAGATCTGCCCGTCGACGCTTCTCAGCGCGCCACAGGCCGCGGTCGCATTGGGATGGTTGCCACCGTCGGGGTCGCAGGTGAGCCGGTAGACCCTCGACCACCCGTTGTTCTGCGTGACGGTGATCGTCAGGACCGACCGGGCGTGATGGCCCGCGGACGTCGGCGTCGAGGCCAGTGCCGAGGCGGCGCCCGCGGCGCCGAGCGCGGGAATGCTGATCGCTGCGGTGAGTAGCAGCCTGTTCACGATGTGCATGGTGCGGGTCGTACCCTGCGGCTGCTCGACACTGGCATTGAATCGACTCTTGATTGCGCCACGTGATCAGCTGCCGGGCAAAGGCTGATGAAAGGGGACCCGCTGCCGCGAGTCCCCTTCGCGGCGGATCAGGCGGGCAGCGAGGCCACGCCGGGCTGCAGGAAGCGCGGCCGGGCGAAGCCGGACCGGTCCAGGAACGGCGTGACGCCGCCCAGGTGGAACGGCCAGCCCGCGCCCAGGATCATGCACAGGTCGATGTCCTGGGCCGCCGCGACGACGCCCTCGTCCAGCATGATGCGGATCTCCTCGGCCAGCGCCTCCAGCACGCGCCGCCGTACCTCCTCCGCCGAAGACGGCGAGGAGCCGCCCGCGAACAGGGCCACCGCCTCGGGGTCGAGCGAGAAGTCGGGCGCGTAGACACCGGGCTTGCCGGAGGCGACCAGCTTGGCCATGTTCTCCGAGACGCCGAACCGGTCCGGGAACGCCTCGTGCAGCGTCTCGGCCACGTGCAGGCCGACGGCCGGGCCGACCAGCTGGAGCAGCGCGAACGGCGTCATCGGCAGCCCGAGATCGTCCAGCGCGTGCTCGGCCGTCTCCAGCGGCGTGCCCTCGTCGACCGCGGCGATGACCTCGCCCATGAAGCGGGTGAGCAGCCGGTTGACCACGAACGCCGGGGCGTCCTCGACCAGCACGGACGACTTCTTCAGCGCCTTGCCGACGGCGAACGCCGTGGCCAGCGTCGCGTCGTCCGTCGCGCCGCCCTTGACGATCTCCAGCAGCGGCATCACGGCGACCGGGTTGAAGAAGTGGAACCCGACCAGCCGCTCCGGGTGCTTCAGCTCCGCGCCCATCTCCGTCAGCGACAGCGACGACGTGTTGGTCGCCAGCGTGCACTCGGCCGAGACCACCGCCTCGACCTCGGCGAACACCTGCTTCTTGACGGCCAGGTCCTCGAACACGGCCTCGATGACGAAGTCGGCGTCGGCGAACGCGTCCTTGGTCAGCGAGCCGGTCACCAGGCCCTTGAGCCGGTTGGCCCGGTCGGCCGAGACCCGGCCCTTGGCCAGCAGCTTGTCGATCTCGGCGTGCGCGTAGCCGACGCCTTTGTCCAGCCGGGCCTGGTCGAGGTCGGTCAGCACGACCGGCACCTCCAGCCGGCGGGCGAACAGCAGCGCCATCTGCGAGGCCATCAGTCCCGCACCGACCACGCCGACCTTGGTGACCTTGCGGGCCAGCGCCTGGTCGGGGGCGCCCGCCGGCCGCTTGGCGCGGCGCTGCACCAGGTCGAACGAGTAGAGCCCGGCCCGCAACTCGTCGCTCATCAGCAGGTCGGCCAGCGCCTCGTCCTCGGCCGCGAAGCCGTCGTCGCGCGAGGCCGTACGGGCCTGGGCGATGAGGTCGAGCGCCCGGTAGGGGGCGGGGGAGGCGCCGTGCAGCTTCATGTCGACCAGGAAGCGCGCGTCGGCCACCGTCTTGTCCCAGCCGGCCTTGTCCCAGCCGGCCGTGTCCCGGTCGGTCTTGTCCTGGTCGGCGGCCTCGTGGGAGGGACGCTCGACGGCGACGTCACCGGTGAGCACGCGGGCCGCCCAGCGCAGCGACTCCTCCAGGAAGTCGGCCGGCTCGAACATCGCGTCGGCGACGCCCAGCTCGAAGGCCTGAGCCCCGTTGGTCATGCGGTTCTGCGACAGCGGGTTCTCGATGATCAGCTTGATCGCCTTGGCCGGGCCGATCAGGCGGGGGAGCAGCTGCGTGCCGCCCCAGCCGGGCACCAGGCCGAGGAAGCACTCCGGCAGCGCGACCGCCGGCACGCCGGAGGAGATCGTCCGGTAGGTGCAGTGCAAAGCGATCTCCAGCCCGCCGCCCATGGCCGCGCCGTTGACGAACGCGAACGACGGGATCGGCAGCTCGCCCAGCCGGCGGAACACGTGGTGCCCGAGGCGGCCGATCGCCAGCGCCTCCTCGCGCGAGGTCACGGCGGCCGCGCCCTTGAGGTCGGCGCCGACGGCGAAGATGAACGGCTTGCCCGTGACGCCCACCGCGACCAGGTCGGTGCGGGCCGCGATCTCCGACAGCGCGCCGTTCAGCGCGAAGAGCCCGTGCGGCCCGAAGGTGTTGGGCTTGGTGTGGTCGAAGCCGTTGTCCAGCGTGATCAGCGCCATCGTGCCGGCGCCGCCGGGCAGCTCCACGTCGCGCACCAGCGCCTTGGTGACGACTTCGTCCGCGCGGGCTCCGTTGCGCTCGCTCAGCAGCGCGCGCCAGCCGTCGAGGTTGTTGAGGTCGCTCATGCCAGGTTCTCCCAGATCACGGTGCCGCCCATGCCCATGCCGACGCACATGGTGGTGATGCCGTAGCGCACGTCGGGGCGCTCGCCGAACTGCCGGGCCAACTGCGTCATCAGCCGCACGCCCGAGGAGGCCAGCGGGTGGCCGAACGCGATCGCGCCGCCGTAGGGGTTCACGCGAGGGTCGTCGTCGGCGAGGCCGAAGTGCTCCAGGAAGGCCAGCACCTGTACGGCGAACGCCTCGTTGACCTCGAACAGCCCGATGTCGGAGATGGACAGCCCGGCCAGGCGCAGCGCCCGCTCGGTCGAGGGGATCGGGCCGACGCCCATCACCTCGGGGTCCACCCCGGCGAACGCGTAGGACACCAGCCGCATCCTGGCCGTCAGCCCCAGCTCCTCGGCGACCCCCCGGGCGGCCACGACGCAGCCGGTCGCGCCGTCGTTGACGCCGGAGGCGTTGCCCGCCGTGACGTTGCCGTGCGGACGGAACGGCGTCTTCAGGCCGCTCAGGCCCTCGACCGTGGTGCCGGGCCGTGGGGCCTCGTCCTCGGTCGCCAGGCCCCAGCCCTTCTCGGCCGTCCGGATCGCGGTCGGCACCAGGTCAGGCTGGATCTTGCCGTCGGCGTAGGCCTTGGCCACCTTCTCCTGCGACAGCGCCGCATAGGCGTCGGCGCGGTCCTTGGTGATCGAGGGGTAGCGGTCGTGCAGGTTCTCGGCCGTCATGCCCATGACGAGCGCGCTCGGGTCGACGAGCTTCTCCGACAGGAACCTCGGGTTGGGGTCGACGCCCTCACCCATCGGATGGCGGCCCATGTGCTCGACGCCGCCCGCGATCGCCACGTCGTACGCGCCGAACGCGATGCCGCCCGCGACCGTGGTGACCGCCGTCATCGCGCCCGCGCACATGCGGTCGATCGCGTAGCCGGGCACCGTCTTGGGCAGTCCGGCCAGCACCGCGGCCGAGCGGCCGATGGTCAGGCCCTGGTCGCCGATCTGGGTGGTGGCGGCGATGGCCACCTCGTCCACCCGCTCGGGCGGCAGGCCGGGATTGCGCCGGATCAGTTCGCGGATGACCCGGACGACCAGGTCGTCGGCTCGGGTCTCCGCGTACAGTCCCTTGGGCCCTGACCGGCCGAAAGGCGTGCGAACGCCGTCGACGAACACGACGTCACGAGAGGAAGGCACGGATTCGCTCCTCGTTGCTGGACAGCTGTCGGATCTATGCTACTCGTCAGTAACTAGACCGCAGACGAGGGTGGCGGCCACCAGCGCGCAGAGCACGGCGGCGGGCGGCTCCCAGAGGTGGGCGCGGGCCCCGACCAGGGCGGCGACCGCCACACCCGCGCCCGTCCAGAGCGCCACGCTCCTCACCGGCCGCGTTCTCCGCCGGCCGGGATCCCACGGATCCGCCGGCGGCCTGCCCCGCCGGACGGCGCGCGCCGCGATCCCCAGCGCGTCGCGCGCCCACCAGGTGACGAAACACACCCCGGCCGCCACGCTCACCAGTGAGAGCGCCTCCACGGCCGTGGTCGACGCCGTCGCGAGGCCGTGCCACCCGGCCGCCTCGAACAGTCGCGGCAGGGTGAAGCCGAGCAGCAGCGTCAAGGCCCAGCCGCAGGCCATGGCCAGCCTGCTCAGTGGCCGGGCGGGGGTGTCGCGGCGGATCCCGTAGAGCTCCCGCTCGCGCCCGCGCGCGGCGCGCTCGCGGGATCCCCAGGCCGCCTGGGTGACGGCCAGTGCGGGCAGTCCGCCCGCGAACAGTGCCAGCGACAGTACGGCCAGCGGCGGCACGGCCGGCGGGGGCACCCCTTGGCCGGTCGCGGCCCGCTCGGCGAGCGACTGGGCGCAGGCGAGCAGGGCGAGCTCGCCGGTCAGTGCGATGAGCGCGGTCCGGCGGGCGGCGCGGGCTCGTGCCCGGAGCTTGGTCAACGCCTGTGCGCCGGGAGGGGGTGCGACGTGGGTCGACGGCATGGACGTCAATGATGTCCTCCCTTTGCGGGAGCGGCCTGGAATCTGGGCATTTGGATGGAGCCCTCGATTCGCGGCGAGGGTGGGTGCGGCCCAGCTTCGGGTTCTGTTTTCCGGGGGCTGTGGGTCTTCGGTTCCGTGGGTGCGCCGGGTCTGTTCTGTGGGTGCCGCGGAGGCGGGTGGGCGTTCCGGCCGACCGCGATTGCCCGGGGTCTGGTGATGTTCGCCTTCGGCCTTGTTTCGGGCGCGGGGGTACCTGGCACGGTCTTAAGTCGGCCGGAACGCCCACCCGCCTCCGCTTTCGGCTGTCCGGCGAGGGCGCCTTCTTGCCGTACGGGAGTGGTGTTACGGATGTTCTCTTGGCGAAAGGAGTGGAATTTCCGGACAAGGCGAGGTTGATTCTGTTAGGAAAGGTTGCGGTCCGTATTCGTACTAGAGAGGTACATCGTGGCGCGCGACGAGAACGACAGGTCCTACGAGGATGGGCAGGGCAGGTCGTCGAACCCCGATTTGACCGGCGACGTGCTGTCTCCGCGCAGGAGCACCGACGACACCGACGAGCAACCGGCCATCCAGGAGACCTACATTCTGCCGCTGGACAAGGGTGAGCCTCTGGACGACGGGGTGGACGCCCCGGCGTCGGAGCGGGCCGGTGAGACCCCGTACGCGGGTGATGAGGCCACCCGCGGCTACCTGCCGCTCGACAAGGCGTACGAGGCGTCCCAGGACGAGCCGCGGCGGGGGTTCCTCGGATCCGGGTGGGCCGGTGCCGACGAGGAGGAGGACCGCCGGCGGGAGGTGCGCCGCCGTACCAGGCTGCTGCTGGTGGGCGCGGCGGCGGTCGTGGTGATCGGCGCCGGGGGCGGCTGGATGCTGACCGGCGCGGCGTCCGAGGACCCGTGCGCGGGCGCGCGATGCGCGAGCGCCGGTGAGGTGACCGCGCCCGCCGAATCTCCCGTCCCGGATGACACGGACGAGGCGTCGTCCGCGCCCGCGGAGTCGCCCACGCCCGAGCCGGCCGTCTCGGAGACCGTCCGGCCGACGCCGACCGCCACGAGGGCCCGGCCGACGCGCACCGCCACGCCGCGCGTCACGCCCACCGGCCGCGTCGGTGAGCCGACGGTGCAGCCGAGCAGGCGGGCCACCCAGGAGTCCGACGACCTCGACCTGGCCGAGGAGCCGAAGAGCGCCGAGGAGCCGAAGGGCGCCGACGAGCAGACCGGCCGGGAGGCGGACGCGGTGGAGACGACGGAGTCCGTGCCGGAGTCCGTGCCGGAGTCCGTGCCGAGCCCGTCGGAGACCAGGAAGGGCCTGTTCGAAAGGTTGTTCCCCTGGGTCTGACCCACGTTTCTCCGGGGGGTGTCGTGTCCCCGGACGGGTGAGGCGTGCGAGGATGCGGAGCCGGGTGCCGTCCGGCGCCAGAGGCAACCGCTTTCCGGGAGGTGTCGTGGTCACGCTGGAGGACGTCGCCAAGCAGGCGGGCGTCTCGCTCGCGACCGCCTCGCGGGTGCTCAACGGCAGCACCCGGCAGGTCGGCGCCGATCTGCGCGCGCGGGTCGAACGGGCCGCCGGCGAGCTGGGCTACCGCGCCAACATGGCGGCCCAGACGCTGGCCAAAGGCGCGAGCAACGTCATCGGCATCGTCGTCCACGACCTGACCGACCCCTACTTCGCCGCGCTGGCCGACGGCGCCATGCGCGCCGCGGCCGGCGAGGGGCTGCTCGTCATGGTGGGCACCACCCACCGCGACCCCGAGCAGGAGATCGCCTACGTGGCCACGCTCAACGCCCAGCGCGTGCGGGCCGTGCTGCTGGCCGGGTCGCGGGTCGACGACCCCGAGGTGACCGGCCGGCTCCGCGACGAGCTGCGGCGCTACCTCGACGCCGGAGGCCGGGTGGCCTGCGTGGGCCAGCCCCTGCTGGGCGTCGACACCGTGGCTCCCGCCAACCGGGAGGGCGCGGCGGCGCTGGCCCGCGCGCTGGCCGGGCTCGGTCACACCCGGTTCGCCGTGCTCGCCGGGCCCCCGCGGCTGATCACCGCCCGCGACCGATGCGCCGGGTTCGTCACGACGATCCGGGAGCTCGGGCTGCCCGAGCCGCGCGTCGTCCACGGTCCCTTCGACCGCGACGGCGGCCACACGGCGGCGGCCGAGACGGGTGAGGCGACCTGCGTGTTCGCCGTCAACGACGTGATGGCCGTGGGCGCGCTGGCCGCCTATCGCGAGCGTGGTGTCCGGGTGCCGGAGGACGTCTCGGTGGCGGGCTTCGACGACATCCCCACCCTGCGCGACCAGGTGCCGGCGCTGACCACCGTACGCCTGCCGCTGACCGATCTCGGCGCGCGGGCGCTGGAGCTCGCGCTGGACGCGGGGGAGACGCCGGTGGTCGAGCAGGTCACCGGAGAGGTCGTGCTGCGCGAGAGCGTGCGGGACCTCCGCTGACGACACGGGAGGCGCGGTGAAGCTGGCGCTCAGCACCCTCGGCATGCCGGGCGAGGGGCTCGGCCGGGCGATCGAGGTGGCGGCCGGGCACGGCTGCCACGGTCTCGAACTCCGCCTGCACCCCGACACCGGCGTGCACCGGGGCCTCGGCCGCGACGAACGGCGGTCCGTGCGCGAGCGGATCGCGGACGCCGGCCTGGAGGTCGCCGCGCTGGCCGGCTATGTCGGTGTGTGCGAGCCCGGCCCCGACGAGCCCGCCGTCGAGGCGCTGCTCGCCGACCTGGCGCTGGCCGCTCAGCTCGGGGCGCCGGGCGTGCGGGTCTTCCCGCGCGGCGACGACCCGGCCGTCGGCGCGCGCAGGCTGCGGGCCGTGGCCGGCGCGGCCGCCGACCTCGGCGTGCGGGTGCTCGTCGAGACGCACGACCACCTGGCCACCGGCGCGGCCGTGGCCGGCCTGCTCGACGCGGCGGCCGTGCCCGAGACCACCGGCGCGCTCTGGGACCTGCTGCATCCCTGGCGCAGCGGCGAGCCGCCCGCCGCCACCCTCGCCGCGCTGCGCCCCTGGCTCGCCTACGTCCAGGTCAAGGACGCGGTCTCGGCCGGCGACAGCACGCCCGTGCCCATGGGGGCCGGTGCGGTGCCGCTGGAGGAGTGCGGGACACTGCTGCGCGAGGCCGGCTACGACGGGTGGGTCTCGCTCGAATGGGAGCGCACCTGGTATCCCCAGGTGGCCCCGGTCGAGGAGGTCCTGCCCGGCGCCGCCGCGTGGGTGCGACGTTTCGGGAGGACCTCCGCATGATCGACAAGGTGCTCGTGGTGGGCATGGACGGCCTGCGCTTCGACCGGCTCGCCGCCGTGCGCCCGCCGGTGCTCGGCGCGCTGATGTCCTCCGGCCGGTACGGCACCAGCCGCCTCCCGTACGGCGAGGCCGGAGCCCCCCGCACCGAGTCGCCGGGCGAGGTCGTCCCGGAGTCCGCCACGTCGCCGGGCGACATCCAGGACGACGTCCGGCTGATCAGGGCGCGCACCGACTCCGGCCCCGGCTGGTCGTCGATCGCGACCGGGGTGTGGCCGGACAAGCACGGCGTCGTGGACAACGGATTCACGGGAGCCCAGTTCGCGAAATATCCGGACTTCTTGACTCGGGCCATGTCCGTCCGCCCCGACCTGGTCACCGCCGCCTTCTTCTCCTGGGCCGCACTGGCCGAGCACGGCGCCTTCGGCCCGGCCCTCGGCACCCGGTTCGTGGTCGACGGCTACGCCATCACCTTCCACACCGGCGACGAGCGGGTGACCGAGGCCGCCACCGCCTGCCTGGCAGGCGACGGCCCCGACCTGGCGTTCGTCTACCTGGGCGACACCGACGAGGTGGCCCACGACCTCGGCCCGATGTGTCGTGAATACACCGACGCGCTGCTGCTCCAGGACGCCTACCTGGGCCGCCTGCTCGACACGGTCCGCGCGCGGCCCTCGTACCCCCGCGAACGCTGGACGGTGCTGGTCACGACCGACCACGGCCACGTCGACGAGGGCGGTCACGGCGGCGTCTCCGACGAGGAGCGCACGGTGTTCGTGATCGCCGCCCGGCTGGGCGAGGACCTGGGCGGAGGCTCGCTCGGCGAGCCGAGACTGGTCGACGTGGCCCCCACGGCACTGGCCGGGCTGGGCATCGACGCCGACCCCGCCTGGGAGCTCGACGGGAGCCCGCTCCGCTTCTGAGAATCTTTTCATCGCGTGTTGAATTCTGGTCTCGGAAGAGTGAGACTCGTGACGAGACGCACGAAGACCTCCCGGGGGGCGCGATGAACACCGCACTGGACTTCTCCGAGATCCACGCCGGGATGCTCGCCGAGGTGGGCGGTAAGGCCGCCAACCTCGGCGAGCTGACCAGGGCGGGACTTCCGGTCCCCGCCGGCTGGGTGCTGACCACCGAGGCCTACCGCCAGGTGGCCGAGGCGGCGGAGCTCGACGTGATCGTCGCCCGGGGTGGCCCCGGCCTGGCCGAGGCCGCCAGGACCCGGCTGCTGGAGACGCCCGTGCCCGAGCCGGTGGCCAAGACCGTGCGGGAGTTCTACGCCGGCCTCGGCGACCGCGTGCCGGTCGCGGTGCGCTCCTCGGCCACGGCCGAGGACCTGCCGTTCGCCAGCTTCGCCGGGCAGCAGGACACCTTCCTCAACGTCGTCGGCCCCGACGCGGTGCTCGACGCCGTACGCCGCTGCTGGGCCTCGCTGTGGACCGACCGCGCCGTCGCCTACCGCGACGCCAACGGCATCGACCACGTCTCCGTACGGCTCGCGGTCGTCGTGCAGGTGATGGTCGACGCGCGGGTGGCCGGGGTGATGTTCACCGCCGACCCGGTGACCGGCCGCAGGCGCGAGACCGTCATCGACGCCGCCCCGGGGCTGGGCGAGGCCGTGGTCTCCGGCGCGGTCAACCCCGACCGGTTCGCGGTCGACGTGGCCACCGGCGAGATCCTGCTTCGGCACGAGGGAGACAAGCGGCTGGCCGTACGCTCCCTGGCGGGCGGCGGCACCGAGCACGTCGAGGCCGCGCCCGGCGGCCTGTGCCTGACCGACGCCCAGGCGCGCGAGCTGGCCGCGCTGGGCGTCCGCGTCGAGGACCACTACGGCGCGCCGCAGGACACCGAGTGGGCCATCGGCGACGACGGCGCCCTCTGGCTCACCCAGGCCCGGCCGATCACCACGCTCTACCCGCTGCCCGAGACCACGCGCGACGGCCTGCGGGTCTACTTCTCGGTCAACGTCGTCCAGGGCGTGATGGGCCCGCTCACGCCGATGGGGCTCTCGGCGTTCCGGCTGCTCGCCTCCGGAGCCGCCGGGCTGTTCGGGCACGCTCCGGCCGAGCGGCGTGACGGGCCGGCCTTCCTGGCGGTCTCCGGCCTGCGGCTGTGGATCGACCTCACCACGGCCGTGCGCAGCCGGGCCGGGCGGGTGATCCTGCCGCGAGTCCTGGCCGTCGGCGAGGCCCGAACGGCGGTCGTACTGGAGCGGCTCGTCGAGGATCCCCGCCTGTCGGTCCGGCACACCTCGCTCCGGCCGGCCCTGCGGGGCCTTGCGCGCTTCGCCCGCCGGGTGCGCGCGCCCGCCCGCGTGTTCCAGGCGCTGACCAGGCCGGCCCGCGCCCTCGCCTACACCCGCGCAGTGGGCGAGCGGCTGGACGGGCGGCTGCGCGTGCCCGGCGGGGCGACGCCCGCGCAGCGCCTGGACCACGTGGAGCGGGTGCTCGGCGGCACGTTTCCGCAGATCATCTCGATCATGCCGATCGTGCTCACCGGCTACGGCCTGTTCGGGCTGGCCTCACGGCTGTCCGGACTGCCGCTGAGCGAGATGCAGGACGTGCTCCGCGCTCTTCCGCACAACCCGACCACCGAGATGGACCTGGAGCTCTGGGCCCTGGCCGGCCAGGTCGAGCCGGAGCCGTTCCGCCGGCACCCGGCCGGCGAGCTGGTGCGCCTCTACCACGCGGGCGAGCTGCCGCCGAAAGCCCAGCAGGGCATCGCGCGCTTTCTCGAAACCTACGGCCACCGCGGCGTCGCCGAGATCGACCTCGGCCTGCCCCGCTGGTCGGACGACCCCGCCCACCTGCTTGGCGTCCTGGCCAACTACCTGCGCATGGACGACGCCGGCGACCTCGCCCCAGACGCGCTCTTCGCCCGGGGAGCCGCCGAGGCGAAGGCGGCGACGGCCGCGATCGTGGCCCGGGCCCGGAGCAGGGGGCGTCTGCGGGGAACGGTCACCCGGTTCGCGCTGCGCCGCACCAGAGCGTACGCGGGACTGCGTGAGCTGCCCAAGTTCTACCTGGTGCAGGTCCTGGCCGGGCTGCGGCGCAGCCTGCTGGCCGTCGGCGAGCACCTGGCCGCCACCGGGGTGCTCGGCTCGGCCGGCGATGTCTTCTTCCTGACCGTCGAGGAGGCCCGGGCCGCGCTGGCCGGCGGCGACCTGCGCGCCCTCGTGACCGAGCGGCGGGCGGCCTACGAGCGGGAGACCCGCCGCAGGCACGTGCCCAGGATCATGCTCTCCGACGGCACCGAGCCGGAGGCGCTGTCGGCCCCGGCCGCCGAGGGTGCGCTGACCGGCTCCGCCGCCTCGGCCGGTACGGTCACCGGCCCGGCCAGGGTGGTGCTCGACCCGGTCGGCGCCCACCTCGAACCCGGCGAGATCCTGGTCTGCCCGTCCACCGACCCCGGCTGGACGCCGCTGTTCCTCACCGCCGGCGGGCTGGTGATGGAGATGGGCGGCGCCATGTCGCACGGCGCGGTGGTGGCCCGTGAATACGGCATCCCGGCCGTGGTCGGCGTGCCCGACGCCACCCGCCGCATCACGACCGGCGGCCTGATCACGGTGGACGGCGCGGCGGGCACCGTCACCGTCGAGGAGGAGTCGGCCGAGAGCTGAGCGGCTCCGGGACGGCTGCGCCTGTCTCCTGCGGGGCGGCGGTCCTGTGGTGGAGCCAGGTGTGCAGCGGGTCGGAGCCCTCGCGGACGAGTACGGGCGCTTCGGTGAGACGGAACCCGGCCGACCGGGCCACCGCGGCGCTGGCGGTGTTGCCGGCGGCGATCCGCAGGAGCACTCGGGTGGCGGCCAGCGGGTCGTAGGCGTAGGCGGTGATCAGCTGGACGGCGCGCCCCGCCAGACCCCGGCCGCGGTGCGCGGCGCCGACGGCGTAGGCCAGCTCCACCTCACCCGGCTCGCCGGTGACGAACAGCAGGATCTCGCCGAGGGGCCGGCCGCCGTCGGTGGTGATGGCGAGCTGGAGCCTCCTCCTGTCGGTACGGCGCTGGCGGGCGACGTCCAGGTAGGCGCGGGCGGCGCTCTGGTCGAAGGGGGAGCGCAGCGGAGTCCAGCGGGCGACGGCTGGCTCGTCGAACAGCTCGGACATCGCGGGCACGTCCTGCTCCGCCCATTCGCGCAGGATGAGACCCGAACCCGTGAGGTGGACGTCATCGGGCAGGGCCAGATGGTCGTTGTGCGAGCCCAAGGGATCTCGCCTTTCGTCTTGGGGGAAACGGTCAGGCGGCCGGCACCAGGGCGGCGTAGCGGGCCTTCATCGTGGCCACCACCTGGTCGGGATCGGCGGCCCAGACGTCGGCGTTGAAGATCTCGACCTCCACGTCTCCGGTGTAGCCCGCCCCGGCCACGGCCCGGGTGATCGGCCCGAAGTCGATCACTCCGTCGCCCATCATGCCTCGCCCGAGCAGCACGTCGGCGGGCAGGGGGTGCAGATAGTCGCACACCTGGTAGGCGGCGATTCGGCCGCGGGCCCGGGCGAGGTCGTCGGGCAACCGCGGATCCCACCACACGTGGAAGGTGTCGACGACCACGCCGACCTGCTCCGGCGGGTACGCCAGGCACAGGTCGAGAGCCTGGCCCAGCGTGGACAGGACGGCCCGGTCCGGGCAGTAGACCGGGTGCAGCGGCTCCAGCGCCAGCCGGACGCCCCGCTCTCCGGCGTAGGGCGCGAGGACACCGAGCGCCTCGGCCACCCGCTCGCGGGCCCCGGCCAGGTCGCGTGAGAAGCCGGGCGAGCCGGGTGCGAAGCCGTCCGTGGCCGGCTCACGCGAGCCCTCCGTGGCCGGCTCGCGTGAGCCGCCGCTCGCGGGCAAGGGTTCGCCCGGCCGCACGCCGGGAAGACCGCCCACCACCATCACCAGGCAGGCCGCCGCCAGCTCCGCCGCCTCGTCGATGGCCCGCCGGTTGTCGTCGAGAGCCCGTGCGAAGGCGCGACGGCCCTCCTCGCCGGGCAGCCCGCCCGCGGTCAGGAAGCCGCCCCGGCACAGCGACGACACCCGCAGCCCGGCCTGGCGCACCAGCTTGACGGTCTCGGCCAGCCCCTGCTCGGCCACCTTCTCCCGCCACAGCCCCACGGCCGCCAGCTCGTGCCGCACGCAGCCGTCCACGGACTCGGCCACCGACCAGCGCCTGGTCGTCCACTGGTTGAGCGACAGGCTCACCGGCCGTTCACCGCCAGCAGCGCCCGCATCCGGCGCACGGCCAACTCCGGGTCGGCCAGCAGCCCCGCCTGGTCGGCCAGGCGGAACACCTCGGTCAGGTGACGCAGCGAGCGGGCCGACTGGGCGCCGTTGACCATGGCGAACGCGTCCTGGTGGCCGTTCAGCCAGGCCAGGAAGACGATGCCGGTCTTGTAGTGGTAGGTCGGCGGCTCGAAGATCTTCCGCGACAGCGGCACGGTGGGCGCCAGGATCTCGTCGTAGTCGGCCAGCAGCCGGTCGCGATCGGCCTCGCTGCCGGACTCGGCCGCGTCGAGCACCCTGAGGGCGGCCGCCGCCGCGGGGGCAATCGCGTCGAAGACGCCGAGCAGCGCGTGCGAGCCCGATTTGATCAGCGAGGGGTAGTTGAAGTCGTCGCCCGTGTAGAGCCGCACCCCGCCGGGCAGCGCCGCGCGCAGCCCTGTCTCGTGCTCCTCGTCCAGCAGCGACACCTTCACCCCGTCCACCATCGGGGCGTGGGCGTGGATCAGCTCCAGTAAAGAGTCGGTGGCGGCGGGCACGTCGGCCGAGCCCCAGTATCCGGCCAGCCGCGGGTCGAACATCTCGCCGAGCCAGTGCAGGATCACCGGCCGTTCGGCCAGGCCGAGCAGCTTGCCGTACACCTGGTGGTAGTCGCCGGGCCCACTCGCCACCCGGGCCAGCTCGCGCGAGGCCATGACGATCACCTGGGCGCCGGCCGACTGGACGGTGTCGATCTGCTCGGCGTAGGCGGCGGTGACGGCGGCCAGGTCGGCCGCGCCGGGGGCGTGGTCGGTGCCCGCGCCGCAGGCCAGCAGCGTGGCGGGGTCGCCGAAGTCGCGGGCCTCGCGGGCGCTGCGCGCGATGAGCTCCTTCGTCGCGGCCCAGTCGAGGCCCGCGTTGCGCTGCGCGGTGTCCATCGCGTCGGCCACCCGCAGGCCGTACGACCACAGGTGGCGGCGGAAGCGGAGGGTGGCGTCCCAGTCGACGGCGGCGGGGGAGCCGGGCGTGTTGTCGCCGAGCGGGTCGGCCACCACGTGCGCGGCCGCGTAGCCGACGCGGCCGGTGGCGGGCACGCCGGTCGCCGGCCAGGTCACGGGCTCGCGCAGCGTGTACGCCCCGCCGGGCAGGTCGATCATCACAGCGCCGGCACCTCGATCCGGCGGCCCTCGGCGGAGGAACGCAACCCCAGCTCGGCCAGTTGGACGCCACGCGCGCCGGAGGCGAAGTCGTAGGGGAAGGGCGCGTCCTCCAGCACGTGCCGGACGAACAACTCCCACTGGATCTTGAACCCGTTGTCGAACTCGGTGTTGTCCGGCACCTCCTGCCACTGCTCGCGGAAGCGCGTGACGACCGGCAGGTCGGGGTTCCAGACCGGCTTGGGAGTGCCGGCCCGATGCTGGATCCGGCAGTCGCGCAGCCCCGCGACCGCGCTGCCGTGCGTGCCGTCCACCTGGAACTCCACCAGCTCGTCGCGGTGGACGCGGACCGTCCAGGAGGAGTTGATCTGGGCGATCACCCCGCCCGCCAGCTCGAAGACCCCGTACGCGGCGTCGTCGGCGGTGGCCTCGTAGCCGACGCCGCGCTCGTCCACGCGGGCCGGGATGTGCGTCGCGGCCTTCGCGTAGACCGCCTCGACCCGGCCGAACAGGTTCTCCATCACGTAGTGCCAGTGCGGGAACATGTCGAGCACGATGCCGCCGCCGTCGGCCGCGCGATAGTTCCACGAGGGGCGCTGCGCCTCCTGCCAGTCGCCCTCGAACACCCAGTAGCCGAACTCGCCGCGCACCGACAGGATCCGGCCGAAGAAGCCGCCGTCGATCAGCCGCCTCAGCTTGAGCAGGCCGGGCAGGAAGAGCTTGTCCTGCACCACGCCGTTCTTGACGCCCCTGGCCGTCGCCGCCTCGGCGAGCGCGACCGCCTCGTCGACCGACTCGGCCGTCGGCTTCTCGGTGTAGACGTGCCTGCCCGCCTCGATGGCTCTGAGCACGGCCTTGACCCGGGCGGAGGTGACCTGGGCGTCGAAGTAGATCAGGTTGTCCTCGCCGGAGAGCGCGGCGTCGAGCTCGGTGGTGTGCTCGGCGACGCCGTGCCGGTCGGCGAGGCGGGCGAGCCTGGCGGGGTCGCGTCCGACCAGGACCGGCCTGAGCAGGACCCGGTCACCGTCCGAGAGCGTGACGCCGCCCTGCTCGTTGATGGCCAGGACGGACCTGACCAGATGCTGGTGATGGCCCATCCGGCCGGTGACGCCGTTCATCACGACGCCGATGGTGCGCACGCTCATGGGGACCCCTTCTAGGAAAGCGCTTTCCCGCAACGTACGGCTGGCCCACCGGAGGCGTCAAGAGCGCCGGCCGTACCTAGAGGTCGCCCTTGGTCTCCAGCCTGGCCAGGGCCTTGGCGAGGGGGTGGGCGGTGAGCGAGACCTGCCACGCGCGGGCGCCGAGCCCGCGCAGCCGGTCGGCCACGCTCTCGTCGCTGATCTCCTCGGGAGGCTCCCAGGTGAGCCTGCGCACCGCGTCGGGCTGCAGCAGGTTTTCGGTCGGCATGCGGTGCTCGTCGGCGAGCGCGGCCACCACGGCGCGGGCGGCGCTGAGCCGCTTGGCGGCGACGGGATCGCGGTCGGCCCACCGGTTGGCGGGTGGCGGCCCGTCACCCGGGGTGCTGGGCTGCGGCAGCTCGCCGTCGGACAGGGCGCGCGCCCGGCTCACCGCGCTCAGCCAGTCGCTCATGTGCCTGCGCGCGCTGCGCCCGGTGAAGGCCGAGATCTCGGTGAGGGCCTTCTTGGTGCGCGGCACGTCGAGGGCGGCGGCGACGATCGCGGAGTCGGGCAGCACCCGGCCCGGCGCCAGGTCGCTCTCGCGGGCGATCCGGTCGCGCATCGTCCACAGCTCGCGCACGATGGCCAGGGCCCGCACGTTGCGCACCTTGTGGATGCCCGAGGTGCGCCGCCACGGGTCGGAGCGGGGCGTGGTCGGCGGCGTGCCGAGCACGGCGGCGAACTCCTCGCGCGCCCACTCCAGCTTGCCGCTCTCCACCAGCTCGGCGTGCAGCACGTCGCGGAGCTCGACCAGCACCTCCACGTCGAGCGCGGCGTAGCGCAGCCAGGCCTCCGGCAACGGCCGGGTCGACCAGTCGGCGGCCGAGTGGCCCTTCTCCAGCCGCAGCCCGAGCACGGTCTCGACCATGGTGCCGAGCCCCACCCGCTCGTAGCCGAGCAGCCGGCCGGCCAGCTCGGTGTCGAACATGGCGCGCGGCCGGAAGCCGACCTCCAGCAGGCACGGCAGGTCCTGGGACGCGGCGTGCAGCACGATCTCCGTGTCGGCCACCGCCTGGTCGAGCCCGGACAGGTCGGGGCAGGTGATCGGGTCGATCAGCGCCGTGCCCGCACCCGCGCGGCGTAGCTGCACCAGGTAGGCGCGGTTGCCGTAGCGATAGCCGGAGGCGCGCTCGGCGTCGACCGCCACCGGGCCGGAGCCCTCGGCGAAGGCGTCGACGGTCCGGGCCAGGGACGCGGCGTCGCCGACGACCGGGGGGATGCCTCCGCGCGGCTCCAGCAAGGGGACGACGGTGCGTTCGTCTGTCATGAGTCCACCGCTCTCATGACGCTGTTGTTCTGTTGACTGGTGCCCTCACTTCGTTCGGTCACTCTCCGGATCATCGCGTCGGCGGGGCATGGTGGCCACATCGGGCGGGAGCGGCGGGATCCCCGCCGCCACGCACATGAGGTCGCACCAGGCGGCGACATGGCCGGACAGGTCCTCGTGCGTGGGGGACCAGGACGCCCGCAACTCGAGCTCGGTGGTGACCGGATCATCGGCCTTGTTGCCGAATCCCTCGGACACTGCTCTAGTCACGGTACCGCCGGCGGCGGAGTAGTCGGCTTGGTGGGCGTCGAGCGCCTCGGTCAGCCAGCTCCACGCGACCGGCCCGAGCAGCGGGTCGGAGGTGATCTCGGGCTCCATGTCGGCCCGCACGTAGGCCACCAGGCGGAACGGCCCGTCCCAGCCGCGCTGGCCGTCGGGGTCGTAGAGCAGGATCAGCCGGCCGACCGCGAGCTCGTCGTCGTCGCGGTAGACCGAGGCGCCCATGGCCGCGGAGTAGGGCGCGAGCCGCTGGGGGGCGGGCAGGTCCTCGAGCTCGATCTCCGGCCGGACCTCTGCCAGCCGGAGACTCTCGACCGCGTGCCGGAACGCGGCCGGAGCCGGTGGCCGGTCACCGAGGGTCATAGTCGAAGAGTAGGTCGAAGACGGACGGAAGGGGACCACGGGGGTGCTCATCGTTCGCGATCAAACCGCTGCCGCAACCAGCTGCCGGACCGGGCGGGTGGACGTGACCTGCCCGATGAGCAGGGCATGACCGCACTCGACGCAGGCCCACTCGGCGCATTCACCCGGCTCGTGCCCGTCGAGGCACGGTGGTCGCTCGAACTGCCGCTCACCAGCGCACGAGGCGCAGGTCTCTCTGCGGCGCTCTGGGGAACTCCACAACGCGGTCATCGCACTGGGGCCTTTCGTCGGGTCGTGGCTCCGACGTTGGCATGCCGCGCCGACAATTCCCCGCAACGCGCTCGGCGTGTCCCGAAAGTGGATGCTGAATCGATGCCGCGCGGTCACTTGGGGAACTTTTGGTCCAGTCGAGACCGGCTTTCTGGTCGCCCATGGGGTGTGTTCGACCCGGGTGCGCCGCCGATGCCGGGCCGGCCGGTAAACGTGCATCCGACCATCTGATCATGATTTTGGTCGTCCAATGCCTACTTTTCCGACACCTCACGCCGGATACCGGACCGCGAGCAGGCCATGGCACCCTTGAAGAGTGAATCTCGCCGACTCAACGTTCCTGCGCGCCTGCCGCCGCCGGCCCGTCACGCACACCCCCGTGTGGTTCATGCGCCAGGCCGGGCGCTCGCTGCCCGAATACCTCAAGGTGCGCGAAGGCGTGCCCATGCTCACTGCGTGCGCCACGCCCGAGCTCATCGTCGAGATCACCATGCAGCCGGTCCGCCGCTACGGCGTCGACGCCGCCATCTTCTTCAGCGACATCGTCGTGCCGCTCAAGGCCATCGGCGTCGACCTCGATATCAAACCCGGGGTCGGCCCGGTCATGGCCCAGCCGATCCGCGACGCGGCCGGCCTCGACGCGCTGCGCCCGATCGAGCCCGGCGACGTCACCTACGTCACCGAGGCCATCGAGGCACTGGTCGGCGAGCTCGGCGGCACGCCCCTGATCGGCTTCGCCGGCGCGCCGTTCACGCTGGGGTCCTACCTCATCGAGGGCGGCCCCTCCAAGAACCACGACCGCACCAAGGCCATGATGTACGGCGAGCCGCGGCTGTGGCACGCGCTGATGGAACGCCTCAGCGGCATCGTCCTGGAGCACCTGCGCATCCAGATCAGAGCGGGCGCCTCGGCCGTCCAGCTGTTCGACTCGTGGGTGGGCGCGGTGGCCCCCGACGACTACCGCGAATTCGTGCTGCCCCACACGCGCCGCATCTTCGACGGGCTCGCCGACCTCGACGTGCCGCGCATCCACTTCGGCGTGGGCACCGGCGAGTTGCTCGGCCTGCTCGGCGAGGCGGGAGCCGACGTGGTGGGCGTCGACTGGCGGGTGCCGCTCGACGAGGCCGCCCGGCGGATCGGCCCCGGCAAGGCGCTGCAGGGCAACCTCGACCCGGCCATCCTGCTGGCCCCGTGGGAGGTCGTCGAGCGCAAGGCCCGCGAGGTGCTGCGCCGCGGCCGGGCCGCCGAGGGGCACGTGTTCAACCTGGGCCACGGCGTGCTCCCCTCGACCGACCCCGACCAGCTCAGGCGGCTGACCGACCTGGTTCACGAGGCCTGAGTCTCCGCCGGGCCGACGGCCGGGGGCGTCCTCCTGCCACGGGCGCGCCGTACGAAGAAGGACACGAGCAGCACCACGGGCACGATGACGATCAGCCACGGCAGCACCGCGCCGAGCACGGTCAGCGCCACCATCACGAACCCCTTCAGCGCCGACCAGCCCGCGGCGAGCCCGCCCAGGAAGCCCGCCGGCTCCTCCGACGGCTCGGACACCACGGTGACCGGCCCGACCAGGTTGAGCGTGAGGGTCGCCATGCCCACCTGGGCGGCCAGCTCCTTCTGCTGGGCCTGCAGCGACTCCAGATCGGACTCGCGGGCGGAGATCTCCCGCTCCACTTCCAGCACCTGGCCGATCGTGTCGGCCTTCTTCAGCAGGGTGCGCAGCGAGACGAGGGCCTCCTGCGCCGACTTCAGCCGGCTGTTGACGTCGGCCACCCGCAGCGTGACGTCCTGGGTGCCCTGGTTCACCGAGAGTTGCTTGCCCAGATCCTTGCCGAGGCTCGCGAGCACCTCGGGATAACGGGCGGGCGGGATCTTGAACTCCAGCGTGGCGGAGCCGTCTCCACCGTCGGAGAACTGCGACTCCTCCTTCGACAGGTAGCCGCCGGCCGAGGTGACGAGCTGCTTGGCCCGCAGCGCCGCCGCCGTGACCTCCTTGGCCCGCACGGTCATGTTCGCCACGTAGACGACCTGGCGCTCCTGCTGGGTCACCTTGACGTTGGAGGCGAGGTTCTCGCCGCTCCCCGCCGACCGCCCGCTCTTGGCGGCGGACCGGGGGCTGACCTCCGCGGAGCCGTCCGAGTCCGCCCGGTCCTGCGCGAACGCCGACTCGGGCGCCGCGGCCGGGGCCGATTGAGTCATAGCGGACTCGCCCGAGCCGCCGCACCCCGACGCGAGCAGAGCGACGCACACGGCCGACAACGCCACGCCGTACCGGAATCTCTTCATGCCCCTATGACGGCCGCGAGAACAGGCGGGTTTGATGGCAGCCGTCACGGTATGGTCACGCGCCCCGAACGGCCGGTCAGGCACCCGAGACGGTAACGTCAGGAGCCGTGAATGGGAACGCCGTGGAAGAGAACACGCCCCACGTCGTCGTGGTCGGCGGCGGCATCTCGGGGCTGGCCGCGGCCTGGCATCTTCGCCAGGCCGGTGGCGACCGGATCAGGATCACCGTGCTGGAGAGCGCCCCGCGCGTCGGCGGCAAGCTGCTCGCCTCACCGGTGGCCGGAGTCAGCGTCGACGTGGGCGCCGAGGCCATGCTGGCCAGGCGGCCCGAGGGCAAGGAGCTGGCCAAGGCGGCCGGGCTCGGCGACGACCTGATGAGCCCCGGTTCCGCCGGCTCAGCCATCCTCAGCAGGGGCGCGTTGCGGCCGATGCCCAGAAAACAGGTCATGGGAGTGCCGGCCGACCTGACCGAGCTGGCCAAATCCGGCATCCTGTCGCCGGGCGGGCTGCTGCGGCTGCCGATGGACCAGATCCTGCCGCCGACCCTGGTGCGCACCGACGTGTCCGTCGCCGCCTACATCAGGGCCCGGATGGGCGGCGAGGTCCTCGACCGGCTCGTCGAGCCGCTGCTCGGCGGCGTCTACGCCGGCCGCGCCGACAAGCTGTCGCTGGAGGCCACGATGCCCCAGGTGGCCGCCGCCGCCCGATCCGAGCGCTCGCTGTTGACCGCCGCCCGGCGGATGGCCGACGAGAGCCCCAGGGACGCCGGCCCCGTCTTCACCACGCTCCGCGACGGCATGGGCAGCCTGCCCGAGGCCGTCGCCAAGGCCGCCGAGGCCGACGTCCGCACCGGCGTCACCGTCCGCGAGCTGTGCCGCACCGAGCACGGCTGGCGGCTCGTGACCGGCCCGGTGCCGAGGCCCGAGGTCATCGAAGCCGACGCGGTGATCGTGGCCGTCCCCGCTCCCGCCGCCGCCCGGCTGCTCGGGGCCGAGGTGCCCGGGGCCGCGACCGAGCTGGCCAAGATCGAGTACGCCAGTATGGCCGTCGTCACGCTGGCCTACCCCGTCGACGCCTTCCCCGAGCCGCCCGCGCGCTCCGGCTACCTCGTCCCGCCCGTCGAGGGCCGCCCGGTCAAGGCCGTCACGTTCAGCTCGGTCAAGTGGCCCCACCTCGCGGGCGACCTGGTGCTGCTGCGCTGCTCGATCGGCCGCCTCGGCGAGGAGCACCTGCTGCAGCGCGACGACGCCGAGCTGGTCTCACTCGGCACGGCCGAGATGGCCGGCGTGATGGGCGTGCGCGGGCTGCCCGTCGACACCCGCGTCACCCGATGGGGCGGCGGGCTGCCGCAGTACAACGTGGGCCACCTCGACCGCGTGGCCAGGGTGCGCGCCGCGGTGGCCGTGCAGCCGGGGCTCGCGGTGTGCGGGGCCGCCTACGACGGGCTCGGCATTCCCGCCTGCGTCGCCACCGCCCGCACGGCCGCGGGCCGGATTCTGGACCACCTGGCCAGGCGAGGAGAATAGAGACATGACAGAGGGCGCTGCGCGGCCGAAGGCCCGCGATCTCAACCAGGTGATCCGCTACACGATGTGGTCCGTCTTCAAGGTGACCGAGCCCGTGCCGGGCGACCGCGGCCCGCTCGCCGACGAGCTCGGCGAGCTGCTGGAGCAGGCCGCCCTGAAGGACGTGGTGACCCGCGGCCTCTACGACGTGGCCGGCTTCCGGGCCGACGCCGACTTCATGTTCTGGTGGCACGCCGCCACCCCCGAGGACCTGCAGGACGTCTACTCCCGCTTCCGCCGCACCGGCCTCGGCCGCCACACCACGCCGGTCTGGTCGGCGATGGCGCTGCACCGGCCCGCCGAGTTCAACAAGTCGCACATCCCGGCGTTCCTGGCCGAGGAGGAGCCGCGGGCCTACGTGAGCGTCTACCCGTTCGTGCGGTCGCTGGAGTGGTATCTCCTCGACGACGCCGAGCGCCGGGCACTGCTCGCCGAGCACGGCAAGATGGCCCGCGACTACGCCGACGTGCGGGCCAACACGGTCGCCTGCTTCGCGCTCAACGACTTCGAGTGGATGCTCGCCTTCGAGGCCGACGAGCTGCACCGGATCGTCGACCTGATGCGTCACCTGCGCGGCGCCAAGGCCCGAGAGCACACCCGGGTCGAGATCCCCTTCTACACCGGGGCCCGCAAGCCGGTCCAGGAGCTGGTCGCGGCCCTGCCGTGATCAGCCGGCGACTCACGGCACGCCCTCGCGCCCGGTGGAGCGCGGGGGCGTGACGCGTTACTCGGCGGGCTGGAGGCGGAGCGAGACGGAGTTGATGCAGTAGCGGTCGTCGGTGGGGGTCGCGTAGCCCTCGCCCCGGAAGACGTGACCCAGGTGGGAGTCGCAGCGGGCGCAGCGCACCTCGGTGCGGACCATCCCGTGGCTGCGGTCGTCGATCAGCCGCACCGCCTCCGACTCCGACGGCTCGAAGAAGCTCGGCCATCCGCAGTGGGACTCGAACTTGGCGTCCGATCTGAAGAGCTCGGCCCCGCACGCGCGGCAGGAGTAGACGCCTTCGGTCTTGGTGTCGACGTATTCACCGGTGAAGGGCCGCTCGGTGCCGGCCTCGCGGAGCACGTGGAATTCCTCGGGCGAGAGCTGAACCCGCCACTCGCCCTCGCTCTTGACGACCTTGTCCATACGTCCAGCGTACGAGATGCGGCAAAAAGAGATCTCCGCAGGGGGAAGCATCCTTTCTGGGGCGAATTTGCGTCTTTGTAAGCAAGGGGGTGTCATCGCCTCCTGTCAAGGGTGAGATCATTCGCCGGATCGCAGAGGCGGCACAGCCCACGCCCGTGCTGGAGTCGCAGAGGCGATCAGAGGCCGGCCGGGTGGCGCGCCAGCGCCCGGGACGGCGACGATGGCGGGTGATCTTAAAAGGTCCGTCCCGTCGAGCCCTCGGTCCCGCCACTGAGGCGGCTCCGGGGCGGACCCACCCGTTCGCGGGCCGGTCCGGGGTAGGTTCGGGGCATGGCATCGCCGTACATAGAGCTCAAGGTGGGGGAGCGGACCGTCAAGGTCACCAATCCCGACAAGGTCTACTTTCCGGAGATCGGCGTTACCAAGCGCGAGCTCGTCGAGTACTACGTGAGCGTCGGCGAGGGCGCGCTGCGGGCGCTGAGAGACCGCCCGACCAACCTGAAGCGTCACCCCGACGGCATCCACACCGAGGCCATCTACCAGAAGCGGATGCCGCCCCGTCATCCCGACTGGCTGGAGACCGTGACCGTCACCTTCCCGAGCGGGCGCAAGGCCGACTCGCTGCGGGTCACCGAGGTGGCCGCGATCGCCTACTGCGCCAACCTGGGCACGATCGACTTCCACCCCTGGCAGGTGCGCGCGTCCGACGTCGAGCACCCCGACGAGCTGCGCGTCGACCTCGACCCGCAGCCGGGGCTCGGGTTCGACACCGCCCGCCGGGCCGCCTTCCTGACCCGTGAGGTGCTCGCCGAGGCGGGCCTGACCGGGTTCGTGAAGACCTCGGGCAACCGCGGCCTGCACATCGCGGTTCGGATTGAACCGCGCTGGGACTTCGTCCAGGTACGTCACGCGGGCATCGCCCTGGCCAGGGCCGTGGAGGAGCGCGCGCCCGACCTGGTGACCACGGCCTGGTGGAAGGAGGAGCGCGGCGAGCGGGTCTTCATCGACTTCAACCAGAACGCCCGCGACCGGACGATCGCCAGCGCCTACTCGGTGCGGGCCAGGCCGACGGCGCCCGTCTCCACCCCGGTCACCTGGGAGGAGCTGGAGGACGTCGATCCGGCCGACTTCGACATCCGCACCGTCCCGGCCCGCTTCGCCAAGCTGGGCGACGTCCACGCCGCCATCGACGACGAGGCGTACTCGATCGAGCCGCTGCTCGACTGGTACGCCGGAGACGACCGCGGGGACATGCCGTATCCGCCCAACTATCCGAAAATGCCCGGCGAGCCCAAGCGCGTCCAGCCGAGCAAGGCGCGTCCCGAAGAAGAGGCCGGCTGAGCGAGGCGGTGGACTGCACGGCCGGCCCCCTCCGACCGGGGTAAGGCTCGGGCTCTCCGGCCGTGCGGTGTCCGTATTCCTCTCGGATGCGGCACCTGTCCTGGAACGTAACTCGCGGATGTGTACGCGACGCTCTGCGTGGGTGGTGAAATCTGGCAAGCGGGAGGAAATCCCTTCCACCGGGAAGGAGAAATTTCATCCTGTTCCGGCACGGATCATCCACTGGAACCTCACTCTCCGCAATCGCCCGGTAATTCACCGATATCGCTTCGGTCACATTACTTGACGATCGGTCCAATAGTTCGCAAGGCTCTCGTTCTGTCTCGGGGCGCGACAACCGATTCGGGAGCCTGGTTATGGCAAGAGCGCAACGTCTGGCGGCCGCCGGAGCGGTGGTGGCCTTCGTGACCGGCGGCGTGATCACCGTGGCGGGCATCGGCACCGCCTCCGCCCAGTCGAGCCAGGAGACGCCGGCCGTGGCCGCGACCTGCCTGCTGCCCCTGGTGCCCTGCGACGAGCCGGGCGGCACGGAACCCGAGGTGCCGGGGTCCAGCCCCGGGGAGAAGTGGTCGGACAACCCCGTGCCGAACCCGATGGAGAGCTGGTCGGACAACCCGGTGCCCACCGACTCCTGGTCCGACGCGCCCTCCGACGCCCCGCGCGATACCGGGGCCCCCTGGAAGCCGGTCGACGAGGACGAACGCCGGATGCCGCAGGGCCACCCGGAGACGGGCGGCGGCGGGCTGGCGCAGGGAGACCCGGCGTGGCCGTTCGTCGCGGGCGGCGGCGCGGCGCTGCTCGCCGGCGCCGGGCTGGCCGGGTTCGCGGTGCGCCGCCGCAAGGGTGACGCCTAGTTGGGCCAGAAGTCGCTCCTCGTCGCGGCTGGAGTGGTGTCCCTGGCCGGGATCGTGCTGATCTGGGCAGGGGTGGGCGGCCTGCTGTCCGGCGGCGGGCCCGAGCCCGTCGCGGCCGTCACGCCCGAGCCGGTCATGTCGCTGCCCGCGCCGGCCACGTCGCTGCCCGCGCCGGCCACGTCGCTGCCCGCGCCGGTCGCGTCCCTGCCCGTGCCGGCCGGGAAGATCGCCAAGCCGATGCGGCCCGCCCGGCCGGTCGCCGTCTACATCCCGTCCATCGGCGTGTCGGCGCCGCTCATGGAGCTGGGCCTCGACACCGGAGGCACGATCCAGAACCCGCCCATCGAGCGCCCCAACCTGGCCGGCTGGTACCGCTACGGCGCCGTACCCGGCCAGCGCGGAGCCGCCGTCATCACCGGCCACCTCGACACCAGGACCGGCCCGGCCGTGTTCGCCCGCCTCAAGGACGTCGAACGCGGCGACCAGGTGCAGGTGCAGCGCGCCGACCGGTCCGTGGCCGTGTTCGTGGTGGACCGGATCGAGCACACGCCCAAGAGGAGCTTCCCGGCCCGGAAGGTCTACGGCGACCTCCGCTATCCGGGCCTGCGCCTGGTCACCTGCGGCGGAGTGTTCGACGGGCGGGCGCACAGCTACCAGGACAACACCATCGTGTACGCCCACCTGGCCGCGCCGTACCATCCTCGGAGCTGATCACGGATCGCGCGGCAGCCCGAGCGCCCGCTCGGCGATGATGTTCAGCTGCACCTCGGTCGTGCCGCCGCCGATCGTGAACGCCCGGGTGGTGAGGATCATCCGGCTCCAGTGGCGGTCGAAGGGCCCCAGCGACCAGCAGAACTCCGAGACGGCCTGCGAGTGGCGCATGCCGAGCAGCTTGCGCACGCTCGACGCGGTGCCCGGATCGGCGCCCGACAACTGGGCGAGCGTCACGCGCAGGCCGAGCGCGGCGAGCGCCTGCCCCTCGGCCCACAGGCGCCCGGCCTCCTCCAGCCGCGCCTGCCGCGGCTCCGGCAACTTCGCGATGAGACCGGCCATGTCGGTGTGCCGGGAACCCGGCCCCCACGAGTCGCCCAGCGCGACCCGCTCGTGCGACAGCGTGTCCCGGGCCACCCGCCAGCCGCCGTCCACCTCGCCGACCACCAGATCGTCCGGCACGAAGACGTCGTCCAGGAAGACCTCGTTGAACACCTCGTCGCCGTTGATCTCCTTCAGCGGTTTGACGGTGACGCCTGGCGAGGACATGTCCACCAGGAAGTAGCTGATCCCCTCGTGCTTCGGCCGGTCCGGAGAGGTCCGGGCCAGGCAGATGCCCCAATGGGCGTACTGCGCCAGAGAGGTCCAGATCTTCTGGCCGCTCAGCGACCAGCCGCCCTCCACGCGGACCGCCTTGGTGGACAGCCCCGCCAGGTCCGACCCCGCGCCAGGCTCGCTGAACAACTGGCACCACACGATCTCGCCGGTGAACGTCCTGGGCAGGAACCGTTCCCGCTGCTCCGGTGTGCCGTGCCGGACGATGGACGGCACCGCCCAGGCCCCGATGCCCAGGTTCGGCCGTTTGAGGTCGCGGAACTCCTGGTGGATGATCACCTGCTCCAGGGGCGACGCGCCCCTGCCCCACGGTTCGGGCAGGTACGGCATGATCCAGCCCTCCCGCGCGAACCGCCCCAGCCTCGCCAACGGCTCCTCGGCCCGCAGCGACTCCGCCTGCGCCCTGATCGCGTCCCGGACCGGGGCCGCCTCCTGCGGCAGGTCCGGCTCGGTGCTCCGCCGTACCCCGGCGAGGGCGAGGCGGATCACCTCCTCGGCCCACACACCGGGATCCCCGGCCAGCATCCGGTCGGACAGCGCGCGCCGGTAGAAGCGGTGCGCCTCGTGCTCGAACGTGTAGCCGATGCCGCCCAGCACCTGGATCGCGTCGGCGGCGCACCGCACGGCCGCGTCGGGCGCCAGCACCGCCGCGACTCCCACCGCCAGCCGCCCCTCCCCACCCGCCCCAGGGCTTTCACCCGTCGGTGTACGGCCGGGGGAGTCGTCCAGCGCCCTGGCCGCGTCCCACACGGCGGCCCGCGCCTGCTCCAGCGCCACCAGCGCGGCGGCCACCCGGTGCTTCACGCCCTGGAACTGCCCGATCGGCCGCCCGAACTGCTCCCGTACCTTGGCGTAATCGGCGGCCGTCGCCACGGCCCACGCCGCCACCCCGCACGCGTCGGCCCCCAGCAGCACGGCGGCCACCTCCCGGACGGGAACCTCGCCGAGCACCCGCCCAGCGCCCCCATCCCGTGCGGTCTCGTCGCGTACGGTCACCGAGCACAGCGCGCGGTCGAGATCCACGCCCTCGACGGCTTCCACGTCCACGTCGGCCCGGTCGAGCAGCGACCACCGCCCGTCCTCCAGCGGCACCAGGAAGAGGTCGGCGCCGGGCGAGCCCAGGGCGATCACCCCCGCCTCGCCGAGCGCGACGGCCGCGGTCAGCGATCCGTCCGCGAGCCCCGCCAGGAGTTCCTCCAGCGCGTCCGTGCCGCCGCCGGAGGCCCGCGCGAGCGCCGCCGAGGCGATCACCGACGGCAGGTAGGCGCCCGGAGCCCGCCGCTCGCCCAGCGCCTCCAGTGCCACGACCAGCTCCAGCAGGCCGTAGCCCTGCCCGCCGCGTTCCTCCGGCAGGTGCAGCCCCAGCACGCCCTGCGCGGCCAGCGCCGCATGTTCGACGGTCCGCTCGGCCAGACCCCGCACGGAGGCGGCCAGCGCCAGATGTTCCTCGGTCAGCCCGATACCCATGCGTCAGAATCTAGAACTAGATTCGGTCGATCTCCAGGGCCTACGCGATCCGGTTCACCCGGACGGGCATCAGCCGGGGACTCACCAAGCACCTACAGCGTGGATGCCCCGTCCTTCAGGCGGGGGAGGATGTCAGGAGTCGCCGAACTCCAGTTGGAGGGCCTGGGTGAAGTCGGCCACCGCCTCCTCGTGCCGTTCGAGCTCCTGCAGGATCTCGCCGCGCACGCGGTAGGCCCAGACGTACTCCTCGTCCAGCTCGACGGCCCGGTCGAGGTCCTTGAGCGCGGCCTCGTTGTCGCCCATCTCGCTCAGGACCGCGCCCCGGCTGCCCAGCGCGCGGTCGTTGTCCGGTTCGAGGTCGAGAGCCCGGTTGAGGTCGGTCAGCGCCTCCTCGTAGCGGTCGAGCATGCGCAGCGCCTCGCCCCGTCTGCTGAACCCCCGCACGTACACCGGGTCCAGCTCCAGCGCCCTGGTGTAGTCGGCGATGGCCTCGGGATAGAGCTGCAGCCGCTGGTAGAGGTCGCCGCGGGCGAGCCACGAGTAGGCCAGGTCCTCGTCCAGCGCGATGATCTTGGTGTGTTCGGCCAGCGCCTCGTCCACCCGGTCGAGGTCGGCGAGGGCGTCGGCCCTGGCCTCCAGGATCCAGAGCGACTCCGGTGCCAGGGTGAGCGCGTGCTCGAAGTCGGCCATGGCCTCCTCCAGACGGTCGAGCGCGGCATACGTCTGTCCGCGCGACCCGAGGGAGTAGGCGCTGTCCGGCTCCAGCCGCAGCGCCTCGTCGAAGTCGGTCAGCGCCGCCTCGTACCGCTCGATGACGCGGTGGCTCTCGCCGCGCAGCCGCCAGGCGCGGGCGTTGTCGGGCGCCAGCGCGATCGACTCGGTGAGGTCGGCGATGGCCGCGTCGTGCCGCGACAGCCCGATGTAGGACTCGGCGCGGCTGCGCAGGACGGAGGCCCGAGACTGGGCGGCGGCCTCGGACAGCACGGGCCTCTCGTCGTGCTCCTGGAAGATCCCTTCGCTCATGGAGGGAGAATCTAGCCGAATGTCCGCCGGTACTTTGACCTGAATGCCTCCGCCGGACCGCAGTCGCGGCCGGTCGGCCCTCCTCGGTCGATGCGAATCCGTCCCGAGCGCCGGATTCGCGGTCGTTCGCCGTCGTTCACCCCCGGCGGTGTCGGACACTCACGCATGGGCAGACGTTCGGCGGAAGGGGGGCCGAGGGCCTTGGAGCTCGCCCGGCCGGCCCCGTCGCGTCATCGGTGCGGCGGTGTTCGGTCAAGCAGGCAGAACGTTCTCCGCGAAAGCGCCCTGCATGTTTCCGCGCTCCTCGAAGACGAAAACGATGTACGTCTCGAAGTACTCGCTGCCCTGTCCCGCCGCGCGTGCGATGCCGACTCTGGTGCTGGCCTTCCAGACGAGCTGCGTGAAGTGGCCGGTGCCGGACGAGAACTGAGCCGCGGCGAAGTCGTAGGCGGTGATCTCGTCGTACCAGCTCTTGACCGCGTCCGATCCGGGGAGGGCTTCAGACCCGCCGCCCCAGAAGATGTTCTCGCCCGTCTGCTGGCGCAGGCCGGTGTGCCCGGCGGCGAGCCCTTCCTGCTCGGAGCGGGAGGCCGCCCGCGCCTGCGCGTAGGAGTTGAGCTCGGGGTCCATGACCAGCGGCGGCGCGTGGTGCTTGGCCCGGAAGGCGTTGGCCTCGGCGAGCGCTTCGGCCTGGAATTCGGGCGTGGTGCTGTCGGGGAGAGCGGGGCGGGTTCCTGACATCAGGACTCCTCGAATGGCGCAGCGGCGCGCCGGCCGGATCGCGATCCTTGCCGATCGCGATTTCTTCGCCATCTTTATCCGCCCGGTCGTCGGCTGGCAATCGCCATTTTAGTGCGGGGAGAGCCGTAATGCATTCGGGAGGGCCGGAAATTACATATCGCCACTCGGTTGAACGGCAAACCAGTCGAGAAATCCGGGACAACGGCCGGAACTCGACACGGAAAAACGCCGAGTCGTTTGGCCGGGAAACGCCGGGGGCCGAAAAGACGCAATGGTTTCGCCGGCAGTAACGCCCGCCGCGCCGCCGACCGCGCCGCCCGCCCCTCCCGGATCGCGCCATACGGCTTCTGATCTGCAGGCGATGGTGCGGCCCCGAGTAGAACACGCGGGCATCGGCCAGGCAATGCTCGGCGCTGTCCGGTATCGGCCTCTGGGCGGAGGCCGGCAGTGCTGTCATGAGCCGGGCGCGGGCTCGGTCAGGCCCGGCCGGACGGCATGGGCTGGTCGATGGCACGGCGGCGCCCACGATGCCTCGGATGGCGTGGCCGAAGGCTGCACGCCGGCCAGGCCCCCGCGGGAGCCGAGAAGATGACGCGATGCCGATGGCGGCGTGATGCCGCCCGAAGGTGAAGCCCGCAGACCGTACACGTCCTGTGAAAACCAAGATCTAGTACATGCCTCGCCTTGCCGATGGGCGGCATTCACCATCGCGTTCTCAGGGTCTCGGTAAAACCGGTATCGCGTCGATGTGATCGATCGCGCTATTGTCGGTGGATTCGGGCGCGCCGATACTCGGATATCCGCATGGTTTCGCCTGGTGTGCCGGCCGGCCGGGCCGCCGGTGTTTCGAGCGGCCATTCCCGGCGTGTCTTGAGGGCTTCACCTCGGCTCGGCCATGCTCTTGGGCTCTTTCATTCCGTCGCCAGGAGTCACCCCGTACATTTCGGCCGACTGTACAATTCCTGAATACGATCGCGCCATTTCCGCGTTTCGCCGGCAATGCATCGACGCGCCGTCCGCGATCTGCTCACCCGGCCCGCACATCCCCGCACCCGGGCTGTGGTGGCGGACACCCGGTGCCGAGCACCACGAACGGCCCGCAGCCGGGCGTGGGGGAGCGGCCTAGGATTTGAGGCATGCAGCTGGCCCCGGGAGTGCGCGTCGCCGTCACCGATCGACACGGGGGAGTGAGCGCCCCGCCCTACGGATCGCGCAACCTCGGCGGGCTGGTCGGTGACGACCCGGAGGCGGTGCGGGCCAACCGGGCGTCCGTCGCCGCGGAGCTGGGCGTGCGGGCCGTCGTGTTCATGCGCCAGGTCCACGGCGCCGACGTCGCCTACGTGAGCGAGCCGTACGGCGACGACCCGCCGCCCCTCGACGGCGTGTTCACCGACGAGCCGCGCCTGGCCCTCGCCTCCCTCGGCGCCGACTGCCCGGCGGTCCTGGTGGCCGACCCGGTGGCGCGGATGGTCGGCGCCGCCCACTCCGGCCGCCCAGGCACCGAGGCGGGCGTGGCCACGGCGCTGGTCGAGGCCATGGCCGCCAAGGGCGCGGCTCCGTCCCGGATGGTGGCGCTGGTCGGGCCCGGCGCGTGCGGCCGGTGCTACGAGGTGCCCGCCGAGCTGCGCGTGCGGGTGGCCGAGCGGGTGCCCGCGACGTGGTCCACGACCTCCTGGGACACCCCGGCCCTCGATCTGCGCGCCGGGATCGAGGCCCAGCTGCGTGGGACCGGTCTCACAGACGTGCGCCACGACGCCCGCTGCACGATCGAGTCGGCCGAGCTCTACTCCCACCGCCGCGAGCAGCCGGGCGGCCGGTTCGCCGGCCTCATCTGGCTCACCTGACCCTCCAGGCCAATACCAGGCGGGGCAAGGCGCAGGCGAGCCGTACCAACCCTGCCACGTCTACGGCGCCCGGCCCGCACTGTGCCGGTAAGTGACGGCTTCAGCTACGGCGAGCAGGCCAAGGGGCGGAAGCGAGCGCTTCAGCATCGGCGAGCAGGACGACGACGGATCGCAGCCCGCTCTACGGCGGGCAAGCCGAGCGGCCGGACACCGTGAAGCGGAGGCGGGTGGGCGTTCCGGCCGACTTAAGACCGTGCCAGGTACCCCCGCGCCCGAAACAAGGCCGAAGGCGAACATCACCAGACCC
>NZ_JBFAKL010000011.1:0-262701 GCF_040655715.1 Nonomuraea cavernae | reverse complement strand
CGTCTACCAGGAGCTTCTTTGCGTCATCGGCCGAACATCAGCATCGCGATCATGCTGTGATCAGGACACGCGTCCAGGAGGTTGAAAAACGTTCACTCGAAGGCCACCGGCGGGGCAGTGCCGTCACCTTGGTTTCGCGGCCCCAGGTTCGGCGAGCCGCAGGGCCGCCACGGCACAGCCGAGTCCGACCGCCACGACCAGGATCGTCACCGGGACCAGCGCCGCCCAGCCACTTCGTTCCACGACAGCGGCGTACAGGGGCGGCCCCAGCAGCGTGCCCAGGCTGCCGAGTTGGGTCAGGGCGCCGGCGGCCCAGGCCGTACGGTCGCCCGCGACCACGGGCACCATCGCGAACAGCGCCGACACGGCCAGCCCGTTCAACGCCATCAGGGCCGCCGCCGACAGGGCCGCCACGACAGTCGATCCGGCGAGCAGAACACCCGCGGCCACTGCCGCCATGGGCATGACCGCGGCCAGCAGCCGCTGTGGCGCCACCCCCGCGTTCAGCAGCGCTCCGGCCGCCATGCTGCCGAGCGCGCTCGACGCGGCCACCACCCCGGTCACCAGACCCGCATCGCTCACGGCCAATCCGTGCACGGTGGACAGGAACGTCGACAACAGGGTCACCACGGCCACTCCGACCAGGGCAATCAGGGCGAACGCCGCGGCCAGCGGCCAGACACCGCGACCACGCCCGCGAACCGCCTGCCGAGGGCGACCCGCGACGTCCGGCAGGGCCAGGCGCGCCACGCCGGCCGTGACGAGCGCCAGCCCTCCAACCGCGGTCGCCGACGCCCGCCATCCTGAAGCACTCAGCAACCCGCCCATCACCGAGGCCAGGGCCAAGCCGACCGGAACGCACATCCCCCACAAAGCCAGCGCGAGCCGTGCCCGCTCGGCTCGGAGCAGCCGGGCGAGCAGGGCGGGACCCAGAACCACCACGGCCGCGTATCCGACCCCCTGGCCCACGCGGAGCACGATCAGCGCTTCGGAGTGGCTCACGCTCGCCGACGCCATGCCCGCCGCCGCGAGTATCAGGAGCCCTGCGATGAACGGCCCGCGCAATCGACGCGTGTCCGCCCACTGCCCCACCGGCATACAGGTGAGCCCGGCCACCAAGGTGACCCCGGACGCCAACCAGCCCGTCATCGCGAAAGGGAGAGCGAACTCGTCGCTCAGCTGTGCCAGGAACGGGGTCAACGCCCCGAGCGTCATGGCGGCCGTGACACCGGCCAGCAACACCACCGCGATGATCCTTCGTTCGGCCATGCGGCCGCACCTCCCCTGTTCGGGAGACACGACCGGTTCCCCGGCCCGACCCTCAGCCCATGGGGCGATGTCTCAGGAGGATCCTCACGATCACGCGGCGTCCGCGCCTCGGGTGAGGCTACGGTCTTCCCCGTCGTCGAGCCAAGCCGGGCCGTCAGGGAGCCAGGTCGAGCCAGCCCGTGAACCCCGACGGGTCGTGCCGGCCCATCACGGCGTGCTCGAACAGGCCATAGCCGACACTTCCCTCACAGGTGACCCGAGCGATGTGGTCGACGGTGGAGTACGGCAGCCGGCCGACGATCCCGGGGTCGGTGAGGTCGTACTCGGTGGCTGACGACCAGTCGCGGCCCTTCCACTGCCCGTGCTGCCATTCCGGGTCACCGCCGTATCCCGCGCCGACCGTGAGCGACACGGAGCCGAGTGTCTGGACGTCCACCACCAGCGGCGCGCCGTCAGATGTGGTGAGGTGCAGCCGAGCGGACTCCGGTTCGCGGGTGCCGCTCCGGTAGGTGATCTCGATGCGCGGCCATCCCAGCTGCTCGACGCGACCGTCGGCGAAGGCGCGGGTCGCGTGGTTGAGCGTGCGATGGCCGTCCGGGCTCTCCTGGACGATGACGAGCAGCGAGTAGTCGTCGAACCTGAGCGGGGCGTAGGTCCACCAGTGCCCGCCGGTAGGCTCCTCGCCGAGCCGGCCGGCGGGGTCGGCGTCGCCGACCGGGCGGATACCCCACGAGCGGTCCCGGCTGCCCATCCAGGTGCCGGGATCCACGAGCAGCTCGTCGCCGTCGAACGTCAGGCTCCCGGACCAGCTGCCGACCTGCGCGAACCGGGTGGCGTCGAGGATCGAGCGCGGCCCCGCGTCGAGGATGTGACGCTCCTCCAGTGTCGCCGGGAACGATCCCTCCCAGACGAGGTCGAAGGAGAGGCTCTCGTGCTCGCAGACCACTCGCAGCTTCTGCAGGGGCTCGATCACTTCGATCCGGAAGCCGCCGACCTCGGTGCGCAACGTGCCCGCCTCATAGGCGTCGGAGAAGCGCACCGCCCACTGCCGGTCGCCGGAGCGCACGGTGGCGAACGCGTCGATCACCCCGAGATTGGGGTAGATGCCCAAGCCCAGGACCAGGAACCGTTCGCCGGTGCGGTCGTGGGCGTTGAAGTAGTAGCGGTCGTAGAAGTTCTTGTCGGTGCTGGCGACACGCGCCATGGACAGCGGCGCCTGGTGGACCGGCAGTTCGTCGAGCGGCACGGGCTTCATCGGGGCTCCCCGTCGTGGTGGTGGGTCATACCTGTCCCTTCGGGCTCGGTCATGCTCGCCGGGCTCACTTCCAGCTGTAGGTGCCGTCGATGAGCCGCCGCAGCATCTGGTGGTGCAGGACGTACTCGTTCGGGTCCTCGGGAGCCTCCACCTCGCCGAAGTGCATGCGGCGGCGGTGGATCCGGGCCATCACCGTCCCGTGCCGCAGCGCCGCGTAGGTGAGGTAGAAGTCCAGGTCCTGGACCTGGACGCCCGCGGTCCGCTCGTAGCGGGCCACCACGTCGTCGCGCCGGAGCATCTCGGGCAGCCCGGGCACCTCGAACACCTCGGCGATGTCCTGGAACATGCTGTGGAAGAAGATGAACCAGCCCAGGTCCAGCTCGCGCGGAGCCAGCCACGCCGACTCCCAGTCGAGCACGCCGACCGGCCGCGTGCCGGCGTACAGGATGTTGCCGATCCGGGCGTCGCCCCAGCACAGCACGTCGGCCGAGGGCGCTGCGGGCCAGTGCTCCGCTATCCAGGAGAAGGCGTCCTCCAGCACCGGGATGCGCACACCGTCGTCGCGGTGGCTCCACTCGTAGTAACGGCGCTCGTTCTCGAAGTGGCGCCGCAGCCCCGCGTCCGCGGCGAGGCTCGGGAACTTCGAGGCCGGGTCCGCGATCGCGTGGATGCCGGCCAGGACGTCCACGCTGGCGTCCTGGAGCTCCCGTCGCCGGGCCGGGTCGAGCTCGCCGAGCCAGCCGCCGAAGACGTACGGCGGATTGTCGACCGGCACCGATCCCGTCAACCGGTCCATGACCAGGAACGGCTGACCGAGGATGTCGGGGGACGACTCCACCCAGCGCACCCGGGGCACGGGCACCTCCGAGTGCTCGCGCACGCCGACCTTTCACCTCGTACTGGCGCTGCAGGTCGTAGCCGGGGAACACCGGGACCGCCGAAGCCTCCGGGGCCAGTCGCGCCACGAGTTCAGCCCGAGGCGACGTGCCGCCGTCGGTCCACGACGCGTCGAACAGCACCGACACGCTGGACATCCCCGAGTGCTCGGGATGGCGCAGCCCGTCCAGCCGCACGTCGGTGCCGATGCGCTCGGAGAGCCAGGCGCCGAGGGTGACCCGGAGCTCGTCCAGGTCGGTCTCGCTGGTGCTGATGTCCTCCTGGGGCGACGCGGGGGTGGTGGCGCCGCCGGCTCCGTCCTTCACGCTGAGCACGGTGACCTGGAGGAAGTCCTCCACTCCGGCGAGACCACCCTCACGTCCGAAGCCGCTGCCCTTGACCCCGCCGAACGGCAGCTCCACTTCCAGCGCGTTGTGCTGGTTGACCCACACCGAGCCCGCCTCGACGCGCTCAGCGACCTCGGTCGCGCGGGCGAGGTCGCCGCCCCACACCGAGGCGCCGAGCCCGAACTCCTGCCCGTTGACGGTTTCGAGGACCTCCTCCAGGTCGTGGTAGCCCACGACCGGGAACACCGGGCCGAACTGCTCCTCCGCGACGATGCCCATCGCGTCGGTGCAGTCGCGCAGCAGCGTCGGTTCCAGGAAGTGTCCGGGTAGGTCCGTGCCCCGCTGTCCTCCCTTGACCAGCGTCGCCCCGTCCGCGAGCGCCTTGTTCAGCAGGGTCCGCACCACGTCCAGCTGCGCGCGGTTGTGGACGGGGCCCATGGTGACGCCGGGCTGCGCCGGGTCGCCCACCCTCATGGCCCCCATGGCGGCGGCGAAGGCCGTACAGAACTCGTCGACCAGGCGGTCGGGCACGTAGGCGCGCTTCGGCGCGACGCACATCTGGCCCGCGTTGAAGAAGGCCGAGGCGGCGAGCCTGGCCGCCGCGTCCGCGACGTCGGCGTCTTCGAGCACGATCGCCGGGTCGTTGCCGCCCAGCTCCAGCGTGACCGGCGTGACAGACGCGGCGGCCGTGCGCATGATCTCGCGGCCCACCGCCGTGGAGCCGGTGAACGACACCTTGCGCACCAGCCGGTGCTCGACGACTCCCCGGCCGACGGCGGCGCCGCCGTTGACGACGGTGAGCACGCCCTCGGGCAGCACCCGGTTCAGCAGTTGCACGAACCGCGTCACCGTCAGCGACACCGACTCCGCCGGCTTGGCGATCACGGTGTTGCCGGCGGCCAGGGCGGGCGCCGCCTTGGCCGCCAGCAGGAACACCGGGAAGTTCCAGGGGACGATCGCCCCGACGACGCCGTACGGCCGGCGCACCACCTGCGCGGACCGCCCCGGCGCGGGAACCGCCTCCTCGGTCTCGGGCCAGTCGACGCGGGCCAGGTGCGCGAAGCAGCGCCCGGTGATCCAGACCTCGCCGGACGCCTCGGCCAGGCTCTTGCCCTGCTCGCGGACGAGCAGCTCGGCCAGTTCCTGCTGGTGGTCCATGATCGTGAACGAGCAGGCGGCCAGCATCCGCCGGCGCCGGTCGCGGTCGGTGCGCCAGTCGCGTGACGCGAGGTCGGCGGCCCGGTCCAGGCGGTCGAGCTCGTCGAGTCCGGTGACCGGCGTGCGGCCGAGCTCCTGGAGGGTGGCCGGGTTGACGGAGATCAGCACGTCGCTCACGCCGCACCCGCGTTCGCGGCCCCCGCGGACATGGCCGGAGCGATGTAGTTGACGATGTCCTCGACTCCGGCCCTGGTGCTGAGATCACCGACGAGGTGGAGGTCGGCCGCCGTGGTGGGGACGCGATCGACACCGATGACCTTGGCGCCGCCCGCGCGGAACCTCTCGACCGCCACGGCGCCGATGCCGGATGCCGAACCCGTGACCACCACCGTGCGATCACGGAACGCCCTGGGGTCCTGGAACTGGGTCATGACTATTCCTCCGAGGGGAACCGTCCATCGGGACTGGAGGTTGGACGGCGGTCCAATTTGTAGTGCAGATCACAGTCGCGCCAGCGCTGTGGTCCCGCTCACCAAGACAGACTTCTCCGCGCGGTACCATTCCGCCTCACTGGCGACCCGCGCCGGGGCGGAGGTGTGACTCAAGTAGTGACCGGACGGCGCGAGCAGAACCGGCGAGAGACCCGGACCAGGGTCCTTGACGCGGCCAAGAAGCTCTTCCTCGAGCGCGGCGTCGAGGGCACCACCGCGGTTGATCTCGCGTCGGCCGCCCGGATCTCGCGCTCGACGTTCTTCAACTACTTCGCCACCAAGGATGACCTTCTCATCGCCCTCTGGGAGGAGCAGGTCGGAAACCTCGGCTCCCTGATCACCGAAGCCCTCGCGCAGCCGGCGTCGACCGAGGAGCGCGTCCTCCTGCTCTTCACCGACCTTGTCGAGGCCGTCGACCGGCGGCCGGGATACCTCGCGATGGTGGCCTACGAGCTGGAGCGGGCCGACAGCCGAGAGATCACGGCCGTCCGCAGTGTGCTCTTCCACGAGCAGTTGCGCAGGATCATCGACGCCGGCCTCGAACAAGGCGACGTGCGGACCGACTACGACCCGGCGCTGCTCGTCGAGATGGTGGGGGCCGTATACCTTTCGGTGCTCCGCAACCTGCGGCTGGAAGCGGATTACGGCCTGCGCGCCAGCGCACCCGAGGCGGGACGGTTCATCGCCGCCAGCGTGTGCCGGTCGTGAACCAGAGGCGCCTCCCCTTCCGCGCCGGCCCGCCAATCGCCCAGGTGGCCCGCCGGGTCCCGACCTCTATTGAGCCCTGCCGATCCTCGATCTCTATGGGGCCCGCCGATCCTCGACCTCGACCGACAGGGCCGGCCAGGACAGGGCAAGCCGTAGCAGTCGGAGAAGTATGCCAGCCGACGAGGAAGGAAGTGCGTCCCTACAAAACCGGCTTGTTGTTGCGTACGTCGTACAAGGCATGACCATGCTGGAAATACGTCCAGGGACAGCAGACGACCGTGAGTGGATCTAGCGGCTGCGGCACGAGGTTTACGCGCGCGAGCTTGGCCAGCACGCCCCCAACCAGGCCGAACGTCTGACAGACGCGCTCGACGGCGACAACGTCTACCTCGTAGCCGCCAACGGCGCCGCCCTGTACGCCGGTCGCGGCGGGGCCGCCGCGCTGGCCGTGGCGGCGGGGATCGTGTGCGCTCTGGAGTACGGCGGATTGCTGAAGTCGGCCGTGGCCGACCGCGTGGCACTCGTGACAGTGGTGGCCGCGTCACCGCTGGTGGCGTGGCTGGCGCCGGCGCACCTGGTGAAGGCACTGGTCGTCGGCGTGCTGGTGGTGGTCCTCGTCCCGCTGCTGGCCGGGGACACGGAGGGCGGGCTCGGACGGGCGTCGCAGGGGGTGTTCGGGGTGGTGTGGTTCCTGCCGCTGGTGGGGGTGGGGTACGCCACTGCACCCGGTGGCCTCGTCGGTGATCCGGTTCAGCGTGGACGCAGGCCCTCGAAGACCAGGTCGAGGAGGCGTTCGGCGGTGTCTGGCGGGGCGGTCATCTCGTTGACCCAGGCGACGGCCGTAGCCAACTCGATGAGTTCGGAGCCGGTCAGGTCGGTTCGTGCCTGGCTGCGGGCTCGTGCGTGTCGCAGCAACTCGGTGGCGGCCTGTTCGACGGCCAGGCAGCGGGCGCCCAGCGGCCCGTCCCCCGTGCGCGTTGCCCGCGCGTAACTGGTGGCGATCCCGCGGTACCGGATGATGTGCCGCACGAGGGCGGAGACCCACTCACGCAGGATGTCCCGTGATTCCGGCTCGTCGAGCAGTTCGATGGCCAGCGCGGCGAGGCCGTCCAGGCTTTGGCCGACGATTTCGGCCGTCAGCGCCTCCTTGTCAGGAAAGTGGCGCCACAGCGTGCCCGGCCCCACTCCCGCGCGGCGGGCGATGTCGTTCATCGCGGCCGTGTCGACGCCGACCTCGTCGAAGAGCGCAGTCGCCGCCTCGATCAAACGTGCTCGGTTGCGCCGCGCGTCACTGCGTCGGGGGTGTCCGGTCATCACGTCGTTCCCTCTCCCTGTCGTAACGGAGTGGCACTCCGGTACTATACGGAGCTCCACTCCGGATTTTAGTGAGGAGCTCGTTCATGAGGCCGACTCTGCCGTTCATCGGCGCAGTGGGACTGTGGGTGCCCGGCATGGACCTGAGGTCACCGGCCGCGGCCGCCGAGGTCGCCGCGGAGGTCGAGACGCTCGGCTACGGCGCACTGTGGCTGAGCGAAGGGCTGGTCCGTGACCCGTTCATGGAGGCGTCCACACTGCTGGGCGCCACCGCTTCGCTGATCGTAGGAACGGGCATCGCGGTGATCTGGGGGCGTCACCCCCGGGTGATCAGGTCGCAGGCGCGGGCGCTGCTCGACGCCCATCCCGGCCGGTTCGTGCTGGGACTCGGCACGTCCCACGCCCGGCTGGTCGAGGGCGTGCTGGGCCTGCGCTACGAGCGGCCTTTGACGGCGCTGCGCGAACACCTTGACCGCCTGGACGAGCCCGATCCCATACTCGAACTGGCCGCAGTCGACAGCGGTCCGGCGTCCCAGGCACCCCGGGTGCTCGCCGCGCTGGGCCCCCGAGCCCTCGAACTGGCGCGGGACCGATCTGCCGGCGCGTTCTCCTATTTGGTCACGCCGGAACACACAGCCGATGCCCGCGCGGTGCTGGGGCCGGACCGTGCCCTGATCGTCGAACAGGCCGTGGTGACCGGAGTGAGCGCCGACGAGGCGCGGGCCAGGGCGCGCGCCCACATCGCCGGCTACCTTCCCGGCGTGCCGTACCGGGCCAGCTGGCGGCGGCTCGGGTTCGACGACGTCGACTTCGCCGATGGCGGAAGCGATCGCCTGGTCGACGCGCTGGTGGCGATCGGCGACGAGGAGATCGCGGCGCGGGTCAGCGCTCACCTGGCAGCAGGTGCCGACCATGTGTGCCTCCAGGCGCTGCCCGCGAATCCAGCCACTCTCCCACTCGACCAGTGGCGTCGGCTCGCACACCTCACGAGCTCTTGACGGAGGAAATGAACGCTCTTTTAATTCGCATATGGCGCGTATCGCAGGGGTCACCGCCGCCGAGACCCGTGAACGGCTACTGCAGGCTGCCGCCGACGGGTTCGCGGAGCGTGGCTACGACGGTACGCGCGTGGCCGACATCGCCGCCGCGGCGGGGGTGAGCAACGGCGCGCTGTACGCGCACTTCGGCTCGAAGGCCGAGCTGCTGGTGGCCGCGCTGCGCGCGCACGGGCCGCGTCTGCTGGCCCGGCTGTTCGCCGCCGAACCCGACCGGCCGATCGCCGACCTGCTCGTCGACGTCGGCCGCCGGCTGCCCCACCGTCGCGAGGCCGCCGGCTATCTCATCGTCGAGGCGCTGGTCGCGGCCCGCCGCGACCAGGACGTGGCCCGGCCGATGCGCGACTACATCGGCGAACGCGCCGACTGGCTCGCCGGACTGGTCCACGTCGGCCAGGCCGCGGGCGAGCTCGACACCACGCTGTCGCCGGACGCGCTCGCCCACTTCTGCCTGCTGCTGGCGATGGGCAGCGCGCTGGTCACCCCCGACCTGCACGCCGTGGACGACGAGGAGTGGACCTCGTTGCTCACCCGGATCGTCGGCGCCCTCGCTCCGACCGACACCACAGCACCGACGGGAGCACCGCAGTGAAGGTACGGATCGACGCTGAGCGATGCCAGGGACACGGCCGCTGCTACGACCTCGCCCCCGACCTGTTCGGCGAGGACGACGAGGGCTACGGGCAGGTCATCGGCGATGGCTCCGTGCCGCCCAGCGAGGAGCGGCCCGCGCGCCTGGCGGTGTCCAACTGTCCCGAACGAGCGATCGAGATCCTCTAGGAGCCACCATGACCGTCGACGATCGCTTCGGCCAGGACTACCGGGAGGCGCTGGAGGACCGGCCCCTCGGCATCCGCAACGAGATCATCACCGGCCCGGTCTCCGACTGGGCGACCGACTTCTCCCACGCGGAGCCCGAATGGGCGGCCGACCCGTACCCCATCCAGGACGACCTGCGGCAGCGCTGCCCGATCGCGCGCACCGAGCGGTTCGGCGGCGCCTGGTTGCCGACCCGCTACGAGGACGTCGCGGCCATCGCCTACGACACCGAGCGCTTCTCCTCGCGCGCGATCATCGTGAGCAACGTCCGGCCGCCTCTCGAACTGGCGCCGGTGGGCAGCGTGCCGCCGATCTCCTCCGACCCGCCCTTCCACCACCACGCGCGCAAGCTCCTGCTGCCGGCGTTCACCAAGACCGCGGTGGCCCGGCGGGAGGCGGAGACCCGGGCGTTCTGCCACTCGCTCATCGACGCGCTGGAGGGGCAGGAGGTCGTCGACGCCGCCCGCGACTACGCCCAGCACATCCCGATGCGCGTCATCGCCGACCTGCTCGGCTTCCCGCCCGAGGACGGGCCGCGGTTCCGTGAGTTCGTCGAGAACGCGCTCGAAGGCGTCAACGCTCCGCCCGAGGTGCGCATCCCCCGGATGGAGAAGCTGTTCGACTATCTGCTCACGCAGATCCGCGACCATGTCGACCACCCGCGCGACGACCTCACGACCTACCTCGTCAACGTGGAGCTGCACGGCCGGAAACTGGAGCAGTCGCACGTGGCCGGCACGATGGCGCTGCTGCTCATCGCCGGCATCGACACGACCTGGAGCGCCATCGGCGCTTCTCTCTGGCATCTGGCGAAGACTCCCGCCGACCGCGAGCGGCTGGTGGCCGAGCCGGAGCTGCTGCCGACCGCGATGGAGGAGCTGCTGCGCGCCTACGCGCCGGTCACGATGGCCCGGCTGGTCAAGGAGGACATGCACTGGGGCGGCGTCGACATGAAAGCCGACGACTGGATCCTGCTGTCGTTCCCGGCCGCCAACCGGGATCCCGCGCAGTTCGACCGGGCGGCCGACGTCGTCATCGACCGCGAGGTCAACCGGCACGCCGCGTTCGGCCTCGGCATCCATCGTTGCGTGGGGTCGCACCTGGCGCGCATGGAGTTGCGGGTCGCCCTGGAGGTCTGGCTGGAGCGCTTCCCGGTCTTCGGTCTTTCGGACTCGGCGCCGGTGACGTGGGCCACGGGTCAGGTGCGCGGCCCGCGCACCCTCCCCATCCGCGTGGGCTGAGCGCGGTCAGTGGCCGTGATGGTACTGGTGCGTCACGGCGTGCCCCTTGCCTCGTGAGATCAGCCACTTGTTCACCGGGGTGGTGAGCAGGAACGCCACGAGCAGGGAGCCTGCCAGCGCGCCCCAGAAGAGCACGCTGGTGACGCCGGCGTCCATCGCCCCGGGCACGACGAGCATCACCGTGTTGTCGAGCACCTCCATGATGGCGATGGAGATGGTGTCGGCGGCCAGCGCGACCTTCAGCGCGGTGCGCAGCCCGACTCCGGCGCGCAGCACGCCGCGCATGGTGAGCGCGTAACCGAAGACGAACGCCAGCGCCACCGACAGCACCACGGTCGCGAGGTTGCTCAGGCCGGCCGACGTGCCGATGACCATGCCGAGCACCTCGCCGATGGCGCACCCGGTCAGGCAGTGCAGGGTCGCCTGCGCCGCCATCGCCCAGGACGCGCCGGAACTGGCGGCGTCATGGTCATGGGGAGGGGGGTGGTGGCTGTCGTGAGACACGTGGAGCCTCCTTGGTGGTCGGCTCCTCATCATACGGATGGGGGGTATCCGTCGTCGAAGCCGGTGGTGCTCCTTCGACGCGAGGGGGGTCACAGGCCGTAGCGGCTGAGCACGTCTCGCCTGCGCGGCGCGAGAAACTTCCTGGTCATCCGGCCGGTGGTGAGCCATGCGACGGCGTCGCCGTTCCTGGTGCTGGCCAGCATCCTGTCGACCAGGTAGGGCGCGACGTCGTCGACGTGGTCGCACAGGATGTTGAGCACCTTGCGCTGCTTCGCCACCAGCTCCGGGGCGACGGCGGCCTCCCGCAGCCAGCCCTCGGTGATGAGGATGCCGGGTCTGACCTGCCCGATCCGCACGCCGGTCCCGGCGACCTCCTTGGCCAGCGCCCGGGTGAACGAGTCGAGGCCGCGCTTGGTGGCAGAGTAGACGCCCATGCCCGGGCGGATCCGGCCGTCGCTGCCGCCGCCGAGGATGTTGAAGATCTGGCCGCCGCCGTGGGCTCGCATACCCCGGACCGCGACCTGGGAGCCGTACACGGTGCCGAGCATGTTCGTGGTGACCATCGCGCGGACGTCGTCGGGGGTGGTCTCGACGATGGAACGGGTGGTGTGGGCGACGCCGGCGTTGTTGATCCACAGGTCGACCCCGCCGAGCGCGTCGACCGCCGCGGTCCACAGCTTCTCGACCTGCTCGGGGTCGGTGACGTCCACGGCGAGCCCGTGGACCGTGGCCGCTCCGGTCGCTTCCGGCCGGAGCCGCTCGACGGCGTCGTCCACGGCCGCCTGGGTGCGGCCCGAGACGACCACGGAGTGTCCGAGCCGGAGCAGTTCGCGGGCGAGCGCGAAGCCGATTCCCTTGGTGCTGCCGGTGACGACTGCCTTCCGCATGGCTACTCCTGGAGGGTGACGAGTCGCAGGCACGGGCCTTTCTCACCGGCCCGTGCGGGCGGGAACCGGGGGACGCGGACGAGCAGGCTTCGCGCCTGACATCGGCGTTGATCTTACGCCCCGCCCGCGTCCTGGGATAGACCACTTGTCCGGCGATGACCGATCTGGCGGGGGTCAGTGCGGGAAGGACGGAGGTTCGGGAGTGCGGCCCTCGTGGTGGTGGACGATCTTCCATTCGCCGTCGCGCCGGCGGAGCAGATCGGTGATGCGCACGGACGCCGACATGGCATTCGGCTCGCCGTAGGTGAAGTCGAAGTAGTAGCACAGGAGCGCCACATCACCCCACATCTCCTCGCGGACGAAGGTGATGTTCCACGCGAATTCGCCCCGGGCCTTCGACTGGGCCCGGTCGGTCTCATGGAAATCGAGCCGCTGCTGCCGGCCCACGACCAGGTCGGGGACGAACAGGTCCCACAGTGTGCAGTCGTCGGCCAGCAATGTCTCCATGGCGTCGATGTCGCCGTTGCCGAAGTTCTCGAACAGGGTGGTGATCAGCTGCCGGAGCCGGGCGAGTTCCTGTCGCTCGGCGGTGGTGGTGGTCTCGGTCATGACAGGGCCTTTCAGTGGAGAAACGTTCGGTGAAGGAACGTTCAGTGGAGGAACGTTCAGTGGAGGAACACGTCGTTCATGTCGGGGATGGCGGCGACGATCTGCTCCAGCAGCCCGACCGTCGTCGGCTCGTCGAGGCCGACCGGCGGCGCGAGCTCGATCCAGTCGTAGATAGCGGCGTGGACGCGCAGCCGGTCCAGCACAGATCGCCGCGAACCGGCCAGGCTGAAGGTGGTGACCATCTCGTCGCTGACGGACGCCACCAGGGCGTCCTCGTCGCCGCGCGCCATCGCGTCGAGGCCCGCGGCGAGCTCGCGTTCGAACCCGTGCCACCGCAGGACGTCGTGGAAGTACGGGGTCCTGAAGTAGAAGGCGATGCCCGGTCGCGCCCGGTCGATCGCCTCCTGCTCATCGTCGCCGATCGCGGTGTAGACCATGGCGGCCCGGCCGACCGGCGAAGCGCGCCGTGCCGAGGCCGCGCCCCGGGCGATGGCGGGAAGCGACGTCTCACGGACCCATTCCGGGGAGCACATGACGTTCATCAGCAGGCCGTCGGCCGCCTCGCCGCCCAGCTCGGTCATCTTGGCGCCGGTGGCCGCGATCCACACCCGCAGCGGATGGCCGGTCGGCGGCGCCAGGCGGCGGTAGCCGGCGAACCGGTAGAACGGCCCGTCGTGATCGCGCGGCACACCGTCCGGAGCCTCGTAGGCCTGGCGGACCGCGCCGATGAAGTCGCGCATGCGCGCGACCGGCCTGGTGTGGTCGACGCCGTGCCAGTCCTCGCTCCAGGCCTTGGGCATCGCCCCGAACGCCACCGCCACGCGCCCGCCGGACAGCCCCTGCAGGGCCGACACGGCCACGGCCGTGGCGATCGGGGTGCGGGTCCAGGTCGCCACGGTGGCCATGAGCGTGGCCTGCTCCGTCACCGTGCTCAGCGCGCCCAGCGTGGCGACCGCGTCGGTGAAGCCGTCGCCCACCCCGATCATGGTGGCGCCGGCCCGGTCGGCGGCGATCCCGACGCGAAGCGCTTCGGCCGCGCTCACGCTGGGCTGCCCCAGGGCGATCCCGACCCCACGCCTGGGCCCCTGAACCATGCTTTCCATCCTTGTCCGGATCCCTTCGCGTCATCTGGAACGATCCATGCCGGTCAGCCGGAGGTCACCGGCCTGCCGGCGTCACGGCGGACCGTGTGTCGACCGGAGCACCAGCCGGGTGGGGACGCGGTGCTCTGCCGGCCGCTCGTCCGGCGAACGGTCGTGGCGGAGCAGCAGGTCGACCGCCATGCGGGCGAGCAGGTCGAGGTCGCAGTGCACCGTCGTCAGGCCGATCAGCGGCCACGCGGCCATCGGGATGTCGTCGAAGCCGATCACGGTCAGGTCCGCCGGGACGGTGAGGCCCAGCTCGCGCGCCGCCGACAGCACGCCGAACGCGACCACGTCGTTGCCGCAGACGATCGCCGTAGGACGGTCGGGCCTGGAGAGCAGGTCAAGGGCTGCGGCCCGCCCCGCGTCGTGGGTGAAGTCGACCCGCCTGGTGAGCTCGTGCCACGGGTGGACGCCGTGGCGGCGCAGCGCGCGGTCGAGACCGTCGGCACGCTCCTGACCGGTGGACGTGGCCGCGGGGCCCTGGACGGCGCCGACGCGCTCGTGCCCCAGCTCGACCAGCAGGTCGCCGATGGCCGTCGCGCCACCCTGGTTGTCGAACCCGCAACTGTCGGACTCGGCCCGGTCGAGCAACCGGTTGGCCAGGACGTGCGGGATGCCGCGTTCGGCGAGGTCCCGGGGCAGCGTGGAACGGCGTCGCGTCGTGGTGAGGATGACGCCGTCGTAGGAGCCGTCGGCCAGTGCCTCCAGCCCGATGGGGCCCTCGACGTTGTCGGTCACGACCACGGTGCGGAAGTCGTGCCGGGCCAGGTGGCGGCGCAGCGGCTCGACCAGCTCCGGGTAGTAGGGGTTGGTCAGCTCCTCGGTGACCACCGCGATGCGCCTGGTGGTGCGCATCGACAGCGTGCGGCCGGCCTCGCTCGGGATGTACGCCAGCTCGCGGGCGGCGCGCATGACCCGTTCGCGGGTCTCGGGCGAGATGCCGGGGACGTTGCGCAGGGCCCGGGACACGGTCGGCTGGGAGACGCCGGCCAGCTGGGCGACGTCGAAACTGGTCACCTTCTTCGGCACTCGCCTACGCCCCTTTCGTTCCTGAACGCGACCCGGACCTCGTGCCGGCCTTCAGGCCCGGCTTCAGGCCAGGTTTTCGGGCCCGGCTTTCGGGCCCGGCTTTCGGGCCAGGTTTCGGGCCGACCTTGGACAAGTATACGTATGCAAAGTACCGTGAACCCCCCGCCCCCATACGAGAGGCAGTCATGTCCCAGCACCTCAAGTCCGCCATCGGCGCGAATCAGGATGCGGCGCGGCTCGAGGCCGTCCGCACGACCGTCACCGGTGTGATCGACGATGTCCGCCGGCGCGGCGACGCCGCGGTGCGCGCATACTCCGAGAAGTTCGACAACTGGTCACCGGAGCGGTTCCGCCTCGACGCCGGCCAGATCGAGAAGATCGTCGCGTCCGTCCCCGACCAGGTGATCGCCGACATCCACGCCGTGCAGGCGAGAGTGCGCGCGTTCGCGCAACACCAGAAGGACTCGCTGCGTGACTTCGAGGTCGAGACCGAGCCCGGCGTGTTCCTCGGCCAGAAGAACATCCCCGTCGCCACGGCCGGCGCGTACGTGCCCGGCGGGCGCTACCCGCTCGTCGCCTCCGCGCACATGACGGTCGTGACCGCCAAGGTCGCGGGCGTGGAGCGGGTGATCGCCTGCACCCCGCCGATCCACGGCGAGATCCCCGCCGCCACCGTCACCGCCCTGCACCTCGCGGGCGCCGACGAGATCCTGCTGCTGGGCGGCACCCAGGCCGTGGCCGCGATGGCCATCGGCACCGAGACGATCGGCAAGGTCGACCTGCTGGCCGGGCCGGGCAACGCCTACGTGGCCGAGGCCAAGCGGCAGCTGTTCGGGGAGGTCGGCATCGACCTGTTCGCCGGCCCCACCGAGATCCTGATCATCGCCGACGAGTACGCCGACCCGTTCGTGGTCGCCGTCGACCTCCTCAGCCAGGCCGAGCACGGCCCTGACTCCCCCGCGGTGCTGATCACCACCTCCGAGGCGCTCGGCCGCCGGGTGATCGAGCTGGTCGAGGAGCTCCTGGTCGACATGCCGACGGCGGACTTCGCCGGGCCGGCCTGGCGCGACCACGGCGAGGTCGTGGTGGTGGCCGACCTCGACGAGGCGTACGCGCTGGCCGACCGGTACGCCTCGGAGCACGTACAGATCCTCACCGAGTCACCGCGTGAGGCGCTCGACAGGATGCGCAACTACGGTGCGCTCTTCCTGGGCGAGGGGACCTGCGTCTCCTACGGCGACAAGGTCATCGGCACCAACCACACGCTGCCGACGCGTGGCGCGGCCAACTACACCGGTGGCCTGTGGGTCGGCAAGTACCTCAAGACCGTGACGTACCAGGAGGTCGTCGACCGGGCCTCCAGCGCCGCGCTCGGCGAGCTGTGCGGGCGGGCGGCTCGCGTGGAGTTCTTCGAGGGGCATGCGCGGTCGGGAGACGTGCGTGCCCACAAGTACGCCGGCGCGCCCCTGCCGTGGGCTCCGGCGAGTCTCTGAGCACGCCTGGGCGGCCGGCCTCGCCGGCCGCCCAGGTCCTCCTCCGGGTCGTCGCAACGCCTGAACGAGGTGTCAGAGCAGCCGGAACGTAAGGCGTCAGATCACACGGAACGTCAGGTCGACGCCTCCCGGACCGCCGAGCCGGGCAGGGCCGCGCCGGGTCCCGCCCGCCCGCAGAAGGGCGTCCATGGTCGTGGCGGGGTCGTCACAGCCGAAGACCAGCTCGCGCAGGCCGATGCGACGGCGAACCGGGGGCGGCGGCTCGGCGCCGAAGACCTGGACGAGCTCGAGCCGCGCCGGGGCCAGGTCGTCGCCGCCGAGCACGGCGTTGCGCAACGTCACGCCTGGCGCGAGCCCGAGCTGGGCCTCGATCTCCGGCCCGCCCACCTCGCCGTCGAAGACGACGTCCATGCCGCCCGCGGTCACGAAGAACTCCAGGGCGGAGTCCATCCGCTCGACCACGATGACCGCCGAGTGCAGCTCGCCGTGGACCCGGCTCGGGTCGCGTTCGATGGCGGGAGTGGGCAGCCGCGGCTCGTAGTCGGGGATCGTCCACAGCAGGTCGTCCGGTCCCCACGCGAGCCGCTCGCGCAGCGGCGTGGAGAGCCCGGCATCGAAGGTGGCGATCGGGCCGACCCGGCCGCCGGCGCGCGTGACCTGCTCCTCGGTCCGATCGAGGTCGGTCGAGTAGATGCCCAGCAGGCGCGGCCCCGGCTCCCAGAACACCGGCTCAGGCAGCCGTACGTCCTCCTCGGCGGCGACCAGCCGGACCCGTCCGGCCGGGGAGCCCGGCAGGCCCGTGAGCGTCCAGTCCTGGCCGCTGCCGAGGACCTCCCAGCCGAACGCCTCGCTCAGGAACCGGGCGGCCGCCGCCGTGTCGCGGCTGGCGACCACCGCTTCGAGCACCGATCCGAGGCTCATCGGACGCCTCCGAGGAACGCGTCGACGGCGGCCGTGTAGGCGCGCGGCTCGCGGAAGTGGAACGCGGGATGCCCCTCGACGTCGGTCCAGACGTGGCCGGGCACGGCCGGCGCGGCCGCCCGCATGGCGGTGACCAGCAGCGGGTCGTCCTCCGTCGCGTTGAGGAACAGCACCCGGCCGCGCAGGCGCGCCAGCCGGTCGTAGGAGTCGTGCCGGCAGACCGCGTCGTACGCCCACCAGTAGGCGGGGCCGGCCTGCAGGGCCGCGATCAGCTCGCGCTGGAGCTGCGGCCCGTCGGCGCCGGGCACGATGTCGGCCACCTTGGGCTTCACGAAGGTGTCGACGAAGTCCATCGCCCGATCCAGCTCGTACGGCTTGAGCAGCACGTTCGCCCAGAAGTCGCGGTCCTCGTCCTTGAGGGCCAGCAGCCCGAAGAAGACGCTCCCGCGCACTCGCTCAGGATGGGTGGCGGCCACTTCGAGGGCGAACGTGGCGCCGGTGTGGTGCCCGAGGACGTCGAACTCGGCCAGCCCCAGCGCGTCGGCGACCTCGACGAACGTCTCGGCGTAGTAGGCGGCGTCGCCAGGCCGCTCGGAGGGGGCGTCGGACATCCCGAAGCCCGGGGTGTCGACGGCGATCACCCGGCGACCGCGGGCCAGCAGCGGGAGGCTCGGCCCGAACTGACTGCCGTTGCTCGGGGTCTGGTGGAGCAGGAGCAGGGCCGGGCCCTCGCCCATCTCGCGGTAGTGGATCCGCCCGGCCCGGGTGACGACGTAGCCACGCACCTCGCGGGTGGCCGTGTCAGTCGTCATCGTTCACGCTCCCTGTCCGGTCAGGGTCCTGCCGAGGACGCGTCCGAAGGAGAGGGCCGGCGTGACCAGCATCCCGGAGCAGAAGGCGTTGCCCGTCGTCGCGGCCGCACCGATCACCTCGCCCGCCGCGTACAGGCCCTCGATCGGCTCGCCCGCCTCGGTGAGGACCCGCAGGCGGCCGTCCACGGCGAGCCCGCCGAAGGTGATGAACACCGTGGCGACGTTGCGCAGGGCGTAGAACGGACCCTGGGTGATGGTGTGGCTCGCCCGGCGCCGGCCGAACAGGTCGCGCCCGTGCGGCACGCTCGCGTTGAACTCCGCGATCGTGGCCTCCAGCCCCTCCGGGTCGATACCGGCCTTGCGAGCCAGCTCGGCCGGCGTGTCGCCGACCCAGGCGACGTCGCCCTCGCGTGCCTTCTCCCGCAGCCCGTCGGGGCCCCAGAACGGAACGAGGGGAAGCCCGACGTCGATGGAGGCGTCGTCGAAGACGACGAACCAGGCGGTGTCGTCGAGCTGCCTGATGTTGCGCTCGCGCGTGTCGGGGCTGAGCTCCTCCTCGTTCATGAACCGGCGGCCGCTCGGGTCGACGTAGATCTCCCTCGGCAGCCGCAGCGGGTCGTGCAGGACCGGCCAGGCGCCGAGGAGCTCGGCGCGGCCCGATCCCGCGGCCGTCTCGATGCCGTCGGCGGTGGGCAGGTGCTTGTCCGCGCCGCGGAAGGCCGCTCCCACCTTGCGGGCGGCGACGATGCCGTCGCCCTGCGACGTCTCGGGCGCGCAACTGACCAGCCGGTGCGCTCGCGGGGTCACCTCGGCGAACATCTCCGGGTTGGCCGCGTAGCCGCCCGTGGCCAGCACCACGTTCGCGGCGCGGATCTCGCGGGGCCCGTCGGCCCGGTCGACGACGACCCCGACCACCCGGCCGCCGTCCTCGGTGACCAGCTCGCGCAGCGTGCTGCCGGTGAGCAGGACGATCGCGCCCGACTCGACCAGCCGGTCCCAGTCCGGCAGCATCGCGTCGAGGATCTCCAGCCCGCGCCGGGGAGCGAAGTGGGTGCGCGCGACGTCGTACGGCTCATGCCCGAACAGCACGGCCGGGGCCGCGTCGGCGAAGGTGTAGCCGTTGTCCTCCAGCCAGTCGACGGTCCGTGCGGCCTCCTCGACCGCGAGGCGCGTCACCTCCTCGTCGACGGTGCCCCGGCTGATCCGGTCGATGTCCGCGAAGTGCGCCTGGGGAGAGTCGATGATCCCGCGCGCGGCCTGCCGCCGCGTGCCGGCCGCGCTGAGGTCGCCGCCGGTCACGTGGAGCGTTCCACCGACCCGGTCCAGCTTCTCCACCACGCAGACGCGCAGGCCCCTCTCGGCCGCCCCGATCGCGCATGGCATGCCGGCGGTGCCGGCTCCCACGACGAGGACGTCGAATTCGGTCTCGTTCACAAGAAGTCACTCCCCGGTGATCAGATAGATGAGTGCGCGGTCGACGTTCATCGGCGCCCACCGCTCGAAACCGCCCCACGCGCCGTACGCGGGCCGCAGCCGTTCGACCGCCAGGGCCGCCGTCTCGTCGAACATCCGGTCGGTCATGGCCACGCCGTCGGCCAGTTCCTCGGGCCGGTAGTCGCCGTCGTTGAGGATGCTCACCTCGTTCACCTCGGCCCGGGCGGCGGCCGCGGCGTCGAGCAGGTCCCGGTAGTAGCGGCGGTAGTTGTCGATCCACTCCCGGGGCGCCGGCGGGCAGTGGCCGTCGAGGGTGACGTCGACGTCGTCGAAGGCGTCCAGGGTCTCCAGTGACCTCATCGTGCCGACGAAGTCGGTGACGGGCAGGTTGCGGTACGGGACCAGGCCGCCGGCGATCACGTCGATGAGCGCGGCCCACCGGTCGGCGCGGTTGACCACGGCCAGGTTGGTGCGGCTGTGGTTGGGCCCGAGGTCGTACAGCTCCCAGGTGACCTCGCCGAGCCGGAGCCGGCGGTGCCCCTCGACCAGGACGGTCGGGAGCGGCACGCCGGTGATGCCGCGCGAGGTGAGGTTGGCGCCGAGGTCCTTGTGACCGACGATCTGCGCGTCCGGGGCCAGCACCTCGGCGCCGACGATGTGGTCGAGATGCTCGTGGCTGTAGACGATGTACGTCACCGGCTGGTCGGTGACCGACGCGATGGCGTCACGGTAGGCGGCGGCGGCGTCGCGGCTGATCGGGTCGAGCGCGATCACGCCCTCGTCCGACACCGAGAAGACCGTCCGGTAGTAGCCCGTGGGCCAGACGAACTCGTACGAGTCGCCGCCCAGCGGCTCGACCGACCATCCTGGGTCGCCCATGGTTCAGACCGCCTTCTTCGACGCCGTCGGGATGCCGCCGAAGATTCCGCGCAGCATCGCGTCACGGGCTTCGACCAGGTCGGGCGGCCGGACGTCGAGTTCGGCGGCGACCATGAAGCTGAAGACGCCGGACGGGAGCAGGATGCACTCGTCGACGCCGTCGCCGAAGCTCTCGATCTCATCGCGGAGCCGTTCGGGGGTGGAGACGACGATCAGCTCGCGGACGACGTCCTCCGAGAGGGCGGCCGCCGCCTCGGTGTACTTCTCGGCGGCGAGGAGCGGCTTCAGGGTGGAGACCACGTCGGGGTGCGCGGCGGCCAGCCGGTCGAGGTAGAGCGGCACGGCGAACGCGCCCACCAGGTCGGCACGGGCGAGCCGCAGCGCCTCGCCCTCGTCCTCGTGCACGGCCGTGATCGTGCCGAAGCTGACCTTGAACGGGGCGGTGCTGCCGGAGCGCTCGTGGGCTTCGCGGGCCATGGCCGACTTGCGCAGCAGCTCCGCGCGGGGTGCGATGTGGTGCAGGATCACGCCGTCGGCGACCTCGCCGGACATGCGCACCATCCGGTCACCGAAGGCGCCGAACATCGTGGGAATGTCGGCCCGCTGGTAGCCGAAGCCCTTGCCGCTGGCCCGGTAGTGCTCTCGGACGATGTCCACCGGCTCGTCGAGCGGCGTGTAGAGCAGCGTGGTGATGCACTCCTGGTACTCCTTCATCCGCGTGGCGGGCGGGAAGAAGGGGATGCCGTGGGCGTTCTCCATGTCCCCGGCACCCACCAGGCGGTGGAACCGCTCGCTGACCGCGCCCTCCTGGGCGGTGTGCCCCGGACCGAGGCCGAGGGTGAAGCGGTGGCCCCACTCGCCGAGCGACTGGACGGCCCTCGCGGTCTGCAGCGGGGTGCGGGTCGGCAGCGCGATCGCCACGCCGACCTTCAACGTCTCGGTGTGGCTGAGCGCCAGACCGGCGTCCACGAAACAGTCACGGCCGAAGGTGTCTGCCGCCCAGGCGGCTTCGAGGCCGGTCTTCTCGCCCTCCTTGCAGAAGGCGATCCATTCGGCGCCATCGGATGCGATCGCCGAGATGCTCAGCTTTGCCATGCGGATGTCCTCCCTGTCGGCCGTGGCGTTCCGGCGGCCGACGCACAATGGTCAGTGGTGTCGCCCGCTCAGGCGAGGGCGATGAGTTCCATCAGGGCCCCGCTGCCGGGGATGCGGACCAGGGCCGCGACGCAGTCGCCGAAGCCCGGGTGGCCGATCGGCCGGGCCGGGGCGAAGACCTCGACTCCGTGCTCAGCCGCCCGCTCCAAGGTCGCGCCAAGGTCGTCGACCACCACCGCCATCACGAGGTGGCCCACCGCCGGCGGCGCCTTGGCGGCCTCCGGGATGTCCGGCAGGACGTAGTTCAGCGGCGCGCACAACGCGATCTTGCCCATGAGGTCGTCGCCGTAGAGGAACAGGTTGCGGGAGACCGAGCCCCGCTCCAGCCGGAGGAAGTCGTTGCGGTCGTCGCCCGCCACCTCGAAGTCCATCAGCACGCGCAGCCCGACGACGTCGACGTAGAAGCGCAGCGCGTCGTCGATCGACGGCACGTTGTGCGCCGCGGTCGCCAGCTCGCTGAACCCGGTCGGGGTCGGTCCCACCTCCTCGTACTTACGCGCGACGCTCCCGACCACGGTCGACGGGTCGCCCTGGGGCTCGATCAGGTTGACGGCCAGGCCGTCGGGTCCGTCGAAGAACACCTCGGTCGGGGCGCCCTCGTGGCCGCCGATGTCGTACTGGAGCGGGTCGGTCCAGAACTCGTAGCCCAGGCCGGCGAGCCGGCGACGGGTCGCCGCCATGTCGGGGGTGTAGAAGTTGGCGTTGGTGTAGCCGAGGAACCAGTCGGGGTGGTCGCCGCCGGCCTGTTCGCCCGCGTCGCGGAACTCGACCAGCATGATGCGGCCCGCGGGCCGTCCCCCGGACGAGAGCACGGCCACGTGACCGGAGGCGCCCGCCGGCAGCGCGTAGTAGTCCTCGAACTCGGGCCCCTTCCACACCGTCGCGACGTCGACCTGGAGCCCGATGATGTCGCGGTAGAAGCGCAGCGACGTCTCCAGGTCGCGCACGCTGATCGTGGAAAGCCGATTGGAGCTCGCGCTCACCGTGCCGTCTCCTTCGTCGCCGTGGTCGCGTCGTGGGCGCCGTCCGTCATGGCCGTGCCTGCTGTGCCTGGGATGCCTGTGCCGCGTCCCAGTCCGGAAGGAGGTCCTTGACCACCTCGATGCCCATGAGCCGGAAGGAGACCTCCAGGTGGTAGCCGGCGATCGTCTCGACCGGCGCGATGGGCGTCAGCCACTCGTTCTCGGCGTCGTGGAAGGTGAGCTCGCCGGTGCCCCGCCAGACGTCTCCGAACACGACGTTCTCGTCCCGTTCGGTGACCAGGTCGTAGGCGAGCGGGCGGCCGGCGGCGGCGATCTCGAAGTTCGGCACGTGCCGCAGCATGAAGATGTTGAACAGCTCGGCGGTGGGAGACTCCGCCGGCGTGATCCTCTCCTCCAGAGTCACCCTGCTGCCGGCCACGCGGGTGCCGAGCCGTTCGACCGTCGAGTCGAAGACCGCGCCCGCGCGCGGGCCGGACCAGACCGGGTGCATGCGCTGGCCCTCCGTGATCGCGATCCGCGCGAGCTTGCCGTTGATGCCGGTCAGCGCCTCCATGAGGAAGCTCCACTCGCGGTCCGTCCAGGAGTGGCTGTAGTAGACGCCGGGCGCGCCGTCGAGCTCGACCGGGATGCCGATCGTGGCTTCGAGCATCCGGCGCCGCTCCGGGTGCCAGTCGGCTCCCGAGACGTTCACCGGGCTCATCATGTGATCGATGACCAGCCAGAACGCCTCGCCGGCGCGGGCCTGAAGCGGCTTGAGCGGCGGCGGCACGAGCTGGGCCAGCGCCTCGGGATCGGTGCGGAAGTGCACCATGGTGGCCTGGATCGCGAAGTCGTAGGGGGGCTCGGGCAGCACCGAGGCCGTTCCGTCGGGCGAGAACGGGCGGGTGAAGCCGGTTGACACGAAACTCATGGTCACCTCTTCTTCGTCTTCTTCGAGGGCGGAGCCGTCACGCCGGCTGCCCGGCGTCGAGGGCGCGCTCCGAGATCGCGGCGTCCAGCACCCCTGGCATCTCCGCGACCCGCCAGCAGGCGCAGGCGTGCGCGCCGTCCACCGCTTCGAAGGCGGGGCGCCCCGACCGGCAGACCTCCAGCGCCACCGGGCAGCGGCTGCTCAGGTGGCACTGGTCGGCTCGGGCCAGGACGTCCTCGCCGCGCAGGACGGCGACCCGCTCGCGGCCGACGAACTCCACGCCGAGCCGCGGTGACGCCGAGATCAACGCCACTGAGTACGGGTGCCTCGGCCGTTCGAAGACGTCTTCGGTGGTGCCGTACTCGACGATGCGCCCGCGGTGCATGACGGCGATCGCGTCGCTCGTCGCCGCGACGCTCGCCAGGTCGTGCGAGATCAGCACGTACGTGAGTCCGAGCTCGGCCTGCAGCCGCTGGAGGAGCTGGTAGATGCCGCGGCGCACCTCGGCGTCCAGCGCGGCCGTCGGCTCGTCGAGCACCACGACCTCGGGCTGGCCGATGATCGCCCGGGCGATGCCGATGCGCTGCGCCTGGCCGCCGGACAGCTCGCCGGGGTAGCGCGAGACGTAGGAGGGGTCGAGCTGGACGTGCTCCAGGCAGCGGAGCACCTCCTCGCGCCGGGCCCCGCGTTCCCTGCCGCGCAGCAGCAGCGGCTCCTCCAGCACCTGTCCGACCCGCATCCGGGGGTTGAGCGAGGCGAAGGGATCCTGGAAGACCATCTGCACCTTGCGCCGGAAGTCGCCCCGGGACGCCTTCGACAGCTTCGCCACGTCGTGCTCGCCGATGGAGATGGTCCCGGAGTCCCAGGAGCTGAGGCCGAGCAGGCACCTGCCGAGCGTGGTCTTGCCCGAGCCGCTCTCGCCCACGACCGCCAGGGTGGTGCCGCGCCGCACGCTGAGGGTGACGTCGTCGAGCGCCTGGACGTCGCCGCTCCGCGTCCTGAACGCCTTGCTGACGTGGTCGACGCGAATGATCGGATCGGTGGTCATCCGGCTGTCTCCTGCCTGGTGAACGAGGTGGCGTCCACGAGCGCCCGGGTGTACGGCCGAGGGTCGTCATAGAAGGCGGCCCTCGGGGTGCCGACGTCGACGACCTCGCCCTCGCGCATGACGACGACGCGGTCGCACGTCTCGCTCACCAGCGCGAGGTCGTGCGTCACCATGACGACCGACAGCCCCTGCTCGCTGACCAGCCGCCGCAGCAGCTCGACGATCTGCGCCTGGGCGGTCACGTCGAGCGCGCTGGTGGGCTCGTCGGCCAGCAGCAGCTTCGGCTCCATCAGCAGCGCGACGGCGACGAGCACCCGCTGCGCCATGCCGCCGGAGAGCTCGTGGGGGTACGCCTTCAGCACCCGCCGCGGGTTGTTGATGAACAGGTCGGACAGCGTGTCGGCGATCCGGTCCTCGGTCACCTGGCGGCCGCTGCTCTTCATCAGCGTCTGAATCTGGTTGCCGATGGTCCGGAGCGGGTTCAGGGCACCCACCGGGTCCTGGACGATGACGCTCATGCCGAGACGGCGCGGGTCAGGGCCGCCCTTGCCGGCTCTCACCGGGACGCCGTCGCGGACGAGGTCGGCGCCGAGGAACCTGACGGCGCCTCCCGTCATGCGCGCGCCGCGCGGCAGGTGGCCCAGCACCGCGCGCAGCGTGGTCGACTTACCCGAGCCGGAGCCGCCGACGATGCCCAGGAACTCCTGTTCCCCGACGTCGAACGACACGTCCCGGACCACCGGCCGCGCGCCGAACGCGATGTCCAGGCCCTCGACTTCGAGCAGGTTCGTGCGAGAGCTCAACGGACCCTCCTGGCTTTGACGACGGACTCGCCGACCATCTGCAGCGCGACGACGGTGACGACGATCGCGACCCCGGGGAAGGCGATGAGCCACCACTGGCCGGAGGTCATGTACTGCACACCTTCTTGGATCATCACGCCCCACTCCGCCGCGCCGGGGTCGGTGCCCACGCCGAGGAAGCCGAGCGCGCCGACCAGGATGATCGCGTAGCCGGCGGCGGTCGTCGTCTGCGTCAGCGCTCCGGTCAGGACGTTGGGCAGGATGTGCCGCCACAGGATGCGCGGGGTCGAGCACCCCACGCAGGTCGCGGCGTCCACGTACGGGAGCCGCGACGCGGCCAGGGTCTCGGCGCGGACCAAGCGGATGAAGATCGGGATGTTGACGAAGCCGACCGCGATGATCAGCGTCGACACGCCGCCGCCGACGAACGCGAGCAGCAGCAGCGCGAAGACCAGCAGCGGGAAGGCCTGGAACGCGTCGAGGCCGCGCATCAGCAGGCCGGACCACCTCCCGCGCGAGTAGCCGACGACGACGCCGATCATTCCGCCGATCACCGCGGAGAGCAGGACGCCGACGACCGCGACGGTCACGTCGGTCCTCGCGGCCTCCGCCACGCGGGCGAACAGGTCGCGGCCGACAGGGTCGGTGCCGAAGGGGTGGGACAGCGAGGGGCCCAGCAGGGCGTCGCCGAGCCGGGTCTCCAGCCGGTCGGCGAGGATCCAGGGGATGATCACCGCGCCGACGACGATCAGCGCCAGGATCGCGAGGCCGACGTTGCGCGACGAGAGGAGCGGCCCGCGAGCGCGGGGGGTCTCGGCCTGAGGGACCTGAGGGAGCTGGGGAACCTGGGGAATCTGCTGTACGCCGCTCACGATGCGCTCCGCTTGATCGTCCGGGGGTCGAGCCAGGCGTGGATCAGGTCGACGCTGAGGTAGATCAGCATGGAGAGCACAGCGGTGACCATCACGAAGCCCTGGATGGCGAAGAAGTCGTTGCCGGTGATGGACTCGACCGCGTACTCACCGATGCCGCCCCAGCTGAAGATCGCCTCGACGACCACCGCACCGCCGATGAGCAGGCCGTAGACGAGCCCGCTCATGGTGAGGATGGGCGGAAACGCGTTCTCCAGCACGTATCTCCAGCGCAGCTTGTTCGACCCGCCGTTGAGGATCACGTAGTCGACGAACCTGCGCCGCGAGATCTCCTCGATGGAGGAGACCGCCACGCGGTAGATCGGCGCCGCGTAGCACAGGGCGAGCGTCAGGGAGGGAAGCGCGAGATGGGTGAGCGCGTCGACGATCGCGCCGCCGTTACCGGCGATGACGGCGTCCAGGAGGGCCGCCCCGGTCACCGCCGGCACGTCCGCCCCCGACCCGCCCTGGCCGATCGGCACCGGGAACACCGGGATGGCGACGTAGAAGAGCAGGATCAGGATGGGGCCGACGACGAAGTCGGGCACGGAGCTGCCGAGCCCGCCGAAGGTCTTGCCGACCGAGGCCAGCACGCCGCGCTCGCGGTTGGCGGTGACGACGGCCAGGCCGATGGCCAGCACGAACCCGACCAGGACCCCGCTCGTCGTCAGCACCATCGTGGAGGGCAACCGGCGGACGAGGTCCTCGATCACCGCGTTGCCGGTGCCGATCGACTGACCGAGGTCTCCGGTGAACAGGCGGCCCAGGAAGGCGACCAGTTGCTCGGGGATCGACTTGTCGAGCCCGAGCCTCGCCTCCATCTGGGCCACCTGTTCCGGGGTGGCGAGAGGTCCGGCAGCCACAACAGCCGGATTTGTCGGAAGCAGCTGCGTCACGATGAAGGTGAGGATCATCAACGCGAGCGTCACTGGGACAATCGTTATCAGCCGTACTGTGGCATACCGGACCATGGGCGGCACTTCCCTTATCTCGCGGCTCGCTACTTGACCGTCACCGTTCGGTACGGGGTGGCGCCGCTGGGGTCGAAGGCCAGGTTCTGCACGTTGCTCCGGATGACCGTGGTGGAGTAGAGGCCGACGATCGGGATGACCATCGGGTTGTCGATGGCGGCCTTCTGCAGCTGCTTCATGGCCGGCTCGCGGTCGGCGAACTCCACCTGGTCGAGGCAGTCCTCGAAGGCCTTGTTGAACGTGTCGTCGTGGTAGTTGTTCGAGTTCGCGATGCCGCCCTTGGCCCACAGCGCGCCGATGGAGCAGGCGTCCGGCACCTCGGTGGCGCCCAGGTCCTCCATGTAGAGCGGGATGTCGTGGTTGTTGAAGTTACGCGTCTGGAGCTGGGCGTTGGGCTCGGCCTTGAGCTGGATGTCGATGCCGATCTGCGCCCAGGACGACTTGAGGATCTCGGCGACCTGCTGGAGGATCGGCTCCTCCGACGAGTAGTACAGCTCCGACTTGAAGCCGTTCGGCTTGCTCGACTCCGCCATCAGCGCCTTGGCCTTCTCCATGCTGTGGTCGTAGCGGAAGAACTCGTCGGTGTAGCCCGCGATGTACGGCGACACGGGCGACTTCAGCTCGAAGGCGTCACCGTTGTAGACGCGCTCGATGATGTCCTTCGTCGGCACCGCGGTCCACATCGCCTGGCGGACCTTCACGTCGGCGATGTTCGAGTCGTCGAGGTTGGGATAGACGAAGGCGCGCGTGTTGGCGTTGAACTTCACCACGGTGAGCGAGTCGTTCTGGCTCGCCGTGGTCACCTGCTGCGGCGTCAGCCCCAGGGCGATGTCCACGTCGCCCTTGGTCAGCGCGTTGAGGCGCTGTGCCGGGTTGGTCACGGCCTGGGTGGTCACCGCCAGGTTGCCGCTGTTGGCCGCGTCCCAGTAGTCCGGACGGGGCTGGAGGGTGATGCTCCTCGGCCGTTGCCAGTCGGAGATCGCGTAGGCGCCGAAGCCGGCGGCGTTCTCACCCAGCCACTTGGCGGCCCACTTGTCGTCGGCCGTCACGTGCTTCTTCGCCTCGGTGGAGTCGATCGGCCGCACGTAGGACGCGACCGCCATGGTGGCGAGCAGCATGGGGCTGGCACCGTCGGTGGTGAACTTGACGGTGTACTTGTCCACCGCCTCGACCGCGCTGACGCCCATGAACTTCGTCCAGAGCAGCGCGCCGGTGGCGGCGAGCGCCTTGCTGCGCTCGTAGGTCCACACCACGTCGGCGGAGGTGAACTCGTTGCCGGCGTGGCTCTTCACGCCTTCGCGAAGCTTGAAGGTCCAGGCGTTGTCGGCGTACTCCCAGGACGTGGCCAGCGCGGGCTCGACCTTCTGGGTGTCGAGCTTGAGCCCGCCGCCCAGGTCTGCGTCGTTGGCCTGGTATCCGAACCTGACCAGCGGCTCGTAGACGTTCTTGACCGTCTGGTAGTTGGCGACCACCACCGCCGAGGGCGCGTCCGGGTCGATGTTCTCGGCGATCGCGCCGGCCGCGACGGACATCGACGTCTTCGCCGGCTTGCCGCTGTCGGCCGCGTCTCCGGTGCTGGACGTGCCACCGCCCCCGCACGCCGTCGTCATCACCGTCAAACCGAGCGCGACGCAGGCGAGTCGCAGCCCGCCCCGACGCCTCCGCGAGTCCACTTTGCTCATGGTCACCATCTCAGATCGAAAGAAGATCCCACACGGGATGTGTCGGCACTAGGCGGATGAGTCTGCTCAAGGCGGACATGTCAGCGCGAGGCAGATCTGTCTGCAAGGGCGTAGGTCCGGCACTAGGACTCCGAGCAGCCCGAGCTCGTCCTGGTGACGCCGACAATAAACGTCTGATGCATCACCGTCAAGCATTGATCTGGGTCGCCGACACCCGATAACGCGAGGCTAAAAGCCAAGAAGGCTCACTGTTAGGACTGGTGGTGGACTCACCATCGCAGATCCGGCCCAATTGTCTAAGCCACTACTCCTAGATCCACTCCAGGGCGCCTTCATGGAAACATAAGACGTATTGACAGTGCGATTCCGCCCTGCGTAGGCTCGGTCGAAATTCACGGGCGGATGAGGGGATGGACACCTCAGGTGCCCCTACGCCTCCGGCCGCGTCAGCAGGACCATGGGAGGGGCCTCGTGCCGAAGGGCTACGTCGACACGCCAGAAGGACAGATCCACTACTGGGACGAGGGCACCGGCGATCCGGTGATCCTGCTCCATCAGGCGCCGTCCAGCCTGATGATGTGGTCCGCCTTCATCCCCCACCTCGTCGGCACCGGCCGGCGGGTCATCGCCCTCGACCTCCCGGGCTACGGGATGTCCGACGCGCCCCCCTCTCCTCCCACGGTCGAGTACTACGCGCGCCGCGTGCTCGACGCGCTGTCCCGCATGGGGATCGAGCGGTTCGACGGAGTGGGGCACCACACCGGCGCCTCCGTGCTCATGGCCGCCTCCCTGGAGCAGCCCGGGCGGGTCCGCCGCATCGTCGCCTACGGCGTCGCCCTGCTGGACGAGGAGACGGCCAGGGCGCTGGCCGAGGAGGAGCCTCCGGTCTTCGACGAGCAGGCCACGGACATCCTGACGTGGTGGAAGGCCTTCTGGACGTTGTCCGGCCCGGACCTGGCTCCCACCGTCGCGCCTCGCTGCCTCGGCGACCTGATGCTGTCGGGCGACAAGCGGCCGTACGGGCACAACGCGGTCGGCCGTACCGATCACCGGCCCTACATCGACCGGCTGCGCGTTCCCACGCTGGCGCTGGCCGGCTCGCGGGAGATGCTCCGCGAGGAGACGGAGCGCAGCGCCGGACTGTCCGAGTGGATCCGGTTCCACGAGATCCCGGACGCCGGCGTCTTCGTGGCCGACGAGCGCCCCGACGAGCTCGCCCGCGTCGTCGACGAGTTCCTGCGCCTGCCCGGCGCGCGCCTGGCGGCGTCGTCATGAGCGCCTCGTCCGAGGAGCTGAGGGACCGGCTCGCCGAGGTGCTCGGCGCCGGCGACGTCCTCGACGACCCGATCGTCCGTGAGCAGCACTCGCACGACGGCGGTCAGGCGGGCGCGACCACCGCGCTCGTGGTGCGCCCGCGCAGCCTCGACCACATCAGCCAGGCGGTCCGCCTGACGACCGGCGCCGGGTTCGCCGTGGTGCCGCGCGGCGGCGGCATGTCCTACACCGGCGGGTACACGCCGACGAGCGAGCGCAGCGTCCTGTTCGACCTGTCGGGCCTCGACAAGATCCTGGAGATCAACGAGGCCGACATGTACGTCGTCGTCCAGGCCGGCTGCACCTGGGCCGCGCTGCGGAGCGCGCTCGCCGGGCGCGGGCTGCGCACCCCGTTCTGGGGGCCGATGTCCGGCCGCTACGCGACCGTGGGCGGCAGCCTGTCACAGAACACCGTCATGTGGGGCTCGACGGCCAACGGCACGTCCGCCGAGAGCACCCTCGGCGTCACCGTGGTGCTCGCGGACGGGCGGGTCATCCGCACCGGCACCTGGGGCGCCGCCGCCGGCAGGCCGTTCTTCCGCTCCCACGGGCCCGACCTCACCGGGCTCTTCCTCGGTGACACCGGGGCCTTCGGCGTCAAGGCCGAGGTCGCCCTGCGTCTCGTCCCCGCGCCGGCGGCCGTACGTTTCGTGTCCTTCCAGTACGCGAGCAGGTCGGACTACCTGCGTGCGGCCACCGCCGTCGCCCGCAGCGGCCTGGCCGAGACCCTGTTCGGGATGGATCCGGTGCTGCAGGGCAGGGAGGTGCGAGACGCCAGCATCGCCGACGGCGCCCGTGCCATGACCGGCGTGATCGGCTCGCAGGGCAACCTGGTCCGCGGGATCAGGCAGGCGGCGAAGGTCGCGCTGGCCGGCCGCAGGGTCGCCCGGGAGCACCACTACGCCCTGCACGGCATCGTCGAGGCGCGCTCCGACGCCGAGGCCGACGCCTCGGTCGAGCAGATCAGGAAGATCTGCGCCGCCGGTGGGACCGAGGTCGCGAACTCCGTCCCGAGCGTCATGTACGGCAATCCGTTCGTCGACATCACGGGCACGGTCAGCCGGGCCGGCGAGCTCATGCTGCCGCAGCACGGCATCTTTCCGTTCAGCGCGGCCGAGACGGCCTGGACCGAGATGGACGAGGCGCTGGACCCGTTCCGGGAGTCCTTCGAGAAGCACGGCATCGAGATCGGCGCCCTGGCCACCTCGGCGGGGACGGGCTTCATCATCGAGTTCGTCTTCTACTGGATGGACGGCCTGACGCCGTGGCACAGCCTCATGCTCGACCCGGGCACGCACGCCAAGTTCGCGAACGGCAACACGCCCGACTCCGCGGCCACGGCGGTCGTGCTCGAAGCCAGCGCCGCGCTGCGCACCCGGCTGCGTGAGCTGGGCGCCGCCCACCTGCAGATCGGCAAGCGCTACGAGTATCAGGAGGGACTCGACCAGGAGGTGGCCGCCCTGCTGGGCCAGGTGAAGTCGATCCTGGACCCACGCGGCCTCGTGAACCCGGGCTCGCTGGGCATGCCCGCCGGGGGACCCTGACCCCTGCCCCCCGGGTCCGCGTCAGGCGGACCGAGCCCGGAACGACCGGCCCGCCTCGCGCGGGCCGGTCGTTCACATGTAGGCCTGGCGCAGATGTTCGAGGTGACGGCGCATGGCGTCGGACGCCCCCTCGACGTCGCGCGCCTCGACCAGGGCGAAGATCTCCTCGTGGTCCTCGTCGACGCCGACGTAGAAGTCCGCCGGCATGACGCGGGGCATGCGGGTGCGGAGCACGCGGAAGATCGGCTCGGTCATCAGCCGCAGGAGGGCGTTGTCCGTGGCGTCGACGACGATCTCGTGGAACGTGCGGTGCTCCGGGGTGCCGCGCGCCTGTGAGACCTTGCGCGAGCCCAGCTCGATGACCTCGCCGAGCGCCTTGAGGTGCGCGTCGGTCCGCCGTTCCGCCGTGAGCCCGGCCGACGGTACTTCGAGCAGCTGTCGCGCCTCGAAGAGCGCGTGGGCGGTGACGCCGTCCTCGTCGGACATCAGCCCGATGCTCGTTTCGAGGTAGTCGCTCACCTGGTCGATCTGGACGCGGGACACGAACGTGCCCCCGGTGGTGCCGCGCAGCGTGTAGATGAGGCCCTGCGAGGTGAGCGCCCGCAGCGCCTCACGCACGGTGGTGCGGCTGGTGCCGAAATTGGTGGCGAGGTTGACCTCGTTGGGCAGCCGGTTTCCGGGCGCCAGTGAGCCGTCGAGGATCAGTGTCCGGAGCTGGTCGGCGACCTGCTGGTAAGCCGGCCGGAGCTTGCTCACCGGAAGAATCGGAGGTCTAGGTCCGACATTTTCTGGATCGTGGCCTTCAGCGGTGAGATTCGGCGAATCCGATGTCATTGACGACCCGCTTTCCTGGCCTGTGTCTATCATGTGCTCGCCCCCGCGAGATGTGCCCCCATAACCGATCCGAACGATTTTACCCGTTCGGTCGCAGGGTGGCGAGTGTTCGGCCAGGCACTTCCAGCGCAATTGTACGAGGAATGCGCAAGGTGGCCGGCTCGAAGCAACCCACTCGTGTCTGATGTACTTTCTGGATCAAGGTGGCGGAAACGCCCGCCGCGGCCGGCCGGGACTCCCAGGCCGGCCTCGGCGACATTACCGCTCTGGAAACTCACAACCCACCGAGGTGGGCCACCACTTCGTCGAGGCCGACCACGTCGGCGTACTTCGCGTCGAGGTCGAAGAGCGCCTGCTCGTGGGGCCGCTCGTCACGATCGCCGACCGCCTCGCGTACCACGATGGGGATGTAGCCGTGCTGGCACGCGTCGAGCGACGTCGCCCGCACGCACCCGCTCGTCGACAGCCCGATGACGATCACGCTGTCGCGCCCGGACGCGGCCAGGATCGACGACAACGACGTGCCGAAGAACGCGCTGGCGAACTGCTTGTCGATGACCAGCTCACCCTCGCGCGGCGTGAGCTGCGGGACGATCGCTCCCAGGTGGGAGTGACCCTCGAACTGCTTGAGCGCTCGCGCCTTCTTGTAGAACAGCCCGCCGTCGGCGCCGCCCGGCTGGTAGACCACCCGGGTGAAGATGACCGGGATGCCGGCCTTCCGCGCGGCGGCCAGCACCTGGGCGCCCGCCTCGACGGCGCTCTCCACCCCGGCGTACAGGTCGCAGCCGGGAGTGACGTACGCGTTGACGAAGTCCACGACGACCAGCGCCGGGCGCGAGCCGAAACCCAGCCGCTGCGCGAAGCCGTGGGCCGAGTAGTCCTCCCCCAGATCCTCGTAGGCCGCGGTCATGGCGCCGTCAGCCCCTCCGGGAGCGCGCCGAAGTCGAAGCGGCCGTCCGTGGCGCGCTCGGCCCGCAGCTTCTCGCGCAGCGCGGCCGTCGCCTCCGGGTCGCCCAGGACGACGCCGTAGTCACGCTCGGCCGACTCCGCCGAGACGAGCCGTCGCCGCACGTCGGTCGTGACGGCGGTCGCGGGCCGGTCCAGGGCGTCGCCCCAGCCGCCTGAGCCCGCCGTGCGGAACACCAGCCGGTCACCGGGGCTCACCGGCACGTTGTCGACCTTGGAGGGCAGGTGCTGGACCTCGCCGTTGGCGCGGATCACCGACTTCTCGGAGACGCCGCCCGCCCGGCCGCCGCCGATGCCCCACGGCTGGTGCGTGGCCCGGTCGTCGTTGACGGTCACCTTGCCGTGCGCGTGGAACAGGTACTCCTTCTCGATGCCCGTGCCGCCCCGGTGCAGGCCGGGCCCGCCCGAGTCGATGACGGGCTCGTAGCGCAGGATGGTCAGCGGGTAGTTGGTCTCCAGGTATTCGGCCGGTGTGCTCTTGAACTCCGGCCACCAGGAGTGCCCGTCGAGACCGTCTCCCACGGGCCGGCCCGGCAGGCCGCCGAACAGCAGCTCGGTCATCTGGAAGTATTCGCCGTCGGCCGTGTGGCCCGAGAAGACGAAGTAGGGGCTGGTGCCGTAGCCGGCCGCCATCGACAGCTCAGGGGCGTTCTGCCCCAGCGCTCCCGACTGGCAGTCGAAGAACCGCGTGTGCACGTTCAGCCGGTTGGACAGCGGCGACGGGAAGTCGGGGTTGAGCAGGGAGCCGGGCGGCAGCGTCGTCTCGAAGACGTCGTTGTAGCCCTCGTTGAACAGGATGGTCTTGTCGAACGCCATGATCAGGTAGACGCCGAAGAACATCTTGCAGAGGCTCTCGTGGATGTGGAAGTTGATCGAGCCGGGTGCCTGGGGGTCGGTGCCGGTCCAGTCGAAGAACGCCTTGTCGCCTTCGCGCCACACCGTCAGCTGCAGTTTGAACGGCCCGTTGCCGAGCCCGTCGTCGTCGACCCAGTCCCAGAAGGTGGTCCGCTTCTCGGGGATGTACCTGCGGATCAGCTTGATCATCGCCTGCTTGGTGCGCTCCAGGAGCGCGTCACAGGCCGCGAGGTAGGTGTCGCGGCCGTACCTCTCGCAGATCTCGATCACCCGGTGCTCCGCGCGCTTGCAGCCCGCGATGAGCCCGAGGATGTCCGCCCGGACGACGTCCGGGGTGCGGGTGTTGTTCAGGATCAGGTTGAACAGCTGGTCGTTCATCTGGCCGCGGTCGTGGATCTTGACCGGCGGGATGCGCAGACCCTCGTCCCAGATCGACTCGGCGTCGGCCGACTGGGTGCCGGCCGTCCGGCCGCCGATGTCCAGGACGTGACCGAACTGGCTGGAGTAGCCGACCAGGGCGCCGTCGAAGAAGATCGGGACGATCACCAGGATGTCGTTGGTGTGGCTGATCGACCCCTTGCACAGGTAGGGGTCGTTCAGGATGATCACGTCGCCCGGGTGCACGTCGCCGCCGAACCGCCCGATCACCTCGGGGATGTACGAGCCGAACTGGCCGACGATCATCCGGCCCTCGCTGTCGGCGATCATCGGGAACTCGTCGTGCTGCTCGCGGATCGACGACGACATCGCCGAGCGCCGGAGGACCTCGTCCATCTCGGCGCGCACGTTCTTGAGCGCGTTCTCGATCAGTTCGAGGGTCACTGGATCAATCGTGCCGATCATGGTCAGGCCTCCCTGATGAGCAGGTTGCGCCAGGCGTCCACCTCGGCGAGGTAGCCCGGAAGAATGACGGTGGTCGAGTCGAACTGCTGCACGAGCGCCTTGCCGGAGATCACCATGCCCGGCTCCAGCTTCGCGCGATCGTAGATCGGGATCTCGATCTCCTCGCCGTCGTGCCAGCTGTTCGACGTGCCGGTGATGGCCGCGCTCGCGTCGCGGTCGCCGCCCTCCAGCGCCTCGACGGCGTGCTTACTGGTCACGCCGATGGCGCGGGTGCCGACGTTGACCAGCTCGATCTGCGTCGGCAGCTCGAAGCCGTAGAGCCGCCGGTGCTCGTCGGTGAACCTCTCGGTCAGCCGGTCGAGCGTGAGCGTCCGGGCCTCCTCCTCGGTGAACTCCACCGAGATCTCGTAGCCCTGGCGCAGGTAGCGCATGTCGAACAGGTGGGTCAGCCGCACGTCGGACTCGTCCACCCCCTCCGACCGCAGCCACTCACGGCCACGCGCCGCCTGCGAGCGGGTGACCTCCGCCAGGCCGCTGACCGCCTCGTCGCCCAGCTTGTGGTGGAAGGACTGGACGAACTCGTTGCGGACGTCGGCGACGATGAAGCCGAGGGCCGACAGCACGCCCGGCTCCGGCGGCACGATGACCGGGAAGCTGCCGAGCTCCGCGGCGATCGCGTTCGCGTGCAGCCCGCCGGCCCCGCCGAAGGACATGAGCGCGAAGTCCTTCGGGTCGAGGCCCTTCTGCACCGTGACCACGCGCAGCGCGCCGAGCATGTTGCCGTTGACGATGTCCACGATGGCCTGCGCCGCCTCGTGCACGCCGACACCCAGCTCGGTCGCGACGGTCTGGACGGCGGCGTGGGCCGCCTCGACGTCCAGCTTCATCGCGCCGCCGAGCAGCTCGGCCGGCAGGTGGCCCAGCACGACGTTGGCGTCCGACACCGTCGGCAGCGTGCCGCCGCGCGCGTAGCAGGCCGGGCCGGGCTGCGCGCCGGCGCTCTCCGGGCCGACGCGCAGGCCCCCGGTGATCTCCGAGACGTTCGCGATGCTGCCGCCGCCCGCGCCGATCGTCTCGACGTCCACCGAGGGCACCCGGATCGGGAAGCTGCCCACCTTGCTCTCCCGGGAGACCGCGGCCGCGCCGTTCATGCAGACGGCCACGTCGGTCGAGGTGCCGCCCATGTCGAGGGTCAGGACCCGGTCGAACCCGGCTCGGCCGCCGATGTGGGCGGCGCCGTTGACACCGCCGGACGGGCCGGACAGGACGGTGTGAACCGGATACTCCTGGGCGGCCCGGCCGGACATGAGACCGGCGTCGGAGCGTACGACCTGGAGGGGGGCGGAGACGCCGGCGCTCGCCAGCCGCTCTTCGAGCCGGGAGAGGTAGCGGCGCATGGCGGGGCCGAGGTAGGAGTTCATCACGGTGGTGACCGTGCGCTCGTACTCGCGGAACTCGGCGCTGACCTCGGAGGAGACCGAGATGGGCAGGTCGGCGCCGCGCGCCCGGCATCGCTCCACGGCGATCTCGCGGACCGCGAGCTCGTGGGCGGGGTCGCCGTGCGCGTTGAGCAGGCAGATCGTGATCGCCTCGACGTCCTCGTCCAGGATCGCGTCGACGGCGCGGCGCGCCGACTCCGGATCGAGGGCGATGATGACCTCACCGGACGGGCTGATCCGCTCGGTGACCTCCTGGATCCGCTCGAACGGCACCATCGGCTCAGGAGGCTGGTAGTCGAAGAAGCCGAACAGCGGTCCGGGGGTCCAGGAGTTGCCCAGGTGGAGGATGTTGCGCCACCCCGCTGTCACCAGCAGCCCGACCCGCGCGCCCTTGCCCTCCAGCACGGCGTTGGTCGCGACGGTCGTGCCGTGCAGCACGGCGTCGAGCTCCTGCGGCTGGATCCCGGCCAGCTCGCACACCTGGCGGATCCCGGTGGCCACGCCCTCGGACTGCTCGACGGTCGAAGGAGTCTTGCCCAGCCAGAATCGGCCCGTATCCGAATCCTGCAGGTAGATGTCGGTGAAGGTGCCACCGACGTCTATTCCGATTCGCATGCTCATAGAGTTCCTTCGCTTTCTGGTTCAGACGTCTCCTGAGCCTTGAGACGACGGACGTCGGTGAAGTGACCCGCGACGGCGGCGGCGGCCGCCATCGCCGGGGAGACGAGGTGGGTCCGGCTCTTCGGCCCCTGGCGGCCCTCGAAGTTGCGGTTGGAGGTCGAGGCGCACCGCTCTCCGGGGGCGACCACGTCCTCGCTCATCGACAGGCACATCGAGCAGCCGGCGTCACGCCATTCGAACCCGGCGGCACGGAAGATCACGTCGAGCCCCTCGCGCTCGGCCTCGGCCTTGACCTGGGCCGACCCGGGCACGACCATGGCCCGGACGTGGGCGGCCAGCGTCCGGCCGCGCAGCACGGCGGCGGCCGACCGCAGATCCTCGATCCGCGCGTTCGTGCACGAGCCGATGAACACCCTGTCGACGGCGATCTCCTCGATGGGGGTGCCGGGGCTGATGCCCTGATACTCAAGGGCGCGGGCGGTGGCCTCGGGATCTTCGGTGTCACGCGGGTGCGGCACGTGCCCGGTCACGGGCGCGCTCATCGCCGGGTTCGTCCCCCACGTCACCGTCGGGACCACGTCGCCGGCGTCCATGGTCAGGGACGCGTCGTAGCGGGCGCCGAGGTCGCCGCACAGCCGTGACCAGTGGGCCACGGCCTGGTCCCACGCCTGTCCGCCGGGAGCGCGACGGCGTCCCCGCAGGTAGGCGAGGGTGACCTCGTCGGGAGGGATCAACGCCGCCCTGGCGCCGGCCTCGATGCTCATGTTGCACAACGTCATCCGGGCTTCCATGGACAGCGCCGCGACCGCCTCGCCCCGGTACTCGATGACGTGGCCGGTGCCACCGCCGGTGCCGAGCCGCCGGATGACGGTCAGCGCCAGGTCCTTGGCCGTGGTGCCCGCGGGCAGCCGGCCGCCGACCTCGATCAGCATGGTCCTGGGCTTGCGCTGCGGTAGGCACTGCGTGGCCAGGACGTGGGCCACCTCGCTCGTCCCGATGCCGAAGGCCAGCGCGCCGAACGCGCCGTGGGTCGAAGTGTGGCTGTCACCGCACACGATCACCATGCCCGGTTGGCTCAGCCCGAGCTCCGGCCCGATGACGTGCACGATGCCCTGGTCCGCCGAGCCGAGCGGGAGCAGCGGGACCCCGAACTCCTCGCAGTTCCTGGCGAGCTGCTCGATCTGCGTCCGCGCGACGACGTCCTTGACGCCGAACCGGCGGCCTCTCGTCGGGACGCTGTGGTCCTGGGTGGCGATCGTCAGGTCGGGGCGCCTGACCCCCCGCTCCGCCGCCCGCAGTTCGTCGAAGGCCTGGGGGCTGGACACCTCCTGGACGAGGTGCAGGTCGATGTAGAGAAGGTCGGGCGCGTCCGGTGAGTCCCCCGGCACCACCACATGCTCATCCCAGATCTTGTCGAGGAGAGTGCGCGGACCGCGGGGCGAGTTCACGTCGTGACGCCCCGCGCCGGCGCACCGACCCCACCCTCGGCGGTGGTCATCGCGCCTCGAACTCGGCGATTCTCTCGGACCACTCGGCCAGGCCCATGGTGGTGCCGAGGTCGATGGAGCTCCAGCCGTGCATGGAGGCCCGGTCGTGCCCGTCCTCGGCCAGGTGCACGAGAGCCTCCTGCATCGCCACGGCCGCCGGCCCGAGGGCCACGATCGGGTAGATGGCCAGGGCGAATCCGAGATCGGTCAGCTCTTGATGGGTCAGCACCGGAGTGACGCTGTTGGAGATCATGTTCGCCACCTTGGGCGCCTGGACCCTGGCGCCGATGGCCTCGAAGTCCTCGACGCTCAGCGGCGCCTCGACGAAGAGCAGGTCGGCCCCGGCGTCGGCGTATCTGTTGGCCCGGGAGATCGCCTCGTCCAGCCCGAGCGGGCCGCGGGCGTCGGTGCGGGCGGCGATCACGAAGTCGGGGTCGGACCGGGCGGAGAGCGCGGCCTTCAGCAGCCGCTCGAACTCCTCCGCCTGCACGACCTGCTTGCCGGGAAAGTGGCCGCAGCGCTTGGGGAAGCTCTGGTCCTCCAGATGCAGGCCGGCGACGCCGGCGGCCTCGTAGAGCTCGACCGTGCGGATGACCGAACCGATGCTGCCGTAGCCGGTGTCGGCGTCACAGAAGAGCGGCATCGAGGTGGAGGCGGCCAGCCGGCCGACGTGGTCGGCGATGTCCGCGAGGCCCATCATCCCCAGGTCGGGAAGCCCCAGCATCGACGCGGCCGCGCCGGCGCCGGTCGCGTAGCCCACGTCGAATCCGGCCTGCTCGACCAGCCGGGTGGAGATCCCGTCGAACACCCCTGGAGCCACGGTCACGGCGTCCTGCGCCAGCAGCCTTCTGAACCGAGCCCTCTTGGACTCAGGTCGGCCCGATGCCGAACCGATCTCCATCCAAACCTCCGCTTAATAACACTGATGTATTGCTCAGGCGAGCAGCGCGGCGCACCATGGGCTGCGCTGAGCGAGGCCGGACGTGCCTCGGCGGGAGAAACCTCTAGGCGATGAGGCTAGTCGGCCACCCGTGACGGTGTCAACGCTCCTGTAGATACAGCAGACATATCGGCCGGAGCAGCGATGGCGCTGGCCATCTGGCGTTTAACGCCGGTCTTCGGTGGACTTTGGCCTGTTGGTGACCGACATTAAGTCAAGCATCAGATCTATGCCGCACGGGCCTCGGCCCGGCACCCTCCCGACCTTGGACGCGATTACTCCGAGGATGACCCGCAAGGCCGCACCGACCCTTGACGCGCTCGCTTACACAATGCTGTACTAAATACATCAGACTGTTCCTCACTGAGGAACCTTCACTCGATCTCACGGGATCCCCGAACGAGCCGGGCGCAAGGTCGTCAGCGTCGATCTCCCATGGCCGGCCGGGCCCGTCGAATCACGGGACAGCCCTTCCACCATCACGACCGCCGGCAGGAGTTCATGTATGAGACCGCACGTGGAGTTGATCGACAGCGCCGATCTGATCTGGCACCCCGTGGAGTTGCCCCACAGTGAGGGCCAGCTCGGCAAGGTCCTCCAGCGCAACCTTTCCTACGACGAGGAGAACGGCGCCGCCTCCACGCGCGTCATCTTCGAGGAGGCCTGGGAGCGTCCGGCCGGCTACCACCACGCCGACACCGAGTGGTACGTCCTCGAGGGCGAGGTCCTGGTGGGCGACCAGGTGCTCCGCAAGGGCGGTTACTTCCGCGCGCCGGCCGGTCTCGCGGTGCCCCGCATGGCGGCCAAGGCCGGCACCGAGGCGCTCGTCTTCCGTGAGTACGGTGACTTCGGCTTCTCCCGCTCCGAGAAGAACCGCACCAAGTACGTCCCGCAGGGCGGCAACACCGCCACCGACAAGCCCGGCTTCCTCACCTGCGTGCAGGAGAAGGACATCGCCTGGCAGCGCAACATCTACGAGGGCGACAGCCAGCGGTTCCTGCACGTCAAGTTCCTCTACCGCGACCCCTCGCCCGAGGACGACCACACCAAGGGCTTCGTGTCGCTGATCTCGTACGCCCCGCCGAACTGGACCGACCACAAGGTGGCGCACCACCCGGTCTTCGAGGAGGCGTACACGATCTACGGCGACATGGACTACAACTACGGCCACATCACGCCCGGCACCTACTTCTTCCGTCCGGCCAAGGTCAAGCACGGCGCGTTCCATGCGGGCCCGGACAAGGGCACCATGTGGTTCTTCCGCCTCGACGGCGACCTCGTCAACTGGGTCACGGAGCACCCCGAGGTCAAGGTGCACGGAGTGCCGAAGAACTACGACCCCGACAACCCGGCGCAGCGTCCCGAGATCGCGGGCCTGCCGGTGCGCTCCCGTTCGATCGGCCCCTGGGACGGCGCGGGCCGCTAGCAAGGCGCGCCTCACATGGGCGCCGAACCCGGCCCCCAGGACACGGAAAGCGAGGTCACATCCATGACGACCAGTGAAGAGTACGAGTACTACAGCTTCTGCCCGCAGTGCGAAGAGCACAGCGGCTTCAACGGCGAGGTCATCGAGTCCAAGGACGGGAGCGCCGGAGCCGAGGGCCTCTGCCCGCGCTGCGGCACGTACATCACGCAGATCCTGCGCATCCCGACCCCGGGCCCGAAGCCCGTCTACTGACCGCCTGGCCAGGTCGGATCTCATCTACCGGCAATCCGGCCTGGCCCGGCTCGGGCCCGGACCCTCGCTTGCCGCACGCGGCGGCGGCACACCGACGGAGAAGTATGAACCGGTTTCGCACCCCCACACCCCCACGCTCACGAGCGAACCCGCACGCGTTGACGGCGCACGCGTTGACGGCGTCTCGCCAGGCACGTCCGGATCGGGGGCCCGCCCATGGAGGCCAGTGAGTTCGTCCACTACTCCCTGCTGCAGTCATCGCTGCTCTGGGTGCACATCGTGCTCTTCGTCCTCTGGCTGGGCGCGGACATGGGCGTCTATCTCGCCCATCTGCAGATCATCAACCGCAAGCTGTCGACCGAGGCCCGCTTCACCGCGGCCGGGATCATGCGTGTGATCGACTTCTTCCCTCGTGTCAGCATGACGCTCTTCCTCGCGAGCGGCGTGAGCCTGATGGCGCTCAACCCGCTCGGTGAGCCCTTCCGCGGCTGGCCGCTCGTCACGATCCTGCTCCTGTGCCTGCTGTGGGCGGGTGTCACGATCTACCTGTTCCGCCGCAGTGGCCGGCCGCCGTCCAGCCCCGACCGGCTCGGGCACTTCCTCGAACGCGCCGATTTCATCGGCAAGGCCGTCGTCGCGCTGGCCATCGCGGCCATCGCGATCTACGTCATGGTGACGCCGGCACCGTTCGGCGCCACGAGCAACCCGACGTGGCTCGGCGCCAAGGTCCTGCTGTACGCGATCGCGGTCGGCAGCGCCGTCGGGATGGAACGGGTCCTGCTCCCGTTCGGCCAGGCCTTCACCAAGCTCGCCGAGTCGGGCTCGTCTCCGGAGGTCGAGCGGCAGCTCGGCAAGACGCTGCGCGGCGCCCGGCCGTACGCGTACACGATCTGGATCTGCGTCGCCCTGGCGGCGTTCCTTGGCCTGTGGAAGCCCGGCAGCACCTTCGGCCTGTAGCACGCACAGGATTTTGAGAATGGGACGGACATGGCCAGTTCGCAACGGAACGGCGGTGGTCCCGCGAAGCCGAAACTGCCGGTCAACCGGCTACGCCCGGCTTACCAGCAGGTAGCCGACCAGTTGGAGGAGCTGATCCTCGACGGCCGGCTCGCCTCGGGAGATCGCCTTCCGTCGGAGACCGACCTCTGCGGAAACTTCGGGGTGAGCCGGAGCACGGTCCGCGAGGCGCTGCGCGTGCTCGCCTCGCAGGGATTCGTGAAGACCGTCCGCGGCACCACCGGGGGCACCTTCGTCTCGCGGATCGAGCCGGCCCAGATCAGCGACTACCTGGAGGCCGGCATCGGCCTGATGTCGGGCTCGGCCGCGCTGCGGCTGTCCGACATCCTCGAAGGCCGCGAGCTGCTGGAGGTGCCCGCCACCGCCCTGGCCGCGCGGCGGCATGAGCGGCGGCACCTCGACGCGCTGCGCGCCGCGGTGGAACGCGAGAAGCACAGCCGGGGCCGCAGCGTGAAGTTCCATGAGCACCGGCACTTCCACGGCATCATCATCGAGGCGAGCGGCAACGGCCTGCTCGCGATGATGACCGAGCCGGTGTTCCGGGTGCTCCAGACCCGCTTCCTCAACACCGATGCCCCGCCCGAGTTCTGGGCCAGGGTCGACCAGGAGCACGAGGCGATCATCGAGCGCATCGAGGCCGGCGACGCCGAGGGCGCCGGCGCCGCCATGCAGGCCCACCTCAGCCGCATCCGCGACGCCTACCACGAGGAGTCCTGAGGCTCCGCGCGCGAGGGGCGGAGATTCACGCGCCTTGGCACACCCCTTCCAGATGCGGTCATGACCTGTTCGCCGTCTGTTCACTTTCTCCCGTTTGTATCTAGTTGCACCGCAACCAGAGCTCACAACGGAGAAGGAACGCATACCGTGACCAGTGGACAGCGCCGCCTCAGCGCGGTGGCGACGGCCGCCATCGTTGTGGCCCTTTCCGCCGCATGCGGCGGCACCAACACCACGCCGCCCGCCGGGGAGGGCACCACTGCCGCCACCCAGGCCGGCGGGGCCGAGCTGACCGGGCAGGTCAAGATCGACGGCTCCAGCACCGTCGCGCCCCTGACCAGCGCCGCCGCGGAGTTCTTCGCCGACGAGCAGCCGAAGGTCAACGTCACGGTGGGCACCTCGGGCACCGGTGGCGGCTTTGAGAAGTTCTGCAACGGCGAGACCGACGTCGCCGACGCCTCCCGTCCGATCAAGGACGAGGAGAAGGCCGCATGCGAGGCCAAGGGCATCAAGTACAGCGAGCTGTCCGTCGCGACCGACGCGCTCACCGTGGTGGTGAACAAGGAGAACACCTGGGTGACCTGCCTCACCACCGACCAGCTCAAGAAGATGTGGGAGCCGGCGGCCGAGGGCAAGGTGACCACCTGGAAGCAGGTCGACGCCACGTTCCCCGACGAGCCGCTGAAGCTGTTCGGGCCGGGCACCGACTCGGGCACCTTCGACTACTTCACCGACGAGATCAACGGTGAGGAGGGCGCGAGCCGCAAGGACTACAGCCCCAGCGAGGACGACAACATCACCGTCCAGGGTGTGACGGGCTCCAAGGGCGGCCTGGGCTACTTCGGCTTCACCTACTTCGAGGAGAACGCCGACAAGCTGAAGGCCGTGGAGATCGACTCCGGCAAGGGCTGCGTCGCCCCGAGCGTCGAGGCCGCGCAGAACGGCACCTACGCCCCGCTGTCCCGGGCGCTGTTCGTCTACCCGTCGGCCGGGGCCACGAAGCGGCCCGAGGTCACCGCCTTCCTCGACTTCTTCGTCACCAACATCGGCAAGATCGCGACGGACGCTCAGTTCGTCCCGCTGAACGCCGAGCAGGAGGCCAAGCTCAAGACCGACCTCGCCACGCTCAAGACGCAGGCGGGCTGATGGCTTCCCGCCACTCGGCGACCGCGCCGGGGACACCCATGTCCCTGGCGCGGTCGCGCCCGCGTCACGGCGAGCAGGTCATCAAGGCGGTCCTGCTGGTGGCCGCCCTAGTCTCCGTCGCCACGACCATCGGCATCGTGGTGTCGCTGCTGGAGCCCACGATCAGGTTCTTCGGCCAGGTCAGCGCGTCGGAGTTCTTCACCTCCACCCACTGGGGGCCGCTGTTCGAGCCTCCGCACTACGGCGTGCTGCCGCTGGTCAGCGCGACCCTCATCACGACCGGCATCGCGATCGTGGTGGCCGTGCCGCTGGGCCTGGGCGCCGCCATCTACCTGTCGGAGTACGCCAGGCCGCGGGTCAGGAAGATCTGCAAGCCGGTCCTCGAAGTACTGGCGGGCATCCCGACCGTGGTCTTCGGCTTCTTCGCGCTGAGCTTCGTCACGCCGCTGCTGCGAAGCGTCCTGCCGTTCGAGATCGAGATCTTCAACGCGCTGTGCGCGGGCCTGGTCGTCGGCTTCATGATCATCCCGATCGTCGCCTCGCTCTCCGAGGACGCGATGACCGCGGTGCCGAGCGGGCTGCGTGAGGGTTCGTACGCGCTGGGCGCCTCCAGGATGATCACCTCGCTCCGCGTGGTGCTCCCGGCGGCCTTCTCCGGCATCGTCGCGGCCGTCATCCTCGCGATCTCGCGAGGCGCGGGCGAGACGATGATCGTCTACATCGCCGGCGGCGGCCAGCCCAACTTCACCCTCGACCTCGGCAAGGCGATGCAGACCATGGCCGCGTTCATCGCCCAGGCGGGCTCGGGCGACGTGCCCATCGGCACCGTCGACTACAACACCATCTTCGCGGTCGGCTCACTGCTCTTCGTGATGACGTTCGCGATGAACTACGTCAGCGCCCGTCTGGTGCGGAAGTACCGTGAGGTGTACGAGTAATGGCCGTTCTCTCGACGCCGCGCTCAGCCGTCCAGCTGGCGAGCAAGGGGCAGCCGCTCAGGGAACACCTGTTCCGGATCGCCCTGATCGCCAGCCTGGCGATCGCGTTCGTCTTCCTGCTCGCCCTCGTCTCCTACGTCCTCATCGAGGGCTGGCCGCGGCTCGACTCCCGCCTGTGGGAGAACATGCCGTCGGTCCGCAACCCGGACATCGCCGGAGCACAGTCGGCCATCACCGGCACCCTGTGGGTCATCTCGATCACCGCGCTCCTCACCCTGCCGACCGGCATCGCCGCGGCGATCTACCTGGAGGAGTACGCGGACAAGAACCGCTGGTGGAACCGGGTCATCGAGCTCAACATCCAGAACCTGGCGGCGATCCCGTCGATCGTCTACGGCATCCTGGGCCTCGGCATCATCGCCCGGACGTTCGGTCTCGGCTTCAGCGTGATCACCGCGTCGATCACCCTCGGGCTGCTGGTGCTGCCCATCGTGATCATCGCCTCGCGTGAGGCGATCCGCGCGGTCCCGCCGTCCATCCGCGAGGGCTCGCTGGCCCTGGGCGCGACGCAGTGGCAGACGATCTCCCGGCAGGTGCTGCCCGCCTCGATCCCGGGCATCGCGACCGGCTCGATCCTGGCCCTGTCGCGGGCGATCGGCGAGGCCGCCCCGCTGCTCATGCTGGGCGCCGTGTCGTTCATCAGGTTCAACCCGGACGGGCTCTTCGCCAGCTACACCGTCCTGCCGATCCAGATCTTCAACTGGATCTCCCAGTCGCGTGAGGGGTTCCACATCCTGGCCTCGGCGGCGATCGTGATCCTGCTCGTGATCCTGCTGCTGATGAACTCCGCCGCCATCTGGCTCCGTAACCGCTACCAGAAGCGCTGGTGAGGAAAAGATGACTGAGATAGGAACGTCCATGCCGAACGTCACGGTCCGCGGCCCGGTGGCCCCCCGCAACGCCGAAGCCCTCGACCCGGTCTTCACCGTTTCCGGCCTCAGCGTCTTCTACGGCGAGTACGAGGCCGTACGCGAGGTCGACCTGACCATCGGCAACCGCGAGATCACCGCGATGATCGGCCCGTCCGGCTGCGGCAAGAGCACGGTGCTGCGCTGCTTCAACCGGATGAACGACCTCATCCCCGGCGCCCGCGCGGCCGGCACGATCATGTACCACGGCGAGAACCTCTACGGCGCGCACGTGGACCCGATCGAGGTGCGGCGGCGCATCGGCATGGTCTTCCAGAAGCCGAACCCCTTCCCCAAGTCGATCTACGACAACATCGCCTACGGCCCCCGGGTCAACGGCATGAAGGGCAAGATGGACGACCTCGTCGAGGAGGCGCTCACCCAGGCCGCCCTGTGGGACGAGGTCAAGGACAAGCTGAAGCAGAACGCCCTGTCACTGTCGGGCGGTCAGCAGCAGCGCCTCTGCATCGCACGGGCCATCGCGGTCAAGCCCGAGGTGATCCTGATGGACGAGCCGTGCTCGGCCCTCGACCCGATCGCCACCACCAAGATCGAGGACCTGATGCAGGAGCTGTCGCGCGACTACACGATCGTGATCGTCACGCACAACATGCAGCAGGCGGCCCGCGTCTCCAACCGCACCGCGTTCTTCACCGCCGACGTCGACGAGCGCGGCGAGCGGCACGGGCGCCTGGTGGAGTTCGACGAGACCAGCCGCATCTTCACCAATCCAACCGACAAGCGCACCGAGGACTACATCACCGGGCGCTTCGGTTGACCCGGACCGGGCTCACACCGCCGAGCTGCCCCGGTGCGCGGGACCGTGCGGGTCGGCGCAGTGGGCGTCGGCCTCGCCGGGCGGCAGCGGCCGGTCCGGGGCGTGGTCCACCTGCAGCGTGGTGTGCTCGATCCCGTACGTGTCGTGCAGCAGCCGCTCGGCGGCCATTCGTACGGCATGGCAGTCGACGCCCGGCGTGACCAGGATGTGCGCGGACAGGGCCGCGTAACCGGAGGTCACCTCCCAGACGTGCAGGTCGTGCACCTCGACCACGTGCGGCAGCGCGGCGGCCCGCTGCCCGATCTCGGCAGGGTTCATGCCGACCGGCGCGGCCTCCATGAACACCCGGCCGGAGTCGCGCACCAGCCCCCAGCCGGCCTTCAGCATCAGCCCCGCCACGACCAGGGCGGCGATGGCGTCGGCCTGGGCCCAGCCGGTCAGCCACACGACCGTGCCCGCCACCGTGGTCGCCGTGAACGCGAACAGGTCGTTGAGGATGTGCTGGTAGGCGCCCTCGATGTTCAGGCTGGACCGGTTGGCGCGCGACAGCAGCCAGGTGGCCACCAGGTTGACGGCGATGCCGGCCAGGCCGGTCACCACCACGTAGAGACCTTCCACGTGCGGCGGCTCGATGACCCGGCGAACGCCCTCGTAGATGAAGTAGACGCTCAGCAGCAGCAAGGTGATGCCGTTGACCTGGGCCGAGATGATCTCCGCCCGCTTCAGCCCGTAGGTGAAGCCGCCGCGCGGGGGGCGGGCGGCGATCCGCATCGCGACCAGGGCCAGGATGATCGCCACCGCGTCGGTCAGCATGTGGCCGGCGTCGGAGATCAGGGCCAGCGACTGGGCCGCCAGGCCGACGACGACCTCGATCGCCATGAACCCGACGATCAGCACCAGCGCGCCGCCGAGGTAACGACGGTCCGCGTCGATGGTGACGGCATGACCGTGCCCGTGACCTTGGTGCTCGCTGTGGCCATGACCGGTCATGGTCGCGTCCTCTCCTATGGGCAGCCGCGTCACCGCGGGCCAGGATCTCCTGCTCTCCTGCCCCGCGGGCACGACATCACTCAAACGCATGAATGATTGCTCATATGTGAGGGTGCACGATCGAATCCGGTTCTGTCAATCGCCGTCCACCAGGGTGCTCAGTCGCGCTCTGGATGCACCGCCTGGGTGTGCTCGGTGTGGGCCACGGCCAGGTCGAGCAGCATCCGCACGTGCGCGTCGTCCAGCCGGTAGTAGGCCATCCGGCCGGCCCGCCGCACCGAGACCACGCGGTGGGCCCGGAGCAGGCGCAGCGCGTGCGAGGTCGCGGACTCGCTCAACCCGCTGACCACGGCCAGGTCGCAGACGCAGAGCTCTCCTTCGAGCAACGCGAGCAGGAGGCGGAGCCTGCCCGGATCGGAGAGCAGGCCGAAGACGTCGGCCGTGTCGGCCAGGTCGCCTTCGGCGGGCATTCGCGAGGACACCAGGGCCACGCGCTCCGCATCCACCACCCGAGCGCTGCAGCTTTCGATGTCGGACACCTCGTTGGTTGAAGAAGCCTTCACATGAAGACCATAGGTACGGCGTGGCGGTAACCGTCAAGCCGGGGCTGGACTTACCGCTATACGTGTGTATAGCTTGCTATGTGTATGAACAGTAAACGATACCAGTGAATAGGATGAAGATGACCCGACCTGACCCCGAAGACCTCACCGCTCGCGCCCGCATCAGGGACGCGGCGTTGCAGCACTTCGGCGAGCTGGGCTTCGAACGGGCCACCATCCGCGCCATCGCCGAGACGGCCGGCGTGTCACCGGGGCTGGTACGCCACCACTTCGGCTCCAAGCAGGCGCTCCGCGAGGCCTGCGACGACCACCTGGCGAAGATCGTCCGTCGGCTCAACGCCCAGGCCCACGCCGGGCCCACCCCCGGAAACCTGAGCCCCATCAGAGTGATGGGGCCCTACCAGCGCTATCTCGCGCGCTCCCTCACCGAGGGCGGCGCCGCCCAGTTGTTCGACGAGATGGTCGAGATGGGCGAGGAGTGGTTCGCCGAGCTCGACCAGCACCGGCCCGACCCGTCAGACGTCGACCGGAAGGCCCGCGCGACGGTGGCCACCGCGATGGGGCTGGCCATCGGGATCCTGCACCAGCACGTGTCACGCGGCCTCGGCGCCGACGTCTTCTCCCCGGAGGGCGAGCGGCTGTTCTACCGTGCCCTGCTCGACATCCAGTCCCACCCCATGCTCACCCCGCGCGAGGCCGCCGAATACCGGGCCGCCATGGAGCAGGCCCTTGACCTCACCTCGCGGAGCCCCGCTCCGCCACAAGGAGGACCCCCATGAACGTGATCGAACTCGCCCGGGTGAACGCGAGCATGGTCGAGTTGGTGGGCGGCAAGGCCGCCGGGCTCGGCGAGCTGATCGGGGCAGGTGAGGCGGTGCCCGCGGGCTTCTGCCTGACCACCGAGGCGCACGCCGCGGGCGTCATCCCCGAGAGCGAGCTCGTCAAGGCCTACACCAGGCTGGGCGGCGGCCCGGTGGCCGTCCGGTCCAGTGCCACCGCGGAGGACCTGCCGGACGCCAGCTTCGCCGGACAGCAGGACACCTTCCTCGGGGTGAGCGGAGCCGCCGATCTGCTGAGCGCCGTCCGCGCCTGCTGGGCCTCGCTGCGGTCCGAGCGCGCGATCGCCTACCGGAAGGCCAACGGGATCGACGAGGACTCGGTCTCCATGGCGGTCGTGGTGCAGCGCATGGTCGACCCCGAGGTCGCCGGAGTGCTCTTCACCGCCAACCCGATCACCGGCACCCGCACCCAGATGGTCGTCGACGCCGCCCCCGGTCTCGGCACCGCCGTGGTCGACGGGTCGACCGACACCGACCACTACCTGCTGGACGGCCGCGAGCCGACCGGCGCGCACGGCTGCCTCGGCCCGCGACACCTGACCGCGCTGTACGACGCCGGGCAACGGCTTCAGGAGCACTTCGGGGCGCCTCAGGACGTCGAGTGGGCCTTCGACCGCGAGGGAGCCCTCTGGCTGCTGCAGTCCCGGCCCATCACCACGCTCTTCCCCCTCCCGCCGGAGAGCGACCGGCCCGGGCCTCGCGTCTACTTCGAGTTCGGCCACATGGAGGGGATGCTGCGACCGTTCACCCCCATAGGGATGTCGGCGTTCAAGGTGGTCATCGCCGACCTGGCCGCCGTCTGCGGGGTCAGGGTCGATCCGATCGACGGGCCCAGGTCGGTCGTCGCCGTGGGCGGGCGCCTCTACATCGACCTGACGGATCTCGTCCGGCACCGGGCGAGCCGCGAGCGACTGCCCGAGGTGCTGCGGATCTACGGGCCGCGGGCCGCCGTGGCGATGGAGCGGTTGTCAGCGGATCCCCGGTTCGCGCCGCTGCCCGGCCGGCCGTACCGGCTGAGCACCGTGGTCAGGATGACGCTGCGGTTCGCCCCGCTGATCACGGCCGGAGTCGTGCGGGCCCTGGTCCGCCCCGCTCCGGCCCGCGAGAGGGCCTTCCGGGTGGCGGAGGAGGCCCGGCGGCTGGCCGCGCCGCCCCCCGGCTTCGCGAACGGGGCCACGGCGGCCGAGCGGGTGCGCCTCGCCACCGGCCTCCAGCGTTCCTTCGTGACCGGGAGCATGATGCGGTCGATGTCGGCCCTGTACGCGGGCATGCTCTCCGTCCGGCTGGGCGCCTGGCTGCTCAAGGGCGTCACCGCCGAGGGCGAGATCGAGACCGTGCAGCGCGGCATGCCGTACAACGTCACCACCGAGATGGACCTGACCCTGTGGCGGCTCGCGGCGAACATCGGCGAGCATCGCGACCTGCTGCTCGACACGCCCGCGACCGAGCTCGCGCGACGTTACCGGGAGGGCGAGCTGCCCGGCATCGGCCTGGAGGCGTTCCTCGCCGAGTACGGCATGCGGGGCGCCGCCGAGGCCGACCTCGGCGTGCCCCGGTGGGCCGAGGACCCGACGCCGCTCTTCTCCGCGATCGCCAACTACCTCCGTCTCACCGACCCCGGCCAGGCGCCGGACCGGCGCTTCGCCCGAGCGGCCCGCGAGGCGGAGCAGAAGATCGACGAGCTGGTACGGCGCGCCCGGCGGCGACCGGTCCGGGCCCGGCTGGCCAGGTTCTTCCTGCTCCGGGCCCGCGCGCTGAGCGGCCTGCGGGAGCTCGGCAAGTTCGCCTGGCTGTATCCACTGGCCGAGACGCGCCGCCAGCTCCTGCTGGCCGGGGCCGAGCTGGCCGGGCGCGGCCTGCTCGACCGGGCCGACGACATCATGTTCCTCGACCTCCGGGAGGCGGCCGCGGCGGCCGAGGGCACGGATCAACGCGAGCTGGTCGCCTCCCGCCGGGCCGTGCACGAGCGGGAGTCGCGCCGTCGCAGCGTCCCGGTGCTGCTGCTCTCCGACGGCACCGACCTGGAGGCTCTCGCGCCGGACACGCCGCCCGCCGAGGGCACGCTCGTCGGCCTGGCGGCGGCGCCGGGCACCGCCAGCGGCCCGGCACGGGTGATCCTCGACCCCGCCGGGGCGCGCGTGGAGCCCGGCGAGATCCTGGTGGCGCCCACCACCGACCCCGGTTGGACGCCCCTGTTCCTGACGGCCGCCGGGCTGGTGACCGAGACCGGCTCGCCGATGGCCCACGGGCCCACGGTGGCCCGCGAGTACGGCATTCCCGCCGTCATCTGCGTGCGCGACGCCACGCGGGAGATCCGCACCGGTGATCGGGTGACCATCGACGGCGCCGCCGGCACCGTCACGCTCGGCCCGTAACCGGTCCGGACACCCGCCGCGAGCGGCGCGGGCGCGTCGCTCGCGGACGGCGGCGGCGCCGCCGGGCCGGCGCCGTCAGGACGCCGAGGCGAGCATGCCGTGCGGGTCGAGCACGTACTTGCGGGCGGCTCCCTCGTCGAACTCGTGGTAGCCGCGCGGCGCCTCGTCGAGCGGGATCGGCGTGGCGTTGACCGCCTTCGCGATCTGCACCCGGTCGTACAGGATCGCCATCATGAGCTGCCGGTTGTACCTCATGACGGGGCACTGGCCGGTGACGAAGCTGAGCGACTTGGCCCAGCCGAGACCCAACTGGAGCGACAGCGACCCCTGCTTGGCCGCCTCCTCACGCGCTCCAGGGTCCCCGGTCACGTACAGGCCGGGAATGCCCAGCGCGCCACCCGCCCGGGTGACGTCCATGAGCGTGTTGAGCACGGTGGCCGGGTGCTCCTCCTCCGCCTCGCGCCCGTGGCCGCGGGCCTCGAAGCCCACCGCGTCGACGGCGCAGTCGACCTCCGGCACGCCGAGGATCTGCTCGATCTGGTCCCTCGGCTCCCCCATGGCCACGTTGACGGTCTCGCAGCCGAAGCTGTGGGCCTGGTCCAGCCGCTCCTTGTTCAGGTCGCCGACGATGACCACGGCGGCCCCGAGCAGGTTCGCGGAGGCCGCGGCGGCGAGTCCCACAGGACCCGCGCCCGCGACGTAGACGGTCGAGCCCGGCCCCACACCCGCGCTCACGCAGCCGTGGTAACCGGTCGGGAAGATGTCGGAGAGCATGGCCAGGTCGAGGATCTTCTCCATGGCCCGGTCCTTGTCCGGGAACTTGAGCAGGTTCCAGTCGGCGTACGGGACCAGGACGTAGTCGGCCTGCCCGCCGACCCAGCCGCCCATGTCGACGTAGCCGTACGCCGAGCCCGGCCGGTCGGGGTTGACGTTCTCGCAGATTCCGGTCTTGCCCTCCTTGCAGTTGCGGCAGCGGCCGCAGGAGATGTTGAACGGGACGGACACGAGGTCGCCGGCCTTGATGAACTCCGCGTCCGGCCCGGTCTCGACGACCTCGCCGGTGATCTCGTGACCCAGGGCGAGCCCCTGCGGGGCCGTGGTGCGGCCGCGGACCATGTGCTGGTCGCTGCCGCAGATGTTCGTCGCGACGGCCTTGAGGATCGCGGCGTGCGGCAACTTGCGCCCCACGTTGGCCGGATTGACCCCTGGGCCGTCCTTGAGCTCGAACTCGGGATAGCTGACCTCGTGTACCTCGACCTTGCCCGGGCCTTCGTATATGACGGCTCTGTTGCGAGGCATGACGTTCCTTCCCTCGTACGACGTGGTGGTTGACCGGTCGTTCACCGAAGCGCGCATCACCTCCTGTGGTCCGAACGCCAACGCCGGCGGACTCCGTGGCCCGCGGGGTCGCGAGCGCGGTCGTCGTGCGGGAGGCGGGCCTCCGGGATCTCGCACACGGTTCCCCCGGGGCCGCTGTCGAGTGGCTCGCGCTCACCGACGATCTCTCCGGCGGTGCCCTGCTCGGCCGTCTCGGGCAGCTCGCGCACCGGGCGGGCGACGAGGTCGTAGACGAGCACACCGAGGACCGCGCCGATGACCGGCCCCGCGACGTAGACGCCGAACTGCGCCCAGGGCGTGTCGCCGCCGAACAGGCTGTTCGTCAGGTACGGCCCGAAGGTGCGGGCGGGATTGACCGAGCCGTTGGTGAACGGGCCGATAAGGAAGATCTCGCAGGCCACGGCCAGGCCGATGACCAGGCCGGCCCAGCCGGACGGCGCCCGGCGGTCGACGGCCAGCGCCATGATCGTGAGCAGCAGCAGGAACGTCCCGAGCGCCTCCAGCAGGATGCCCTGCCCGTAGCTGACGCCCTCGCCGAGCTTGGTCAGCCCGACCCCGGCCAGACCGACCGCCCGCCGCCCGAACCCGGCCACGATCAGCAACCCACCGGCGAACGCGCCGACGAGCTGGGCGACGATGTAGAACGGCACCTCGGCCCACGGGAACCGGCGTCCCACCGCGAGCGCGACAGTGACGGCGGGATTGATGTGCGCGCCCGACGTGCTGCCGAAGGCGTAGATGACGATCGCGACGACCACGGCGAACGACAGCGAGATGATGCCCAGCCCGGCGTAGTCCAGCTCACCCTTGCCGAGCACCAGCGCGGCCACGATCGAGCCGGCGCCGAAGAGCACAAGCAACATCGTGCCGATGGCTTCCGCGACGAGACGCCGCGGCAGGTCTCCAACCATCGCAACCCCCCGACAACGATGGTTTATGCCTTAATTTCGACCATACCCGGCCTTCCTAGAGCCATTCAGAGACCGGCCGACGGCATCCGGCAGCGGCGGTGAACGCCGTCCACCCGCTCGGTGAGCCCGGTGCGGTCGAGGAGTTCGAGCAGCGGGACCGCGACCCGGCGGCTGGTGCCGAGCGCCTGCCTGGCCTGGCTGACCGTGAACGGCTGGGGCAGGTCTCGCAGCAGCTCCGCCGCTCGGGCGTCGGCACCGGGCAGCAGCACGACGCCCTCTCCCACCCGCAGCAGCCGCCCGGCCCGTACGGCCGCCGCCAGCTCCCGGATGCCCAGCCCCAGCTCCGCCAGCCGCCCGGCCTCCGGCGCCTGGAAGGGACTCGCGGCCAGCTCCAGTCCGAGCCGCTCGACCGCCCTCGCCACAGGTGCGGGCAGTCCCGGCGGGCGGCTCAGGATCCGGCCCTCGACGACCGCGAGCGGCGGCCGGACCAGGGCCACGACCAGCCGCCGGTCGGGCAGGCCCAGCTCGTGCCGGGCGGCCTCGACCGGCATGCCGGGCTCCAGCGGATGCGCCGCGGCGTGCCGCCCCGCCACCTCCGCCAGCCGCTCCGCCAGCTCGGCCCAGTGCGCCGGATCGGCATGCCAGTCGCCACACACCGGCTCCGCGCCTTCGCGGGGAGCGACGCCCATGGCGAGCAGTTCGCTGGTGCGGAGCAGCCGATGGAGGCGCAGGGCGGAGGCGGCGTCCGGAGCGGCCGACTCCAGCAGGGCCGCGCGGGCCCGCGCCGCACCCCGGCGGCGCAGCGCCGGCGGGCGCACGTCGAGCACGCTCGCCCCGGCCAGCACCCGCACCTCACCCCGATCGCGGCCGGGGTCGCGCAGCAGCAGCACGTCGCCGAGGTGCAGCGGCAGCGGCCGGGCCAGCCGCAGCCGCAGGACGCGCGGGCCGAGCGGCCGTGACTCGCACACCACCGCGGCCGACCCGAGGTGCGCGGTCAGCCGGCCGGGCAGCTCACCCTCCGCCGCCCCGGCTGGGGAGATCCGGACGTCGACCAGGTCGGTGTAGGTCCATCGACCGGGCGTGACCAGCGCCTGGCCGCGCTCCGGCAGCCCTCGGCCGCGCAGGTTGACCGCCACCCTGGCCACCCCGCTCACCGAGGTCAGCGACTCCTTCAGGGACTCCAGTGACCTGACGCCGACGGTCTCGCCGTCCAGCTCCAGCCGGTCGCCCACCGAGATCGTGCCCTCGGGCAGGGTGCCGGTCACCACCGTGCCGCTGCCCGGCACCGTGAACGCCCGATCGACCCACAGGCGTACCGGAGCGGCCGGATCGGGCCGGGGCAGCGCGGCGACCAGCCGGTCCAGGGCCTTCCTCAGCTCCGCGACGCCCTGCCCGGTGCGTCCGCTCACCGCGAGCGCCTCGACCCCGGCCAGACCGGCGGCGGCCAGGCGGACCCGCGCCTGCTCCATCGCCGCCGCCGGGTCGCGCAGGTCGCAGCGGGTCACCACGAGCAGGCCATGCCGTACGCCAAGGGCCTCCAGCGCCACCAGGTGCTCCTCGGACTGCGGCATCCAGCCCTCATCGGCGGCCACCACGAACATAACGGCCGGCACCGGGCCGACCCCCGCCAGCATCGTGCCGAGAAAGCGCTCATGGCCCGGAACGTCCACGAAGGCGAGCACCCGGCCCGAGGGCAGCGCCGCCCAGGCGTAACCCAGTTCGATCGTCAGCCCACGCCGCCGCTCCTCTTCCAGCCGGTCGGGCTCCATGCCGGTGAGCGCCCGTACCAGCGTGGACTTGCCGTGGTCGACGTGCCCCGCGGTGGCGACGACGTGCATCAGTGGTTCGCCTGGAGGATCGCGCGGATCACGTCGTCGTCGCGGTCGGCGGGGACCCCGCGCAGGTCGAGCAGCAGCCGGCCGCCCTCGATCCGGCCGACGACGGGAGTGTCGCCCGTTCTGAGCGGCACCGCGAACCGCTCGGGCAGGCTCACGGCGGCGCTCGGCAGCGTCACGCCCGGCGCCCCGCCGCCGCCCACCGTGGCCTCGCTCGGCACCGCCCACGCGTCGACCCCGGCGGCGCCCAGCTTGCCGGCGAGCACGGCGGCGCGGTCGCCGAGTACGGCCGGATCCGCGTGCAGTGCCTGCCGCACCGGAGGGATGGGACCGCGCAGCGTGGCCTCCAGCGCCGCGAGGGTCAGCTTGTCGACCCGCAGCGCGCGGGCGAGCGGGTGACGCCTGCATCGCTCGACCAGGTCGCGGCGGCCGAGCAGCAGCCCCGCCTGGGGCCCGCCGAGGAGCTTGTCGCCGCTGGCCGTCACCAGATGTGCCCCCTCTCTGAGCACGGTCGCCGCGTCGGGCTCGTCGGGCAGCAGCGGCTCGCGGGTGAGCAGGCCGGAGCCGATGTCGACGACGAGGGGCACGCCGAGCCCGGTGAGCGCCGGCACCTCGACGGAGCCGGTGAAGCCCTCGACCCGGAAGTTCGACGGGTGCACCTTGAGCAGGCAGCCGGTCTCCGGGCCCACGGCCGCCGCGTAGTCGTCGTAGGAGGTGCGGTTGGTGGTGCCGACCTCGCGCAACCGCGCCCCGGTCGAGACGAGCAGGTCGGGAATGCGGAATCCGTCGCCGATCTCGACCAGCTCGCCCCGGCTGATCACGATCTCCCGTCCGGCGGCCAGCGCGGTCGCCACCAGGACGAGGGCCGCCGCGTTGTTGTTGACGACGTGCACGCCCTCAGCGTCGGGGACGGCCGAGGCGAGCGCGTCGAGCGCCCCGCGCCCGCGCCGGGCCCGAGCGCCGGTCGCCAGGTCGAACTCCACGTCCACGGGTCCGGCGGCGGCGGCCGCCGCCGCGATCGCGGCGGGCGAGAGGGACGCCCGGCCGAGGTTGGTGTGGATCAGCACGCCAGTCGCGTTGATCACCGTCCGCAGGCTGGCGGCGTGCGGCGGGAGCGCCGCCACCGCCTCGTCGGCGACTTCCTCGGGGTGGATCTCCCCCTCACGGGCCCGCTGCTGGGCGCGGGTCACCGCGTCCTTGACGACCGACCGGCCGAGCCGCTCCGCCGCCGAGGCGAGGCGTGGATCGGCTAGTACGGCATCGGTGCGCGGCACATGCCTTCGAGGGTCCACCGTCCGAACATAGAACGGCCACGTACCGGAACAGAACTCGCCCTGCCGAAGATCGCGGGACAATTCGCTCGCGGGCGGGTACCGCTGAGGAGGGCACGCCGACCGGCGGCGTTCCCACGATCGATTTCGGTGAGGCGGCATGGACGAACATAACGACACGGGCACATCGGACACGATCCGAGCAGGTATGACGGACACGACGCCGCAGGCCGGACGAGACTTGGTCCAGGCAGCCGTGACGGAGACCACGACGCGGGTCGGGCGGGTCCGGATGACGCAGTATGCGCACGGAGGCGGTTGTGCCTGCAAGATCCCGCCCGGCGAGCTGGAGGCCGTCGTGGCGGGCCTGCTCGGGGGGTCCTCCCCCGAAGGCGACCTGCTCATCGGGCTCGACGACGGTGACGACGCCGCCGTGGTCCGCATCGAGAACGGCCGGGCGATCGTGGCCACGGCCGACTTCTTCACGCCCGTGGTCGACGACCCGTACGACTGGGGACGCATCGCGGCGGCCAACGCCCTGTCGGACGTCTACGCGGTGGGCGGGCAGCCGCTGGTGGCGGTCAACCTGCTCGGCTGGCCGATGGCGCAGCTGCCGCTGGAGCTGGCCAAGGAGGTGCTGCGCGGCGGGCTGGACGTGGCCCGGGCCGCCTCCTGCCACGTCGCGGGCGGTCACAGCATCGACGATCCGGAGCCCAAGTACGGCATGGCCGTCACCGGCCTGGCCGACCCCGACCGGCTGCTGCGCATCGACGGCGGCCGGGCGGGGCTGCCGCTCTCCCTCAGCAAGCCCCTCGGCGTCGGGGTGCTCAACTCCCGGCACAAGGCGACCGGCGAGGTGTTCGCGCAGGCCGTCGCCTCGATGACCACGCTCAACCGCGACGCCTCCCGGGCAGCGCTCGCGGCCGGCGCGCGGTGCGCGACGGACGTGACCGGGTTCGGCCTGCTCGGCCACCTGTACAAGCTGGCCCGGGCGAGCGGTGTGACGGCGGTGGTCGATGCGGCCGCCGTTCCCTACCTGGAGGGGGCCCGCGAGGCGGTGCGCGACGGCTTCGTCAGCGGCGGCACCCGGCGCAACCTGGCCTGGGTGCAGCCGCACCTCGACTCGGGAGGCATTGACGAGGAGGACATCCTGCTCCTGGCCGACGCCCAGACCTCCGGCGGCCTGCTGGTGGCCGCCGAGATCCCCGGCGCCCCCATCGTCGGAGAGCTCATCCCCTTCGACGGAGCCGCCCTGCGACTGCGCTGATCCCCCATCGAGCTCCGCGCACGGCGGAGTCGCGTCGCGGCTGCGCCGGGGGTTACGTCGGGTTCGCGGGCTCACCCTCCTCCGGCAAAGCCGCGTTACCGCTCTGCCGAGGGTTACGTCCGGTTCGCGGGCTCGCGCTCGTCAGGTGGAGCCGCGCTCGGTTCGGCGCGGGCGTCGAGGCGTTGCCGCTGTGGGATGACGGTGTACTTCGGGTCGGCGGCGGAGGCGCGGCCCGCCTCCAGGATCCCGAACCGGGTGCACAGGGCGCCCGCGGTGAGGGCCAGGCCGGACAGCACGGCGAGCGTCCGGCCGCGCCCGCTGACGGCGGCGAGGGCCGCGCCGCCGACGGTCAGCGCGCGGGCCGCGCGCATCAGGCGTCCCGCCCGCCCCAGCCGGTACGGCTCGCCGAGCAGCCCCAGCCGGCGTTCCATCACCACGCCGGCGACGGTCTCCAAGACGGACCCGGCGACCGCCACCGCGCGGGCCGGTGCCGCCTCGGCACGGGGCGCGGCCACCAGGCCGACGGCTCCCGCGCTGGCCAGCGCGCTCCCGGCGAACAGGAACGGCAGCTCCCGGTGGGCCTCGTGCCAGGCGGGCACGGCGGTGTCGGCGACGAGCACCGCCGTGTAGGTGGCGGTGAGCGGACCGGTCAGCCCGGAGGCCAGCACGGCGGCGTCACCGGCCACCGGGAGGATCCCGGTCAGCTCGGAGGTGGCGGCGAGCGCCGCTAGGCCGCCCTGCGCGGCCAGGATCCAGGAGCCCACGCTCATCGGCGAGGTGACCTTGAACAGCCGGAACATGTTGAGGAACCGTTCGGGCCTGCCCAGTTCGGCGGCGAGCAGGACGGCTCCGGCGGCCGAGCCGACCGCCGCCGCGACCCTGGCGGTGCGGGCGAGCCCCGGGTATCCGGTGTACCTGGCCAGGATGGCCATCAGGGACGACGCCCCCGACATTCCGCCCAGGTATAGATATGTCGGCATGTGGGGCTCGTGCCAGATCGGGGCCTTGATCACCGGCCGCCCGTAGTAGGACCGGAACTCCGCCTCCGGCACCATCGCCCGTTCCCGCTTCACCATCGCCCCCTACCGCCCAGAACCCCGCGTCCTGGAGCACCGCGTCCCAGAACCCCGCCCACCAGACTCCTGCCCGCCGGAACCCTGTTCCCCGAAACCCTGCTCTCCAGGAAGGCCGCCGCCACGACACCCACCATGGAGACCGCCGCCGCCCCGGCCCAGCGCCACATGGCCGGCAGGTCGCGGGTGGTGACCACGGGATCCGGCGGCAGGCCGTACACCTCGGGTTCGTCGAGCAGCAGGAAGAACGCGCCCGTGCCGCCCACCCCGTCGTCGGGGCTCTCGCCGTACAGCCGGGCCTCGGTGTGACCGTCGGCGTGCAGACCGGCCAGCCGGCCGGCGGCCCGCTCGCGAAGCTCGTCGAGCGGGCCGAATTGGATCGAGTCGGTCGGGCACGCCTTCGCGCAGGCCGGCTCCAGCCCGCCGAGCTGCCGGTCGTAGCACATCGTGCACTTCCAGGCCCGCCCGTCGTCCTGCCTGCGGTCGATCACGCCGTACGGGCAGGCCGGCACGCAGTAGCCGCAGCCGTTGCAGACGTCCGGCTGCACCACCACCGTGTCGAACTCGGTGCGGAACAGCGCGCCGGTCGGGCAGACGTCCAGGCACGCGGCGTGCGTGCAGTGCTTGCACACGTCCGACGACATCAGCCAGCGGTCCACGTCCTCCTCGTGACCGTCCATCCGCACCGTGCGCGTCTGCTCGATGAAGGCGACGTGCCGCCAGGTGCTCGCGCCGAGCGCCCCGGTGTTGTCGTAGGAGGTCGCCTCGAAGACGAACCCGTCGTCGGGCAGCTCGTTCCACTCCTTACAGGCCACCTCGCACGCCTTGCAGCCGATGCACACGCTGGTGTCGGTGAAGAAGCCCATCCGCTCAGCCATACCGGTACTCCTCCATCAGGTCGAGCAGCGCCTGTCCCCTGGGCCGCCGGCCCGGCCGGACATGGCAGGTCATCGCCTTGCTCTCCTGGATGTAGACGTTGGGGTCGAGCACGATCGGCAGCAGGTCGTTGGCGACGTCACCGGTCACCAGGCCGCCGCTGCCCCACCCCCAGTGGTACGGCAGGCCGACCTGGTGGATCACCCTGCCCTGGACGCGCAGCGGCCGGACCCTGCCGGTGACCAGCACCCTGGCCTCGATCAGCGAGCGGCTGGTCACGATCGTCGCCCAACCGCCGTTGACCAGCCCGACCTCGGCCGCGAGCTGGGGCGACACCTCGCAGAACAGCTCCGGCTGCAACTCGGCGAGATAGGCCAGCGGCCGGCTCATGGCGCCCGCCGTGTGGTGCTCGGTGAGCCGGTAGGTGGTCAGCACGTACGGGAACCGGGGTGACTCCGGCGGGTTGTAAGGGCTCTCCGGACGGTGGTAGATCCGGCGTGCCGGGTTGGCCTGCTGACGGTAGAGCGGGTTGTGCACCGGCGACTCGTGCGGCTCGTAGTGCGCCGGCATCGGCCCGTCGGCCAGGCCCAGCGGCGCGTACAGCCAGCCCTTGCCGTCCGACTGCATGATGAACGGGTCGGTCCCGGCCAGCGCGTCCTGCGCCTTGGCGCCTTCGGGCGGCAGGTAGCCGGGCGGCTTGTTCTTCTCGAAGTCCGGCACGTCGAGCCCGGTCCACTCACCCTGCTCCTCGTCCCACCAGACGAACGCCTTGCGCTCGCTCCACGGGCGGCCCTCGGGGTCGGCGGAGGCCCGGTTGTAGAGGATCCGCCGGTTGGCCGGCCAGGCCCAGCCCCATTCGGGCGCCACGGGCGTCTGCTCGCGGCCCGGCCGCCGGCGGGCTGCCTGGTTGACCTCGTCGGCGTAGACCCCGCAGTAGATCCAGCAGCCGCACTGGGTGGAGCCGTCGGGCCTGAGCTGGGTGTAGGCGGACAGCGCCCGCCCGTCGGGCCCGACGCCGCCGATCTCGCGCAGCACGGCAGTCGCCAAGGGCTCGGCGCGCTCGCCCTCCTCCGGGTAGTCCCAGGTCAGCTCGCGTACCGGCCGGTCGATCTCGTCCTCGGTCAGCCGCTGCCTGATCCGCTTGCCGAGGTGGTAGTAGAACCACAGGTCGCTCCGGCAGTCACCGGGCGGGTCGAGCGCTTTCTCGCGCCACTGCAGCAGCCGCTGCGTGTTGGTGAACGTGCCCTCCTTCTCGACGTGACTCGCCGCCGGCAGGAAGAACACCTCGGTGGCGATGTCCTCGGTGCGCAGCTCGCCGGTCTCCAGCTCCGGGCCGTCCCGCCAGAACGTCGCCGTCTCCACCAGCGTCAGGTCGCGCACCACCAGCCAGTCGAGGTTGGCCAGGCCGAACCGCTGCGCCCGGCCGCCGGAGGAGCCGACCGCCGGGTTCTCCCCCACCACGAAGTAGCCCTTCACCGTGCCGTCGATCTGGTTCATCACGGTCGTGTAGTGGCCGTGGTCGCCGGTGATGCGCGGCAGGTAGTCGAAGCAGAAGTCGTTCTCCTCGGTGGCCGCCTCGCCCCACCACGCCTTGAGCAGGCTCACCAGGTAGGAGCGCCGGTTGCCCCAGAAGCCGGTCTCACCGCCCTCGTGCTCCAGGTAGTCGTCCAGGCCCTCGTGCCGGTGGGCGTGCGGCATGGACAGGTAGCCGGGCAGGATGTTGAACAGGGTCGGGATGTCGGTCGAGCCCTGGATGCTGGCGTGCCCGCGCAGCGCCAGGATGCCGCCGCCGGGCCGGCCCATGTTGCCGAGCAGCAGTTGCAGGATCGAGGCGGTGCGGATGTACTGCGCGCCGACCGTGTGCTGGGTCCAGCCGACCGAATACACCCAGGCGGTGGTCCGCTCCCGGCCGGAGTTGGCGGTGATCGCCTCGGCCAGCTCGGCGAAGTCGGCCTGCTGGATGCCGCACATCCGTTCGACCAGCTCAGGGGTGTAGCGGGCGAAGTGCCGCTTGAGGATCTGGTAGACGCAGCGCGGATCGCTCAGCGTCGGGTCGGTCCGCGGCCTGGGTGGCGCGGCGGCTCCGCCCGAGCCGTAGCGGTCGGCTCCGGCGGCCTCCGCGTGACGCCGCCCGCCCTCCCCCCGCTCGTCCGGCTCCGGTCCTCCATCCTCCTCGTACGACCAGCTCGCGGGGTCGTACGTACGCGTCTCCGGGTCGAAGCCGGAGAACAGCCCGTCGAGCTCCTCGGTGTCCTGGAAGTCCTCGGACACGATGGACGAGGCGTTGGTATAGGCCAGCACGTACTCACGGAAGTCCAGCCCGTTGCCCAGCACGTGGTTGATCAGCGCGCCGAGCAGCACGATGTCGCTGCCCGCGCGGATCGGCAGGTAGGTGTCGGCCATCGCGCTGGTGCGGGTGAAGCGTGGATCCACGTGAAACACCTTCGCCCCGCGCGCCTTGGCCTCCATCACCCACTGGAAGCCGACCGGATGGCATTCGGCCATGTTGGAGCCCTGGATGACGATGCAGTCCGCGCCCGCGAGGTCCTGCTGGAAGCCGGTGGCACCGCCACGCCCGAAGCTGGTCCCCAGACCGGGGACGGTGGAGGAGTGTCAAATGCGCGCCTGGTTCTCCACCTGGATCGCGCCGAGGGCGGTGTAGAGCTTCTTCATCAGGTAGTTCTCTTCGTTGTCGAGCGTCGCCCCGCCCAGTCCGGCGATGCCCATGGTGCGGCGCACGACCTTGTCCCCGTCGGTCTGCTGCCACGTCTCGCGCCGGGTCCGCAGCACCCGGTCGGTGATCATCTCCATCGCGGTGTCGAGGTCGAGCGGCTCCCACTCGGTGCCGTGCGGCCGCCGGTAGAGCACCCGGGTCTGGCGGCCCTCATGGGTGACGAGTTGCTTGCTGGCCGAACCCTTGGGACACAGCCGGCCGCGAGAGATGGGCGAGTCGGGGTCGCCCTCGATCTGGCTGACCCGGCCGTCCTTGACGTAGACGAGCTGGCCGCAACCGACCGCGCAGTAGGGGCAGACGGAGCGGGCGACCGTGTCGGCCCGCTCGGTGCGCGGGCGCAGCGCGTCGGTCCGCGCCGACCGCGCCGCGTCTCTCCTGCCGTCCTCGCCCAGGAGCTGCCTGATCAGCGGCCACCTGGAGAACATGCCCCTACCTGCCACGACAGGAGTGCTGCCCCCGTCTGACGGAGGTAATCACCCCGGCACGGTTCCTGCGGGCAGCGGCCCTATTCCGCGAGACTTCCGCAGGTGAAGCCGGCTTCGCGGTCAGGCGAGTACGTCTGCAGCTCGTTCAGGATCGTGCTCTCGGAGAACTTGCGGAACGTTATCGCCTTGTCGCAGTCGTAGATCGCGTATCCGCCCTCACGCTCACCCAGGATCATCATCCACCGGCTGTCGTAGAGCGGCTTACCGCTGCTGTCCTGGAGCTTGGCCCACTGGGTCTGAAATCCCACGGCGTCCAGCAGCGCGGTCGTCTCGCCCTTCTCCAGCACCTGGAGCGTGCCCATGAACATCTGGATGATGAGGGCGAACCCGACGCCGACCCCGGTGAGCGCTCCGACCAGCACCTTCAAGCCCGCGCGGCCGAGCGGTTTGCGGCGCAGCAGCCGGAAGGGCACGACGTAGGCCAGCACGCCGAGGCCGATGACTATGACCAGGTCCAGGGCTTCGAGTTCCAGCGCCTTCGAGTCGAGATTGCTGGCCAGCGCGGTCAGGTAGTACATGTACCCCAGGTAGGACAGGCCGGCCCACGCGGCGGCGATGACCGCGATGATCCACGGGCGCTGCCTGCTTCCCTGGACCACTCGGCCCGTCCAGCCGCGGGTGATCACGTTCAGCAGCCAGCCCAGGCTGACGATGAGCCCGACGACGAGCCCGCCGGCGATCAGCAGGGGCACGAGCGTGCCCAGCAGCCGCCCGAGTAGCACTGCCTGGTCGATGCCCGCCTGCTCAGGAGTGACGCCGAAGAACGAGTAGATCCCTTGGTAGCCGATGTAGAGCAGCGCGTACAGGGTGACGCCGAGCGGGACGACTACCGATCCGACCTTCTCTAAGACGTCAAGAACGCCCGCTTTCTCCTCTTCATGAGGCTGGTCCTCGGCTTTCTGGGGTTGCGCCGGTGTGGGCGCCGCCGATTCGCGGTTGCCCGCGTTCGGACTGCTCAGCGGAGGTGCTTGAAATGACATGGATCGAGAGCATAGATGGTCAATTGGGGCGTCGGTAAATCGAGATCATAAAGACCGGATCCGTACGGTCACCGTCGTCGAACCGCCGCCCTGGCCGGACAACCGGCCGAAGGAGAGCGTGAGCTTCGCCCCGGTCGTCGCGCGAGCCAGGAGCCGGTGCCCACGGATCACCTCGGCGACCGGCCGGTCCCAGGTCACGGTCAGCTCGCCCAGGTCGCGCCGGGGGTCCGACACGGTCAGCGTGGCGGTGCCGTCGCCGCGCTCGCGGACGAGCACCGCGCACGGCGCGCTGGCGGTCAGCCCGCCGGCGGTTCCCGCGTTCCAGAAGTTGACGGCGGTGATCCCAAGTGACGGGACGTGCACTCCCTGCCGCCGGGCGGTGTTGACGAGCACCCGCGCCCACCCGGGGTCGGCGGCCCGAGCCCGGGTCTCGGCCTGGTCCGCCCCCGGCAGCAGCAGGTAGACGTATCCCGCCGAGGCGGGATCGACGCCATGGTCGAACCAGAGGGTCACGTAGGTGCGGCGGGCCGTCCCGGAGCCGCGCTCCTCGCGCGACGTGCGCAGACGGTCGCCGTCGGGCAGGACGTAGCCGCCGTGTCCCTCCAGGTGCGCCCAGTGTCCGGCGGCGTCCACGGTGAGGAACGCGCCGGTCCGGCGGTTGTCCACGATGGTCTCGACCGGCACGCCGTCCGCGCCGCTGATCCCCGCGCCCAGGCAGACCACGGCGTCGTCGAGGAAGAACCACGACTTGAACGCCTCCACGGTGCTCTCCAGGCCGTTCAGGTGCTGGCCGACCGTGGCGTACGTGCCGTCGGTGGCGCCGCCCACCCAGCGGCCCGGCGGGCAGGTGTCGCCCCAGCTCGCCCCGGCGCCGTCGGGCAGTCGCCTGGTGGAGACCGTCGTGCCCGGCAGGCGGTAGGGGTCGACCGTGGACCAGAAGCCGTCTGAATACTGGTCGCCGTGGCCCTCGGTCCACCAGTAGAGCATTCCGGAGCCGGTGTGCCAGCCACGCAGGTTCTCGCCGTTGCCGTGCTCGTAGTGGCCGATCCGGTGGGAGGCCATGCTGAGCCCCGCGCACCAGCCTGGCCTGCGGTGCACCGCGCGGGCGCTCATCGCGAGCAGCCGATGCCCCACGGGCTCGGCGGCCGTGGGGATCGCGGCGTCGTCCAGGACCGCGGCCAGCCGGGCGTGGAACCCCAGGTCGGTGGCCTCCACCGCGCCGAGCATGGGCTGGGGCGTGTTCCGCGCCGCCCACCCCTTGACGAGGGCCTGCCAGCGGGACCGCTCGGCGGCGGAGGCGGTCTCGGCGAGGAGCAGGATCGCGGAGGCGATCGCGCGTCCCCTCCGGTGGTCGCCGTACGGGTGCCTGCCGATCGCCCGGCCGCTGACGAGGTCCATGCACACGCCGTCGTGGACGACGGGCGCGAACGACCTCTCGACGGAGTCGTACACGACCTGCCGGTTCGGGTCGGTGATCTCCCACGGCGAACCGCGCAGCACCGCGAACAGCGTCGCCAGCCCGGACAGCAGCACCGCCCCGTAGGTGCCCTGGTAGGGGACGAACGTGTGCTGGATGAACGAGCCGTCCCGGTAGAGACCGTCGCCCTCCGAGACGTACGGGAAGGTCGGGGAGAGCCCCGAGGCGGCCCGTGCGGCCCGGCCGGGGTCGGCGGTGAGGACGGCGCGCAGCAGCAGCACCGTGCACAGGTCCACCCGGTTGGCCCCGGTGCTGTTGCCGCTGTAGTCGTCCAGGCGGCAGTCGGGGACGAAGTGGTCCACCGCCTCCGCCAGCGCCGCGCCCTGCCGTTCCGTCAGGTGGGGCCCGATGAGCACGGCCGCGTCGAGGAGCCGCTTGGGGACGCCGATCTCCCAGTTCCACCAGTTGCCGGCCGCCTTCGCGCCCGCCGCGTAGACCCGCCGCCGGTAGTGGTCGATCCCGGACGCCACGGCCCCGGCCAGCTCCGCGTCACCGGTCAGGCCGGTCCCCGGCAGGGCGAACGCGCGCGCCATGGTCCGCAGCCGCGCCGGGGTGTCACGAAAGGAGGGGAAGGGGAGGCCGGGCCAGAGCGACGCGCCGCCCGGCGCCATCAGGTCGCGGTAGGCCGCCGCCGTCGAGCCCAGCCTGGCCAGCCGCGTCCGGTACGGCTCCGCCGCCGCGTCGAACCCCGACCCCGCCGTCACGTCCCGCCACCGTTGGCGCAGCCGGTCGAACTCCTGCTCCCCGAACTCCCGGCCCCGAGAATCCTGATCCCGAAAGTCCTGATCCTGAGAGTTCCGGTTCTGAGAGTTCTGGTCCTGAGCGTCCTGATCCCGAGAGCGCGTGTCCTGCCCCGGGACGGCCGCCCCAGCGGCGGCGGCGCTGAGCTGGAGAAATAATCGCCTGGAGTACCCCGTCACGCAAACGATTATGGCCGGGTGAGCTTTGTGGCGTGATCTGTGTGCATGTGCCGGTGGAGGGAAGGGGACGCGTGAACTAGCACGGGAGAGATGATGCGCTCCTCCATCAGTCTTGGCCGGATCGGTGGAGTGCCGGTCGGCCTCAACGTCAGCGTGCTCGTCATCGTGGTGATCCTGGTGGTCGGACTGGCCTTCGGCCGGTTCCCGGTCACCTTTCCGGGGCACTCGGTGGCGATCTACGTGATCGCCGCGCTCGTGACCGCGCTGCTGTTCCTGGCCTCGCTGCTCGCCCACGAGCTGGCCCACGCCATGGTCGCCAAGCGGCACGGCATCGAGGTGGCGGGCATCACGCTCTGGCTGCTCGGCGGCGTGGCCCGGCTGCGCGGCCAGGCCCGCACACCGGGCGCCGACTTCCGGATCGCCGCTGTCGGACCGGCCACCAGCCTGGTCGCCGGGGCGGTGTTCGGGCTGGTGGCCTGGCTGGCCGGCGTGGCCGGCGCCACGTCCCTGGTCGTCGGCATGTTCGCCTACCTGGCCGGGATCAACGTGCTGCTGGCCGTGTTCAACCTGATCCCGGCCGCGCCGCTGGACGGCGGGCGGGTGCTGCGCGCGGTGCTGTGGAAGTGGCACGGCGACCAGGTCAGGGCCTCGATCACCGCCGCCCGCGCGGGCCGGATCTTCGGTTACGCGCTGATCGCCCTGGGCTTCGCCCAGCTCGTCACCGGGCTCGGCTTCCAGGGGCTGTGGCTGGCCCTGATCGGACTGTTCCTGGTGAACGCCGCCAGCGCCGAAGAGCAACAGGCCGTGGTCGCCCCCGCCCTGCACGGCATCCCGGTGAGCCGGGTGATGACGGCGCACCCCGTCGCGGCGTACCCCGACGAGTCCGTGACGACCCTGATCGACCGGTTGGTGATGGTCTCGCACCTGTCGACCTATCCGCTCGTGGACGAGCACGGCGTCTTCGCCGGTCTGGTGACGCTCAACCGGATCCGCCGGGTGCCCGCCGACCGGCGCGCCTCGACCCGGCTGCGGGACATCGCCTGCCCGCCGGGCGAGGTGCCCACGGCGCGGCCGGACGACGCGCTGACCGACCTGCTCGCGCGCATGGACGGCTGCGCCGACGGGCGCGCGGTCGTCCTCGACGACGGCGGTCACCTGGTCGGGCTGATCACGCCCAGCGACATCAGCCGGGTGATCCAGACCGCCGACCTGCGGCCCCGCCGGCCGGGCGGCGCCGACCTGGCACCCCCGTACACCGACCACCCCCGCCCCTGACGCCTTCCCTTCACGGCGGGAAGTCTCACGGCCGGGTACCTCAGGGCTGGGTGCCTCACGACCGCAAGTCTCAAGGCTGGAAGCGGTAACCCATGCCCGGCTCAGTGATCAGATGAACCGGACGCGCCGGATCCCGCTCCAGCTTGCGGCGCAGCTGGGCCATGTACTGGCGCAGGTAGTGGGTCTCCTTGACGTACTGAGCGCCCCACACCTCGGTGAGGATCTGCCGCTGGCTGATCAGCTTGCCGGGGTGGCGCAGCAGTAGCTCCAGGATGTGCCACTCCGTGGGCGTGAGCCGTACGTCGCCGGAGATCGTCTTACCTGCCAGGTCCACCACGTGCTCGCCGAGCCGGACACGGGCGGGCTCCGGCTCCTGGGCGCTGGTCCGGCGGGTCACGGCGCGGATCCGGGCGAGCAGTTCGTCGACCCCGAACGGCTTGGTGACGTAGTCGTCGGCCCCCGCGTCGAGCGCCTCGATCTTGTCGTGGCCGTCGGCCCGGCCGGACAGCACGATGATCGGGACACTGGTCCAGCCGCGCAGGCCGTGGATGACGTCCACGCCGTCGAGGTCGGGCAGCCCGAGATCGAGGATGATCAGGTCGGGATGCCAGTCGGCGGCCTCGCGCAGGGCGGTGCCGCCGTCCGCGGCGACCGCGACCTCGTAGTGCCGGGCCGCCAGGTTGATCCGGAGGGCCCGCAGGATCTGCGGTTCGTCGTCGACGACCAGCACCCGGGTCACCGGAGACCTCCTTCCGTAGCGACAGGCAGCACGCGAGTCACCGGAGACCCGCTTCCGTCGCGGCAGGCAGCACGTGGGGTCACAGGAGGCCCGCTTCCGTCGCGACAGGCAGCGTCAGGATCATGGTGAGACCGCCGCCCGGCGTCTCATCCGGCACGAGGGTGCCGCCCATGGCCTCGGCCAGCCCTCGGGACAGCGCGAGACCGAGGCCGACTCCTGAGTGGTTGTCGCGGTCACCGAGGCGCTGGAAGGGCAGGAAGACCCGGTCGTGCGCCTCGCGCGGGATGCCGGGGCCGCGGTCGATGACGCGGATCTCGACCTGGCCGGCGTACTGGCTGGCGGTGATCAGCACGTGTTCGCCGGGCGGGCTGAAGCGGGCCGCGTTGAACATCAGGTTGACCAGCACTCGTTCCAGCAGCGCCGGGTCGGCGATGATTTCGGGCAGCCCGGCCGGAATGTCGCCCTCGACGTCGTCGCGAACCGGTCCGAGGTCGTCGATCGCCCGGGGCAGGACCTCCTCGACGAGTACGGGCTGGAGGTCGGCCCCCAGCACGCCGGCCTGCAGGCGGCTCATGTCGAGCAGGTTGACGACGAGCCGCTCCAGCCTCTCCAGTGACTCCTCAGCGGTGGCCAGCAGCTCGACGCGATCCCGCTCCGACCAGTCGATGTCGGTGTTGCCCAGGCTCTCCACCGCCGCCTTGGCCGCGGCCAGCGGGGTGCGCAGGTCGTGGCTGACGGCCGCGAGCAGCGCCGTGCGCATCCGGTCCACCACGGCCAGCGGCTTGGCCCGGTCCAGCTCCTCCTGCAGGCGTTGCTGGCGCAGCGCCACGGCGGTCTCGGCGGCGAACGCCTCCAGCACCCGCCGGTCGGCGGCCTCGGTCAGCCGGCCACGCGCCGCGAGGACCAGGTCGTCGTCGATCACCACGTCGGTGTCGGCGGTGTCCGGGCAGGTGGCCGGGGCGCCGCCCGACGTGGCCACGATCCGCCATGCCCCGGGCTCGGAGCGGTCCTCCGGGAACGGCTCGCCGAGCCGTTCCAGCAGTGTGACCGAGGCCAGCCCGAACGTCTCCCGCATCCGGGCGAGCAGCGACGGCACCGCGGCCTGGCCGCGCAGCACGTGGCCGGCCAGGGTGGACAGCAGCTCCGCCTCCGCGCCGGCATGGGCGGCCTCCCGCGTGCGCCGGGCCGCGAGGTCCACGATCACGCTCACCGCGGCGGCGACCAGCACGAACACGGTCAGCGCCAGGAAGTTCTGCGGATCGTAGACGGTGAACTGACCGGACGGCGGCGTGAAGAACCAGTTGAGCAGCAGCGAGCCGCCGACGGCCGCGGTCAGCGCCGGCCACATGCCGCCGACCAGCGCCACCCCGACGACCATGAGCAGGAACAGCAGGATCTCGCTGGGCAGCGCCAGCGTCCCGGCGAACGGCAGCAGCACCGCGGTCAGCAGAGGCATCCCGGCGACGGCCATGACCCATCCGGCCAGCCGCCGCCTGCGGGTGAGCGCCGCCCGGGAACGCGGCCGGCGGGTGCCGGCCTTGCTCACCTCGGCATGCGTGATCATGTGGACGTCGATCGAGCCGGACAGCGCCGTGGTCGTGACGCCCACCCCTCGCGAGAGGACCTGCGCCAGCCGGCCCCGTCTCGACGCGCCGAGCACGAGCTGGGTCGCGTTCACCCCCCGGGCGAAGTCGAGCAGGGCGCGCGGGATGTCGTCGCCGACGACCTGGTGGTAGGTGCCGCCCATGCTCTCGACCAGGGTGCGCTGGCGAGCCAGGTGGGCCGGGTCGCCTCCGGCCAGCCCGTCGGCGCTGGTCACGTGCACCGCGATCAGGTCGGCGCCCTTGTTCCGGGCGGCGATCCGGGCGGCCCGCCGTACCAGTGTGTCCCCCTCGGGGCCGCCGGTCAGCGCGACCACGACGCGCTCGCGGGTCTCCCACGTGCCGGCGATGCCGTGCTCGGCGCGGTAGCGGTCGAGCTGGTCGTCGACCTTGCCGGCGACCCAGAGCAGGGCCAGCTCGCGCAGGGCGGTGAGGTTGCCGACGCGGAAGTAGTTGGCGAGTGCGGCGTCCAGCTTCTCGGGGCCGTAGACGTTGCCGTGGGACATCCGGCGGCGCAGCGCCTCGGGCGACATGTCGACCAGCTCCACCTGGTCGGCCCGCCGCACCACCTCGTCGGGGACGGTCTCGCGCTGCGGGACGCCGGTGATCTCCTGCACCACGTCGTTGACCGACTCCAGGTGCTGGATGTTGACCGTGGAGACGACGTCGATCCCCGCGTCCAGCACCTCGTCGATGTCCTGCCAGCGCTTGGGGTTGGCCGAGCCGGGCACGTTGGTGTGGGCCAGCTCGTCGATCAGCACGATCTTGGGCGCCCGCCGGATGACCGCCTCGACGTCGAGCTCGGTGAAGGTGGCGCCCCGGTGGACCATGGTCCTGCGGGGGACGATCTCCAGGCCCTCCAGCAGCTCGGCGGTGCGGGGCCGGCCGTGGGTCTCGACGAGCCCCACGACCACGTCCCTGCCGCGCTCGCGGGCCCGGCGGGCCTCGCTGAGCATGGCGTACGTCTTGCCCACCCCGGGAGCGGCCCCGAGGTAGACCCGCAGACGGCCTCTGGTCATGTACGGCCCCTGGTCATGTACGGCTCCTGGTCACGACCGGTCGAGCGCCAGGTTGAGCCGGAGCACGTTCACGGCCACGGATGTCCTCGTGTCGTCCCTGAGGGGGACGGTCCTGCCTGCCGCATAGTCCTCACCCGGCCTGCCGCATTCCACCTTGAGGCCATCGTAAGTGGTCACGAAGGGAGCCTCCGGACAGGCATGGTTGACGCTGACCGCCCGGTCGGGCGGCCCTTCGACCACCAGGACAGGTGGCGATATGGCAAGCAAAGCCCCGAAATCGGCCTGTTTCTCACTTCTTGACGGGTTCTATACGCGCAGCGGCCGGAAGTTGACGCGATCTCTACGCGGGGGCTCATGCCGGAAGTGCGAACGAACTCTACGCGGGGGCTCAGGCCAGAAGTGCGAACGAACTCAACGCGGGGGGCGCACCAGGAGGTGCCCGCGAATACCTCGTTCTGTGCGGTGGCGGTGAGGGCGGCTCGTAGGGCAAAGTGAAACAGCGTTTCCCTAGGAGGTCTTGACGTGCGTTACGTGATCATCGGCTGTGGCAACGTGGGCATGGAGCTCGCCCGCCGCTGGACCGAGGCGGGCCATCAGGTGACCGGCACCACCACCACGCCCGGACGGGTCGAGGAGCTGCGAGAGGTCTGCTCCGACGTGGCGGTCCTGCGGGGCAGCGACCGACCGGCCGTGGAGCGGGTGACCGACGGGGCCGACGCCGTGGTGCTGACCGTGAGCCCGCGCCTCGCCCGCTCCTTCGACGCCGGCCAGCGCGTCGCCGAATACGCCGACACGCTGACCGCGAGCGCGCGGACCGCCGCCGAGGCGCACCCCCGGGTGGTCTTCACCAGCTCGGTCTCCGTGTACGGCGCCGGCACGGGAGCCGTGGTGGACGAGGAGACGCCGACGACCACCGATCCCGACGCCTCGCCGCGCAACTTCGTCGCCGCCGAGCAGGCGGTGCTGGCCACGACCGGCGGGGCGGTCGTCCGCATCCCCGACGTCTACGGCCATCCCCGCGACCTCGACTACCCCACCCGGGTGAAGCTCGCCCACGAGGTGCTGGGCGGCAGCGTCCCCTTCTCCGCCGCCGCCCTGCTCTACCGGATCGACTACCGTGACGCGGCGGCGGCCCTCGACTTCGTGGTGAGCGAGGGCCTGACCGGCATCTACAACGCCGTCCCCGACGCCGTCACCCCCCGGACGAACGAGGAGATGTTCGGCGAGATCTGCGCCGCCGAGGGGTGGCCCGCGCTGACCTTCCGCGGCGAGATCAGGACACCGACCGTCCCCCTGAGCTCCGCCAAGCTCCGGGGCGCTGGATTCTCCTTCGCCCACTGACCGCCTCGGGCCGAGCTCGCCGTACGGCCGGGCCAGGGAAGGTTCGCCGTACGGCTGGGCAGGGGGAGAGGAGCGGATCGGAGAGGATGGGCGCAGCTCCGAGAAGTCCACCCGAATCGAGGCACCCATGGCATCGGTCCTGATACTCAACGGCCCCAACCTCAACCTGCTCGGCACCCGAAAGCCCGAGGTCTACGGCTCGACCACGCTGGCCGAGGTCGAGGAGCTGTGCCGGCAGGAGGCCGGGAAGCTCGGGCTCGACGTCGACTTCCGCCAGTCCAACCACGAGGGCCAGCTGATCGACTGGATCCAGGAGGCGGGCGCCGAGGTGAAGGCCGGCCGGTCCATCGGCGCGGTGTTCAACGCCGGGGCCTACACCCACACCTCGGTGGCCCTGCACGACGCCATCGAGAGCGTCGAGCTGCCCGTGATCGAGGTGCACATCTCCAACGTGCACCGGCGTGAGCCGTTCCGGCACCACTCCTACCTGTCGCCGGTCGCCCGCGGCATCGTCGTCGGCTTCGGCGTGTACGGCTACGTCCTGGCCATCAACGGCCTGTTCCAGGCCACCCGCTGACCCCACCGCCAGAACCGGCAGACCAGCCGGCAGCGCGGAAACCAGCGGGTCAGACCAGCGGGTCAGACCAGCGGGTCAGACCAGCGGATCAGACCAGCGGATCAGAGCCAGGCACGCCACCGCCGCGTCAGAACCATGCGTCAGAACCGGCGCGACCGGCGCAGGTCCGGGGGCCGGCCGTCGGGGTCGACGGCGAGCCGGTACAACGGCATGGCCAGCGTCCGCCGCAGCCGCCCCAGCTCCGGCTGAGGGTGCGGGCGCAGCCGTCCGGGCGGGCGCGCCCCCCGGCAGCCACCCTGGTGCCACGACTCCAGGCGCCGCGCCGACTCGGCGAACGCCTCGAAGGCGATCTTCGGATCGCACAGTTCGTCCACGTCGCCCGGGTCGCGGTCGAGGTGCTCGGCGGCCAGCGCGAGCCGCAGCCGCCTGGCGAACACGCGGGCCCCGCCCGGCGGGCGCGGGTCCAGCTCCTCGTCCACGATCGCGCAGCTCAGCTCCGAGTCGTACGTCCACGACCGCAGGTTGACGTTGTCGGACCCGACGCTCGCCCACACGTCGTCGACCACGCACGCCTTCGCGTGCACGTACACCGGGGTGCCCGCGTGGTTCTCCAGGTCGTAGACCGCGACCCGGTCGCCGCCCGCCTGCCGGAGCCGGGCGAGCGCCTCGCTCCGGCCGATCAGGCTGGCGGGGCCGGCCAGCCAGCCGTCCTGGTCGGGGTGGCGCGGCACCACGATCATCATGCGGAGCTCCGGCTCGCGTTCCAGCGCCTCGGCGAACGGCTCGATCACCTCGGTCGACCACAGGTACTGGTCCTCCAGATAGACGAGCGCGCTCGCCCGGCGCAGCACCTTCTGGTAGGCGCGCGCCACGCTCCGCTCCCCTCTTCTCGGGGCGAACGGGTAGGCGCTGCGCCGGTGGGGATAGGTGCGTAGCAGTTGCACGGCATGGGTCCCGGCCGGGGCCGGCGGTGGACCAGGCGGCGGCAGCGGAGGCACGTCGTCCATCCGCTGGAAGTGGTCGCGTAATCTCCGCAGCGGCTGGCGGGTCGCGGGCGCCGGGTCCTCCCAGCGTTCGCGGAAGACCTTCTCCACCTCGGCCACGGCCGGCCCGTGGATCGCCACCTGAAGGTCGTGCCAGGGCGGCCGCTCGCCGTACACGTCGGGCATGGGCGCGGCCTGCGGGTCGCCGCCGTGCCGGGCGTCGTCGCGGCGGCTATGGCACAGGTCGATGCCGCCGACGAAGGCCACGTCCCGGGCCGAGCCCGAGCTGTGGCGTAACACGACGAACTTCTGGTGGTGCGAGCCGCGGGGCCGTACCCGTGTGTCGAGCACGGCCTGCCCGCCGACCTCCTCGATGTCCGCGCCGAAGTGCCGGTTCTCGGCGGCGCTGAAGCGCAGCAGGTTGAGGTGCGACCGCCAGAGCAGCCCCCTGACCAGCGCTCCGTTGCCCGCCGCGCGGGCCATCGCGCCCGCCACCCGGGGGCCGCCGTCGCTCAGCCGCTCGTCGGGATCGCCGCGCCAGTCGGCGAACAGCAGCAGGTCGTCGTCGCCGAGCCCGTCCAGGCGCTCCTGGAGTTCGGCGAAGTACGTGGCGCCGTGGGCGAGCGGGCGCACCAGGTTTCCCGTCGACCAGGCGGTCAGCCGGGTGAACGGATTGCCGCGTTCCTCCTCGGTGAGGAACCAGTCCGTGAGCCCCATCCGACCCGGGCTACCCGGTCGCTCCGTGTTCATGCCTCAGCAGCGACCAGACGGCCTCGGGAGTCAGCGGCGTGCTGGTGACCCGGTCGGCGATCTCCGGGAGGGCGGCGGCGACGGCGTTGCCGATGGCGGCCGGCGGCCCGATGGTCCCGGCCTCACCGGCGCCCTTCATGCCGCCGGGCGTGATCGGCGAGGGCGTCTCCAGCATCGCGACGTGGATGTCGGGGATCTCGCGCGTCGTCGGCAACAGGTACTCGGTGACGGGCTGCCCGTCGTCGGTATAGACGATCTCCTCGGTCAGCGCCATGCCGATGCCCTGCGCGATGCCGCCGCGCAGTTGGCCCTCGACGATGGCCGGGTTCACCTGTACGCCCGAGTCACCGACGGCCCAGTAGCCCTCCACCTCGACGGCCCCCGTCTCCGGATCGACCGCGACGGCCGCGGCGTGCGCCCCGTAGGCGAAGGTGTAGGCCACGGGGTCGTAGCTGACCCGTTCCTCCAGCCCTGGCGACATGCCTTCGGGCAGGTCCCAGCCGCGCCACGCCGACGTGGCGATCTCCCGCAGCGTCAGGGCCGTCCGCGGATCACCCTTCACCTGTACGGCGGAGCCGACGAGATCCAGGTCCTCCGGGGCCGCCTCCAGCCGGTGGGCCGCGATGGCCACGATCTTGTCCCGGAGCCGCGCCGCGGCCTGCGTGAGCGCGCCCCCGCCCACCGCGAGCGAACGGCTGGCGATGGACCCGATCGAGGAGTACGGCGTGACGGCGGTGTCGCCGAGCACCACCCGCACCCGCTCGAACGGCACCCCGACCCGGTCGGCGGCGATCTGGGCCAGCGCCGTCTCGATGCCCTGCCCCATGGCCGCCACGCCCGACGAGACCACGACCGAGGCGTCCGGCTCCATCCGCAGCACCGCGGTCTCGTAGCCGCCAGCCAGCATGCCGGTCGCCTTCATGGCCATCGACGGGCCCAGCCCGGTGGCCTCCACGTGGCAGGAGAACCCGATCCCGCGGCGGCGCCCGTCGCCTCCCGCCGGGGGCACGATCAGGTCGCGCAGGGTCCGCAGGGCGCGCGGGTAGTCGCCGGAGTCGTACGGCTGGTAGGTCCTGGTGGTGCAGGGCAGCTCGCCGGGCCCGAGCAGGTTGCGCAGCCGCAGCTCCACGGGGTCCACGCCGAGCCGCCGGGCCGCCTCGTCGACCAGCCGCTCACGGGTCCAGGTGGCCTCGGGCTGGCCGAAGCCCCGGTAGGAGCCGGTCGGCGTGGTCGTGGTGACGACGCCGCGCAGCCGTACCGCGACCCGGTCGAAGCGGTAGGGGCCGGGCAGCATGATGGCCGTCACCGCGAACGGCGAGATGCCCACGTTGGACGGGTGGCCGCCGAGGTCGCCGACCACGTCGGCGTGCAGGGCGACGAACCGCCCGTCCGCGTCGAGCGCCAGCCGGGCGCGGTGCACGGCGGCCCGCGCGGGCAGCGTGGCGACCAGGCGGTCGCCGGGCGACTCGGTCCAGCTCACCGGGCGGCCCAGGCGCATCGCGGCCAGGCAGACGAGTGCCTCGTCCGGGTAGAGGTGCTCCTTCCCGCCGAACCCGCCTCCGGCTTCGCGGCTGACCACGCGCACCCTGTCGTGCGTCAGCCCGAGCGCGTCCGCGACGTGCTCGCGTACGTGGTGCGGGGCCTGCGTGGACGTGCGGACGATGAGTTCCTCGCCGTCGAAGGACGCGACGATCCCGCGCGGCTCGATGGGGTGGGGCGAGGCCCGGCCGAAGCCGAGCGTCAGCTCGACGACGTGCTCCGCCCCCGCGATGGCCTCGTCGCAGTCGGGGTCGCCGAGGACGGAGTCGGTGACCAGGTTGGTGCCCCATTCGGGATAGAGCAGCGGAGCCCCGGGATCCAGCGCCCGCTCGATCCCGATGACCGCGGGCAGCTCGTCGAACTCCAGGTCGACCAGCCCGGCCGCGTCCGCGGCGGCCTCCGGCGTCTCGGCGACGACCAGCACGAGCGGCTGGCCCGCGTAGCGGACCGCCTGGTCCAGGATCGGATAGGACGTATGCCGCTGGCCGGTCGCGAGGGTGACGCAGGGCAGCCGGACGGCGGTCGCGTCGGCCGGGGTGATGACGTCGAGCAGGCCCTCGACCGTCCAGGCCGCCTTGGCGTCGCAGCCGGCCAGCCGCCCGTGGGCGATGGGGCTGCGGACCACGACGGCGTGGGCCATGCCCGGCAGCCGTACGTTGCCGACGTATCCGGCCCGGCCGGTGAGCAGCCGGGCGTCCTCCCTGCGCGGTGTCCTGGCGCCTATCTGTGTCCCGTCACCCATGGACCGATTGTGAACTCGATCACACGGGCGGTCCAGACGCCGGGAACTACCGGGCGCGCCGCCAGTCGGACACGACCCGCTCGACGTCGTAGGGCATCAGGTTGAGCGGCGGGCCGGGCAGGCCCGTCCTGATCGCCTCACGGATCCTCGCGTTGATCTCCTCGACGATCCGCCGGGCCTCGGCCTCGGTCCGGGCGCCCAGCGCGTCGGCCAGGGCCTGCTCGGCCTCCTTGCGCAGGGCGAGCGTCGGCGGCAGCGGCATGGACAGGTTCTCGCTCTTCAGCTTCTGCTTGATCCACCACATCTCGTCGGTGGCCTCGTTGCGATCGGGGAGCGGCTTGCCCTTGCCCGGCAGGTCGTCGAACTCGCCGCGCTCCTCCGCCTCGCGGATCTGCCGGTCGATCCACGACTCGAAGGGCATGCCAAGGGGTCTGCGCTCCGTCACGATGCGGCTCCCGGGATGTTCTCGTGGCTTCCCGTCCAGGCTACCCAGGGCCCGCGGGACGGCCGGCGGGCGCCGCCCGCGACAAGACCGCCACCGGCACAGCCGGCCGCCGCCCGCGACGAGACCGCCACCGGCACGGTCTGGCTCGATCCGCGCGTGGCGCGGTCTCCCCGCGGGTGAACGTGCCGGACTAACGGGAGATCTCGCCGTCCTCATGTGGCTCGCGCATCGCCTGAGTAGACTCGGCGAGGTTCAACCGGCCGACATCTGCACGGAGAGGCTCTCGCCACGGGCGGCGCGCTCGGCCCCGTCCTGTTTGGGAGTCACGTGAGCCGCGGGCTTGTCGATGCGCCGCCTTCCCCGTCACCGCGCACGTCGCGCCGCGCCGGCGTGTGCTGGCTGCGCTGGTCGATCGCGATCGCGCTGGGGTTCGTCCTGCTGGTCGTGGGCGCCACGGCCGTCGTCTACGTCAAACTGACCGGCAACGTCAAGCACATCGAGGTCACCCAGGACGACCTGGGCGCGACCCGCCCGCCCAAGGTGGCGGGCACCGCCATGAACGTGCTGATCGTCGGCTCCGACCAGCGCGACGGCAAGAACGCCAGGTACGGCAGGCTCCCGGGCGAGCGCACCGACACGATCATGCTCGCGCACGTCTCGTCCCGGCGCGACACCGCGATCGTGGTCAGCTTCCCTCGCGACTCGCTGGTGCAGCTCCCCTTCTGCCGCGCGAAGGGCGCCCTGCCCGGCCAGCGGCCGCACCTCGGCATGATCAACGAGTCGTTCAACTCCGGCGGCATCACCTGCACCTGGAAGACGATCGAGGCGCTGACCGGCATCCACATCGACCACTTCGTCAAGGTCGACTTCACCGGCTTCAAGAGCATGGTCGACGCCGTCGGCGGCGTCGAGGTCTGCCTGCCGGAGCGGGTCGACGACACCAAGGCGCTGCTCCACCTGCCCGCCGGGCGCCAGACGCTCGACGGCGAGGAGGCGCTCGGCTACGTCCGCGCCCGCTACAGCCTCGGCGACGGCTCCGACATCGGCCGCATCCAGCGCCAGCAGATGTTCATCGCGTCGATGGTCCAGAAGGTGATGAGCGGCGAGACGCTGACCAATCCCGCGAGGCTCATCGGCTTCCTCGACGCGGGCACCAGGGCCGTCACCACCGATCCCGGCCTCACGCCCGGAGTGATGAAGGACCTGGCCGGCAGCCTCCAGGGGCTCACCGCCGGCCAGATCCGCTTCATCACCACGCCGTGGCACTACTCACTGAGCCAGCCGGGCCGGGTCGAGTGGGTCCAGCCGCAGGCGACGCGGCTCTTCCGGCTCGTCGCCAGGGACAGCGGGCCGGGGCGCGTCAAGGGCGGCCAGACGAAGGTCTCCCGGTCGAAGGTCCAGATCGAGCTGCGCAACGGCACCTATCGGGGCGGTCTCGGCTCGCAGGTGGCCGCCGCGCTGGAGCAGCGGGGCTATCACATCACCAAGGTCACCGACGCGGCACGCAAGCCGTACGCGAAGAGCTTGATCCTCTACTCGCCGAACGGTGAGACGAGAGTGCCGACGCTGGTCAAGGACCTGGTCACCGCCACGCCCAGGGCGGTGCCCGGCGCGCGGACCAGCCGCCTGGTGCTGGTCGTCGGTGACGACTGGAAGGGGCTCAAGGCCCTGCGCACCGGTGACACCGACGCGCTCGACGGGTTCGACGCGACGCACGACACCTGCGCCGCGTGATAGTAGGCCGCGTGACAGTAGCAGGAACGATGGGCCCGCCGGCCTCGCCGTCGTGAGGTGCTGGGCCGTCTGCGGCCCTCGGTGCCCGAGCGGGCTCCGGAGGCCAGACGGCCCGACACGTCACCTGCGCGCCGGCCAGGCTGGCCCGCGTCACTGCGCGCGCTCGGACTCCTGCTCGGAACCCGCGTTCGTGTGCATCTCGTCTCGCCCGGTGTCCGCGCCTAGTTCCTCGCGGAGCCGGTCGTAGTCGATGCTCTGGTTTGTGTACTTAAGCTGGCGAGCGACCTTCGTCTGCTTCGCCTTGGCTCTTCCTCGACCCATGGCTACTCCCTAGTCCCCGCGCTCATCCTAGCCAACAACCTTACGACTTGAAGAATTATGCAACTGAACTGGATTAGTCTGGGCAGTATGCACGTGGAGGTCTATCAGGCCAAGGCTGATTTCTTCCGAACTCTCGGCCACCCCGCTCGCATCCGAGTGTTGGAGCTACTCCAGGAAGGCCCGCTTCCCGTCCGGGATCTTCTGACTCAGATCGACATCGAGGCTTCGAGCCTCTCCCAGCAGCTGGCGGTCCTGCGCAGAGCCGGGATCGTGAGCGCCATCCGCGAAGGCAGCACCGTCGTCTACACCCTGGCCACCCCCGAGCTGGCCGACCTGCTCGGGGCGGCCCGGCGCATCCTCACCGACATGCTCGCCGATCAGGGCGAGCTGCTGGCCGAGCTGCGCGCCGAGGTCCCCTGACCGGCGGCCGACCGGCGGCGCGGTGACCGGAGCAGGCCGCGAATGGCGGAGACTCCCTAATATTCCTACAGCGACATGTCGAAGCTAGAACCTCCTGGCGAGATATGTCAACATAGGAATATGAGTCTTCGACACGCCGCACTCGGGCTCCTGTCCGAGGGACCCGCGAGCGGATACGACCTGATGAAGCTGTTCGAGGTCTCGCTCTCCAACACGTGGCCCGCCACGCAGAGCCAGCTCTACGCCGAGCTGGGCAAGCTGGCCGACGCCGGCCTCGTGGACGTGGTGGCCGAGGGGCCGCGCGGCCGCAAGGAATACTCGATCACCGCCGAGGGTTTGACCGAGCTGCGCCGCTGGATCACCGAGGTCGAGCCGGCCAGGGCGACCCGCAGCGACATGCTGCTGCGGGTCTTCTTCCTGGCCCAGATCTCACCCGAGCGGGCCCGCGCCTACCTCCACCGCCAGGCCGAGCTGTCCGGCAAGGAAGGAGAGCGTCTGGAGGGCATCCGCGGGTTCGTCGAGAGCGGCACCGACAACCTGTCCGTGTACGGCCGCATCGCCCTCGAGTACGGCCTGCGCATCAGCAAGGCGCAGCAGGAGTGGGCCGAATGGGCCGAAGAGCAGATTCGGTAGGCTCTCGCCCATGGTCTCCGAACTGTTCGATCCCAAAGCGTGGCAGGCTGTCGAGGGATTCGACTTCACCGACATCACCTACCACCGCGCGGTCGACCAGGGCACCGTCCGCATCGCGTTCGACCGTCCCGAGGTGCGCAACGCCTTCCGGCCGCAGACGGTCGACGAGCTCTACCGGGCGCTCGACCACGCCCGGCAGACCACCGACGTCGGGTGCGTGCTGCTCACCGGCAACGGCCCCTCGCCCAAGGACGGCGGCTGGGCCTTCTGCTCCGGCGGCGACCAGCGCATCAGGGGCAAGGACGGTTATCAATACTCCGACGGCACGGTCTCGACCGGGCGGCTGCACATCCTTGAGGTGCAGCGGCTGATCCGGTTCATGCCCAAGATCGTGATCTGCGTGGTGCCCGGCTGGGCCGCGGGCGGCGGGCACAGCCTGCACGTGGTGGCCGACCTGACGCTGGCCAGCGAGGAGCACGCCCGCTTCAAGCAGACCGACGCCGACGTGGCCAGCTTCGACGGCGGCTTCGGCTCCGCCTACCTGGCACGTCAGGTGGGCCAGAAGTTCGCCAGGGAGATCTTCTTCCTGGGCGACACCTACTCGGCCGCCGACGCCCACCGGATGGGCATGGTCAACGCCGTCGTGCCGCACGCCGAGCTGGAGACCACGGCCCTGGAGTGGGGCCGCAAGATCAACGGCAAGTCGCCCACGTCACAGCGCATGCTGAAGTTCTCCTTCAACCTGATCGACGACGGCCTGGTGGGACAGCAGGTCCTGGTCGGCGAGGCGACCCGGCTCGCCTACATGACCGACGAGGCGGCCGAGGGGCGCGACTCGTTCCTGGAGAAGCGCGAGCCCGACTGGTCACCGTACCCCTGGCACTACTGAGCCTACGGCGCAGTCCTTAAGGAGGACGTGCGCTACCTCGGCGACATCATGACCCGCGTGCGCGACCACATGCGCGCGCAGCCGCCCCGCTCGGCGGCCCCTCGCAAGCGCCGTACCCGGTCAGAGACCTAGCACGGCCTCGAGGTCGTCGATGGCCGCCAGGGACTGGGCGAGCTGCTCGCGTTCTGCCTCGGTCAGGGTGAGGGCGCGCGCCCGGGCCAGGGCGTGCCCGGCGGCGGCGTGGTCCTTGGCGCGGACGGCGAGCTCGGCCCGGTAGACCAGCGCCTCCAGCAGCTCGGCCGCCGACGCGGTGTCCTTGTCCCGCTCCAGAGCGCCGTCCAGGATCTCGGCCGCCCGCTCGTGATTGCCGTTGGAGTCGCCCATCACGACCGCCCGGTTCAGCGAGGTGGTGAGCCTGCTCGTGGCCTCCTCCTTCTCCGGCAGGGGGCGGGCGGCCATGAAGCGGATCCAGTTGCCGCCGGGGTCGATGACGGCGAAGCCGGAGTGGTTGCCGTCGTTCTTCCGCCTGCGCGGCCGGGTCATCCGGGGGATGCCGGAGACCAGGAGCTTGCCGTGCGCCGCGCGCATACCCGCGGCGAACGCCTCGAACAGCTCTCCGGTGTCCGGCACGACGATCACGCAGGTCCCGTAGGAGTCTTCGGACTTGAACGCCTCCGGCATGCCGAAGAAGCCCAGCTGGAGATCCTCGCGCTTGAGCAACACGTACGGGTTCGGCCGGACCTGGTAGTAGATCCGGCGGAAACCGAGCATCGTGTAGAAGTCGACCATTTCGTCGATGGAGCGGCAGGGAAGCAGCGGTATGGCGATCTCGTTGGCCATCGGGGGAACTCCTATTCGCCGGTCATGGTGAACGCGCCCTCTTCCAGGCGGCGGATCATTCGGTCGGTCCACTGGGCGCCGGCGTCGGCGGTGCTCAGCCACAGGGACAGCACCTCGCCCACCGGGCCCCAGGTCGCCAGATCCGTGCCCTCGGGCAGGTACGCGGTGATGCTCGCGCGCCACTCGCGCATGGCGCGGGCCCGCTGGCGCAGCAACTCCAGGGCCCGCTCCCGGGGAAGGTCCTCGATGAGGCCGACAGCGGCGCCCAGCACGTCCAGGCTCGGCTCGCGGTCGGCCAGCGCTTGGCCCAGCAGGTCGAGGTACTCCCGCTCGCCCTGCTGGGTCAGCTCGTACTCGATCCGCGGCGGCCCTCCGGCCTCGGAGGCGACCGTCTCGTGCGTCACCAGCAGGCCCTGACCGGCCATGCTCTTGAGCGCGTGATAGACCGAGCCCGAGGTGGCGGTTGACCACTCGTGCGCGCCCCACGACTCCAGATCCGTGCGGACCTGGTAGCCGTGGGCGCGCCCGCGCCTGCGCAGCGCGCCCAGGACCAGCAGCCGTACCGGCTTCATCGAACCCTCCCGATCTTCACTAGCCGAATTTGGCTAGCTGCTGCCGGGAGCATACCGCACCAACGTGGAGGAAATCGGCGTAGCGGCCGCCGCGGCGTACCAGCTCCTCGTGATCACCCTCCTCGACGACCGGCCACCGCCCAGGAAGGCGATGCGGTCGGCGCGCTGGACCGTCCGCCGACAAGAAGCCCATCAGTCCTGGCCTCTACCTCGCCGCCGAGGTCGTCCCGTTCTGCGGCGGACCTGCGCCAAGGCTCAATCAGGTCGATGGTGGTGGACGATCATTGATGGGGGGAGTGTTGTAGTCGTGGCGGTACGCGAGACGGGCGGGTCAGGCGGGCCGGAGGGTCGTGACGGGCCGACGGCAGCGCTGAGCGGCCTGTCCCACCGGCGACGGCTCCAGGCGATGGAACGGTGGCGGCTGCTTCGTCCGCACCTGGAGGACGGCGTACCCCTGGCGCGGGTCTCGGCCGGCGCCGACGTGCTGGAGCGGACGCTGCGGCGCTGGCGTTCGGACTACCGAGCGGGCAGCGAAGCGCGAGCCCGACTGGTCACCGTACCCCTGGCGCTACTGACCGGCGGCGAAACCAGTGGGGGTGTGACCGGACGAAGGTGATCACGAAAAGCGTCTGGATGCCCCCCTCGACGAGCAGGAAGAGACCGCCGTCGACGCCCTGCAGCACAGAGCCGCCGTTCAGGCCACCCCAGACGGCGACCAGCGCCTGCAACAAGGAGCTGACGATGATCGGCAGGGTGTAGATCGCGAACGTGCCGAGGGCGACCGTCGCGGCGGGGACGAGCAGCACCGCGTAGATCCGCACCGCCCGCCGTTCGTGGGCGGACAGCTCGGCGCTCGGGTCGGCGGGGGGCCGCGCCCGCTTGACGACGGCGGCCGCTCGGCGGAGCAGGTAGCGGGCGTAGCCGAGCCCGTCGCCGAACAGGTTGCGGCAGCGCAGGAGGTCGGCGAGCACGAAGTAGAAGTCGGTCCGCATGTAGACGTGCAGTTGTATCGGCACGCTCAGCATGGTGACCAGCGCGAGGGCCCGCAGGAGCGCCGCGACCCCCTCCGGCGGGTTCGCGTGGCCGAGCACGAGTAGCAGGATCGCCAAGAGGAAGAGGTCGCAGTAGGTCCCCGCCAGGTAGACGCGGTAACGCGAGCGCCTCGGCACCGACCAGATAGCGGTGACGTCGGTCTGCACGACCAGGTTGTGCAGACGGGTGCCGAACCCGATGCGCGCCGGAGTGCCGAGCGACCGAGCGGCCGCCAGGTGCATCAGCTCGTGCAGGCTGATCACCACCGAGAACATCGCGGTGTTGACCAGCGTCGTGAGCCCGATGTAATCGCTCCAGAAGAAGTCGTGGTACACAGGCACCAGATCGGGCCGGCCGAACAGGGTCACGACCGCCGCGCCGACCACAACCGCGCACAGCACTCCCATCGGACGGCCGAAGATCCACCTCACGTGCCTCTCGGCCAGCCAGGGCAGGTGGGGCGGCGGGGCCTTGTCCGCCGGGTCCGGCAGGTCCACGCCGTTCAGCTGGGCGACGAAGCCGAGGTCGACGAGTGCCTCCACGAGTTGCACGACATCCAGTTCGACATCGTGCTCGTCCTCGATCCGGCGCTGGACCACGCCGATCGGGAGGCCGTCGCCGAGCAGCTCGACCGCCTTGCCGTAGAGGGCGGGCAGGCTGACGAACTCGCCGAGCTCCGGCCGCCCGACGATGACGCTGTCCGGGTCGTCATCGCCCTGGATGCTGAGCGGGCGCAGTAGGAGCGTGCCGGTCGAATCCACGGCGGCGGGTGCCGTCATCCGCCCACCGAGCCACAGGCGGGGCAGTCGTCGTGGCGCACCACGTCCACGGCGTAGACGTGGTCCCAGACCGCGAAGTTCCAGTGGAAGATCCGTCCGCGCGCCTGGGTGGGCAGGCCGCCAAGGTGGTACAACACCTCCAGCGCGCACATGTGGCCGCTGATGTTGGCGCTCGCGGCGACCACCGCGTTCGGCGGTCGGCCCTCGGTAACGAGCTGTCGCTCCCCCGAGGCGTCCTTCTTCGCGTCCTCGTCACGACGCGCGCAGAGCCAGCATCCCGTCTCGCCGGGATGGAAGGAGCCAACCACCGCCATCGGCCCGGCGTAGAAACTGACGAACCATGGCGTTCCCGTACGCAGTGCGGCCTCGTTCGTCCAGAGCATGATGTCCGGCTGGGGCTCGTCGGCGCAGAGCACGAACACGTCGCAGTCGGTCATCAACGCGGCCAGGTCGTCGGGCCCGGTCGCCTTGACGTCGCTGCCCGTCACCTTGACCAGACTGTTCATCGCGCGTAGCCGGGCGACCGCCCGCTCCACCTTGGAGGCGCCGATGTCCTGCTCGGTGTAGAGGAGCTGCCGGGTCAGGTTGGATTCCTGGATCTCGTCGAAGTCGGACAGGTGCAGCGCGCCGATGCCGCTCGCCACCAGGCCCGCCGCGACGGCGGATCCGGTGCCGCCCACGCCCAGCAGACCCACTTCGGCTTCTTTGATCTTCGACTGGACGGTGTAGGGGGACTCCCGAGGGACGGTGTCGATCCAGGAGTAGAAGTGGCTGGCGCGCGCGTACCTCTCCAGCTCCCGTGCGGAGAGGTTGCCGGGCGGCTCCGCCTCGGCGTCCTCGATGAACCCCTCGTCGATGAGTGCCTCGATGATCTCGCGGACGTTCTCCCGGTCCACCTCCGGGCTGTTCGCCACGAAGTCGGCGCAGATCCGCTCGATGTCCCGGGTGCCGTCCATGAGGGTGAGGATTCGCGCGATGTTCCCTTCGGCGTCGTCCTGCAATTCGGCGGCCACGCCGTACTGACCGAGGCCGAGTCTTATCCGGCCGTCCGGGAGGACCGTCGGCAGATGAACGCGTTTGACACGAGGTTTCCGCATGCGCAGCGCACTCTTTCGTCACATGGAACGCCGGAGCCGATCGCTTATGCTCGATCGGCTCCGGCGTGTCGTACCAGCTCAGCCGCTGCCTTCGCGGATCTTGGTCGTCTCGATCTTCTCGAGCTTGCGGACCTTGAGCTCAAGCTTCTTGGTCTCGTTCTTCTGCTTCTCCATGTTCACCTCCCGGTGTTTTTCGGCACCGACGAATTGAATCCGTAAGGATGTCCAAAATGTACGAACCGCCACCATGGCGGCGCTACATCACCCACAGTGGCGAGTATGTGACGGAAACGTCGGTCCGGGCGGGGCCGCCGGGCGTCCCCGTCCGCACGACGGCCCCGTCCGTACGACCGAGCAGGTGGATCGCCCCCCGCGGGCGGGACGTCCCGGGCGCCGAACCGGATCCGGGCCACCCGCCTTTGCGCCAGGCACGGTGACGACCTAAAATCGCCACACCAACCCGTCGAGTTTCGCCGCTCAGCGAGCACGACCGAGCGGCAGACCACTTCCAGCGATCTCCTCTATGCATATTCCAAGGCGGAGCAAGACTGGATGCGTTTCGAGATCCTAGGCCCACTCCAGGTGATCCACGACGGACGGCGCATTCATCTCGGCAGCGCCCGGAAATTACGCGCCCTACTCGTCGGTTTCATTTCGCGGGCCGATCAGCCGGTCTCCAACGATTTTCTGACCACGGTGCTGTGGGGCGACCAGCCGCCCGTGTCCGCGCGCAGCAACCTCCAGTCGTACGTGCACCAGCTACGCGTTCAACTGGGCGCCGACCGGCTGCTCGCCAGATCGGGCGGATATGAGCTCGTCACGCACGGCGAGGTGGACGCCGCGCAATTCAGGAAACTCGCGGCGGAGGGCACGGCGGCCTTCACCGCACACGATCACGAGTCGGCCGGCCGTTGTTTCCGGCGCGCGCTGGATCTCTGGCGGGGGCCCGCGTTCGCGGAGTTCATCGATTCCGAGCCGATCGCGCAGCAGGCGCTGAGCCTCGAACAACTCCGGCTCACCGTCTACGAGCGGTGGGCGGAGACCGAGCTGGCCCTCGGGCGGCACGCGGAGGCGGTGGGCGACCTACGCGAGGCGGCCCAGACCCACCCCTATCAGGAGAGCCTGCACGCGCATCTGATGCTCGCCCTCTACCGGTCCGGCCGTCGGATCGAGGCGCTGGAGACCTACACCAACGTCCGCGACGTGCTCGCGGAGGAGCTGGGCCTTGAGCCGGGTCCCCTCCTGCGCCGCGTGCACGAGGCGATCCTCCGTGGCGACGAGCAGATCGATCCTCCGGCGAAACCCGGCGCGTGGCCTGCGGCGGAAGGTCCGGGCGAGTCGCCCTCGCCGCTGGTCCCGCGCCAGCTCCCGCCGACGATCGCCGACTTCACCGGCCGGGACGACGAGGTGGCAACACTCCGGGACGCGCTGTCCCCGGACCGGCGCCAGGCGCTGACGATCTGCGCCATCTCGGGCATGGGCGGGGTCGGCAAGACCACGCTCGCCCTGCACGTGGCGCACGAGCTGACGGGCGCGTTTCCGGACGGCCAGCTCTACGTCGGCCTCTCCGGCGCCGACGACTCCGCCGCCGCCGCCCGAGCGCTGGAAGCGATGCTGCGCGCACTCGGCGTCGAAGGAGCCGCGATCCCGGAGTCGATCGGCGATCGCACCGCCCTCTACCGATCGCTCCTGGCCGGCAAGCGGATGCTCGTGCTGATTGACAACGTGGCCGACGAATCGCAGGTCAGGCCCCTGCTGCCAGGCTCCAGCAGCTGCGCGGTGCTGACCACCAGCCGCCACCGGCTGATGGGCCTGGCCGGCGCCCTGCACCTGCGCCTCGATGTCTTCCGGCCCACGCAGGCCATCGAACTGCTGGCCCGGATCACCGGGTCGGAGCAGGCACGGGCCGCATCCGTGGAGGCCGCCGAGGTCGTCCGGCTCTGTGGCCACCTGCCGCTCGCCGTCCGAGCCGCCGGGGCGCGCCTGGCCTCCCGGCCCGACTGGCCCCTCGCCCGCATCGCCGAGCTCCTGCGCGACGAGCGACGACGTCTCGACGAGCTCTCAGTCGGCGACCTCACCGTACGGGCCTCGCTCGGTCTCGGTTACGCGGCCCTGTCACCGACGACCCAGCGGCTCTACTACCTGCTCAGCAAGCTGGACACCCCCGACTTCGCCGGTTGGGTGGCGGCGGCGGTGCTCGACACGTCCCCGGAGGAGGCCGAGCGATGCCTCGGCGAGCTGCTGAGCGCCAACCTTCTCAACCTCGCGGGCGTGGACGCCGCCGGTCAGTCGCGTTACCGGTTCCACGACCTGATCCGCCTGCACGCCCGCGACCGCGCGGACATCGAAGCCTCTCCACGGCAGATTCACGCGGCCGTCACCCGTGCGCTCGGCGCTTGGCTGGTCCTCGCGCGGCGGGCCGACACGCTGCTCCCAGGCAGGGTCTTCCCGACGCTCCAGGCCGAGGACGCGCATCACGAGCCTCGTGTCGAGATCGCGGATCCCTGCGCCTGGTTCGAGGCCGAGAGAGAGGCGCTGCGCGCGGCGGTTACGCAGGCTGCCTCGTTCGGATCGCACACGCTCTGCTGGCAGCTCGCCGACTCGGCCGTCAACTTCTTCGAGCTGCGTGATTACTACGACGACTGGGAGTCGATGAGCCGGATCGCGCTGGCGGCCTGCGAGCGCGCCGACGACCGGCGGGGGCGCGCCTTCATGCTGCGCGACCTCGCCGAATGCCTTCGCATGGCGCCACGGCATGCCGAGGACGAAGCCCTCGCGCACGCGCTTTCGGCGGTGGAGCTCTTCGAGCTGATGGACGACGTACGGGGCGAGGTCGACGCGCGCATCCTGGCCGGGACCGCGTTCGTGGTCAGCGGAGACTCCAGGCAAGCGGTGGCGCATCTCGACGCGGCGCTGGAGAAGGCCAAGGCAGCCGGCTATGTGCTCGGGCAGGTCGAAGCGGAGTGGCAATTGGGGTACGGCCACCGAATCCGGGGCGACAACGAGCGAGCCGCTGCCCATCTGGAGGTCAGCCTGCGACTCGCTGAGGATGTGCCCCTCACGTCACAGCTGTGCCGGATCCACAACATGCTCGGCATCGTACGACGCGATCAGGGCAGGCTCCACGAAGCGGAGGAGCACATCACGCGCGGCCTGGCGTACGCCCGCTCCCTCCGCAGCCTGGGCAGCGAGATCACGCTCATGCCGCACCTGGGCATCATCTACGTCAAACTCGGCGATCCCCGGGCCAGGCAGGTGCTCGAAAGGAGCATCCGGCTGACGCGTCAGTGGGGAGCGAGATACCAGGAAGCCATGTCACTGCGCGCCCTCGGAGAGCTCGAACAGGCGGAGGGCGACCTCACCCGGGCCGTCGAGCACACCATCGCCGCCGTCGACATCTGGCGCGAACTCGCCAGCCCTTACCCTGAGGCGCAGGCTCTCAAGCTCCTCGGCGCCCTCTACGCCGCCACCGATCCCGGCCAGGCTCACGAGGCCTGGAGCAGAGCCCGCCGGCTGTTCGCGGAGCTCGACAACCACACCGAGGTCGCGGAGCTCACCGAGTTGCTCGCGGGCTGTCAGGGCGGCTCCGCTCCTCGCGGAGCGGAGCCGCCGGCCCGGTGACCGCTTCATCGCGCCGGTCGGCTCCTCGGTGGCTCAGCCGACGATGAGGGCGATCTTGCCGCGGCCGTGGCCGGTCTCGATCTCCCGGTGCGCCTCGGCCGCCTGCTCCAGCCGGTACGTCCGGCGGATCGGGAACTTCAGCCGGCCCTCGGCGTACAGGCGCGCGTAGCGGCCGAGGCGCTCCGCAGTCCGCTCACCCTGGACCACGCCGATACCCAGACCGGCGGCCTTGGCGTGCTCGACCAGCGTGATGACGCGCCCGCGATCCTTGACCAGCGCCAGCGAGACGTCCACCGCCACCCCGCCCGCGCCGTCGAGCGCCGCGTCCACGCCGCCGGGGGCGAGCGCGCGCACCCGTTCGGTCAGCCCGTCGCCGTAGACGACCGGGACGGCGCCGAGGTCGTGCAGGTGGGCGTGGTTCTCCTCGCGGGCGGTGCCGATCACGGTGGCGCCCCTGCTAAGGGCGATCTGCACCGCGGCCGTGCCCACCGCGCCGGCCGCGCCGTGGATGAGCAGCGTGTCGCCGGAGGCCACCGCCAGCCCGTCGAGCGCCAGCTCGGCCGTCTGCACGGCGGCGGTCAGCGCGCCCGCCACCTCCCAGGGCACCCGGTCCGGCTTGGCCGCCACAGCGGAGGCGGGGACCACGATGTACTCGGCGTAGGCGTTGAGTTGTGAGAAGCCGAGCACCTCTTCGCCGGCCGACACCTCGGTGACGCCCTCCCCGACCTGGTCCACCACGCCCGCGAACTCGTTGCCCGGAACGCGCGGCAGGTCGCCGGTGACGCCGGGCGGGGTCCAGCCCGCGCGCACCGCCGCGTCGTACGGCTGCACTCCGGCGGCCCTGACCCGCACCCGTACCTGTCCCGGCCCCGCCTGCGGCGCGGGCAGCTCCATGACCTGGAGGACCTCAGGCCCGCCGAAGGCGGCGAAGGCCGCTGCTCTCATGATATTTCCGCTCATAGCGGTCAGCCTGCTGCCTCAACCATGGTTGAGGTCAACCGGCCAGAGCTGCATCAACTTCGTAATTCACGATGTGGGGAACTTTTCCCTTTACTCCGCCTTTATCTAGATATAGTCCTTTACGGGCTTCACGGGGACGGGGCTACAACGGGGCAAATAGGGACCTAATGACCGATTTCTTCCATGTCGTGCTGAGCTTTCCGACTGTCATCTTCAGCTTCCTCCTCGTCGTGGTCGTCGCGTACTGGGTCGTCGTCATCGCCGGCCTGCTCGACCTCGACGAGCCGGACGCCACCTGGCTGGGGCTGGGCGGCGTCCCCGCCGGCATCACGATCTCCCTGCTGGTCGCGCTGGCCTGGCTGCTCAGTCTGATCGGCAGCCAGTTGGTGAGCGGTCCCGCGCTGACGGTCGTGCCGGTCGTCGCGGCGGCCGGCGCGTGGGTGTGCGTCCGCGCCGCGCTGACCACCCTGCGGCGACTGGTCCCCGAGCCGCGCACGCACTCCCGTGGCGACTTCGTCGGCCAGATGTGCGTGATCCGCACCGGCCAGGCGACCTCCGACTTCGGCCAGGCCGAGGTCACCGCCCCCGACGGCTCCTCGGCCGTCGTCCAGGTGCGGACCACCGGCACGGACAACCTCGCCCGCGGCGACGACGCGCTGATCTTCGAGTACGACGCGGACGGCGAATTCTTCTGGGTCATGCCCTACGAAAAGGAGAACTGATGGATGTCATCTCGACCGGCCTCGGCGTATTCCTGGCAGTCGTCCTGGTCGTCGTCATAGGCCTGCTCATTCTCATCAGCCGCCTTTTCCGCAAGGTCGAACAGGGCAAGGCGCTGATCATTTCCAAGGTGAACAAGGTCGACGTGACGTTCACCGGCGCCATCGTGCTCCCCGTCGTCCACCGGTCCGAGATCATGGACATCTCCGTCAAGACCATCGAGATCGGGCGGACCGGTCGTGAGGGACTGATCTGCCGCGACAACATCCGGGCCGACATCAAGATCACGTTCTTCGTCCGGGTCAACAAGACCGCCGAGGACGTGATCAAGGTGGCCCAGGCCATCGGCACCGTACGGGCGAGTGACGAGACGACGCTGCAGGAGTTGTTCAGCGCGAAGTTCTCCGAGGCGCTCAAGACCGCCGGCAAGCAGCTCGACTTCGTCGACCTCTACACCAAGCGCGACGAGTTCCGCGACCAGATCATCCGGCTGATCGGCACCGACCTCAACGGCTACAGCCTGGAGGACGCGGCCATCGACTACCTGGAGCAGACCTCGCTGCAGGCCCTGGACAAGAGCAACATCCTGGACGCCCAGGGCATCCGCAAGATCACCGAGCTGACCGCGCTCGAGCACGTCCGCACCAACGAGTTCCAGCGCGCCGAGGAGAAGGAGATCACCCGCCAGAACGTCGACGCCCGCGAGGCCATCCTGGAGCTGCAACGCCGCCAGGCCGACGCCGAGATCAAGCAGAAGCGCGAGATCGAGACCATGAAGGCCCGCGAGGAGGCCGAGACCGCCCGCGTGCAGGCCGAGGAGCGGCTGAAGGCGCAGACCGCCAACATCAAGACCGACGAGCAGCTCGGCGTGCAGCACGAGAACCGGGCCCGCGAGGTGGCCGTCGCGGAGAAGAACCGCGAGCGCGTGATCGCCATCGAGAGCGAGCGCATCGAGAAGGACCGCCTGCTCGAGGTCATCGCGCGTGAGCGCGAGACCGAGCTGTCGCGCATCGCCAAGGACAAGGAGGTCGAGACCGAGAAGCGGTCGATCGCCGAGGTCGTGCGCGAGCGCATCGCCGTCGACCGGACGGTGGCCGAGCAGGAGGAGAGCATCAAGCGGCTGCGCGCGGTCGAGGAGGCCGAGCGGGTCCGCCAGACCGTGATCATCGCGGCCGAGGCCGAAGCCCAGGAGAACCTGGTCAAGGACATCAAGGCAGCCGAGGCGGCCGAGACGGCGTCCAAGTTCAGGGCCCGCGAGGAGCTGGTGCTGGCCGAGGCCCGGCAGCAGGCCGCCGAGCTGGAGGCCCGGGCCAAGATCCGGCTGGCCGAGGGCGTGCAGGCGGAGTCGGCGGCGGCCGGGCTGGCCGAGGTCCAGGTGCGGGAACGCGACGCGGAGGCGATCGAGAAGGTCGGCCGCGCGGAGGCGCTGGTGCTGAGCGAGAAGCTGCGCGCCGAGGCCGAGGGCGCCCGGGCGATGGCCCTGGTCGACGGCGACCGCCTCAAGGCGCGCGCGGAGGGCGAGCAGGCGATGGCGGTGGCCTCGGCGGCGGCGGTGGGCGAGAAGCTCAAGGCCGAGGCCGAGGGTCTGACGGAGAAGGCCGCCGCGCTGGCCGCGCTGGACGAGGCGAGCCGGGCGCACGAGGAGTACCGCCTGCGGCTGGAGGCCGAGACCGAGGTACGGCTCCGGCAGATCGACGTCAGCCGGCAGGTGGCCGAGTCGCAGGCCAGCGTGCTGGCGGCCGGCCTGGCCAAGGCCAACATCGACATCGTGGGCGGCGACACGATGTTCTTCGACAAGGTGGTGGGCTCGATCACCGCGGGCAAGGCGGTGGACGGGTTCATGGAGCATTCGGAGGTCGCCGGCGCGCTGGCGGCGCCGTACCTCAACGGGACGGCGAGTTTGGCGTCGGACCTCTCGGCGCTGGTGGGCGGGGTGAGCACCGAGGACCTGAAGAACCTGACCGTGTCGGCGCTGCTCCTGCGGCTCATGCAGAGCGGCGGACCCGACTCGGTGGCGTTCGGTGAGTTGCTGGAGACGGCACGCCGCCTCGGGGTGGCGGACTCCCCGGTGGCCGCCCTCGCCGCGGCCAGGGTGTGACGATGACCGCGTCCGGCGACTCCGTCACGGACACGCCGGACCTGGCGGCCGGGACCTACGAGGTGCTCAGAAACCGGCTGGAGGCCCAGGCCAAGGCCCTCGCCCGCGCGGCCGAGACGGTCAACGCCCGGCGGCTGGACGTGTTCGGCGGCACCGAGCTGCGCCTGGTCGGCACCGAGCGCATCCGCACGGAGAACAACTGCGTCCCCAGGGACATCGTCTCCCTGGGCGACGTCATGCTCTTCGGCTACAACGTCTTCATCGGCCTGAAGCCCGAGACCACGGTCGCCGACGTCTTCTCCGTGCACCGCTTCACCAGGGACGGCGACGCGTTCAGGTTCGACGCCGAGCGGCTGCCCGCGCTGGAGGACCCTGCCTTCCGCAAGGACTTCGCCGAGCTCTACCGCTACTACAAGGAGTCCAGGCTCAAGCAGCTGAGGCGGGTCGAGGGCAAGCTGCTGGCCGTCTTTCAGACCGGGCCGGCGGACACGCGGGTCCTCCGGTGGACGGTCAGCACCCAGGGAGTCGCGAAATATCAGGACAACCGCGGGGAGCGTGACCACGTCTTCCCGCCCTCCCACGACTTCGAGTGGACCGCCACCACCCGCGACGACCACGTGCCGGGCCGCCACCCCCACATCTCGATCGACGACGAGGTGTTCGTCGAGACGATCAACGGCGACCTCACCATCAAGATCGAGAACAACACCGAGACCGGCCAGGGCGTCTACACCGAGCCCGTCACCGAACGCCTGCAGAGCCTGGCCGACGCCGTCGTCGAGCACGCCAGGGTCGGCCCGCTCATCCTGCTCCGGATCCGGCCGTACAAGGAGACCGACTGGCGCCACCTGGTCTTCAACACCCGGACCAAGGCCGTGACCAGGCTCGACGGCCTCGGCCAGGCGTGCCAGCGGCTGCCCGAGGACCAGGGCCTGATCTTCCCCGGCGGCTACTACCTGGACACCGGGGTCAGCAAGACGTTCGACACGGACGTGACCGACCTGGAGTTCGAGCGCGTGGTCCGCTCCCCCAACGGCGAGGACGTGCTGTACGTCTTCCACGCCCGGGGTGACGGCCGCTCGCTGCTGCTGCCGTACAACGTGATCAGGAAGGAGGTGGCCAACCCCATCGTCTGCCACGGCTACTCGCTGTTCGACGACGGCACGATGGTGGTCTTCCGGGCCACCTCCGAGGAGCCCACCCGGGTCCACCCGATGCAGATCTGGCAGACGCCGTACGTCTCCGACACCTACGCCGCCGCGCAGCCCGCCGGCACCGGCCCGCTGGAGCGCATCGGCAACGCCGAGCTGGTGCGCGGCATCTCCGACTGCCTGTCCGTGGCGCGGATGGTCGAGGAGATGGCGCCGTCGGCCGCCACCTTCGAGGCGCTGATCGCCGCCTGCACGCGCGCCTTCGACCACTACCACTGGCTCGGCGAGCACGGCCTGCGCGACCCCCTCGCGGGGGTACGCGCCACCGCCGAGCAGGTCCTGGACGAGTACGAACACGTCGAGGAGCTCACCCGCCGGGCCGAGCACGAGCTGACCGCCGCCACGGACGAGATCACCCAGCTGGTACGGCAGGCCAAGGCCGAGTCACCGGCCACCGCCGACGCCTGGGTGACCCTGCTGGCCACGTTGCGCCGGGCACAGGGCCACCTGGTGACGCTGCGCGAGGTCCGGCACATCGACCTGGCCCGGCTCGACGCTCTCCACGGCGCCCTGACCGAGGAGCTGGCCGCGGCCGGCGGCCGGGCCGTCGGCTTCCTGTCCGGCCCCGACGCGTTCACCGGCTACCACGCGGCCGTCGAGCGGCTGGCCGAGGAGGCCGCCGCCATCGCCACGGCGGCCGAGGCCGTTCCCCTGTCCGACCGCCTGGCCACGCAGTCCGAAGGCTTGGAGGTGGTCACCGAGGTCGTCGGCTCGCTGGAGATCGCCGACGCCACGGTCCGCACCGCCATCCTGGGCCGCGTCGCCGAGGTGCTCGGCGGGATCAACCGGGCGCGGGCCGTGCTCGACGGCCGGCGGCGGGAGCTGCTCGGCGCGGAGGGACGCGCGGCGTTCGCCGCCGAGTTCGCGCTGCTCGGGCAGGCCATCGCGGGGGCGCTCGCGGTGGCCGACACTCCCGACAAGTGCGACGAACAGCTCGGCCGGCTGATGCTCCAGGTGGAGAGCCTGGAGTCGCGGTTCGGCGAGTTCGACGACTTCGCCGCCCAGCTCGCGGGCAAGCGGGACGACGTCTACGAGGCCTTCTCGGCACGCAAGCAGACCCAGCTCGACGCGCTGGCCCGCCGCGCCGACCGGATCTTCGCCTCGGCCGAGCGCATCCTGGCGAGCGTCACGCGGCGGCTCTCGTCGCTCGGCTCGCTGGACGAGGTCAACACCTACTTCGCCGCCGACCCCATGCCGGCCAAGCTCCGGTCGGTGGCCGCCGAACTGCGCGGGCTCGGCGACGCCGTACGGGCCGGGGAGCTGGAAGGCCGGCTCAAGGCCGCGCGACAGGAGGCCGGGCGCGCCCTGCGGGACCGGCTCGACCTCTTCAGCGACGGCGGCGAGACCATCCGGCTCGGACTGCACCGCTTCGCGGTCAACACCCAGCCCATCGACCTCACGCTGGTGCCCCACTCCGGCCGTGATGGCGAGCCGGCCGAGATGCGGTTCGCCATCACGGGCACCGACTACCGCGCGCCCGTGCCCGACTCTTTCGCCGATACCCGCCCTTTCTGGGACCAACTGCTCGTCTCGGAGACCCCCGACGTCTACCGCGCCGAGCACCTCGCGGCCGCCCTCCTCGACCGGGTCACCCCGGGCGCTCCCGTGGGCGATCTCGTACGCCGGGCGGCCGAGGAACGCTACGACGAGGGCTACGAGCGAGGCGTCCACGACCACGACGCCGCCGCCATCCTGGACACGCTCGTCCGCCTGCGCGACGGAGCCGGGCTGCTCCGCTACCCGCCGGACGCGCGGGCCGCGGCCCAGCTCTTCTGGGCGTTCGGCATGGACAAGGTTTCACGTGCAACATTCACCATCCGGGCGACGTCGCTGGTCAGAGCCCGCACGGTCTTCGGCTCCGCCGCCGTCACCGACCTGTCGGACGAACTCGGCGCCCTGATCGGCTCCTTCCTGACCGAACTCGGACCGACGTCGGCGATCGACCCGGCCCCGGCCCCGGCCGCACCGGGCACGACCGAGCAGGCGGCAACGGCGGCGCTGGCCGGCGAGTACCTGGTGGAGGAGCTGGCCTGCGCTCCGGCCGGTTTCGTCACCAGCGAGGCCGCCCGAACCCTGCTCGACCGCTTCCGCCAGGCCCTGGGCCCGGCCAAGGTACGGGAGCTGGAGGACGACCTCAAAGCGGTGCCGCTCAGGGAACGCGTCCAGCTCGCCCATGCCTGGCTGAGCGCCCACGACCGGGGACCCGACCTGCCCGAGGCGCTCGCCGTACAGCTCTGCGACCTGCCTCGGCACGACTCCAGCGCCACCGTCGCCGACACCGTGGACGGGCTGCTCGGCAGCCATCCCCGCATCGCCGACCGCAAGCTGGAGCTGCGCCTCGACGAGTTGCTGGCGCGGACGCGCCGCTTCCGCGCCGAGCGGGTCCCTGCGTACCGCGACTACCAGCGGCGCCGCAACCGGCTGGTCGGCGCCGAGCGCGCGCGGCTCCGGCTGGAGGAGTACAAACCGAAGGTCATGAGCGCGTTCGTGCGCAACCGGCTGCTCGACGAGGTGTACCTGCCCCTGATCGGCGACAACCTGGCCAAGCAGCTCGGAGCGGCCGGCGAGGGCAGACGCACCGACCAGATGGGCCTCCTGCTGCTCATCTCCCCGCCCGGCTACGGCAAGACGACCCTGATGGAGTACGTCGCCAGCCGCCTCGGCCTGGTCTTCGTCAAGGTCAACGGCCCGGCGCTGGGCCACGGGGTGACCTCGCTGGACCCCGCTGAGGCACCCGACGCGACGGCCCGGCAGGAGGTCGAGAAGATCTCGTTCGCGCTGGAGACGGGCAACAACACGCTGCTGTACCTCGACGACATCCAGCACACCTCGCCCGAGCTGCTGCAGAAGTTCATCTCCCTGTGCGACGCCCAGCGCCGCATCGAGGGCGTCTGGAACGGCCGCACCCGCACCTACGACCTGCGCGGCAAGAGGTTCGCGGTGTGCATGGCGGGCAACCCCTACACCGAGTCCGGCCGGCGCTTCCGCATCCCCGACATGCTGGCCAACCGCGCCGACGTGTGGAACCTGGGCGACGTCCTCTCCGGCCGGGACGAGCTGTTCGCGCTCAGCTACATCGACAACGCGCTGACCTCCAACCCCGTCCTCGCGCCCCTGTCCGCCCGCTCCCGCACCGACGTCGAGCTCCTGGTACGGCTGGCGAAGGGCGACCAGACGGTCAAACCGGACCAGCTGGAGCACCCCTTCGCCAGGACCGAGCTGGACCAGGTGCTCAGCGTGCTGCGCAAGCTGGTGCGCGTCCAGGAGGTGGTGCTGGCCAACAACCAGGCCTACATCGCCTCGGCCGCCCAGTCCGACGCCTCGCGCACCGAGCCGCCGTACCGGCTGCAGGGCTCGTACCGGAACATGAACAAGCTGGCCGAGCGCATCGTCCCCGCGATGAACGACGAGGAGCTGGAGGCGGTGATCGACGACCACTACCTCGGTGAGGCGCAGACCCTGACCGCGGACGCGGAGTCCAACCTGCTCAAGCTCGCCGAGCTGCGCGGCCGCCTGACGCCCGAGCAGACCGCCCGCTGGTCGGCCGTCAAGGCCGCCTACCTGCGTTCCAAGGCGCTGGGCGGCGGCGAGGACGACCCGATGAGCAGAGCGGTCGGCGCCATCGGCCTGCTCGCCGACCAGGTACGCGAAGTCGGCTCCGCCATCAGGGAGACGTAGGCGTCGCGGTACGGGTCGGGGCCGTAATCCGGTTGATCGTCGGAAGAGCCGTGAGTAGGGTGCCTCGGGTGACGAGCCCCGAATCAGACAGAACTGAGCCGCCGGTCGCCCGGCGGCGAGTCGTTCTCTGACCGATGCCCCATCGGTCGCTGACCGGTACCCCATCGTTCTCTGACCCGATGCCCCATCGGTCGCTGACCGGTACCCCATCGGTCTCTGTGACCAGGAATCCCATCGGTCGCTGACCGGTAACCTCATCGGTTCTCGGTCGATCTCGCTTCCAGTGACCGGACACGAGTCCCGCGCGTCTGCTTCTGGCTCCGGCTCTCGCTTGGCTCCGGCTCTCGCTTGGCTCCGGCTCTCGTTTGATTCCGGTGCTCGCCTGGTTCCGGTGCTCGCCTGGTTCCGGCCCTCACTTGGATCCGGTTCTCGCTTCGCGACAGGTCGAGGCCCCGGCGCGCGGATGTCCCTGCCCGCGTACCTCAGCGCTGGAGTCGACCCCTTGCCTCTGTTCGTCTATGTCCTCAGCCTTGCCGTTTTCGCGCAGGGCACCTCCGAGTTCATGCTGGCCGGGCTCGTGCCCGGCATCGCGCACGACCTGTCCGTGTCGGTGGGAGCCGCCGCGAGCCTGACCTCCGCGTACGCCGTCGGAATGATCGTCGGCGCGCCGGTCATGGCCGCCATGAGCGCCCGATGGCCGCGCCGCCGGGCATTGGCGGGCTTCCTCGCCGCGTTCGTCGTCGTGCACGTGATCGGCGCGGTCACGGCGAGCTTCCCGGTGCTGTTCGGCACCCGCATCGTCGCCGCGATCGTCAACGCCGGTTTCCTCGCGGTCGCGATGTCCGTCGCGACCGCCCTGACAGCCCCGGCGAAGCACGCCAGAGCCACCGCGACCCTGCTGGCCGGAGTGACGCTGTCGTGCGTCGCCGGCGTGCCCGCCGGCGCGATGCTCGGCGACTGGTCCGGCTGGCGATCGGCGTTCTGGGCGGTCGCCGCGCTGTGCCTGCCCGCGCTGGCGCTCGTGTTCCGGTCGGCCCCCACCGCCGCGGCCCGTCATCACGACGTCTCGATCAGGCAGGAGGCGCGAGAGCTGCGGTCGCGACCCGTACGGCTGGCGCTGATCCTCGCGGCTCTGGTCAACGGGGCGACCTTCGCGACGTTCGCCTACCTGGCCGTCATCGCGACGGACGTCACCCACCTGCCTGGCGGTGCGATTCCCGGGCTGCTCGCCGCGTTCGGCACGGGCGCGTTCATCGGGGTCACCACAGCCGGTCGTGTCGGCGACGGACAACTGCGGCGGGGCCTGGTCCTCACCCTGTGCGCCCTGCCGGCCGGTTGGGCGGTGCTGGCCGCGACCAGTGCCCACCCGGTCCCGCTGTTCGTCGTGACGGTCATCCAGGGCGGGCTGTCGTTCGGCATCGGATCGATGCTCGTCAATCGCGTGATGTTCGTCGCGTCCCGCGCCCCCTCCCTGAGCGGGTCGTTCGCCACGGTCGCGCTGAACGCGGGCGCGTTCCTGGGACCGCTGCTCGCCGGGATCACGACCGAGACGACGCACGACTACCGGCACGCCGCGTGGGTCAGCGCCGCCCTGGCCGCGACGGCGGCCGTCGTCCTCGTCGCCTCTCGCACCCGAGCCGCGCACACGGAAGCGAACACCGGCTGATCCAACCGAAGGTTCACCGCCCCGCCGCAAGCCGCGCACCCGGAATCGAACACCGGCCGATCCAAGCGGGTGTTAATGGCCCCACGAGAGTCACATGCCTGGATGTGCCGCCACCAGGTCGGCCTGTGACACGGCCCGCTCGCTCGCGGGCAGCAGCGGCAGCCGCACGTCCGGGGTCGGGATCAGCCCCCGGGCGTGCAGCACGCCCTTGATCACGGTCGGGTTCGGCTCGGCGAACAGCGCCGCCGACACCCTGGCCAGCCGGTGTCCCAGCTCCCGGGCCCGGACCACGTCGCCCGCCTGCCAGGCGTCGACCAGCTCGGCGAACCGGCCGGTGAACAGATGCGCCGAGGCCAGGATCCCGCCGGAGGCGCCCAGCGCGAGCAGCGGCGAGATGAACGCGTCGTCCCCGCCCAGCACCGCCAGCCCCTCGGGCAGGTCGCCCAGCAGGTCGACCGCGTCCTGGTCGATCCCGCCCGTCGCGTACTTCACTCCGGCGATCATCGGATGCCCGCCGAGGTGACGCAGCGTGGCCGCGCTCACCGCCTGCCCGGTCCGATAGGGAATGTGATAGATCACCAGCGGCACCGGCGTCTCCTCCGCCAGCGCCTCGAAGTGCGCGATCACCCCTCGTTCCGACGGCCGCAGGAAGTACGGCACCGTCACCAGCGCGGCGGCGACCCCCTGCGGCAGGGCCTTGAGCGCTTCCGCCGTCGAACGCGTGTCGTTGCCCGTGAGCCCCACGGTCAGCGGCACCCCGCGCTCCCCGCAGATCCGGGCGCACACCTCGATCACCCGGGCCCGCTCGTCCGACGTCAGCGCCGCGACCTCCCCGGTGGTGCCGAGCGCGACCAGCCCGGAGGCGCCCTCGTCGAGCACGTGCCCGGCCAGCTTCTCGATCGCGTCGTACGCGACCTCGCCGGTGGCGTCGAACGGAGTGATCAGGGGTACGTGGATTCCTCTCAGCATGCTCCGAGCCTGACGCGGGAGCACCCGTTAGGTCCAGCGCGGATTTCTTCGGTCGAGCTTAAGCTGGACTGATGCTCGACCCTCGCAAGCTCCACCTGCTCCGCGAACTCGCCCGCCGTGGCACGATCGCCGCGGTCGCCGAGGCCGTGATGTTCACGCCGTCCGCGGTGTCACAGCAGCTCAGCTCCCTGGAGCGGGAGGCGGGGGTGCCGCTGCTGGAGCGTACCGGCCGGACCGTCACGCTGACCCCCGCCGGTCACCTGCTGGTGGAGCACGCCCAGGCCGTGCTCGAACAGCTCGAACGCGCCTCGGCCGCGCTCGCCGCGGTGCGCGGCGACCCGTCGGGGCCGCTGCGGATCGGCGCGTTCCCCACGGCGGCCCGCGTGCTGCTGCCCCCCGCCCTCTCCGCCCTGTCGAGCGCGCATCCGGCCCTGGTGCCGATGGTCTCGGAGATCGACCCGGCCGACGTCTCCGCCGCGCTCCGGGCGGGCGAGCTGGACGTCGCCCTCGTGCACGAATACGACTTCGTCCCCCCGGTGACCGACCCGTCCATGGAGACCGAGCCGCTGTTCAGCGAGCCCATGTATCTCACTGACCGCCCCTCGCTCGCCGCCGCCCGCGACGATCCGTGGATCACCAACAAGCCCGGCACGCTCTGCCACACCATGGCCATCCGGGCCTGCCAGGCGGCCGGCTACGAGCCGCGCGTCCGCCACCACGTCGACGACTTCGACACCGTGCTCGCCTTCGCCGCCGCCGGTCAGGGCGTCGCCCTCGTGCCCCGCCTGGCAGCCCTCTCCCCGCCGCCCGGCGTCACCCTCACCGAGCTGCCCCTGAGCCGCCGGACCTTGGCGGCCTTCCGCCGGGGGTACGGCGACCACCCGGCGGTCAGAGCGGCCATCGCCGCCTTCGAAACCGCGCTCACCCCCTGACCGTCGGCCCGTCACGCTTCCAGCCGCCACAACGCCGCCAGAGGAAGCGCCTTCAACCGTTCGCCGAATGAAAGCGACTGCTCCCCGGCATAGAGGACGAACCCAGCCACAAAACGACTCCCCAGCCGACTCTGCAGATGCCGGAGCCCTCGGAAGTCATCCCCTCGCACCGTCTCCGCCGCCTTGACCTCAACGCCGACCACCTCGCCCGAAGCATGCTCCAGCACGGCGTCCACCTCGATCTGGTCGCGGTCGCGATAGTGGAAAAGCTGGACCGGTTCTTCGGCCCACGTGAGCTGGCGGGCGATCTCGCCGACGGCGAAGTTCTCCAGCAACGGGCCCACGGGCGCGGTCGGATCCGCCAGCCGTTCCGGCGTCATGCCGATCAGCCTGCCACCGATCCCGGAGTCGACGACGAGCAGTTTGGGGGTGGCGATCGCCCTCGTGGTGAGGTTAGAGGCGAAGGCCGGGATCCGCTTGACGAGGAACACCAGCTCCAGCAGGTCCAGGTAGCGCGACAGTGTCGTACGCGGCATCGCGACGTCTCCGGCCAGCGAGTGCACCACGGCCAGGTTTCCCATCCGCGCCGCCATCACGCTGAGCAGCCTGCGCATCTCGGCAGGACGTTCGATGTCGGTCACCTGCCGGACGTCACGGGTGACCAGGTCCGAGATGTACGAGTCGAAGAACCGGGCGCGACGGCGACCCGCATCACGGCGGACGGCCTCCGGATATCCTCCACGCAAGGCTCTGCAGACATAGTCGCGCTTACGCAACGAGCTGGGCTCGATCTCGACCGCGTGCCCCCGGCGGAAGACCGCGTCCACGAAACCGTCCGGCTGCGCGTCGATCTCCCCCTGGGACAGCGGCCACAGCTCGATCGTCTCCGCCCGTCCCGGCAGGGCATCGGGCAGATCGCGCAGGTCGAGAAGCCGCGCAGACCCGGTGAGCAGAAAACGCCCTGGGCGAGGGTCACGATCGACCTCACGCTTGATCGGCAACAACAGCTCGGGAGCCCGTTGCACCTCGTCGAGCAACAGCAGGTCGTCGTGCCGGACGAACCCGACCGGGTCCTCCCGCGCCGCCGCACGCACCGCTGGATCATCCAGATAGAGCTCCTTGGCGCCGGGCATGCCGTCCAGGATCCTCTTGGCGAGGGTGCTCTTGCCGACCTGCCGAGCGCCGTTGACCACCACCACGCGGGTATCCGCCAAAGCTTCGAGGGCCATGGCCTCGGCCTTTCGCGGATACATATTCCGGTCGATCATGTTTCGAACATTACACCAGCTCACAGGTGGTGTGTGGTCAGTCTGCCGGACCACCTGTGGTCAGTCTGCCGGAGATCACGTGGTCAGTCTGCCGCCAACGCGGGAGGTCGTGACCCCCTCGATCAGCAGTGGGGCCGGAGGACCTGCTCGCCGCGTGGCAACCCTGACGCACGCTAGGCGGGCCGTTCGGCTGTGGAGAGGGGGGTGGCGATCTCCTCCAGGCCCTTGCGTTCGGCCCTGACGCCGAGGAAGAGCTCGATCAGCCCGGCCGCGATCATGAGCACGGCGCCGATCGAGAACGCCAGCGCCGTGTCGGCGGGGATGCCGGTCGAGACCAGTTCGGAGAAGATCAGCGGACCGGCGATGCCGCCCGCCGCGGTGCCGATCGCGAAGAAGAACGCGATGGCCATCGCCCGCGTCTCCATCGGGAAGATCTCGCTGACGGTCAGGTAGGCGGAGCTGGCCCCGGCCGAGGCGACGAAGAGCACCGCGCACCAGCACGCGGTCAGCGTGACCGCGGTGAGCATGCCCTGGCTGAACAGCCAGGCCGTGCCGAGCAGCAGCACCCCTGAGCCGATGTAGGTGGCCGAGATCATCGGCACCCGGCCGACCGTGTCGAACAGCGGCCCGAGCAGCAGCGGGCCGAGGAAGTTGCCGACGGCGATGACCGCGAAGTAGTAGCCGGTGTAGGTGTCGATGTTGAAGAACGTCGACAGGATCTGCGCGTAGCCGAAGGTGATCGCGTTGTAGAGGAACGCCTGCCCGATGAAGAGCGACAGGCCGAGGATCGTGCGCTTGGGGTAGAGAGCGACCATCGTGTGCGCGATGCGGATGAAGCCGATCGACTTGCGCTGGTGGATGGTCATCGAGCCACGCGGCTCCGGCAGATCGCCGTCGATCTGCTTCTCGATGCCGCTGACGATCTCCTCGGCCTCCTTGTCCCGGCCGTGGATGAACAGCCAGCGCGGACTCTCCGGTACGTGCCGCCGGACGAGCAGGATGGCCAGGCCCAGCACCACGCCCAGGCCGAAGGCGACACGCCAGCCGATGTTGACCGGCAGGTCGTTCAGCAGCGGGACGGTCAGCAGCGCGCCACCGGCCGCGCCGAGCCAGTAGCTGCCGTTGATCAGGATGTCGATCCGGCCGCGGTGCCGGCTCGGGATCAGCTCGTCGATGGCCGAGTTGATGGCCGCGTACTCGCCGCCGATGCCGAACCCGGTGAGGAACCTGAACAGGAAGAACCACCACACGCTGAACGACAGGGCCGTCATCAGCGTCGCGACCAGATACACGACGAGCGTGATGATGAACAGCTTCTTGCGGCCGAACCTGTCGGTCAGCCAGCCGAAGAACAGCGCCCCCGAGCACGCGCCGGCGACGTAGAGCGCCGCGGCCATGCCCGCGACCTGCGCCTGCGTGATGTCCAGGCCGCTTCCCGGCTTGGCGAGCTGGGCCGACAGGTTGCCGACGATGGTGACTTCGAGCCCGTCGAGGATCCAGACGGTGCCGAGCCCGATGACGATCATCCAGTGCCAGCGTGACCATGGCAGCCGGTCCAGCCGCGCCGGCACCTTCGTGGTGACGGCGCCGGTCTCCACGTCGCTCATGGGAGCAACTCGATACCCGGAGCGCGGCGGGCAAACGTCAGGCGGGCTTGCGAGCCTCCAGCATCCACGTCCTGAACCAGGGGCCGCCGTACCAGTAGCGCCGGCCGAGGTCCCGTCTGCGCACGTCGACCACGCCGAGCGCGCGCAGCGTGTCCTCGTACGCGGGCGTGTGCTGGAAATCGGCGATCAGCATCAGGCCGCCCGGACGCAGCACGCGGTGCGCCTCGCGCACGGCCCGCTCGCGCCCGTCGGCGTCGGGGATGTTGTGGACGGCCAGTGCCGACACCACCACGTCGAACGACTCGTCCTCGAACAGCAGCTCGCGCATGTCGCCGGTGACCAGCTCGACCGAGATGCCCTCGGCCTCGGCGTTGGCCTTGGTGACGCTCTCGTCGTTGCCCGACTGGTCGGTCGATCGCCACAGGTCGACGCCGGTGGCCCGGCCCTCGGGCAGCCGTTCGGCGGCGAGCGTCAGCACCGCGCCGCGCCCGCAGCCGAGGTCGAGCAGCCGCTCGTCGCCCCGCAACCGGTCGAGCTCGGCCGCCCACACGAGGAACTTGCCGCGCCGCGTCGTGTAGAGGTAGCTGGCCGCGCTGGCCGCCGTGTAGAGCGCGCCGAGCAGGAACGCCACCCCGGCGGCCGGAACGTCGAAGGCGAACGAGGCGAGGCTCAGCGCCAGCAACACGACGGCGCCGAAGACCAGACCTGCCAGTGACCAGGGCGCATCGAATCCGTAGCTTCCGCGTCTCACATTCACGTTATATCTCAACCATCGCTTGGCCGGGAATTGGCGCGACACTTCCCTTTCGTCACCCATATCCACCGGAACCCATGCCTAGCCTGACAGTGATCCGCGTGAATTCGGGGAGTTGACCAGGTATGACAGGCAGGGAAAACAATTTCGGCCCCCTCGCCGGCATCGCGCTGACCGTGGGCTCCGCCCTCCTGTGGGGCGTGGCCCACCTGGCCACGGAGCGCCGCCGGACCGGTCTCGCTCTCATGGCGGCGTACGTGCTGGTGCTGGCGGTCACCATCACCGCCGTCACCGGGTTCGGGCCCAGGCTGCTGTCGCTGGCAGTGCAGCCGGTCTGGCTCACCGTCCTCACGATCACGCTGGCCCTCATCGCGTTCGCCTGGTCCGTGGTGATCATCTGGTCGTTCATCCTCGTACGCCCTCCGCGCGGTGACACCGTGGGCCGCGCCCTGACCGCGGTGGTGGCCGCCGCGCTCTGCGCGCTCATCCTGGCCCCGGCCGCCTACGCGGCCCGGCTCGCCTACTTGTCGCGCGAGGTGGTCACCACCTTGTTCGCGGGCAACAGCGCCTCCCCGATCCTGGCCCAGGACCCGTGGAACGGCGCCCAGCGGATCAACTTCCTGCTCATCGGCGCCGACGCCGCCCCGAACCGGCCCGGAGTGCGTACGGACAGCATGACCGTGGCGAGCGTGGACACCGTGACCGGCGCCACCACCCTGTTCGGCCTGCCGCGCAACCTGGAGGAGGTGCGGATGCCCGAGGGCCCCGCCAGGCACCGCTTCCCGTACGGTTTCACCGGCGAAGGCCCGGGCACACCCGGCCTGCTCAACGAGGTCTTCCAGTACGCCGAGGACCACCCGGAGATGGTGCCGGGCGCCCGGAAGGGGCATCGCGGCCCGATCCTGCTCAAGCGCACGATCAGCGACATCCTCGGCATCCCGGTGGACTACTACGCGATGGTCGACATGCACGGCTTCGCGGAGATCATCGACGCGATGGGCGGTGTCAAGGTCACCATCAAGGAGCCGATCGTGTACGGCAAGTACCGCGAGGGACTGCTGGCCGCCGGCACCCGCAGGCTGTCCGGCGAGGAGGCACTCTGGTACGGCCGTTCGCGCACCGACAGCGACGACTACGTGCGGATGGGGCGGCAGAAGTGCCTGCTCAACGCCGTGGCCAAGCAGGCCGACCCGATCACCGTGCTCAACAGCTTCGAGGAGCTGGCCTCGGCCACCAAGCGGGCCATCGCCACCGACCTCCCGCAGGTCCTGCTGCCCCCGCTGATCGAGCTGGCGGCCGAGGTGAAGGACACCCGCATCAGGAGCGTGAGTTTCGTGCCGCCGCTGATCAGCACCGCCGACCCCGACTGGCGCCTGATCAGGAACACGGTCACCGAGGCGCTCGCCAGGCGGGCCGGCCACCAGCCGGGCGCGCAGGCCCGGCAGAACAGGGGCCCCGCCTCCCCGCTCGCCCTCGACGCGACCTGCGCCTAGCCCGGCTCGAACGCCTGACTCGGCTCGAACCCTAGCCCGGCTCGAACCCTAGCTCGGCTCGGCCGCCGGGCCCGGTTCGGCCGCGTAACTCCGCTCAGACCGTCTCGTCCAGGTGGTCGGCGTAGTACTCGACGGCCCGGCGGTAGCCGCCGACCTGCTCGGTGCCCGCCAGCAGCTTGAGCAGCGTGCCGACCGCCTCGCGGGCCTGGCCGGAGTTGTAGAGGGCCATGGCGCGGAACACCCGCAGCGCCGGGTCGTCCGGAAACTCCGTCAGGGCCAGGTCGAAGACCTCCAGCGCCTCGCCGTAGCGCCCGAGCACCCGCAGCGTGCTGCCGAACCCGGTGAGGGCGCCGCGCCGGTCGCCGGCGGCCAGCCCCTCTCCCGCCAGCGCGCGCTGGTAGAACGGCACCGCCTCGGCCTCCAGACCGAGCGCGTCGTGCACCCAGGCCGTCTGGTAAGCCACCTCGGGATCGTCCGGATGCCGCTTGGACAGCTCCAGCAGGAGCTCGCGGGCCGCCTCGTGGTCGCCCTTCTCGCGCAGTCGCACGGCGTGTGCCAATTCCCCGTTCGCCATGTGGCCAGTGTGGCATGATGACCACCGACCACAACGACAACGGTTTTCATAATCATTGGAGCGTGGACGTGAGGGTGGCGTTCGTCGGCAAGGGCGGCAGCGGCAAGACCACGATGTCGGCGCTGTTCACGAGATACGTGACGAGCCTGGGCGCGCCGGTGGTCGCCATCGACGCCGACATCAACCAGCACCTCGCCATGGTGCTCGGCGTCGACCAGCCACCCGAGCCGCTGGGCGCGCACCTGACCGAGATCAAGGACCGCCTGCGCGGCGACAACCCGCGCATCCCCTCGGCCGACGCCATGGTCAAGACCACCCCACCGGGCCGCGGCTCGCGGCTGCTCTCCTTCGACGATCTGGCGGGCGGCGACTACGCGGTCACCACGTCCGAGGGCGCCCGGCTCATGGCCACCGGCCCGTTCGCCGAGGAGGATTTGGGGGTGGCCTGCTACCACTCCAAGGTCGGCGCGGTGGAGCTGCTGCTCAACCACCTCGTCGACGGCCCCGGCGAGTACGTCGTGGTCGACATGACCGCCGGCGCCGACTCCTTCGCCTCCGGCCTGTTCACCCGCTTCGACCTGACCTTCCTGGTCGCCGAACCCACCCGGCAGGGCGTGAGCGTCTACCGGCAGTATCACGACTACGCCGCCGACTTCGACGTGCCGCTCGCGGTGGTCGGCAACAAGGTGCACGGCCCGTCCGACGTCGACTTCCTGCGCTCCCAGGTGGGCGACGACCTGCTGACCTGGATGGAGCACTCCGCCGGGGTCCGGGCCATGGAGCAGGGCCGGGCGTTCGCACTCGACGACCTCGAGCCCGCCAACACCGACGCGCTGGCCACGCTGCTCAAGCAGGTGGACGCGCAGGAGAAGGACTGGGTCAGGTTCGGCCACCAGACCGAGGAGTTCCACCTGCGCAACGCCCGCGCGTGGGCCAACGCCAGGGCCGGGTTCGACCTCGCCGACCAGATCGACTCCGAGTTCGTCTACGGCCCCTGACCACCCGGCTGACCACACGACTGTCGCCCTCCAGCCATCTGGAGCGTTACGCCGACCCCACATAGCGTCAGGTTGATCCCCTTTTGAGAGGAGACAGCATGTCGCTGACCGTTCCGAACGATCTGCTCGACCAGGCGAGAGCCGGCGAGATCGACGACGCGGCGTTCGTCGCCTGCGTCCGCGACTCCCTGCCCTACGCGTGGTCGGTGATCAGCGAGCTGGTCCAGCAACGCGATCAGTCCGGCGCCGAGTTCGCCGACAACCACGTCCCGCCACCGTCGGAGGAGGCGCGCGGCCAGCTCCTGCGCTGCCTGGCCAGCGACGCGATGCGCGGCGCCCTCGAGAACCACTTCGGGGTACGGCTGGCCTTCCAGAACTGCCATCGGGTCGCGGTGTTCGACCCGGCGGCGACCAAGGCCCTGCGCGAGTTCGTCACCCCGAGGGCCCAGATCCTCAACCAGGAGCCGGAGCTGGTCGACTGCTGATCAAGGGTGCGGGTGGTGAGCCGGGTCCCGCCCGGTTCACCGCCGTTCGCGCGGCACCTCGGCGCCATCCGGTTCACCGCCGTTCGCGCAGCACCTCGGGCAGCACTTCGGCGCCCAGCCGGCGGATGTTCGCCAGGGTGCGCCGGTGGTCACCGAGCCCTTCGACCATCAGGACGAGGTGTTCCACCCCGGTCGCCTCGGCGGTGCGCAGGATCGTCTCCACGCACCGATCCGCCGACCCGACCGGGTGAACACGGGTCAGGAAGTCCACATATTCACCGACATCGCGGGGTGCCCTGGCCCGGCCGTCCACCGTCACGTAGCCCGCCAGTCCGGGCTCCAGCCAGCGCGGCATCGCCTCCTTCAGCTCCCGCACGGCCTCCCTGGTGGAATCGGCCACGTGCCCGACCACCGCCGCCACGTGCCCGGTCTCGCGCTCTCCCCTGCGGGCCTCGTACGCTGCCACGGCGGCGGCCTTCTCCCGGTCGTCGACGTGCATCCCCAGCAGCATCGGCAGTCCGCGGTCCGCGGCCAGCTCCAGGGTCGACGCCGACGTGCACGCCACGACCGGCCGCAGCCGGGCCGAGGGCACCATCGGCACCTCGCGAAACCGGAAGAACTCCCCGTCCGCCGACACCCGGCCCCCCGCCAGGGCCCGCACCAGCACGTCCAGCGACTCTCCGAAGCCCCGCTCGAACCGGTCGAGACCGGTGCCGAACACCTCCAGATCCACCCACGGCCCGCCCCGGCCCACGCCCAGCGTGAACCTGCCGCCCGACAGGTGGTGCAGCATGGCCGCCTGCTCGGCCAGCGCCATCGGGTGCCACGTGGACAGCACGCTCACCGCCGTACCCAGGCCGATGCGCGTCGTCCGGCCGATCGCCACGGCGGCCAGCGTGGTCGCCGACGGGCAGACGCCGTAGCTCATGAAGTGGTGCTCGGCGATCCACGCGTCGTGGAACCCGGCCTCCTCGGCCGCCACGACCAGCTCGACGGAGTCGGCCAGCACCCGCTCGGGCCGCTGCCCGGGAAACTGCGCCACGACGAGGAAGATCCCGATGCGCATGGCTAGCCGAACAGGCTGCCCTGGCCCTCGCTCACCGCCGGATCGCGGTGGCGCTTGAGGTGCCGCCAGCGCGGCAGGTCGTCGAGGTAGGACCAGGACATCCGGTGGTGCTCGGTGGGCCCGAGCCGGGCCAGGGCCTCCTGATGCGCGGGCGACGGGTAGCCGGCGTTGTCCGCGAAGCCGTGGTCAGGGCCGCCGATCGTCGCCATGTAGGCGTCGCGGCGCACCTTGGCCAGCACCGACGCGGCGGCCACCGAGATGCTCGCGGCGTCTCCCCTGACCTCCAGGCGGACCGGCCATGGGGCGCCGATGTAGTCGTGGCCGCCGTCGAGGATCACCGCGTCGGGCCGGACGGGCAGCGCGTCGAGCGCCCGGCGGGCGGCCCGGCGCAGGGCCTCGGTCATGCCCAGCGTGTCGATCTCCGCGTGCGTGGACTCGCCGTAGCCGATGCCGGCGGCCCACGACTCGATCTCGACGGCGAGTGCCTCGCGTCTGGCGGCCGTCAACTGCTTGGAGTCGGTCAGGCCGGCCGGCGGAACCGACAGGTCGGTGACGACCGCGCAGACCGTCACCGGGCCCGCCCAGGCGCCGCGGCCCACCTCGTCGATGCCCGCCACCGTACGGGCGCTGGAGCGGGACAGCAGGAGGTGCTCGATGTCGTAGGACGGCGCCATAGCCGCAGACGCTACCGGTCCGCGAGACGTACCGGATCCAGATCGGCGGCGATGAGGCGGGCCGCCACGTGGATGGCCCGCAGGGTCACCGACACCGAGGGGCGGTGCACGCTGGAGGCGCGGGCGACGGCGTGCACCTCGCGGCCCACCGGGTCGCCCGGGAACTGGCGGACGGCCAGCCCGCGCACCCCGGCCCCGAGGGCCAGCGCGGGCACGGCGGCGATGCCGATGCCCTTGGCCACCAGCGACAGGATCGTGCCCAGCCCCTCGAACTCCCAGGGCGTCGGCTTGGTGCCGCCCACGTCCACGAACAGCCGATCGACCGCCAGCCGGGACGGCTCCCCGTCGGGCGTGGCCATCCACGGCTCGTCGCGCAGCTCCCGCAGGTCGAGCGGCACCTCTGGGTCGGCCAGCCGGTGCTTGCGCGGCACCACCAGCACGAGCGGGTCGTGCAGCAGCGGGAACACCCGCACGCTCTCGTTGCCGCGGCCGGCCCTGCCGTACCAGTCGTCCACGAGCGCGATGTCGACCTCACCCGACTGCACCTCGCGCAGGCCGCGCCCGGACCTGCTCTGGCGCATCCGCAACGTCAGCTGGGTGTGGCGGCGCAGGGAGCGGGCGAGCGCGGGCGCGAACGCCACGGCGGCCGTCGCGAAGGCGGTCAGCACCACGCGGCCGCTGGGAGTGCCCGCGTGCGCCGAGAGGTCCGACTCGGCCTCCTCGACCATGGACAGGATGCGCTCGGCGTGCACCACGAGGCGGCGGCCCGCGTCGGTGAGCTCGGCGCTGCGCGCGGTCCGGTCGATGAGCGCGGTGCCGGTCTCACGTTCGAGGGCCACGAGTTGCTGGGACACAGCGGAGGGGCTGTAGCCGAGCGACTCGGCCGTGGCGGCGATGCTGCCACGACGTGCGAACTCGCAGATCAACGCCAACCGTCGCAATTCGAGCATCGGACTTCCTTATGCCTACCCACAACAAGGGTCGCTTGTGCTGATGCCTTCATCAAACCACCCTGGGAACGTGACAAAAATGACGGTGACGCTGTCCGCCACGCTGGCGGCGAACGAGGAGATCGACCGACGCCGGCGCGCCGGGGAGCAGGTCCTGCATCTGGCCTTCGGTGAGGCAGGACTGCCCGTCCACCCGGCGCTGCGCGAAAGGCTGGTCGCCGCCTCCGGCCGCAACGGCTACGGGCCGGTCGCGGGCGCCACCGGCCTCCGCGCGGCGGCCGCGGGCTACTGGACCCGGCGAGGGCTTCCCACCGACCCCGAACTCGTGGTCTGCGGGCCCGGCAGCAAGTCCCTCCTGTACGGCCTGCTCCTGGCGATCGGCGGCGACATCGTGCTGCCGATGCCCAGCTGGGTCAGCTACGCCGCGCAGGCCGACCTCATCGGCGCCCACCCGATCTTGATCCCCGCGCCTCCGGGTGAGGGCGGCGTGCCCGACCCCGACCTGGTGACCTCGTCGGTGCTCCACGCGCGCGCCCAGGGCCGGACCGTCAGTTCGCTGCTCGTGACGCTGCCCGACAACCCGACCGGACGGCTCGCGACCCCCGAGACCGTCCGCCGGCTGGTCCAGGTCGCCCGCGACCTCGACCTGGTCATCATCTCGGACGAGATCTACCGCGACCTGCTGCACGACCCCGACCTGCCCTACGCGTCACCGGCCGAGTTCGCGCCCGAGCGCACGGTCATCACCACCGGCCTGAGCAAGAGCCTGGCCCTGGGCGGCTGGCGCATCGGCGTGGCCCGGCTGCCCGACGGCGCGTACGAGCTGCGCGGCAAGCTGCTCGCGGTGGCCAGCGAGATCTGGTCGGCCCCGGCCGCTCCGGTGCAGGAAGCCGCCGCCTACGCCTTCACCGACCCGCCCGAGCTGCTCGGCCGCATCGCGCAGAGCCGCCGGCTGCACGGCGCGGTGGCGCGGGCGGTGCACGAGAGGTTCGCCGAGATCGGCGCCTCGGCACCGGCGCCGCAGGGCGGCTTCTACCTCTACCCCGACCTGGGCCACCTGCGCCTGGGCGGCTCGGCCGACGTCGCCCGGACACTGCTCGACGAGCACGGCATCGGCGTACTGCCCGGGCAGGCGTTCGGCGACGACCCGGCCGCGGCGCGGGTGCGGGTCGCGGTCAGCCTCCTCTACGGCGAGACGAAGGCCCAGCGCCTGGCCGCCCTGCACAGCTCCGACCCACTCCGGTTGCCCTGGATCGCGGCCAGCCTCGACCACCTTTCGACCGGTCTGAAGGGGCTGTCCGCAGTCCGCCGCACGGCCCCCCGTGAACGGCGTCCGGCGCTCGTCCCGACCGCCTGTCACGGCTAGCCGAAATCTTTCCCGACGGGGTGCTCCCGGGCGTCGAAATCAGCCGCCTGACCTGGGCGAACACCTACCTCGTCGAACGACGCGAAAGTTGTCCGGCGGCGCCTGGTCACGCCATGCCCGGGCAGCCCTCATCATGTGCTCATGCCCGCTCTTGTCACCTTGTCCGGGCGCCTCGTGCGCCTGGAACCTCTCAGCCACGCGGCGGTCGACGAGCTCGTCGCCGCGGCGAGTGAAGACCGCTCCGCGTATGCCTTCACTCGGGTCCCGGATGGCCGGGACGAGATGGTCTCCTACGTGGAGGCCGCCCTGGCTGAGCAGGCGGAGGGCCGCACGATGCCCTTCGCCATCCGGTGGCTGAACACCGACCGCGTGGTCGGTGCCACCCGTCTCATGCACCTGGAGTACTGGCAGGGTCCCCTGCCCTGGCCTCCTGGCACGCGGGGCGCGGTGGGCGAGGTCCCGTCCGTGGCCGACATCGGTTACACCTGGCTGGGCGCGTCCGCCCAGGGCACGGGTGTCAACCGGGAGAGCAAGTTCCTGCTGCTCTCGCACGCCTTCGAGACGTGGAACGTCCACCGCATCACCCTGAAGGCAGATGTCCGCAACAGCCGATCCCGGGCCGCCATCGACGCCCTCGGCGCACACTTCGACGGGGTGCGACGAGCGGATAGCCGGGGCGCCGACGACACGGTCCGAGATACGGCGTACTACTCGATTCTTCACTCCGAATGGCCCGCGGTCCGAGAACGGCTGACGCTCCGGCTCGGCCTGGTCCCGGCCGCGTAGGAAAACCGGCGGCATAGGAAAACGTCCACCCAAGGCCCCGCCCGCAAACCCAGGGCGGGGCCTGTTGTTTCTCCGAGCCCGATATGAAAGAGGCATGACCGCCCCCGTGTACTGGGGCCATGCCTTTACTGACCTCAGCATGCGACCGGACGTTCAACAGACAATCAACGGCAGATCAACGCTTCGGTTAACGAAGTGCACGGCGCCTGTCTGTTACGCGAGGATGGATCTATGATTTGGTAACAAATCGTTCCATTGCCTGGGAGATGTACGGCATGGCTGGTCAGGACATCGAAGGCGGACTGCGCTTCGCCGTGCTCGGTCCTGTGCGCGCGTGGCGTGATGACCAGGAGCTCGACCTGGGCACCCCATTGCAGCGTTCCATTCTCGGCATGCTGCTGATGCGCGAGGGCCGCGCGGTCACCCCCTCGGAGATGATCGACGCCGTCTGGGGCGAGGAGGCCCCGCCGAGAGCCCTGGGCGCGCTCCGCACCTACGTCTCCAGGCTGCGCACCGTGCTCGAACCCGACCGGCCCGCCCGCTCCCGGCCCGAGCTGCTGACCTCCGTCGGCCGGGGCTACGCGCTGCGGCTGCCCGACGGGTCGCTCGACCTGACCCGCTTCGAACGCTGCGTCGCCGAGTCCGAGGCGTCCCGCAGGTCCGGCCGGCTCACCGACGCCGCCAGGGCGCTGCGCACCGCGGTCGCCCTGTTCGAGGGCGAGCCGCTGGCCGGCGCCGTCGGCCCCTACGCCGAGCACCAGCGCGACCGGCTGACCGAGCGCCGGATCAACGTGATCGAGACGCTCATGGACGTCGACCTGGAGCTGGGCGGCCACGCGTCGGTCGTGTCGGAGCTGATCGCGCTGACCGCCGAGCACCCGCTGCGCGAACGACTGCGCGCCCAGCTCATGCTCGCCTACTACCGGTGCGGCCGGCAGGGCGAGGCGCTCAACGTGTTCACCGAGACGCGCGAGGCGCTGATCGACGAGCTGGGCATCGAGCCCGGCCCCGAGCTGACCCAGCTCCACCACCGCATTCTGGCCGCCGACCCGACCCTGGCCGTGGCCGAGCACCCCGAGGAGCCCGAAGAGGAGGAGGAGCCGGCGCCGGAGCTGCCCAGGCCGGCGCAGCTCCCCGCCGCCGTGAACGACTTCACCGGGCGCAGGGAGATCGTCGGGCGGCTGCGCACACTGCTGTCGGCGCAGGCGTCCGGCGAGGGCGTGCCGGTGGCCGCGATCTGCGGCATAGGGGGCGTGGGCAAGACCGCGCTGGCCGTGCACGTGGCCCACGCCACCGATGACCTGTTCCCCGGTGGCCAGCTCTACGCCGACCTGCGCGGCAACACCGGCGAGGTCACCGCGCCCGAGTCGGCCCTGGGAGCGTTCCTGCGGGCCCTCGGCATCCCCGCCGACGTCATCCCCGAGGGGCTGGCCGAGCGGTCGGCGCTCTACCGGTCGATCCTGGCCGACCGGCGCATCCTCGTGCTGCTCGACAACGCCCGCGACGCCGAGCACGTCAGCCCGCTGCTGCCCGGCTCGCCCGGCTGCGCGGCGATCATCACCAGCCGGGTCAAGCTGGCCGACCTGCCGTCGGCGCGGCTGATCGACCTCGACGTGATGGAGCCGGACGAGGCGCTGTCGCTGTTCGCCGCGGTGGCCGGGCCCGAGCGGGTGGCGGCCGAGCACGGCGCGGCCATGGACGTGGTGGCCGCCTGCGGGTTCCTGCCGCTGGCCGTACGGATCGTGGCGGCGAGGCTGGCCGCGCGGCCCTCGTGGACGGTCGCCTCTCTGGTGCCCAGGCTGGCCGACGAGCAGCGCCGCCTCGACGAGCTGCGCGTGGGCAACCTGGCCGTCGAGGCCACCTTCGCCCTCGGGTACGGCCAGCTCGAAGCCGCCCAGGCCCGCGCGTTCCGGCTGCTGTCGTTGCCCAGCGGGCCCGACATCTCGCTGGGCGCGGCTGCCGCGGTGCTGTCGATGAGCACGCTGGAGACCGAGGACCTGCTGGAGTCGCTGGTCGACGCCAGCCTGCTGGAGGCGCCCGCGCCGGGCCGCTACCGCTTCCACGACCTGATCAGGTTGTTCGCCCGGCGGCTCCTGGACAAGACCGAGCGGCAGCAGGCCCGGACGATGGCGCTGCGCCGGCTGCTCGGCTTCTACCTGGCCTCGGCCCAGTCGGCGCACCGGCTGGCCTACGAGGGCAGCATGATCGCCGACAATCTGGTGGTGGTCGCCAGCGGGCGCGAGTTCGGCACGGTCCAGGAGGCCGTGGCGTGGCTGATCGCCGAGGGCGACTCGCTGTTCGCCGCGATCAACCAGGCCGCCGACTCCTCCCGTACGTCCGAGCAGTTGCTGCCCGCCGGCGACCTGCTGGTGGCGATGGAGCCGCTGCTGGAGGCGGGCACCCACACCCGTGAGTTCGCCCAGGGAACCCGCGCCGTGCTGGCCACCGCGCAGCGCATCGACGACCAGGGCAGCGAGCTGCGCGCCCGCTACGTCCTCGGCAGGGTGCTGTTCGCGGGCAACCGGCTGGCCGAGGCCGAGGCGCAGTTCAGGATCGTGCACGAGCTGTCGGTGGCCCGCGAGGAGAAGGTCGTCACCGGCGAGGTGATGAACGCGCTGGCCGTCGTCGTCGGCCGGCAGCGCCGGCACACCGAGGCGCTGTCGTGGTTCGAGTCGGCCACGGGGTTCTACCGGGCCAACGGCGTGCCCGCCGGCGAGGCCCTCGTGCTCAGCTACTCCGCCCGCGACCATCTCGGCCTCGGCCGGTCCGAGGACGCGATCGCCGCCGCCGAGAAGGGACTGGCCATCTTCACCGAGATCGGCAGCGGAGCCGGCACCGCCCGCGCCCGCTATCACCTCGGCATCGTGCTGTCCCGGGTCGGCCGCCTCACCGAGGCGGTCCACCACCACGCCGAGTGCCTGGCCTTCTTCCGGGCCAGCAAGCAGCGGGTGTGGGAGCAGCGGGTCTGCTCGCGCCTCGCGGAGACGTTCATCGCCGCCGAGCGCCACACCGACGCCGTACGGCACGCCGAGGAGGCGTTGATCGTGTCCAGGGAGATCGGTCATCCGTACGGCGAGGCGCTCTCGCTGACGGTGCTGGGCGAGGCGCTCAAGGGGCTCGGCAACACCGAGCGGAGCACCGACTGTCTACGGCAGGCATTCGGCATCTTCACCAGGCTCGGCGCCCCCGAGGCCGGGGACCTCAAGGTCCTCCTCGACAGTGCTCAGGTCGTCGAGTCCTGAGTACAGCTCGTCGTCCAGACGTGTCATCCACACATGGTTGATCAAGGCTGTCCTTTGGGAGTCACGAAGCCCCCGTGACCGGCGGTTCCTGAGGAGGTTCGGCCCGGCCGGCCGTCCTGACCGTCACGCGTCGCTAGGGGGCCCGGTTATCCGGATGCTCCGCGTGCCGGCTAGCCGCCTCACGAAGACGGCCGACCGGACCAGACACGGACCTCGAACCCCCCGGGTCCGTGTCGTGGTCAGAGCATCTCCCCGGAGGCTCAACATCCGATCAACAGCCGATTGCCGCACGTGTCAGAGACGTGTCAGAGCAGGAAGTAGCCCTCGGCGATCAGCGGGCGGATGGCGTCGGCGTGCGGCATCTCGCCGTTTCCGACCAGCTCGGCTATCACGTTGAGCAGCGGGCCCAGTGCCAGCTCGCCGTCGCACACCCCGGCCAGCGCGGCCTCCACCGTGCCGACCTCCCGCACCCGGCGCAGGCCCGTGGTCTGGCGCAGCACGATCCGCATCGGGTCCTCGGCGCCCGGCAGGCCGATCCGCTCGTCGAGCAGCCCGTCGGCCGTCCGCGGCAGCGCGGACGGCAGGTCCTTGGCGCGGTGCGCGGTCGCGATGGCGTCGAGCACGTCGTCGACGTAGTCGCCCACCGGGAGCGTGACCTGGTGGGTGAGCTGCTCGACGCGGACCACCGGGTCGAGCGTGCCGGAGTTGCGCAGGGTGATCCAGCCGAAGCCGACGCCCTCGACCTTGCGCTCCTCGAACCACGACAGCCAGCGGTCGTAGTGCTCGGTGTAGCCGGGCGTGCCCTGCTCGGCGGCGTCCCTGAGCCACAGCTCGACGTATTCGGCCGGGTCCTGCACGTCGCGCTGCACCACCCAGGCGTCACAGCCGGTGTCGGACAGCCAGCCGCCGACGCGCTCGCGCCAGTCCTCGGACTCGACGTGCAGCCAGTTGGCCAGGAAGTGGGCCTGGCCGCCGGGGTTGAGGTGGCGGGGCGTCCGTCGTACGAGATCGCGGCAGAAGGCGTCGCCCTCCTCGCCTGTTTCGCGATAGGTCAGCTCGCCGCCGGGAGAGACGACGAACGGGGGGTTGGAGACGACGAGGTCGAACAGCTCGTCCTCGACCGGATCGAACATCGACCCCACTCGCGCGTCGACGCCCGAGATGCCGGACAGCTCCCAGCTCAGCCGGGCCAGCTCGACGGCCCGGGGGTTGACGTCCGTGGCCACGATCTCGTCCGCCCGGCCCGCCAGTCCGAGCACCTGCACGCCGCAGCCGGTGCCGAGGTCGAGCGCCCGGCCGACCGGCCGGCGGCTGACCAGCTGGGCCAGGTTGGCCGAGGCGCCGCCCGCGCCCACGACGTGGTCGGCACGCAGGGCCGGGTCGCCCGGCCGCACCGTGCGGTCGGAGACCAGGTAGCCACCCGTCTCCCAGGGCTGCAGGTGCACCTCGGCCCTGACCCGCTCACCCTCGCCGACGACCAGGCCCGACTCCAGCACCGCCGGCGGCAGGTGCGGGGCGGGAACGGGAACGCCGAGCCACCAGAGCCGGATCATCGTGGCCAGCGGGTCGCCGTCGGCCGTGGCGCGCAGGGCCGGGACGAGCTCCTCGCGGGCCAGGGCGGAGGCCGCCATCCGGCCCAGCCGGTCGCGGACGCCGTCGATCGTGTAGCCGGTCTCCAGAAGGTGGTCGCGCAGTCGTTCCACGGGTCCATCCTTTCACCGCAGAGCGCCACACTTGATCCAATACTCACGGTGTTCATACTGTTACCGAAATACCCAAGCGTTCTGCAAGCGCTGGACAAGTGGGGCGCGATATCTCTAGGGAAGCCCTGCCTCGCCGTTCGCAAGAGGAGCGGATCCCATGCTCATCCCGTGCCTGGCCTGCGAGTCCCGATTCGTGCCGGACGAGTATTTCCGCGCCTGCTCCGACTACAACCGCGGGCTGGACCTGGTGTCGTGGACCTGCCCCCGCTGCGGCAACCGTGACGACCTCCGCGTGCTGCCCGGTGAGCTCGGCTTCGGCTACCCCTATCGCGGGCGGTTCGCCGTGGACGACCGGCTGCGCGTGCCGGGGCTCAGCCGGAAGCGGGGTGACCTGCGGCTCGACATCTCGCTCGACGCGGGCCGCTGGCGGGTGTCTACGCGGATCCGCCAATTCATATGACCGGCCCGCAGGCGTACGCGGGCCGCTCGCCACGCAGCAGCCGCGCGATGTCCTCCACGATCGCCTCCGCCCGCTCCGCCTGACTCTCCCCGGTCGCCTCGCCCAGGCGGGGCGTGAGCACGACGTTGGAGAGCCGGGTGAGCGGATGTGTGGGGTCGAGCCACTCGCCCTCGAAGTGGTCGAGCCCGGCTCCGCCCAGCTGCCCCCAGCGCAGCGCCTCGACCAGCGCGGTCAGGTCGTGCAGCCCGCCGCGCGAGGTGTTGAGGTAGATGGCGCCGGGCCGCATCGCGGCGAACTCGACGCCGCCGAAGAAGCCCCTGGTCTCGCTGGTCATCGGCACGTGCAGCGAGACGACGTCGGCCTCGGCCAGCAGGGCCGGCAAGGTGTGGGTGGCCTCCGCGACGTAGGGGTCGCAGGCGATGACCCGCATGCCGAGGCCCTCGCAGCGCCACCGCATGGCCCTGCCGACCCGGCCGAGGCCCACGACGCCGAACGTCCTGCCGCTGAGCCGCCGGCCGCGATGCCGCTGCGCGGGTGGCACCCGGCCGCGGTAGACGCGGCCCCGGCGGACCTCCCGGTCGGCGGTGACGATGTTGCGGACGACCGCGAACATGAGCGCGATCGTCAGCTCGGCGACCGCCTCGGAGTCGCGGTCGGTGGCGGACAGGACGGTCACCTCGCGTTCGGCGGCGAGCGCCAGGTCGACGCCGGCCGGCCCGCCGATGGTGGCCACCACGTCGAGCGGCAGCGAGAGGACCGCGGCGCGCACCTCGTCGCCGTCGGTGATGATCACGGTCGCGCCGGTCGCGATGACCAGGTCGGCGAGTTGCTCGTCGGTGAAGCCGAGGCTCGGTCGTGCTGGAACCTCGGCCAGGTCGGCGACCTCGCCCAGGCGGGCGAGGGCACTTTCCGGCAGAGCGGGCAGCACCAGCGCCTGAGGTCGTTTCACATCCGCGACAATAACACCACGGAGGGTGCTGGGATCATTGCTCCCCGCGCTGGCGGAGGCTCTGCCACGCGGCCTCTCCCAGCCCCTTGATCTCCTCGTCGGTGGGGGTGTAGGCCCCGGCGAACCAGAGCCGGCACATCTCCTGCGCTGGGCCGAGCCAGAGGACGTAGCACATCGTGGGCTGCACGGGCCGGAGCAGGCCCGCCTTCATGCGCGGCATCCACCAGTCGGACACGTGGCGGAAGAACGCGCGGCGGCCCTCGGCCACCTCGGCGCCCCCGGGCTCGTTCTTGCGCGGCGGGCGTTCGCTGATCAGCAGCCTGGCCCGCTCGGGGTGCTCGCGGGCCCACCGCATGTGGAAGGCGACGACCGCCTCGATGCCGTCGCGCGCGCTCTCGTGCTGGACCAGCTCGGCGAGGAACGCGGCCTGGTAGGCGTTGAGGATCTCGGTGTAGAGCACGCCGAAGACGTGCTCTTTGCTCGCGAAGTGGTGGTAGAAGCTGCCGACGCTGACGCCGCTCTCCTCGCGAAGGCTGGCCAGCGTGGTGGCCGACACCCCGTCCTGGCTGAATCGGCGGAGCGCGCCCTCGATGATCCGGGTACGCCCGTCACGTCCGTTCTTGACACTCTTCACGAGGTCAATGGTGGGGCACCAGAACCTTATTCCGCAAATACTCCCGGCCGTTGGATCATAGCGGTCACCTCGACCGAACCGGAAACGACCTTCATCGTGGCGTCCGGCCACTGGCGGCGGATCATTCTGAGCACCCGCCTGTTCTCGCCGAGCACGTCCATGCCGACGGTGGTCGCGCCCCGCACGGCGGCCCGTAACAGCAGCATGTCGATCAACCTCGGCCCCAGCCCGACGCCCTGCCACTGGTCGGTCACCACGACCGCGACCTCCACGTCGGCCGGACCGCCCCGGTAGCTCATGGCATGGCCGATGATCTCGCCCTCGTGCGTGGCGACCAGGACGTCACGACGCTCGTCCACGGCGAGTAGGGCGCGCACCAGGCCGGCGGCCGGACTGGCGACCCCGGTGAAGAAGCGCAGGGTCTGCGTGTGCAGGGACAGCCCGGTCAGGAAACGCCTGATCCGGTCTTCGTCGTCGGAGCGGGCCAGTCGTATCTGAGTTCCAATCACGAACTCAGCTTTGCCCATCGACCCTGGGTCTGTCAAATGAACTCAGGTATGATAGAGAGCATGAACGTTTCTTTCCGGGTGGACAACTGCTCGATCGAGCGAACGCTGGACATCGTCGGGGAGAAATGGACGTTCCTGGTGCTGCGTGAGGCATTCGGCGGCGTACGCCGGTTCGCCGACATGCAGGCCGCCACCGGCGCGCCGCGGCAGGTGCTCAGCGCCCGGCTGGCGCGCCTGGTCGACGAGGGGCTGCTGCGCAAGGTCCCCTACCGCGAGCCCGGTCAGCGCCAGCGCGACGAGTACCGCCTGACCGAGAAGGGCCGCGATCTCTATCCGCTGCTGGTCTCACTGATGCACTGGGGCGACAAATACCTCTCCGGCGAGCAGGGGCCGCCCGTGCTCCTGACCCACCGCGACTGCGGGGCCGCGATCGAGCAGCACTTCCGGTGCGCCGCCGGTCACGAGGTTGCCGGACCGCGCGAGGTGACGCCGTTGCCTGGCTCAGGCGCCGCGCTCAAGGGCGCGTAGGCAGCGCCGGAAGTCGGCCAGCGTCAGCAGCGCGGCCCCGGTCAGCAGCACGGCCACCACCGAGGTGCGTACGACGAGGTAGGTCTGGATGGGCTGGCTGAGCAGCAGCCAGAGGCTCAGAAGGGCGTTGCCGAGCTGGACGCATCCCCAGACGAGGGACTGCCGGGCGAAGAACCGCCGCATCAACGGATTTTCCAGGACATGGGCGGGGAGGGGCACCAGATCCTCCGCCACCCGGCGCACCAGCGGCCTGCGTACCCTCGCCGTCGCCAGGAACGCCGTGGCGGCGCAGAAGACGCCCAGCGTCGGCTGCAGGAAGAACAGCACCGCGCTCCCCGACAGCAGCGCCAGCACCGCCCGCACGCTGACCATGCCCGCGGCCAGCAGCACCGACCCCGGCACCAGCCGGCCCCTGACCAGCCGGTACGCCACTCCCCCGTACACCCAGGCCATCGCCGCCACCACGCCTCCGGCGACACCGGCGACGACCAGGCCGGCGTAGAAGACGGCGACGGGCAGGATCATGCCCTCGACGATCCTCGGCACGGCGTGCCGGAGCAGCGACGGAAGCTTGGGCAGCTCGAACACGGGCCCGGCGGCGGGCGTGGCAAGCATGGTCATGGGGGTCTTCGAGGGCCTCTCACGAGGGTGGCGGGGGGATCCCGGATGAGGCCCTGCGCGGGGGTCGTACGGGACGAATTCCGACCGTACGCGATGAACCGTGATCCGGTAACCATTTCGACCGGATAACGATCGCGCCATTGCGAGGAGGAGCGGAGGCGCGTGGGAGAGCACGGGTGCCGGTGCCTACCCTTGAAGGGTGTACCGGTTCCTCCTCACACCTCGCTGGATCGCCCTGCACGTCGTCGTGCTGCTGGTGATCCCTGCCTTCGTCTTCCTGGGGCAATGGCAGTTCGGGCGGTTCGAGGAACGCTCGGCCAACTCCGACCGGGTCGCCGCCAACCTGACCGCCCCCGCGGTGCCCGTGGAGAGCCTGGCCGGGCAGGAGATCGACCAGGATGACCGCTACCGGACCGTGACGGCCACGGGCACCTACGACCCCGCCCACGGGCTGCTGGTGCGACGGCGGCCACAGGAGGGCCGGCCGGGATACTTCGTGCTCACCCCGCTGACCCTCGCCGACGGGCGGGCCGTGCTCGTCAACCGCGGCTGGGTGAAGGCCGGGGCGACGGCCGACACGCCGCCCGAGGTGCCGCCGCCGCCGGCAGGCCAGGTAAATGTCACCGGACGGCTACGCCTGACCGAGACCGAGGAGTCGAGCGGCCTGCGCGACCGGCCCGGCCTGCCCGCGGGCCAGGTGCTGCTCATCAACAGCGACGCGATCGGCCAGAGCCTGCCCTACCGGCTGCTCGACGGCTACGTGGAGCTGACCGCGCAGCAACCGGAGACCGACCCGGCGCCCGCGCCGGTCCCCGCGCCCGACGTGGGCTCCGGCGGCGGCCTCAACCTGGCCTACGGCGTGCAGTGGTGGCTGTTCATCGGGGTGGCCATCGGCGGGTGGCTGCTGCTCATCCGGCGCGAGGTGGCCGACAGGAAGGCCGCGGCGGCAGGGAGTGTGGCCTCAGAGGAGACCACGTCCACCGGTTAAAGTACTAAGGGTGCTTCGTCACATTGAGTTCCTCAACATCTACAACTTTCGTGACGTGGGCGGATACGCCGGAAAAGATGGGCGATCCGTCCGATGGAAACGGCTCTACCGGGCCGACTCCCTCGGCTGGCTGGCCGGGGCCGACATCGACACGTTCCGCGCGCTGAGCGTGCGGACCGTCATCGACCTGCGGCATCCGGAGGAAGTGGCCAACTCCGGCCGGGTCCCCGAGGCCGGCGAGCTCGACTACCTCAACCTGCCCATCGAAGGGCGCCGCTGGGACGTCACCGCCTACAACGACACCCTGGGCGTCGGCAGATACCTGGCCGACCGCTATCTCGAGGTGACCGAGGACGGCGTCGACAACCTGCGCGAGGCCGTCGAGACGATCGCCCTGGCCGACAACGCGCCGGTCGTGATCCACTGCGCCGCCGGCAAGGACCGCACCGGGCTGCTCACCGCGCTGGTCCTGGCCCTGGTGGGCGTGGCGGAGGAGGACATCATCGCCGACTACGCGCTGACCGGCCTGGCCACCGAGCGGTTCATCGTCAGCTGGCAGAAACGCCATCCGACCGCCAGCAGGTGGCCGGGCTTCGGCGTGGCCCCGGCCGAGGCCATGCGGCTCTTCCTCGCCGATCTCGCCGACCGTCACGGCTCGATCGACGACTACTGTGCCGACGTGCTCCGGATCGACTCCAGGACCGTCGAGGCGCTGCGGAGCCATCTCCTCGCGCCGACCGATCAGAACACCGACTGACCAGAACTTCGTGGGGTAGGGGGCGACCGGGTTCGCATGAGCAGCATCCTCGCAAGGCGGACCCTCCGGGCCCGGGATCGCCGACCATCCCCCTCCAGGCGATTCCGGGCTCCACGCGGCTGGGGAGACCCAACGGAGACGTCGCAGCTTGTTCCACGTTATCCCGCCGTCGTACGGTTACCTGCGTGACTACGCCGCTGCTCCCCGATCCGGATCCGAGGCGGCGCGACTATGTGATCATCTCCGCCGACGATCACCTGATCGAGCCCCCTGACCTCTTCGAGGGCCGGCTCGCGGAGAAATACGCCGATGTCGCGCCCAAGGTCGTGGAGACGGAGGCCGGTCACCAGGCCTGGCGATACGGAGGCGCCACCTATCCGTGCGCCGGTCTCGACGTGGGCGCCGGTCTGCCGCGCGAGCAGTGGACCCTCGATCCGGTCCGCTTCGACAGCATGCGTCCCGGCTGCCACGACATCGAGGCCCGCATCGCCGACATGGACCTCGCGGGCATCTGGGCCGCGCTCTGCTTTCCGGGCATGCTGGCCGGGCAGGCCGGCATGCCGTTCGCCCGCACCCGCGACCAGGAGCTGGGCCTGGCCCTGGTCAAGGCGTGGAACGACTGGCACATCGACGTCTGGGCCGGCACCTATCCCGAGCGCATCATCGGCCTGCAACTGCCGTGGCTGCCCGATCCCGACATCGCCGCCAAGGAGATCCGCGCCAACGCGGCCCGTGGGTTCAAGGCCGTGGTGTTCCCCGAGTTCCCGACGCGGCTGCGGCTGCCGTCGATCCACAGCGGCCACTGGGACCCGTTCTTCGCCGCCTGCGAGGAGACGGGCACGGTCGTGGCCCTGCACACCGGCGAGTCGAGCTGGTCGCCCGTGCCCTCCCCTGACACGCCCATCGAGGCGATCACCACGCTGATGCCCACCGCCGCCATGTTCGCCTGCGCCGACTGGCTCTGGTCGGGGCTGCCGCTGCGCTTCCCGGCGCTGCGGATCCTCATCGTCGAGGGCGGCGTCGCGTGGCTGCCGATGCTGGCCGAGCGGGCCGACTACGCGCTCGACCATCCCGTGGGCGAGGTGACGTGGGAGGGCGGGCTCAAGCCCAGCGAGGTGCTGCGCCGTAACTTCTACTTCGGCACTCTCGACGACCACGCCCTGTCAGGAGTGCGGCTGGCCGTCGGGCTCGACCACGTGCTCCAGGAGAGCGGCTATCCGCACTCCGACTCCACCTGGCCCGACACGCAACACGCGGTGACCCACAACCTCGGCGCCCTGCCGCCCGCCGACGTCGCCAGGGTCGCCTACGGCAACGCGGCACGCCTGTTCGGCCACCCGCTGCCGTCGCGCGCCTGGCTGCGGATGGAGGAGATCTAGTTCTCGATCCTGCCCTGGACGACATCGCGCTCGTGGTCGATGTAGCGACCGCTCTCACCGAGCAGCGAGCCGAAGAGCCAGAGGAAGACACCGAAGTCGTCGGCGACCCCGACCAGCACCAGGAAGTCGGGGATGACGTCGATCGGCGAGAGGATGTAGACCACGCCGAGGCCCATCAGGGCCAGCTTGCTCTTGCCCAGTCCGGTGTACTTCCCGCGCATCACCGCGCCGACCATCCGCGGGATCGCCCGCACCCGCGCCATCACGCCCGGTGTGCCGGGCTTGGTCACGTCTCGGTAGGCCCGCCAAGCCGCCGCCGCCCGTGCCGCCTTCGCCATCATGACGTCCCTCCTACCCTGACTTCTCACGACATAACGCGTCGCGGGGGCCGCATGGTTCCCACCGTCAGCGCACGACGCCGTGCGTTGCCTCCCGACCGCGAGGCCGCGCGATGCCTCCCGACCGCGAGGCCGTGCGATGCCTCCCGACCACGAGGCCGCGCGATGCCTCCCGGCCGCGAGGCCGTGCCCCGCGCCGGTCCTCAGCGCACGGCGCCGTGCGTGAACGGCGCGGCCTGCTCGATCTGCGCCGCCACGCGCACCAGCAGGTCCTCCCGGCCCGCGGCCGCCACCAGTTGGACACCCACCGGCAGCCCCGCCCGCGTGGTGTGCAGCGGCAGCGAGATCGCCGGCTGGCCGGTCGCGTTGACCGGCGAGGTGTAGCCCACGGCGTGCGCGGTGCGGCCCAGGGCGACGCTGAGGTCGTCGGGCGGGATCCAGCCGAGCGCGAACGGCGCCACCCCCAGCGACGGCGCCAGCAACAGGTCGTAGCCCGAGTCCCACCACGCCGCCATCCGCCTGCGGAACCCGTCGATCCACTGGAGTGCCAGGATGTGCTCGGCCGCGCTGTGGTGGCCCGCCGCGCCGACCATCGCGGCGTTGCGCGGCTCCAGTTCGTCCATCCGTACGGGCCGGCCGCGCCGGACGCCGATGTTCTCCATCTCCGCCGCCAGGTTGTTCGCCACGATCGCGCCGAAGTGGCTGGGGAAGCCGGCCTCGCCGAGCGCCTCGGGGCAGCCGGGCGACACGTCGTGGCCGAGCGTCTCCAGCAACCCGGCGGCACGGGTGACCGCCTCGGTGACCTCGGGCACGTCCGGCACGTCGCCCCTCGGGTGGCTGCTCACGAACCCGACGCGCAGCCGTCCCGGGTCCGCGCCGACCTCCTCGGCGAGCGGCCCCGGCAGCCGTGGGGCGTCGTACGGGTCGCCGTTCACGTAGCCGGAGACCAGATCGAGCGCCGCCGCCGTGTCGCGGACGGTCCGGGTCACGAATCCCGGGCAGGAGAAGCCGCTCCACCCTTCGCCGCCCAGGGGGCCGAAGCTGACGCGCCCGCGGGTGGGTTTGAGCCCCACCAGGCCGCAGAGCGAGGCGGGGATGCGGATCGAGCCGCCGCCGTCGCTGGCCGTGGCGATCGCCGTCATCCCGGCCGCGACCGCCGCCGCCGACCCGCCGCTCGATCCGCCCGCCGAATACGCGGGATCGTACGGATTGCGCGTGGGCCCGAAGGCGACCGGCTCGGTGGTGATCGTGCTGCCGAACTCAGGCGTGTTCGTACGGCCCAGCACCACGAACCCGGCGGCCCGCAGCCTGACCGTGCCGTAGCCGTTCTCCTCGACCGGGACGCCGTCGAGCACCCGCGAGCCCGCGCTGTAGGGCTCCCCGGCCTGCCGCCAGCCGAGATCCTTGAGCAGGATCGGCACCCCGCGAAACGGCGCGCCGGCGGGGATGTCGTCGACCTCGGCCAGCGCCCGCTCGAACCGTGGGTGGACGACGGCGTTGAGCTCACCGTCGCGCGCCTCGATCCTGGCGATCGCCGCCTCGACCAGCTCCCGCGCCGACACCTGACCGTCGCGGACGGCCCGCGCCTGCCCGATCGCGTCCAGCCTCAGCACGTCGTCCATGGGTCCTCCGTTCAGGCCTTGGGGGCCAGATCGCGTACGGCCTGGGTGATGGACACCTCGCCGCCGGGGATGGGGGCGAGGACGGGGGTGTCGAGGCCGTTGTCGACGTACTCCTGGATCCGGGCCCGGCACGTCGCGGCGTCGCCGTGCACCACCAGCGCGTCGACCACCTCGTCGGGGATGGCCTTCAGCGCGGCCTGGCGATCGCCCGCCGCCCAGGCCTCGTGCATCGGCCGCAGCACCTCGCCCCGGCCCAGCCAGTCGTGGAAGGCCGCGTAGACGGGCACGGTGAGGTAGCTGGCGAGCATCCAGCGGGCCTGTTCGCGTACCTTGGCGGTGTCCTCGCTGACGCACACGAACAGCCGGGCGATCAGCTCGGTGTCCGGCCCGATCTCGGCCCGCACCTGGCGCACATCCTGGGGCGAGAGCCAGTTGGTGATCGCGCCGTCGGCCTCCTCCGCGGCCAGGCGCAGCATGCGCGGCCGGAGCGCGGCCAGCACGATCTTGGGCGCCACCTTCGGCGCCCGCTCCAGCTTGAAGCCCTTGATCTCGAACGTCTCGTACGTCTCGGACACCTTCTCGCCGGCCAGCGCCTTCCTGAGGAAGCGCAGGGTGTCGCGGGTACGCGCGTAGGGCTTGGCGAAGGTGCCGGCGTTCCAGCGCTCGACGATCGCGGGAGAGGACGAGCCGATGCCCAGCACGAAGCGTCCGGGCGCCAGGTCGGCGAGCGTGGCGGCGGACATGGCCAGCAGGCCCGGCCCGCGCGTGGAGACGGGGACGATCGCGCTGCCCAGCCTGATCCCCTGGGCCCATTCGGCGGCCATGGCCAGCGGCACGAAGCCGTCGACCCCGTTGACCTCGGCCGACCAGGCGTCGGTGTAGCCGAGCGCGGGCAGCTCCGCGATCAGCTCCCGCGACTTCGCCAGCGAACGGTCGAAGAAGGGGATCGTCATGCCCCAGTTCTGTGTCATCGAGACCTCCAGCCGAGCGACAGTACCGCGACCATACCAACCGGATGGTATGTCGTCTCTGCCCCGGAAGCTCCGGTCAGGTCAGGCGCGCAACTCGTGCACCACCGCGATGAAGTCCTTCGTGATCCCCCGCAGCCCCGGCAGGTGTGACAGTCCGACGAGCCGGTCCACGAGCGGCACCGTGGCGTCGATCAGCCGGTGGGTGCGCTCGCAGCCGGGAGAGGTGTCGTGCACCCAGAACAGCACCATGCCCATCGAGAGCAGCCAGAGCAGCTCGGGCAGTTCCTCGCGCAACTCGGTGTTCATGGAGTCGCGCGAGCCCTCGACGACCTGCCGGTAGATCGCGATCGACGCCTCGCGGGCCGGCGACGACTGGGCGCTGAACGGGCTCAGCGGGTTGGTGGGCTCGGCCGCGTGCTTGAAGAACTTCACCGCGAACTCGTGGTACGGCTCGGACACGCGTACCCACTCGCGCAGCACGCCGGTCAGCCTGGCCGCGAAGGACGGCGTCGTGGCGAGCAGCACGCGGCAGGCCGCCTCGTGCTCGGTCTGGGCACGGTCGTAGTACGCCTGGATCAACGCCTCCTTGCTCTCGAAGTAGTAGTAGGCGTTCCCCACGGACACACCGGCCTCGGCCGCGATCGCACGCATCGTCGTCGCGTCGAAGCCGCGCTCCCGGAACAGTCGCAAGGCCGTCTCGACGATGACCTCTCGGGTGCTCTCCGCTCCTCTGCTTCGGGCTTCGGACACCTTCGTCACTTTACGGCGTGATGCCGATTAGGTCATGGAGCCGCACGGTGATCGCCGACACACGGCAAAAATCCGTGTGCGACAGGGGTCAGCTGGTGTGAAGCATGGGATTGATGTTTCAGGCGGAAGGGCTATTTCCGCGAAAAGGCATCGACATGTGGATACGTGGAACTGTGCGCCTCCTGGTAGGCGCGCTCCTCGGCATTGAGATCTCCATAATCGCGCTGGCTTCAGCAGCCTCCGCCGCTCCCAGGCCCCCCGACGAGGGGCCACGGCGAGCGCCATCGATCATCACTCGGACGTACCGGCTGGAGGGACCGATCGAGGTCGCCCGCTGGTACCCGCCGACGTCCGGCCAGACCGTCGTGCTGGCCGGTCTGGCCGGCCAGCCCGGGGAGATCGTGACCGGGGAGACCGGCGAGACGGCCGGCGTGCTCGGCGAGGCGAGCGAGAAGATCGGCTTGGCCGCCCTGCGGTCCATGACCGACGGCGACCAGAAAGGACTTCCGAAGCTGAACCTGAGCCGCGCGAGGCCGCGGCACGCGATGACGTACCTGTCGCACAACCTCGCCGCGGGCTACCTGAAGAGCGCCGGGCTGCGCTACAAGTCGACGGGCGGCTGCACCAACCAGCAGGTGCGCACGTGCACCTCCCTGGCCTCCGTCCGTACGAACACGATCGCCCGGGTCATCCAGCTCAAGCGCGAGAGCGGCTGCCCCATCATGGTCACCGGCGGCACCGAGGTCGGCCACGCGCCTGGGCGCTACAGCCACGGCCAGGGCTACAAGCTGGACATCTCAAAGAACGAGTGCATCAACCGTCACATCGGCCGCACCCATCAGATGGTGGGTCACCGCGGCGACGGATCGACTCTCTACCGCTCCGCCTCGGGCACGATCTTCGCCAACGAGTCGGACCACTGGGACATCATGTTCCGGTGACAGCGTGACGGCGCCGTACCCTGATGGCCGGGCACGGCGCCGTCGCGCGGAAGTGTCCTACAGCTCGCCGGCGACCAGCTCGGCGATCTCCGCCGCGTTGAGCGCGGCCCCCTTGCGGAGGTTGTCACCACACACGAACAGGTCGAGCGTGTTGGGGAAGTCGACCGCCTGCCGGACCCGGCCCACGTAGGTCGGGTCGGTGCCCACCACGTCGATCGGCGTCGGCCAGACGCCGTTGGCCGGGTCGTCCATGAGCACCACGGTCGGCGCCGCCTCGAGGATCCGGTGCGCGTCGGCGACCGTGATCTCACGCTCGAACCGGGCGTGCACGGCCAGCGAGTGCGTGGTGATCACCGGCACCCGGACACAGGTCGCGGAGACCTTGAGGTCGGGGATGCCGAGGATCTTGCGCGACTCGTTGCGGAGCTTCAGCTCCTCCGACGCCCAGCCGCCGTCCTTGTAGGAGCCGGCCCACGGCACCACGTTGAACGCGATGGGCGCGGGGAACGGCGACTCCTCGGGCAGCTTGTTGGCCAGCGCCTTGCGTACGTCACCGGCCGCCTGACCGATCGCCCGGTCACCGGCCAGCGCCTCGACCTCGTCGTACAGCCTGGCCGAACCCGCCACGCCGGCGCCCGACACCGCCTGGTAGGAGGCGACGACGAGCTCCTTGAGGACGTACTCGGCGTGCAGCGCCCCCATGGCCGCCATCATCGACAGCGTCGTGCAGTTGGGCGTGGAGATGATGTTGCGCGGCCGGTCGCGCGCGTCGAGCGGGTTGACCTCGGGCACGACCAGCGGCACGTCGGGCTCCATGCGGAACGTGCCGGACTTGTCGATCGCGATGGCGCCGCGCTCGGCCGCGATCGGCACCCACACGGCCGACACCTCGTCGGGCACGTCGAAGATGGCGATGTCGATGCCGTCGAAGACCTCGGGCGTGAGCGCCTGGACGACGACGTCCTCACCGCGCACCCGCAGCACCTTGCCCGCGGATCGCGCCGAGGCGACGAGACGGACCTCGCCCCAGATGTCGTCGCGGGTGGACACCAGGTCACGCATGACGGTGCCCACGGCACCGGTGGCCCCGATCAGGGCGAGATTGGGCCTGCTCATCGTCCACTGCCTCCATACACCACGGCTTCGACCTGGTCTGCGTCGAGCTCGAACGCTCGGTGGGCGGCCGCCACGGCCACGTCGACATCATCCTGATCGACGATCACCGAGATGCGGATCTCCGAGGTGGAGATCATCTCGATGTTGACCCCGGCGTCGGCCAGGGCCGCGAAGAACGTCGCCGTGACGCCCGGGTGGGAGCGCATGCCCGCGCCGATCAGCGACACCTTGCCGATCTGGTCGTCGAAGAGCAGCGACTCGAACGCGATCTCACCCTGCATCCGCTTCAGCGCCGTCAGCGCGGTCGAACTGTCGGCCGTGGGCAGCGTGAACGAGATGTCGGTGCGGCCCGTCGCCGCGGCCGAGACGTTCTGCACGATCATGTCGATGTTGATCTCGGCGCCGGCCAGGGTTTTGAAGATCGCGGCAGCCTCTCCGACCTTGTCGGGGACCCCGACCACGGTGATCTTGGCCTCGCTCCGGTCGTGCGCGACGCCGGAGATGATCGGCTGCTCCATCTCGGTTCCTTCGGTGTAAGGGTCGGAGACGACCCATGTGCCTTCCTTGGTGCTGAACGAGCTGCGTACGTGGATCGGCAGGGCGAACCGGCGAGCGTACTCGACGCAGCGCAGGTGCAGGATCTTCGCCCCGCAGGCCGCCATCTCCATCATCTCGTCATAAGAGACCTTGGGGATCTTGCGGGCCGTGGGCACGATGCGGGGGTCCGCGGTGAAGATGCCGTCGACGTCGGTGTAGATCTCGCAGACGTCGGCGTCGAGAGCCGCCGCCAGCGCCACCGCCGTGGTGTCGGAGCCACCCCGGCCGAGCGTCGTTATGTCCTTGGTGTCCTGCGAGACGCCCTGGAACCCGGCCACGATCGCGATGTGGCCACGGTCGAGCGCCTCGCGGATGCGGCTCGGCGTCACGTCGATGATGCGCGCCTTGCCGTGCGTGGAATTGGTGATCACACCGGCCTGCGAGCCGGTGAACGACCGCGCCTCGTAGCCCAGGTTGGCGATCGCCATCGCCAGCAGGGCCATCGAGATCCGCTCGCCGGAGGTCAGCAGCATGTCGAGCTCGCGGCCCGGAGGCAGCGGCGACACCTGCTCGGCCAGATCGAGCAGCTCGTCGGTCGTGTCGCCCATGGCCGACACGATCACCGTGACATCGTTGCCGGCTTTTTTCGTCGCGACGATCCGCTGCGCGACCCGCTTGATGCAGGACGCGTCGGCGACGGACGAACCACCGTACTTTTGCACAACGAGCGCCACGAGAGTCTCCCGGTTAGGACTGTGAGATGCCAGTCTACCGGGGGCGTTTCATGGCGCCGCTGGGCTATATCACTATGTGGATGATCAAACTGAGGTGGTCTCCTCCGCCACGTCGAGGCGCGAGTGCGCGGCGAGGGCCTGCAGCGCGCGCATGGCCGCGCCCGCGTGGTTGCCCCAGGTATTGAAGTAGGAGTATTGCCACCACCACAGCGCCTCGTGCGGCCGGCCCGCCTGATAGTGGCGCAGCCCGTGGATGAGGTCGGCCGCGACCGCGGTCAGGTCGTCGGACAGCCGGTAGGGGGTGACGCCCGTGTCCTTGTACGGGTCGAACACCTCGGCGTAGTCGTCGACCGCCTCCAGCAACTCGGCCAGCGCCGTGCGCACCCCGTCGATGTCAGGGTCCTCGCTCAGCGGCGGCTCGTAGTTGCCGGAGAGGATGACGTCCTCGTTGGCGCCCAGCTTGGCGCCCGCGAGGCTCATCTGCGCCACCTCGACCAGCAGCAACGACCAGATGGCGTCGCCGCCCTCACCGCCGGCGACCCTGGTCAGGCCGTCCACGTAGTTCTGCGCGTGCCCGGCGATCTCTTCGGCGAGCGCACTCCACTGGTCAGACATCCAGCAGCCTCCGTCCTTCGAACGCGCGGCCCAAGGTCACCTCGTCGGCGTACTCGAGGTCACCGCCCACAGGCAGACCGCTGGCCAGTCGTGTCACTTTCACACCCATCGGCTTGACCAGACGGGCAAGGTAGGTCGCCGTCGCCTCGCCCTCGAGGTTGGGATCGGTGGCGAGGATGAGCTCGGTGATGCGGCCGTCGGCCAGCCGCGTCATGAGCTCGCGAATGCGCAGGTCGTCGGGCCCGATGCCGTCGATGGGGCTGATCGCGCCGCCGAGCACGTGGTAGGTGCCGCGGAACTCGCGCGTCTTCTCGATCGCGACGACGTCCTTCGGCTCCTCCACCACACAGATCACGTGCGTGTCGCGGCGCTGGTCGCGGCAGATGCGGCACTCCTCCTCGGAGGCCACGTTGCCGCACACCCGGCAGAACCGGACCTTCTCCTTGACCTCCAGCAGAGCGTGCGCCAGCCGCTTGACGTCGACCGGATCGGCCGCCAGCAGATGGAACGCGATCCGCTGCGCGCTCTTGGGACCGACGCCGGGCAGCAGCCCCAGCTCGTCGATCAGGTTCTGGACGACGCCCTCGTACATGCCTAGAACCCTGGCAGCTGACCGAGGCCGCCGCCGCCCAGCCCCTGGGCCAGCGGACCGAGCTTCTCCTGCTGCAGATCGGCCGCCGCGCGCACCGCGTCGCGCACGGCCGCGATCACCAGGTCGGCGATCGTGTCGGCCGTGTCCTGCGGGTCGGCGGCGTCGACCACACTCGGGTCGATCTTGAGTTCGAGCAGCTCGCCCGAACCGTTGACGACGGCCGTGACCAGGCCGCCGCCGGCCGAGCCCTCGATCTGCGCGTCGTTGAGCTCCTGCTGGGCGCTCACAAGCTGCTGCTGCATGAGCTGGGCCTGCTCCAGCAGCTGCTGCAGGTTGACATCCCCTGGGTTCACCGTCGTGCGCTCCTCGTGGCTCCGCGTTCTTGACTGTCACGAGCCTACGGTGTTTGGGCGTCGTCATGTACTGGCGGCATGCAGGTGTTTCGACCTCTGATCATTGTTCGGCCGGGTCCCGGCCCCCCTCCAGTGTCCAGGACCCGGCCATCACGCCGACCGGAGCGGCCGCGCCCATGCCGACGCTTGAGCTAAGACCGTAGAAGTCGTGACGTTGCACACACGTTGCGATGACCCGATCACCCTGCGCGATTCCTCGAAAGGGTTGCGCCGACACACCTCCAGCGCTGATGCTCGCCATGCGGGGTTGACTACTTGGAGTGGCCGATGAGTTACGCCGATCTCGACGCCTATCCCGACAGCCTGCGCCATGCGTACGAAAGGGCGGTGTCGGGCGAGCTCCCACCGGCCGGCCTCCGCCAGTTGATCAGCGCGTCCTGGCGACGCTCCATCGACGCGGGGGTCGACCCCGACGGCGGCCCGGCTCCCCTCGTCTACGACTCCGCCGACCTCGCCGACGTACGCGCCTCCCACCCGCTGCGTCCCCTGCTCCCCCTGCTCGCCCAGACGCTCACCGCCACGGCCGAGGTCTCCGAGCACGTCGTGGCGGTCACCGACAGCGAGGGCAGGGTCCTCTGGCGCGACGGCGACCGCGGTGTCATGCGCCTCGCCGACCGGGTGGGGCTGGCCGCCGGCCACCAGTGGGCCGAGGGCCGCATGGGCACCAACGGCATCGGCACCGCCCTGGCCACTCGCCGGTCGGTGCACGTCTACTCCGAAGAGCACGTCTTGCGCATGCTGCACGTCTGGTCGTGCAGCGCCGCCCTGATCGTCGACCCCGACACGGGCGCGCTGCTCGGCTGCGTCGACGTCAGCGGCACCGCGCCCAGCCTGCATCCCGCCACCGTGGCCCTGGTCGGCGCCGCGGCCAGGCTCGCCGAGGCCCAGCTCGCCCTGCGCATGCACGAACGCGACGCCCGCCTGCGCCACCGCTTCGACGCCCTGCGCGGGCGTCCAGGCATCCTGCTGTCGGCCACCGGCCGCGTCATCGCCGGCGACCCGGCGGGCCTCCTCGGCGAACGCGTCCAGCTCCCCGCCCCCGGCGAGCGCCTCCTGCTCCGCGACGGCCGCGTGGCCGCGCTGGAGCCGTTCGCCGACGGCTACCTCGTCCAGGGCGCGCCGCCGGCCGCGCCCACGCTCACCCTGAGCTTCCTCGGCGACGGCCGGCACACCGCCGCCATCGGCGAGCGCCGCCTGCCGCTCTCCCTCCGGCACGCCGAGATCCTCGCCCTCCTGGCGCTCCACCCCCGCGGCCTCACCGCCGAGCAGCTCTCCTTCCACCTGTACGGCGACGAGGGCAACCCGGTCACCATCAGGGCCGAGATCCACCGGCTCCGCGGCCAGTTGGGCGGTCACATCACCGCCAAGCCCTACCAGCTCACCTCGCCGGTAGAGGGCGACTTCCTGCAGGTGCGGCAGCTCCTCGCGGCCAACGCCCCAGCCGCCCTGTCCCGCACCTACACCGGCCCCCTGCTGCCCCGCTCGGAGTCACCCGAGATCCGCCGCCAACGCGACGAGCTCGAAGTACAGGTGCGCAGCCGTCTGCTGCTCAGCGGCTCACCCGGCGACCTGTGGGCCTACGCCCAGACGACCAACGGGCGCGAGGACATCGAGATCCTCGAACGCCTCGCCGGCTCCTTACCCCCCACCGACCACCGCGCCGCCGCCGCCCACGCCCGCCTCACCGCCGACTGACCCCGCACACGCCCGCCTCACCGCCGACTGACCCCGCCCACGCCCGCCTCGCCGCCGACTGACCCCGCACACACCGAGCCTGCCGGAACAGGCCGGCCGGATCCACCTCGCATCACAGCGCACTGGACCATGCCTCCACAGGTGTGAGGGATCTCACCCTCTCCCCCTTGACCACTGGCCGCCACCACAGCGGCACCTGACCGATCAGGTGTGATCGATTTCGCCGATCAGCTGGGCGCCCAGCTCGCGTTGCAGGAGCGCCATGCCCGAAAGCTCGTCCACGTCGGCGTCGGCGTCGTTGAGCGGGTCGACGTCGTCCGACTCGGGCCCCTTGCGGCGGTTGGGGACGGCGTCCGGCCAGGCCGTCGTGCCCGTCTGCCGAGGAGAGCGAGGCCCCGCCTGAGCCGCCGCCTTGGCCGCCGACCTGGCCGCGGCCAGGCCCGCACCGGTCGCGGCAACGCTCGCGCGCGTGGGATCGGGCGCCGGCGGCGAGCCTGGACCTGGGTCGTCCGGGGCGTCCGGCCAGGACTCGTCCGTCGCCTGCCGGCCTGGGGTCGCGGAGATGACGGCCGTGCCGGCCGCCGGTCCACCGCCTGCCGGCGCGGCGTGCCCGGCCGGGCCAGGCGGCTGGCTCGCCTCCTGGGCGCCGAGCTGCCCCGATGACGAGCCATGCGAGCTCGTACGGCCGCCGGACTGGTGTTGTGGAGCCGAAGGCGTGTGCGTCTGCGGCTGCGGCGCGGCCTGCTGACGTGCCGGGCCGGAGGGCGGACCCGACTGCGGCCCTCGGTTGGCCTGGGGCGCGGGCGATCCGCCCACGACCGCCTCGACTCGCCAGGTGCCGCCCAGCACGTCGCCGAGCGCGGCGGCCACCACGGCGTCCTTGCCGCCACCGGTGAAGTTCTTCATCGCGCCGACCTGGGCGAAACCGAGCGTGACCAGGTTGCCCTCGACGCCGACCACCTGGGCGTTGGTGCTCACATTGGCCCAGACCACGATGCTGCGCTGCTTGAGCGCGGCCAGCACCGCGGGCCACTGCTGCTGGAGCGCCCCGGCACCACCCGCTCCGGCCCCGCCCTGCGCGGCGGCGGGCGGCGAAGCCGGGCCGGGCCCGCCGGCCTGTGCGGCGGGCCTCGTACCGGATCCCGAGGTGTTCGCGGCGTGCGGCGCGGTGCCGGACGGGGCTCCTGGACGAGCCGGCTCCGGCCATCCGTCGTCGGCGGCCTGGCCACCCGACGAAGTCGGCACGCCGCCTGCGGCATCGCGGGCGTGATCGGCCGCGACGTCACCCGCCTGACCGGCCACATCCTGGCCCCCTGCGGCCTGGCCACTCCCAGCGTGACCGCTCGCGGAACCGCTAGCGAGATCGTGGCCGGGCGCGCCCTGCACCACCGGCCCGACTGAGGCGGCCGCCTGCCGGAGCTCGGCCATCTGGGCGCCGGCGACTCCCGGCTGTGGCACGGGCGCGACGGATGTGGCGGGGCCGGTGCGAGCGGCCATGGCGGCGACGGCGCCGCCGCGTTCGAGACGTTCGAGACGGGCGAGGAGCGCCGCCTCGCCCTGCGCGGCGGCCGGAAGCAGGACGCGCGCGCACATGAGCTCGAGCAGCAGCCGGGGCGAGGTGGCGCCACGCATCTCCGTGAGACCGGTGTTGAAGAGCTCGGCGGCCCGGGTCAGCTCGGCCGGCCCCATCGACGCGGCCTGCGCCACGAGGCGCTCCAGCTCGTCGGCGGGCCGGTCCAGCAGCCCGCTGGAGGCCGCCTCGGGAACGTTGGCCAGGATGACCAGGTCGCGGAAGCGTTCGAGCAGGTCGGCGGCGAACCGGCGAGGGTCGTGGCCCCCCTCGATCACCCGGTTGACGGTGTGGAAGACCCGCGCCCCGTCACGAACGGCGAACGCGTTGACGACCTCGTCGAGCAGGTCGCCGTCGGTGTAGCCGAGCAGCGAGACGGCCTTGGCGTAGGTGATGCCGGCGTCGTCGGCCCCGGCCAGCAGCTGGTCGAGGATGGACAGCGAGTCACGCGCGGACCCGGCGCCCGCGCGGACGACCAGGGGCAGGGCCGTGGGCTCGTAAGGGACGCTCTCGGAGGAGAGGATCTCCTCCAGCAGCGCCCGGAGCGTCGCGGGCGGCATCAGCCGGAACGGGTAGTGGTGGGTGCGCGACTTGATGGTGCCGATGACCTTTTCGGGCTCGGTCGTCGCGAAGATGAACTTCAGGTGGGGCGGAGGCTCCTCGACGAGCTTGAGCAGCGCGTTGAAACCCTCTCGGGTCACCATGTGCGCCTCGTCGATGATGTAGATCTTGTAGCGCGCGGAGACGGGCGCGAAGAAGGCCCGCTCGCGCAGTTCACGCGCGTCGTCGACACCACCGTGGGAGGCCGCGTCGATCTCGATGACGTCGAGGTGGCCGGGCCCCGTGGGGGCGAGCGCGACGCACGACTCACAGACGCCGCAGGGGTCGGGGGTCGGGCCCTTCTCGCAGTTGAGCGAGCGGGCCAGGATGCGGGCGCTGGACGTCTTGCCGCAGCCGCGCGGGCCGCTGAACAGGTAGGCGTGGTTGACCCGGCCGGTCCGCAATGCCTGCCGCAGCGGATCTGTGACGTGCTCCTGACCCTTGACCTCGGCGAACGTCCCGGGTCGGTACTTGCGGTAAAGCGCAAGACTCATGCGACCATCCCGCCTGCGAGGGGGCTTCTAACGAAGAGAACCCCTCGCACACCCGCCAGAGCCCGCTTATCCTTGCTGCCTTCCGGCCCTGGGGAGGTTCACAGGATGACGCCGCGCGAGGGGTCCGTGGACAGTCTAGCGGGATGTCGCAGTGCTCGCTCCAGTGAAATCGTGGTCACCACAACCTGAGGAGTCCGGTAAACTCGGCGACGGAGGATTCGCCTAGTGGCCGAGGGCGCACGCTTGGAAAGCGTGTAAGGGGCAACCCTTCAGGAGTTCAAATCTCCTATCCTCCGCCAGCTCAGAAGGGGTGTGCCGATTCAGCGGCACACCCCTTCTGGCTTGCCTGCTGATGTCAGTGACCTACTGGCGCCCGGCGCCCCCATCCCGTCGCGGCCGACGATGCGGTGGATCGCTGCCCGGCCGTGAATTCCGACGGCTCCCGCATCGCGGCACCGCGCGGTTCCCCGGCTCGATGAGCCCCCGGCCCCGAGCCTCCGGATGCGACACGGAGATCGCGTACGCGCCTGAACGCACTTGAGCGACTACGTAGAGTAACGTCCGTCGTGAAGTCGATCTACGACGACATCCCTCACGACAGTGGGAGTTCAGTGTTGATGTCACAACGATCCCGATCCGCGCTCACCGCCCTGGCCGGTGCGCTGTTGACGCTGCTGGCCGTGCCCGGGACGCCGGTGGCCGCCGCCGAAGGCGGTGCGCACGACAGCGCGCGGCTGACTCTCACGCGAGCCGCCGCCACGCCCTGTGTCCGGCAGGGGCAGGCGACCTACCCCGTCAGCTACTACTGGAAGAACGTCATCGGCGCACGGCTGGGCAGCGGGTCGGTCTCGGTCGACACCTCCCCATCTCTGTGGGGCGGACAGATCGCCCCGGGCAGCGTCTTCACCCTCACACTGACGCACCGCACGGCCCAGTGGCCGCTGCTGGTCACCCGCTACACCACCACGTGGGACCTGTCGTCACTGCTGGCCAGCGCCACCGTCATCAGCGAGTCGGGGACCGGCACCATCAGCGGCAACACTCTGTCGATCACCTCGTCGGGCTCCAAGACCGATCCATCCCCTAAGGTCATCACCTTCCAGGTCAGGCAGGGGACCATCGGGAACGGCATGACCATCCGGCCGAGCGGGATCAGCAGCGTCATCGCGGCGCCCGGCCAGCTCGGCAACAACACACCCGCCCCGCCGATCCAGATCGTCAACGGGCAGTCCATCTCGCCCACCGTCGCCGTCGCCGACACCGCCACCACCCCCATGGGCGCAGCCGTCAACGTGCCCGTCCTGGGCAACGACACCGCGAGCTCGCCGACGATCAGCAACGTCACCAAGCCCGGCAACGGCACCGCGACGCTCTCCGGCGGCAACGTGACCTACACGCCCGCTCCGGGCTTCGCCGGCACCGACACCTTCGCCTACACCATCACCACCGCCTGCGGCACCAGCACCGCCACGGTCACCGTCACCGTCATCTGCCCCTGGAAACCGGTCAATCTGATCAACGGCAGCTTCGAGACGCCGCCCGTGGCCACGGTCGACTGGAACATCCCCGACGCCTCCACCAACCCGAGCGTCGGCTGGCACACCACCGCCACCGACAACAAGCTGGAGATCTGGCGGAGCGGGGCACCGGCGGCCGACGGCCAGCAGTACGCCGAACTCAACGCGAACCAGGTCTCCACGCTCTACCAGGACGTGCCCACCGTTCCCGGAACGCCGATGACCTGGTCGCTGTACCATCGGGGCCGCCTGGGCACCGACGTGATGCGGGTGCTCATCGGGGCGCCGGGCGCGACCGTGGCCCAAACTCCTGCCGGGGCCTCCTCGCCGGACATCTCCGACGACAACACCGCCTGGGGCTACTACACCGGTGTGTACGTCGTACCTCCGGGACAGACCACCACCCGATTCGCCTTCGAATCGGTGTCGGCCGCGGGCGGTACCCCGACGGCCGGCAACTTCCTGGACGGTGTGACGTTCAGCACGCCACCCTGCCCGAACACGACCAGCACGGGATGACACGGATAAGGGTCGAGCACTCAGGGGCTCTTCCCTGAAGGGGCGCACCTGTCGGTGCGCCCCTTCTCGCGTTCCAGTGCGATGCCGATCGAACCTTCGATCATTTCGCCACATCAACAGACACGTGGTGAATGATCTGGAGCAGGGGATGGCATCTATGGGTCCCTTTCGGGAAGCTGTCCCCCCGGCAGACCCGAGAAGGGACGTTGGTCATGGATTTCAGAGACGACGTCAACCTCGACTCCTCGCAGGTCGAGGACGTCGGTGGACGCGGGGGTGGTGGTGGTGGGGGCGGCTTCCCGGGCGGCATGGTGGTCGGTGGCGGCGGCATCCTCACCCTGATCGTGATGGTCGCGGTGTTCGTCATCAACAGCCTCGGCGGTGGCGGCGAAGGCCAACCGGCGCAGCAGCAGCCCTCCTCCAACCTCTCCCAGGAGTGCAAGACGGGCAAGGACGCCGACCAGTCGGAGAAGTGCCGGGTCGTGGGCGTGGTCAACAGCATCCAGGACTACTGGAAGACCGAGGTCTCCGGCTATCGCGCGGCCAAGACGATCCTCTATTCCGGCGGGGTGCGCACCGCCTGCGGCGCGGCCGACTCCTCGGTCGGGCCGTTCTACTGCCCCGGTGACCAGCGCGTCTACCTCGACCTGACCTTCTTCGACGATCTCCAGAGCCGCTTCGGCGCCAAGGGCGGCCCGTTCGCGCAGGCGTACGTGATCGCGCACGAGTACGGCCACCACGTCCAGAACCTGCTCGGCGCGCTCGAAGGCGGCGGCTCGGTGGCCACAGAGCTCCAGGCCGACTGTTACGCGGGGGTGTGGGCGAAGAAGGCCATCGACACGGGCTTCTACGACAAGCCGTTCACCCAGTCGGAGATCGCCGAGGCGCTCGACGCGGCCGCGGCGGTCGGCGACGACCGCATCCAGCAGCGGACCCAGGGCCGGGTCGATCCCGACTCGTTCACCCACGGCTCTTCGGAGCAGCGCGTGAACGCGTTCCAGCAGGGCTACAAGACCGGCCGGCCCGCCCGATGTGACACCGCGGACCTGCGGTGACGGCTCCGGACAGCGCGAGGATGTGGAAACTCTCCTAAAATCAATGGGTGATCTTCAAGCTGGTCGGCGACGGACGCCCCTATCCCGAACATGGTCTGACCCACCGCGAGTGGGCTCAGATACCGCCACGGCAGGTCCGGCTCGACTCCTTGATCACCACGAAAGCGATGCTGGACCTGCACTCGCTGCTCGCCGCCGACTCCACGTTCTACGGCGATCTCTTCCCGCACGTGGTGCAGTGGCGGGGCGACCTCTATCTCGAGGACGGTCTGCACCGGGCACTGCGGGCCGCTCTGCACCAACGATCGATCCTGCACGCCAGGGTGCTGGAGCTGCCCGCCTAGCAGCCGCCGAACGAGAAAAGGAGCCGCGAGCGCGGCTCCTTTTCGGTGGCGGTGGTGGTGGGATTTGAACCCACGGATGAGTTGCCCCATCACACGCTTTCGAGGCGTGCGCCCTCGGCCACTAGGCGACACCACCGCCGACGAGCTTACCGGATCCGCCGAGTGCCGAAGAACTCCTTAAGCACGGCAGAGCACTCCTCGCCCAGAACGCCCATCACGACCTCGGGCCGATGGTTGAGCCGGCGGTCGCGGACGACGTCCCAGAGCGAGCCCACGGCGCCGCCCTTCTCGTCGATCGCGCCGTACACGATCCGGTCGACCCTGGCCAGTACGGCGGCGCCGGCGCACATCGTGCAGGGCTCCAGCGTGACCACGAGCGTGCAGCCGTCGAGCCGCCACTGCCCGCGCAGCCGGGCGGCCCGCCTGAGCGCGAGCACCTCGGCGTGCGCGGTGGGATCGGCAGCGGACTCGCGGTCGTTGCCCGCGGCCGCCAGCACCTCGCCGAGCGGGTCGAGCACCACGGCCCCGACGGGCACCTCGCCACGGGCGCCCGCGGCGACGGCCTCGGCCAGGGCCAGGCGCATCGCCTCGGAGTGGGTCACCGCAGCCGGTCGAGCTCGTCGGCGAACGACAGCCGCTCGGCGATCACCGAGAGGATGTCGGCCGGGAGCACGCCTTCCTCCATGCTCAGCTCCAGCAGCTCCTCGGAGCTCACGCCGAGATCGCTGAGCAGCTCGAAGTCGCCCGCGGGCCGTACGCCGAGCCCGTTGCCCTCCTTGTCCGGCGCGACGCCGGCGAACTCGGCGAACAGCTCGCCCAGGCTCCCGGGCTGGACCGCGTGCACGTCGGAGAGGAACACCCGCGGCTCCTCCTCGCCGAGGTAGCGGACGATGGCGAACCACTCGTCCTCGACCTCGACGCAGAGCAGCGCCAGCTCGTCACCGGCCAGGCCCAGCGCCTCGCTCACGGCGTCGCCGAAGTCGTCGACGATCTCGGATTCGCTCAGGTCGATCTCGGCCCCGCTCCAGCCGTCCGGGGTCCTGACGAGAGCCACAGAGAAGGTGTTCGCCGCCATTGTCCAAGCTCCAGAGGGTCAGCCGAAGACCGATTCGATCGCACGTTCGAAAGGCTCGGAGAAGCCGAGCCGTGCGGCGATGCTGGACAACATGTCCTCGGGGAGCAGGTCGATGTCGCCGGACAGGATGCCCAGCTCCATCTCGTCGAGCCCGAGATCGGCGAAGATGGACAGGTCGCCCGCGGGCAAGGCCGTCTCCTCGTCCTGCAGGATCTCGTCGAGCTCGTCCTCGTCCGGAATGGGGATGTCGAGGTATTCGAGGACCTGTTCGGCCAGCGGATAGTCCCAGGACGCGGAGATGTCCGACAGGAAGACATCGACGCGATCGGGCAGAACACGCAGCGCCACGAAGAACTCATCCCCCACGGCGACCAGGCCAATCGTGCCACTCTCGCTCGGCTGCTGGCGCAGGGCCTTGATCAGCCCCCTGAGGTCGGACGTGAGCGCGATGGGCAGCAGCTCGGCTTCCCAGCGCTCGTCCTCGCGATAGACCACGATGGCGAAGTCGAGCGCATCTTCTTCTGTCATCGTCCACCCCACCCGACGTGGCCTCTACGGCCTCCAATCGTTCCAGACACGAACAGCCGCCGTGTGCCTCTCCGACCAAATTGTGATCAAATCCGAAGACGCGACGTGCCGGTTCGTTCCACACAAGATAGCGTTGCCCGATATGGAAACCCTCGTCGTCGACCATCCGCTCGTGGCCCACAAGCTCACCACGCTGCGCGATGTCCGCACCGACTCGCCGACGTTCCGCCGGCTCGCCGACGAGCTGGTTACGCTACTGGCGTACGAAGCCACCCGTGATGTCCGGGTGGCCGATGTCACGGTCCAGACGCCGGTCGCCCCCGCTCACGGCGTGCGGATGGCCAAGCCGTACCCACTGGTGGTGCCGATCCTGCGCGCCGGCCTCGGCATGCTCGACGGCATGACCCGGCTGCTGCCCACCGCGGAGGTGGGCTTCCTCGGCATGATCCGCGACGAGGAGACGCTGCTGGCCGAGACGTACGCGACCAGGCTGCCCGACGACCTGTCGGGGCGGCAGTGCTACGTGGTCGACCCGATGCTGGCCACGGGCGGCACCCTCGCGGCGGCCGTGCAGTTCCTCTTCGACCGGGGCGCCGTCGACGTCACCGCCATCTGCCTGCTCGCCGCCCCCGAGGGGCTCGCCTACATGGACAAGGTCTTCGCCAACTCCGGCCGGCCGATCCGCCTGGTCACGGCCGCGGTCGACGACCGGCTGAACGAGAGCGGCTACATCGTGCCGGGCCTCGGCGACGCCGGCGACCGGCTCTACGGGGTCGTCTGAGAAAGCCCCCCTTCCGTCACGCGCAGTGGTCGCTTCGTTACATAATGCTGTCGCGGGGGTACGAAGAGCCAGGAAGGCAGCTTCCGCACGGGGCGCGAGGGGGCGCAATGAGTGATTTTCCGGTTGCGGGGGTGTCGTCGTGAGCGATCGCACCCATCCGGACCCGACACCGTACACGGACGTCGAGACGGCTCTTCGTGGTGAGTTCGCCGGCGTCCACTCCGCGACCACCGTAACGCGTTGCGTCGAGGCGGCGCACTACGGCGCGCTGGAAGTGACGGGCTATGCCCATCCCAGCCTGGTCGAGCGGATCGCGCGCAAGCACCTTCATGTCCTCGCGCTCGTCGCTAGCGAGCGCGGCTAGCAAGATCACAACTAACCCGCAAAGTTACCTTTACCCCGGCACCTAGGTGGGTAATGTATAGAGCGGGTGTAGTGGGTAAGTGGTACGGAGGCGACAGTGCAGGTCAAAAAGGTCCTGACATACGGTGGCGTCGGGTTTCTGGCGTACTACCTCTTCGCGCGCCCAGACGACGCCGCTGACGCGGTTCGAGGGGCGTTCACCAGCGTGTTCAACGCGGCCGACTCACTGGCCCAATTTGTGAACAACCTCGCATGAGACTTGTGACCCACGGGGACTCCGCCCCGTCGTCGGTCAACCGCTACCTACTCCCCGACGAACAACAGGTCATCATGGTGCGGCGCCACCCGGCCGTGCTACTCCGTCCGGTCGCCGAAGTCTTCGGCGGCCTGATCATCGCCGGCCTGCTCAGCAAGGTCTTCGGCGACTCGGGAGGCGGCACGGCCCTCGTCGTCGTCTGGTGGCTCTGGCTGCTCCTTCTGATCCGCTTCGTATGGAAGGTCGCAGAGTGGTCGGTCGACTACTTTGTGGTGACCTCCAAGCGAATGCTGCTGACCACGGGCCTGATCACGCGCAAGGTCGCGATGATGCCCCTGCAGAAGGTCACCGACATGAGCTTCAAGCGCTCGCTGATGGGGCGCATGCTCGGCTACGGCGAGTTCATTCTCGAGTCCGCCGGTCAGGATCAGGCTCTGTCCAACGTCGAGTACATCCCGTATCCTGAGACGCTTTACCTTGAGGTCTGTCAGATGCTCTTCCCCAGCAAGGACAGTGGTGACGATTAACCCTTAGCTGGGGAATTCTTCACCTGGGGATACCCGATTCGGCTACTTCATGCAATCATTGCGGAGTGTTGACCCTTCCCCGCCTTGAGAGATGAGATGCCGAGTCAGGGAACCATCGGTGACCGCGTCCGCGGACTGCGGCTGAACAGGCGGATGTCCCAAGCCCAGCTGGCCGGACCCGACCTGTCTGACAGTTATGTCTCGCTCATCGAGTCGGGTAAGCGCACTCCGACTCCGGTTGTAGCCCGACTCCTGGCCGAGCGCCTGGGGTGCACCACCGAGTTCCTCCTGCACGGGATCGAGCCTCGGCAGCGCATCGACACCGAGCTCGGTCTTCGCCACGCCGAGCTGGAGCTCCAGCACGGCGATCCGGCGGTGGCCTCCGAACGCTTCACCGAGATCGTGAAGGTCGCCGACGAGGAAAACGCCATGCTGACCGCGCACGCCCGCTTCGGCAGGGCGCGTGCGCTGGAGGCACAGGGCCGGCTCGGCCAGGCGGTGGAGGCCTTCGAGCGACTGCGCCGAGAGGCGGCGGCCCACCCCGAGCGGCTCGCCGATCTGCCCCTCGCCGTCGCGCTGAGCCGCTGCTACCAGCGGGCCGGCGACCGGCTACGAGCCCGCGACCTCGCGGCCCACGCCCTTGAGCAGGCCATGCGCCTTGACATCGCGCAGGGCGAGATCGCCGTCGACCTGGCCGCCACGATCGTCGAGGCCCGCGGCGAGCACGACCCCGCCTCCCCCGAGCTCGCCTTCGTCAAGCGCGTGCTCGACATCGCCGGCGTGCCTGACGTTGTGGACCGTTCCGGAGAGATCCAGGCGCTGTGGCAGGCGAGTGCCGCCGCGGCCGCCGGTGACGACTCCGCGCTGGCCGTACGCCTGGCCGACGACGCCATCACCGCGGGCCGTCAGGACCGGCTGGCGCTCCAGCTGGCCAGGGTCGCCATGCACTGGGCCAAGCTGGCCACGACGCCCGTCGAGGAGGCCGAGCGCCTGGTCGGCGCGGCGGCCCGTGCCTTCGCGTCCACCCCGGGCACCACACACGAGCACGGTGAGACCCTCATCGCGCACGCCAGGGTCAGGTTGCGGGCCGGCGACGCCGGCCGGGCGGGCGAGGTCGCGACGGCGGCGCTCGATCTGCTCGGTGACGCTCGCGGGACCGCTCCGGCCGAGGCGCACCTGGTGCTCGCCACCGTCGCCCTCGATCTCGACAGTGACGCCGCCAAGCACCTGGGTCGCGCTCGCGCGCTGCTCGACGGGCTCAACCGGCCGGTGTTCGGCTCCGACCGGCAGGTCGCTCGCTGCTGGGGCGAGCTGGGTGACCTGTACGGCAGGGTCGGTGACCCGGCGCAGCAGACCGGCGCGTATCGTAAAGCCCTCGAAGCCGCCGGAGTGCGTTCCGCGCTGGCAGGCCTTACGGTCGACGCCTCTGTATCTCGCTGACCGCAGTCCTCCGGGGGCTCCAGTTATGTGGTGCCCAGTCTGGAATACACTAGGGCTTACCAGTCATTGACTCATCGGATGATTGGTTTTCCCCCGGAGGAGGCGGACTGTGAGTCTGCGTACGGCGCAGCGGGCTTCGCTCGTCGACCAGGTGATCGATCAGCTCAAGGAGCAGATCGTCTCAGGGTCATGGCAGATGAACGGCAAGATCCCAACCGAGACCGTGCTCGCCGAGCAGCTAGGAGTGGGGCGCAACACCGTTCGCGAGGCCGTGCGCGCGCTCACCCATGCCGGGCTGCTCGAATGCCGCCAGGGTGACGGCACCTACGTCCGCGCGACGAGCGAGCTTTCGGGCGCCATGCTCCGGCGGCTGCGGCAGGCCGAGCAGCTGGAGATCCTGGAGGTGCGGCGCGCGCTCGAGATCGAGTCGGCGCGGCTCGCCGCCACCCGGCGCACCGACGAGGACATCCTGCGCATCGAGGCGGCCCTGGCCGAGCGCGACCGGGCCTGGGAGCTCGACGACGCCGACTACTTCGTGGAGGCCGACCTGGCCTTCCACATGTCCGTGGCGCACGCCACGCACAACCTGGTGCTCATCGACCTCTACGAGGACTTCTCAGCCGCGCTGCGGGCCAGCATCACGGCCGCGGGCACATCGCTGAACAAGACCTACATCCCGCACGACGCGATCGCCCGTGCCATCGCCGCGGGCGACGCCAGCGCCGCCGAGCGCGCCGGTCACGCCTGCATGGAGCACATCCTCATCGCCCTCACCGATTGACCGCGCTGAAAGTACGTTCCAAGGGGCGGCCGTGCGCCGGAGCCAGCACAAGCGGGACGATCCCGACCTGGGCGTCCTGACCAGTCGCACGCTGTTCAGCCTGCAGCGCGAGCTCTTCACCGCCATCGCCGAGCAGGGCCATCCGGAGCTCAGGCCGCGTCACGGGGCGGTGCTGGCCTACCTCGACGAGGAGGGCAGCCGGGCCACCGACCTGGCCGTGCGGTCAGGGCAGCACAAGCAGGTCATCGGCACCCTCGTCGACGAGCTGGCCGAGCTGGGATACGTGGAGCGCCGGCCCGATCCGGCCGACCGGCGGGCCAAGCTGATCGTGCCCACGGCGAAAGGCCTGGAGGAGATGGCCGTGTCGGATGCCGCCATGGCCGCCATCGAGGCCCGGCATGCCGCGGCCGTGGGCGCGGAGGCCTACGCGGAGTTCAAGCGGGTCTTCCGGCTGGTCGCCGATCGCCGGTCAACCGCGCCGGCCACCGAGCGTTAGTCAACCGCGGTGACCGGCGCCCGTCACCGCGCAGGCCGCTCCGCGCCGGTCAGCCACGCTGGTCGCCAGGCGCCGGTCAGCCGCCGAGCCGCAGTGACATCACCAGGTAGCGGAAGGCGGGCTCGGCGTCGCCCGGCACGTCCTGGATGAGGGCGGCCCTGGACGGCGACTCCATGTTGATGCGGGCCAGCTCGCTGTCGATGCCGGTGAGGCCGTCGATCAGGAACTGCGACTGGAAGGCGATCTGGATGTCGTCGCCGTGCAGCTCGCAGTCGAGCACCTCGGTGCCGCGGCCGACGTCGCCGCCACCTGCCTGGATCGTCACCTGCCCTTGGGTGAACGACAGCCGGATCGCGGTGTTGCGCTCGGCCACCAGCGCGACCCGCTTGATGGCCTCGACGAACGGCCCCACCCGTACGTCGGCCCTGATCGACCAGTCGGAGGTCAGCCTGGCGCGATAGTCGATGAACTGCTCGTCGAGCAGGCGGACGGTGGTGCTGCGCCCGACGCTCTCGAACCCGGCCACCCCGTCGCCCATCGCGATCTCCACCTCGCCCCCGCGCAGCGACTTGGCCACTTCGACCAGCACGCGGGCGGGCACCATGGCGGAGATGGCGAGGTCAGGCCGGGCAGGGCGCCAGGCGAACTCGCGGGCCGCGATGCGGTAGCGGTCGGTGGCCGCCATCGTCACCGTCTCGCCCTCGATGTCGACCCTGATGCCGGTGAGCATGGGCAGTGTGTCGTCGCGGCTGGACGCGGGCGCGACCTGGCCCACGGCCGAGGCGAACACCCCGCCGCCGATGGCCCCGATGCTCGGCGGCATCGTGGGCATGGTCGGGAAGTCCTCGACCGGCATCGTCACCAGCCCGAACTCGGCACTGCCGCAGGTCAGCACCGCCTCGGCCCCTTCGGTGACGATCTCGACGTCGTCGCCGGGAAGGCTGCGGCTGATCTCGGCCAGCAGTCGGCCGGGGATCAGCACGCTGCCGGGCTCGGAGACCTCCGCCTCGATCCGGGCCTGCGCCGAGACGTCGTAGTCGAACGCGGACAGGCTCAGCTCCTCGCCGGCCTCCAGCAACAGCCCGGACAGCACCGGCATCACAGGGCGGCTGGGCAGAACTCTGGCGGCCCACGCCACCGCGTCCGCCAGAACATCACGGTTAACCCGGATCTTCACCTGATCGCCCCTTTCGTCGCGCCTGACTTCTACGAAGGTAGCGGGTCCGACCGACAAAGCATGCCTAACGGCTGTTCAGATAGGCCAGCACGGCCAGCACCCGCCGGTTGTCGTCGTCGGAAGGCGCGAGACCGAGCTTGGCGAAGATCCCGGCGGTGTGCTTGGCCACCGCGCTCTCGCTGAGATAGAGCCGCTGGGAGATCGCCGCGTTGGAGCGCCCCTCGGCCATCGCCTCCAGCACCTCCCGCTCGCGCGGGGTGAGCGCGGTCAGCGGCTCGTGCCGGGCGTTGCTGGCCAGCAGCTTGGCGATGACCTCGGGGTCCATCGCGGTGCCGCCCTCGGCCACCCGGTGGACGGCGTCGACGAACTGCTCCGCGTTGAACACCCGGTCCTTCAACAGGTAGCCGATCGCGCCCGAGCCGTCGGCCAGCAGCTCGCGGGCGTAGAGCTGCTCGACGTGCTGGGACAGCACCAGGATCGGCAGCCCCGGCACCTGTGCGCGGGCCGCCAGCGCCGCCTGCAGGCCCTCGTCGGTGAACGTGGGCGGCAGGCGTACGTCCACGATCGAAACGTCGGGGCGGAGCTCTACCAGGCCCTTGAGCAGCTCCGGCCCGCTCTCCACTGCGGCCACGACGGTGAAGCCATGGGCCTGCAGGAGGTGGACCAGGCCGTCTCTGAGCAGGTAGAGATCTTCGGCGATGAGTACGCGCTTCACCGGCCGCATCCCGTCGGCGATGAGGTGGCCCAAGCCAGCCGGTGCCGCCGGTCGTACTGGTTGGGTATGACGGAGGCCAGCACGTACATGGCGATACCGAGTGAGATCATGCCCAGGATGAAGGGCCACTGCCAGGGGCCGGGCAGGTACAACGCCAGAAACCAGCTCTTGTTCTCGGCTCCGACCATTTTGAAGACGCCGGCCACGAGGCCCTGCGGGAACAACGGGCACCAAGCCGTACCCCAGCACACCGCCACCGTGATGGCCTTCCAGCGCGGCAGCTTGGGCAGGGTGCCCGCCCAATGCTCGGGCAACACCCGGGGCAGCTCCATGTGCACGGTCGTCGGGCCGCCCGGCGGGCTGCTGATGGCGAGCACTCCGTCGAAGGCGGCCAGCCGCCGTTCGATGCCGAGCAGGCCGCTGCCCTTGCCGGGCTCGGCACCGCCCATGCCGTCGTCGGTCACGGTGACCCTCAGGTACGACCCGTCACCGCTGATGTCGACCGTGGCCACGCGGGCGTCGCTGTGCCTGGCGGCGTTGGAGAGCAGCTCGCTGACCGCGAAGTAGACCGCCGCCTCCACCGGGGGCTCCGGCCGGTGCGGCAGGTCGACGTCCACGGTCACCCGCAACGCGCTGTCCAGCGCGAGGGCTCGCACGGCGTCGGCGAGCCCGCGCTCGGCCAGCACCGGAGGGTGGATGCCGCGGATGACCCTGCGCAGCTCTGTCAGCGTGTCGGCGGACGCTGCCCTGGCCTTGGCCAGCAATGCTCTGGCCGCCGCGGGATCCTTCTCGACGAGCTCCTCGACGGCGCCGAGCGTCATGCCGATGGCGACGAGCCTGGCCTGCGTGCCGTCGTGCAGGTCGCGTTCGATCCTGCGCATCTCGGCCGCCTGGGAGTCGACGGTCAGGTTGCGTACCCGGTTGAGGTGGGAGACCTGCCCGGCCAGCCTGCTGGCGCGGGTCGCGGACAGCAGTACCTCGCACCAGAACCCGTACAACCGCAGACCGCGCGCCGGCATCGTGACGAGCACCGGCAGCAGAAGCAGCTTGAGCAGGGGGTCGAGCAGCAGCCAGAGCCCGTCGCGCCAGGTCGCCGGATCGGACAGCATCCATTTCCACCGGTCGCTCCAGGCGGGTATCCGTGGCGTCTTGTAGAGCGTCCGGTCGTGGCGGTACATCCCGTCGGCCTGAGGCCGCGGTGGCGGCGGCTTGGGCAGGTAGGGCGAGGCGATCTCGATGTCCGTCCATGCGCCGACCCGGCGCCGGGTGTCCTCCGCCAGCCGGCGCACCAGCCGGACGTGCGGCGGATAGAGGAAGACCATGCCGAGCGCGAAGGTGCCGAGGAGAGCGAGGAAGGAGATCACGATCGCCGGCAGTTGCACGAGGATCAACGCGAGCAGCACCGTCGCCTGACCGAACCTTCTGAGCATGCCTCTAGTGTGCTCGAACCGGACATGCGCCGTCGATGCACCTAGGTACACCCTGACCCGGCATCCAGCCGGATTCCCCGCGCGTACCGTGCTCCCTACGGTCGAAACATGAAGGTCATCGAGGTCAGAAACCTCCACAAGCGCTACCCCAACCACGTGGCGGTGCACGACGTGTCGTTCGAGGTGGCCGAGGGCGAGATCTTCGGCATCCTCGGTCCGAACGGCGCCGGCAAGACCACCACCGTGGAATGCGTCTCCGGCCTGCGCACCCCCGACGGTGGCACCGTCCGGGTCGCCGGCATCGACCCGACCGAGGACCGCGACGCGCTGCGCCAGGTGCTGGGCGTCCAGCTGCAGAGCTCCGCGCTGCCCGAGAAGATCAAGGTCTGGGAGGCGCTGGACCTGTACGCCTCCTTCTACCCCGGCCCCGCCGACTGGCAGGCGCTGCTGGAGCAGGTCGGGCTGGCCGACAAGCGGGACGCCCGGTTCGGCAAGCTCTCCGGTGGCCAGCGCCAGCGGCTGTCGGTCGCGCTCGCGCTCGTCGGCAGACCGCGCGTCGCGGTGCTCGACGAGCTCACCACCGGGCTCGACCCGCAGGCCCGCAGGGACACCTGGGAACTGGTCGAGCAGGTGCGCGAGTCCGGCGTGACGATCGTGCTCGTCACCCACTTCATGGAGGAGGCCGACCGGCTCTGCGACCGCATCGCGCTCATCGACGCCGGCCGCGTCGTCGCCACCGACTCGCCGGCCGGGCTGGTCGCCCGGGTGGGCGGCGAGCAGCGAGTACGGTTCCGGCCCTCCGCCCCCGTCGAGGACTCCCTCCTGACGGCGTTGCCCGAGGTGACGGCCGTCAGCCGCAGCGGCGAGCAGGTGGTGGTGACCGGCACCGGAAACCTGGCGCCCGCCGTCACGCTGGCCCTCGCCCAGCAGCAGATCATCCCCGGCGACCTGCGCATCGAGCAGGCCACGCTGGACGACGCGTTCCTCGCGCTCACCGGAAGGAAGCTCGCATGAAGAAGATCCTGGCCGTCGAGACCAAGTTGCTCCTGCGCGACTGGCCCGCCATCGTGTTCAGCCTTGCCCTGCCCGTCGGCCTGCTGGTGATCCTGGGCCAGATCCCCGACCTGGCGAAGCCCAATCCCGAGTTCGGCGGGCAGCGGTTCGTGGACGCCCAGCTACCGGCCCAGATGATCCTGCTGGCGTTGCTGACGACTTCCTTCACCGTGCTCCCCGGCGTGCTGACCGCGTACCGGGAGCAGGGCGTCCTCAGAAGGATGTCCACGACGCCCGTGCACCCCTCCCGGTTGCTGGGCGCGCACCTGCTGATCAATCTCGGCGTCGCGGCGGTGGCGATCGTGCTCGTGATCGTGGCCGGGTGGCTGGCGTTCGGCTCGACACCGCCCGCGCAGATCTTCGGGTTCGCCCTGGTGTGCCTGCTCGGCACCGCCGCCATGCTGGCCATCGGGCTGGTGATCGCCTCGGTCGCGCCCAACGCCAAGTCCGCGCCCGGCATCGGGTCGATCGTGATGTTCCCGCTGATGTTCGTCGCGGGCATGTGGATCCCCCGCGAGATCATGCCGGACACGCTGCGCACGGTCAGCGACTACTCGGTGGTTGGGCCGTTCATCAACGCCATGCGCGACACCTGGGCGGGCGACTGGCCGCAGCTTCCGCACCTGGCCGTGATGCTCGTGGGGCTGGCGCTGTTCGGGGGCCTGGCCGTGCGGCTGTTCAGGTGGGAGTAGATTCCCCAAGTAAGCTTCAGGTCATGACCAAGGTCGTGTGGAACACCCGGGAGCTCACCGTCGGGCAACTCGCCGAGCGTAGCGGCGTGGCTGTGTCGGCACTGCACTTCTACGAGACCAAGGGCCTCATCAGCAGCCGCCGCACCACGGGCAACCAGCGCCGCTACACCCGTGACACCCTCCGCAGGGTCGCGTTCGTACGGCTCGCCCAGCGCCTCGGCATCCCGCTGAAGACGATCAAAGAGGCGCTGGCCACACTGCCCGAGAACCGCACTCCCACGCGCGACGACTGGGCGCACCTGTCGGCCGCCTGGCGCGCCGACCTCGACGACCGCATCGAGCAACTCCAGCGGCTCCGCGACGACCTGACCGACTGCATCGGCTGCGGCTGCCTGTCACTCGACCGGTGCGCGCTGGCCAACCCGCACGACCGGCTCGGCGAGGAGGGACCGGGTGCCCGGCGCATCGACACCCGGCTCACCCCCGCCGAAGCCTGCTGCCGCTAGGACGCGGGGGGCGGCACCACGAGCGTCGGGCGGCGGGTGTGGTGCAGCACGTGGTTGGAGACGCTGCCCAGCAGGACGGACCGGACCGTCGAAAGACCGCGGGAGCCGAAGACGATCATCGAGGCGTCAAGCTGGTCGGCGACGTCCACGATCGTCTTCCAGATCGACTCGTCGTCGGCCACTGCCCGGTGGGAGACGTCGGTGAACCCCGCCGCGACGGCCAGTTCGGCCCCCTCCTTGGCCTGCTGCTCCGCCAGCGCTCCCCATTCGCCGGAGTCGTCGGTCACCAGTGCCGGCGCTGCGATCGGATATTTCCTGAGCTGCACCAGAAGCGGCTCCCACACGGTCAGAACGACCACCGGCTGGGGCGTCAGGTGCTTGGCCGCGACCTCGATCGCGGTGCGTGAATTCGCCGAGCCGTCGTAGGCGATGAGGATGGTCATGAGGTCATTTCCCTTCGGTCTTCTCCTCTTTAGAGCGTCCGATTGATCATCTGGGATTCCCTGCCTGAGGTGTCTCGTGGGTCACATCCTGCGCGGATGGGGGCGGTCGGCGGATGGCCCGCGGTTACTGGCCGGGGCAGAGCACGGCTTCGGCGGCCTTGTCCATGGCCTCACCGACGGCTATGGTCTGCTCATTCTTGATCTTCAGCGTGGCGGCGACCGCGAACTGAAACCGGCCGTCGGCCGAGGTGAAGGTGACGGAGGTGATCCCGGGCGCGCCGCCCGTAGCCGACGCGACCGTTCCGCCGCACAGGACGGGAAACGGCCGTGGCAGCTCTCGTCGCAGGTCCGGCGGCAGCAGCCGGCCCTGGTTCAACGCGCGGTAGAAGGCGCTGACGTCCTGCGCGGTGGAGATCGCTCCTTCGGCGCCCCAACTGGTGGCGTTGAGCCGGTCGACGTCGCGTGGCCTGCCCTTGGCATCGGGGTGGTAGCCGTGCCCGTGCGGCCCCTTGATCCGGTCGGAGACCTTGGTGGCCAGATAGGTGCGGTTCATGCGAGCGGGGCGAACAGGCGCTGCGCGAACTCGGTGGCCCGATCGTGACCGGTCACCTTCTCGATGATCATGCCGAGGAGACCGTAGTTGGTGGTGGAGTACAAGTACTGTCCCGGTTCGCCCTGACGAGGCACGGTACGTGCCGCCTTCACCAGATCGATCGGGCGGTAGGGGGTGGTGAAGTCGAAGACGTCGAACTTCCCACTGGCGATGAAGTCGGGGATGCCGGAGGTGTGGCGGACCAGCTGCCGCACGGTGATGTCGTCGGCCCGATCCACCCAGTCGTGCTTGGTCACCTCGGGCAGGAGGTCGCCGAGTTTGTCATCCAGGCCGAGCTTGCCTTCTTTGACCAGTTGCAGGACGACCGCGGCCTCCATGAGCTTGGTCTGCGATGCGATGCGATAACGGGAACTCGCGGGGATGCGGCCGCCCTTGCCGTTGAGCAGGCGAGAACCCGCCGTTCCCTGGCCCACCCGCTTGCCGTCGACATACGCCTCTCCGATGGCTCCCACCACCCCGTCGATCTTCGCCAGGTTCGCCATGGCCTGCTGGACATCTCCCAGCTTGACCTCGTCGGCAGCGGTTGCGGGAGCCGGGACGCTCAACGCCAGCACCGCGCAGGCAACCCCGAAGGTCAGGCCAGCGGTCCTCCCACGCCTCATCGTCGAGACCTTCTTTTCTTGACGCGTGGTTGTCATGGTCGATCACCCTTTCCGGGACTTGGAGGGTGACCACATCTACCGGCCGGCACCGATCGGTGACGGATCGCGGTCACCGCCCGCACCGGCGGCGGCCTCGACATCACTGTCGACCTCCCGCGGAGCCCGATGGTGACGGCAGACCGGCCGGCACGATGACGCGATGCGGTCGCCGCCCGCAGCCAGGAGTCCACCAGGCCCGCAGCATCGCCCGCATATGGAGATCGCCCGCATATGGAGTGAGCCACCGGCTCATTCCTCGGCCGGCAGCCGGCGCCGCGTCAAGGGTGGGCGGTGAGCCTCGTACGGGCAGGCCGTCTCACCGACATGGCACATGTGCCATGTCGATGCCAAGATCCTTCAAGACCCTACGAGTCGCGAAGTCAGTGCTGGGCCATGTCCACGAAGCGGCTGTAGTGGCCCTGGAACGCGACCGTGACGGTGGCCGTGGGGCCGTTGCGGTGCTTGGCCACGATGAGGTCGGCCTCACCGGCCCTGGGCGACTCTCGCTCGTAGGCGTCTTCGCGGTGCAGCAGGATGACCATGTCGGCATCCTGCTCGATGCTGTTGTGGACCGAGATCCCGTTCGCCACGAAGTTGTGGGTGCCGAGGACGGTGGCGTCGTAGACCGGCTCCTCGCCCAGGCTTTCGATGGAGGCGATTTCGTCCCAGAACACGTCGTTCACCGCCAACATCTCCAGGCCGGAATCGTTGAGGATCGCGGCCACCCTGCCCAGCCGTTCCCGGCTCGGCGCGTGCTTCCACAGGGTGCTGCCGCAGAACTGGGTACCCAGCTCTGCAGCGAACTGCCGGTGAGTCATGCCCTGTTCTGTCAGGAGGTCTCGAACACGACCCCATACCTCTCGGGGAATGGTGTCATTGTTGGTGTTGATCACGCAGTGTTCCAGTTCGGCGGCGCACCGCTCGGCCTGCTTGGATCGCTCTCCGTGGACGCCGACATCCCGCAGGAAGCGGAGCTGGTTTTCCGCGCCGTAGATGTGCAGTTGGAAGCAGGGTCGGTGGTCGCCCTTGCGGGTCTCCTTCACCCGTGCGGCGATACCGTGCCGCAGGAGAAGTTGCGAAACATCGTCCACGAGGCGGCGGCTTGTCGAGGCGTAGTAGACACGAGCCTGACCGACCTTCTCGTCCCACCAGACGCATCCATCAGTTGCCCACAGATGCCGCAGGAACAGCGCGGTCTGGTCTTCGGGCAGGGAGAACAAGCCGCCGGGAAGGAACTTCTCGTGGCTGCGAAGCCCGAACAGCCCGAGTTCGTCGAGCCATGCGGCGATTGGGTTCGGCTTGCCGTGGGTGAGCCGATAGGGAGCGGGCAGTCGCAGAGTGGTGACGCGAGCGGCTGGGTAGTCATCCCGGATCGCGGTGATGCCGAAGTGCTGCGCCGCTTCGGCCACCGTCTTCAGGCACTCCTCGTCCTTGCTCGCGTAACTGATCGGCTGCCTCTTGACGAATGCGCCATCTCCGATCATGTGCCCGAGGAGAATGATCTCTTCCTCGGGCCACGCCTTCGTGTTTTGCGGAGCGGGTATGCGCCGGGGGACGGCCAGGCGCTCGCCGGGGGAAAGCTTCCCCAGCGGGAGCCAGCCTTCGTAGGTCATGAAGGGGTGATTCGCGGTCGCCTTGATCTCCCGGCCGGACTTGAGCTTGAGCCGGAAAACTTCCTTCACCCCGCTAGGGAAGACGTGCGTCATGGTCCGCTGGACCAGCCGGAGCCCGTCGTCGAGCGACCACACCGGAACGTCACGCGCCCCGGACTCCAGCAGGTCACCCAGCGACACCTCCGCGCCGGTGTCGGCCCGAAGAACCCGAGTGTCTGCAGTCAAACAGCCCGACTCCCTCAGGTCGGACACCTGTGGGCGTTTGTCTGTGCGTTGTTCGGGGCCTCGGTTGAGCTGGGAGATGGCGATGACCGGAACCTCGAGCTCCTTGGCCAGCAGCTTGATGGCTCGGGAGATCTCGGACACTTCGTTCTGGCGGCTCTCGGTCTTCTTCGGCGAGCTCATCAGCTGGAGGTAGTCAATGATCACGAACCGCAGGTCGTTGCGCTGCTTGAGGCGCCGGCACTTGGCCCGGATCTCCATCATCGACATGTTGGGCGAGTCGTCGATGAACAACGGCGCCTCGGCGACCTCGCTCATCCGGCGTGCCAGCCTCGTCCAGTCGTCGTCGCCCATCATGCCGGAACGCATGGCGTGCAGGGCCACCCGAGCCTCGGCCGACAGCAGACGCATGGTGATCTCGTTGCGCGACATTTCCAGCGAGAAGATGACGGTGCTCATCCCATGCTTGATGGCCGCAGACCGGGCGAAATCCAGACCGAGAGTGGAGTTGTGGGTGGGGATCCACGTCCGCCCCGCCAGGTACATGTGATCGGCGTTGTCCACCTCGACGCACCGCACCGGCACCGAAGGCGCCGGCCGGACGTCCACGATGTTCCGGTAGGTCGCCTTCGGGTGGGCGTTGGTCTTGACACGGGCGTTCTTCCGCTCCAGCCGGAAGACCTTGTCGGACGGGGCGAACGTGATCGTATAGCTGGCCTCGCTGCGCCCCGCCACCCGCTTGGACGTGCAGTTCGCTTTGTAGCCGAGGCTCAGGATCAGCTCCCAGGCGTCCTCTGCCAGGCGCCGGTCGGTGACGGCGAACTGCACCGTCCCGGAGGTGTTGACGTAGCCGTCGGTGTCCAGGAGACCGGCCAGGAGCGCCCTGCGCTGTTCTTCGGACGCGCGTAGGTACTCGCCCGGGATGTGCTTGTTGTTCAGCACGCCCAGCTTCCTGAGCCGCGCCCCCAAGGTGCCGTGGTCGTTGTGGCAGCCCTGGCAAAGGCGCATCCCGCTGGACGGGCCGCCGCAGTCAGGACACCGGGGCGGCTGAGACGGCCCGTGGACGGACCCTCTCGACTTGCAGCCGCACACCCTGCCGCAGGTGCGCACCTGCGAGGTTTGGGGCGTGAACGGCTTGTCGCACACGATGCACTCTCGCTCCGCGATCGGCTCGGGCTCGGGCTCGGGCTCGGGCAGCAGCATCGCGTACAGCAGTCCGCCACGGTGCTCCGCCCGGAGCCCTTCGGCGGCCACATGGTCGGCGATCTCCGGATCTGCGGTGGTGAACCGCGCACTGGCGGAGTCGCCGTCACCCAGCCAGACGCCCAGCGCGTACGGCGGGATCAGCAGGTCCTGGTCGGGTAGTCGCAGCGGCCGGGCGTTGACGACCGTGTGATTGAGCCGCTTTTCGGCGGTGCCGCACCGCAGCGTGGCGGCGATCTCCTCCGTCGTGCGCACCTGCGCGAACGTCGGCTGATTCTGGTGCCGGTCGTAGCCGGTCGCCGCCGACTGAGCCGACTCGCGGGACGCGCGCGTGTCGGTGAGCCACTGATGCTGAGCATCAGCGACGATCACCGTGCCGTCGCTGAACTCCACCTCGTAGCAGGGCCGGCCATGCATGACATCGGTGGCCGCGACGACGCGGATGGGCTTGCCGTCGGCGCCGATCAGGTAGTCGCCCGGCTGCACCTCGCCCATGGTGGTCCAGCCCGTCGGCGTGGGCAGGGGGGTGTCGAGGGCGAGAGCCTTCCCGATGGCGGGACGGGCGGCGACGACGATCATCTGGCCCGGGTGGAGGCCGTTGGTGAGCTGGTCGAGGTCCTGGAAGCCGGTGGGGACGCCGACCATCTGGCCGCCGCGGCTGCCGATGGCCTCGAGCTCGTCGAGGGCGCCCGGCATGATGTCGGCCAGCGGGGCGTAGTCCTCGGAGGTGCGGCGCTCGGTGACCTTGTAGATCTCGGCCTGGGCCCGGTCGACGAGGTCGTCGACCTCTTCGTTCTGGCCGCCGTAGCCGAAGGAGACGATGCGGGTGCCGGCCTCGATGAGGCGGCGGAGGATGGCCTGCTCACGGACGATCTTGGCGTAGTAGCCGGCGTTGGCGGCGGTGGGGACGACGGCCGTCAGGGTGTGGAGGTAGGCGGCGCCCCCGACCCTGGCCATCTCGCCGCGTTTCTGCAGCTCGTCGAAGACGGTGACCGCGTCGGCCGGCTCGCCCCTGCCGTAGAGGTCGGTGATGACGTCGTAGACCATCTGGTGGGCGGGGCGGTAGAAGTCGTCGGCGCGCACGATCTCGACGACGTCGGCGATCGCGTCCTTGGACAGCAACATGCCACCGAGGACCGACTGCTCGGCCTCGATGTTGCTGGGCGGTGTGCGCTCGAAACCAGGGCCTGCGCCCACCTCTTCGTCAATGCTCACCGCGCCCCCTCAACACCGTGCGGCGGTCGCACCACCCCCACTTGTAGTCGACCGGGGTGACAGTTTCGCCGGTTCGGGGGCCGAGGGCAACGCGGCCTGTGGACAACCCTGTGGTCAAGCTGTGCACTACTGCGCCTAGCCTGTGAAAGCTCTGTGGACAAGCCTGGGGATAACTCTGAAGCTTATCCACTAGACCATGCCTGACCTGCGAAAACGATATCCACCGGCTGTGGAGGAAAGAAAGTTGGCCCGACATGCCCGGTAATGGGCATAATAGCTAAATGCCCATTACACGCCAGGACCGGGAGATCCTGCGACTGGCCGTGCCCGCCTTCGGCGCGCTGGTCGCCGAGCCGTTGTTCCTGCTCGCCGACTACGCCATCGTGGGCCACGGCCTCGGCACCTCGGCGGTGGGCGCGCTGGGCGTGGCCGGGACGATCCTGGCGACGATGGTCAACCTCTGCGTCTTCCTCGCCTACGGTACGACGGCGTCCGTGGCGCGGCAGACCGGGGCGGGCAACCACGAGCGGGCCATGCGCAGCGGCCTGGACGGCATCTGGCTGGCGCTGGCCATCGGCGTCGCGCTCATCGCCGTCGGCTGGCCGCTCGCCCCGGCCATGGTGGACCTGTTCGGCGCCGGCCCCGAACAGGCCGAGCAGGCCGTGACGTACCTGCGCATCAGCCTGATCGGCGCGCCGTCCCTGCTGGTCGTGCTGGCGGGCACCGGCGTGCTGCGCGGGCTGCAGGACACGGTGACGCCGCTGGCCGTCGCGGGGGGCTCGTTCGCGCTCAACGCGGTGCTGAACGCGTGGTTCGTGCTCGGGCTGCACTGGGGCATCGCCGGGTCGGCCTGGGGCACCGTACTGGCCCAGACGCTGGGAGCGGCCGTCTACCTGGTCGTGGTGGTCAGGGGCGCCCGGCGGCTGGGCACCTCGCTCAAGCCCAGCCTGATCGGCGTCGGGCAGGCCGGTACGGCCGGCTTCGCCCTGCTCATCCGCACCGTGTGCCTGCGCGTCGTGCTGGTCGTGGCGACCGTGCTGGCCACCAGGATGGGCCAGGCGGAGCTGGCCGCGTACGCCATCGCCACCCAGGTCTGGACGTTGCTCGCCTTCGCGCTGGACGCGATCGCCATCGCCGGCCAGGCCATCACCGGCCGCACGCTCGGCGCGGGCGACCCGGCGGCGACCCGGGAGGCGACCCGGCGCATGGTGTGGTGGGGCGTCTGGTCGGGGGTGGTGCTCGGGGCGCTGGTCCTCGTGGCCAGGCCGGTGCTGCCCGGCCTGTTCGACGCCGACCCGCAGGTCACCGAGCAGCTGCTGGCCGTGCTCTGGCCGGTGGCGTTGTTCCAGCCGATCTGTGGTGTGGTGTTCGTGCTCGACGGGGTGCTGATCGGCGCCGGAGATCAGCGCTACCTCGCGTGGGCCGGCGTGTGGACGACGGCGGCGTACCTGCCCGCCGCCCTCTTCGCGGCGGATTTCGGCATCGTTGCTCTTTGGTGCGCACTCGGGGTGTGGATGATCGCACGTCTGATCACGCTGGGCCGCCGGGCCGCGGGCACTGCCTGGCTGGTAACCGGGGCGTAACCGTCCTGTGCTTGCTGTTGCACATGGGGTGAGGCACTGTGGGCGAGCTACACGAGCGGGGTGTGCTTTTGTCCACTATTCTCCGACGTCTTCCCCCCAGCGAGGCGACCGGGCTGCGCACCGGTGCCCGCCACAGCCTGGCCGAGCTGTACCGCCCGGCCGATCTCGTCGTGCTCGGGCTGGGCGTGATGATCGGCGCCGGCATCTTCAGCATCGCGGGACGGCAGGCCGCGACCACCGCCGGCCCCGGAGTGGTCCTGTCCTTCATGATCGCGGGCATCGCGTGCCTGCTCGCCTGCCTGTGCTACGCCGAGCTGTCGTCCACGATGCCGACGTCCGGCAGCGCCTACACGTTCACCTACGTGATCTTCGGCGAGGTGTGGGCGTGGATCATCGGCTGCGCGCTGATCCTGGAGCTACAGCTGGCCGCGGCCGTGGTGGCCAAGGCCTGGGCCGAGCTCGCGATCGGCGCCATCACCAACTTCGGCATCCGCCTGCCCCAGCACGACCTGGTGGCCAGCCTGCTGGTGCTGCTGATCCTCGGGCTGCTCACGGCCGTCGTGGCGCTGAGCGCGCGGATCGGGCTGCGGGCGCTGTGGGTGATGGTGGCGGCCAAGCTGCTCGCCATCGGCGCCGTCATCGTCGTGGGCGCACTGCACGTCGAGGCGGCCAACTTCGGTGACCTGTACGTCGATCCCCAGCCGCTGGCGACGCCGTCCACGACCGTGCTCAGCCTGTTCGCAGGCCAGGGCCAGGCTTTCGGCTGGTTCGGCATCTTCGCCGCCGCCCCCGCCATCGCGTTCGCGTACGTCGGCTTCGACATCGTCGCCACCGCCGCCGAGGAGACCGTCAACGCGCCTCAGGCGGTGCCGAAGGGCATGATCCGCAGCCTGGTCATCGCCACGATCATCTACATCGCCGTGGCCGTGGTCATGGTGGGCATGGTGCCCTACACGAGCATCTCGCTGGACGCGCCGCTGTCGGGAGCGTTCCGGGTGGCCGGGGTCGACTGGATGGTGCACGTCATCGACATCGGCGCCGTGCTCGGCCTGACGACGGTGATCCTGGTGATGATCGTGGGGCAGACGCGGGTGCTGTTCTCGATGGCCCGCGACGGCCTGCTCCCGCGCGGGCTGGCCACGATCAGCCGCAAATACCACACGCCCTCGCGGGTGACGCTGCTGATCGGGCTGGTGGCGATCCTGCTGGCCGAGTTCGTGCCGGTGTTCACGCTGCAGCAGCTCGTGGTGATGGGGACGCTGTTCGCGTTCCTGTTCGTGGCGGCGGGCGTGATCGTGATGCGGCGCCGGATGCCGCACCTGGAGCGCGGCTTCCGGGTGCCGCTGTCACCGCTGCTGCCCGCCCTGTCGCTGTTCGCGACCCTCTGGCTGATGGTCAACCTGGAGGTGCTCACCTGGCTGTGGTTCGGCCTGTGGATGGCCTTCTGCCTGATCGCCTACCTCGTGTACGGGCGTACGCACAGCCTGCTGGCACCGCGGCGTGAGCCGGTGGCCTCCGGACGGGGCCGGCACCGTCGTTAGGACCGGCCGGCTTCGAGCACGCTGCGCAGGAACTCTCTGGTGCGGGCGTGGTCGGGATCGCCGAAGATCTTCTCCGGAGGGCCCTTCTCCAGCAGGACACCGTCGTCGAGAAAGCACACGGTGTCGGAGAGGTCGCGGCAGAGGCCCATCTCGTGGGTCGTCAGGATCATCGTCATGCCCGACTGCTTGAGCTCCCTGACGATGCCCAGCACCTCGACGACGAGCTCGGGGTCGAGCGCGGAGGTGACCTCGTCGAGCAGCATCAGCCTGGGCTGCGTGGCCAGTGCCCGGATGATGGCCACCCGCTGCTGCTGGCCGCCGGAGAGCTGGTCGGGATAGGCACGGGCCTTTTCGGCCAGCCCGAACCTGGCCAGCAGGTCATGCGCCTCCTCCTCGGCCTGGGCCCTGGCGACCCGATGCACCTGGCGGGGGGCCAACGTGATGTTGTCGAGCACGGTCATGTGCGGGAAGAGGTTGAACGCCTGGAACACGATGCCGATCCGCTTGCGCACGTCGTCGACGTCGGCCCGCGGGTCGGTGATCTCGTCGCCGTCGAGCAGGATGACCCCGTCGTCGACGGTCTCCAGCAGGTTGACACAGCGCAGCAGCGTGGACTTGCCCGAGCCGGAGGGGCCGATCAGGCTGACCACCTCGTGCGGACTCACCTCCAGGTCGATGCCGCGCAGCACGGGGTGACCGTGGAAGCTCTTCCACACGCCCTCGACGGTCAGCAGGCTCATGCGCCGCGCCTCCTTCGGGTGCGCTCGGCAAGGTGGTCGGTGAATCTGGCCATGGGGATCGTCAGCAGGACGAACAGCAGCGCCGCCACCAGGTAGGAGGTGTAGTTGAACTTGCCGGAGGCGTAGATCTGCGCCTGCCGCAGCGCCTCCGGCAGCCCGAGGGTGGCGACCAGCGCGGTGTCCTTCTGCAGCGAGACGAAGTCGTTGAGCAGGGGGGGCACCACCCGGCGGACGGCCTGGGGCAGCACCACGAACCGCATGGCCTTGCCGTGGCTCAGCCCGAGGGAGCGGGCCGCCGCGACCTGGCTGGGATGGACGGAGTCGATGCCCGACCGGAGGACCTCGGCCACGTACGCGCCGTAGGAGAGCGTCAGCGCGATGACGCCGAGCGTGACCAGGTCGTTCGGGATGCCCTGCAGCTTCAGGGCGGGCAGCCCGAACCCGACGAGAAAGATCACCAGAAGCGTCGGCACCCCGCGGAAGACGTCGGTGTAGAGCGTCGCCAGTGCCCGGATCGGGAAGAACGCCGGAGTCTTGATCCCTCTGGCCAGCGCCACGAGCAGGCCGACGACGAGGATGAGCGGCTCGGCGATCAGGAAGATCTTGATGTTCAGCAGGAAACCGTCGAGCACGTCGGGCAGCGCCTCGACGAACGCGTCGGCGCTGAAGAACGACGCCTGAACCCGAGGCCAGCCGGGTGAGTTGGTGACGATCCACACGACCAGCGCGAGGAACACGATCGTGGAGGTCGTGGCGATGGACGCCGAGCGGCGGGCCCGCGACCTGCGGACCCGCTCGCGCTCCTGCTGGCGTTCGCTCTTGACCCAGACCGGGTCGGTGGTCATGTCACTCACCGGGCGGCGAATGGACGTGTCACGTCAGCTCCGGCGCGCCCGCCGCCGAGCCGAGCCACTCCTGCTCGATCTTGGCCAGCTCACCCTTGGACTTGAGGGCGTCGACCGCCTTGTCCACGCAGGACTTGAGCGGGCTGCCCTTCTCCATGACCACGCCGAACTCCTCGGGAGCGCCGCCCGTGGAGCTGAACTGGCCCACGATCTTGGACTTCTCCACCTGGGCGGCCGTGACGTAGAACGCGGTCGGCAGGTCGACGACCAGCGCCTCGACCTGGTCGTTCTTCAGCGCGGTGATGGCGTCGATCTGATCGTTGTAGACGTTGGGGTCGTCAGCGGGCTTGATCACGTTGCGGACGGCGTCGAGCGAGGTGGTGCCGACCTGGACCCCGATCTTGGCGTCCTTGAGCTCGGCCAGGCTCTTCGCGCCGGCGAACTTGCTGCCGTCGATCGCCACGATCGCCTGCTTGACCGTGTAGTAGCCGTTGCTGAAGTCGACCACCTTGGCCCGGTCAGGGGTGATCGAGACCTGGTTGATGTCGAAGTCGAACTGCTTGGCACCCGGCGCGAAGGCCGAGTCGAACTTGACCGTGCTCCACTGCACCTCGTCGCGGTCGAAGCCGAGCTCCCCCGCCACGGCGAACGCCACCGCGCTCTCGAAGCCCTGACCGTTGCTCGGATCGTCGTCCTTGAACCACGGCTCGTAGGCGGGCTTGTCGGTGCCAATGGTCAGCTTGCCCGCGTTGACGAGCTTGAGCTGGTCCTTGGTGCAGGCGGTGGCGGTGCCGGTGGAGTCAGCCGATCCGGCCGTGCTCGCCGGCTCGTCGGCGGGCGCGCACGCGACGACCGCTGCCGCCAGCGCGCCGATCGCGAGCAGCATCGAGGGACGGACCATGGCTGGCCTCCAGGGGAAGAACGCGGGGAGAAACGAAGCCGATTGTACGCTGCCGGCACATCGACATATCGCCCCACCTGCGGTCATGCCTGACACCGCGCTCATGCCGCCCCAAGTCGCGCAAAGCGACGGCCCCCTCCCTGCGATGAGGGAGAGGGCCGGGCTGGTGCCGGAGTGGTCAGCCGGCGATGACCTCGACGTCGACGGACGCCGAGACCTCGGGGTGCAGCTTGACGCTGACCTTGTGGGAGCCGACGCTCTTGATCGGGTTGACGATCTCGATGCGGCGGCGGTCGAGGATCGGGCCACCGGCGGCCTTGACGGCGTCGGCGATGTCGCCCGTGGTGATCGAGCCGAACAGGCGGCCGGAGTCGCCCGCGCGGGTCGACAGCCGGACGCGCAGGGCGCCGAGCTGGCCCGCGACCTCCTTGGCGGTGCCGAGGTCACGGATCTCGCGAGCGTCACGAGCCTTCTTGATGGACTCGATCTGCTTCTCCGCGCCGCGGGTCCAGCGCATGGCGTAGCCCCGCGGGATGAGGTAGTTGCGGCCGTAGCCGTCCTTGACCTCGACGACGTCACCAGGGGTGCCGAGGCCGGAGACCTCGTTGGTGAGGATGAGCTTCATATCGACAGGCCTCCTTAGCGCGCGGTGCTCGTGTAGGGCAGCAGAGCCACCTCACGGGCGTTCTTGATCGCGGTCGCCACGTCGCGCTGGTGCTGGGTGCAGTTGCCCGTCACCCGGCGCGCACGGATCTTGCCACGGTCGGAGATGAACTTCCGCAGCAGGGCCGTGTCCTTGTAGTCGACGTAGGAGATCTTGTCGTGGCAGAACAGGCAAACCTTCTTCTTGGGCTTGCGCAGTGCCGGCTTGGCCATCGTGGTGCTCCTTTCAGAGCCCCGCCGTCAGGGCGGGAATGGTCTCGGACTGGTGAATGGATCTAGAAAGGCGGTTCGTCGCTGAAGTCGTTGCCGCCGCCGAAGCCGCCCGACTGCTGGCCGCCACCTTGGCCGCCACCCTGGCCACCGCCCTGGTAACCGCCGCCACCACCACCGCCGAAGCCGCCGCCACCCTGCGGCGAAGCGGGAGTGGCGGAGGCCCACGGGTCGTCGGCGGGGCCGCCGCCGAAGCCACCACCACCACCGCCACCCTGGCGGGTGGTGCGGTTGACCTTGGCGGTGGCGTTGCGCAGGGACGGGCCGACCTCGTCGACCTCGACCTCGTAGACCGTGCGCTTCTCGCCTTCCTTGGTCTCGTAAGACCTCTGCTTGAGCCGCCCCTGCACGATGACCCGCATGCCGCGCTGGAGGCTCTCGGCCGCGTTTTCGGCCGCCTGCCGCCACACGTTGCAGGTCAGGAAGAGGCTCTCGCCGTCTTTCCACTCGTTGGTCTGGCGGTCCATGAACCGCGGAGTGGACGCGATGCGGAATCGAGCCACCGCTTGACCCGTCGGGGTGAAGCGCAGCTCCGGGTCGTCGACAAGGTTGCCGACGATGGTGATTACGGTGTCGCCTGCTGCCATGGCTAGCGCTCGCCTTCCTGCACGCCTTCGCTTTCGGGATACGGCTCAGAGTACGGCTGCCGCCCGACAAAAAGCCGGGCAACGAGCTGCTTAGTGCACGTCGGGGCGGAGCACCTTGGTGCGCAGAATGCCCTCGTTGAGGTTCATCTGGCGGTCGAGCTCCTTGACCGTCGCGGGCTCCGCGGACATGTCGATGACGGCGTAGATGCCCTCAGACTTCTTGTCGATGTCGTAGGCGAGACGCCGGCGGCCCCAGACGTCGACCTTCTCCACAGTGCCACCGTCGTTGCGGACCACGGTGAGGAACTGGTCGAGGGACGGCGCCACAGTGCGCTCATCGAGCGAAGGGTCCAGGATGACCATTACTTCGTAACGACGCATGCGGGACTCCAACCTCCTCTGGACTTTTGCGGTCACGACACTCTGCCGTGACAGGAGGACGCTGACGTGTTGACCGGAGCGCCCATTTCGACGCCCGGCCGTGACGGGTCACCCATCACAACGCAGCCTGCTCAGGTTACCAGCCGCTCCCGGGTGGGAAGGCATATGGCAAACCCATGGGGGGTGATAGCCGTGCCGCACATCCTGCATCCATCATCGGAGAGCGACCGGTTCAAGCTCACACTCAACAGCGACGGCCGTGCCCATCCGGTCGAGAACACTCTCGCGGTGACCACGCTCGTGTGCGGGGCCGTGGCCTTGGTCGCGGCGCTGGTCATGTCCAGCCACGTGATCGCGTCGTGGGTGGGCACGTTCGGGTTCGGGACGGGCTTCTACTCGCAGTACGTCTCGGCCACCACGGCGCAGCGGTCCCTCAACATCATCGGCCTGGTGGCGTCGTTCGTCGGCCTCGCGCTCGGCATCGCCCGCGGCGGTTATCTGCCATGAGGAGACGGCCCCGGCTTCCGGGGCCGTCTTCGTACGCCGGTCCATGACGAGCTGTCCTTATATATAGGTCATCCTCCGATGTGCAGGTCCACGCCGAGCAGGACCAGGAACCAGAGGAAGATCGCCAGCAGAGCCTCGGCGACGTCCTTGAGGATGCCAGGTGTGATGTAGTCGTACACCCAGGCCACGTAGATGCCGATCACGACCCAGATCAAGATGATTAACGAACGCCAGCGCCAGCGGGCCATATCGTTCTCCTCGCGTAGGGGGTGCACCGCAACTGCCCCGCCGCAGGTCGATCAAACGGGCGAGCCGGTCCGGATAGGCTCGGTGGCATGGTGCGCATCGGAGCTCACGTCTCTCAGGACGATCCCGCGGCCCACGCCGCCGAAGTCGGGGCGGAGGTGGTGCAGTTCTTCCTCGGCGACCCGCAGGGCTACGACAAGCCCGTGCTCCCGGCCAAGCCGGTGGAGGGCGTCGACATCTACGTCCACGCTCCCTATCTGATCAACGTGGCCACGACCAACAACCGGATCCGCATCCCCAGCCGCAAGCTGCTCGCCCAGCATCTGGAGGCGGCCGCCGGTCTCGGCGCCAAGGGCCTGATCGTGCACGGCGGTCACGTCAACAAGAACGACGACCCGCAGGTCGGCTTCGACAACTGGCGCAAGGTGTTCGAGCGGCTGGAGTGCCCGATTCCGGTGCTGATCGAGAACACCGCGGGCGGCGGCAACGCGATGGCCCGCAAGCTGGAGCGCATCGCCCGCCTCTGGGACGCGCTCGACGGGTTCGACGTGGGCTTCTGCCTCGACACCTGCCATGCCCACGCGGGCGGCGAGGAGCTGGTCGGCCTGGTCGACCGGGTCAAGGCCATCACCGGGCGGATCGATCTGGTGCACTGCAACGACTCGCGCGACGCCTTCGACTCGGGCGCCGACCGCCATGCCAACCTGGGCGCCGGCTCCATCGACCCGGAGCTGATCCTCGCGGTGTGCCGGGCGGCCGGGGCGCCGATCGTCGTCGAGACCCCGGCCGAGGGCCAGGCCGAGGACATCGCCTTCCTGCGGAAGAACCTCTAGGGAAAGAATCTCCAGAGAATACACACAGCCTGTGGATAACTTCCCTGGATTACCGAGTCCACGAAGTGGGTATGGAGATCATCCTGCCCAGGCGCCGGACATGAACCGGACCGTGTTCAGCACCATGAGCGGCCCCGACACCATGGCGTACACCACGATCACCCACGGCCTCCTGGTGGCCAGCCGCGCCATCGCCAGCCAGAGCGGAAACCACAGCAGCAGCGAGCGCGGGATCGACAGGTAGAACGCCGAGGTCATCAGCGCGCCCGCCTGGAGCCCGGTGTAGACCAGTTCGCTCCACCGGCGCGCGACCGCAAGCCAGATGAGCACGGCGACGGACAGCACGGCCCCGGCGATCTCCATCCGGAAGGCCACCGCGAAGTCGTCCGCGCCCATGGCCGCGTTCCAGGTGGTGGTCCACGACTCCCAGGGCCAGACCATCTGCCTGCCCCAGCCGGCCTCCTGGGCGTGCTTCCAGGCCAGCCAGTCTCCCGAGCGAGAGTAGTGAAAGGCGGAGTAGGCCACCAGCGGCAGGAACGGCACCAGCAGCCAGGGCGCCCGGCGCACGCCGCCCTTGCCGGTGACGAACTCCACCACCAGCGCGAGCGCCAGGAACAGACCGGTGATGCGGACACAGGAGGCGCCCGCGGCGAGGGCGGCGGCGAGCGGCCAGCGGCCCTGGCGGGCGGCCAGCCAGGCGGGGATCGCGAACGCCAGGAACAGCGACTCGCTGTAGCCCAAGGCCAGGAACACCGCGGTCGGGAACACCAGCAACGCCAGCACCGCGATCCAGCCCGAGGCGCCCTCGTACTCGGCCAGCCGGGCCAGCGCCATCATGGCCACCGCGCCGGCCACCAGCGAGACGATCATCCCGGCGGCCGTCCAGTCGGGCACGACGAGGTGGACCAGGCGCAGCACCATGGGTAACCCGGGGAAGAACGCGGGCAGCCCCGGGTCGAGCGGCTGGTCGGGGTCGCCGTCGTAGCCGTGCTGGGCGATCGTGACGAACAGCCCGGCGTCCCACTGCCGCCACTTGCCCAGGTACTCGTGGAACGTCACGCCGAGCAGCGTCGCCGTCAGCAACCCGGCCCGCGAGCTCAGCCAGAGCAGCAGCGCGTCGCGATCGGCCGAACGCGTGATCATCGAGGTGAGGAGGCCAATGTGAACCGGTCGGGGGCGTCGTCGAACACGCCACCCACCTGGTCGTCCACGTCGGCCTGCCGTACCACGTCCTTGCCGGGACGGAGGATGTCACGCACGACGAACGCCATCATGATCGAGATCGTGATGACACGGCCCCAGACGGCGGTGAAGTAGGTGTCGTCGCCGATGCCCAGGTCGTCGCGGCTGAGCGGCGGCTGGGAGAGCAGATAGAGCCAGATCGCGAAGAAGTACCACACCTCGGCGAACTGCCAGAGCGCGATCGGCTTCCAGTTGGGCCGGGCGAGCACCGCGAACGGCACCAGCCAGAGCACGAACTGCGGCGACCAGACCTTGTTCGTCATCATGAAGGCGGCCAGCGCCAGGAAGCAGATCTGCGCCAGCCGGGGCCTGCGCGGCGCGGCCAGCGTGAGGATCGCGATGCCGAGGCAGAGGATGGCCAGCGAGACCGTGCCCAGCATGCTGACGTCGGCTTCGCCGAGGACGGGCCAGCCCTTGTTCTGGAAGAACAGCCAGGGCGAACCCCAGTCGACGCCGCGCTCCTGCGAGAACACGTAGAACCGGCGCCAGCCGTCCCAGGCCAGCACCATGAACGGCAGGTTGACCGCGAGCCAGGTGCCCACGGTCGCGGCCATCGTGACGAGGAACGGTCGCCAGCGCGCGGTCCGCAGCGTGAGCAGGAAGAGTGCCCCGACGAACATCAGCGGGTAGAACTTCGTCGCGATCGCCAGGCCGAGCAGCACGCCGGCCAGCACCTGCCGCTTGCGCGCCCAGGCCAGCAGCATGCCCATCGACAGCGCGCCCGCGACCAGGTCCCAGTTGATGTAGGCGGCCAGGATCACCGAGGGTGCGAGCGCGTACCAGAGGGCGTCCCAGCGCCGGGCGGGTCCGGCCACCAGGGCCATCAGCACGACGCCGGCCACCAGGCAGATCCCGAGGAAGATGACCGTGATGTCGTAGAACCGGACCGCCTGGGCGACGTGGTCGGGCTCCAGGCGGCGTACGAGCCAGCTGAACGCCTGCATGACCTCGCCGAGCACCACCGGGTACTCGACGTGCTTGTCGAACGGCACGTCGGCGAAGTAGGGGTTCTGCGTGGCCAGCTGACGGTCGAAGTAGAGCGGGTAGATGTCGGTGTAGCAGAAGTTCGTGTAGGTCGAGACCTGGTCGTTCCAGCCGCCGGTCCGGCACGGTAGCCGGACGATGTAGGCGAGCGTCGCCCCCAGGATCCCGAACAACGCCAGGGGGAGGTACGGGAGAGCCGGTATGACGAAGACGCGCGCCCGCTCCAGGGCGCGCGTGACGTAGGGGAGCGCCCGCTCCAGGGCGGTGATCAGCCCTGGAGGCAGGCGCGAGGCGAGCCGCTCGCTCAGCGGCGAACGTTCCTCCGTCTTCACTGGTTCTCACGCCTGATGGGCGTCGATCCGGGCGCCCCGGGCATGGAACCCTGCCCCTGTTCGATAATGGTGGGCTCGTCCTGCGGCGTGCCGTCGTTCTGGTTGGGGTCGATCGAGACGATCTGGTCATCGTCGCAGACGCCGATCTCGCCGCAGACCTCGTCGGGGTCCTGCTCGGCGAACGGGTCCTTGGTGGCCGTGGGCGTGGGGACGGGCTTGGGCGCGAGGTTCTCGGCGATGCCGGTGTCGGCCCGCGGCGGGAACTGCTCGACCTTCTCCCCCTTCATGGCCTCGGTCATGAAGGTCTTCCAGATCGCCGCCGGGTAGGTGGCGCCCTGGAAGCCGCTGCCCAGCGGCACCTCGTACGGCTTGGAGTACGGGTTCGCGGGCGTGTACTTCTTGCTCTTGCCCCTGGCCCACGGGCAGTTGTCGTGTTTCGGCTGGACGACCCGGCCGGTCTTGGTGCGGCATTCCTGGCGGAACATGCCGACGGCGGTCGACAACTGCGGGGTGAAGCCGACGAACCAGGCTTCCTTGTTCTCGTTGTTCGTCCCGGTCTTGCCGGCCGCCGGACGGTCGTAGAGCGCGGCGTTGCGGCCGGTGCCCTGCTTGACCACGGCCTCCAGCGCAATGACGGCGTCGGCCGCGGCGTCCTCCGAGATGACCCTGACCGGCGTCTTCTTCTCGTTGAAGACGACCTGGTTGTTCTTGTCGCGCACCTGGATGACGACGTGACTGGGGTAGTGCTTGCCGCCGTTGGCGAAGATCGAGTAGCCGCCCGCCTGCTCGACGGCCGTCACCTGGCTACTGCCGATGGTGATCAGGTAGTGGTGGCGGGACTCGGCGTCCTTGAGCCGGGCCTCGCTGAGCCCGGCCTTGGAGGCGATGTCGATGACCTTGTCCAGCCCGACCTTCTCCCCCATCTTCGCGTAGGCGGTGTTGACCGACTGGGCCGTGGCGGAGACGACGTCGACGGCCGACGCCTTCATCGAGTGGTCGTTGTTGATGTCGGTGGTGCCGGGCAGCTTGACCGGGCCCTTGGTCGGCACGTAGCTGTTCAGGCTGTAGCCGGCGTCGAGCCAGGCGGCGAGCACGTACGGCTTGAACGCGGAGGCCGCCTGCTTCTGCGAGAGGAAGGCGTCGTTCCACTGGTCCTTCTCGTAGTCGTCGCCGCCGTAGAAGGCGCGGACCCGGCCGTTGGTCGGGTCGACGGCCGCGAGCGTCGCGTTGATCTCGCCGGGCAGACCCGCGGTGTGCTTGTTCACCGCGTTCTTGGCGGCCTGCATGAGCTCCTTGTTGAACGTCGAGTAGATCTTGTAACCACCCTTCTCGACGTCCTCCCTGCTGATCCCGCGGCCCTTCAGCTCGTTGAGCACCGCCTCGACCTCGTAGCCGGCCAGGCCCTTGAAGTAGTCCTTCGTCTTGTACGTGACCCGCTTGGGCGACTTCGGCGACTTGGCGGGCAGCGCGCCGTAAGCGGTGGGGTCGAGCAGGGCCATCTGCTTGATCACGTAGTTGTAGCGGAACTCGGTGTCGCCCATCTTGCCGGCGAGCTCGGCGCGGTCGAAGGCGTCGGGGTTCTGGATGCGGCCGGCCAGGTAGGCGCCCTGCTCGGGCGTCAGCTTCTCGACCTTCTTACCGAAGAAGGCGTCGGCCGCCGCGCCGATGCCGTAGGCGCCCCGGCCGAAGTAAATGGTGTTGAGGTACTGCTCGAGAATCTTCTCCTTGCTGAGCTGCTTGTTCAGCTTGACCGCGACGAAGATCTCCTTGAGCTTTCGCTGCACGGACCTCTCCTGCGAGAGGCCGTCGTAGTAGTTGCGGGCCATCTGCTGGGTGATGGTCGAGGCGCCCTGCACCTGCTGGCCGGAGGCCGTGCTCCAGAGCGAGCGCATCATGCCGGAGAACGAGATGCCGGCGTCGTCGCGGAACGAGCTGTTCTCGGCGGCGATGACGGCGTCCTGGACCGCGCGCGGCACCTGGTCGTAGGTCACCGGGATGCGCTTGACGCCGAGCCGGGCCAGCACCTTCTTGTTCTCGTCGTAGATGACGCTGCCCTGGTCGTCGACGCCCTCCTGGACCTGGTCCTGCGTGGGCACCGGCATGTTGGCGTAGGCCACGGCGATCATGCCGAAGAGGCCGGCGGCGAGCACCGCGAAGCCGGCCATGACGATCTTCCAGTTGGGGATGAACCTGCGCCAGCGGGGCTTGTCGCCACCCGGCTTGCGCGGTCCGGCCGGTCCCTCAGGGCCGCCACCGCCACCACCACTGCGGCCGCGCGCCCGGCGCGGGCCGTCACTGACCATGGTCTCCTGGTTGGCCCGGCTGCGCGTCTCGGTCTCTCCGCGCGACGCCTGCCCGCGCGGGCCGGGGGTGCGCGGGGCGACCTCGCGGGGCGCTTGCTCAGGCGATTGGTGGGGTGCCGGATCACGGGGCGCCGGCTCGCGCCTGCCCGGCTGCTGGCCCGGCTGCTGGCCCGGGTTGTAAGGTTCCGGGGCGCGCGGTCCGGGACGCGGTCCCGGCTCGTACGGCTGCGCCGACATCGTGCCGGTCTGCTCGTAGGCGGCTTCCGGACGGCGCGCAGGTTCGGTGGTGCCCCAGCCGGAATCGCCGGTTTGCGGCGCGGATGCCTGGGGAACGGAACGGGATGAGTTGGAGCGACGGCGCCTCCCCGGGCGGCCCGTCCCCTCGTTCATGCTGTTACTCACACGTCCTCGCATCGTCGTCGGATAGCACGGCGGATGGGCGTGAGGCACCTCGCCGCCCTCGGTCTTCTACGGCTTGCCGACGAGGTCCGGCGGCCCGTTGCCGAGGACGAACGAGACCGTCAGGTGGTTCCAGGAACAACCTTGGCAGACCTCGACGACGTACACCCGGAACTCGTCGTAATCATGGGCCATCTCTACGAGTTCCGACATGACCTTTGCCTGACCGGCAACCCGTCCCAGGGAATCCCCATAGACATAGGTCACGTTGGTGACGTTCTCCCTCTCGCACACCGGGCAGGGGCGTTCGGTCGGTTCGCCTAAGTGGCGCGCCGCGCGAAGGAGGTAGGGCTGTGCGTCACAGACGTCCACGGGCGAGGAACGCCCGGCACGCACGGAGCGGACCACCGCCTTCTTCGCAAGGCCGTAATCCACCACCCTTCTCTGTGACCACATGAGCGCCAGACTACGGCTTTTTACCGAATCATCCCAACCACTTGGCAAAGTCGTTGATTGCGGCCTTATAGCGATCCGACGTATCCTCGGGATGTATCGGCTCGATACATCGATGCGAGAGGGGGCGGATCAGCGTGGCCGGCGGACAGGGCAGAGTGCTCGAGTTGGCAGTCCTCGGGTCGCTCCACGAGACCCCTCTTCATGGCTACGAGCTGCGCAAACGGCTCAACGCCCTGCTGGGCATGTTCCGCGCCTTCTCCTACGGATCGCTGTACCCATGTCTGCGATCGCTCCTGGAGCAGGGCCTCATCGCCGAAGATCAGCCGGCTCCCACCACCATCGTGGGAGGGCGATCGAAGATCGTCTACAAACTGACCGCCGAAGGCAAGGAACGCCTCCAGGATCTCCTCACCCAGGCCGGGCCTTCCGCCTGGGAGGACGAGAGCTTCGGCGTTCACTTCGCCTTCTTCCGGCACACGGAGGCCGAGGTGCGCCTGCGCATCCTCGAAGGCCGCCGCAGCCGGCTGGAGGAGCGACTCGACAGCGTGCGCACGGCCCTGGCCCGCACGAGGGAGCGCCTCGACAGCTACACGCTCGAGCTGCAGCGTCACGGTCTCGAATCGGTCGAGCGCGAGGTGCGCTGGCTGAACGAGCTGATCGCGACAGAGAGACGGGCCTCGCAAGAGCCCGTGAGGGATACCACGTCAACTGATGAGTAAGGGAGCGAGTGCGATGGGTTCGGTTCGCGTGGCCATTGTCGGTGTCGGCAACTGCGCGGCGTCGCTGGTCCAGGGCGTTCACTATTACAAGGACGCCGACCCGGACATCCGGGTACCGGGCCTGATGCACGTGAAGTTCGGCGACTACCACGTGGGCGACGTCGAGTTCGTCGCCGCCTTCGACGTGGACGCCAAGAAGGTCGGCCGCGATCTGTCCGAGGCGATCGTCGCCAGCGAGAACAACACCATCAAGATCACTGATGTGCCCCCGACGGGGGTGACCGTGCAGCGAGGCCATACCTTCGACGGGCTGGGTGAGTTCTACTCCGAGATCATCGAGGAGTCCGACGAGGCGCCCGTCGACGTGGTGCGGGTGCTCCGCGACAACCGGGTCGACGTCCTGATCTCCTACCTGCCGGTGGGGTCCGAGGAGGCCGACCGTTTCTACGCCCAGTGCGCCATCGACGCCAAGGTGGCGTTCGTCAACGCGCTGCCGGTGTTCATCGCCTCCGACCCCGAGTGGGCCGAGAAGTTCACCGAGGCCGGTGTGCCGATCATCGGCGACGACATCAAGTCGCAGGTCGGCGCCACCATCACGCACCGCGTCCTGGCCAAGTTGTTCGAGGACCGCGGGGTCGAGCTGCTGCGCACCTACCAGCTCAACTTCGGCGGCAACATGGACTTCATGAACATGCTGGAGCGCAAGCGCCTCCAGTCCAAGAAGATCTCCAAGACGCAGTCGGTCACGTCGCAGATCCCGCACGAGATGAGCAAGGCCGACGTGCACATCGGGCCGTCCGACCACGTGCCGTGGCTCGATGACCGCAAGTGGGCCTACATCCGCCTGGAGGGCCGCTCGTTCGGCGACACCCCGCTCAACCTGGAGTACAAGCTCGAGGTGTGGGACTCTCCCAACTCGGCCGGCATCATCATCGACGCGGTCCGCGCCGCCAAGATCGCCCTCGACCGGGGCATCGGTGGCCCGATCCTGAGCGCCTCCTCCTACTTCATGAAGTCTCCGCCGGTGCAGCACTCCGACGACGAGGCCCGTGACTACGTGGAGAAGTTCATCCGCGGCGAGGTCGAGCGCTGACCTCCGGCCTCACCGTCTGCACGCTCCCCCGGCGCCGCCTCCCGCGGCGCCGGACGCGTCACGGGGCCCCGTGCGCGACGCGGGCGGCCGGGGGAAGGTCATCGGCCGAGGCCCGTGGCCACCGCAGGGGATCGGGGCCGAGGTCGGCCAGCAGGGGGATCTGCTCCTTGCACCAGGGCGAGATGGCGAGCAGGTCGCTCCGCACACCCGCCACGAACTCGGCCCACGGCATCCAAAGGATCTCGCCCACCTCGTCGGGGTTGGGCATGGCCGGGGTGCTGACCGTCGCCCGGTAGACCGGGCACAGCTCGTGCTCGACGATGCCGTTGCCCATGACCGCTCGATAGGCGAAGCCGGGGAGCATCAGGTCGACCTGCTCGACGGTCAGGCCGAGCTCATAGGAGAGCCGGCGGCCGACCGCGTGCTCAAGAGGCTCGCCGGGCAGCGGATGGCCGCAGCAGCTGTTGGTCCAGATGCCCGGCCAGGTGAGCTTGTGGGTCGCTCGCCTGGTGAGCAGCACCCGGCCGTCGTGGTCGAAGACATAGCTGGAGAACGCGAGATGGAGCGGGGTCTGCTGACCGTGCACCGCGGTCTTGGAGGCGGTGCCGATCGCGTGGCCCTGTCCGTCGACCAGCACCACGAGTTCGTCAGTCGTCACGCTATGAAGCGTACGTGATCATGAGCGTGATCCGGACCCGATCGCGGACCTGCGGCGCCAACCTCTCACGCGCCACGGACCGCGGGCACGGGGCTAGGCTGACTGGGTGTCCTTTGTCGCCGATCTACGTGTGGTCCTGAGAGGCCGAGACTTCCGGCGACTGTTCGGCACCCGCTTGGTCTCCCAGTTCTCCGACGGCATCTTCCAGTTCGGCGTCGTGGGGTTCGCCTTCTTCAGCCCCGAGAATCAGACCACGGCCCTGGCGGTGGCGACGGGGCTGGCCGTGCTGCTGCTGCCCTACAGCATCCTCGGGCCGTTCGTCGGGGTGTTCATCGACCGCTGGTCGCGGCGGCAGATCCTGGTGCTCGCACCGCTGGTGCGCGGGGTGCTGCTGGTCGGCGCGGCCGTGCTGGTCGCGTCCGGCGTGCCCGATGCGGTGTTCTACGTCGCCGCGCTTGGCGTCCTCGCCGTCAACCGGTTCTTCCTGGCCGCGCTCGGCGCCTCGCTGCCCCATGTGGTGCCGTCCGACCGGCTGTTGGCGGCCAACGCGGTGACGCCCACCTCGGGCACGGTGCTGACGTTCGTCGGCGCGGGGGTGGGGTTCCTGCTGCGCGAGGTGTTCGGCGGTGGCAACGCGGGCACCGCTCTGCTGCTCGCCACCTCGGGCGTGGTCTTCGGGCTCAGCGCGCTGATCGCCCGCACGATGGAGCGCTCGCTGCTCGGCCCCTCCTACGACCCCGACCGGCCCCAGGCCCGCGAGGCGTTGCGCAACGTGCTGGTCGGTCTCGCCGACGGTGTCCGCCACCTGGGCCGCCACCGCGTCGCCGCCGCCACGATGGGCGCGATGGCCGCGCACCGGTTCCTCTACGGCATGGCGACCGCACTCGGCATCATCCTCTACCGCTACTACTTCACCGACGGCGACCCCGACGCGGCGCTGCGCGGGATCAGCCTGGTGGTGGCCGCCGCCGGCGTCGGCTCCTTCTTCGCGGTGCTCATCACACCGTGGGCGACCGAGCGGTTCACCATCGAGCGGTGGGTGGCCATCGCGCTGACCGCCGCCGGCGTGCTCACGGCGGTCCTGGTGATGCCGTTCCAGACGTGGGGGCTGCCGGCGGCCGGGCTCGTGCTGGGCCTCGCCGGGCAGAGCGTCAAGATCTGCGCCGACACCACCGTGCAGCGCGACGTCGAGGACGCCTACCTGGGACGCGCCTTCTCCATCTACGACATGCTCTTCAACGGCATGTACGTGCTGGCGGCGGCGCTCGCGGCGGCGATCCTGCCGGCCAACGGCAAGTCCTACCTGGCGGTGGCGATCATCGCGATCGGCTACCCGGTCGCGGCCGCCGGCTACCGGATGGTCACCTCGGCCACCGAGCCCGCGTCACGCTGACCTTCACGTCCGGCCCCGTCACGCTGACCGTGCCGTCCAGCCCGTGCCGTCCAGCCCGTGCCGTCCGGCCCGTCACCCCATGCCCGTCACACCGGGCCGGTCACGCCGGGCCGGTCGTGGAGCCCTGGTCGCGGGCCCAATCCAGCAGCGCCTCGGTGGCCGCCTCCGTGCCGATGACCCCTTTGTCCAGGCGAAGCTCCAGCAGGAACTTGTACGCCTGCCCGACGACCGGCCCCGGCCCCACGCCCAGGACGCGCTGGATCTCGTTGCCGTCGAGCTCCGGGCGGATCTTGGCCAGCTCCTCCTCGTCGGCCAGCCGGGCGATGCGCTCCTCCAGCTGGTCGTAGGTGCGCGACAGGGCCACGGCCTTGCGCTTGTTGCGGGTCGTGCAGTCGGCCCTGGTCAGCTTGTGCAGGCGGTCGAGCAGGTGGCCGGCGTCGCGGACGTAGCGGCGCACCGCGCTGTCGGTCCACTCCCCCGTGCCGTAGCCGTGGAAGCGCAGGTGGAGCTCCACCAGCCGCGAGACGTCGGCCACCACGTCCTTGGGGAACCTGAGCTCGGTCATCCGCTTCTTGGTCAGCTGCGCCCCCACCACCTCGTGGTGGTGGAAGGAGACCCGCCCGCCCGCCTCGTGCCGCCGCGTCTTGGGCTTGCCGATGTCGTGCAGGAGCGCGGCCCAGCGCAGGATCCGGTCGGCCTTGCCGTCCTCCTCCTGGGCGATGGCCTGGTCGAGCACGGTCAGGGTGTGCTCGTAGACGTCCTTGTGGCGGTGGTGCTCGTCGATCTCCAGGCGGAGCCTGGGCAGCTCGGGCAGGACGTGGGCGGCCAGCCCGGTCTCCACCAGCAGGCGCAGCCCCTCGCGGGGGTTGCCGCCACAGATCAGCTTGTCGAGCTCGTCGCGGATCCGCTCGGCGGAGACGATCTCGATGCGCTCGGCCATCGCCGTCATCGCCTCGACCGTGGCGGAGTCGACGGCGAAGCCCAGCTGCGAGGCGAACCGCGCGGCGCGCAGCATGCGCAGCGGGTCGTCCTCGAAGGACCGCTCGGGTCTGCCGGGGGTGCGCAGCAGCTTGGCCGACAGGTCGGTCAGCCCGCCGTAGGGGTCGACGAACTCGTGCGTGGGCAGCCGCACGGCCATCGCGTTGACGGCGAAGTCGCGCCGTTCCAGGTCGGCTTCGAGCGTCTCGCCGTACATCACCTCGGGCTTGCGCGACTTGGGGTCGTACGACTCGCTCCGGTAGGTGGTGATCTCGATCAGCCAGCCGCCCTTGCGGATGCCGACCGTGCCGAAGTCGATGCCGATCGTCCAGACGGAATCGGCCCAGTCCCTAACCAGCTCAAGGACCCGCTCGGGGCGGGCGTCGGTGGTCAGATCGAGATCGTTGCCGACGCGGCCGAGCAGGATGTCGCGCACCGGGCCGCCGACAAGGGCCAGCTCATAGCCGTGTGTGGCGAACAGGCGGCCGAGCTCGTCGGCCACGGGAGCGATCTTGCGGAACAGGTCGCTCATGGCCCGCTGCTGGGTTTCGGTCAGATTTGACTCGGACAAGCTGGGTAGGTCCTTCGATTCCGGAACATATCCCCCGGGCCACATCAGGTCCGGGTTACCGTCGGTCAGAGGACCGTCGGGGGCCAAGGAACGAAGGAGCGTGTTCATGAAGGACGCCCTCGCGATCCACCGCTGGCTCCTCGCACACCAGGTCCATCATGAGATCGTACGCCTTCCGCGTCCTATGACTCACGCGGACGAACTACCTGAGATGATCTCCGCACCACCCGAAAGGTGCGTGGCCGTCACGGTGTTCGAGGTCGCCACCAGGGTGCGAACCGAGGTCGTCGCCGTCGTCTCCACGGTGGCCACGCCGCCCCGGCCCGGGGTGCTCGGCTGGCTGCTGGGCGCCCGCAACGTGCGGCCGGCGCCCGCCTTCCTGGTCAACTCCGCCACCGACTACGCGGCCGGGCTGGTCAGCCCGTTGCTGCTGCCCGGCGAGCTGCGGGTGCTGATCGACGAACGTCTCCGGTCGGACACGGATCCGATCTTCACCGCCACCGGCGAACGCCACACCGCCATCTCCCTACGTGCCCTTGACCTGCTGACTCTCCTGCCCGGCAAGAGCGTCGACCTGACAGTCGCACGTCCCAGGGGATCACGTGTGGCGGTCGCGTCGCGGCACTGAACCCGTACCATTGCGGGCGTGCGTCGTACTTCAGCCCAGGCGGACGCGTGATCCGTAAGGTCACGGTGCTCGCCGCCCTGTCCACCACGTTGCTCGCGCCCTTGGTCGCGACGACGCCGGACACCGCTGCCGCGACGACGGTGATGACGGCCCGGCAGGGGCTCGAGCTGACGGTGACGTCCGTCACCCCCGAATACACCACCGGCGCCGCCGACGAGATCAAGATCAGCGGGACGATCCGCAACGACACCGGCGCCGCCATGCCCGGCCTGCGGGTCCAGTTGCGCTACTCGGCGCAGCGGCTGGCCGACCGGGCCGCCATCGACTCCTACCTGGCCGACCAGACCCCTCCGACGCTCCCGGGCAACGTCTCCACCTCGTCGAGCATGGACTTCCCCGCGCTGGAGGCGGGCGCGTCGGCCACCTGGGAGATCACGCGCACACCCGCGCAGCTGCAGCTCAACTCGTTCGGCGTCTACCCGGTGGCCGTCGAAGTGCTGCAACAGGGCTGGCGATCGCTCGGCGTGCAGCGCACGCTGCTCACGTACGCGCCCCCGACGCCGCAGAAGCCGCCGCGCAACCGGCTCGCCGTCGTCCTGCCGATCATCGACCAGCCGCATCGCGCCGACGACGCCACCTTCACCGACGACAAGCTGAGCGCGGCCCTGACCGGCAAGGGCCGGCTCGCCGACCTGGCCCGCATCGCCAAGTCGGCGCCCAAGAACGTCACCTGGGTCGTCGACCCCGCGCTCCTCGACGACGCGCAGGCGATGACCAAGCCGTACTCCGTCAGCACCAAGGACGGGCTCCAGAAGAAGTCTGCCGACGGCGGCGCCACCCAGTGGCTCACCGACCTGCGCTCCGCCCTGGCGAACTCCCCCGTGGTGGCCACCCCCTACGCCGACCCCGACGTGGCCGCCCTGGCCCACCGCGGCTTCGACAGCCACACGGGCCGGGCGATCGAGCTGGGCGGCCAGAAGGCCCGCGAGCTGCTCAAGCCCGACGTGCAGACGAACACCGCCTGGCCGCCCGCCGGCCTGCTCGACCCCGACGCGCTCGACCTGCTCTCCGTGGGCAAGCCCGGCGTCGCCCGTGTGACGAGGGTCCTGCTCAACTCGACGAATGTGCCGCCCCAGCCGCCCGTCAGCCACACACCCGACGCCGCGATGACGCTCGACAGCGTCGCGGGCCCCGTCACCGCGCTCATCGCCGACCCGGGGCTGAGCCGTGCGTTGGAGCCCGACTCCAGCGTCTCCGGCTCGGTGGCGCTCAGCAGGCAGCGGTTCGTCGCCGAGACGGCGATGATCTCCGCCGAGCCCGGCCAGACGCAGGCCAGGTCGCTGGTCATGGCCCCGTCGCGGCGCTGGGACCCCAATCCCACGCTCGTCTCCTCGCTGCTCAAGACCGCCGCCAAGCTGCCGTGGCTGACGCTCACCCCGCTCAGCTCGATCAAGCCGGCCACGACCCAGGTGCCGCGGGCCGGCCTGACCTACACCGAGCAGGACCGCAAGGAAGAGCTCGGCGCCAAATACCTCGACCCGGTCAAGGAGGTCGCGGGCAGGGCACAGCTCACTTCCGGCATCATGACCGGCAAGCCGCAGTCCGACTTCGACGCCGCGGTGCTCAGGCTGACCTCCTCCGCCTGGCGCAACCAGACGCGGGCCGGCCGCGCGATGACCAAGATCGTCGACAGCGCGGTGCAGAGCCGGATGAACAAGATCTCGATCACCGGCGCCGACCCAGACCGGCCGCGCACCCTGGCCGGCGCCGACGGCGTGGTGCCCATCAGCGTCAAGAACTCTCTGCCGGACGAGGTCACGGTCGACATCGACGTCACCTCCAACAGCCCCGCGCGGCTGCAGATCGACTACCAGGCACCCAAACGGCTGGTGATCGGAGGCAACGGGCAGAGCGGCACCCTCCAGGTCCCGATGAAGGCGACCATGAGCGGTGGCAGCGGTGACGCCACCGTCAACGTCCAGCTCAGGACCGCCGACGGCAAGCCGTACGGCAAGCCGGTGAAGCTGACGATCCGCACCACCGGCTACACCGGGATCGCGCTGGTGATCGTCGGGGCGGCGCTGACGGTCATGTTCGCCGCCGTCGTGACCCGGGTGCTGAGGCGCAGGTCGCAGCGACGCCTGCAGCGAGCCACCAGGACACGGGAAAGTGAGACCGTATGAGCCGCTTGCTGCGGGCCAGCGCCATCATGGCCGCGGGCACGATGGTGTCCAGGGTCACCGGCTTCGTCCGGACCATGGTGCTCGCCTACGCGATCGGCACCATGGCGATGGGCGACGCCTACAACGCGGCGTACGCGATCCCCTACAGCATTCTCGACCTGCTGCTGCTCGGCGTGCTGAGCAGCGTCGTGGTGCCGATGATCGTACGAGCGCAGCAGCACGACCCCGACGGCGGCCGGGCGTACGAGCAACGGCTGATGACGATCACCACGGTCGCGCTGATCCTGGTCGCGGTGCTGGCGGTGCTGGCGGCGCCGCTGCTCATCGACCTCTACACCACCGACTGGGAGCCCGGCACCCGTAAGTTCGAGGTGGCGGTGACGCTGGCCAGGTTCATCCTGCCGCAGCTCGCCTTCTTCGGCGTCGGAGCGGTCGCGGGCGCCATCCTCAACACCCGGGACCGCTTCGCGGCTCCGATGTGGGCGCCCGTCGTCAACAACCTCGTGGTCATCGGCGTGCTGGCGGCCTACGCGGTGATCGCCGGCACGACCGGCGGCGACATCTCCAAGGTCACCAACGGGCAGCTGGCCCTGCTCGGCCTCGGCACCACGGCCGGCATCGTGGCGCAGGCGCTCGTCCTGGTCATCGCGCTCAAGCGGGTCGGTTTCGCCTTCGTCCCCCGCTTCGACCTGCGCAACGCGCGGCTGGGCGAGATGGGCCGGGCGGGCATCTGGACCATCGGCTACGTGATCATCACCCAGCTCGGGTTCATGCTGACCACCAACCTGTCCAGCGCGGCGGGCGACGCGGTCCCCGGCCACGGCATCACCCCCTACACCTTCGCCTTCCAGCTCTTCCAGCTGCCCTACGGCGTCATCGGCGTCTCGGTGATCACCGCCATGCTGCCGCGGATGAGCCGGGGGGTGACCGAGGGGCGGCTGGACGACGTACGCGGAGAGTTCGGGTCGAGTGTCCGCCTGATCAGCTCGGTGATGGTGCCGGTGTCGCTGCTGCTGATGGTGCTCGGCCCGGCGATCACCGTACCGATCTACGCCCATGGGGCCACCTCGGTCGAGGCGGCCAAATACATCGGCAACGTGCTGCAGGTGTACGGCCTGGCGCTGGTGCCGTTCGCGATCTTCCAGTTGCTGCTGCGCGTCTTCTACGCCTTCGGCGACACCCGCACGCCGGTGTTCGTCGGCGCGGGCACGACCGCGGTCAACGCGGTGCTCATGGTGGTCTTCTACCAGTTGCTGCCCGCCCGCTACGCCGTGATGGGACTCGCCTTCGCCTACGCCGTCGCCTACGCCCTGGGCGCGATGGTGGCCTGGTGGCTGGCCGGCCGACGGGTGCAGGGGCTGGGCGGCTGGGAGGTCGGCATGGCGCTGACCAGGATGTATTTCGCGGCTCTGCCCGCCGCCGTGCTGGCCCTGGCCGCGGTGTGGACCGGCCAGCAGGTGTTCGGGGAGCTCGACTTCCTCAATTCTCTGATCATCTTGGCTGTCGGCGGCGGTCTGGGCATGCTGTTGTATCTCGCCGTCGCCCACCGGGCGCGCATTCCCGAGGTCAACTCGATCGTTGGGATGGTCGCCGGGAGGGTAGGGCGTTAAGAACGCGGGCCCGACCAACGCGGCACTAGCATGGTCTCCGACACGCACGAATGGAAGCAGGAGGCGCGTGGGCGGATCCACCCGGCATAGCATGCCTACGTGGGACACCTCCGCGCAGGCGCGTCGAGTCATTAGCACACCCGATCGGCCGAGCGGAGTGAGTCAGTGAGCACGTCTGCCGTCGAACCCGGCACCCGTCTCGCCGAACGCTTCCGGCTCGAGGACCGGGTCAGCGAATCCGATGGCGCCACCCTGTGGAAGGCGATCGACGAGATCCTCGCCCGCCCGGTCGCCGTGCACACCTTCGCCCCCGAGTTCCCGCGTGTCCACGAGGTGGTCACCGCGGCCCGGGCGGCCAGCCGGCTCACCGACCCGCGCCTGACCCAGGTCTTCGACGCGGCCCAGGAGGACGACTACTCCTACGTGGTCAGCGAGTGGGTCACCGGCGACACGCTGGCCGACCTGCTCGCCGCCGGCCCCCTCGACCCCGAGCGGGCGGCCGGCCTGGTCGCCGAGGCCGCCGAAGCGCTCGCCCACGCCCACGAGGCCGACCTCTACCACCTGTGCCTGCGACCCGCACACCTGGTGTGGACCACCGGCAACATCGTCAAGGTGCTGGGCGTCGCGGTCGACGCGGCCCTGGCCGGGCTCACCACCGACCAGCCCGCCCTCGACGACGCCGAGGGCCTGGGCCGGTTGCTCTACGCCGGACTGACCGGCCACTGGCCCGGCGACGAGGAGGAGCACGGCCTGCCGGCCGCTCCCATGAACGACGGGCACTTCTGCACGCCCCGCCAGGTCACCGCCGGGGTGCCCAGCTACCTGGAGACGGTCACGGTCAGAGCCTGCCTGCCCGAGGCGCGCCGGGGGCAGGGCCCGCTGACCAGCCCGGCCGAGGTCGCCGAGGCGCTGGCCGGCGTGGCCCGGCCGATGCCGATCCCCATCTCCTATCCCCAGACTCCTCCCTCGGTGCCGGCGGCGTCCCCTTCCGAGGGACTCGACACCGAGCGGCGGCCCGCGGCGCCGCCGCCGCGCCCGACCATGCAGCGCCACCACGTGCCCTCCCACGGCGGCAGCGTCCTCAACCGGGTGCTGATGACCGTCGTGGTGCTGCTGGTCATCGCCGCGGTCGGCGTGGGCGCCTGGACGATCGGCCGCAGCCTGGGCAGCCCGAGCACGCCGGAGGCCAGCGACGCCTCGACGACGCCGAGTGCCAAGCCCTCCACCCAGCCGCAGACCGTCAAGGCCGAAGAGGCCAGCGGCTTCGACCCGCTCGGCGACCGCGAGGAGAAGCAGGAGCTCGCGCACCTGACGATCGACGGCAAGCCCAGCACGTTCTGGAAGACCGATAACTACAACAGCGCCGACCTGGGCAATCTCAAGGCCGGCGTGGGCCTGCTCCTCGACATGGGCAAGTCCATGCAGATCAGCGACGTGGTCGCCACGCTGGCCGACGCGCCGGGGGCGACCGTGGAGCTGAAGGTCGGCAACAAGGCGGAGCTCTCCTCGCTCAAGACCGTGGCCAAGGCGAAGGACGCCTCAGGCAAGATCACTCTTACTCCTGATCAAGCCGCAACCGGCCAGTACGTTTTGATCTGGTTTACGCGCCTTCCGGCAGATGCGGGCAAGTTTCATGGCACCATCTATGAAGTAGTGGTGCATTCTCCCGGATCGGCATAACCAGGAATCCCTCTTGTGAACTCCCCACCCGAGACACCTTCTCCCGCGGATCGGCCGGCTGTCAGCGACGCCGACCTGCTGACCGCGCACATCAACGGGGATCCACACGCCTTCGGCGAAATCGTCAAGAGGCACCGCGACCGCATGTGGGCCGTCGCCCTGCGCACCCTCGGCGACCCCGACGAGGCCGCCGACGCGGTCCAGGACGCGTTCGTGTCCGCCTATCGCAAGGCCGGCACCTTCCGCGGCGAGGCGGCGGTCACCACCTGGCTGCACCGCATCGTCGTCAACGCGTGCCTCGACCGGATGCGCCGCAAGTCCATCAGGCCCGTGGCCGACGACGAGCTCATCGAGGCCGCCGAACGCGAGAGCCCACTGCCCGACCAGACCGTCGAACGCGAGGTCTCGATGGAGGTTTCGGCCGCCCTGAAACTGCTGCCCACCGATCAGAGAGCGGCGCTCGTCCTGGTCGACATGATGGGCTACTCGGTCGAAGACGCAGCTCAGGTGCTCGACGTGCCCAGTGGGACGGTGAAGAGCCGGTGCGCGCGGGGGCGCGCGAAACTTGCCCCAATTCTTTCGCATCTGCGGAACCGATCAGACCTCAGTCGCGTCTCATCCGCGAAGGGAGCAGAACTTCGTGACGGGTGATACGCACTACGATCTGGACGTCCTGGCAGAGCTTGCCGAGGATCTCCTAGACGCTGGCACGGCCCGCCAGGTCCGCGAGCATCTCGCGGTATGCGACCCCTGTGGGGAGCGACTGGCCGACCTGGCAGCGGTTCGCGAGGTGCTCGCGGCGACTCCCACACCGGCCATGCCGATGGGTGTCGCGCTACGCATCGACAAGGCGCTCGCCGCTGAAGCCGAGTCCCACGGGGCGCGGCGGGGTGGAGTGGGCCTCGCGGAGGCACCTGACTGGGACAGGCTCATGCGGGACTCCCCATGGGAGCGACCGGCCGAGGCGCCCGAGCCCGCGCGGCTGGGGGTGGTCGCCGAAGACGGCACGATCGTCCCAGCGGGCCGCCGGGCCGCACGACGTCGCCGGTGGGCGATGCCTGCGGTGGCGGCTGCCGCGGCTGCGGCCGTGGTGGGCACCGCGGTGGTCTCAAGCGGGCTGCTCGCCTCCGGTGGCGGCGGGCCCGACCTGGTGTTCGAAGCCGACGCGCCGTCGCCGACCAGGGAAGAGACCAGGGCCAGGGCCTACGCTCTGACCGACAGCGGCCACAACTACAGCGATCAGGAGTTGCGCCAGCCTCTTGAGGGCTTCCTGGCCCCCGCGCCGATCATCAACGGCGGCTCTCCCGACGTCGACAAGGTCGACACGTGTGTGAGCAAGGTGGCCACGCGTTCCAAGCTCACGACGTACGCCGTGGACCAGGGCCAGTACAACGGTCAGGAGGCCATCATCGTGGCGTCCTGGAAGGACAAGGCGTCCGGCAGGCTGCGGATCGACATCGTCGATCCGTTCAACTGCAAGAACCTGCGCAAGCCGATGCTCGGCCGCTGGTAACGAATACCCCCACGTCAGAGCCCGCCTAGGCGGGCTCTTTCGGTTGTCGGAGCGTGGTGGTGAAGGCACGGGAATCACGGCGGCCTAGGATCTGTTGACGCCACTGGCAACCACAGACGAGGAAGGCGTGGGAGCGTTGAGCGACGTTCGTAACGTGATCATCATTGGGTCGGGCCCCGCAGGCTACACCGCGGCGGTCTACTCGGCCCGCGCCGAGCTCAAACCACTGGTCTTCGAGGGGTCGGTCACCGCCGGTGGCGCCCTGATGAACACCACCGACGTGGAGAACTTCCCCGGCTTCCCCGACGGCATCATGGGCCCCGACCTGATGGACAACCTGCGCAAGCAGGCAGAGCGGTTCGGCGCCGAGCTGGTCGCGGACGACGTGGTCGAGGTCGACCTCGAAGCCAACCCCAAGGTCATCAAGACCTACTCCGACACCTACTACGCCAAGTCGGTCATCCTGGCGATGGGCTCCGGCTACCGGGAGCTCGGTCTGGAGAACGAGAAGCGGCTGTCCGGCCGCGGCGTCTCATGGTGTGCCACCTGTGACGGCTTCTTCTTCCGCAACAAGGACATCGTGGTCGTCGGCGGCGGTGACACGGCGATGGAGGAGGCCACGTTCCTCACCCGGTTCGGCCGCATGGTCACCGTCGTGCACCGTCGCGACGAGCTGCGCGCCAGCAAGATCATGCAGGAGCGGGCGTTCGCCAACGACAAGATCCGTTTTGTCTGGGACAGCGAGGTCGTCGACGTCCTGGGCGACAGCAGGGTCGAGGCGGTGAAGCTGCGCAACATCAAGACCGACGAGAAGTGCGAGCTGGCCACCGACGCGCTGTTCCTGGCGATCGGCCACGACCCCCGTACCGAACTCGTCAAGGGCCAGATCGATCTCGACGACGAGGGGTACATCAAGGTGGCGGCGCCGAGCACCGCGACCAACATCGACGGCGTGTTCGCCGCGGGTGACGTCGTCGACCACACCTACCGCCAGGCCATCACCGCGGCCGGCACCGGCTGCGCGGCGTCGCTCGACTCCGAGCGCTGGCTGGCCAACAACGAGAGTTAAGGAGCGCACCGTGAAGGCAGTAACCGACGCCACGTTCGAGGCTGAGGTCCTCAAGAGCGACAAGCCCGTTCTGGTCGACTTCTGGGCCGAGTGGTGTGGCCCGTGCCGTCAGGTGGCGCCCATCCTTGAGGAGATCGCCAAGGAGCACGGCGACAAGTTGGAGATCGTCAAGCTCAACATCGACGAGAACCCCAACGTTCCGCGTGACTACGGTGTGCTCCAGATCCCCACGATGAACGTCTTCAAGGGTGGAGAGGTCGTCAAGCAGATCATCGGCGCCAAGCCGAAGGCCATGCTGCTGAGGGAGCTCGACGGCATCATCTAGGCCGCCGCTCCGCCGCACTCACCGCGAAAGCCCCCTGCCGTCGCAGGGGGCTTTCGCATGCACTCGGATCCTGTACGGGGAGGACGCCCTTGAGGAACGCCCTTGGAAGACGCCCTTCAGCGACGCCCTTGAGAGACGCCCTTGAGAGACGTCAGACGGGGCGAAGGGCGCGTTCCGGGCTCATGGACCCAAGAAGGCGTTCCAGGGCCACCTCGACGTCCTCACGCCACGAGACGGCGGTCTTGAGCTCCAGCCGCAGCCGCGGGAACCGCAAATGCGGTCGGACCGTTTTGAATCCCACCGAAAGCAAATATTCGGCGGGCACGACGCAGCTCGGCTCCTCCCACTTGAGGTCGCCGAACGCCTCGATGGCCTTCACCCCGCGCCGCGTGAGGTCCTTGGCCACGCCCTGGATCAGCATCCGGCCCAGCCCGCCGCCGGAGAACTCGGGGATGATGTGCGCCGTCATCAGCAGGACCGCGTCGGCACTGACCGGCGAGGTGGGGAAGGCCAGGGAGCGCGGCGTGTAGAGAGGCGGGCTGTAGAGGACGAATCCGGCGGGCACTCCGTCGACGTAGACGACCTTCCCGCAGCTGCCCCATTCGAGCAGCGTGCCGGAGATCCACGCTTCTTTCTCCAGCCCCGGATCGCCTGAGTCGACCGCGCGCTCGCCCCCGACGGGGTCGAGCTCCCAGAAGACGCACCGCCGGCAGCGGCGCGGCAGATCGTCCAGATTGTCCAGGGTGATGTTGACCAGCCGACGCGACAACTACGGCCCCAATCGTTGACCCGGAAAAGCGCGCGAAAACCACGTCCCCAGCTGGCATCGTAGCCCAGTGATGGTGCCACCAGCGGATACCACGGCGCTCCAGCCCCGTCATGGGCGACATGTCGGACTGGCGTAATCTGGTATCTCAGCTCTACCTGAGACAGGAGGTGGACCGTGACAGCAGAGCAGGATCACGGTCAAACGCCCGCGACTCAAGGGTCGCGGATCGACGCCTACGTCGATCGGTACGCCGCACGAGCTACCGGGATGGTCGCCTCCGAGATCCGAGCTCTTTTCGCCGTCGCGTCCAGACCCGAGGTGGTCTCGCTCGCCGGCGGCATGCCGTACGTCACGGCCCTCCCTCTCGACATGGTCGGCGAGCTGGTCTCCGACCTGGTGACCCGGCGCGGCCCGGTCGCGCTGCAGTACGGCTCGGGCCAGGGCGATCCGCACCTGCGCGAGCAGATCTGCGAGGTCATGCGCCTGGAGGGAATACACGCCGGGGCGAACGACGTCGTCGTCACCGTCGGTTCACAGCAGGCCCTCGACCTGATCACCCGGATCTTCATCGACCCGGGTGACGTCGTACTGGCCGAAGGGCCCACGTACGTGGGCGCCCTGGGCACATTCGCCGCCTATCAGGCCAAAGTGGTGCATATCGCCATGGACGATCAGGGCATCGTGCCCGAATCGCTGGCGCAGACCATCTACGCGCTGGAGACCGCCGGGGCGCCGATCAAGTTCCTCTACACGATCCCGACCTTCCACAACCCGGCCGGCGTCACACTCAACGTGGCCAGGCGTCAGCAGGTGCTCGACATCTGCCAGCGGGCCGGCGTGCTTATCGTCGAGGACAACCCGTACGGCCTGCTCGGCTTCGACGGCGAGCCCATGCGCGCGCTCCGCGCCGACAACGCCGACGGCGTGGTCTATCTGGGGTCGTTCTCCAAGACGCTCGCCCCTGGGTTCCGGGTCGGCTGGGCGCTCGCGCCGCACGCCATCCGCGACAAGCTCGTGCTGGCCATGGAGTCAGCCGTGCTGTCGCACTCGTCGTTCACCCAACTGGCCGTCGGCCAGTACCTCACCACTCAGCCGTGGCGGGAGCAGATCAAGTCGTTCAAGGAGCTCTACCGCGAGCGGCGCGACGCGCTGCTCGACTCGCTTGAGGCGCTGATGCCGCCCGAGGTCACCTGGACCCGCCCCGCCGGCGGGTTCTTCGTCTGGGTGACTCTGCCCGAAGGCCTCGACTCCAAGGCGATCCTGCCGCGGGCGGTGGCCGAGCGGGTGGCGTTCGTCCCGGGCACCGGGTTCTTCTCCGACGGCAGCGGTGCGCGGCAGATGCGGCTGTCGTTCTGCTTCCCCGAGCCCGAGCGCATCCGCGAAGGGGTGCGCCGGCTGGCCGGAGTGATCGAGCAGGAGATCCAGCTGCGCGACACGTTCGGCACCGGATCCGCCCGCGGCCACGCCGGTGTGGACACTCCCGGGCCCGACCTGGCCTGACTTTTCCGTACGGCCGGCGTCCACCCACGAGGGGGGCGTCGGCCGTTACATTTCGACGGCCTGACACTGGGGAATGCGCCTGGTGTGCACCCATCCGTCCCCGACGCCGGTACGGTTGGACAGCGTTCCATCAGCGGAGGAGATGCAATGAGCGATCTGGGCCACGTGCTCGTGCTGGCCGGCGGCCTCTCGTACGAGCGTGAGGTGTCCCTGCGCTCCGGTCGCCGGGTGAGCGAGGTGCTGCGCGCGGCAGGCGTCGACGTCGAGGCCCGCGACACCGACGCGTCGCTCGTCCCGTCGATCCTCGCCGACCCGCCGGACGCCGTCTTCGTCACCCTGCACGGCGGCGCGGGCGAGGACGGCGCGATCCGCTCCGTGCTGGAGCTGCTCAACGTCCCCTATGTCGGCGCCGACCCCGACGCCTGCCGGGTCGCGTTCGACAAGCCCACCGCCAAGGCCGTCGTCCGCTCGGTCGGCCTGGTCACCCCCGAGTCGGTCACGCTGCCCAAGGAGACGTTCCACGACCTCGGCGCCACCATGGTGCTCGGCCGCATCGTGGCGCAGCTCGGCCTGCCCCTCTTCGTCAAGCCCGCCCGGGGCGGCTCCGCGCTCGGCGCCTCCATCGTGCGCACCGCCGAGGAGCTGCCCGCCGCGATGGTCGGCTGCTTCGCCTACGGCGACACGGCGTTGATCGAACGCTACGTTGAGGGTGTCGAGGTGGCGGTGTCGGTCGTCGACCTCGGCAATGGGCCCATCGCGCTGCCCGCCGTCGAGATCGTCCCCGACGAGGGGGTCTACGATTACGCCGCCCGCTACACGGCCGGGCACACCGAGTTCTTCGCCCCGGCCCGCCTCTCCCCCGACGCGGCCGCCGCCTGCGCGCAGACCGCGGTCACCGCGCACACGGCGCTCGGCCTGCGCGACATCTCTCGCACCGATCTCATCGTCGATGCCTCCGGCCAGCCGCACTTCCTCGAGGTCAACGTCGCCCCCGGCATGACCGAGACCAGCCTCCTCCCGATGGCGGCCGAGGCCGCCGGGCAGGACCTCGGCGACCTGTGCCGCATCCTCCTCCACAACGCGGCCGCGCGCGCCCGCGCCTGACCTCTGCCCCCGCCGCCGGCGGTTCACCACCCGGTGGCCCGCCATCGGTCGCCTGCATCGGCCACCTGTGTTGCTCGCCTGCACTGGTCAGCTGCATCGTCGCCCGCCAGCTGTGGAACGCCAGCAGTGCTTTGCCGCCGGTGCTTCGTCTCCGATGTGACGCCGCCGGTTTGACGGGTGCCGCGGGTGGTTGTCCCGGGGATAAGTAGCCTTTCGGTGTGCTGATCGATTCGACATATCCGAAGAGCTTCGCCAGCGACAACCACGCCGGCGTACACCCTGCCGTCCTCCAAGCCATGACCGCCGCGAACCAGGGCGACGCCCTCGCCTACGGAGACGACCGGTGGACCGCCGTCTTCGAGAGCCAGATCAAGGACACCTTCGGCACCGGCGCGGAGGGCTTCGCCGTGCTCAACGGCGCGGGCGCCAACATGGTCGGGCTGGCCCTCATGCTCGGCCGGTACGACGCCATCATCTGTGCCGACACCGCCCACATAGCGACACACGAGACGGGCGCGACCGAACGACTTCTCGGCGCCAAGCTCGTCACCGTTCCCACGGAGAACGGCAAGCTGCGGCCCCATGACATCACCGGCCGCCTGGGCGCGCTGGGCAGCCACCACGAGTCGCAGCCGAGCGTCGTCTCCATCTCCCAGGTCACCGAACTCGGCACCTGCTACTCCCCCGACGAGATCGCGGCCCTGGCCAAGACCGCCCACGACGCTGGCCTGCGTCTGCACGTGGACGGTGCCCGCCTGGCCAACGCCGCCGCGTACCTCTCATGTGACCTGAGCACGATCACCACCGATGTCGGGGTCGACGTCTTCAGCTTCGGCGGCACCAAGAACGGCGCCCTGGCGGCCGAGGCGGTGGTGGTACTCGACGGCTCGCTGGCCCACGCCGTGCCGTTCCTGCGGCGTCAATCCCTCCAGTTGGCCTCGAAGATGCGCTTCATCTCGGCTCAGCTCTCGGCTCTCCTCACCGACGACCTCTGGCGCGGCAACGCCGATCACGCCAACCAGATGGCCGGTCGGCTGGCCGCGGGCCTGAGCGGCGTTCCGGGGGTCACCATCGCCTACCCGGTGCAGTCCAACGCCGTCTTCGCCGCACTTCCCGCAGCGGCGGCAGCGGCGCTTCAGGAGCGCTATCTCTTCCACCACTGGGACGAGGCCGCCGGCATCGTCCGCTGGATGACCGCCTTCGACACCACGCCCGAGCACATCGACGACTTCCTCACCGACATCCGCAAGGCGCTTTCCTCCTGACCTCTCTCGCGGTTTCACGTGAAACACGCACGATCCACCGACCTCCCTTTCGCTCCCTCAACCTCTTGCCACCATGGCGCCACTCGGCTCGACGTTGACGTTCCTGCGGCTGACACCGTCACCCGCGACGGTGCGACGTCAGACGGTGCGACGTCAGACGGTGCGACGTCAGACGGTGCGGCACCAGACGGTGCGGCACCAGACGGTGCGGCACCAGACGGTGCGGCACCAGACGCGACGCAAGGCAGCCGCGCGATCTATCACTTGATCTGAGCAGCGATGGTCCGCGCGCACTCCATTGACTCGCTATGCGTGGTGTCCACCTCCAGGTCGTAGAACACTCCCCGGTGAACCACATCTGCCTGTGACACGGCCATCCCAGGAACCCGGTCGCCTCGCGCGATCTCGCGGGCCGCCGCGATCGCACTCTCACACCTGACGCCGACCCACAGCACGTGCAGCTCACCCACCGCCTGCTGCCACCGCTGCTGGGACGCCGCTCCACCGAGGAAGACCTCATCGACGATGACATGGGCACCCGCTCGTGCCATCGCGGCGATCCCGTCGATCCAGGCCGCTTCCAGCACCCGGAACTCAGGCCCGACGATCACCTCACCATCCGGCGCGAACTCGATCCCCGCATCCGATGTGCGCATTGACGCGGGCATCGCCTGGATCAGTGTGTCGACCCCGAAGGCCAGCCATGGATCCGGCAGGACCGCCTGCAGGCACCGGGCGATCCCGGACTTCCCTGAGCTGGAACCGCCATTGAGCAGGATCATCTGAGTCATCACGGCGCCACAGTAGGGGCGGCCCAGCAGAAACGAAAACGGATTTCGGCGGGCACCACTCCGTCTGCAACAACCCGAAGATCGTGGTCGCAGCACCAGGCCACGACTGGCTACTCGATCCAGCCCGTCTCTCCCCGCCCAACGCGCAGCATCCCCCTGCTCAGCCCTCTTGAAGCCGACGGGTAGGTCCACCCAGCCCCGGCTCCCTCGATCCGCTTCACACCACCTGTGAACGCGGCACCAGGACACCGTGCTCTGCCCCCAGTCTGCGTACGGATCCTCGCTAGGCGGACTGCGGCGTCGGAGGCGGTGCCCGGGACCGCGGCGGCGATACTGCGCGGCTCTGCCTGCCGCGCGGCGACGCTGCGCCGCTCGCGCCGCGGGTGACTAGAGCGCCGATCGTGAACGCCTGTCTCGGTGGCTGTGGCTTGTCTTCCACGCTGGATCGCTAGCGAGAATGCTCGGCTGGGGCAGCCTGGCCGAGCGTTCTCGTGGTCCGGCTGATTTGCGCTCGCGTTCAATCCTTGAGCTCGCCCTCCAGCAGGCTCATGAGGACCATGTCATGCCATCGGCCCTTTCTGCGGAGAGTGTCACGGGCGCGGCCCTCCTCGACGAAGCCGACCTTCTGGTACACGCGGATGGCTGCCGCGTTCTCGTCCGCAACCCACAGCTCAATCCGGTGCAGGCGCATCGCGTCGAAGCCGTAGCGGCAGATCAGGCGGATGGCTTCGGTGCCGTAGCCGTTGCCCCAGCAGTCCTTCTCGCCGATGTAGATGTCGAGCTCGGCGCCGCCGGTCTCCGGCTCTGCGCCACTGAGCACCACCAGACCGATCAGACGGTCGTCGGCGAGAGTCTCGATGCCGAGCACGGTGCGTTCGTAGGAGTTCTTCGGGCGGTCGGCGTACTCGTCGACGAACCGCTCCCTGCTTACCGGATAGCTGTGGGCGAACCACTGCATCACGTCGGGATCGTGGTTCCAGCGATGGTGGGCCGTCGCGTCAGAGGGCTCCATGGGGCGCAGCCGTACGAGATCTCCGGTCAGCAAGATATGTACTCCGTTCGTCCATCAAAGAGTGGCAGGAGCCACGACAGCAGCTCGGATCCCGGCTGGCAACGGGTTTTCTGGAGCAACGCACCGGCTGCAGATCGACCAGGTGGCCTAGGAGGACCCGCGCTTTCCGGAGAGGGACACAGGAAGGCCGGCAGCGTCGCGATCGCGTCCTGTAGCGCGCCACGCATGCTCACCGGCGTGTGATCGCGGAACAGGCGGGCGAGCATAACGTCACGCGGGGCGCTCGCCCAAGCGCCGATGGCGGACACCTGTAGTGGGACGCCGAGGGGTAGCAAGGTGAGCGTGACGGTTTCACGTGAAACACGGCGCGGTTTCACGTGAAACATGTCAGCCTTCGGACTCCCGCATGGCATGCGCCGCCTCGGGGGCCATGGTGCCGATGATGCGCTCAAGGTCGTCGATCGTGGCGAACTCCACGACGATGCGCCCCTTGCGGCGACCCAGGTCGACCTTGACCTTGGTCTCGAAGTGATCGGAGAGCCGATCCGCCAGGTGGGTCAGACCAGGAGCGACGGGCTTGTTCGGCTTGCGCTCACGGGGGGCGTTCTGGGCCGCCTTGGAGCTCCCGAGCGCGACGATCTCTTCGACCGCTCTGACGGAAAGAAGCTCGGCGACGATGCGCTTCGCGAGCTGGATCTGCTCCTCCTGGCTGTCGAGGCCGAGGAGTGCGCGGGCATGGCCGGCGCTGATGGTGCCGGCGGCGACGCGGAGTTGGACTTCCGGAGGGAGATTCAGCAGGCGCAGGGTGTTGGTGATGTGGGAGCGGGAGCGGCCGACCTTCTGGGCGAGTTGGTCGTGGGTGGCCTGGAAGTCGTCCAGCAGTTGCTGGTAGGCGGCGGCCTCTTCCAGGGCGTTGAGTTGCTCCCGCTGCAGGTTCTCGATGAGGGCGTCACGGAGGAGATCGTTGTCCATGGTGTTGCGGACGATCGCCGGAACAGGATCGAGCTCGGCAAGCTGGCACGCGCGCCAGCGCCGCTCCCCCATGATGAGCTCATACCGGCCACCGCCGACGGATCGCACGACGATCGGTTGGAGCAGACCGACCTCGGAGATGGACGCCGCCAACTCCTTGAGGCGCTCCTCGTCGAACACCTCACGTGGCTGGCGCGGGTTGGGCACGATGGCGCTGAGGGATATCTCCTTGAAGTACGCGCCGGCAATCGGCTGGGGGCTGGTCTCTCCCGCACCGTTGGTGGCAACCGCCGTGCCGGTGCCGTCAACAATGGGACCGGTCGGGATGAGCGCCCCGAGCCCCTTCCCCAATCCCCGCCGCTGCTGGCTCACTACGTCTCCTCATCCACCCCGGCTGATTCCGGTCACTCCAGGAGAGGTTACCGTCGTCAACGCGACACGGCGCCTCCTCGCCACACGCGGTTGCGCCGGATTTACACCATCAACACATATACACGCCCGTCGGCCTCCCAACTGCGCCCCCGGCCCCCTATCCGCCCAGACTTCCACCGTCGTCATCCGACCGTGTGCGGGCCACAGCGACCAGCAAGGGATCAAGCTCCTGCTCCTGAAAAAGCATGCGGTCGTGAAGGGACACGTACGAGATCTAATCCACTGCCCCGACGACCAGCGTGAGCGACGCGTCCGAACGGTTGAGGAGGACCAGCTCCCAGAAGTCCCACAGCACCAACCCGTAGTCGTGCATGGCTTCCTCTCCCAACTCACGTAACTTGTACCGCTCCGTCGCCCCACAGAGGGAGTCGTAGACGTGCGTTTCGAGACGCGGAGCCAGCTCTTCAGGTACGGGATCGAGGAATCCGATCTCCTTGGCCCAGGTCCGGATCAGCTGATGCGCGGACGCCTCGTCAACAGGCTCGAACGAACCCGCGGTCACGCGAGAGAGCAGGAACGGCCCGTGCAGCCTCCGGCTGTCGAGACCGACGGAATCGCCTGAGGCATAGTCATCCCGATAGCGCTCGTGGCGTAACAGAAGGTCCAGAGCCGCCATATCGTCACCAGACCAGCCGGCGAGCTGAAACCGCCTCACATCGATCCAGGCGTAGCTTCCGTTGCGGAAGTTGATGAGTTCGTGAGCGACGAAATGAAGAGAAGCCGTCATGGCCTCACGCTAGAGCGCCTCGGAGCGCACGCAGGTCTCCGTCGCCGCATGGCGCATGGCGCATGGGACCGCATGGGGTCGCATGGCATGGGACCTCATGGGGTCATCGCATAGGGACCGCATGTGCCGCCATGGGACCGCACGAGACCGCCATGGGACCGAGCATGGGACCGCCATGGGACCGCACGAGACCGCCATGAGACCGCTATGGGACCGAGCATGAGACCGCCATGAGACCGAGCATGGGACGCATGGTCCTGTGGACCACATGAGACGCATGGACCACATGGACCACATCGAGACAGCAGCGCGCGCGAAGAGCCCCGGCTGGCGGGAGTGGGCGAAAGGTTGGTGTGACGGAACCCGGCAAAGTGGAGGACGAGGGCTGGGAGGTCAGACGGCGGCGCGATGGGCGATCTCGCGGGCCGCGTCCATGTAGGCCATGGCCCCGCTGGAGCCCGGGTCGTACGTCATGACCGACTGGCCATAGCTGGGCGCCTCGGAGAGGCGGACGCTGCGCGGGATCAACGTGTTGAGAACCGTCTCACCGAAGTGGGCGCGAACCTCGTCGGCCACCTGTGAGGCCAGACGGGTGCGGCCGTCGTACATGGTGAGGACGATCGTGGAGAGGCTGAGCGTGGGGTTCAGGTGAGCCTTGATCAGGTCGACGTTGCGCAGCAGCTGGCCCAGGCCCTCCAGCGCGTAGTACTCGCACTGGATGGGGATCATGACCTCTTCGGCTGCCACCAGCGCGTTGACCGTCAGCAGGCCGAGCGACGGCGGGCAGTCGATGATGATGTAGTCGAACTCCAGGCCGGTGTAGGCGCCAAGCGCCCGGCGGAGGCGGGCTTCGCGGGCTACGAGCGAGACGAGCTCGATCTCGGCGCCGGCGAGGTCGATGGTGGCGGGTGCGCAGTAGAGGCCCGGCATGTCGGGCACCTGCTTGATGATGTCCGCCATGGGCAGATCGTCGACGAGCACTTGGTACACATCCGGCACGTCACCGCGATGCTCGGTGGCCAGCGCCGTGGAGGCGTTGCCCTGGGGGTCAAGGTCGATGACGAGCACGCGTTGGCCGTGCATGGAGAGCGCGGCGGCAATGTTCACGGACGTCGTCGTCTTGCCCACTCCCCCCTTCTGGTTCGCCACGGCGATCACCCGGCATTTGGCCGGCCGCGGCCAGGTGCCGTCACGACCACCGAGATCCTCCCCCGCCTGAGCCGCCGCCTGGGTCGCGGATGTTTCACGTGAAACCACAGAGCTGAGCGCCTCTCGTACCAAAGGTGAATCGCCGGGGTTCAGTGGGGTCTGGGTCACGATGGCCATCCTTTCAACCAGTGGTATGCCGGTGCCGGGAATTCGCTGTCGCGACACGCCCTTTTCGGGCCAGCCAACCCCTGTGAGACTCTCGGACGGAGGACTGTCCGGCCAGCCCAGGCCGCATGCTGCGACTGGCATGACCGTCACCTCCTTCGTCGCCGCCTACCGACCTCCGGCGCGCGACCCGCTACCACCCGAACCAATGTTGCAGGCGGCTCGACCTTACCGCGCCCGACGGTCACAAGCTCAGCCGTCCTCACTCCACTGGCACGCAACTGGGGCCCGGCTTCGGCGAGCTCCTCGGCGGCACGCTCCCCCTTCATGGCGATCAGCTCGCCGCCTTCACGAAGGAGTGGCATGGCCCACTTCAGCAGCCGATCGAGCGGCGCGACGGCGCGAGCACTGGCGACGTCGAACTCGCGCCTGCCGGCCAGTTCCTCCGCCCGCCCGCGCAGCACCTCGACGTTCTCCAGCTCGAGCGCCTCGACGCACTCCTCCAGGAAGACGGTACGGCGAAGCAACGGCTCAAGGAGCGTGACCGTGATGTCCGGCCGTACGATCGCCAGCACCAACCCCGGCAGTCCGGCGCCCGAGCCGATGTCCACCAACCGCACTCCCTCGGGCACGGCCTCCGCGACGACCGCGCAGTTGAGCAGGTGGCGATCCCAGATCCGCTGCACCTCCCGCGGCCCCAGCAGCCCACGTACGACTCCGGGTCCCGCGAGGAGCTCAGCGAAGGAGTTCGCCCGCTCCCAGGCCTTGCCGGTGAAGACGTCCCTGGCAATGTCCGGCGGAGCAGGCAGCTCATCGCTCACTGGTTGGTGGCCCTTTCATTGGCTGGTCGGCGGCTCGGACACGGGCGGTGTCCGTCTCAAGGCTAAGCGTGGGATCACGGAGGAAGACTAGCGGGCCGCCCAGATGGCGGGCCGTGGAAGGCGTTCCGCCCTCCGGAGGCAGCCGTACGGGAGGGAGAGTGACATGCGAACGGCCGCCAGTCCCCACGCAGGGGCTGACGGCCGCACAAAAACCACAGAACGGGTCAGGCGGGAAGAACCACCACGTACCGCTGGGGCTCCTCCCCTTCCGACTCGCTGCGGAGCCCGGCGGCCGCCACAGCATCGTGGACGATCTTCCGCTCGAACGGCGTCATGGGCTGAAGCGACTTGGGCTCGTCCTTCTCCCGCACCTGGTTGGCGACCTCGGTGCCGAGCTTGGTGAGCTCGGCGCGCCGCCGCTCGCGGTAGCCGGCGACGTCGAGCATCAGCCGCGACCGCTCCCCCGTCTGCCGGTGGACGGCCAGCCGGGTGAGCTCCTGCAGGGCCTCGAGAACCTCGCCCGATGGCCCGACCAGCTCGTTGCCCTGGACGCCGACGACGGAGACGAGCGCACGGTCGCCCTCGACGTCCATGTCGATATCGCCGTCGATGTCGGCGATGTCGAGAAGGCCCTCGACATAGTCGGCCGCGATCTCGCCCTCCTGCTCAAGCGCGTTGACATCAGGAGTCTTCTCCTGCTCGGCCTCGGTCATCGCCGGCCTCTCCTTCGTGTTCACGACTTCTTGCTGCCGGTGCGCTTGCTGCGAGACTGGCGGCTGGGCTGCTGCCTGATGATCTTAGGCTCCGGCGGCGCGGGAGGTGCTGCTTCCTCTGGGGGCGTCTTGCGAAGCTTGGCCAGCATGCCCGGCTTGGGCTGCATCGGGATCGCGTTGCCCTTGGCGTCGAACTCGGGCATCGGGTTGCGGGTGTAGAACCAGTGCTGCTGTGCCAGCGTCCAGACGTTGGTGGTGACCCAGTAGAGGATCAGGCCGAGGGGGAAGTTCAGGCTGAAGAAGGCGAACAGCGGCGAGATCCACATCAGGATCTTCTGCTGCTGCGCCATGGGGTTGTCCGGCATCTGGGCCATCGAGCGCGTGACGCTCTGCCGGACGGTGAGGAACGTGGTCAGCGAGCTGATCGCCACGAAGATGGCCAGCACGATCTTCGTCTGTACGACGGTCGCGTCGAAGCCCTCGATGTCGCTCGCCGACATGAAGAAGTTGGCCGGGAGAGGCGCGCCGAAGATGTGCGCGGACCGGGCGCTGTCGACCAGTTCCTGGCTCATGCCGTAGACCGCGCGGCCGTTGGCCATGGCCTGCAGCACGGTGAACATCGAGATGAAGATCGGGAACTGGGCCACGATCGGCAGGCAGCCGCCGAGAGGGTTGGCACCCGCCCCCTGGTACAGCGCCATGACCTCCTGGTTCATGCGCTGCTTGTCGTTCTTGTAACGCTTGCGAAGCTCAGCGACCTTGGGGGCTAGCTCCTGCATCTTCCGCGACGAGCGCATCTGCTTGAGGAACAGCGGGAAGATGAGGATCCGCATCAGCACGGTCAGCGTGATGATGGTCAGCGCCCATGTCAGCCCGCTGTCCGGGTTGAGGAATGTGCTGTATCCACCATGGATCCAGATGATGACGTGGGCTACGGCTTCATAGAGCCAGCTCAGCCAGGACAGCTCCACCGAGCTATCTCCCTTGCAATTCGTGGGACCGAACCGGGCGTGGGGGCACCGGGTCTATACCGCCGGGATGGAATGGGTGGCACCGCCCGATGCGCCGGACAGTCAGCCAGATGCCGCGCAACGCTCCGTGCACGGTGATCGCCTCGAGCCCGTAGGCGCTGCACGATGGATAGAAACGACAGCGCGGACCGAGCATCGGGCTGATGAAGGCCCGGTAGAACCGAATAGGGATGATCAGCACCCGAGCGGCGAAGCTCGGCGGCATCCCTTGCGGCTGCTCCGTCATCTCTGTCCATCCATCGAGGACTCACGCCGCCTGAGCAGACGATCCAACGCGAGATCGAGCTCGGCGGCAAGTTGCTCGTATCGCGCGGCCGCGGCCGGTGGGTTGGCGCGTACCACAAGCAGGCTACCTCGCGGCAACCGGTCAAGGCGGTCTCGCATCAGGTGCCGAAGCCGACGCTTGACCTTGTTGCGGACCACTGCGCCGCCGACTGCGCGGCTGACCACGAAACCGATTAGAGGTGTTTCATCCCCAGAAACGGTGAGGTGTATCACCACAGCGGGACGACCAGCGCGTTTACCGCGCTTGATCGCCGCTTCGAACTCTTTCCCGCGCCGCATGCGGGTTTGCCGGGGTAGCACCGTATACGCCTAATGCCCGCCGGCGGACTTCACCGGCGGGCGACCTAGCGGGCGCAGGGCGATCAGGCCGACAGCTTCTCGCGGCCCTTACGGCGACGAGCGGCCAGGATGGCGCGACCGGCCCGGGTGCGCATCCGCAGCCGGAAGCCGTGGGTCTTCGCGCGGCGACGGTTGTTCGGCTGGAAAGTACGCTTGCTCACGGGTGGGCTCCAGGCTTGATGATGCGCCCAGGGGCGCTTAACACACATGGCCGGCTTGCCAGGAAAGCGAGGGCACGCGAAATAGCCGTCGCGTGAGCATGCCGACCGTCGTACGTTACGGGTGAAAGGCGTCCCAGGTCAAACCAGCGGCGGTCTCCGCGCGGTTATCCACTAATCCACAGGCGAGTTTTCCACCGTCCTGGTGGCGTCCACAGATGTGCGTCCGGCTGCCACTAGGCTGTGGACAACGCCTTGAACACAGCTGTGCACATAGATACTGTCGGCCCTCCTGGGGCCCGTTTGAAGCCTGTGGACATCCTGTGGATCTCCTGTGGACGCCCTGGGCATACAGCCTGGCTGCGACGCTGTGGGCGGGTGGGATCAATCGTCGGGGGCGACAGCCCGCTGTGGATAACAGATCGCGGGGGGCCGCGAGAGGAAGGAGGGGAGCCGCACCATGAACGGTGTCGACCTTGGCACGGTATGGGCGAGGGCCCTGGGCAACTTCCTCAACGAGAACGTCCCGGTTCAGCAGCGCACCTGGCTCTCCATGGTCCGTCCGATCGCCCTGGCCGACGACACGATCGTGCTGGGCGTCCCCAACGACTTCCTCAAGGACCTCATCGAGGGCAAACTGCGACCGCTCGTGGCCCACGCGCTGTCCCAGGAGCTCGGCCGGGCCATGCGGCTGGCCGTGATGATCGACACGACGGCTCCCGAGCAGCCCGTGCCCGACCTTCATCAACAGGCTGTGGGTCAAGGTTATCCACAGACCCCGGAGCCGCAGCCACGTTTTACACAGCCCCCATCGGCCCAGCACTACCAGGCCTCCGAGCCTCCGCAGTTCTATTCTCCACAGCCGGAGCCGCCGCAGTCGTCCACCGACTATCCACAGCCCACGTTCACTTTTGAACAGCCCCCGTCGTACACACCGCCTGTGGAGAAGGCGCCGGAGCCGGCCCCGAACCGGTGGGAAGCGAAGAGCAACAAACCAAGCGAACCCGCCCGGCTCAATCAGAAATACACCTTCGAGACATTCGTCATCGGCGCCAGCAACCGCTTCGCGCACGCGGCGGCCGTGGCGGTGGCCGAATCCCCCGCGAAGGCGTACAACCCGCTGTTCATCTACGGCGACTCGGGTTTGGGCAAGACGCACCTGCTCCACGCGATCGGCCACTACGCGCAGAGCCTGTACGACGGCGCGCGGGTGAGATACGTGAGCTCCGAGGAGTTCACCAACGACTTCATCAACAGCATCCGCGACCACAAGGCCGACGGGTTCCGCGGTCGTTACCGCGCGATCGACATCCTGCTCGTGGACGACATCCAGTTCCTGGAGGGCAAGGAGCAGACGCAGGAGGAGTTCTTCCACACCTTCAACACGCTCCACAACGCCAACAAGCAGATCGTGATCTCCAGCGACCGGGCGCCCAAGCAGCTGATCACCCTGGAGGACCGGCTGCGCAACCGGTTCGAGTGGGGCCTGATCACCGACGTCCAGCCGCCCGAGCTGGAGACCCGCATCGCGATCCTCCGCAAGAAGGCCATACAGGAGGGCCTGGCCGCACCGCCCGAGGTGCTCGAGTACATCGCCAGCCGCATCTCCACCAACATCCGCGAGCTCGAAGGCGCCCTGATCAGGGTCACCGCGTTCGCCAGCCTCAACCGGCAGGGTGTGGATCTCCAACTGGCCGAGGTCGTGCTGAAGGACCTGATCACCTCGGAGTCGGGCGAGGAGATCACGATCGCCACGATCATGGCCAAGACCTCCGAATACTTCGGCATCAGCATCGACGACCTCTGCGGCAGCTCGCGTAGCAGGGCGCTGGTCAACGCCAGGCAGATCGCGATGTACCTCGCGCGGGAGCTGACCGAGCTGTCGCTGCCGAAGATCGGTCAGCAGTTCGGCGGTCGCGACCACACCACCGTGATGCACGCCGAGCGCAAGATCCGCTCGCTCATCGCGGAGCGCAGGTCGATGTACAACCAGGTCAACGAGCTGACAATGCGCATCAAGCAGACATCGCGCGGAGCCTGACTCTTATGCACAGCCTGTGGATAACACTGTGGATCAGGGGAAACGTCCGTAGCCGGCCGCAGAACGCCCCACCTTGGCCCGGAAAATCCCGCGGCTGGCCTGGGGATAAAGGTGGGGACAACCTGAGGAGAACTTGGGGACAACCGGTGGATGACCTGGGGACAGCCTGTGCATAGTCTTTTTGGCGCCCCTGGAGAGGTCGTTTACTCGGTGGATAACCTGTGGAAACCCCGTGGATAACCGGTGGACGAAGACACCAAGATCTGGGGACAGCCTGTGCACAGCGACGCGTCATCCCCAGGCCGCGAAGTTACCCCCAGGCGTCACCCACACCCTCGGTGGACAAAAACAGGGGCCCTGACCAGTGGAAACACAGGTTATCCACGGTATCCACAGCCCCTACTGTGAAGACCACACATCTCTCTTACTAAGAAACTCAAGACCCATAGAGGGGTTCTCCCGGATCTCAGGTGCGGGAGAGGCAACACTTGAATCAACGACGAACTCAGGAGGCTGATGACCGTGATGTTCCGAATCGAGCGAGACGTCCTCGCTGAGGCGGTGGCATGGACGGCACGCAGCCTCCCCGCCCGTCCGTCCGTGCCCGTCCTGGCCGGCATGCGCCTGGAGGTCACCGACGAGCAGCGGCTGAAGCTGTCCGGGTTCGACTACGAGGTCTCGGCCGAGGTCACGCTCGAACTCCACACCGGTGAGCCCGGTGTCGTCCTCGTCTCCGGCAAGCTGCTGGCCGAGATCACCCGCGCCCTTCCCGCACAGCCTGTGGACTTCGTCCTCGAAGGCGCCAAGGCGGTCGTCACCTGTGGCAGTGCCCGCTTCACCCTGCTGACCATGCCTGTGGAGGACTACCCGACGCTGCCGGCCATGCCCCCGGCCGCCGGACGCGTGGGCAGCGACGTCTTCGCCTCCGCCGTCGGCCAGGTCGCCGTCGCCGCCGGCCGTGACGACACGCTGCCGATGCTCACCGGCGTGCGGATGGAGATCGAGGGCGAGACCGTGACCCTCGCCGCGACCGACCGCTACCGCCTGGCCGTACGCGAGCTGAAGTGGCAGCCCGACCAGTCCGACTTCTCCGCGATCGCGATGATTCCGGGCAAGACGCTGGCCGACACGGCCAAGGCGCTGGGCGCGACCGGCGCCGAGGTCGAGATCGCGCTCAGCTCCGCCGGCGGCACCGGCGAGGGGATGATCGGCTTCTCCAGCGCCGGGCGGCGCACGACCACGCGGCTGCTCGACCCCGAGTTCCCCAAGTACCGCTCGCTGCTGCCCACGGAGTTCTCCGCGCGCGCCGACTTGTCCACAGGGCCGTTCGTCGAGGCGGTCAAGCGCGTGGCCCTGGTCGCCGAGCGCAACACTCCCGTACGGCTCGCGTTCAGGGGCGGAGAGGTCGTGCTCGAGGCGGGCAGCGGCGACGAGGCGCAGGCCGTCGAGGTGCTGCCGGTCGACTACGAGGGCGAGGAGATGAACATCGCCTTCAACCACCAGTTCCTGCTCGAAGGGCTGGGCGCGATCGATTCCGACGTCGCGCGGCTGCAGATGACCACGTCCACGAAGCCCGCCATCCTCACCGGGGGCAAGCCTGTGGACGGCGACGGCGCCCCCGACTACCGTTACCTGATCATGCCGATCCGTCTGTCAGGCTGAAGCTGACATCAGGGATGATGGAAGTCTGACTAGGGGGTAGATCACATGCAGATCGGCATGGTCGGACTTGGCAAAATGGGCGCCAACATGGCCGAACGGCTGCGCCGCGGCGGTCACGACGTGGTCGGCTACGACCACAATGCCGAGGTCAGCGATGTCGCCAGCCTGAAGGAGCTGGTCGAGCGGCTTGAGGCGCCGCGCACCGTCTGGGTCATGATCCCCGCGGGCAGACCCACCCAGCAGGTGATCGACGAGCTCGGCCGGCTGCTCGACACGGGCGACCTGGTCGTCGACGGCGGCAACTCCCACTACGTGGACGACCAGAAGCACGCCGCCGAGCTGGCGGACAAGGGCATCGGATTCGTCGACTGCGGCGTCAGCGGCGGCGTCTGGGGCCTGGAGAACGGCTACGCGCTCATGTGCGGCGGCGAGAAGGCCGACGTCGACCGGTTGATGCCGATCTTCGAGACCCTCAAGCCCGAGGGCGAGGACGGGTTCGTGCACGCCGGCGACGTGGGCGCGGGTCACTTCGCGAAGATGGTCCACAACGGCATCGAGTACGGCATGATGCAGGCCTTCGCCGAGGGCTGGGAGCTGCTCGAGGCCTCCGACGTCGTCAAGGACGTCAGGGGCTCCTTCAGCAGCTGGCGCACCGGCACGGTGATCCGTTCCTGGCTGCTCGACCTGCTGGTCCGGGCGCTCGACGACGACGAGCACCTCGACGAGCTGCGCGGCTACGCCGAAGACTCCGGCGAGGGCCGGTGGACCGTCCAGGCGGCCGTCGACCACGCCGTGCCGCTGCCGGTGATCACCGCCGCGCTCTTCGCCAGGTTCGCCTCACGCCAGGAGGACCCGCCCGCGATGAAGGTGGTCGCGGCGCTGCGCAATCAGTTCGGCGGGCACCCGATCGCCGCCACCGAGGGCTCTGTGGGCAAGGGCGCGGACGCGCCCGGCGCCGATGTGCGGCCGCCGCGCGAGGCCTCGTGACGCCACAGCGGTTTTCCACAGGCGGCAAGCCGGTGGCCCCAGTGACCTGCGTGGCCCACTAACCTTCGTGGGGTGCATGTCGCCCACCTCTCGCTGACCGACTTCCGGTCCTACGCGTCCGTGGAGCTCGGCCTGGAGCCGGGCGTCACGGCGTTCGTGGGGCCCAACGGGCAGGGAAAGACCAACCTGGTCGAGGCTCTGGGCTACGTGGCGACCCAGTCCAGCCACCGGGTCGCCACCGACGCGCCGCTCGTACGACAGGGTGCGAGCCGGGCGATCGTGCGCTGCGCCGTCCAGCGTGACGATCGGCGGGCGCTGGTCGAGCTGGAGATCAATCCGGGCCGGGCCAACCGCGCGCGGCTCAACCGCTCCCCCGTGTCCCGCCCGCGTGACGTCATCGGCCTGCTGCGCACCGTCCTGTTCGCCCCTGAGGACCTGTCGCTGGCCAAGGGCGACCCGTCGGAGCGGCGGCGGTTCCTCGACGAGCTGCTGGTGGCCCGGGCGCCCAGGTTCGCGGGTGTGCGGGCCGACTACGACCGCGTGCTGAAGCAGCGGAGCGCGTTGCTGCGCACGGCCGCGCAGGCCCGCAGAGGCACCAGGAGCGCCCGGCGGGCCGAGGGTGACTCCGGGTTCGCGGCGGCGGGCGCGAGCGACGTGCTGAGCACGCTGGAGGTGTGGGACGCCCACCTCGCCCGGCACGGAGCCGAGCTTCTCCAGGCCCGGCTCGACCTCGTCGAGGAGCTGTGCCCGCTGGTCGCCGGAGCCTACGCCGGGCTGGCCCCCACCAGCGCCCCCGCGACCCTGGCCTATCGCAGCACGTTGTCCACAGGTGGGGATGCCGCTGAGGACGAAGACGCCGGTGAACGGGGATCTTCCGATACACAGACGTTATCCACAGACTTGGGGAAAACCCTTGAGGAGCGGCTGCGCGAGCGCCTGCTGGAGGTCCGCCCCGCGGAGCTGGAGCGGGGGGTCACCCTCGTCGGCCCGCACCGCGACGACCTGATCCTCGGCATCGGCGATCTGCCGGCCCGCGGCTACGCGAGCCACGGCGAGTCGTGGTCGTTCGCGCTCGCGCTGCGCCTGGCCGCCTACGACCTGCTCCGGGCCGATGGCGGCGATCCGGTGTTGATCCTCGACGACGTCTTCGCCGAGCTCGACAGCCAGCGCAGGCGCCGCCTCGCCGAAATCGTCGCGCCGGCCGAGCAGGTGCTGATCACCGCCGCCGTGGCGGACGACGTGCCGCCCGAGCTGATCGGTGCCCGATTCGACGTCGCGGAAGGGAGCGTGACCCGTGTCCGATGACGACAATCCCACGGCCAGGGGCGCCGCCATGGCCAGGGAGAAGCTCGCCCAGGCCAAGGCCGACGCCGCCAAACGCGGGCAACTCCCCCGCCGCGAGCCCCGGCGCAAGGCGGCCGGCGCCCGCAGAGACGCCGGCGATCCCCAGCTTTTCGGACGCGCGATCATGGATCTGCTGGCCGAGCGGGGCTGGGAGCGGTCGGCGGCCGTCGGCGGGGTGTTCGGGCGCTGGCCCGACATCGTGGGGTCCGACCTGGCCGCGCACACCAAGCCCGAGTCGTTCGACGACGGTGAGGTGCTGATCGTCGCCGACTCCACGGCGTGGGCGACCCAGGTCCGCCTGCTCGCGCGCACCCTGGTCCGCCGGCTCAATGAGGAGCTGGGCGACGGCACGGTGACGAAGGTCAAGGTCAGGGGGCCGCTCAACGCCCCCCGCCCGGCCGGGGGGCTCCGGGTCACCGGCAGCAAGGGCCCCGGAGACACGTACGGCTGAGCCGTACACTCCCGGAAACCGATCAGAGAGCCGCAGACGCGATGACCCCCGGTCCCGTGTGGGGGAGCTCCAAACGGGGGGAAAACGAGCTAGAGGCCGCCACAGGCGCGTTCAATGCCACCTTGGGCGTCTGGAGCCGGTAGAATGAAAGCGGATTCCGGACACGTCCGCTTGCGTGTCACCCCTGGCGCGCATGCGACGCGCCGACTCCCCCGGGTGGCGAGCGCAACGGGGCACTCACGACGGTGACGGGCACGGCAGGGGCAGCTCAGCTACGCATGTGACGCCTCCCCCGCCGCGTGTCCGCGGCAGGAGGATTTGGCACTTGTCCTACGACGCTAGCTCAATCACCGTACTCGAAGGGCTTGAGGCGGTTCGCAAGCGCCCGGGTATGTATATCGGTTCAACCGGCGAGCGGGGTCTGCACCACCTTGTCTACGAAATCGTGGACAACGCTGTGGACGAGGCTCTGGCAGGTCACGCCGACCGCATCGACGTCACGCTCATGGCCGACAACGGCGTGCGCGTCGTGGACAACGGTCGTGGCATACCGACCGGGATCCATCCGGTCGAGAAGCGGTCCGCGGTGGAGGTCGTGCTGACCACGCTCCACGCGGGCGGCAAGTTCGACAGCAAGTCCTACGCGGTCTCCGGCGGCCTGCACGGCGTCGGCTCCGCCGTGGTCAACGCGCTGTCCTCGGCCATGGACGTGGAGGTCAAGCAGAACGGCCACTACTGGCGGCAGCGCTTCGAGTACAGCAAGCCGACCGCGCCGCTGGCCCAGGGTGAGGAGACCGACGAGACCGGCACCACGATCACGTTCTGGGCCGACCCTGAGATCTTCGAGACCACCACGTGGAACTTCGAGACGCTCTCGCGCCGCTTCCAGGAGATGGCCTTCCTCAACAAGGGCCTCACGATCGTCCTGACGGACGAGCGGCCCGACCACATCAACGGCGAGCCGGTCAGGGTCGAATACCACTACGAGGGCGGTCTGTCCGACTTCGTCAAGCACCTCAACTCCAAGAAGGAGCCGGCGCACGCCTCGGTGATCGACTTCGAGGAGCACGGCGACGGCGCCTCGGTCGAGATCGCCATGCAGTGGAACAACTCCTACTCCGAGTCGGTCTACACCTTCGCCAACACGATCAACACGGCCGAGGGCGGCACCCACGAGGAGGGCTTCCGCGCGGCGCTGACGTCGATCGTCAACCGCTACGCCCGCGAGCAGAAGTTCCTCAAGGAGGGCAAGGACGAAAACCTCTCCGGTGAGGACGTCCGCGAGGGCCTGACCGCGATCGTCTCGATCAAGCTGGCGGACCCCCAGTTCGAGGGCCAGACCAAGACCAAGCTGGGCAACACCGAGGCCAAGTCGTTCGTCCAGAAGGCGTGCAACGACCACCTGCGCGCGTGGTTCGAGCGCAACCCCGGTGAGGCCAAGGACATCATCAACAAGTCGCTGCAGGCCGCCAGGGCCCGTCTCGCGGCGCGTCAGGCCCGTGACCTGACGCGCCGCAAGTCGCTGCTGGAGTCGGGCAGCGGTCTGCCGGGCAAGCTGGCCGACTGCCAGTGGAACGACCCCAGCAAGTGCGAGCTGTTCATCGTCGAGGGCAACTCCGCCGGCGGCTCGGCCAAGGGTGGCCGCGACTCGCGTTTCCAGGCGATCCTGCCGATCCGCGGCAAGATCCTCAACGTGGAGAAGGCCAGGGTCGACAAGGTCCTGCAGAACATCGAGGTCCAGTCGCTGATCACGGCGATGGGCACCGGCGTGCACGACGAGTTCGACATCAGCAAACTGCGCTACAGCAAGCTGATCCTGATGGCCGACGCCGACGTCGACGGCCAGCACATCACCACGCTGCTGCTGACGCTGCTGTTCAGGTTCATGCGGCCGCTGATCGAGGGCGGTCACGTCTACCTGTCGCAGCCGCCGCTCTACAAGATCAAGTGGGACCGTAAGGGCGAGGACGCCTCCTACGCCTACTCCGATCGTGAGCGCGACGCGATCATCCAGGAGGGCATCGCCCGGGGCAAGCGCGACCCGCGCGCGCACGACGGTGTCCAGCGCTTCAAGGGTCTCGGCGAGATGAACGCCAACCAGCTGTGGGAAACCACCATGAACCCCGCGACCCGCATCCTGCTGCAGGCCACGCTCGACGACGCCGCCCAGGCCGACGAGATGTTCAGCGTGCTCATGGGTGAGGACGTCGAGGCGCGTAGGGCCTTCATCATTCGCAATGCGCGAGATGTCCGTTTCCTGGACGTGTAGCGACAGCCGTACACCAGAAAAGGATCTTTACACGTGACGGAAGTGAACACTCCGCCTCCAGCTTCGCCGGAACGCGTCGAACCGGTCGACATCCAGACCGAGATGCAGCGCAGCTACATGGACTACGCGATGTCGGTCATCGTGTCGCGTGCGTTGCCCGATGTGCGTGACGGTCTCAAGCCGGTGCACCGCCGCGTGCTCTACGCGATGTACGACGGCGGCTACCGCCCCGACCGCGGCTTCTTCAAGTGCTCGCGCGTCGTCGGTGACGTCATGGGTTCCTACCACCCCCATGGCGACACCTCGATCTACGACGCTCTCGTACGGCTCGCGCAGACCTGGTCGCTGCGCCACCCGCTCGTCGACGGGCAGGGCAACTTCGGCTCGCCGGGCAACGACGCGCCCGCGGCGATGCGCTACACCGAGTGCAAGCTCGCGCCCATCGCCATGGAGATGCTGCGCGACATCGACAAGGAAACCGTCGACTTCCAGCCCAACTACGACGGGCGCTCGCAGGAGCCGATCGTCCTGCCGGCCCGCTTCCCCAACCTGCTGGTCAACGGCTCGGGCGGCATCGCGGTCGGCATGGCCACCAACATCCCCCCGCACAACCTGCGCGAGGTGGCAGAGGCCGTCAAGTGGTTGCTGGAGCACCCGGAAGCCTCCGAGGAGGAGCTGCTCGAAGCGGCCATCGCGCGGGTCAAGGGCCCCGACTTCCCGACCCACGGGCTGATCGTCGGCCGGCGCGGCATCGAGGACGCCTACCGCACCGGCCGCGGCTCGATCACCATGCGGGCCGTCGTCGAGGTCGAGGAGGACAACAAGGGCCGCCACGCCCTCGTCGTCACCGAACTCCCCTACCAGGTCAACCCGGACAACCTCGCTCTCAAGATCGCCGAGCTGGTCAAGCAGGGCAGGGTGACCGGCATCGCCGACGTCCGCGAGGAGTCGTCGTCCCGCGTCGGTCAGCGCCTGGTGATCGTGCTCAAGCGCGACGCCGTCGCCAAGGTCGTGCTCAACAACCTCTACAAGCACACCCAGCTCCAGGACACCTTCGGCGCCAACATGCTGGCCCTGGTCGACGGGGTGCCGCGCACGCTGCGGCTCGACCAGTTCATCACGCACTACGTGGCCCACCAGATCGAGGTCATCGTCCGCCGGACGCGCTACCTCCTGCGCAAGGCCGAGGAGCGCGCCCACATCCTGCGCGCGCTGCTCAAGGCCCTCGACCGGCTCGACGAGGTCATCGCCCTGATCCGCGCGTCCGAGTCGGCCTCGGCCGCCCAGCAGGGCCTGATGGGCCTGCTGGAGATCGACGAGATCCAGGCGCAGGCCATCCTCGACATGCAGCTGCGCAAGCTCGCCGCCCTGGAGCGGCGGGCGATCCAGGACGAGTACGACCACCTGATGACGCAGATCGCCGACTACCTTGACATCCTGGGCTCCGAGTCGCGGCAGCGGCAGATCGTCGGTGACGAGCTCGCCGAGATCGTCGCCCGCTTCGGCGAGGACCGGCGTACCGAGATCACCGCCTACGACGGCGACATGTCGATCGAGGATCTCATCGCCGAGGAAGACATCGTCGTCACCATCACCCGCGGCGGCTACGCCAAGCGCACCCGCACCGACCTCTACCGGGCGCAGAAGCGCGGCGGCAAGGGCGTGCGCGGGGCGCAGCTGCGCCAGGACGACATCGTCGACCACTTCTTCGTCACCTCGACCCACCACTGGCTGCTGTTCTTCACGAACAAGGGCCGGGTCTACCGGGTCAAGGCGTACGAACTGCCCGACTCGGGTCGCGACGCGCGGGGCATGCACCTGGCCAACCTGCTGGCCATGCAGCCCGACGAGACGGTCATGGAGGTCCTCGACCTGCGTGACTACAACGTCGCTCCCTACCTCGTGCTGGCGACCCGCAGCGGCCTGGTCAAGAAGACCCGCCTGTCGGAGTACGACTCCCCCAGGTCCGGCGGCCTCATCGCGATCAACCTGCGCGACGACGACGAGGTCATCGGCGCCCGCCTGGTCTCCGAAGAGGACGACCTGCTGCTCGTCTCCAAGGGCGCGCAGTCGATCCGCTTCACCGCCTCCGACGAGGCGCTGCGGTCGATGGGCCGGGCGACGAGCGGCGTCATCGGCATGCGATTCCTTGAAGGCGACGAACTTCTCGCCATGAATAGGATCGCAGACGGACAATATGTGCTTATCGCCACCAAGGCCGGGTACGCGAAACGAACACCGGTTGAGCAGTATCCGGTTCAAGGTCGTGGTGGTAAGGGCGTGCTGACTGCGAAAATCGTGAGCTCCCGTGGCAAGCTGGTCGGAGCCGTCATGGTCAACCCGGAGGATGAGGTCTTCGCGATCACATCCGCTGGCGGGGTGATCCGGACGAGTGCCGGCGAGATCAAGCAGTCCGGCCGCCAGACCATGGGAGTGCGATTGATGAATCTCGCCGAAGGCGACAGCGTGGTAGCCCTCGCCCGGAACGCCGAGTCGATGGAGGCTGCGGTGGACATTGAGGAAGACGGGGGAGGAGAGTAAGTCATGAGCGCCCAGGGTGGTGGCAGCCCTAGCCCCAGCGCCAGGATCAAGGCGGTTGCTCGGGACAACGGCCAGCCCAAGAAACCCAGCGAGCCCGAGCCCCGCGACCAGCGTCCCGAGGACAACAACGCCACGGCGGTGCACAAGGTGCCGGCCACTCAGCCGGCTCCGGTCGCGCCCCCGCCGAGCGACGGGCAAGGCAACGAGACGGCCCGAGTCCGTCCGTCGCTCACCTCCGAGGCTCCTCCTCCGCTGGTAGAGCTCCCGCGGAAGAAGTCTTCCAACTCGGGGGTCCGTCTGCCCCGCAAGGCACACCTGGTGCTGCGCCGCATCGAGCCGTGGTCGGCCATGAAGTTCAGCTTCGTGGTGTCGATCGTCTGCTTCGTGGTGCTCTTCGTGGCGGTCGCCGTGCTGTACGGCGTGCTGTCCGCTCTGGGCGTGTTCGACTCGCTCATCGACCTGGTCAACCAGCTCGGTCAGGGAGAGCAGGGCCAGAACTCCATTCCCATCGACATCGCCTCCTGGTTCGAGCCGGTGCGCATCCTCGGCTACACGGCGCTCATCGGCGCCGTCAACGTCGTGCTGATCACCGCGCTGGCCACCCTGGGAGCGGTCATCTACAACGTCGCCTCCGACCTGGTGGGCGGCGTCGAGGTGACCTTCAGCGAGGCCGAGTAGTCAGCGGTTGTTCGCGCCGTACCCCCATGGTGGGTGCGGCGCGAACAACACGCCGGAGGCGGTAAGCTTTTCCTCGTTCCACGAACCGATTCGCGCCCTCCGGCGGGGATGCGATACGGTCTGTGTGCGCGGGGCTATAGCTCAGACGGTTAGAGCGCTTCCCTGATAAGGAAGAGGTCCCAGGTTCAAGTCCTGGTAGCCCCACCCAGCAGAAACGCCCCGAAGCGATCAGGCTTTGGGGCTTTACTGCAACCCGTACTGCAACGGAGTCACTCAAAGCCCGTTGACCTTCTTGATCGCCTCTTCGCGGCTCTTGCCGTCGCCATGTGTGTAGATCTCCATGGTCACCGAGATGCGGCTGTGGCCGAGGATTTCCATGGCGTCGCGCGGCGTACTCCGAGCTTCTTGAGCAGTGAAGCTGCCGTGTGTCGGAGGTCATGAACACGGATCGGGCGCAGGACCTCGCTTGTCACGAGCCGAGCGAAAGAGCGTACGAGGTTCCGCGGACTGACCGCGAACAGGCACGACCCGATCCGGCGCGCCGATTCCCCGGGCCCTCCACCCACCCATTGCGGGACACATAGCCGGAGCGTTCAAGACGCCGGGTGACGCTACGCGGGGCAAGCTCTTTGTTGTACATCTGACACAGACCCTCACGGGTGTCTGCGAACAGGTACTCGTTCGCGTGTGCTCAGGGCTCCCCGAGTCATCCACCTTCGCTCGGTATCGGGCCCCGATCTGGGCCTCGCGGTCGTCGGTGATGACCGTCGGCTTTTCCGTGACGACGAGGATGGCCTCCTTGTGATCTAGCTATGTGCACGGTCGGCGCTGACAGGTCACTTCGGCCCTCGACTGAGAGGGGTGCTGTTGAACGCGATCGCCGCGTTGGGAGCGTGTCGTCGTACCAGGTTGATGACCTGCTCGAACAAGTCAAGCTGATCTTCGGGTTTCCGTACGCCGCCGCCGATGACGACGCATTCCCAGGGCCGCGCGCAGGGTATGGCTGACGATCGTTTCCACGTCGTCGCTGCCGTCGAGGCAGGTCTCGACACCGACGCCGTGCTCGGCGAATCGAGCTATGCCGACCTCGATTGCGTCGGCTACCGGCTTCGGTCCCAAGGCCCGGGAACCCGATACGGGTCAAGGCCGATCACGAGGACGCGGGTGTCCACACCCGGGACCTTACGTCACAGGGGTTGCCGCGTGGCTATGTGGGCTGCGGTCGACAACGGACGACTCATCGATGTTGTGCACAACGCGCGTCGTCGTGGTGCTCGTACCGAGGCGTTTGCGTCGGCGGCGCTGTGGCACCCGCGGGCCTTCCTCTCGCCACAGGCGTTGCAGCTTCTTGTGGTTCACCTGCCAGCCCTCGGCGCGGGCGTCGTGATAGGCAGGCCGGAACCCGAGCCGGGGATGGTCCTTGGCCCACGCTCGTACCAGGCCCGCGGCCACGCGTCCGGATCGGCCACGGTGGTGCCGACCGGTTCTGCCCGGTGACCCGGCAGGCGAACCGCTCGCTCACACCCAACACGCGGAGGAGGTGCGCGACGGCCGCCTGCCGGCGTTCTGGGCTCAGAAGTTTCCCCGGGCGATCTCTTTCAGCGTGGCCTTCTCCACCTCGGCCTCGGCCAGCAGCCGCTTGAGCGTGGCGTTCTCCGCTCCAGATCTTTCAACCGCTTCGCGTCCTCGGCCTTCAGCCCACCGAAACTGCCAGAGCTCGAAATGACGGCGGTACGGGCGAATCCGGCGCGCACCAAGGGGCACGTTTGGTCCCGTCCGTGTGGCCGCGATGCCCAGCTGACTCAGCGGCCGTAGGTCCAGATCAGACCGCTGCGGCCAGAAGGTGCCGCGCCGACCGCCCAGACGGAACCAGTCTCCGGCTGGATGGCGAGGTCACGGACGGACACGTTCTGATTCGGCGGAGCCGGAAAGGTGCCCGGCTCGACACTATCGGCGCCGATGTGCAGGAACCCGCTGCCTCCGCCCTTGGCGTTGTAGACGACCCAGGCACCGCCTCTGCCGTCGGGCTCCGCTTGGGCGCGCGGCTGGATGCCCGGTTCGCTACGGACCTCGAAGTTCCAGCTACCCAGATAGCCGGACAGCAGCAAAGTCTCACCGCAGAAGGAGCGCTTCACAGTGCCGCACGGCCAGGCGACCCAGCCGACGGCCATCACCCGGCCGGTCTCACCGTCGACCGCGACATCCGTCAGCTCCGAGATCTGGCCCGAGTGTGCGGACGGAATCGCTGGAAGTGCAACCGCGCGCCAGGCCGTGCCGGTCCAGCGGGCCAGAGCCGCCGTGCCCCGCACCGAGCCCGCCGCCCACTTGCCGTCGAGTCCTTTGACCATGATCGGCGTGGGGACCCTGCGCCACACCGACCCGGCCAGGCGCCGCAGCGTGGACCGCGCCTTCCACCCAGCGTCACCGGCTGCGGGGAACGCATTTGAGTTCTCGATGACCCACAGGTTCTTGCCGATAGCGTACGCCCGATCCACCCGGCCGTAGCGCCATCGCTTGACCTGCCAGCGCTTGCCGTCCCACCGGGCGTATCGCGACGCGCCGAACGCCCAGACCCTGGTGTCGGACGCCGACGTCAGCCGCTTCACTCGGAAGCCCGGCCCAGTGACACGCTTGAAGGAAGACCGGCCGCCCTTCAACAGGAGCGACTCGGCGCCGGTCGATCCGGCATCCGGGTGCCTCGTCCCGGCGACCCAGACCGCTCCACCCGGCGTCACCGTCACCGCGTCGTAGGAATCGCGGCGGTCGTCATGGACGACACTCCACTGACCGGCCGACGCGACGGCGTGGGCGGCGGCCGGCCCCGTAGCGACGAAAAAGGCGACGGCTGCAGCGGTGCCGCGAAACAACAATCCCATACGGGGTGAGACGCGCCTTTCGGAGGAAAGGTTGGCATGCCGGTGGGCATGGGCTGGCCCGGCCAGCAACTTGGCCGGGACCTTGGCCGCGGCCAGTGGCGCGATGAAGGCCACGCCGGCCTCGATCCTCGCGCTCACGTTGCCGTAGGAGATCAGCTTGGAATCACATGCCCCATCCCACGGACCAGCCCGCCATCTATGACGCGAACCGCGAAAACAATCATGTGAAGAACGGGTCTGGCTGGAGGTGGGGTCGGCCTCAGCCGAGCCAGGTGATTCGTACGACGTAGACGCGCCGCTCGTTTCTCCATCACGAGGTACGGTTGCGGATCCCTGGCCGCCGCCGAAGTTCTGCTGCCGCATGTTGCCGTCCGGCTTGTCCGGCCGGAACGGCTCGCCGCTCCTATGGTGCGAACTCGAGCAGAGCGCGCAGCTCTCTGTAGTGAGGTATCGCGTCGGGGGCAATGCGTCGGCCTGGTGCTCCGCGATGGGGTCCAGGTCGATCCTGTACACCTACTGGCCTGCACCGGATGTCACGTTGATGCACTTACGTGAATACCGTTCGTGATGCGGTACCGTCAGGCGGCAGATTCGCCGGTCCAGCAAGCGCTGACCAGCCATTGGGCTCCCGGCAGCAGCACACCGTCAGCCAGCTCGTACGCCCTGAGCGCGGTCTCGAGCCTGGCGTGCGCCTCATCCCAGGTGAGCTCGTCGTCCTGCTCGACGATGTAGCGGGTGGGACCGCTGGCGAGGAAGGTGTCTGCGGCTTCGGCGGCGGTCCGCCCGAAGGCGTGCGGCACTCGCGTCGGCTTGACCGATACTGCCGTGAAGCCGGCCTTGGTGAGCACCTCATCGAGACGAGCGGCATCTGACAGAGAGAACATCACCGGACGGGCACCCGGATATCTCGCGATCACGTCATGCGGCTGCGGTGGCACGGCGAGCAGCGCCGCGACGGGGATCACGTACCACGCGCACTGCTCAGGCTGTTGTGGGCAGACGAAGGTCAGGCGCCCGCCCGCCCGCAGAGCACGTCCGATGTTGGCGAACGCGGCCACCGGATCTGCGAAGAACATGACTCCGTACATGCTGATCGCCGCGTCGAAGGTGCCTTTGGCGAAGGGGTGCACCTGCGCATCGGCCTGCTGGAAGGTGACGTTTCCGAGCCTCGTCGCCGCGGCGGCGAGTCGGGCCTGCTCGAGCATCGGCGCCGACAGGTCGATCCCGGCGACGTGCCCAGCGGAGGCGTGCCGGGCGGCCAGCAGGGTGCTCTCTCCTGCCCCGCAGCCGACGTCGAGTACGTGATCGCTCATGCCGATGGCTGCGGTTGTGATCAGTTGCCGAGAGAGTTCCGTGTTACGTCCTTCTTCGCCATCCAGGCCAGCGGCTTCGGCCCAGGCGACGCCCTCGTCGCCGTTCCATGCCTTCAACTGGTGCTTGTTAGCCAGATTCACCTTGAGCCTCCGAATGTGAACGTGCGTTCATGAACACGCGTTCACAGTAAGTGGGGCGCGGATGACCTGTCAATGGAGGAATGGAGAGGTCTCGTCATGGACGTGTGCGTCATGATGCCGCGCTGGACTTCCGTGAGACCGGCTCGGGGCTCACTGGTTCCTGGCACAGCACTCACGCATCAGGCACACCTCCTGACGGCTCGCGCCATGGCAGGAGCGCAGCCGGCCGGCGTGTTGGTGACGGCCGGGTCGATTCTGCCGTCCGGACAGCCTGGCCGCGCCTGCGAATCGGCGAGTCTGCGTTCGTCAACGGTGTCTCCGCCCTAAGCTCCAAGCGCGGCCCGGCTCGGGCGGCCGATCACCCCGGCCCTGGCTGCACGGGTCGCCCGCCGCTCCACAGGACGGTCACCGCGGGAGAGATGAATGGAGTGGTTGGTCTCGCTGCTCGGAGCCGCGCTCATCATGGCCGCCCTACGAGACCTGTTCCACACGCTCTGGCATCCCACCCGTCACGGAGGCCTGAGCCGACTCGTCATGGCGGCGTTGTGGAACCTGGCCGGGCATCTCCGTGCGCGCAGGCGGGTGGTCGGGCTCGTCGGTCCGCTCGCCATGGTGACGGTGGTCGGCATGTGGGCCGTCACCATCATCCTGGGCTGGGCCATCGTCTACTGGCCTCACATGCCGGGGGCGTTCGCCTTCACACCTGGGTCCGGACTGTCGCAGGAGTCGGCACTGCTCGACTCCATCTACCTGTCGCTCGTCATGGTCGCGACCCTCGGGCTCGGGGACGTCGTGCCTGCCGAAGGCTGGCTCCGCGTGGCCTCGCCCCTGGAAGCTCTCATCGGCTTCGTCCTCTTGACGGCCACCGTCTCCTGGGTGCTGGAGATCTTCCCAACGCTGACCCGCCGACGGGTGCTCGCGATCCGGTTGGCGCTGCTGCACCGCACGGACCCGTCCGTGCGGCAGCTCGACTGCGGCGCGGGTGCGTCATTGCTGGAAAGCCTGGCCACCGAGGTGATACGTGTCCGTATCGACTTCACCCAGTACGCCGAGGGCTACTACTTCCATGACGGTGAGGACCACTCGTCCCTGGCGGCCACGATCGGCTATGCCACTCACCTCGCCCAGCTTGGGCAGGCAGCCGGACGGGCAGATGTGCGTCTGACGGCCGCCCTGCTCGCTGGTGCGTTGGAAGACCTCGCCACCATCCTTGATCAACGTTTCCTCCACACGAACGGGGCACCTGCGGAGGTGTTCGCCGCGTACGCGGCCGACCACGGTCGCGCGCCCACCGGGGCCTGAGCGGTGCGGTCAGCTGAATCTTGACCGCCGGTGGTCCTGAACGCGCGCTGCCGAGCAGTACAGGAGCCGGTGAGTGTGTGTCTGTTATCCGGGAAATGGGCAGGTAGAAATTCGTGATGCCACCCTTTCGATGCATTTCGCGCCCTAGCTGAGCGGCGCGGACGGCCAGGTGTCCGCCTGATCGAGGCTCTTGCCGAAGGTGCCGAGGAGCGGGTGGAAGGGCCTGAGAGCTGGGCGCCGGAGGTGGCCGGACGGTTCGGGTTGCCCGCGGCGGCGGGGCTGGGGCCAGCCACCTTCTACGCGGACCTGGCCATCCCACACGGGGGCCGCCGCGTGCGGGTCTGCACCGCGACCGCGTGCTTCGCGGCTCAAGCGGGCCGGCAGCTGCCTGCCGTCCAGGACGTGCTCGGTGTCATGGCCGATGACGGCCTTGATCGGGACGGGAGCGTCTCCTTGCGGACGGTCCGCTGCCTCGGTTACTGCTATGCGGGGCCCGCCTGCCTGGACGGGGCGACCCCCTGTGTCGGCCCGGACGTCGCCGACCAGGTGGCCGGACGGGTGCGGCCGCAGGCACCGCCGATCCCGGTGTCTGACGCCACCGGGGACACGGTCGTGCTGGCAGGGATCGTGGCAGGTGAAGCCGCGTGGCGGACCTGGGTGGAGATTGTCGGCCGGCGCTCGCCGGAGTGGGTGCGGTCGCGTGTCGGGGCCTCAGGATTGCGTGGCCGGGGCGGCGCGGGCTTTCCCGTGGCGGCCAAGTGGGCGGCGGCCGGCGGCTCTCCGGACACGGTGGTGATCGCCAACGGCGACGAGGGTGATCCCGGCTCGTACGCCGACCGGTTGCTGATGGAGCTCGATCCGGCGCGGGTGCTGGAAGGGCTGGCGCTGGCCTGCTTCGCCTGCGGGGCCCGCCGTGGTCTGATGCTGGTGCGTTCGGAGTATCCGCGGGCGCTGGCGGCGATGCGGCAGGCCGTGGAGCAGGCGCGCGCTGACGGACACCTGGGCCGAAGGGTGCACGGCAGCGACGTGGATCTGGATGTGGAGGTGGTGGCCGGCGCCGGTTCCTACGTCGCGGGCGAGGAGACGGCGCTGATCGCGGGGTTGGAAGGCGGCCGTGGCTGTGCGCGGGCGCGCCCGCCGTACCCGACGGACCAGGGGCTGTGGGGTGCGCCGACGGTGGTCAACAACGTCGAGACGCTGGCCGCGGTGCCGTGGATCGTCAGCCGCGGCGGCGGGGCCTACGCCCGCCGGGGCGTGCCCGGCGAGACCGGTACGAAGCTGGTCTGCCTGTCGGAGCGGTTCGCCCGGCCCGGCTGCTACGAGGTCGAGCTCGGCGTGCCGGTGCGGTGGATCGTCACCGAGTTGGGCGGCGGCCTGCGGGAGGGGGCCGAGCTCGGTGTGCTGCAGGTCGGCGGCCCGCTGGGTGGGTTCCTGGCAGAAGAGGATCTTGATGTGCCGCTCACGGAGGCGGGGCTGGCGGGTTACGGCGCCGCGCTGGGGCATGCCGGGTTGGTGGCCGTCGAGCAGCGGCTGGAGCCGCTGGACGTGCTGCGGCACGTGTGGGAGTTCGCCGCGGCGGAGAGCTGCGGCGCCTGCTCGCCATGCCGGGTCGGCTCCCGTCGCGGGCTGGAGCAGGCCAGGTCCGGCGTCCCGCCGGGTGACTCCTACACCCGCATGCTGAACGTCATGAGCGAGGCCAGCCTGTGTGCGTTCGGTCGCCGGCTGCCGCAGGCGGTGCGGAGCCTGGTCCGCGCCTACGGAGATCGTTTGCGGGGGTGGTGCGGATGAGGGTGACCGTGGAGGGCGCCGTCGTCGATCTCCCGGAAGAGGCTTCGGTGCTGCTGGCGCTACGCGCGGCGGGTGTCGACCTGCCCACGCTCTGCCATGACGAGCGGCTGACGCCCGTCGGCTCCTGCCGGGCCTGTCTGGTACGGCTCGACGGGCGAGTCGTCGCGGCCTGTGTGACCCCCGCGGTTGACGGCGCCCAGGTGAGTGTCGAGGAAGAAGACCTGCGCCGGTTGCGCCATGACGCCGTGGAGGTGATCGTCTCGGCGCTTCCGCCGCGGGCGCTGGAGGGGGATGGGGAGCTGGCTCGGGTATGCCGAGACCTGGGCATCGGGCCGGAAGCCGCTCAAGGCGGTGCCGGCAGGGGCGTGGACCACTCTCATCCGTTCGTTCATCTCGACCGGGATCTGTGCATCGCCTGCGGTCGCTGCGTGCGCATGTGCGCCGAGGTCCAGGGCACGTTCGCGCTCACGCTGGTGGGGCGCGGCTCGGAAACGGTGGTCGCGCCCGGCACCGGTGGCCCCTGGGCCGACTCGGATTGCGTCGCGTGCGGAGGCTGCGTGGACAGCTGCCCCACCGGCGCTCTCACCGAACCGGGGCTGCCGATCGGCACTCACCTGGCCACGTTCACCCGCACGCGTACCACCTGCGGATACTGCGGCGTCGGCTGCGCGCTCGACGTGCTGACCCGTGAGGGTGAGGTCGCCGCGGTGCGCCCGGCCGCGGACGGCCCGGTCAACCGGGGGCACGCGTGCGTCAAGGGCCGCTTCGCCCACGGGTTCCTGCGCTCTCCTGAGCGGATCACGCAGCCGCTGCTGCGCCGCCGTTCCGGCCTGGAGCCTGTGAGCTGGGACGAGGCGCTCGCCCACATCGCCCGCGGGCTGCGGGCCGCGGTGACCGAGGCGGGCCCTGACGCGGTGGCGGCGATCACCTCGGCCAGGGCCACCAACGAGGAGAACTACCTGATCCAGAAGTTCATGCGAGTCGTCATCGGCACCAACAACGTCGACAACTGCTCGCGACTGTGCCACTCCCCGTCCGCCGCCGGACTGACCGCCGCGTTCGGCCTGTCCGGCGGCACCGACGCCTTCGAGGACGTGGAGCGCGCCGACTGCCTGCTCGTGGTGGGCGCGAACCCCATCGAGGCGCACCCGGTCGTCGGGGCGCGGCTGCTCCAGCGGGTGCTGCACGGCACGCGGCTGGTCGTCATCGACCCTCGGGCCGTCGGGCTCGCGGGCTACGCCGACGTGCACCTGCGGCCCCGCCCGGGGACCAACGTCGCCCTGTTCAACGGACTCGCCCACGTGCTGCTCACGCACGGCCTGGTCGATGAGGAATTCCTGCGGCAGCGCGCCAGTGGGCTGCCGGAGGCGACCGCGGTACTCGCCGGCTACCCGCCCGACCGGGTGGCCTCGATCACCGGCGTGCCCGCCGAGGATCTGGTCGCGGCGGCGCGTCTGTACGGGATGGCCGAGCGGCCGGCCATCGTCTACGGGCTCGGCGTGACCGAGCACCTGCACGGCACCGACGGCGTTCGTACCCTTGCGAACCTGGCGATCCTGCGCGGCGCGGTCGGCGCCGGCCACGGGTTCGGCGTGAACCCCCTCAGAGGGCAGAACAACGTCCAGGGGGCCTCCGACATGGGCGCCCTGCCCGATCTGCTGCCCGGCTACGGCCGGATCACCGACCGCGTCGCGCGCGGGCGGGCCGAGCGGGTGTGGGGCACCCGGCTGCCCGACCACGACGGCCTGCGCATCCCGCGGATGTTCGCGGCGGCACGCTCAGGGGCCCTGCGGGTGCTGTGGATCATCGGGGAGGACGTGTGCGCCACCGACCCCGACACCAACCGGGTCGTCGAGGCGCTGGAATCCTGCCCACTGGTCATCAGCCAGGAGTTGTTCCTGTCCGAGACCGCCCGCCACGCCGACGTGGTCCTGCCCGCCGCGTCCTGGCTGGAGAAGGACGGCACCTTCGTCAACTTCGACCGGCGCTTCCAGCGCGTACGGCCCGCTCTGGCTCCGCCCGGCCAGGCACGCACGGACTTCGCCATCGTGCACGCGGTCGCCGCCGCCTACGGCGCCGGCCTGGGCTGCCCGACCCCCGCCGAGGCACTGGCCGAATGCGGCCGGGTGGCGCCGGTGTTCGCCGGGATATCGCACCAGCGGCTGGATCGCGAAGGCGCCATCCCCTGGCCGTGCCCCGATCCCGAACATCCCGGGGAGGCCAGGCTCTACCTGGACGGATTCGCCACGCCGGACGGGCTGGCGCGGCTGGCCGCCCGCCCCTACCTGCCGCCGGGTGAAAGCCCTGACGACGACTATCCCCTGATCCTGATCACCGGCCGCCGGTGGGCGCACTACAACTCCGGCAACATGACCAGGCGGTCCGGCACCATCGAGCTCGCGCCCTCGGATCACATCGACCTGCACCCCGCCGACGCCGCCCGTCATGCCGTGCACGACGGCGACCTGGTGCTGGTCGAAAGCCGGCACGGGCAGGCCACGCTTCCGGCACGGATCACCGAGGAGGTCGCGCCGGGCCAGCTCTTCTGTACCTTCCACTTCCCGTCCAGCCGGGCGAACGCCCTCACCTCCGAGCACGCCGACACCGTGACCTCATGCCCGGAGTACAAGGTCACCGCCGTACGCCTGCGCGGCGCGCAGGGCTGACCCGTCGGTTCACAGCCTGGCCAACATACGGCCGCGACTTCTCTCCCATCTTGCGCGCCAAGGAGGCGCCGGAGGAAGAGGTCGAGGCGCGACGCGACACCGTGCTGAACGATCTGGAGATGCTGCGGTGACGACGTGGGCTCCGATCGAATACACCGACGTGGCCGAGCTACGCGGACCTGTCATCGTCGTCCAGGGCACCCAGAACGTCGGCTGGGACGAGTACGCCACGATCACGCTGGAGTCGGGTGAGCGCAGGCACGGCCTCGTCCTGGACGTCGATCGCGATCTCGTCGTCGTCCAGGTCCTTGAGGGCACCGGAGGACTCAGGGCGGAGGCGACCCGGGTCACCTTCACGGGGAGCCCGCTGCGCATCCAGGTCGGGGCCGGATGGCAGGGACGCGTCTGCAACGGGCGCGGCCGGCCGCTGGACGGCGGCCCGCCGATCTTCGGCGACGACAGTGCCCCCGTGGCCGGCTTCCCGATGAATCCCACGGTGCGAGAACCTCCCGCCGAACCCGTGATCACCGGAGTCTCCGCCGTCGACGCGCTGACCACCTTGGTCCGCGGCCAGAAGATGGCCGTCTTCGCCGAAAGCGGCCTGCCCCACCTGGAGTTCGCCGCCCAGGTCGCAGCCCAGGCCCACACCGGTGGCGCGCCGTTCAGCGTGATCTTCGCCGCCATGGGACTGACCCATGGCGACGCGGGGACGGTGCGCGGCATCCTGGAGACGCGTTCGTCGGCCGCGGAGTTGACGGTGCTGCTCAACCTCGCCGGCGACCCCGTGATCGAACGGCTGCTCACGCCGCGGATAGCGCTGACCGTGGCCGAGCATCTGGCGTTCGTCCTGCGCCGTCACGTTCTCGTCGTGCTGGCCGACATGACGAGCTACTTCGGGGCGCTGCGCGAGGTGTCCACCGCTCGCGGCGAGATTCCGGCCCGCCGGGCCTATCCCGGTTACCTCTACAGTGACCTGGCCTCCATCTACGAGCGGTGCGGCCGTATCCGGGGACAGCCCGGCTCCGTCACCGTGCTGCCGGTGCTGAGCATGCCCGCCGGAGACATCACCCATCCCGTGCCCGACCTCACCGGATACATCACCGAAGGCCAGATTCTGCTGAGCCGCGAGGTGACCTCGTACCCGCACATCGATCCACTGTCGTCCCTCTCCCGGATGATGCGTGCGGGGGTCGGTGCGGGACGGACCCGGCCCGAGCATCTGGACCTGGCCGCGCAGATCCAGGCGGGGCTGTCCCGCGCCCGGCAGGCCGGCGAACTCGCCGACGTGGTGGGGGAGAGCGCGCTGAGCCCGGCCGACCGCCGCTACCTGGCCATGGCGGAGGCCTTCCGAACGCGCCTGCTGGCCCAGCGGCCCGACGAGGTTCGCCCCGTGGAGGAGACGTCCGAACGGGCCTGGCAGGTGGTCTCCGTGCTGGATGAGATGGAGCGAGCTGACATCGATCGCGCGCGCCGTAGCAGCGGCCGGTGACGCGGCCGACCACGCCGGATGCTCAAAATGGCGCGCGCAAGGACTCCAGCAGGCGCGACAGCGCCGCCAGCGTGGCGGTCAGGTCGCCGGGGGTGGCGGTCTGGGCCAGCCACAGGGCCGCTTCGTTCATCGCTCCCGACAGCAGCCGGGTCAGCGGCGCGATCGGCTGGTCGGGGATCGTCCCGTTCGCGACGAGGTCGGCGAGCGCTTCGGCCAGGTGTTCGGCCGAGGCGTCCTCGTCCATCGCCCGCCAGTCGTTCCAGCCGAGCACCGCCGGCCCGTCGATCAACATGATCCGCTGGATCTCCGGATCGGCGCCCGCGGTCACGAAGGCCGCGCACCCGGCCTTGAACCGGCCCCACGGATCTCCCGCCGCCTCGGCCGCCGCGACGACCCGCGCCGCCACCTCCTGCTGGACCTGTTCGAGGACGGCGCGGAAGAGGTCGGCCTTGCCCTCGAAATGGTGGTAGAGCGCTCCTTTGGTCACTCCGGACTCGCGCACGATCTCCGCCAGACCCACCGCCGCGTAGCCCTTGGCGGCGAACAGGCGCCTGCTCTCGGCGACCAGTGTCCGTCTGGTGCGCTCCCTCTGCTCCGCTCTGGTCACCACATCACCCACTTTGACATACCAATGGTACGCGAACTAGCATACCGTCGCATACCGCTGGTATGTGAAAGGAAGGGGATCGTCATGGACCTGAGCAGCTTCTATCCGGTGATCTGCACGGCCAAGGTGGCCGAATCAAAGGACTTCTACGTGCGGCTGTTCGCCTTCGAGGTGACGTTCGAAGCCGACTGGTACGTGAGCCTGCGCCGCGGCTCCCACGAGCTGGCGCTGCTCGACCACACTCATCCGACCCTGCCGCAGGCCTACCGGCGGCCGGTCGCGGGACTGCTGCTCAACGTCGAGGTGGCCGACGTCGACGCCGAGTGGGAGCGCCTGGTCGTCGGCGAAGGGCTGGTCCCGGAGCTGCCGCTGCGCGACGAGGACTTCGGCCAGCGGCACTTCATCGTGCCGGACCCCAACGGCGTGCTGATCGACGTCATCACGCCGATCGCCCCGTCCGAGGAGTACGCCGCGCAGTACACGCCCGTCTGACGGCGAGCAGGCGATCAGGGCCGCGGATCGTCGGCCACGGGGCTGCGAAGGACATCCGTGGCATCAACCGATCGGTGGATTCTTGGGTCAGCCGCATACCGGGAGGATCGTGGCTGACGGGCCGATTCGCCTGAGAGCCGGGCGGAAGATGCTTGAGCCATGGCAGTCATCGAGGTCACCGACCTTCGCAAGCGGTACAGAGAGCTGACGGTTCTGGACGGGATGTCGTTCTCCGTGGAGGAGGGCGAGATCTTCGGCATCCTCGGGCCCAACGGCGCCGGCAAGACCACCGCCGTGGAATGTGTGGAGGGGCTGCGGCGGCCTGATGCCGGGTCGGTCAGAGTGCTGGGGCTGGATCCGGTCAAGGATGGGCGGGAACTGCGGGAGCGGATCGGGGTGCAGCTCCAGCACACGCAGTTGCCGGAGAACATCAAGGTGTGGGAGGCGCTGGACCTCTATGCCTCCTTCTACGCCAGGCCGCGCGACTGGAGGCAGTTGCTGGAGGAGTGGGGGCTGGCCGACAAGCGCGACGCCCGCTTCGGGAAGTTGTCGGGTGGCCAGAAGCAGCGGTTGTTCATCGCCCTGGCGCTGGTCGGCGATCCGCGGGTGGCCTTTCTCGACGAGCTGACCACGGGGCTCGACCCGCAGGCCCGCCGTACGACCTGGGAGCTGATCAAGCGGGTCCGGGAGAGCGGCGTGACGGTGGTGCTGGTCAGCCATTTCATGGACGAGGTGGAGGAGCTCTGCGACCGGGTCGCCGTCTTCGACAGTGGCCGGGTCGTCGCGATCGACACCCCGGACGGGTTGATCGGCGGGGGCGACGCCGAGCATCACATGAGGTTCACGCTGGTGAGCGGCGACCTGGTCGAGCTGGGCGAGCTGCCCGGCGTGACCGGGGTGAGCAGGACCGGAAACCGGGTGGTCGTCACCGGCCGGGGCGATTTCGCCACGGCCGTCACCGCGTCGCTCGCCCGGCACCACATCCTGGTCAGCGATCTGCGCATCGACAAGCGCACTCTCGACGACGCCTTCGTCGCTCTCACCGGCCGTTCGTTCGGCTCCACAAACTGACCCGGCCGTTCGTTCGGCTCCACACACTGACGGAGACAATCATGACCAAGCTGACCGTCGTCGAACTGAAGCTGCTGACCAGGGAGCCGGGGGCGATGTTCTCGCTGCTCATCCCGCTGTTCATCCTGGTGGTCTTCGGGAGCTCCCTCGAACCGGGTGACACCGTGCTGCTGCCGATGGCGCTGGCCATCGCCGTGGGGCTCGTGGGGCTCTACCTGCTGCCCACCACTCTGGCCACCTATCGCGAGCGGGGCATCCTGCGCCGGCTCTCAGCCACCCCGGTGCGTCCGGCGAGCATGCTGGTCGTGCAGTTGCTCCTGCAGCTCGTCCTCGCGGTGCTCGCCTGTGGCCTGCTGATGACCGTCGCGGGCACGGTGCTGGGGGCTCACCTGCCCTCCCGGGGGCTGCTGGTCGCGGTGGTGTTCCTGCTCGGCACGGCGGCGATGTTCGCCATCGGGCTGCTCATCGCGGCTCTGGCTCCGAACGGGCGGACCGCCAACGGGTGGGGTGTCCTGTTGTACTTTCCGATGGCCTTCCTCGCCGGGCTGATGCAGCCAAAGGAGCAGATGCCGGTTATCTTGGCCAGTGTCGGCGAATTCACCCCTATGGGCGCTTTCCGGCAGAGCCTGCAGGACGTCTGGGCGGGTGGCGCCCCCGATCCGCTGCTCTTGGCGGTGATGGCAGCGTACGCGCTGGTCATCAGCATCGCCGCGGCCAGATTCTTCCGCTGGGAGTGAAGTATGACGGGGCAGCTCGACCGGTGGGAACGGCTTCTGGAACGCCAGCTGGCGGCCGCTCCGTACGTCCTGCTGGTGATCTCCACGGCGTTGTTCCTCCTCACGGACGGCTGGTCGTGGGAGCCCGTCGCTCTGGCCGGGATGGCCGCCGCCTGGATCTGGCTGGTGCCGCGAGGCGCGGTCTACGTGGCCGGGCTCGTGGTGGTGATCGGAGTGCTCTGTACGCAGGGGGTATGGTTCGCCACTTTCTTCGGGTTCACCGGCTACCTGCACTCGTGGCAGTACCTGAAGGGGAAGTGGCGGTTCGCCGGGGTGACCGCCACGGCGGCGATCAGTGTCATGACCTACAACGGCGGGCCGCCGGACCTGACCCTGTCCGGGATCCTCACCAATCTGCTCTTCATCGCCGCCATCGTGGCCGGGGTCGGCCTGTTCAGCTTCGTCGGTGAGATCACGGCCGCGCGCAGCGACGAGCGGACGCGGATGGTGGCGCAGCTCGAGGAGACGATGCGGGAGAACGCCGGTCTCCATGCCCAGTTGCTGCTCCAGGCGCGGGAGGCGGGCGTGCTGGACGAGCGCCAGCGCATGGCGGGGGAGATCCACGACACCCTGGCGCAGGGCCTGACCGGCATCATCACCCAACTCCAGGCGGCGAAGCGGGCCGACGACTGGCGGCGGCACGTGGACAACGCCGTACGGCTGGCGCGGGAGAGCCTGGCCGAGGCCCGGCGCTCCGTTCACGCGGTCGGGCCGGGCGAGCTGGAGGCGGCGCCGCTGCCCGAGGCGCTGCGCGAGGTCGTGGCCCGGTGGGGCGAGCTCAACGCGGTGCGGGCCGACTTCACCACGACTGGTACGGTCCGTCCCATACATCCCGAGGTGGAGGAGACCTTGCTCCGCACGGCGCAGGAGGCCCTGGCCAACGCGGCCAAGCACGCGGGCCCGTCGCGGGTCGGGCTGACCCTGTCGTACATGGAGGATGTGGTCACCCTGGACGTGCGCGACGACGGCGCCGGATTCGACCCCGAGCGTGTCCATGACGGCGGCGGCTTCGGGTTGACGTCGATGCGCAAGCGGGTGAGCCGCCTGGCGGGCACGCTGGAGATCGAGTCAGAACCGGGCGGCGGGACCGCCATCTCCGCCAGTGTTCCGGCGGTGGCGCGTGGCTGAACGTCCGATCAGGCTGCTGATCGCCGACGACCATCCCATCGTCCGCGACGGCATCCGCGGCATGTTCGCCGGCGACCCGGGCTTCGAGGTGCTCGCCGAAGCAAGCGACGGCGCGCAGGCCGTCGACCTGGCGCGGGCACTCGACCCGGACGTGATCCTGATGGATCTCCGCATGCCGAACATGGACGGCGTCAGGGCCATCAAGGAACTCGCCCGGCTCGGGATCGCGGCCCGAGTCCTGGTCCTCACCACGTACGACACCGACAAGGACGTCCTGCCCGCCGTCGAGGCGGGGGCCACCGGCTACCTCCTCAAGGACACCCAGCGCGACGAGCTCGTCCGGGCCGTCCGTACGGCGGCGCGGGGCGAGGCCGTGCTCTCCCCGTCGGTCGCGACCCGCCTGCTCGGGCAGGTGCGCGCGCCGGCTGAGCCGCTGAGCGCGCGGGAGCTGGAGATCCTGGACCTCGTCGCCCAGGGCACCACCAACCGCGAAGTGGCCGCACGGCTGTTCATCAGCGAGGCCACGGTCAAGTCGCACCTGCTGCACATCTACACGAAACTCGGCGTCAACGATCGCGCGGCGGCCGTCGCCGTCGCCTTCCGGCGCGGGCTGCTCGACCTGGAGCGTGACTGACCGGGTAGGGCGCCACGCGATCCCGCGGCAGCCCGCTCGGGCGTCGTCCGGATGAGCGGCGAGTCCGAGGTCGACGCCATAGATCCACGGGCTTGTCCGCATCTAAGCGGATGAGACCCGAGGAGAACCTTGTGCACCCCGATCAGCATCGAGATTTCACCGAGTTCGTCGCCACCCGCTCCGACAGTCTGATCAGGCTCGCCTACGTCCTGACCAACGACCAGCACACCGCCGAGGACCTGCTGCAGACGGCGCTGACCAAGACCGCCGCGCACTGGCGGCGGATCCGCGACAGCCCGGAGGCGTACGTGCGCCGGGTCATGTACCGCGAACAGGTCGGTCGCTGGCGAAGTCCGCGCTGGGGCCGGGAACGCGTGGTCCAGACGCCCCCCGAACGCGTCGCGCATGACCGGACCGGTGAGGTCGACACGCGCCTCACCCTGGCCCAGGCGCTGCGTTCGCTGCCCGCGCGTAAGCGGGCGGTCCTGGTGTTGCGCTACTACGAGGACCTCCCGGAGTCCGAGGTCGCCAAGATCATGGGCTGCTCGGTGGGGACCGTGCGCAGCCAGACCCACCAAGCCGTCGCCCGGTTGCGCCAGCTGGTCGGCGAGACCATCACCCTGGAGGCCTGAGATGACCGTCGACGAACAGCGGATCGCCAGAGAGTTGCGACTGATGGCCGAGGAGGCGGGACCCGTGGACGCGCTCGCCTACGTCAGGCGGGCACGGGCCGGCTTGATCCGGCGACGGCGCCTGTCGTGGTCGCTCGCCGGACTCGTGGCGGCCGCCTCGGTGGTCGCGGTACTGGTCACGGGCGCCTTCGGCGGACCCGGCGGGCACACGGCGGCGGGAGTGGCGACGTTGCCGGACAACACCCCCGAGCAACTGCGGGCCGTCCGTGAGTGCATGCCGAAGGGGGGGCCGGTCCACAGCATGGACGGCGAGCGGCGCATCTCCGAGCACGGCGCCGTGCAGGACTTCCGGCTGCTGGCGGAGTACCGGGACAAGGGCGGGTCGACCGCTCTGATCGGCAGCGAGTCCGGCTTCGTCCTTTGTACGCCGACCACGCAGCCCGAGTTCGCGGAGCTTGCGGTATTCACCTACTGGGGATTCAAGGCCCCGGGGAATCTGCCGGACATCTCAGGCGATCTCCGGGTGGACGCCTACACCTCGCACACGCATAGGTACGCTGTGGGGCCGGAACGGCTCCAGAGGAATGAGAACTACCGGGTCGTGGCCGGCCGGGTGACCGCCGAGGTGCGCCGGGTCGAGATCGACTGGGCGGACGGGAGGCGAACGGACGCGCGGGTGACCAACGGGTTCTTCATCGCCCGGGTGCCCGGGAAGTCGGCCCCGGATCCACTCGGACGCGAGGACGCGCTGGGCGAGCCGCTCATGATCTTGGACTCGCCACCGGTCACGGTGACCGCGTACGGCACGCGAGGCGAGGTCCTACGGCAGGAGAAGGACGTGGCCTACGGCCCGTTGGGACGCCAGGAGTGACGAGCCGCCTGGGCCGGGCCGATGTGCTGACAGCGCCGCTGGGCCGGGCCGATGTGCTGACAGTGCCGTCTGGGTGAGCCGGCGCCGACAGTGCAGCTGGGCCGGGCCGATGGCTCCGGCGGGACGCCTCGCCACCCGGCTCGTTGTCGGTGAGGGCGTCTACGGTGAGTGGGCACCGGAGTCATCGCGAACAAGGGGAGACCATGACCACCCTCGAGAACCGCCCGAACACCGCACTGCTCGTGGTCGACGTGCAGAACGCCGTCGTCGAGGGCGCTCACGGGCGCGACGCGGTCGTCGCGAACATTGGCGGCCTGGTCGAGACGGCGCGGCGCGAAGGGATCCCGGTCGTCTGGGTGCAGCACAACGACGAGGAGTTCGTGCGGGGGAGCGACGAGTGGCGGATCGTTCCCGAGTTGGCTCCGGGCGACGCCGAACCGCTCGTCGAGAAGTCCTACGGCGACTCCTTCGAGGGCACCACCCTTGAGACCGTGCTGTCGGATCTCGGGGTCGGCCGGCTCGTCGTCGTCGGCGCGGAGACCGATGTGTGCGTCCGCTCGACGCTGCATGGCGCGTTCACCAGGGGATACGACGCGATCCTGGTCGGCGACGCGCACACGGCCCAGGACAAGACGGCCTGGGGGGCGCCTCCGGTGGAGCAGGTCATCGCGCACACCAACCTCTACTGGCGTTTCCAGGCGGCGCCGGGGCGGACGGCCGGGACGGTCGAGACCAAGGAAGTCGACTTCGGCGGCACGTCCTGACCGCTGTGCCACACGGCCGGCGGCAACGGCCGCGCCTCGGTCACGCGGTAGCGGCCGCCCCTCAGGCGCACTCGGGCCCGGACCCGCACGTTGACCTCAACCTGGGTTGATGTCGCACGCTGTGACCATGGAGAGCTTCGAGATCGGCGTCATCCTGCCCGGGATCGCCGTCCAGCGCCGGGACGGCATCGACCTGGGAAAGGCCGCTCGGCATGCCGAAGACGCCGGGCTGGACGGTGTGTGGCACGGCGACCATCTGGCAGTCGGCGGGCCGGTGCTGGACGTGTCGATCGCCCTGGCCACCGCCGCCGCGGCCACCGGCCGGGTCAGGATCGGCACCAGCGTGTTCGTTCCCGCGATCAGGCCCGTCGCCTGGGTCGCCAAGCAGATCGCGACCCTGCAGTACGTGTCCCGCGACCGCCTCGTGCTGGGAGTGGGCTCGGGTGGCGGGCCCGCGCAGTGGGCCGCCGCCGGAGTGCCCTACGGTGAGCGCGGCGGGCGCACCGACACCGCTCTTGAGCTGCTTCCCCGATTGCTGACGGGCGAAGAGACCCGGCTGCGGGACGAGCCGGGGGAGCCGGTCGTCGAGCTGGCGCCCGCCGTGGCGATGCCGCCGGTGTGGGTGGGCAACGCCTCCGGCGTGGCGATCCGGCGGGCGGCGCGGCTGGGCGACGGCTGGTTCCCCTCCCTGATCTCCCCCGCCGAGGTCGCCAAGGGCGGGGCGCGGCTCGCCGAGCTGGCCGTCGAGCACGGCCGGCCCGTGCCGGTCATCGCGATCGGAGGTGCCGGCGCTCTGGGAGCCGGGCCAGGTCTTCCGTCCCGGGAGGAGATCGCCTCGGGCATCGCGAGTGCCTATGGTCGCCCGCTGGAGGAGGTCGCCGAGATCCCGCTCACCGGCCATCCGGAGAAGGCAGCCGAGAGGCTGGCCGCCTATTGCGACGCCGGGGCGCGGCACGCGGTCATCGGGATCTCGGGCGGTGACTGGCGGGCTCAGGTCGATCTGCTGGCGGAGGTCCGGAGCCTGCTCCGCCGGTCGACCTGAGCGCTTCACCGGGGGACCACCACCCCCGGCGCCCTGTTCGCCGCCGTCCGGGAAGGTGCGGTCCGGGACCGCGCGGCAGGGGTGTGACTCACGGCGCCTGGAGCTCCGGCTCGCCCCAGGACTCGACGACGACCTCGTCGCCGAGGGCGAGCTTGCCGGGCCGTACGACGGAGAGTTTCACGCCGAACGCGACTCCGCCGCCTGGTGTGCGGCGATAGGTGGCGAGGGTGCGGATGGGCTCTGGCCCCGCCTTGCCGCCGCTTTCCTGGTCGACCATGGTGACGGCGCATCGGATGGCGAGCTTGGCGTAGCCGAGCGCGGTGTCGCCGACGCGCAACCGCCGGACCGCGTCCTCCCGGTGCGGTCGCGTCCATCCGTCGATCACGATGTTGGGACGGAAGCGGGCCATCGGCAGCGCCGCGTCGCCGTCGGGAAGCCGCTGGTTGAGCAGGGCGAGGGTGGCCTCGGAGACGAGGTGCACCGCGCCGCTGTCGGCGTAGCCGGGCCTGCCCGGGATCCAGCCGCCGGTCACCCGATCGTGCTCGGGCGGCACCCGTACCAGCCTGCTCGGTGCGCCCAGCACGTCGGACAGCCACTCGGCCGCGGCCCGCCCCTGGTCGATCCCCTGGTACGGGTCGCCGAACATCAGCACGTCGCGCCGGGCGCCACGCACGTCCACCTCGACGGTCAGCGCCTCGAAGCCCGGCGCCCGGAGCGTGAGCCGGTCGCCGTCGATCGTGGGGCGGATGGTGGCGAGTCGCGGATCGCGTCGCTGGCTGCGGAACACGCCGTCCTCGCCGACCACCATGAAGCTGCGGTCGTGCGCGAGGCCGGCCGCCGTCACGAGCGTCTCGGTCACCGAGATGCCGGCGCATCCCTTGACGGGATAGGAGATCAGGTCGGTGACGACGGCCGTCGCTCCACCTGGCAGGTCGGGGTGCATGGCTTGCACATTAGAGACCGAACCGGCGCCGGAACCAGGAACCGAGGCGAAATCTGACGTGAACTCGTCAGGTTCGGACCCTTCGTGAATTCACGGGGACCGCGACAGGGCCAGCTCCACCAGATCGGCCACGGCCCCGTCCGCGCAGGCGCCGACGACCACGTCGGCCGCCGCCCGGACGTCGGGGTGGCCGTCCCCGACCGCGACCCCGAGCCCGGCGGTGGTGATCATGTCGAGGTCGTTGGGGTTGTCGCCGATGGCCGCGATCTGCGCCAGCGGCACGCCTCGGGACGCGGCCAGTTCGAGCAGCGCCGCGCCCTTGGTCGCGCCCGGGGGCAGCACTTCCAGGTACGTGGCCTCGGACTGGACGATGGTCGTGTCCGGAATGTCCAGGCTTGGGAGGAGGGCTCCGATCAGCATGCACTTGGTGATCCCGCCGGGCGGCAGGCTGGACCAGTCGCCCGGATGCCGCAGCCGGATCCCGTCCCGCTCGGCGAACCGCCGCAGTTCGGGCACGTCGTGCGTCGCCAGGGCCTCCCCACCGGAGAACGCCACCGGATGGACGCCGCGTGGAAGATCGTCGAACAGGCCGAGCAGTGACTTCCAGGCGGCCGGGGGCAGGTGGTGCGAGCGCGTCACGGATCCGGTGCCGAGGTCGACGGTCCGGGCGCCGTTGTAGAGGATCGCCTCCCCGGAAAGGCCCAGCTCGTCGTAGAAGGGACGGGCCGACGCCTCCATCCGTCCGGTCGCGATGAACACCTCTCCACCCGAGGCCAGGAAGCGGCGCAGCGCCTCGCGGCTGGCCGGCACCATGGCCAGGTCGCGCCCGACGAGGGTGCCGTCCAGGTCGGTGACGATCCAGCGGATCACGAGGCGCTCCGTACCGTGGCGACCTCGGCCATCACGGACCCCGCGAGGTCGAAACCGCCCACGCAGGCCAGATAGCCGCCGGGCGTGAAGACGCTGCCGGACAGCGGGATGTAGACGCCCCCCGCCTGCTCGACCAGCAGCGAACCGGCCGCCACGTCCCAGGGGTTGACGTACGTGCCGTACGCGACGTCGGACCAGCCGGCCGCGACGTGCGCCAGTTTCAGCGCCGCGCTCCCCGGACGGCGGGTGCTGGCGAAGGCGTTGACCATCCGGCCGAACCTGCGCAGGGCCGCGTCGCCCTCCGCGGCGAGATCGCGCGGGGTGGGATAGCTCGACAGCAGCACCGCCTCCCGGTCCGCGCGCGCGCCGCGGCTGTGGATCGGCTCCCCGTTGCAGAAGGCGCCGTCGAGCGAGGCGGTGAACTCGTCGTCGCGGACGGGGTCGTAGATGACGCCGGCCACCACCGCGCCGTCCACCGCCACCCCGATCGAGGTGCAGAAGAACGGCAGACCGGCGGCGAAGTTCGCGGTGCCGTCGATGGGGTCGACGTACCAGCGGAGGTCGCCCTCGCCTCGCACTCCGTCCTCCTCTCCCTCCACCACGCTGCCGGGGCACAGGCGGGTCAGGACCTCCCGGATGCGCTCCTCGGCCGCCTTGTCGTGCTCGGTCACCGGGTCGTGGAAGTCGCGCTTGGTCTGGACCGCCGGTCTGGAGCGGAAGGCGCCCCTCAGCAGGTCGCCGACCGATCTGGCCGCTTCGGACGCGATGGCCGCCAGCTCACGCGAGCCGCTCAGGTCCATGTCTCCTCCAGGAGGTTCAGAAGGCCGCGCGGATCCTCGACGGTCGCCTGAGGGCTCTGCCGTACCTTGTAAGGGATCTTGTCCGTACTCCGGGAGACCATCAGAATCGTGGCTCCCACCTGGGCGCCGGCACAAGACCTCGGTCGCCCTGGTCAAGCTCGTCGCCAAGCCGGCCGGCAAGGTCGGCTACCAGGTCGTCAGGACACTGACCCTGCCCGCGTCGTTCACCCTGCCGAACGGCCAGACCTGGACCCCGTGCATGGAGCCCGACGAGCTCGCGCAGGTCGAGGGCATGGTCGTGGACCAGCAGACCGACGTGCTCTACGCCGCCCAGGAGGACGTCGGCATCTGGCGGATGCGCGCCGACCTCACGGGCACGCCGGTGCTCTTCGACAAGGTCCGCGAGTTCGGCGTGCCCGGCACGTACGACCCCGAGACCGAGGAGTGCACGCCCGGAGCCGACCCCGGCTACGGCGGCCGGCGCCTGACGGCCGACGCCGAGGGCCTCACCATCTACTACCGAGACGACCGCAAGGGCTACCTGCTCGCCTCCAGCCAGGGTGACAACACCTTCGCCGTCTACCGCAAGGAGGGCGCCAACGCCTACCTCGGCCAGTTCCGCGTCGGGGAGCTCGACGGCGTCGACGGTGTCGAGCACAGCGACGGCTCGACCGTGCTGAACGTGCCGTTGGGCGACTTCGACGAAGGGGTGTTCATCGCGCACGACGGCGAGAACACTCCCGCCGTGGCCGACCGGGAGAACACGAACTTCAAGTTCACCAAGTGGGACGCCATCGCCGGCGAGCTGGACCTGGACGTGGACACAGACGGCTGGGACCCCCGCGACTGACCCGTGACGGGACGCTCGGCGGAGAACACCCCGCCGAGCGTTCCGGGTCACGAGGTGGCGGGCACCTGACCGGCCCCGGCCAGCCGGTCGCGCCGCTCCAGGCGCCGGACGGCTCCCGCCGAGGCCAGGCCGGCCACGGCGAGCAGCGCCCATGGCAGGCCGGGCCAGCCGGAGCCGCGGGCCACGTCCACCAGGGCGCCGGCCACCAGGTTGCCGGCCAGGATGCCCACCCCGGACAGCAGGTTGTAGAGCCCGTAGTAGGTGCCGACCAGCCGGTCTCCCGCCATGTCGGCGATCAGCGCCATCTCGAAGGGGAAGGCCATCAGGGTGCCCATCGTGAGCAGGACCGCGCATCCGGCCACGGGCGCCATGGCCCACGGGGCGGGCAGGGGCAGGTGCGCCGCCAGCGCCATCGGCAGGAACGCCAGCCCCATGAGCCCCAGGCCACGCGTGATCGCCTGGCCCCTGGTCCAGCGGGCGGCGCACCACGCGGTCAGGCGTACCTGCCCGGCGATGCCGAGCAGCGCCGAGATCACGTAGAGCGCCGTCACGCCCCACTCGCCGCCGCCGACGCGCTGCACCTCCAGCGGCAGCCCGAGGTACATCTGGTACGACAGCCCGTAAGAGGCGATCATCGCCGCCGCGAAGGAGACGAACGCCCGGTCGCCGAACGCCTGCCGCCAGTCCCGCGACACCGGCTGCCCGGCCGCCACGCCGCGCCCGCCGGGTAGATACCTCCACTGGAGCACGGTCAGCGCCGCGAAGATCGCTGCGGCGGACAGGCACACGGCGGTGAAACCGGTGCCCAGGAGGAGCACGCCGACGATCGGGCCGAGCAGGATGCCGCCCTGGTAGAACGCGCTGAACACGGCGAACGCGGCCACCTTGCGCTCCCCGGCCTCGCGGGCCAGGCAGGCGCGGGCCGCCGGGTTGAACAGCGCCCCGGCCAGGCCCGTCAGCACCGCCGCGAGGATGAGCACGGGCAGCGAGGTCGTCAGCCCGAACAGCGCGAAGCCGACCGTGCGCAGCGCGCAGCCCGCCATGATCATCGGCTTGGGCCCGAGCCGGTCCGACAGGGTGCCGCCGACCAGGAACATGCCCTGCTGGCTGAGGTTGCGCAGCCCCAGGACGAGCCCGATCGCCCACGTCGCCAGGCCCGCGCCCGAGGCCAGATGCTGGGCGAGATACGGCATCAGCATGTAGAAGCCGAGGTTGATGCCGACCTGGTTGATCTGCAGCACCTGGACGGACCGGTCGAAGGAGCGAAACTCCCGCAGCGTGCTCAGCACCCTCCCGCCTCCAGCGGGTCGACCACGTTGACGCAGCGGGTCCAGCGGCGCGCCTCGCGCTCGGTGGGCGTCTCCATCAGGTCGGGCTCGTCCTCGGGCACGGTACCGAGCAGGGAGTTGGCCCGGCAGTAGTCGTCGTCGTAGATCGTGTTCCAGTATCTCCACGGACCGTCGGGGAAGACGGCCACGATCTGCCGGTCGGCCGGGCCGGTGCGGGCCAGCCAGCCGGCCACGAGCGCGACCGCGCCGGTGCTCCAGCCGCCGGAGACGTACTGCCGGGCGGCCAGGGCGCGGCAGGTGTGCACGGCCTCGCCCGCGTTGACCCAGTGCACCTCGTCGAAGGCGTCGTAGGCGACGTTGCGCGGGTAGATGCTGCTGCCGAGGCCGCGCATCAGCCGCGGCCGGGCCGGCTGGCCGAAGATGGTCGAGCCGACCGTGTCGACGCCCACCAGCTTCAGGTGCGGAAAGTGCTGGTAGAGCACCTGGGAGATGCCCGCGCTGTGTCCGCCGGTGCCGACCGAGCAGACCAGCACGTCGATCCGCGCGAGCCGGCCGAGCAGTTCGTGGGCCAGCCCGGCGTAGGCGCCGACGTTGTCGGGGTTGTGATACTGGTCGGGGCAGTAGGCGTCGGGGAGCTGGCTCATCAGCTCCGCCACGCGCAGCCGGCGGGCCTCCTGCCAGCCGCCCACCGGGTGCGGCCGGGGCACCGTTTCCAGCTGCGCGCCGTACGACGCCAGCAGCCGGCACATGAGCGGCTCCATGCCGGGGTCGGTCACCAGGACCACCCGGTGGCCGAAGACGATGCCGGCCAGGGCCAGGCCGAGCCCGAGGGTGCCGCTGGTGGACTCGACGATCGTGCCGCCCGGTTTGAGCTCGCCCCGGGCGCGGGCCTGGCGGATCATGTGCAGGGCCGGGCGGTCCTTGATGCCGCCCGGGTTGAACCCTTCCAGCTTGGCCCAGAAGCCCCGGCCTTCCTGGGCGTCGGGTTCGCGGATGTGGGTCAGCGGTGTGTTGCCGACGGTGAGGCCGAGTGACGGATACGTGGCGCGGGGCGCCTGTGCCGTCGAGTAGCGCGGTGTCATTGGTGCAGTCCCCGATGTGGTTGACGGAACCCGGAATCCGGTCTCCCGTCGTGAACATGGCCGATGATGTGCCGCCTGCGTTTTATCGCGAAGGCGGCATATTTCCGGCTATATGCGCATCACACGAGAATCTGGCGGAATTGTCGGTGATTGATGGGAGTGCCGGTGCCGTGAGCGCGCATTCAGGTGTACGGCGACAGCGGAATGGACCGTCAAGCTGTCCAGCGTGCCCGGCATATCCGGATCAGGGATCATGGAGGGCGCGACGTCGGGCTCCGCTCCATGGCGGTGCTCCGAGGGCAACTGGCCGTGCGAGCAGGAGTCTCCTCGCGGGCCGTCGGCCGTGGACGGGTCCGCCGCGTGCTGGGCGTGCCCGGCCTCCGAGATGATCAGCGCCGCGCACGCTCCGCCGTGCGTGAACAGCGCGCAGGTCAGCAGGGACAGGGCGATCAGCGCATTCCCGAGTGCCCGGACGAAGGAGCCGGCCGAGTGCCGGAAATACGATGATCGTGTGGCGAACACGTCCAGGATGATGCCCGGCGGCGAGCGGGAGGCGCGTCCCGAGGATAAAGAACTTCGCCAAGAAAAGACACACTCACCTCTTAATCATCATATTTCCGGATGAAATGATGCATTTCGTTATTTGGTGGCGGTGCTTGGGAGGACGCCACGCCCGGAGCCTGCCGATTGCCCCGGATCAGCGGGCCGTTGTGACCACACTGAAAAGCCCCCTCGCGATGCCCGCCCGGCCGTACGCCGCCGATCCGTTGGGAGACTCGATGACCCTGTCCAGGCGCGCGATGGTGACCGGAGCCGGCGCGCTGCTCGCCCTCGGCCCCTCGGGCAGGCGGGCCACCGCCACCGCCGTCGCCGGGCCGCCGCGCCTTCCGGTCGCCGATCCCGAGCTGGTGGCCCGCGACGAGGCCGTGTGGCGGGAGGTGGCGGCGAGGTTCCGGGTGAGCGCGGAGTTCGTCAACCTGGAGAACGGCTACTACGGGATCATGCCCGAGCCGGTGCGACACGCCTACCTCCGCAACGTCGACCGGCTGAACGAGGAGAACTCCCACCTCCTGCGCACCACGTACAAGAGCGAGGCCGACCAGATCAGGCGGCGCATCGCCACCATGCTGGGCGTCACGGCGGAGGAGATCGCGCTGACCCGCGGCGGCACCGAGGCCCTGCAGAACCTGATCGCCGGTTATCGCGGGCTGCGGCCCGGCGACGCGGTGATGTACGCCGACCTCGACTACCACAGCACGCAGTACGCGATGAACTGGCTGGCCGGGCGCCACGGGGCGACGGTCGAGAGGTTCGCCATCCCCGAGCCGGCGACCCGGCAGGCCGTGCTGGACGCCTACGAGCGGGCCCTGCGCGACCATCCGAAGGTCAGGCTGCTGCTGCTGTCGCACATGAACAACCGCACCGGCCTCGTCACGCCGGTCAAGGAGATCGTCACGATGGCCCGTGGCCACGGCGTCGACGTCATCGTCGACGCCGCCCACTCCTGGGGGCACCTCGACTTCACCATCGCCGATCTGGACGCCGAGTTCGCCGGATTCTCGCTGCACAAGTGGATGGGCGTCCCCCTGGGGGCCGGATTCCTCTACATCCGCAAGGACCGCCTGGCCGACGTCGACTCCGTCTTCGCCGACGAGACGTACCCGGTCACCGACATCCGCTCCCGGGTCCACTCCGGCACCATGAACGTCGCCCCGATCCTCACCGTCCCCACGGCCCTCGACTTCCACGACGCCCTGGGCGCCCAGGTCAAGCAGGCCCGCCTGCGCTACCTGCGCGACCGCTGGGTGCACCAGGTGCTGGACCTCCCCGGCCTGGAGATCCTCACGCCCGAGGACCCGTCGATGTACGGCACCATCACCGCGTTCCGGCTGCGCGGGCGCACCAGCGAGGCCGACAACGTGGCCATCGCCGACCAGCTGATGAGCCGTTACCGCGTCTTCACCGTCCGGCGCGGCGGTGTGACCAGGGGAGACTGCGTCCGGGTGACTCCGGCGCTGTTCACCTCCGCGGAACAGGTGGACCGGCTCGTCGTGGCGTTGCGCGACGTGGCCGTCCGCATGTCGGTGAGGTAGCGCTCGACCCTGAATCCGCTCCGGGAGAGTGGGTCAGGCTTCGCCTCGGCGGGTATGACGAACGGGTGCAAAAGGGACGATAATCAGAGAACGGGACGGGTAACCGTACTGCGGGCCTGCTCCACCGTCGTCACCGGCCAACGAACACCGCGGTCGACGAGAGGAGACCGAGATGAAGGCAGCGATTGGAGACCGGCTGGTCGTCGAGGGCACCTACCACGACGAGCACCGGCGCGTAGGCGTGATCACGGAGCTGCGTCACCCTGACGGATCTCCGCCGTACGTGGTGCACTGGCTGGACACCGGCCACGAGACCCTTGTGTTCCCGGGGCCCGACGCCCACCTGATGACCAAGGAAGACCGGGAGTCGACACTCCCGTCCTGGTGAGCCCCGCCCGCGCGACGAGGGCGGCCACCTCGGCCTGACCGCGCCTCGCCACCCGGTGGCGAGGCGCGAGGTCGTGGTGCACACCGTCGGCCCGGCTCGACGAGCCTCGCGCGCGTCCTGGTGACCGCGGCCGACCCGGTCAACGCCGGTGCGGCTGCTCGAACGTCTCCCTGCTGAGGAAGACGAGACGGGCCCGCTTCCCGGGCAGGTCGATCTCGGGGCCGGGCTCGAAGCCGGCCCGCACCAGGCGGGCGATCGCCTTGTCGTTGCGCGCGTCGGGTTCGGCCACGATCCGCCTGCGGCTCGGGTCGGCGAGCACGTACGTGAGGAACGCGGTCAGCAGGGCGCCGGTGAAACCGGGCTCCGGCTCCCCCACGACCGGCCCGATCATCAGGTGGATGCCGTAGTCGCCGGGCCGCACCTCGTAGCACTCGCCGACCGGGTCGAACTCGGGGTCGTAGCTCTGGAAGAGCGCCACCGGCCGGTCGTCCCGGTGCAGCAGGAAGGCGTGATGGCTGTCGAGCGTGCCCACGAACTCGTACAACTCCAGCACCCGCTCACGGGTGGCGTCGAGCATGCCCCAGAACCTGGCCCGTTCCTGGGTGACCCAGGGATAGATCACGTCGAGGTCGGCCGCCGGGTCCAGCGGGACGACCCGGACCGTGCCGAAGCCGTCGATCACCTGCTCGTGCACGGCCTCACGGGTGGGGAAGTCAGGGGTCATGCCGCTCCTCGGTGAGTCGGTTCCAGTCGGTGATCACGGGCACGAGCTCCCCGCGCAGCCACAGCGGTAGCTGATCGCGGTCGTGGGCGTCGCCGGGCACGCCGGAGGCGCCGGACGGGACCACCCACAGGCTGTCGTCGCGCCTCGCCAGGTCCCAGACGTAGCGCGCCGCCGGCCCGCGCGCGAAGTGATCGGTGAGCCCCGGAACACTGGACGTGGCCAGCACGCAGTCGTGGTCGCCGCCCGCTCCGTGCCACTCGTCGGACGCCGGGCCGGGCAGTGCCCGCCAGGGCGCGAGCCGGTGCGCCTCGCCCCACGCCACCCACGTCCCTCCGGCCGCCGCCACCTCCTCGACGGCCGCCCGGACCAGCTCGGCCTGGTCGAGGCCGGGCAGCCGGTCGGTGGTCAGCAAGGTCTCCATCGCGTACGCCACCCTCGGGAGCAGCGCGAGCCACGGCAGAAAGATCTCGGGGCACGGCGCGGGCTCGGCCAGGGCGGCCAGCGCCGGGTGGGCCGCCAGCCGGCGGACCACGGCCGAACGCACCGCCGCGTAGGCCGTGACGTCGGTGCGGGCGGCGTCCATGCGCCTGTCCCAGCTGAGCAGCCGGTCACGCAGGCGCGCGGCCTCGGGGGTGAGGCCGTCGAGCATGGCCAGCAGGTCCAGCAGGGAAGCGGCGGAGGCCAGGAAGGTGTCGGTGTGGACGGCCGCCATGTCCCCGGCGGACCAGGCCGGGGCCGCCTCCAGCAGCTCGCGGATCCGGCCGGCGCGGTGCGGCGGCGCGAACTCGACGCCCAGGGGCTCCGACGGGCCCCGCTCGTTCGCCATCACCGCGAGGCCGCCGACCGGCGCGCGGGGCATCGGGTCGTGCCAGCCCCGCCACTCGTGCTCCCGATCCCAGGCCGGGACGACGCGCGTGCCGTTCGCCGGGTGCCGGATCGGCACCGCGCCCGCCACGCGGTGCAGCAGGCCGCCGTGCGTGTCGGCGGCCAGCACGACGTTGACGGGTTCGGCCCACCGGTCGAACGCCCGGTCCACGTCGTCCACGGTCCTGGCCCGCAGCAGCCTGGGCAACGCCTCGAACCCCAGATCAGCCCGTACCCGGGGCGGATACCGCAGACTGACCGCCGCCTCCTGACCCCCGCCCTGGTCCGACGCGCCCTGGTCCGACGCGACCCATTCCAGCGGGGGTCCGTCCAGCGCGGGTCCGTCCAGCGCGGGTCCGTCCAGCGCGGCGCCGTTCGAGGTCGCGCCGTCAGCGGCCCACGCGAAACCGCCGGTGAGGATGACCGGGCCGCGGGCGGTCTCGATCACCTCGACCTCGACCGGGTCCCGGCCGGCCACCTCGACGCTCTCCAGGTGAGCCGAGGCCGGCTCCCAGCCGCCGGGGCCGTACGCCTCGACCACCTCACCCCGGCGGCGGAGCCGTTCGCGGTAGAGGTCCTGGTAGTCGGCCATGGCGTTGGTGATCGCCCAGGCGACGGTGCCGGTGTGCCCGAAGTGGGCGATGCCGGGGACCCCGGGCACGGCCAGCCCCACCACGTCGTACTCGGGGCAGGACAGGTGGATCTGCTGGTAGATGCCCGGCTCCTCGATGAACCGGTGGGGGTCGCCGGCCAGGAGGGCGGCCCCGGAGGCGGTGCGGTCGCCGGGCACGAGCCAGCCGTTGCTCCCGGAGGTGCCGGGCCCGTCGGTGGCGAAGAGCCCGATCGCGTCCGCGCCGAGCCGCTGGGCGACCGCCTCGCGCCACAGCTTCGCGGGGAACCCGGCGAACAGGATGTGGTGCGACAGCCACACGGCCAGCGGGGTCCAGGGCTCCCACCGGCCGGGAGCGAGGCCGGTCGCGGCGAACTCCGGCGCCCGAGACGACCCGTCGCCGAGACCGGCGTTGACCCCGTCGACGTAGCTCCGCACCCAGGCGGCGGTGTCGTCGTCGAGGGCGTGGTAGCAGCGGCGGGCGGTGTCGTCGAGGCGGACCTGCCGGGCGAAGCGGTCCCAGCCGACGGCGTCGGGGCCGAGGAAGGCGGCGGTGGCGCCGGTCGAGCGGTGCCGTTCGACCTCGATCTGCCAGGCCCGGTCCAGGGCGGCGTCGCGCCCCTGGGCGTGGGCGAGCTCCCGGGAGTCGCCGGCGCGGAGGTGCGGGATGCCCCAGGAGTCCCGGAAGACCTCGATGCTCACACAGTCCTCGCTACGTAAGGTAAAGCTAACCTAAATAACGATCTACCCTCTGGACAGATACTTAGGTTAGGTTAACCTAAGTTTTACCAGTACAAAAGGTTCATATTGCCCACACGGCGCCCCTTGCCTGAGCCGCCAAGCCGTTGGGTGGGGGTCGTTGGGGAGCCAAGATCAGCCCTAAGTTAGGTTAGCCTAACCTAACTACAACGTCCGTGACTGTTGAGGACTGACCATGACTTTTTGGGGACACCCCGTCGATGTCCCATCGGCAGCCGCCGTGTCCGAACCGGCAGGCGCGAGGCTCCACCTGTTCAACCACGCGACCATGGACCACTACCGGCAGGCGCTGGCCGCCGGGATCGACCGGGTGGCCACCCGGATCGCCGGCGCCGACCGGCCGTTCAGCGGGATCTCCCCCTCGCTGCTCGCCCCGGAGATCTCCGCGATCGACCTGGACCGCCCCCTGCACGACCCCTCCGCCGCCCTCGACGAGCTGGAGGACGTCTACCTGCGCGACGCGGTCTACTTCCACCACCCCCGCTACCTGGCCCACCTCAACTGTCCCGTCGTCATCCCGGCCCTGCTCGGCGAGGCCGTCCTCACGGCGGTCAACTCCTCGCTCGACACCTGGGACCAGAGCGCCGGCGGCACGCTGATCGAGCGCCGCCTGATCGACTGGACGGCCGGGCGCGTAGGGTTCGGCCACCAGGCGGACGGCGTCTTCACCAGCGGCGGCACCCAGTCCAACCTCCAGGCCCTGCTCCTGGCCCGCGAGGAGGCGTGCGCGTTCGCGGCGGCCGGCCCGGCGATGCCGCCGGGCAGGCAGACCCTGCTGCCCCGGCTGCGCGTCATCGCCTCCGAGGCGGGCCACTTCAGCGTGCAGAAATCGGCCAAACTTCTCGGCCTCGGCCCGGACGCCGTCATCACGGTGGAGACCGGCCCGGACCGCCGGATGCCGCCCGCCGCTCTGGCCCGTGAGCTGGAACGCTGCCGCCGGGAGGGCCTCGTCGTGATGGCCGTCGTCGCCACGGCCGGCACCACCGACTTCGGCACCATCGACCCGCTGCCCGAGATCGCCGACCTCTGCGCGCGGGCCGGGACCTGGCTGCACGTGGACGCCGCCTACGGCTGCGGCCTGCTGGTCTCGCGCACCCGGCGGCACCTGCTCGACGGCATCGAGCGCGCCGACTCGGTGACCGTGGACTTCCACAAGTCCTTCTTCCAGCCGGTCAGTTCGAGCGCGCTGCTGGTGCGCGACGGCGCCGTGCTGCGGCACGCGACCTACCACGCCGACTACCTCAACCCCGTCCGCATGGCCGAGCAGCGCATCCCCAACCAGGTCGACAAGAGCATCCAGACCACCCGCCGCTTCGACGCCCTCAAGCTGTGGATGACGCTGCGCGTCATGGGCCCGGACGGGATCGGCGAGCTGTTCGACGAGGTGGTGGACCGTACGTCCGCCGCCTGGGACCTGCTGGCCGCCGACGCGCGCTTCGAGGTCGTCACCAAGTCGCAGCTGAGCACCGTCGTCTTCCGCTACCTCCCCCCGGAGGGACCCGGCCGGAAACTGGCGGACGACGCGAACCTGTACGCGCGCGAGGCGCTGGCAGCCTCCGGCGCGGCCGTCGTCGCCGGGACCAAGGTCGACGGCCGGCACTACCTGAAGTTCACCCTGCTCAACCCGGAGACGTCGCTGGACGACATCGCGCACGTCGTCGACCTCATCGCCGAGCACGCGGGACGGTACGTCGACGACCGAGCCCCCCTCGAAACCTGCCGCCAGGCCGGCTGACCCACCACGGGAGGAACCGTATGTCCACGCACGACTTCATCGCGATCGGGCTGGGCCCGTACAACCTGGGTCTCGCCTGCCTGACCGAGCCGATCGACGAGCTCGACGGCCTGTTCCTGGAGAGCAAGCCGGACTTCGACTGGCATCCGGGGATGCTGCTCGACTCCGCCACCCTGCAGACGCCGTTCATCGCCGACCTCGTCACCCTGGCCGACCCGACCTCGCGCCACTCCTTCCTCAACTACCTGAAGGAGTCGGGGCGGCTCTACCCGTTCTACATCCGCGAGATCTTCTACCAGATGCGCAGCGAGTACAACGCCTACTGCCGCTGGGCCGCCGCCCGGTTGCGCGGCATCCGTTTCGGCCACGAGGTGACCTCCGTCGAGTACGACGAGGCCGACGGGCTCTACACGGTCCGCGCGGTCAGGGCGGACACCGGGGAGACGACCGAGCACCGCGCCCGGCACCTCGTCCTCGGCACCGGCACCCCGCCGTACCTCCCGGACGCCTGCCAGGGGCTCGGCGGCGACCTCATCCACAACGCGGACTATCTCGGCGCCAAGGCCGCGCTGCAGGACAAGGAGAGCATCACGGTCGTCGGCAGCGGCCAGAGCGCGGCCGAGATCTACTACGACCTGCTGGGCGACATCGACGCCCGCGGCTACCGGCTCACCTGGGTGACCAGGTCGCCGAGGTTCTTCCCGCTGGAGTACACCAAGCTGACGCTGGAGATGACCTCGCCGGAGTACGTGGACTACTTCCACGCGCTGCCCGAGGACACCCGCTACCGGCTGGAGGAGGAGCAGAAAGGGCTGTTCAAGGGCATCAACGCCGACCTGATCAACGACATCTTCAACCTGCTCTACCAGAAGACCGCCGACGGCCCGATCCCCACCCGGCTGCTCACCAACACCGCGCTGACCGGCGCCTCCTACGACGAGAGCCGGGCTGAGTACACGCTCGGGCTGCGGCACGTCGAGCAGGAGCGCGACTTCTCGCTGCGCACCCACGGCCTGATCCTGGCCACCGGCTACAAGTACCGGGTGCCCGCCTTCCTGGAGCCCGTACGCGACCGCATCCGCTGGGACGCACACGGCCGCTTCGACGTGGCCAGGAACTACAGCATCGACACCACCGGCCGCGGCATCTTCCTGCAGAACGGCGCCACCCACGCGCACAGCGTCACCTCGCCCGACCTCGGCATGGGCCCGTACCGCAACTCGTGGATCGTCCGCGAGCTGCTCGGCCGCGAGTTCTACCCGATCGAGAAGGCCATCGCCTTCCAGGAGTTCGGCGCGCCGGAGGGCGTCATCGTATGAGCGAGATCGTCTTCACCCGCACGGACGAGCGGGTCGGGGAGCTGGCGGTGCGCCCGCTCGACCTCGACACCGACGACACCGACGCCGAGCGGTTGCACGGCTGGGTGACGCACCCCAAGGCGGCGTTCTGGATGATGCAGGACGCCGACCTGGCGCGGGTCGTCGCCGAGTACCGCCGGATCGAGGCGCATCCGCACCACGACGCGTTCCTCGGGCTGGTCGACGGCCGGCCCGCCTTCCTGGTCGAACGCTACGACCCGGCGCACGTCGAGCTCGCCGGCCTGTACGACGCCGAGGAGGGCGACGTCGGCATGCACTTCCTGTGCGCGCCGGCGGACACCCCGGTCCACGGCTTCACCCTGGCCGTGATCACCACCGTCATGGAGCTGCTCTTCAGCGACCCGGCCTGCCGCCGCGTCGTGGTCGAGCCCGACGTCCGCAACACGGCGGTCCACGCGCTCAACGCGGCCGTCGGGTTCGAGGTGGTCGGCCCCGTCGCCAAACCGGAGAAGGAGGCGCTGCTCAGCGTCTGCACCCGTGACCGGTTCCGCGCCGCCACCGAGCCCGCCCCCGAGTCCGCCCCCATGTCCGTCTCCGAGTCCGTCTCCGAGTCCGTCTCCGAGTCCGCCCCCAAGGCCGCCCTCAAGTCCGTCCCCGAATTCACCCCCCGAGGAGTGACCGCGTGAACCCCCGTGAGGCCGTCGCCCATCTGACGCCCGGCACCTGGGCCCGCGCCAACCGCCATCTGGTCCGCAAGGCGCTGTCCGAGTTCGCCCACGAGCGGCTGCTCACTCCGGAGCCGATCTCCGGCGGCCGGTACGCCGTCCGCAGCGACGACGGCACGGTCGAGTACCGGTTCGCCGCCACGCTTCTGCCGCTCGACCACTGGCGGATCGACGCCGGCAGCATCACCCGGCACCGCGTCCAGGCCGCCGGAGAGACCGGGACCAAGAGCGGGACCGAGGCCGAGACAGGGACCGAGCTCCCGCTGGACGCGATCGAGTTCTGCGTCGAGCTGCGCGGCACGCTCGGCCTGAGCGACCGGATCCTCCCGGTCTACCTGGAGGAGATCGGCTCCACCCTGTCCAGCGCCGCCTACAAGCTCACCAAGCCGCAGGTCGGCGCGGCCGAGCTGGCCAAGGCCTCCTTCCAGGAGATCGAGACCGGCATGACCGAAGGCCACCCGTGCTTCGTGGCCAACAACGGCCGGATCGGCTACGGCGTGCACGAGTATCACGCGTACGCGCCCGAGGTCGCGAGCCCGGTGCGGCTCATCTGGCTGGCCGCGCACCGCGACCACGCCACCTTCACCTGCTCGGCCGACATCGACTACGACCGCCTCATGCGCGACGAGCTGGGCGAGCAGGCGCTCGGCCGCTTCGCCGCCACCCTGGCCGAGCTGGGGCTCGACCTGTCCGACCATCTGCTCATCCCGGTCCATCCCTGGCAGTGGTGGAACAAACTGTCGGTGACCTTCGCCGCCGAGGTCGCCGAGCGGCGCCTGGTCTGCCTGGGCTCCGGCGACGACGAGTACCTAGCCCAGCAGTCGATCCGCACCTTCTTCAACACCACCGTCCCGTCCAGGCACTACGTGAAGACCGCGCTGTCGGTGCTGAACATGGGCTTCATGCGGGGTTTGTCGGCGGCGTACATGGAGGCAACGCCGGCGATCAACGACTGGCTGGCCGGGGTCGTCGCCGGCGACGAGGTCCTGCGGGCGACCCGGCTGACGATCCTGCGCGAACGGGCCGCCGTCGGCTACCGCCACCGGCAGTACGAGGCCGCGACCGACAGGTACTCGCCGTACCGCAAGATGCTCGCGGCACTGTGGCGGGAGAGCCCGGTGCCGGGCCTGGAGCCGGGTCGGCGGCCGGCCACCATGGCCTCCCTCCTGCACGTCGACCACGAGGGCCGGTCCTTCGCGGGCGCGCTGGTCGAGCGGTCGGGCCTGGCACCCGAGGTGTGGCTGCGGCGCTATCTCGACGCCTACCTCACCCCGCTGCTGCACAGCTTCTACGCCTACGACCTGGCGTTCATGCCGCACGGCGAGAACGTCATCCTGGTCCTCGACGGCGGGACGGTGGAACGAGCGATCTTCAAGGACATTGCCGAGGAGATCGTGGTGATGGACCCGGACGCGCCGCTGCCGCCAGGCGTGGACCGCGTCCGCGCGGAGGTTCCGGAGCACATGAAGCTGCTGTCGATCTTCACTGACGTCTTCGACTGCTTCTTCCGCTTCCTGAGCGACGCCCTGGCCGTCGACGGCGTGCTCGACGAGCAGACCTTCTGGCGGACCGTGGCCGAGTGCGCCGCCGACTACCAGGCGTCGGTCCCGCACCTGGCCGGGAGGTTCGAGCGCTACGACCTGTTCGCCGAGACGTTCGCGCTGTCCTGCCTCAACCGGCTGCAGCTGCGCGACAACCAGCAGATGGTTGACCTGGCCGACCCGTCGGCTGCGCTCCAGCTGGTCGGAGACCTGGCGAACCCGATCGCCCGATTCGCCACCGAACGGTGATCGCGGCGGCGGTCCTGGCCGGCGGCTGCCTCACGGCGCTGCTGCTCTACCACGCGACGGGAAGGCACGGCGCACACTCCCGGGCGGAGTGGCGAGCTCATGACCGCCCGTGGGGAGGCCGCGTCGGCGTTCTACGAGCAGGTCTCAGCGTCTGGGCCTTCAACGGCCCCACCCGCTGAGGGCGCGGCCCAGCCACCCGGCCGCCGCGCGGGCAGCACGTTTCGACCGCCCTGACCTGCGGAAGGAGCGGTAGGAAGCGTGATCGTGAGCGAGGGGGTCCATGCAAACCTTTCTTCCCTATCCGGACTTCGCGCTGACCGCTCAGGTGCTCGACCCGCTGCGGCTCGGCAAACAGCGCGTTGAGGCCCTGCAGATCCTGCGGGCGCTCACCGTCCCCGGCTACGGCTGGCGAAATCATCCGGCGGTGCGCATGTGGGCGGGCTACGAGGAGGGCCTGGTGCGCTACGGCCTCGAGATGTGCCACCACTGGTGCTCCACCGGCCGCAGCGACACCTGCGCCGACACGCTGACGCGCGAGCTGGCCCACCACTGCGGCAGGGCGGGCGTCCGCACCCAGCCGCAGCTCGAAGCGGCCGGCGAGCTGCCGCCCTGGCTCGGCGACGACGGCCTGCACCGCAGCCACCGCTCCGCCCTCCTGCGCAAGGCCCCCGACTTCTACGGCCCCATCTTCGGCCCCGAGCCGGACGACCTCGACTACGTCTGGCCCTCCTCCGACCGCCCGCCGGCCTACCTCCCCGGCGGCTTCGCCTAGAGCAACCGGTCTCCGATCCACCCGTCCGGCCCGCATCCCGGCGGGATGGCGAACACCGCCGAGCCGATCGTGGTGACCCACTCGTTGAGCAGATCGCCCTCCGCCAGCCGGCGCTGCACCGGGACGAACTGGCGGCCGATGTCCGCCTGGTAGGAGGCGAAGATCAGCCCGGAGTCGGACGTACCGGCCTCGGTCAACCCCTCGTCGTAGTTGTACGGCCGGCGCAGGATGCGCGACCCGGGATCCTCCGTACGGGCCCGCCGGATGTGGGCGTACTCCGAAATGACCGGGAAGCCGAGCCGGTTGAGCCGGGCGAAGTCGGGCTCGTCGTGCTCGGCCCGGCCGGTCAGCGGAGCGCCCGTGTCGAGGCGGCGGCCGATCGTGAACTCCCTGGCCACCCGGTCGGCGGCGTCCCATGACTCCAGATTCATCCGGATGCGGCGCAGCACCAGCGTTGTTCCGCCGCGCAGCGGCCCGTCGGTGATCCATACGGCCCGGTCGAGATCGGTGGGGTTGACCGTGCCGTCGAGCTGGCCCATCAGGTTGCGCTGGGTGGTGCCCGGCGCCTGCGCGTGGGCGCTGCGCCGGAAACCACGCTGGGTCCAGCGGACCCGGGTGAAGGACCGCGCGTCCTTGACGATCATCCGCAGCGCGTGGGAGACGGTGATCGGGTCGTCGGCGCAGATCTGCACCAGCAGGTCGCCGCCGCCCCACCGCTTGTCCAGCTTGTCGGTGGTGAACGACGGCAGCGGCGCCAGGGGTGACGTCGTCTTCGCGGCGGCGAACAGCCCCGGGCCGAACCCGAACGTGACGGTCAGCCGGGCGGGCGCCACGGCCAGCTCGGGCTCGGTGTCGGCGAGCGCCGGCCGCCCCTGGGTGAGGCGGCGGGCGTCGTCGGTCAGCAGGTGCATCAGGCGTACGACCGCCTCCTTGCCGGTCCCCGGCCGCAGGTCGAACGCGACGAACACGGCATGCGCCTGCGGCGTCGTGGCCACCCCGGCCTGGTGGCGTCCGTGAAACGGCTCCACGGCCGATGCGTCGACAGCTGACGCGCCCGACACGCCTGACCCGCCCGAGGTCGCCGAGGTCCCCGAGGTCCCCGAGGTCCCCGAGGTCCCCGAGGTCCCCGAGGTCCCCGAGGCGGCCGGGACGCCGCCGGCCGGTCCGGCCTCCTGAGCCGCCGCCGTGGCCAGGACGGTCATGGCGGCGCCACCGGCGACGGCCGCGCCACCGGTCAGCAGCCCGCGCCGGCTGATTCCGGCCGCCATCAGTGATCCATGCCCGGTTGGTAGTCCTCCTTGCCCCCGGCGAAGTCCTTGCCGACGGCGGTGAACTCCAGCGGCTGCCCGTCCTTGACCGTGAGCGTGAACGGGATGCGAGCGCCCGGCTTCACCTCCTCGGTGACGCCCATCAGCATGATGTGGTCACCACCGGGTTCGAGCGGGTGGGTGCCGTGGGCGGGGACGACGAAGCCGCCCTCCTTGGCCCGCATGACCATCTTGCCGCCGGACTCCACGACCTCGTGCAGCTCGACCGTGGGCGACAGCGACGAGGTGGCGGAGACGACCGTCACCTCGGTGTCGGAGTCGTTGACCAGCACCCCGAACGCGGCCGTCATCCCCTTCTTGGTCGTCTTCACCCAGGGATCGGTGATGGAAAGCCCCGCACCCGCCGGAGCTGTGGCTTGGGCGGTGACCTGAGCCGGAGCACCGGCCGCGGGGGTGGAACTCTGCTGGACCCCGCACGCGGTCAGGGCGAGCAGGCAGCCGAAAGCCAGGACATGACGAGGGAACACGAGAAATGCCTTTCTCCACCCGGTACGGCAGGCCGCGCCGGGCGTGGTGGTCGAAATGACGAAATGTCAGAGGGAATCGACGACCACCGGCGGACCCCGCCGGCTCACCACATGCCGCAGCACGGCCGAGCGCAGCACCGGCGGCTCGGCCGTACGGGGAGAGAGGAAAGGAGTCCACGGGGCGGGCGGCAGGAGCACGGCGAGCAGGCGTCCGGCCAGCCGGCGCAGCACCGCCCAGAACAGGGCCTCGCCGCGCGCCAGCCACAGGGCGGTCAGCCCGATCGCCCACCCGTGCGCCACCAGCATGCCGACCCCCGGCACCAGCCCCCCGTGCGCCAGCATGCCGACTTCTGGCACCAGCCCCCCGTGCGCCAGCATGCCGACCCCCGGCACCGACCCCGCAGGGGCGTGAGCCACGATCGGCGAGCCGTCTCCGGTGACCGAGAAGGCGAGCGAGAAGCCGACGTGCATGACGGCCTGCAACGCGCCGAGCAGCGGCAGAATCGAGCGCAGCGTCCGCTCCCGCCCGGACAGCGGATAGGCCGCGGCGAACGCCAGCGCCAGCGCCCCCGCCATGGCCGGCGGCGTGACGCCGCCCCCGCCGAAGGTGTGGGCCACCACACTCAACCCGAGGCACACCACGGCGAACGCCGAGGTGCGCGCGAGGCGGAAGGGCAGCGAGGCGGACATCTCGCGGCCATCATGACACGCACGATGCTCGCCCCCGGATCGGCCGCCCCCGGATCGGCGGTCCGCCCCGGATCGGCCGCCCTCCGAATCGGCGGTCCGCCCCGGATCGGCCCGTCCCGCCCATACTGGACGGCCGGCCCGTTCGGGACAGGTCAGTCCTTGATGAGACCGCAGAGCGGCCAGGGGAGGGCCTGCTCCAGCCGCGCGGCCACCCGGAAGAGCAGATCCTCACGGCCGTACCCGGCCACGAGCTGCACCCCGATCGGCAGCCCGCTCTCGCTCCGGCCGAGCGGCAGGCTGATCGCCGGCTGCCCGGTGGCGTTGAACACCGCGGTGAACGGGCTGAACTCCATGAGCCGGTCCAGCCACTGCCGGAAGGTGATATCCGGGTCGTCGTAGTTCAGAACCCCGTGGGCCAGGGGCAACCGGCCGAGCGTCGGCGTGACGAGCAGGTCGTGGCCGGTGAAGAAGCGGGCGACCGAGCGGCTCACCAGATTCTGCGAGTGGAACCCGGTGACCAGGTCGAGGGCGCGAGCCTGCCGTGTCAGCTCCAGAACCTTCCTGCTGACCGCTTCCATCAGGGCCGGATCGGGCTCGCGTGGAGAGAGCAGCAGGGCGGAGGCGATGGCCATGGCCTCCGTCTCCAGGGCGCGGATGGCGTCCTCCCAGGACACCTCGGGACCGGCCTCCGCGACGTGGTGCCCCATCTCCTCCAGCACCTGCGCCACGTGGACGGCGGCTCCGGCCACCTCGGGATCCACGGCCGAGCCGGACCAGCTCCGCGTGGTCAGCGCGACCCGCAGCCGGCCAGGGTCGGCGCCCACCTCGTCCGCGTACGGACGCAGGGGCGGCGGCGCGGTGTACTTGTCGCCCACGCCGGGCCCGTGCACGGCGTCGAGCAGGTGCGCCGCGTCACGCACGGTCCGGGTCAGCGCGAACTCGTACGCCATGCCGAACATCAGCTCGCCCATGTCGGGCCCCGCCGTGACGCGGCCCCGGCTCGGCTTGAGCCCCACGACGCCGCAGCAGGAGGCGGGCACCCGGATCGACCCGGCTCCGTCGCTGCCGTGGGCCACCGGCACCGCCCCGGCCGCGACCAGCGCGGCTGCTCCGCCGCTCGACCCGCCGGCGGTGCGCTCCAGGTCCCACGGGTTGCGGGTGGCCCCGTACCTGATGCTCTCGGTGGTGAGGCTCAGCGCCAGCTCGGGGCAGGTGGTCTGGCCGAGCGTGACCAGCCCGGCGGCCCTGAACCGGCGCATCAGATCGGTGTCGTGATCGGCCACGACGTGCGGCAGCGCCCGGCTGCCGATCGAGAACGGCACGCCCTCGGCGACCGGCCCGTGGTCCTTGATCAGGAACGGCACCCCGGTGAAGGGCCCGTCGTCCGCGTGGGAGAGGGCGGGGGAGAAAATCGGCAACGTGAGCCCGTTCACCTGTGCGTTCGCGGCCGCCAGGGCCTCGCGGGCGACGGTCTCGACCTCGGCGGCGGTCACCTTACCGGTCCTGATCAGCTCGCTCAGGCCGACGGCGTCGTAACCGGTGTACTCGTTGAGGTTCACCGCCCCAGCATCCGACCCTGATTCACCGAATTCCACCTCTTTTTCGTACGACTGGGGCGGGTAACGCGAGTCACGGCATAATGACGCGCAATGCCGAAATTTCGTGACCTGTCGACGTATGCCGCGACCATCGCCCCGGTCATCAACGCGGTGCACATCAACGTCCACGCCTCAGCGGGCGCCGGGACCGGCGGGCTCCTCATGGACCTGCGCTACCGCCTCCCACTCGGCCCCCTGACCCGCGACGCGCTCGCCGCCGTCTACCGGTACGGCAACGCCGCCGACCTGGACGCCGAGATCCGCGACCACCTGCGGCAGGGCACCCTGACCGAGGACGGCGAGGGGCTCCTGCACCCCACGCCCGCCGCGCTCGCCGCGATCGACGGCCTCTACGCCGCCCACGCCGCCGCCACCCGGCGCATCTGGGCGACCTACGACCTGGTGACGCTCGCCGACCTCGCGGGCAGGGTTCTCGACACGGCCGAACGTGCCCCGGGCGGCGCCTTCGCGGCCGTGACCCCGCCGTACGAGCCGGACGGCACCCCCGCGGGCGTGCTGCTGTTCAACCGCCTCGCCGCGCTCCGCTACCACCGGGCCGACGCCCACGCCGCCGCCTGGCACGCGGCCGGGCTCACGGCCGCCGGAATCGTCGATCTCTGCGCGGGCCCGTTGCGCGACGAGATAGAGGACGACACCAACCGCCGGGCCGCGCAGCCATACCACGTGCTGGACGACCTGGAGCTCAAGGTGCTGTTCGAGGGCCTGCTGGCACTGGCGTGAAACAAGGCGTAACGCTGCGCGCGCCGCACCGCGATGCCCCTTTTGTAAAGGGCCCGAAAGTTCGCAAATTGCCACCTTTAGGTAACCGGCGGCCGGGCGCACTATGGTCGAGTACCTCACCAAGGAGTCGCCGTGGATCATGACCTGCCCGGCGGAGCGAGGCTGATCGTCGGGGTGGACGAGACCCCTGCCTCGCGGTGGGCCCTGGCCTGGGCCATCGGCGCGGCCAGGCTGCACCGGATGGCCCTCGTCGCCGTGCACGTGAGCCGGGCTCCGGTGCATCCGTTCCCTGAGGCGCTGCCCATGCAGAACACCATCAGGGCCGGCGAGGAGGCCAGGTGCGCCGAGCTGGTCGGGAGCGTGTTCGACGACGTGGCCGGCGGAATGCCCGACGACCTGACCACGGTCGTGGCCGGCAGGGTCGGTGACCCCGGCTACCACCTCGTCGACCTCGCCCGCGAGGGCGACCTGCTGGTCCTCGGCCGCAGCCGCCGGGGACTGTTCAGCCGGATGTTCCTGCCCTCGACCAGCATGTACTGCGCGCGCCACGCGAGGACCACGGTGGTCATCGTGCAGCAGCCCTCGCCGCCCGACGAGCCCGAGCTGTCAGGCGAGCGGGCCAAGAGGTTCTGGAGCCGGAGAGACATTTAGCGACCGGCCGAGCGACCCTCAGGGATCAGCGACCGGCCGAGCGACCCCTCCTGGATCAGCGACCGGGCGAGCGACCCCCTCCGGGATCAGCGACCGGCCGAGCAGCCGCAGCCCTTCCGGGATGGCCTGCTGCCCGATCGCGCCGTAGCCCAGCACCAGACCGGGCTGCGCCGCGGTCTCGCCCCGGTAGGCGTCGAGCTGCTCCACCGCCAGGTCGGGCGCGGGCCGTACCGACACGCCCGGGGCGAAGCGGGCGCAGAGGTGCAGGCCCGCGACCGACGGCACCAGGCGGAGCCGGTCGTCCCGGCTCAGCGCGTCGGCGATCAGCGCGTGCCTGGCGGCGTATTCACGGGTCGCCTTCCTGATGTGCCGGGCCAGTAGCCCCTCATCGATGAACCTGGCCAGTGTCGCCTGGACGGGCAGCGTCCCGTGCCAGTCGGTCAGCCGCCGGGCCGCGCGCAGCGCGGGGCCGAGCGAGGCGGGCGCGACCAGGAAGCCCAGACGGAGCGTCGGCAGCAGCGTCTTGGAGAACGAGCCGACGTAGATCACCCGGCCCGCCCGGTCCAGGCTCTGCAGCGGCTCCAGCGGACGGTCGCCGAAGCGGAACTCACTGTCGTAGTCGTCCTCGATCACCACCGCCTGCCGCCGCTCCGCCCAGGCCAGCAGCGCCGCCCGGCGGGCCAGTGACATGGGCGTACCGAGCGGGAACTGGTGCGACGGCGTCACGTACACCAGCCGCGCCGCGCTCGGGATGGCCGAGACGTCGATGCCCTCGCCGTCCACGGGCACTCCGGCGACCCGCGCGCCGAGCGAGCGGAACAGCAGCCGCGCGGGCGGGTAGCCGGGCTCCTCCACGGCCACGCAGGCGCCCGGCTCGATGAGAACCCGCCCGACGAGGTCGAGCGCCTGCTGGGCGCCGTTCGTGATGAGCACGTCGCCGGCACCCGCTCGCACCGACCGGCTGATCCCGATATGCCGGGAGATGGCCTCCCGCAGCCCCTCGTGCCCCGCCGGATCCCCGTATCCGGCGGTGCTCGCGCGCGACTCGTGGGCCATCAACCGGCGCCAGCTCTCGATCGGGAACAGCCGCGGATCCGGCACCCCCACCCGGAAGTCGTACGTCGCCGGCGCCATCGGGCTGAACGGCGGGATCGTCTCCCATACCGCCCGCGGCCGGACGACCCCCTTCGGCGCGGCCCGGCTCCGCACCGGCTCCGCCGAGACGAACGTCCCCGCGCCCGCCCGTCCCACCAGGAACCCGTCGGCCACCAGCCGGTCGTAGGCCACGGCCACCGTGTTGCGCGAGATCTCCAGCCGCCGCGCCAGTTCCCGCGTCGGCGGCAGCCGCTCGCCCGACCTGAGCCGCCCGTCGAGGATCGCCTCCAGCAGCTGCCGGTAGACCTGAGCGGCCAAGTCACCGCGCCCGGACAGGGTCACGTGCACGTCCATGTTTGGCCCAATCACTTGACCAGAAATTGGAGCTTATATCGGGACAAGTTCGTCCGTAGATTCGCCGCATGACACCGCCGGTTCGCACAAGGTCTGACATGTCGCCCAGGCGAGTGCTGGCCCTGGCACAGCTGGCGAACTCCATCGGCGACGGCGCCTACCTGGTCACCTCGGCGCTGTACTTCGCCAGGATCATCGGCCTGACCCCCACCCAGATCGGCTTCGGCCTCACCCTGGGCTGGGCCGTCGGCGCGCTCGCCGGCATCCCGATCGGCCGCCTGGCCGACCGGCACGGCCCCCGCGGCGTCGCCGTCCTGCTCGCCGTCACCACCGCCACGGCCGTCGCGTCGTTCGTCCTCGTCCGGTCCTTCGCGGTCTTCGTACTCGTCGCCTGCCTGTACGGCACCGCTCAGACCGGGCTGTCGGCCGTCCGCCAGGCCCTGCTCGCCGGCCTGATCGAACCCGCCAAACGGACCGAGGTGCGGGCCGTCCTCCAGGCGACCCTGAACGGGGGCCTCGCCGTCGGCGCAGCCCTGGGCGGCCTCGCCCTCCACCTCGACACGCGCGAGGCGTACCTGACCCTGTTCCTCCTGGACGCCGCCGGCTTCCTGGCCGCCGCGCTCGCGCTGCTCCGGCTGCCCGCCGTGCCGGCCGTGCCGTCCCGCCGCCGACTGGCCGTGCTGCGCGACCGGCCGTACGCGCTGGTCACGCTGATCAACACGGTCATGCTCTTCTACATGCCACTGCTCAGCCTGGTCGTCCCGCTGTGGATCGCCCAGCGCACCTCGGTGCCGACCTGGCTGGTCTCCGTCCTGCTCGTGATCAACACGGCCGGAGTCCTGCTCTTCCAGGTCCGCGTCGCCCGCCGCGTCCAGGGCCTGCCGGACGCCTCCAGATCCGTACGCCACGCCGGGCTGGTCATGCTCGCGGCCTGCATGGTGTTCGCCCTGTCGGCCACCGGCTCCTCGGCCTGGCTCGCCGCGGCCGTTCTGCTGATCGCGATGGCGCTCCAGGTCCTCGGCGAGATGCTGCAGGCCGCCGGCGCCTGGGAGATCAGCTTCGCGCTGGCCCCCGACGACAAGCACGGTGAATACCAGGGCTTCTTCGGTACCAGCGTGGCCATGGCCAGGATGCTCGGCCCGGTCGTCCTCACCACGGTCGTGATGGGCTGGGGCGCCGCCGGATGGCTCGTGGTCGGCGCCGGATTCCTGGTGGCGGGCCTTGCCATGGCCCCCGCCGTCAGATGGGCCGAACGATCCAGAACCCGTACCGACACCAGCGCACAGCCCGCATCCCCCGAGTAGGGTTCGACCCGAGCCGCGATTGTTTGGCATGATCCGAGTGTTGTCCAAGATAGGACGGGTCAGGGCCGGTCCCACCCGGGACAGCCTGGTCCAACCTCGCACATCCGATACATCTGGTTCGTGCGCGACACAGGACCGCAGCCATCCCTTGCTAGGCTGCTGTCAACCGTTGGGTCTCACCCCGGCAGGTGAGACCGTCGAAGAAGTGGGGTCACACCGTGAAGAAGCTGCTCGTTCTGGCGCTGATCGCCCTTGGGGGGCTGCTGGTCTGGCGCAAAGTGCAGGCCGACCGCGCCGAGCTCGATCTCTGGACCGAGGCCACCGGCAGCGAGAACTAACCGACCTGGCGAGGCGATGAGTGACGTCGTCCCCATCAAGCTGGCGTGCCTGGATTTGGCCGGCACAACAGTCGGTGACATCGCCATGGTCGAGCGCGCTTTCGCCGAGGCGATAGCCACGCAGGGCATAGTGCCCGGGACCGGAGCGTACGCACGAGCCATGGTTCACGTGCACCGGTCCCGGGGCTGTCCCAAGATCGATGTCTTCCGGGGGATCTTCCCCGACAACGAGGCCCAGGCCCAGGCCGCCAACCTCACGTTCGAGCGATCGTACGAGGGCACCGTCGAACGGGCGGGGCTCGTCCCCATGCCCGGCGTACTCGAAGTCCTCGAGAAAATCCGTGGCTCCGGCGTCAAGCTCGCCGTCATCACCGGCTTCAGCCGCGCCACCCTGGGCCGCGTCCTGAGCGTCCTCAGCTGGGACGACAAGATCGACCTGGCCATCTCCCCCGAAGACGCGGGCGGCCGCGGCCGCCCCTGGCCCGACATGATCCTGCACGCCGTCCTCCAGCTCGGCATCGACGACGTACGCCAGGTGGCCGTCGTGGGCGACGCCGAGAGCGACATGCTCAGCGGCCGCCGAGCCGGCGCCTCCGTCGTGGCCGGCGTCATGACCGGCGTCCACAGTCGCGAACGCCTCCAGAAGGGCGGCGCCACCCACATCCTCGACTCGATCGCCGACTTCCCCGGCCTGATCCTCAGCGACGACCTGGGCCCGCACCACATACCGGCGCCAGCCCGGTAAGCTATCTTCGTCGAAGGGGCCTTAGCTCAGCTGGCAGAGCGCCTGCTTTGCAAGCAGGATGTCAGCGGTTCGAATCCGCTAGGCTCCACCTCCACAGCGCCTCGTTCCTGTTCAAGGGACGAGGTGTTCGTGTTTTTGGCGGTCATAGCAGCCAGTAGGTGGCGTCGTCATGGGCCTTGAAGCGTGGCCAGCGTGCGCCGTGCGGGTCGGTTTCGCCTACCGAGGGAGCAGGGTGAGCGCGGGGACGTGCGCCGGGCGGACCACGGAGAAGTCCCGGACATCGATCGTCATCACTTCGGTGACCCGCATCCGTTCCGCCACGGCCACTACTGAGGCATCGGCGGCGCCCAGGGGAAGATCGTGGTACCGCTCGACGAGGACCGCGATTCTCGAAAGATCCGCCTCGGTGAGATCGACGAGCCGAAACCAGCCCGACTCAAGCAGCCGGAGGAACGCCGCCTCCGCCTTCGCACCGCCAAGCTTGCCGATCATGTAGCAGCTCTCACCGGCGATGAAGCTGGGGACGAGCAGCGGCCGATCGGCGTGGTGGAGCCGCGCGAACTCCTGCACGCAACGCTTGTGGTTCTTGTCGTCCCGAAAGGTCGCGGCCACGAGCGGGCCGGTGTCGACTACGATCACGCTTCGTGACCGTAGTCCTCCGCGAGGATTTCTTCCACCCGTTCCGAGGCGTCGCTACGACCCGCTTGGAAGGCGCCGAAGAGGGTTGGCAGGCCATCGGAACTCAGTTCAGGTTCCTCGATGCGCGAGTGGACTAGCCGGAGCAGTCGCGCACGCTCTTCACGGACCTGATCTGGCCGAAGCTGGTCGACCAGCCGGTGAAGATCTTCGTACTCTTCCTGCGGTGCCGTCATGCTGTCGAGTTTACGACGCGATCGCCGACGACAAGAGGTTGGTAGCCACCATCGGTCCGGAGCTCACCAGCCGGATGTCCCCGATTCCCTGCCGTGCAAGAACGGCGTCAGCGTGATCTTCCTTCTGTCGCCACTGGTGGATCACGAGCTAGTGAGCCGCAGGTACATGATGATCGCCGGGCCATTAGCGGGCCATTAAGAGGGGTCAACAGCGGTCACTCACGGGTACGCACGGCGAGTCGAACGTCCAGGTGAGGGGCCACGGAGATTCCGGACAGCCGTCTTATGGGCGTAGCCTATGCGGCTGTTTGGGTTGAGAGGGACTCATTGAGTACTTCCAGGGGTGGCCGGTAGCCGAGCGCCGAGTGCAGGCGCCGGTGGTTGTAGAACCCTTCGATGTAGCGGATGACCTGCCGTCTGGCCTTGGCTCGGGTGGTGAAGACGAAGCGGTGCAGCCACTCGTTCTTGATCGCGGAAAAGAACGACTCGGCCATCGCGTTGTCGTAGCAGACCCCGGTGCGGCCGACCGATCGGCGGATGTGCAGGCCGGTGAGGAAGCGGCCGAACTCCTCGCTGGTGTAGTTGGAGCCGCGGTCGGTGTGGAACACGGCGCCGGGCTGGAGCAGGCCGGTGCCGGCGGCCATCCGGATCGCGTCCTTGACCAGCTCGGTGCGGTAGTGGTCGGCCATCGCCCAGCCCAGCACCGCCTTGCTGTGGCAGTCGATCACCGTGGCCAGGTAGAGGAAGCCCTCCCAGGTGCGGACGTAGGTGATGTCGCCGACCAGCTTGATGCCCGGACGTTCGGCGGTGAAGTCGCGGCCGGCCAGGTCGGGGATGCCGCGGTAGTCGCCCTGGACGGTGGTGACCGGCCGGAACGCCCGTATCTGGGCCGGGATGAGGCCCTGCTCGCGCATCAGGGCGCGCACCAGCTCGGCCGAGCAGTGCTCGCCGCGGCGGGCCAAGGCGGCGTGCACCCGCC